>NZ_SULI01000019.1 GCF_005518135.1 Shimia litoralis | reverse complement strand
TCACGCTTGAACTCATCTGTAAATCTAATCCCTGACATCACTGTCTCCTTGCTTCCAAAATTACCAAACAAGGCGTCTACAATTCTAGGGGCTATTCAGCGGGTAGCAAAACAACAGCTATCTGGAGCACCCCAACCAAAGCGATCTCGACTTTGGCACCGGGGATTTCTGCATCATGAGCTGGGTCAAGACCACAGACACGGGTCTGCACGGGCTGTTCACCAGCAGTGATCAGATCGGTGGTATTTTTGGCACCTCTTATCTGACCGGCCTGTTTTCCTCTGGCAAATTACAGTTTCGGATCTCGGACGGGACCCATACGGCCGCATTGGATAGCCATCCATATTACGTCGACGATACTGGCTGGGTGCTGGTGGCCATGGGACGCCGAGACGGGATGTTCTTCACCAACGTAAACGGATCAGACGAAAAGACCGTGGCCGTTCCCGCAGGCATGACGGTCTCGGCCCCCTCCGGGCTCCGCATCGGACAGTTCTATTGGGACGGCCAATTCTGGTCTCAACCTCAAGCCCGCTACAGCCTCTGGCGCGTCAGCGCATCCGCGCCGTCGGCCGCGCAGATCAAGGCCATCCACGACATCGAACGCCTCTGGTTCCAAGCAGGTGCGGCCATCACCATCGGCGGCTCATCCAGCAACGTTCTGGACCTTGCGGTCGATCCCGTCACCGACCTGCGCCACATCCTTACCCAGGACGGCCACACCGTCATGACCCCGCAAGGGCTGCGCACCGCGTTCACCCCGGGCAGTTGGACCAAAGTGTCGGCCTTTGATGGCGACATCATTCTCACCTAATCAGGAGGCTCAAATGGGCACAAAACACAAACAGCCCCTCAACCTGCGAGACACCTTGGCAAACTTGTCTGCAGGGATTCTGGGCGTGCAGACGCGGCTCAAATCCCGGAACACTTTCTGGGTGTCCGGCGATGGCGTGACCACAACATTCCCGCTGCCGGTTGGATGGAAGCCGGTCAACGTATTTGTCGATGGTGCCCTGTTCCGCCCTGGAGCTGGCGAGGATTACACCGTCGCATTTGACGGTCAGGTTCATGCGGTCAGGCTGGCTGTGGCCCCTGCAGCTGTGGATATTGCCATTCTCGCGGAGGAGAGCTGATGACCATCTTTATCCAAAAGGGCGATGCCCCGATGTCGGTGCGTCAGGCCGTCAAGCGCGGCTTGCGGTACTTTGAAGCGCAAAAACAGCAGTATCTGCGCGAGGCGGGTCTTTTGACCGATGATGCGGATTATAAGGCGTGGGCGGCACAATGGCTGAGTGACAATGCGGTGAACGGGGCCAACAACCAGTTCAATCATCAGCTGGCCGCCTATCGCGCGGCGCTGGCGCGTCTGGCACAATATAGATCGGCGACGGGGCGTGCGCTGGTCACGCAAGAACGCGACACAGGTGCACTGGATGACAGCGGCAATCCGGTCACAGAAACGGTTGTGGTGCAACCCGCAATTGCCCCTCTTCCGGCAGAGATAGAACAGGCCATCATTCTGCCTGAAACGGGCGCACAAACCGGCACCGAAATGGTGGCAAATCCGGCCATCGTCCAAGACGAGGCCGAGCGCGCCGCCGCCCAAGCCGTGATTGACGCCACACCACCAGAGGTCAAAGCCTTTTAAGGGAGGTCAGAGGGGCGTTGCCGCCCCTCTCACACGGGGAAATTCTGACAGCCCCCCGCCGACCAAAGCTCGTTTATGGTCGCTCTCCCCCCGATTGGGAGGAGACACCTGTTTGGAACGATTCGATTAACAACATGCAAACACCCCCTCAAACACCTGTGACGCCTATCTCCCCTGTGGCACCTTGGTTGGGCGGCAAGCGCAATCTGGCCAAGCGGATCACCGCAATTTTAGATCGCACACCGCACACCACCTATGCCGAGCCCTTTGTGGGCATGGGCGGCATTTTCCTGCGCCGATCCATGCGGCCGCGCGCTGAGGTGATCAACGATCTGGGGCGCGACATTGCCAATCTGTTTCGCATTCTTCAGCGCCATTATCCGCAGTTCATTGACTGCCTGAAGTTCCAGCTCACAACACGCGTGGAGTTTGAGCGGCTGGTTGCGATCAACCCCGAGACCCTGACCGATCTCGAACGCGCAGCGCGGTTTTTGTATCTTCAGCGCACGGCCTTTGGCGGCAAGGTCAGTGGTCGCAATTTTGGTGTCTCCGCAGATCGTCCTGGACGGTTTAATCTTTCGACACTTGAGCCAATGCTGGAGGATGTGCATGCGCGCCTGTCAGGCGTGGTGATCGAGTGTCTGACCTATGCTGAGTTCATTCGCCGCTATGACAAGCCTAAGACGCTGTTCTATCTGGACCCGCCCTATTGGGGCTGTGAAGATGATTATGGCAAGGCGATGTTCTCAGCTGAAGATTTTACCACTTTGGCGGAACAGCTTCACCAGATCAAAGGGCAGTTTCTGATGTCCATCAATGACACACCCGAGATACGGGGGATTTTTGCAGGGTTCCAACTGACGCAAGTCGAGACGACCTACACAGTTGGCAAGACCAACGACAAACGCCCAAAGCGCGCAGAGCTGCTGATCTCAAACTTCAAATGGGATTTGAAAGGGGATTAACCGGCGAACAGCGACCCCCGCTGATCTTTATGCGGTGGTCTGCTAAGCGGACGGAGCGGACATTTGGGCTTGCCTCAAACTTCTGTACTACAGATCAAAAGGAGCCATTTGGTCGCCCTTTTCCAATTCACCCAAGTAGTATTCAAGATTATTTGATACTTTTTCAAGGACCTTCGGAAGGTAGGGCAAAAGCGCTGAAAAACTCTTGGCATTGGAATTCGGACCACCGTGATAGTGGCGGCAATGATCTATTAGGCTCCGCCGTTCTTGCTCGCTAACAAGTAGGAAAGGGTCTCGGTCATTGTAATCATGCAAGTTTGATAGGTGAATGAATGAGCACCCAAATAAATACACTGATCTGGCCCAGCCGTGAAGTTTGCGCGCAAGTTCAACCATTTCTCTGTCTGTAACGGGTTTTTTCGATCCCTCACGCAGCCACCTTTTTCCGTTAACGGAAGCGTGAATGAGGTTTTCCCTGCGTTGTTGATCTTGTGTAAGCAGATAGATCACTCGAACCATTGAGTCCAATTCCTGACGCAAGACGGAGATCATCTGCCCGGATAGCCCAGATTCGCTCAGCAAGTCCATCGCTCTGCGGTGCTCTGCCGATCTGCTGCGAACCTGCCGGGTGAAAACTTCAATGTCAGACACTATGGACCTCCGAACTACACCCCTTATGTTTTGTAAAATAACAGAAGTGGGAGCAACGCAAGGACTCAATGTCACTTCGGGCTCCTTGCCGCCATTCGCCGCTGTTATGAGAGGAAAAATCAATCTGGATGTCTGCTCTCAGTTTGTCAAAAACGGTTTGCTGCAAATATCTCTGTTCAAGTTTGCAAAAATAAGTGTCGCGCTACAGTCGCGCTACAACAGCGCTACAACAAATTATTTGTTTAGTATCAAAACACTAAGCAAATAATGTAAAAAACATTTACATACACCATTGCAATACGACGCGTCACACCCAATCTTGGTAATGTGAAAGGCATTCACATACACATAAAACCAACGGAGACCCAAATGACACCTTCTGCCACCATCACCCCCGCATCTGGCCCTGCTGGCTGGTTTTCACGTAGCGAGGCTTGGCTTGACGGCAAGGGCAAGGGCGCATGGATCGCAGCAATGGTCCTCGGCTTTGTCTTCTTCTGGCCAGTCGGTCTGGCCCTTCTGTTTTATATGATCTGGAGCAAACGCATGTTCAACAAATCCTGTAGCCGCCGTACATCCCGTCATTCACGCATGCACACCATGCACTCTACCGGCAACGCCGCGTTTGACTCGTATCGCGATGAAACACTGCGCCGTCTCGAAGAAGAGCAAGGCAACTTTGAAGCCTTCTTGCAGCGTCTTCGGGATGCCAAAGACAAAGCTGAATTCGACGAATTCATGGGCGAACGCGCCAAAGCCGCAGCTGCGGATCGCGACGCCCCCAAAGCCGAGGCTTAAGTAGACTTGCGCCCCTTCCTTACGATCAGAAGGGGCGCCGCCCATCACCGCAAACCCCTGAACGGGCTTGCGGTTTGATAAGTTCCCCGACACATATATCAGAAGTAAGAGAGCCAGATGTCGTTCCGAGATTTCACCCTACCTGACCCTGACATGCAGCCGGAGTTTTATTCGGAGGTGCCAACCAAGCGCCTTATTGCGTGGGTCGTCGATATGATTTTGATCGCCCTCGCCTGTGTTGTCATTTTGCCGTTTACGGCATTCACAGGTATCTTTTTCTTTCCGTTCCTGATGCTGGTGATCGGCTTTATCTATCGGGTGGTCACTCTGGCCACGGGATCAGCCACGTGGGGCATGCGCTTTGCATCCATCGAGTTTCGGGATCGTACTGGATCCCGCTTTGATCTGGGAACGGCGTTTTTACACACGCTGGGCTATCATGTGTCACTCTCTGTCTTTCCGCTTCAGATTCTGTCGATTATTCTGATGCTGACATCCTCGCGTGCACAGGGCTTGACCGATCACGTCATCGGATCTGTCGCCATCAACAAAGCTGCACGATACTAACCCGCTTGTCAATAAACGGGGCTTGGCCTTGGCGGTCTCTGTTGCTAACGTCAGTTGCGAACAGAGACCCGAGGCCCAATGCGTCATACCCTGCCCCTTGCCCCACAGTTTTACGTCACAGCACCGCAGCCGTGTCCGTATCTGGATGGGCGAATGGAACGAAAACTGTTCACAGCATTGCAAGGGGATGACGCCACAACATTAAACAATGCACTGTCTCAGCAAGGGTTTCGCCGATCGCAAAATGTCTTGTACCGCCCGTCTTGCACGGATTGTTCTGCGTGCCTTTCGGCGCGCATTGACGTGTCACGGTTTACACCAAGCAAGAGCCAGAAACGCATATTGCGCCGCAATCGTCATCTTCAGCGTCGGGCGACGTCGCCTTGGGCAACCGAAGATCAATACGCGCTATTTCGCACATATCTCGATAGTCGCCACGCCGATGGCGGCATGGCTGACATGGATGTGTTCGAATTTGCCGCGATGATCGAAGAGACCCCTATTCGCAGTCGCGTGATCGAATACACAGATGACGTGTCAGGGGAATTGATTGGCGTCAGCCTCACCGATGTGCTCGAAGACGGCCTCAGCATGGTCTATTCGTTCTTTACACCTGAGCTACAGCGCCAAAGCCTTGGCACGTACCTAATTCTGGATCATATCGAGATCGCTCGCGAGGCAGGTCTGCCCTATGTCTATCTTGGGTATTGGGTCCCGGGCAGCCCCAAGATGGGTTACAAAGCCAAGTTCTCAGGGCTTGAAGTCTATACCGCCGGAAATTGGCAGCGCCTTGGCGATCCGGAAATTTTCGCAGCCTCCCTGCATCCCCTGTCAACGGATCCAATTGCCGAACAGGTTGCGAATATTTCGCTGCCCGATACGCGCGCAGGCCGCTAAGGTCGTCAGGCCACTTTCGTTTCATCTTGATCCGACAAAAACATCAGGGGCCCCGAAAGGCCCCTGAAAATTGTCATGTATGTGTGTCCCAGATCAGTTCGGGATCAATGCCGGCAGGATGGTCACGATGGACGGGAAGAACCACAAGATTCCCAACCCGACGACTTGGATCAACACAAAAGGAATGACCCCTCGGTAGATGTGGCCCGTGGTTACTTCCTTGGGCGCGACGCCACGCAAATAGAACAGCGCAAATCCAAAGGGTGGTGTCAGGAACGACGTCTGCAAGTTCACCGCAATCATGATGGTCACCCATTTTGGATCAAAGGTGCCGCCATAGATGACAGGGCCGACAATCGGGATCACGATGTAAATGATCTCGAGGAAGTCCAGCACAAATCCCAAGACGAACAACACCAGCATCACAATCAGGAAGACCGTGAATTCATTGTCGAACGATTTGAGGAACCCTTGGATATAGTGCTCGCCACCAAAGGAAATCACCACGAGGTTCAAAAGCTGAGAGCCAATGAGAATGGTAAAGACCATTGAGGTTACTTTGGCCGTTTCGCGTACAATCGGCGTCAGAACCTTGCCGCGGAACAGCACCCAACACCCGTACAAGATGCCGAACATGGCAAACAGATAGGTGAATTTGGCAACCGCAAACGCGATCCAGTTTTCGACCTCGACGACGGATTTACTGACGCGCAAATCAAAGTTCACACCCACCAATATCATAACGATGATAGCAAATGTGGCCCAGATGATGATCGCACCCGACCGTTCCTCGTCTTGCAGGCGACGGTATGCCGCCAGCATGATGGCACCACCTGCCCCAAGCGCCGCAGCAGGCGTCGGGTTGGTAATACCGCCAAGGATCGATCCCAGCACCGCAATAATCAGAACCAACGGTGGGAACACCACACGCAATAGTTCATTCTTACCCAGCAAGCTGGCCGCATAGTGGCACCCGTAAAACGTGAGCCCCAAGGGGATCGCAATGAAGAGCACCGTCATGCCCGGTGTGGTCGTCGGTGCAATCAAGAATGCATCCACGGCCAAGCCGAGCAAAATACCCGCACCACCGATCAAAAGCGGTCTGGTATCAGAGGTTGGCGACACACCGCGCGCAGTTGTCAGAACCAGTGCCAACAACAAGAACCCGATTGCCAATCCAGATCCAACAGGCGCTGCATCTTTGACTTTGGCGATGAACGCAGCCGTGCGCTCTTCGTCAGACAAAGCACGTGCTTCTTTCACACCACCTGCAGCGTCAATCTCGGTCTGTTCGGCCACGGCCGCATCCCATGCGGATTGACCATGCAGATCAAGCATCGAGGCAGCACATTCTTCGCTAACTTTGGTGCGCAAAGATGCGGTTTTGCCTGCATCGGAGAAGCTGTCGACGGTGACGTCTTGGCTGCCCACAAGTCCAACATTGCTGAGGCCAATAAGACCGACGACCAACAAAGCAGGCACCCCAAGGAACCATGTCAAACCATGATTTTTGCCGATCACTTCGCTGTTTGTGTCGCCAAATTCCACGGCAGGTGCCTTGGACGGGTTCAGCAACGCATACCCAAAGGCATACAGACCATAGAGCACCGCCAGCATGATCCCTGGCAGCAACGCCGCCTGAAACAACGTGCCGACGGACACAACCGCTGGTTCGCCAAGATACGTCAAAGCATCTGAACACCCTGCAACCTGCGCCCGTGTTTCCTGAGCCGCAGAATACAAATCGCCTGCCAATGTGCCCAACAGAACGATCACGATCGATGGCGGGATAATCTGCCCCAATGTGCCCGAGGCTGCGATTACCCCGGTGGCCAATTGTGGCGAATACCCATGGCGCAGCATTGTCGGCAACGACAACAGCCCCATTGTCACAACCGTTGCACCGACGATCCCGGTGGAGGCTGCAAGAAATGCACCCACGACCACAACCGACACGGCCAAGCCACCCGGAAGTGGGCCAAACACACGCGCCATTGTTGTCAAAAGCTCGTTGGCGATTTTGGAACGTTCAAGCGTGATGCCCATCAACACGAACATCAACACGGCCAAAAGCGTTTCAATGGATTGACCAGCCAACACACGTTCGTTCATGCGGTTCACAATAAACGACAGGTTCCGGTCCATGGCGGTTTCCCAACCACTTGGAAAGATCGGCTCGGCGATGCGCGGAAGGTCAGGATATCGGAAAACCGAAATCGTATCCGATTTGATCCCCTGCGAGATCAAATCCGCATACATCCCCGACGACGTGTCGATAGCTTGGTGGATCAGGATACCCGCACTGTCCAGTGCTGCGATAATCCCGAAAGAAATGATCCCTGCCCCTCCGATGGCGAACGCCACGGGAAACCCGGAGAGAATGCCTCCGAAAAGGCAGAGAAAGACGATAATCAGGCCGATTTCGACCCCATCAAGTCCGAATAGCATAGTATCTGCCCCTTAAATCAGTGTGTGCCTTCGTAGGCTTCTTCACCTTCACCGAGCGTATCACGGTCAAGATATTTGCCTTCGCTGGCCATGCCTTCTTTCCATTCTAGGAAAGACCGGTAGAAAAATGCGATTGCCTGCAAGAACACCATGCCCGCAAAGGCCACCAATAGCATTTTGAACAAGAAATAGCCGTTAAACCCGTTCGGCGAGAAGCCGATGGTTTCCACATTCCATTTCAGAATGCGCGCCTTTTTCATCAACAGATCAAGCTTGTCACTGGCAGAGACTTTGGGCGTCATCAGGTGCCGCCACATAAAGTACCAACCATACATCCATGTCAGGACAGCCGCAGGCATCATAAAGACAAGAGACCCGAACATATCGATGATCTTTTTGGTCTTGTAGGACACAATCGAATACACCAGATCCACGCGCACATGCCCGCCTTGTACAAAGGTGTATGTCGCACACATGGTCACAATCATGGCGTTATAGAATTTCAGTTCTTCGGCCCACCAGCTCACATCTTTGGTCAGGAAATCCACCTGATAGATCAGGGATATCTCTGCGACCGTAAAAATGCGCTGCATAAAGACAATGACGATTTGCTGGAGCACCATAAGCAGGCCAGCCCAAGCAAAGAACCGCCCCAGAGTGTTCGCAAACCCTTCAAGAACGCGGACACACCCCCACATGACGGAATTCCGCCACAGGCCGATGCCGGTGATAATTAGGAAAGTGGTAAAAACCACAAAGAAGAACTCGACCGAGCCACCATAATACACAAAGCGCATCAGGGCCTGTTTGTCTTCAAAAGTATCGAGTCCGGTGATCCAAGCCAACCAGAGCGACGGATGCGTAACTGCATATCCGAAGTTCACAAAGGCTTGGCCAATGTTCGTGAAGAACCAGACAAAAGCGTCCAGCATTGTCCCTCATCCCCTTATTGTTTTTTTGAGATGCGCTGTCGCGACTTTGGTAAGGGCCCCCTTTGGGGAGCCCTTTTTTGCGTCAGCAAATAGGCTTAGCCCAGAACGCGGTCGCGTTGTGCGCGGTAAACGCCTTCGGATTTTTGAATCCAGCCAGAAGAGGCTTTCATAGAAGACATGTAGCTGTCGTGGATCTTTTTATAGATCTCGTCGCCCATGTTTTCAGCATGCACTTCGGCAGAAGCTTTACCAAATGCATCCCAAACACTGTCAGGGAATTCCAGCGTTTTCACGCCAGCTGACTGCAGACGCAGCAAAGCCGCACCGTTGTTGTTCAGGAATTGAGCAAGGTTCCACTGGTGTGTTTCAGCAGAAGCGATCTCGATGATCTTCTGGTGTGCAGGAGACAGCGAGTCAAAGACTTCGCGGTTCGTTGCAACCGAAAGACCTGCGCCTGGCTCGTGGAAGCCCGCAGTATAGTAGAACTTGGTGATTTCTTGGAAACCAGCTTTTTCATCTGCCCAAGGACCGATCCACTCTGTGCCGTCAATCGCGCCAGAAGCCAGTGCTTGGTATACTTCCGAACCCGGAAGGTTCTGAACAGATGCGCCCAGCTTACCAAGAGCTTTGCCACCAAGACCCGGCATGCGGAACTTCAGACCGTTAAAGTCTTCAGGGCCATTGATCTCTTTACGATACCAACCGCCAGCTTGTGCGCCGGTGTTGCCGCCCAAGAAAGACTTAAGGCCAAAGATTTCGCCCAGCTCGTCGTGCATTTTCATGCCGTCGCCGTGATAGTACCAGTTTGACAGCTCTTGAGCCGACATACCGAACGGTACCGATGTGAAGAATGCGTACCCAGGGTGCTGGCCTACAAAGTAGTAGTCCGCGCCGTGATACATGTCTGCCTGACCGGCTGTTACCGCATCGAACACTTCGAATGCGCCAACAAGTTCACCAGCAGCTTTGACATCCACAGTCAGCATGCCATCTGACATTGCTGTAATGGTGTCGGCAGTGCGCTGCGCAGCGTCAAATACGCCCGCCAGACCACGGCCCCAAGTGGTGACCATAGTCAGAGTGCGCTTACCAGATGCATATGCTGGTGCAGCCAACGTCGTGGCAGCGGCAGCAGAGCCACCAAGTGCAGAAGTTTTTAGAAAAGAACGACGATCCATAGAGTTCTTCCTCCCAGAATTAGTACAGCCTGCGGCCTCGTTGAGCACACAGACGGATCGTTGCAAGTGTGAAGAGACTAGCTTTGGTCCCCCACATAGGGAATACCTAGTATTGCGTAGAAAAGCACAAAGGTGTCTCTTTTAAGCAATCAGACCCTCCGCAATACTTGGTATTTTTGCGCGTTTTTGGGGCCTTTCCTGATTCCACGCTTTGATTCGCGCCCAAAGCAACGTATCGAATCACCATGCGCCGCCTTCTTGCTCTTCTGCGCCTATCTTATGGGCAAAAGCTGTTCTTACTTGCCACGCTCCCGTTGATTCTGGCGGTTGCGGCGATTTCCATTATTGTGGCCAATCAATCGCGTGAATTCGCCGAACGCGAGATCAAGGCACTTGAGACACAGTTGATCGAAGCAAAGAAAGCCGAGCTCAAGAACTATCTGTCGATTGCGCGCACCGCATTTGTGAATATCTATGGCCGCGCCGCTCCGGATGATGCCCAAGCAAAGCTCGCTGTGACACAAATCCTGTCGTCGATGTTATACGGCCAAGACGGGTATTTCTTTGTCTTTGACTATCAAGGCAACAATCTGGTGAGCCCGCGGCAGACCTATCTGATTGGAAAAAACTGGCAGGGCCTTGAAGACCCGAACGGTATCAATATCACGGATTCTCTCATTGAAATCGCGCGGCGCGGCGGCGGGTATCACACCTATGACTGGACCAAGCCCTCTTCCGGTGACACGGCGCGTATGGTGACCTATGTGGTCGGGCTGCAAGACTGGCAGTGGGCCGTGGGTACTGGCATTTTCATTGACGATGTGTTGGAAACCGTTGCGTCATCACGCGCCGAAGTCGAAGCCCGCGTGCGGCGTACATCGCTCTATATTGTTGTTGTCACCATCACGGCCCTCGTCATGGTCTTTATGTCAGGCATGTTCATCAATATCCGGGAACGACGCCTTGCCGATGCAAAGCTCAAGGAATTGACCCAGCGGGTTTTCGATGCTCAGGAAGAAGAGCGCGGCCGCGTGGCGCGCGAACTTCATGATGGCATCAGCCAGCTCTTGGTCGGTGTGCGCTATGCGTTGGACAGCGCACGTCGGCGCTTTATTGCAGGTGACACGCGCGCCTCTGAAACACTGGACAAGGGCATCGACCATTTGTCCGGAGCCATTCAAGAAGTACGCAGAATTAGCCGCGACCTGCGCCCCGGGGTTCTGGATGATTTGGGATTGGGCCCTGCCCTCAAGGCTCTGACCGAAGATTTTGGCATCCGCACCGGTATTGAAACACAATTCAACACCGTGGTGTTCCGTAACCGGCTAGATCAAAACGCCAAGATCGCGCTGTATCGGATCGCCCAAGAAGCACTGACCAACATTGAGCGGCACGCAAATGCCACCAAAGTTTCGATTGATGTACGCGGGCACACCAAAGGCGCCACCTTGCGCATAGCGGACGACGGTCAAGGCATCGAGCCTGACGCATCGTCACATCCCGGATCGGGGCTTGGCCTTCGCAACATGCAGGAACGCGTCGAACAACTAGATGGCACGCTAAAAATTGTTTCCAGCCGATCTGGCACCGTAATTGTGGTACAAGTTCCCCTAAGCCATATGCTGCAACCCGAAAAACAATCACCTGATACCGGAAAGGCCAGCGCATGAATACGCATACCCGAGTCGTTATTGTCGACGACCACCCAATGGTCGCCGAAGGCATTCAGGCCATTCTGGAAAGTTATGACGACATCGAAGTTCTTTGCGCGCTCTCGAATGGGCGCGAGGCAGTCGATCGCATGGCCGAACTCAATCCGGATGTCATTCTGATGGATTTGAACATGCCCGAAATTGGCGGGCTCACCGCAACCGAAATGCTGCTAGAGGCAAATCCAGCCACGCGCATTCTCATTCTGTCGATGCACGACAGTCCAGAATATATTTCCACTGCCTTAAGCCATGGCGCGTTGGGCTACATCCTCAAAGATGTTCCGACCGAGGAAATCAAAACCGCAATTGACACTGTTATGCGCGGAGAGCGGTACTTGTGTACAGGCGCCAAGGGATCTTTGGAGCCACCAAGCGACAGCAGTCGTGAACAACTCACGAGCCGCGAGCAAACCGTCCTCTTGCAGCTGGCCCAAGGCAAATCCAACAAAGAAGTCGCAAGTGAGCTGAACATTTCGGTGCGCACAGTTGAGACGCACCGCAAAAACATCAAACGCAAGCTCGGCATAAGCTCGACGGCTGGATTGACCCGTTATGCGCTCGAGCATGGGGTTCTTCAGGGGACAAGCCTTGATCTGTAGTGTCAGCATCGCCCGCGCAGTCGGCCCAAGCTGAAGACGTCAGTAGCCTGCGACATTTTCGCGTTATTTCGAAAATCAGATGTTGGGCGCAACTATTGGAAAGAATCCACACCTATCTGAGATATTTTGTCCAGAACAGCGCTCGAAAATTGCATATTTCGCTGTTGACGCCCCGCCGAGACAGACATAATGTCCGCTCACGCACAAAAGGGGCTTATTCAATGGAGACGCTAGTCGTCATCGTGGAAAATTGGCGCATGGGCCGGTAACGGACACCATATTGGTACCCCATGCGCCTCCGAGTAAGATCGGGGGCTTTTTTGTGAGTGAATTGTGACGTTGAAAACGGAGAGACAAATGACACGTCAGATGACCGGAGCGAGAATGGTAGTGCAGGCCCTGAAGGATCAGGGTGTGGACACAGTGTTCGGATATCCCGGCGGGGCTGTGCTTCCCATCTATGATGAGATTTTTCAGCAGAACGATATTCGCCACGTTCTCGTACGTCACGAACAGGGTGCTGTACACGCTGCCGAAGGCTATGCCCGCTCAACCGGCAAAGTGGGGGTGGCTTTGGTTACCTCCGGCCCCGGCGCGACCAATGCGGTCACCGGCTTGACCGACGCGCTTTTGGATTCCATTCCTATCGTAGTGCTCACCGGCCAAGTTCCGACGTTTATGATCGGGTCTGACGCCTTTCAAGAAGCCGACACAGTGGGCATCACCCGCCCCTGCACCAAACATAACTGGCTGTGTAAAGACACTGATGCGTTGTCTGAGACCATTCATCAGGCCTTTCATGTGGCGCGCTCGGGCCGCCCAGGTCCGGTGCTGATCGACATCCCAAAGGACGTTCAATTTGCCAATGGCGAATACTCTCCGCCTCAGGCCACGAACACATCCAACTATCAACCTCAGCTTAAGGGCGACATCGAGTCCATCACTGAGTTGGTAGAAGCACTCGAAAGTGCTGAGCGTCCCGTATTTTACACTGGCGGTGGCGTGATCAATTCGGGACCTGCTGCGTCGCAATTGTTGCGAGAGCTGGTGGACGCAACCGACATTCCAATTACGTCAACGTTGATGGGCCTTGGGGCTTATCCAGCGTCTGGCAAGAACTGGTTGGGCATGCTGGGTATGCATGGCCTGTACGAAGCCAACATGGCGATGCACGGGTGCGACCTGATGATCAATATCGGAGCCCGATTTGATGACCGCATCACCGGTTTGCTTGACGCGTTCAGCCCCGGCTCAAAGAAAGCGCACATCGATATCGATCCATCTTCGATCAACAAAGTGATCCGCATCGACATTCCAATCGTCGGGGATGTGGGGCATGTTTTGGAAGACCTGCTCAAGGTTTGGAAAGCGCGCGGCCGTAAGACCAACAAAGCGGCAATCGCAAAGTGGAACGATCAAGTCGCACAATGGCGGTCTGTTGATTGCCTGTCTTTCAAACAAGAAGGCAAGATCATCAAGCCGCAATACGCATTGCAACGCCTTGAGGCCCTGACCAAAGACCATGATCGCTATATCACGACCGAAGTTGGCCAGCATCAAATGTGGGCGGCTCAATATCTGAACTTTGAAGATCCAAACCGCTGGATGACATCTGGTGGCTTGGGAACCATGGGCTATGGCACACCTGCATCGATCGGCGCCCAGATGGCCCACCCAGACAGCCTTGTGATCAACGTCGCAGGCGAGGCATCTTGGTTGATGAACATGCAGGAAATGGGCACGGCCATGCAATTCCGTTTGCCTGTGAAACAGTTCATTTTGAACAATGAACGTCTTGGGATGGTGCGTCAGTGGCAGGAATTGCTGCACGGCGAACGCTATAGCCACAGCTGGTCCGAGGCATTGCCCGACTTTGTAAAGCTCGCCGAAGCCTTTGGCGCCAAGGGTATCATTTGCTCTGATCCGGATGATCTGGATGACGCGATCATGGAGATGATCAATTATGATGGTCCGGTGATCTTTGACTGTTTGGTTGAAAAACACGAGAACTGCTTCCCGATGATCCCATCAGGCAAGCCGCACAACGAAATGCTGCTGGGCGAAGCGTCGACGCATGACGCGATCGAAGCTGGCGGCGCGGTTCTGGTGTAAGGAGAAAGAAGATGGCTGCTCTAAAAATCGAAAAAGGCTCGTCCAAGCACTCTGCTTACAATTTACGCCCGAATTTTTCGGACTCTCAGGAAACGCACACATTGGCGGTTGTCGTGGAAAACGAACCCGGTGCGCTGGCGCGTGTCATTGGGCTGTTTTCCGGTCGTGGCTACAATATCGAAAGCCTGACAGTGGCAGAAGTTGACCATCAGGGGCATTTGTCACGGATCACAATTGTGACCAAAGGCACCCCGCAAGTCATCGAGCAGATCAAAGCGCAACTTGGGCGCATCGTGCCTGTCTCGGCTGTGCATGATTTGACAGTAGACGGCCCCGCAGTTGAACGCGAACTTGGATTGTTCAAGGTCAACGGCGACGGCGAGAAGCGCATCGAAGCTTTACGTCTGGCTGAAATTTTTCGTGCGAATGTTGTCGATAGTACACTTGAGAGCTTTGTGTTTGAAATCACGGGTGCTCCTGAGAAGATCGATGCATTTGCGGACCTTATGCGCCCTCTGGGTTTGCTCGAGGTTGCGCGTACAGGTGTTGCGGCACTCTCACGTGGCGCGGAATAAACACGCCCAGATAGCGCATGAATTAAGGGGGCCGCTGGCCCCCTTTTTCGTCTAAAATCAACCAGCTTTATACCGCGACGAGCTCGCGCTTTGCCCGATCTGATTTTCGCGTGGCAAATGGAATTATCTCAGCAGAACACAGCGCGCGTACTGCCCGGTCCTGAACCGCATCATGCTGCACAGCAGGAGATGAAGAAGGCGTATTCTGCAGCCTGTCCGCAAGCCCGGCATAAACCCCCTGCCCAACGCGGCGCGGGTTTTTGGCAAACCGCGTCTGCGTACCTTCGCTAAGATCAAAACGGACAAGATCGCCCTCATCAAGATCAACGAAATCCAGTGGCGTGTCTGTCCCACCGTTAAAGAATGCCAAATCTCCGTGATCTTCACACCAGATCACCGCCTTATTGTCATTACTGTCGCTCCAGAGAACTACGCCAAGCATCTGAGTTCAAACTCCTTTTTGCCTCTAACTGAAGTGTTCCAAAAGAAATCGATTAACGACATCTAAAATTGCGCGTCGGAGACATCGAAATTGTGTCGACATCGCGCACTCTTGATGCCAAACTGCATCTACTTGGCGCGGTATAGCGTCATCAACAAAAATATAATGAAATCAATGCGCGCAGAAGGCGAGCGAAGATATCATTCTACCAACCGGAGAGAGAAGTGAATACCAAGACCGGATCCTCAGATCCGCAAATATCCCCCGCTGAACTGCGGAAGATGTTCGGCGCGAATCTACGAGGGCTTGCCCAGACCTATCCATCGGTGTCGCAACTTTGCCGAGACTTGGGAATCAATCGCACGCAATTCAATCGCTATCTCTCTGGCGAAAGTTTTCCCCGACCCGATGTCTTGCATAGAATTTGTACGTTCTTTGATGTGGACGCACGGATACTGTTGGAGCCCATTGAGAAGCTCTCGATTGACCGCGGTGTGCTAAACCACCCGCTGATCGGGGACTATGTGGGAACCGGTATGACCGATATTCCCCAGGATGTTTTCCCAGATGGGTTCTATCGCTTCTCGCGTCGCAGCTTTACCGAGGCTGAACTCATTATCGTGGGACTTGTGTATGTTTTCCGTGAAGACAAACATACCTTCATTCGCGGATATGAAGCCAAAGAAGCGATGCGCCAACAAGGGTTGCCGACCGATCCGCACACCCGGGAATTTCGCGGAGTGGTTTTGCCGCAAGAAGACGGCGTGGCTGCATTGGTGTCTCACAGCAGAACGATGGCAACGTCCTTCCACTATCTCAGTCGTGTGGCCTCATTCCAGAACCACTACTGGATTGGCTACGCCACACGAACAGTGCGTGAGACTGTGAATGGATGTCGGGCCGCACGTTTGGTCTATGAACACCTAGGAACAAACACCGCTGCCGTCCTAGACGCCGCGCGGTCCGTCGGGTTTTGCACACCAGAGGAGTTGATTCCCTATCATCGGAAATTGCTCCAACTTGATCGACCATTTGCCTGATCTAGGTATGGGCTGACGGCGCATCGCGCCTGACGCCATCCTGTACGGAATGTGACGCGAGTTTCAGAGACAATACGTATGGGCGTCCGCATTCTGGTTGTGCTGACGCCCAACTTATTCTGCGTCTGCCTTCAGCAGCGAATACAGATGCCATGTCGCATGCCCAAGCAATGGCAACGCGATGAACAGCCCAAAGAACCCGGGAATCATCGCAAGGAACGTGGCCAGAGCAATGAAACCTGCCCACATCAGCATTGGAACCGGATTCTCTGTCACAACTTGGAAACTGGCGATCATAGCAGTCACAAAGTCCACTTCACGATCAAGCAAAAGAGGCAGCGACACCACCGTGATCATATAAAGCAATAGCGCGAAAGCGGCCCCGACCGCTGAGCCAAAGAGCAACATCATCAAGCCATTTCCGCTCAGGTAGACTTCAAACGAGCTAGACACATTTGTCATTGTGGATAGCCCCAGAAACAGTGCAAAAATCATGTGCGCCAGAAAAAACCAAAAGAGAAAGACAATGATGATCACCGCACAGATCGACGGGAGCTGACGTTTGCTCTGCCGTCCAATCACACCGAAAATGGCGTAAAGGTCCATCGCCCTGCCCTGCTCAAGCCGTCTTGAGACCTCGTAGAGCCCAACGGCTGCAAACGGTCCGATCAATGGGAATCCGATCGCTGCAAAAACCAGCCAATAGGTTTGTCCAGTGCGCACCGTGATCCACGCGAGAATCCATCCCGCCAACACATAAAATGCTGAAAACACGAGACCATATATGGGTCTTCGTCTGAAATCATGCCAACCGAGACGCAAAGCCTCGCGCAGCATCGCCAGATCCACGCTCCCGAATTCCGGGACACCATGTTTCGGTGTTTCTGGCATCCATCCCTCCCAAAATGTGTGTCAGTTCAAAGAACAAGACCCGCTTTTGGGCAACAAATCAACCTTTACGAATATGACAGCGCCAATTCGTCGCTTGAAGGGAAGAAAATTGGCTTGCGACGCGTTGAATTCACGCCGCATGCCCTCGGAACAGGACCCTGCGTCGGCTTGCACCGCGCAATTCGGCCCCCAAAGGAGCGGTGTCAGACAGAGACTGGGACTAATCTTCGCTTTGCGCGTCTGCTCGGCTTTTGCCTGCGACATTCATTGCCAATGTGGCGGCCATAAAGCCATCCAGATCCCCATCCAAAACGCCTTTTGTGTCTGACGTTTCGAAATTTGTGCGCAAATCCTTCACCATTTGATACGGCTGCAACACATATGACCGGATTTGGTTTCCCCAACCGGCATCGCCCTTATTTTCGTGCGCTTCGTTGATTGCAGCGTTCCGGCGATCCAGCTCTTGTTGATACAAACGAGACTTCAGCGCCTTCATGGCAATGTCACGGTTTTGGTGTTGGGATTTTTCAGAGCTGGTCACAACGATACCCGTCGGATGGTGGGTAATCCGCACGGCAGAGTCCGTGGTGTTCACGTGCTGACCGCCCGCGCCGGACGAACGATACGTATCAATGCGAATGTCGGCCGGGTTGACCTCGATGTCGATATTGTCATCCACAACAGGGTACACCCAAATGGAACTGAATGATGTGTGGCGCTTGGCAGCCGAGTCATAAGGCGAAATGCGCACCAGACGATGCACACCGCTTTCCGATTTCAGCCAACCATAAGCATTGTGCCCCGAAATCTTGTAGGCGGCCGATTTGATACCGGCCTCTTCCCCGGATGTTTCGGACTGCAACTCGACTTTATAGCCCTTCTTTTCGGCCCAACGGACATACATCCGTGCCAGCATACTGGCCCAGTCACAACTTTCGGTGCCCCCTGCCCCAGAGTTGATTTCCAGAAACGTGTCATTGCCATCGGCTTCGCCATCCAGCAGCGCCTCGAGCTCTTTTTCCGCTGCAGTGATCGCCAAAGCTTTTAGGGCGTCTTCTGCTTCGGAAATGACCTCGTCGTCCTCTTCCATCTCACCAAGTTCGATCAGTTCGATGTTGTCGTTCAAATCTGTTTCAATGGAACTACACACCTGCATGGCATCCACCAAGGTCTGGCGTTCGCGCATCAGTTTTTGGGCCGCTTCAGGGTCGTTCCACAAATCAGGGTCTTCAACCCGGGCATTGAACTCCTCGAGACGGTAAGGGGCTGTTTCCCAATCCAGCCGTTGACGCAACAACTCGAGCGACTTGTTAATTTCCGTTACGGTGTTCTGTATCTCGGCGCGCATCGGTTGGTCCGTCCTGTGATTTCAGACACGGGTGATAAACCACCCGTGGTGTGCGAGCAAGGCAATGCCGCGTTGAACTTGTCAAAACCAAAGGTGCCCCACATATTGCTTTCAGAAAATAGGACCAATTCAGGATCATAAACAGTGACTGACACCAAATCTTCGCGCCTTGAGGGATTAGACCTCGCCCGATTTATTGCCTTTGCAGGGATGGTGATTGTCAACTTCTCAGTGGTCATCGGAGTTAAACCCGACACAAGTTTGGCATGGCAGTTTACCGAAGCCCTACAAGGACGCGCCGCCGCAAGTTTTGTTGTTCTTGCGGGGCTTGGGTTGGGATTGGGTGCCTCTGGCATTGCTTTTGGCCAGAGCTTGTCGGTGACAGTCCGCAGATCTGTGTTTCTTTTGTGTATTGGCTTGGGGAACAGCCTCATTTTTGACGCTGATATTCTGCACTATTATGCGTTCTATTTTCTGTTCGCCGCCTTCTTCATTCCGCTTGCCTCCAGATGGATCTGGAGCGCAATCGTGCTGTTGAACGTGGCGTTTGTCGTGATGATTTTGACCTTGGATTACGACGCGGGCTGGAACTGGGACACTTATACGTACGAGGACTTTTGGACGGTCACAGGGTTTATCCGCAATCTGTTTTTCAACGGATGGCATCCAGTCATCCCCTGGCTCAGCTTTATGCTCTTGGGGCTTGTACTGGCGCGGGCGTCACTGAGTGACCGTCGCGTTCAGGTGCGCCTTGGGCTCATTGGTTTGGCGTGTGTCAGCGTCGCCGAAGGTGTGTCTTGGGGACTTCGCGCGCTGGTGATGACAACAGATCCCGAGCTGGCAGAACTCTTGACCACAGCACCAGTGCCTCCGATGCCACTGTATATCCTAGCTGGCAGCGGCGCCGCGATGATCTTGTGCTCTTTGTGTCTGACCTTGGCACCGATCACGAAACGGTTCGGGCTTACAGCCATATGTGCGCCCGCAGGTCGGCAAACGCTGACATTGTACATTGGCCATATTCTGGTGGGCATGGGATGTCTGGAAGCCCTGCAATTGATCGAGTCAGAGGCCTCAGCCCAAAGCGCCCTGACATGGTCGTTCGCCTTTATCGCTTGCGCTGTGATCTATGCCTATGCTTGGTCCCGCGTGTTCAAACGCGGACCCATCGAGGCCTTGATGCGCCAGACGGCGGGGGTAACACAGGGCCTAATACAGCCCCCCCGAACTCAGTGTGCCAAAATCAGCCTTTGGCCCGACGACGGCCTTTTTACCACTTGAAGTCGTCACTTCACGACCACCATAGGTTTCGACTTCTTCGACCAACGGCAGGTTGGCACCCATCGCAAAGCCACCATCATAGGTGATGCCAAAGACAGGTTCCTCTCCGTCACGGAAATATTCCGCGACAACCGCAGGGCCGGACGCATCGTCAGACAGGCGCGCCCCTGTATACCGGTCGATCTTGATGAAATGGCCGCCGGGCGGGACACGGAATTTGCCCGCACCATATTCTTCGATGGCTTCTTTCATGAACTCTTGGAACACGGGCCCACAGGTGTTGCCCCCATAAGTCCCCCGCCCAAGGGGACGTGGTCGGTCATGGCCGATATAACAGCCCGCCACCAAAGTGTTTGTAAACCCGATAAACCAGACGTCTTTGGCTTCATTTGTAGTGCCGGTTTTGCCGGCGACAGGCACCGGCAGATTGATCGCGCTTGCCGCCGTGCCGCGCTGGACAACGCCCTGCATCATCGACGTCAGCTGATACGCCGTCACAGCATCCATCACACGTTCACGGTTTGATACAATTCTTGGCCCCCGAGACGCCGCAATGTCGGCTTGGGCACAATCGGTGCAATCGCGTTTGTCGTGGCGATAGATGGTTTTGCCATATCTATCCTGAACACGGTCAACCAATGTCGGTTCCACACGTTCACCACCGTTGGCAAACATCGCATAAGCCGCCACCATCTTAAACAATGTGGTTTCTTCTGAACCCAAAGAGTTGGCCAAGAATTCGCCCATGCTATCATAGACGCCAAAACGTTCGGCATAATTTGCGACAACATTCATCCCGACCTCTTGCGCCAGACGGATGGTCATCAGGTTTCTCGAATACTCGATACCTGTCCGAAGCGGTGTCGGGCCATAGAATTTGTTGGACGAGTTGCGCGGACGCCAAACGCCTTGCGGCGTGTTGATTTCGATAGGCGCGTCAATCACGATTGTTGCCGGGGAATACCCGCTATCCAGCGCTGATGCATACACAAATGGTTTGAAACTTGATCCGGGTTGACGCTTGGCCTGCGTGGCACGGTTGAACACAGAGTCCTGATAGCTAAAGCCGCCTTGCATCGCGATGACACGCCCGTTGTTGACGTCCATGGCCATAAAGCCACCTTGAACTTCGGGCACTTGGCGCAATGACCACCGCACGAACTCGCCGCCGTCATCCTTGGTAATGGCGCGCACCAAAATGACATCGCCAGTCTCAAGCAAATCCCCTGCAACCTTCGCCTTTTTGCCCCGTTTGCCATCTGGCAAAACTTTGCGTGCCCAAGTCACATCTTTTGGTGTGATCACATGCGTGCCGTCGTCCGTAAGCTTTGCAATGCCGATCTTGGCCTCGGATGCACCGACACTCAGGACCACGGCGGGGTACCATGTGCCTTCAAGTTTGACATCACGCGGGACGTCCACATTTGCGAGCGCCTCACGCCAAGTCGCTTCATCGACCATCTGTTCCGCGCTCAGGGTTTTACCTGTTCCGCGCCACAGGCCCTGCGACCGGTCATATTTTTCCAACGCCCGCTGCAGCGCCTTGGCGGCAATGTCCTGCATTGCGGGGTCAACGGTTGCACTCACTGTCATCCCCCCCGAGAAAAACTCCTCTTCGCCAAAGTCCACGCTGAGCTGGCGGCGAATTTCGTCAGAAAAGTAATCACGTGGTGGCAACGCGGATTTGAAACTCTCGAAATCGCCGTTTTGCACCGACCGAAGGGGGAGCGCCTTTTCAGATTCATACTCGGCTTGGGTGATGTACCCGTTTTCGGCCATTTCCTTGAGCACAAAATTCCTGCGTGACATCAGGCGATCTTTGCGACGCACAGGATGAAAATCCGAAGGTGCCTTGGGCATGGACGCCAACGTGGCGGCCTCGTGTGGGGCCAGTTCCGACAGGGATTTGTTGAAATACGTCTGTGCGGCAGCGGCTACCCCGTAAGAGTTTTGGCCCAGAAAGATCTCGTTCATGTACAATTCAAGGATCTGATCTTTGCTCAACGACTCTTCGACACGGGTGGCCAGAATAATTTCCTTGATCTTACGCTCAGCGCGCCGGTCCCCTGACAACAAGAAGTTCTTCATAACCTGTTGCGTGATGGTCGAAGCCCCGCGCACATTTGACCCGCGCGAGCGCACGGCCTCGACGGCCGCAGCAGCGATGCCGCGCGCATCATATCCATGATGGTGATAAAAGTTTTTGTCTTCCGCCGAGATAAACGCCTGTTTGACCAAATCCGGAATTTGGTCGGATGGCACAAAAAGACGCCGCTCTTTGGCAAATTCGTCAATAATGTTGCCCTCGCCGGAATAAATTCGGCTGATGGTTGGCGGCTTGTATTGCGCAAGGCTTTCGTGGCTGGGCAATTCCCGCCCATACATCCAAAATACTGCCCCAATCGACAGTGCCACAACGGCTGCGCCCATCGTCACAAAGGTGAAGATGGTTCCAAAGAATGATAGAATTGCTCTCAGCACATTAGGCCCCTGTCTCGCGCATGCTCGGGTTGTCTACTAGACTCTATATAGGTTGGCTTCGGGGCGGTCAAAACACTAGCGGCTCATTACTGCGCGTCTTTTTGCCTGAAAATTCCACATTATTCTTACTGGCGGACCAAATCACGCAGAGCTTTGTCTTCGTCGACCCAAGCCTGTATCCCATCACGAATGGCCCCCGCCATCACCGCACGCCAGTTTGGATCCCGCAGGTTGGCAAGATCTTGTGGAGACGACAAAAACCCCACTTCGATCAGGACAGACGGGATATCGGCAGCTTTCAAGACCGAAAACCCTGCCACACGATGCGGTTTCTTGTTCAAACTTCCACTCGCTGTGTGCATTGACGAGATCAAATTTGCCGCCAAAAGTGCGGTGCGTGGTCGTGTTTCCAACCGCGCGAGATCTAACAAAACATCGGCGACTTCGTCATCGGCCCCCGACAAATCGATACCCGCCAATATGTCATCACGATCATGGCGTTCTGCCAAAATGGCAGACGCTGCATCTGACGCCTCATCCGACAGGGTGTACACCGTTGCGCCCCGTGCATGACCTTGCTGGAGCGCGTCCGCATGCAACGAAATGAACACATCAGCGCCCGCATCATGCGCAAGGGACACGCGCCGTTCAAGCGAAACAAAATGGTCGCCGTCCCGGGTCAGAATGACGTCGAACCCGCCTGCACGCCGCAAGCTGTCACGCACCTCGCGGGCAAACTGCAGCATCAATGACTTCTCTTGGGTTCCGTCACGTTCAGCTCCGACATCAATCCCGCCATGACCGGGGTCAAGCACGACGACAATCGGCGCCCAGTCGGGCTTGGTCTGGCGCGGTGATGGTGTTGTTTCAACAGCAGGCGGCAAATCCCAACGTGGATCACGCGGAGCGCCAGCATGGCGCGCATAAATTTCGTCGCTGCGCCGCGCAAGATCGATCGTCAAGAGCGCCCCACCGGTGGTCTGATCCACCACAAGGCCCGCAGTTTCAACAACCAAGGGCACCTCAAGGTCAAACACCATTCGGCTCCAGCCTGGGCGGAATTGGCCGAACCGGATATCGGAAATCCCCTCGGCCTGCCCCAACGCATCGCGATCAAATCCGCTCCAGTCGACTTCGCGAAAATCCAGCACCATCCGGCGCGGGTCATCAAGTTGGAAAATGCGCCATGGCACACCTTGCGACAAGCCAAGCTCGAGCCGCACAGCGCCCTGCCAGCCCTCAGACAGCTTGCTCTGAGCAGGAGACACGCGGGCCAACCCCGTGAAGTCTTGTGCGTGCCCGACCGACGCCCATAACAGGACAAAAAGAAAACTCAGTATTCTGCGCATCCGGTGCTCCGGTTTGTGTGATTCAATGCCTAGCCTAAATTTCGCGAACTGAACATATCACACGTGGCCATGGGTCCGCATAAAGCGTGCAAGTCGTTCAAGCCCGTCCGCGATATCTTGTGAAGACCTTGCATATGAAAACCGTAATGTGCCCGCGCCTCTGATCGGGTCAAAATCCAGACCCGGTGTGACCGCGACACCAACTTCATCAAGAATATCACGGGCGAACTGGCGGCTATCATTGGTAAAGTCGCTGACGTCTACATAGACATAAAAGGCGCCATCAGGCGGCGCAAATTTGGTGAACCCTGCCTTGGGCAAGCCTTCGATCATCATCTGTCGGTTGCGTGTGTAAACGGCAAGGTTGCCGCGCAATTCATCATCACAGTCCATCGCGGCCAGAGCGGCCACTTGGGACACGTGCGGCGCGCAGATGAACATGTTTTGTGCCAACCGTTCGATCAATCGCACATGATCCTCTGGCACCACCATCCATCCCGCACGCCAGCCCGTCATGCTAAAATACTTGGAGAACGAATTGATGACATAACAGTCGTCGGTCATTTCAAGGGCCGTCACAGCCTTGGCTTCGTATTCAATGCCATGGTAAATCTCGTCACTGATAAATGCTGCGCCTTTTGCCTGCGTAGCATCAATCAGGGCGGTCATAGCTGTTTTATCCAACATCGTGCCCGTCGGATTCGCCGGAGAGGCCACCATGAGGCCCTGAACATCCAACTCTGCGAAATCATCGGGCACCGGTTGCAACCGGTTTTCCGGCGCAGTCTGAAGATCGACAGGGTTCAACGACAAAGCCTTAAGAATTTGACGATATGACGGATACCCTGGGGCACCGATCGCCACCGAGTCGCCTGCATCAAACAGGGCGGAAAACGCCAACAAAAAGGCACCCGATGATCCCGGCGTGACAATTACACGGTTTGGATCAAGATCCACATCGTACCAGTCACCATACAGTTTGGCGATCCGCTGGCGCAGCGCCGGAAGCCCAAGCGCCACCGTATATCCAAGCGCATCCGACTGCATTGTCTCAGTCAGCGCATCTCTGGCCGCTTTCGGAGCGGCAGTGCTGGGCTGGCCGACTTCCATATGGATAATATGGCGTCCGGCGGCTTCGGCCTGACGGGCCGCTTCCATGACATCCATCACAATAAAGGGATCGACTTCCCCACGTCTTGAGTTTCGCATATTTTTCGTCCCTAGTGTCGCCATGATCTTTCACCGCGAAACGGCTGCGCCGTCAATCCATTCTCTGCGCTTGATCCTCGGTTTGATGCTGGGGCTGATGTTGATGCTGAGCGCATTGCCGGCACGGGCCATCTCGTTGATCCGTGATCCGGATATTGAATATGCTTTGGCGCGCGTCGCCGATCCAATCCTGAGCGCGGCCGGATTGGGGAGCAACGTCAGAATTCTTGTGGTCAACGATCAGTCCCTGAACGCGTTTGTCATCGACAACCAGCATATCTTCATTCACCTCGGAATGTTGATGCGTATGGATACCCCAGAAATGCTACAGGCCATCATCGCACATGAGGCCGCGCATATCACCAACGGTCATATTGCACGCCGCATCACAAATATGGGCAACGTTCAATCGGCAGCGGGACTGGGCATGGCGCTTGCACTTGCGGCGGCAGCCGCGACCGGAAATGCCGAGGTCGGTGCCGGGTTGGCCATCGGGGCAAATTCAGCGGCACAGCGGCGGTTCTTGGCACATTCCCGTGCAGAAGAAACATCGGCAGACCATTCCGGTGCCAGATACATGACACGTGCCGGCATCGACCCCTCGGGCGCCGTATCGGTGCACGAATTGTTTCGCGGTCAAGAGATGCTGAATATTTCGCGGCAAGACCCCTATATGCGATCCCACCCTTTAACCCGCGATCGTATTCGCGCCATGCAAACCTATGTGGATACACACACTGGCACCTTTGATAAACAAACCGACGCCGAATACTGGTTTGCGCGCGCCCGCGGCAAAGCATCCGCCTTTATGAGATCATCAAGCTGGACCTTGCGCCGTGCAAACTCTAGCCCCACGCGCGACATCGCATTGATGCGAGAAGCCGTCGCGTACCACAAGCTGCCTGACCACGCCTCTGCCCGCGCCAAGATTGACCAAGCGCTTGCCGAACGCCCCGACGACCCCTTTTATTATGAGCTCAAGGGGCAAATTCTGTTGGAAAGCCGCCGCTTCTCAGACGCGGTCGAGGCCTATAAACGCGCCACCGAGCTTGCCCCGGGAAACGCGCTATGTATGGCCAGCTATGGGCGGGCCTTGCTGGTGTCCGGCAATCCAGAAGAGGCTTTGCCAATCCTTGAGGCAGCGCGCTCGCGGGATTTTCGCGATTTGCGCCTGTTGCGGGATCTGGGCGCGGCCTATGCGCACACAGGTCAAAATGGCATGGCATCTTTGGCCACCGCAGAGCGATATGCCTTTCAAGGGCGTCTGAAAGACGCAGAAATTCACGCACGTCGTGCCAGCCATCTGCTTCCGACAGGATCAGGGCCGTGGCGACGCGCAGAAGATGTATTGAGGGCCGCGAAACGCGCCCAGAAATGATGGAGAACCACACATGCTAAAGATCATCGCCAGCGCCGCAACCGCGCTTTGCCTTGCCTCGGTGCCTGCGCAGGCCTTTGACCTTGGGGATATGACCACGGACGAGCGCGCGGCGTTTCGCTCGGAAATCAGGGCATATCTGCTAGATAACCCCGAGGTCATTATGGAGGCTGTCGCCCTACTCGAACGGCGCGAATCTGAATCCGCCGCAGCCCATGATCTGGCGCTTGTCCAAGCAAACGCCCAAGATATTTTCAGCGACGGCTATTCGTGGGTTGGCGGGAACCTAGACGGCGACATCACTCTGGTTGAATTTGTCGACTATCGCTGTGGATATTGCCGCAAAGCGCATGCCGAGGTGCAAAAGCTGGTCGCCGCCGATGGAAATATCCGTCTGATTTACAAAGAATTCCCAATCTTGGGAGAAGCATCATTGCTGTCGTCGCGCTTTGCGATTGCCGTCAAGCAGATTGCCGGAGACGACGCCTACGAAGACATGCATGATGCGCTGATCACGTTTAAAGGCGATATCACGCCCACAACGCTCACGCGGTTGGCTGACTCAATGGGGTTGGATGCCACAGCGATCCTAGACAAAATGAACGATCCTTCGGTCACGGATGAAATTCAGAGAACCCGCGCCCTTGCTGGCAAACTCAAGATTTCAGGGACGCCGACATTTGTGATGAAAGACCAACTGCTGCGTGGGTATCTGCCTCTGGACAGCATGACCGCGCTGGTTGCGGAAAAACGCTCGCGCTAATCGCACAATGATATGAACGCGCCCCATCCGCCCCCAACAAGGGGCGCGGGTGGGACACTTGAAACTCTATTCTTTTGGCGATGCCGCTTCGATTTCTGCCGCACGGCGTTCGACCTGTTCCACGATATGTTCAACCATTTGATCGTTCGACAGTTTGTGGCTTTGCTTACCAGCCAGATACACCATACCTGATCCAGCACCGCCACCGGTAAACCCGATATCTGTCATCAAAGCTTCTCCAGGGCCGTTCACCACGCACCCTATGATTGACAGGCTCATGGGCGTATGAATATGTGCCAGACGCTTTTCCAGCGCATCCACCGTCTTAATGACGTCAAACCCCTGACGCGCGCAGCTTGGGCATGAGATGATGTTTACACCGCGGTGCCTAAGCCCAAGAGATTTGAGAATTTCAAAGCCGACTTTGACTTCTTCCACCGGGTCAGCGGACAAAGACACCCGCAACGTATCGCCAATTCCCATCCACAAGAGCTGGCCAAGGCCAATGGCTGATTTGATAGTGCCACTGACAAAGCCCCCTGCCTCGGTCACGCCCAAGTGGATCGGCGCATCGGTGACCTCGGCAAGCTGTTGATACGCGGCGGCTGTCATGAAGACGTCCGACGCTTTGACACTGATTTTATACTCGTGAAAATCATTGTCCTCAAGAATGCGGATATGCTCGAGGCCAGAGGCCACCATCGCATCCGGACTCGGTTCTGCGTATTGCTCCAAGAGATGCTTTTCAAGCGAGCCAGCATTCACGCCGATCCGGATCGCACACCCGTGATCTTTGGCGGCCTGAATCACATCTTTGACGCGTTGCTCATCGCCGATATTTCCGGGGTTGATCCGCAAACAGGCCGCGCCTGCTTCGGCCGCCTCGATCGCACGCTTATAGTGAAAATGGATGTCAGCCACGATTGGCACCGTCGTTTCACGCACAATTTCACGCAAGGCCTTGGTCGATGCCGCATCCGGCGTCGATACACGCACGATATCGGCCCCTGCCTCGGCAGCCGCCTGAACTTGGGCAACGGTGGCCGCGACATCCGAAGTATCGGTGTTGGTCATGGTTTGCACCGCAATCGGGGCATCCCCACCAACCGGCACATTTCCCACATGAATTTGACGGGATTTGCGGCGCTCGATATTACGCCACGGACGAATATGATTCATCGACATGAAAGGCCCTCACCAAATCAGGTTCATGGCCTATGTAAGTCTCTTGGGCGTAAGGGGCAATGCGCGATCACGCGCAACACCCATATCAATCGCGAGAGATGACCACATCGCTTGCAGCAGCCAGTGCTACGATCTTGGCCAGCTCGGGATCATGGTCCAAATCCGCGAGATCATAGGTTTGCTGCAGGCTTTCAAGATCAAGCGCAAGATCACGCACAGTGCTTGTGCCCTCACCCACTGGACCAAACAACGCCCCATTCAGCTTCACATACACAGATCCGCTCATGCCTGCGCGCAGAACCGGGGCTTCCTCGGTCGTGGGCAACGTATATTCTTCGCCAGCGTCCAGAATTTTCTCGAAAATCACGGTGCCATCTGTTGCCTTGATCCGCACCCAAGCAGGACGCACCGCCATCAGAACAACATCTGGTGCCGTGTCTGCAACAACCTGAGGAATTACCGTATCAGCAGCAGCAGTCATCACAGGGATGTCTTCAGCAACTGGCGTGAATGTTCCAAACGAAGCCGGATCCAATGTGGAAATCGGCGCATCGCGCGACACCATCACAGGAACGTCAAGCGCTTGAGGCCGATACAGACGATCCAACGCATCAGAGGGCGGAGCGAACACGCCTGCAGCGGTCACATCCGTAGACGCATCAGTGCTTGTGGCCAGCTCTGCACCATTCAATGGGTCCAAATCTGACAACACCACCGGGGTTTGTTCAACCGGCGCCAGCTTGACGCGCTGAATTTCATTCAAAACGCTCCAGCCGCCGTATCCAATGGTCGCAATCAACGCCACAAGCACCAAAGAGGACCCGATCGCTTGCGGTTCAATGCGTGACAGGATCGACTCTTGAACGGGTGCAAAAGACATCGGTTTCTGAGTAAACGGATCACGTTCTTTTGCGGGTGCCGCTATTGCATCCGGCTTGCGAATGGTCGACGCATCGGCCGACATCCCATGCGCAGTGGCAAACCCGCTCTCTAAACAGAACGTCTCATATGCGACCTCTGGATCCATTCCCAGATACCGCGCATAAGAGCGCACATATCCTGCGATAAACCCAGGTGTTTCAAATGCTGTGGGGTCACAATCTTCGATGGCTGAAATGAAAGACGCTCGAATACGCAATTCTCTCTGCACATCCAAAAGAGATTTGCCCATCGTCGCTCGTTCGCCGCGCATCATATCGCCCAACTTGAGGGCGTAATCGTCGAAGCCTTTCGGTCCGTCGTCTACGATGTCGGTTACGCGCTGTCCCTTGCGCCTGATCATGCCGTTCGCCTCACTGCAATGCCGATCCGTTATCGTCCCCCGATTCGGATCGGACCCTTTGTTGAGGCTAAAGTAACACAGTGCAACAATTATTGCACCAAGCCCCTTGATCAGCCCGCAAGTTCGGCACGATTCAGCGCACAGTGCGACCAAAGCTGGTCCATCGCGTTCACAAGCGTATCCATTTCCCGGGGGCCGTGCACTGGTGACGGCGTAAACCGCAGCCGTTCAGTACCACGTGGTACAGTCGGGAAATTGATGGGCTGCACATAAATCCCGAATTCATCGAGCATCATGTCGGACAGGGCCTTGGTGTGTACAGGATCCCCCACAATAACAGGCACGATGTGGCTGCCGTGGTCAATGATCGGCAAACCTAGCCCCTTAAGGCGTAGCTTGAGAATTTTCGCTTGCTGCTGATGCAGATCACGACGTTCCTGATCGGTCTTGAGGTGACGGACAGAGGCCGCCGCGCCAGCCGCAATTGCAGGTGGCAACGATGTGGTGAAGATAAACCCGGGCGCATACGAGCGGATGGCATCACACATCTTGGCCGATGCCGCGATATAGCCCCCCATGACGCCATATGCCTTTGCCAACGTGCCGTTGATGATATCCAAACGATGCATCAGGCCATCACGTTCACAGACACCTGCCCCGCGCGGACCGTACATGCCAACAGCGTGAACTTCGTCAATATATGTCAGCGCGCCAAATTCGTCAGCCAAATCACAGATCGCTTTGATCGGTCCGAAATCGCCATCCATCGAATAGATCGACTCAAACGCGATCACTTTGGGCGCGGCAGGATCATCAGCAGCCAACAATTCCCGCAAGTGATCCACATCGTTGTGGCGGAAAATGCGCTTGTCACCACCATTGCGGCGCACACCTTCGATCATTGATGCGTGGTTCAACGCATCCGAATAGATAATCAAGCCAGGGAAAAGCTTTGGCAACGTCGACAGCGTGGCATCATTTGCGATGTATGCACTGGTAAACAAGAGCGCTGCTTCTTTACCATGCAGATCGGCCAGTTCGGCCTCTAGGCGCTTGTGATACACAGTTGTTCCGGAAATATTACGTGTTCCGCCAGATCCAGCACCCGTGGCGTCAAGCGCCTCGTGCATCGCCTCGAGCACAGCCGGATGTTGGCCCATGCCCAGATAATCATTACCACACCAGACGGTCACAGGTTGCTGCGTTCCGTCAGGCCGGTTCCAAACAGCGTGGGGGAAATTTCCTTTCTCTCGCTCGATGTCGATAAATGTCCGATATCGGCCTTCCTCGTGCAAACGATTCAGGGCCTCATCTAGCTTGGCGGAAAAATCCACTGGCTGTCCTCCAAAATCCTTAACGGGCTGCGTGCGCATCATCCTGCACCCCGTACATTCACTTTCATGAATGGATATAACGCGCTTTCTCATGTGGAGATAGGTTACATTTTGCCGCTTTGCCATCCTTGATTTACATCAAGACTTCTGGACAGCAACACGCGTGCTGATAGGGTCACGCCAAATGCACCCATTTTTAGATGTGAGGGACTCCCAAAAATGTCATTGCAAACCGTACTTGACCGTATTGACGCCGACCTCGGAGATGCGACGGATCGCCTGATCGAGCTTCTTAAAATTCAGTCCATATCAACCGACCCAGCTTATATTTCCGACTGTGATGCAGCTGCGGATTGGTTGGTGAATGACCTGCAAACACTTGGTGTAAAAGCAGAAAAGCGGAAAACCCCCGGACATCCGATGGTTATCGGGCATATCGACGGCGACGGACCGCACGTCTTGTTCTATGGTCACTATGACGTGCAACCCGTTGATCCTCTAGAGCTTTGGGACTCACCGCCGTTTGATCCTGCTATCGAAGATACGCCGCAGGGTAAGGTCATCCGCGGTCGCGGGTCGTCCGATGACAAGGGGCAGCTCATGACCTTTGTCGAAGCATGCCGCGCTTGGAAGGCCGTTCACGGGTCCCTGCCCTGCAAAATCAGCTTTTTCTTTGAAGGCGAAGAAGAATCAGGGTCGCCATCTCTGGTGCCGTTTATGAAGGAAAACGCCGCAGAGCTGACCAGTGATATCGCATTGATTTGCGATACGGGGTTGTTTGACAGCAAAGTCCCCGCCATCACCACCCAATTGCGGGGACTGCTTGGCGAAGATTTTACCATCACTGGCCCTGATCGTGACCTCCATTCGGGGATGTACGGTGGCATTGCGATGAATCCGATTCGTGTTCTCTCGCGCATCATCGCCGACCTTCATGACGACACCGGACGTATCACGCTTCCCGGGTTTTATGACGGGGTGCCAGAGCTGTCCGATGATATTCGCAGCCAGTGGCAGGGCCTGAACTTTGATCACCAAAGCTTCTTGAACGATGTTGGCCTCAAGTCGCCCGCTGGCGAACAGGATCGCACGCCGCTTGAACAAATCTGGTCGCGCCCTACCTGTGATGTCAACGGCATCTGGGGTGGTTATACTGGGGACGGCTTCAAAACCGTACTGCCAAGCCAAGCCTCGGCCAAACTTAGCTTTCGCCTTGTGGGGGCACAGGATCCGGATGCCATTCGCACCGCCTTCCGGACATATCTGAAGAACAGCCTGCCCGAGGGATTCTCCGTAGAATATCGCACCGAAAAAGGCTCGGCAGCGTCACAGATGTCGATTGAAGACCCCGCCTTTGAAAAAGCGCGCAAGGCGCTCTCGGACGAATGGCCAAGCCCTGCGGCGTATGTCGGATGCGGGGGCTCGATTCCAATTGCGGGGTATTTCAAGGAAATTCTCGACGTCGATGCCATGCTGATCGGATTCGGCAAAGACGACGATCAAATCCACTCGCCAAATGAAAAATATGACCTCGAGAGCTTTCACAAAGGCACGCGAAGCTGGGCGCGCATTCTCGACGCCCTCACCAAGTAAGCCTTTAACGAACATCAAGGCCACCGTCCGACCATTCGGGCGGTGGCACTAGGCCAGCATTCCCGGCCTGACGGGTGCGATGCATGTTAAGAACGTGACGCTTTTGCGACCTGACGCACTATCTTCAAAATCAAAATGACCCACGGCGCGCCGTGAAGGCACAGATCGAACCAATCGATGGGCTGTACAAGAGTTCCTTGAAACAGCATGCGCAATTTTTCAACGATATGCGGCTCGGGTGTGAACGGCGCCAAACCCAACAGCAACGCGACCGCGACCACTGTGATCCAACTCATTCTATCCAGAAATTTCATGGGAACATCCCTTTTCAGGAAAGNCAGAAATTTCATGGGAACATCCCTTTTCAGGAAAGTGGCGCGGTTGACGGGACTCGAACCCGCGACCCCCGGCGTGACAGGCCGGTACTCTAACCAACTGAGCTACAACCGCGCATATGTCTTTCGACGTGATCCTGTTTAACCCTAGATCAAGGGCTGGCAGCGATGGCGCGGTTGACGGGACTCGAACCCGCGACCCCCGGCGTGACAGGCCGGTACTCTAACCAACTGAGCTACAACCGCTCGCTGCCGCATCAGGTCTATGCCCCGAAGCGTGAGCCGTGGTTTATGCTCAGCCGCCTGCCCCGTCAAGCGTATAACAAGCCCTTATTAAAAGTTTTTTCGCGCGCCCGAGATTCTTTGATTTTTACCACCAGACTTTGAAGAATCGCCAAATTGTGCTTGGCTGTGTGTGCAATCCATTTTGACCAACAAGGAATTGAAATCATGAGACCAACGATTGTCGCGCTGTGTGCCATGGCCTTTGCCCTTTCGGCCTGCTCTTCACCGGACCCAGAACCCGTCTATATGCAGCCCAGCTTTGATAAAGCAGGCAATGCGCACTGCGATGGCGGATACGCGCTTGTCACGACAGACTCTGGCCAGCCAGCATGCGCTCCGGCATCCTAAACTGACTTTGCGGACAGCTGCCAATGCTGTCCGCATTTCCAATCGCGTACGGTTCAGTTTCCTCTAGAAACCGCAAACCATACTTGGGCGGCCTGATCGGTACGTCTGGACTTAGATCAGCGGATCATACGACCATTGCAGCAATGCCTGACGTTGCCGTGGACGGCAGTACACATCTCCGGGGTAGCAGTTCGCCCTGATTTGTCCGGCATGGCGTGCAAACCCCTTCCAGCGCGCAATTTGGCGTTTATCGATGTCCGGCACCCTGCGACCAAGATAGTATCGACAATACCATTGAAACCATCCTCGCGGGTCTGGCCCATAAATCCATCCCTTTTCGCGCCAAACGCTTAAAGGTTGCCGGCTTTTGATCCCAAAGTAGTTCAGCGCCACATCGGGCTTGGCCGATATTTTGGCACCGTCGAACCAATCATGCGGGAATTCGGCGGTACAATCATTCAAGTATTTACCTTCAAACACTCCCATTTCAAGCATCTGCTTGGGTGTGTATTTTGGGGTAAACGCATCATCAAAGTCAGACCCACAAGGCGCCGACAACACGTAAGTATAGTCAGATTGCATGCGGTCATTGACCACAATCTTTATTTCCCGGCCCATTACGCCTCCACCCCCAACATTGAAACGTCACCAAGGTGACCACTGATGTCTCTATTACGCAGTGCAAACGGGATTGGATCACGGTTTTATAAAAAATTGCTCCGCGCCTCGCCGGACCATAAGAATACGATCCTTGGAACCCTATGCGCGTGTCAAATCTTGAACAACGGCTGCAACAAACGCGGCAAAAATTGGGAAAACTGAAGCGGCGCATCTGTGGCCGCCAAACAAATGCAATCAGGCCCCGCATTGGCGATTGGCGTATGATCCAGGTTTTCATCCGCGACTTCGACGTCACCAACGCCATAATGACCTGTTTCGTCTGAAAAACTGCCTTGGAGAACCAGCGTCAATTCGAGACCACCGTGGCTGTGATCTGGCACCGCTTGACCCGCAGGAATATACAGCAGACGCACAGACCCTTGTTCGTCATTTGACAGAATGCTCTGTTTGACCCCTGCCCCAAGTTTTTTCCACTGAGGTTGCTGCCCCTTGAGCACTTCCATCACAGGCTCGGGATACACCCCCGACGACCGAAACACGGGCGTGGCAACGACTGGATCATCGAGCAGCGCAAGAATATTGTTCTTCAATTCGCTGGAGACGTTCACAACCTCTGTCGTCTCAAGCACTGCCCCCCCCACGGTTTGATGTGCCTCAAGGGCGACGCGACAGTCCTCACACATCGAAACATGCGCAGCGACCACAAGCGCGAAAGGGTGTGGCAAATTTCCAGACGCATACGCGGCAAGCATGCCATCAGAAATATAATGTCTTGCAACAACCATCTTAGCGTAATTCTCCTAATTCATGACGCAGCCGCTCTAGTCCAAGCCGAATTCGTGACTTGATCGTGCCTAAAGGCAGCCCGGTTTGCGCGCTGATCTCTTGATGGGTTAGCTCGCCCAGATATGCCTTTTCTAGGATAACCCGTTGATTTTCATTCAGTCTTGCAAGCGCATCTTTGAGTTTACCAGCCTCTTGCTCCACCGCCAGAATCTGGCTTGCATCCGGCTCCACCTCTGGATCTTCACGCAGTTCTTCTGGGACTGGCCGCTTTTCTTTGCGAATGACATCAATCTGTCGGTTCCGCGCAATTTGATAGATCCACGCCGAGACCTGCGCTCTGTGTGGGTCAAACAGATCTGCCTTGCGCCAGACCGTCAGCATCACATCTTGCACAACCTCTTCAGCTTGCGCGGCGGACATCCCAGAGCGCATCACAAACCCTTTGAGACGTGGACCAAAATAATCAAATAGCTCAGAAAACGCAGCCTTATCGCGGGCATCCCGCACGGCCAGCATCCACTGTGTTTGTAGCGATGGTTCTGCCGAGGGTTGCCTCAAGTAGTTCAATCCTTATGCCATACAAAATTGGGATCGATCACAGTCCCAAATACGACCTCAGATAAATATATCCTCATTTTGCAACGAATTGAAAGACACGGTTGCACCGCGCGCCCATCATCACTGGAGACAGCGCACTGATGCATGCGTGCGTCAGACACACATACCAACACCTTAAGCGCGGGGTGCAAAATGTAATCAGTCAGCCACCGCGCACGGTACATCAACTGCAAACGATATGGATTTTAGGCATATGGAAATGGTGGGTCGTGAGAGGCTCGAACTCCCGACATCTTCGGTGTAAACGAAGCGCTCTACCAACTGAGCTAACGACCCGGTGCGCGCCTTTTAGCGAGGCTGTGCGGGAGGTTCAATAGGGATTTTTCGAATTTTTGAATTCTTTTTTCCGCCGGTACGGCATCATGTACGGCGCCCGTTATCGAGCACCACATCACAAGCTCAGCGACCGTTGCCAGACACACTTCCAAGGTAGTCTTTCAACGCCCGACGTATCGCCCAACGCAAGTCTGGACGCGCGTATTCCTCGATGAATCGAGAGCACAGGTTTTCGCCGATAAAGAACGCAAGAACAGCACGGTCATCCGTAGCGTCAAGGTCAAGCAATCCCGACGCGCAGATTGCATCTATGTCTGCAGTACACAGGCCGAATGTGGGGTTAACAGGTGCTTTGGGCTCGTGCATTCGCAACCAGACCAAAAAACGCGCCACATCCTTGGCAACCGGCAACCAACTGGTCCCCTGAATATCCACGCCGTAAAACACCTTGTCTTTGACGTGCATATTCATCCCGACAAAATCGCCGTGTGTGGCAGCGACCAGCACATCACGCCCCTTAAGCCCCGTCGCATCCCCCCAAAGCTGATCCATCGCGACATCAATCAATGCCCGGTCCTCCTTGGTGAAGGCAGACAGGCTTTTGCCCTCGAGTTTGCGCATCATCTTTAACGCGCGCGATGGTCCAGTTCGGTGACGATCCCCGATATAGGCAGACAACCACGCCCCGCTTTGGTGCAGCAGGTGCGCGCGCTCGGAACGTGATGCGCGCCAAATCAGCTTGTCCAATCTCTGCAAGCCCACATGTGACACTGCAATTGCCCCGATTTCGGGCATGCACATCTTGCATTGGTTCACCTGATACGGGCCCTGCGCCATGTTTTGGGACACAAAATCAAGCTCTTGCTTCATTGCGGTCACCCGCGTCACGGGATCAGAAACATGAAAGATTTTAACCACCACCCGTTCAGCGTTCAAAATCGCATCATAGACGTCACTTCCGTGAGATGTCTTGATGCGCTCGCTTATCACAAAGCTGTCCACACCATCATGACTGCGAACTTTATCCTCCAAAACAGAGATCGTTTGCGCAAGGCTCGTCATTTTGGTCGGAGCAGGTACAGCGCTTGGCACATCTAATCCAAGGTGCTGCGCATCAAACCCTATGGATGAGAACTGCTTCAATATCTGCTGATCAAAGTCCGGCGCATCCAACGACAGGCAATTTTCGTTGAAATACCAATACAGATACTGCGCGTACCCGCCTTTGCGCGCAAGCGCACGCTCAAGAGCCTCGGGGAAACGCGCCACATCGCGCACCGTTTCCACGTAATGATGAAAATCACACTGGCCAAACATGATTGCAGGACGCCGGTGCATGAACCCTTCCAAACACACAGCAGAACCGAACGACACGGTTGCGCAACATGTCGACAGAATGTCGTGAATATTGGCGTCGGTCGGCAGTATATCATAGCCCTCTTCCAGCAACCGATGCACAGTTTCCATCGCGGGAATTGGATCGCTTTCAGGATGCGCCTTTACGACAACGGTGCGCCCCCCTGCCCCCGAAGCAACCGCGCGCAGCATCTCTTCTGTCGAGCAATACGCTGTACGCTGGCGATGCGGCAAATCCCCCTGCAAGAACACTGCGATCGCTCCTTTCGGAAGCTCTTCGAACTCTAATTTTTGCCCGTATCTTGAGCGCCTCGTCTCAACATGCTTACTCCTAAGCGATTGAAAGAATGCTTTGGCTTTCTTGTACGGGACACGTTTAGGACTGTAGGTGCGGCCTGAAATCGAACTGTTGCACAGCACCCCCTGAGCATCCAAATGCCAATAGGGCCGCACATAGGCGATGGTTGCGTTCAATACATTTGGTTGGTTAACCCAACCATTTTCGACGATGTGCAAATTGCCGTCGTCAAGCACGCCATCCCAGCCAATCAAACTCGGATTGCGCAACCGTTTATCGCGTGCCGTCGCCACGACCTGCCCGCCACGCGCTTCGATAAGCTTATGAATTCTCCCGAATAGGTCCAGATGCGGCTTCTGTTGATACGACTCCACAGATTTGCTTGATACGTGAAAGACGACCTTTGCGCTCATACCATCGGAACCTTTTACTGTCAGAGCTATATCTGACCACGAAACCGTATGGCCGCCCAGCAAAAAAGACCGCCCACGCAAAGATGTACTTGTACAGATCACCGCGAAATCTATGCGGAAAAATTCAATTTCCACATCTTGCAGACTCAAACAGTTCGAGGCATTAATCCCGCAGATCACGGCACCAAGTGCCGGTCTGCCTCAATAGCTCAGCTGGTAGAGCAGGTCCTTCGTAAGGACAAGGTCGGGGGTTCGAGTCCCTCTTGAGGCACCATTCAACTTGATGGCTCACATTTCCCGCTTCATATGCTTATTTGCCTCCCCCAAGGTCAGAAAATGTAACAGACTTTGATCCAGATCTCTGTTTGGTCCGTAATATTATCAAAACATAGGGGGATAATATGAAGACGTTTGTGCTGATCGTCGCGATCATTGTGGGATTTCAAGTCAAGGCCTCAGAGGGCGCCGTCATGCCTGAGACAGTTGACAGCCGGATACTGTCATGGCCACCGTTGCAAGGCAGATAGTTGTCATGGTGGAAATGGTGGGTCGTGAGAGGCTCGAACTCCCGACATCTTCGGTGTAAACGAAGCGCTCTACCAACTGAGCTAACGACCCGGTGCCAAGACCTCTAGACTTACTCGGCGGCCTCTGCAACCCCATCTTTTGGTTCAGTGTTCTGATCTTTTGGCTGGCGGATACGCGCAGTAATAACCTTGCCGTTCGCAACCTCTTTTGCACGTTGAACCTTAAGCTTGCCCATGGGACGCAAATTCAGGCTGCGACCTTCGTCAATCGCTTCGCCCAGAATGGCGAGCGCGGCCTCGATAGCAGGCTTTGCAAATTTCTTTTTGATGCCCGACCGTTCGACGACGGCATCCACAAGATCAACTTTCTTCATTTCGGGGGCGCTCACGACAGGTGTCGCTTGTGTCACAACAACCGGTGCGGCCTTTTTTGCGGCGGGTGCGCTTGGCACAGCCGTCTTAGCAGAGGTCGTTGTGGTTTTGCGTGTGCTCGTTGTGGCTTTGGCCATCTCGGGTCATCCCATTGTTTATGAATTGGAAACACCGTAACAGATTGTCGGATTTGACTCCACCCTACATGTTGTAGCCAAAAGCAAAATTTGTGTTTGTATGACGCTACATAAGTCTGCTCTTCGAAAAAAATGGGGCGTGCCTTGCAGCACACCCCATTAGATTGTTTCAAAGAATAGGCTTAATGTGCGGTGGCCCTTGCGCCGGCCTCTTTGGCCAATACGGCCGCAGCTTCTGCCGCTTCATCCCATTCAACCGCGACAGGTGCCGCAACCAAAGCGTGCTCAAGCACCTCTGACGCGTGCGTCACAGGAATGATGTTAAGCCCTTCTTTGACGTTGTCAGGAATCTCGGCAAGATCCTTTTCGTTTTCCTGCGGGATAAGCACCGTCTTGATACCACCGCGCAATGCCGCCAGCAGCTTTTCCTTAAGCCCGCCAATTGGCATCGCATTACCGCGCAACGACACCTCGCCTGTCATTGCGATATCCTTGCGCACAGGAATGCCTGTCAACACTGACACGATCGATGTCACCATCGCCAGACCTGCAGAGGGCCCATCTTTTGGCGTCGCACCGTCAGGTACGTGCACGTGAATATCCCATTTTTCAAACTGGGGTGGCTTCACTCCAATTTCAGGCGCGATTGAACGCACGTAAGAAGACGCGGCGTCGATGGATTCTTTCATCACATCACCAAGCTTGCCTGTGGTTTTCATCCGTCCTTTGCCTGGCAATCTGAGAGCTTCGATCGATAGCAAATCACCGCCAACCGATGTCCATGCCAACCCTGTCACAACACCAACCTGATCGTCTTGCTCGGCCAACCCATAGCGGAATTTCTTAACGCCAAGGAATTCATCAAGATTTTCAGGTGTCACAACCACTTGAGTGGCTTCGCCTTTGACGATTTTGGTCACTGATTTACGCGCAAGTTTGGCCAGTTCGCGCTCGAGATTTCGCACACCAGCCTCGCGCGTATAGCGACGGATCATTTCGTCCAGCGCAGCATCCGTGACTTCAAATTCACCGGCACGTAGCCCGTGATTTTTGGTGACTTTGCTCAACAGGTGCTGTTTGGCAATCTCGCGCTTTTCGTCTTCGGTATATCCAGCAAGCGAAATAATTTCCATCCGGTCCAAGAGCGGACCAGGCATATTATAGCTGTTGGCCGTTGTCAGAAACATCACGTTGGACAGATCATATTCGACCTCAAGATAATGATCCACAAACGTACCGTTTTGTTCCGGATCGAGCACTTCGAGCATCGCCGACGCAGGATCACCACGGAAATCCTGACCCATCTTGTCAATCTCATCCAACAAGATCAGAGGGTTTGTGGTTTTGGCCTTTTTCAGCGCCTGAATAATTTTCCCCGGCATCGACCCGATATAGGTCCGACGGTGACCGCGAATTTCGCTTTCATCACGCACACCACCGAGCGAAATCCGGATGAATTCGCGCCCCGTTGCCTTGGCAACAGATTTACCAAGAGATGTTTTCCCAACACCCGGAGGGCCCACAAGACACAGAATTGGTCCCTTGAGCTTTGTCGAACGCTGCTGAACCGCGAGGTACTCTACGATGCGTTCTTTGACCTTGTCCAAGCCATAGTGGTCTTGATCCAAGACATCCTGAGCACGACCCAAGTCCTTTTTCACACGGGATTTTTTTCCCCATGGGATGGCCAGCATCCAATCAAGGTAATTGCGCACGACGGTGGCTTCCGCGCTCATCGGGCTCATGTTTTTAAGCTTCTTGATCTCGGCGTCGGCTTTTTCGCGCGCTTCTTTAGACAGCTTGGTCTCTTCGATTTTGCTCTCGAGTTCGGCAACCTCGTTCTGGCCTTCTTCGCCATCGCCAAGCTCGTTCTGAATGGCTTTCATTTGCTCATTCAGATAATATTCGCGCTGGGTCTTTTCCATTTGGGATTTGACGCGTGTCTTGATCTTTTTCTCGACCTGCAGAACGCTCATTTCGCCCTGCATAAGCCCATAGACTTTTTCAAGACGCTCAGACACCGACAGCGTTTCCAAAAGCTCTTGCTTTTGTTCAACTTCAATTCCCAGATGTCCGGCAACCAAATCCGCAAGACGTGCCGGTTCCCCGGCGTCCGAAACTGCGGTCAGCGCCTCTTCCGGGATATTTTTCTTAACCTTGGCATAGCGTTCGAATTCATCGCCCACAGTCCGCAGCAATGCTTCGATTGTTGCCGCGTCACCAGGCATTTCGCTGATGTATTCTGCGGTAGCTTCAAAGAATGTGTCATTCTCCAGAAACTCGCTGATGCGTACGCGCGAAACGCCCTCGACCAACACCTTGACTGTGCCATCAGGTAGTTTCAGCAGTTGCAGCACATTGGCCAACACACCAACACGGTAGATGCCGTCCGCATCCGGATCATCCTCGGCGGGGTCAATCTGGCTGGACAGCAGAATTTGTTTGTCATCCTGCATCACTTCTTCCAACGCGTGCACGGATTTCTCGCGGCCCACGAAAAGCGGCACGATCATATGTGGGAAAACCACGATATCGCGCAGCGGAAGGACAGGATAAGACGAATTGAGTGGCTCTTGCATACTCGGTCCTTGTTCTTAGCAAAACAGCACGGGTCCCACGATTGGCAACCAGTTGGCCGTTTCCGTTTCCTCGGAGATTTAAGTGGGGCCTTAGAATGCCCGTTTCAACCGCCCCCGAATGTGTGGCGAACACAATGCCCCTCTGAAATGGCGGGGACAAGCGCCGATTGCAGGCAATTGAAGAAAAATCCGAAATGGCCCGCAATCGTCTGAATGTGGGCCCTAGAGCGGCTCGATATCCCCTTGGGCACGCCCCTCATGAAAGTCGGTCACAAACTTGTCGAACGCCCCGATTTCAATAGCATCCCGCATGCCCTGCATCAAATCTTGGAAATAGTGCAGATTGTGCCACGTCAACAGCATGCCAGAGATCATCTCATTCGACCGGAACACATGGTGCAGATACGCGCGGCTGTAATTGGAACACGCCGGACACGTACAATTTTCATCCAGAGGTCGTGGATCATCGGCGTGACGCGCGTTCTTGATATTCACCACACCATGGCGGGTAAATACTTGTCCGGTACGCCCAGAGCGCGATGGCAATACACAGTCCATCATGTCGATGCCGCGCGCGACCGCACCCACGATATCGTCGGGTTTTCCAACTCCCATCAGATACCGAGGTTTGTGTTCTGGCAACATATCCGGCGCATAATCAAGCACGCCAAACATTGCCTCTTGGCCTTCGCCAACCGCCAATCCACCGACGGCATAGCCGTCAAATTCGATATCACGCAGCAAAGCCGCGCTTTCGGCGCGCAGATCTTTTGTGACGCCGCCCTGTTGGATACCGAACAATGCGTGCCCCGGACGATCACCAAACGCATCTTTGGAGCGTGCGGCCCATCGCATCGACATCTGCATACTTTTGGACACTTCGGCGTCCGTGGCTGGCAATGCCGGACATTCATCAAAGCACATGACGATATCCGAGCCCAGCAACCGTTGAATTTCCATGGACCGTTCTGGGGTCAGTTCATGCCGCGAGCCGTCGATGTGAGATTTAAACGTCACGCCCTTTTCAGTGAGCTTGCGCAGCCCTGCCAGAGACATCACCTGAAACCCGCCCGAGTCCGTTAGAATTGGGCGATCCCAATTCATGAATTTGTGCAATCCGCCGAGCCGATCAATCCGTTCTGCTGTCGGGCGCAACATCAGATGATAGGTATTGCCCAACAAAATGTCGGCGCCCGTGGCGCGCACACTTTCGGGCATCATGGCTTTCACCGTTGCCGCAGTACCCACCGGCATAAATGCTGGTGTCCGAATATCGCCACGCGGCGTCGAGATCACGCCTTTGCGCGCTTTGCCATCAGTCGCTTGCAAATCAAATGAAAACCGGCTTGTCATCTGTCACCTTTCAGGTTTTTTGTCTGTCTAAGCGCAATCACGCCTGCTTGTAAAACAAGTGTTCAATCGCAATATTAGTATTACACGCATTAGAGAAAGAATTTTCATGTCCGAAGACCAGTTGTTTGACCTTTTTGCCGGGAATATCTTGTACCTGCTGGGCGCAGTATTCTTCATTGTTGTCATCTTCAAAGGTGTGCGGATTGTTCCTCAATCTGAAAAACATGTGGTCGAACGTTTTGGCCGCTTGCATTCGGTTCTTGGGCCAGGGATCAATTTTGTCGTGCCATTGCTTGATAGTGTCGCCCACAAAATCTCTATTCTTGAGCGCCAGTTGCCCACAGCCAGCCAAGACGCCATCACAAAAGACAACGTCCTGGTGCAGGTTGATACATCCGTATTTTACCGCATTACAGAACCAGAAAAAACGGTTTACAGAATCCGCGACGTCGATGCGGCCATTTCGACAACCGTTGCTGGCATAGTCCGAGCCGAAATCGGCAAAATGGATCTGGACGAAGTGCAATCCAACCGATCACAGTTGATTTCCACAATCAAAATCTTGGTCGAAGATGCCGTTGATGATTGGGGCATCGAGGTCACCCGCGCCGAAATCTTGGATGTAAATCTGGATCAGGCCACGCGCGACGCCATGCTACAACAGTTGAACGCCGAACGCGCCCGCCGTGCCCAAGTGACCGAGGCGGAAGGCGCCAAGCGCTCAGTGGAATTGAACGCGGATGCAGAGCTTTATGCGGCCGAGCAAATCGCCAAGGCCCGACGCATCCAAGCCGAAGCAGAAGCCTATGCGACCCAAGTCGTCGCCCAAGCAATCGCGGAACACGGCATCGAAGCCGCACAATATCAGGTGGCTCTCAAACAAGTCGAGGCCCTGAATGCCTTGGGACAAGGTGAAGGCAAACAAACCATCGTGCTGCCAGCTGCCGCACTCGAGGCCTTCGGGGACGCCTTTAAGCTGCTAAAAGGAAAAGCATAATGACCGATCTTGCCACGACATGGTGGGTATGGCTGGCGGCCGCGTTGGTCCTGTCCATCCTTGAGGTTTTGGCACCCGGATTTGTATTTTTGGGGTTCGCCATAGGTTCGGGTATCGTCGGACTGTTGCTTCTGGGTCCAGCTGCAAGTTTCTCACCTGCCCTGTTGTTGCTGATTTGCGCAGCGTTGTCGCTGGCGTCATGGCTTGTCCTGCGGCGTGTGTTTGCCTTGCCAACAGGTCAGGTCAAGACATTTGACGGCGATATCAACGACTGACCCTTGCCACACCTCAGCGGTCCTGCTCAGAACGTCAAAGCGCGACTTGAGCGGGACAGATGATGCCAAATATGGCTTGTGCGCCAAATACACGTGACCCCACCTCTGGACGCGCCGCTGTACAATCCCTATATGTTCGCTCAGGAATAGATTCAGGACAACACAGATGACACAGGCACCAGACCCCGTAGAAGGCACGCCGCTTATTGCCCCAAGCAGCACGGATCACCCGCTACACGAACAGTTGGTCGAGGCTTGTCGCAGCGTGTTTGACCCGGAAATTCCGGTGAATATCTATGATCTTGGTTTGATCTATACAATTGAGGTCAACGACGAGAACGATGTCCGCGTTATTATGAGCCTGACAGCTCCTGGGTGCCCCGTCGCTGGGGAAATGCCGGGTTGGGTCGAAGAAGCCATCAGCGGTGTCAGCGGCGTACGCTCTGTTGCGGCCGAGCTGGTTTGGAACCCACCGTGGGGCATGGAAATGATGAGCGACGAGGCCCGCCTCGAACTCGGATTTATGTAGAACAATCAATCCTTCAGGAGACAAACTCATGTTCGGAATTCCTGGGAAACAGGCTGTGACGATAACGCCCGCTGCGGCGGCCCAAATCGCACGCCTAATGAAAAAAGATGGACACAGCGGTTTGCGCATTGGTGTCAAAAAAGGTGGCTGTGCAGGCATGGAATACACCATGGACTATGTCACCGAAACCGATCCGCTTGACGAAGTGGTCGAGCAGGACGGCGCTCGCGTGATGATTGCCCCTATGGCGCAGATGTTTCTTTTTGGGACCGAAATCGATTACGAAGTGTCACTGCTCGAGGCCGGTTTCAAATTCAACAACCCCAATGTCACCGAGGCCTGCGGTTGTGGTGAATCCATCAAATTCGACGGCATGTAATCTGTTCAAGACCTGATCACCCCGATCGCGATCCGCACTTTGAGAAAATCTCATCGTTTCCGACCTCGGGGTGTATCGTCGAGATCGCGCTGACCTCTTGACCTATTGGCTTTGTTTGCCGACAAGACCCCCCAATTGAATTTTACAAAGGACATTGATGATGCAGCGCAAGTTGGCAGCAGGGAATTGGAAGATGAATGGCCTTGGCTCCTCTCTGGCAGAGGTGTCCCAGCTCAGCACGGCCCAACCAACCAAACACACAGATATATTGATCTGCCCTCCTGCAACGCTGCTCTCTCGAGCGGGTGACGCCGTCAACGACAGCCAGATCATGATCGGCGGTCAGGATTGCCACAGTCAAACCACAGGCGCACACACCGGTGATATCTCGGCCGAGATGTTGGCCGACGCAGGGGCCACTGCGGTCATTCTTGGACATTCAGAGCGCCGCGAGGATCATGCAGAAAGCAATGCCAACGTTTGTGAAAAAACACGGGCGGCATGGGCAGCAGGACTGACCGCCATCGTGTGCCTCGGAGAGTCACTTGCGCAGCGCGAAGATGGATCAACCCTTACTGTTGTCGGAGAGCAGCTCGCAGAATCCGTTCCGGATCACGCAACGGCAGACACGCTTGTGGTGGCGTATGAACCTATTTGGGCCATTGGCACGGGTAAGGTGCCCACACTTGAGCAAATCGGCGAAGTTCATGATTTCATGCGCGCCCAACTGTGCACGCGGTTTGGCACCGAAGTCGGAGCGGCCATTCGCTTGCTCTACGGAGGCTCGGTCAAACCCACGAATGCACCTGAGATCTTTGGCGTGCCCAACGTCGATGGCGCGCTTGTAGGGGGCGCCAGCCTAAAGGCATCCGATTTCCAAGCCATCATTGATGCGCTCGACGCAGCCTGAATATTTCTTCACCACCAAGCAAGATGACACACAAAAACGGCCCCCAAAATTCTTGGGGGCCGTTTTTTCGTTTCAGACCTGATGTCATCAATTGGTGATGATTTCTGGCCCCATCAGCGCGTTTGGCAACAGCGTCGAGATTGCAGGAATATAGGTTACCATAATCAAGAAGACGAACAGCACAGCCAAGAATGGCAAAGCAGCGCGTACAACGCTCATCATTGGCATCCCTGCCACCCCAGAGGTCACGAACAGGTTCAGACCCACCGGAGGCGTGATCATCCCGATTTCCATGTTCACCACCATGATGATGCCCAAATGGATTGGATCAATTCCCAATTCAATCGCGATTGGGAACACCAGCGGTGCAACAATCACCAACAGGCCCGAGGGCTCCATGAATTGCCCACCGATCAACAGGATCACGTTCACAACCACCAAGAACATCACGGGACCAAATCCAGCAGACAACATCGCGTTTGCCACGTGCTGCGGCACCTGTTCATCAGTCAAAACGTGTTTCAGGATCAAGGCGTTGGCGATGACAAACATCAACGTGATGGTCAGCTTTCCGGCCTCGAACAGTGTGTGACGCGTGTCTTTGTGAACCCATGCGGTCAACAATGCCTGTGGCTTTCTGAGCAAGCTTACTCTGGCGGCGTCTCCCTTGCTCGAGAGCGGCCCCATGTCACGATAGACAAAGCTTGCGATCAAAAAGGCATAAATCGCTGCCACGGCGGCGGCCTCGGTTGGTGTAAAGATCGCTTTTGTCACGCCTGGGATACCATAGATCCCGACCATGATGATGACGATCAGCCCAAGACCCCACGCCGCATCCCGAAAGGATGCACCGATTTCGCCCCAGCCTGCCCATTCACCTTTGGGCATATTGCGCACCCGTGCCATGACATAGATTGCAATCATCAACATCACACCAGCCATAATTCCCGGAATGACCCCAGCGAGGAACATACGCCCAACCGACACCTCAACGGCTGCTGCATAGACAACCATCACAATGGAGGGCGGGATCAAGATGCCCAGTGTTCCTGCGTTACAGATCACACCCGCCGCAAATTCTTTGGTATATCCCGCTTGGCGCATCGCTGCGATCACGATCGATCCAATGGCCACAACCGTTGCAGGGGATGACCCCGAAAGCGCGGCAAACAACATGCACGCAAACACGCCGGCGATCGCCAAGCCCCCTCTAAGATGCCCGACACATGCGATCGAAAAGCGGATGATCCGCTGTGCGACGCCGCCAGTCGACATAAATGAAGATGCCAAAATAAAGAACGGGATCGCCAAGAGCGTCGAGTGTCCCTCAAACGCACCGAAAAGCGTTTGTGCAACCGACGCCAGAGAGCTGTCGGAAAAGACGAGAAGAAACAAAATCGAAGATGTTCCCAAGCTCACCGCAATCGGTGCGCCCATCAGCATCAGCCCTATGATTAGGACAAAAAGCAGTGCCACTTCCATTAGTCAAACTCCCCACGCTGTTCGCGGATTTCCTGAATTTCATCTTCCACTTCGTGGCTGGCGACCAAACGATCAATCTTGCCAACCCACACCAGCTTCGCGGCTTGTACAAAGCGAAACAGTAACAGCGCCATCGACAGCGGCAGCACGAGATAAGGCACCAAACGCGGCAGCTTCTCATAGGCCTCGCCTTCGTTGAACACATCCTCAAGGAACTTCAACGCGCCTGGGTTGGGCACACTTTCAACCTCGTACCAGCCTTTTGCGCGGAATTTCTCTTCAAACCCCAGCGGAAACCAACGTCCCTCGGTTGCGGGTAAATTGGCAAAGTTTGCCCAGTAATCCCACGATCCTTTAAGAAGCAAAAATGCGTAAATTATGCACACGGTGACCGTGAGTACCGCGGCAACTTTGCGCGCAGACGGTCCAAACATATTGATAATGGCATCAACGCCCAGATGGGCGTTCTTTTTGACGGCATATGAGGCGCCCAACAGACACAACCAGCCGAACAAAAAGACGGTTAGTTCCCCACCCCAAAGTCCGATATTTTCGAGTTTGAGAAGTTCGATGAAAAACGGTGGGTCATTTGCAAACAATTTGCGGACCAACACATTAATGAAGGTAATCAATGTCATGATACCAAGGAGCGCGGCGATCAGCGTTTCCTCGATGCGGTCGACAAAGCTCTCGCTTGGATGCGGATGCATCTGCTGTCCCCTTTTCGATTAGAAAAAAAGGACGGGCACAACAGGCCCGTCCAAGTCAGGTGCGCCTCACAGCGCACCTATGATTTTACATCTTGGCGTTGATGGCTTGGGCAGCATCGATGTTTTCTTGACCTACATCACCAGAGAACTTGTCCCAAACTGGGCGCATTGTATCGACCCACTCCTGACGTTGCTCGGCTGTCAGTTGGCGAATTGTGCCACCTGCTGCCGTGATCGAGTCTTTTGCAGCATTGTTGACTGCGGTCGACTCAGAGTTCCGAACAGCCGACACTTCGGTCAGAATGGTCAGGAACTGATCGCGCACATCAGGCTCAAGGCTGTCCAGCCAATCGACCGATGTCACCACTAGATAGTCGATAATGCCGTGGTTGGTTTCAGTCACACCGTCTTGGACTTCGAAGAACTTTTTGCCATAGATGTTGGACCATGTGTTTTCTTGGCCATCCACAACACCCTGTTGCAGCGCGCCGTACACTTCAGAGAAGGCCATCTTTTGGGGCGATCCACCGATTGCTTCCATTTGCGCCACCAAAACGTCCGATGACTGTACGCGGAACTTGAGGCCATTTGCGTCGGTTGGCGAAATCAAAGGCTTGTTTGCCGACATCTGTTTCATGCCATTGTGCCAATAGGCCAAACCCTGCAAACCACGGCGCTGCATTGAATCCAACAGCGCCTGACCATTTTCAGAGGCTTGGAACGCGTCGACGGCATCAATGTCTTTGAACATGAATGGCAGGTCATAGATGCGGAATTGCTTGGTGAATTTTTCGAACTTGGACAACGATGGTGCTGCCAACTGAACGTCACCCTGAAGCATGGCTTCGAGAACTTTGTTATCATTGTACAATGTCGAGTTCGGGAAGACCTGCATGCAGGCTTTGCCGTTCATTTCATCATTGACGCGCTGTTCCAGCAAAGACGCAGCAATTCCTTTTGGGTGCTTGTCTGTGTTGGTCACGTGGCTAAACTTGATGACGATCTCACCTTCGTCACATGCGGCTTGCGCAGCAGTACCAGCGGTTACGGCCAAAGCCATTGCGGTTGCAGCTGTTGTAAGGAATTTCATAGGGTCTCCTCCCGTTTTTTCCCGTTTGGTTGTCTCGCCCCCAAAGACTGGAGGATATGGTAAGACTGTGACAATCAGCGGATTGGCGCTCAAGACTTTGTTTTATTTTCAGGCCAAGTGATGAAATTTCAAACAAATTCATTATGTTGTCATGCTGAATTCACAACGCCCACATTCCAAGAATGCAATGCTGTGCGGGATTTCACACAATGAAATTGTGCGTTGTGCGAAAATCCGCACAATCCGTAATCTTCCATATAGGCCGTCAATGAGATCATCGGCCTCATTGACCCGCCCCGACGACATTGCATAACTTGCACGACAGACAGTTTTTTGGATTACAAAATTATGAATGCTCCTGCCACCAGCGCCCAAGGCATTTCCCCTCAGTCACGCCGACACAATGAAATGCGTAAACAGGCGCTTGCGGCACACCCCGCATTGGCCAAGCTGTCCGGCCCGCAGCCGCTCACCGCATTGGCGCTCCCGGTTCTACTGGCGGTTCAGTGGGGCATCGCGTGGGCCGTATCAGGTGGCGGGGTGCTTTTGGTGGGCATCACCGCCTTTCTCGTTGGACAATTGGTCTATCATAGTGCCGCATCGCTTATTCACGAGACCTGTCACAAACTGGTTTTCCGGGGACCCAAAGCCAAGCTGGGCTTTGATCTGGCACTCGAAGTTATTTTGACGTCTTATGGCAAGCAACTGATCTATCAGCACCAACATGTCACCAGCCATCACCCGTTTGTTGGCGATTACGAGCGTGACTACGAGCACGAGGACATCTGCGCGCTACAGGCCCGTCAACATGTTCGCCGCACCCATCCAATATTGCAACATTGTCTGACGGCGCTGACGCTTGTTCTGCATGCGTTGCCGCTCGGGTTTATGTTGGGGGATTTGGTCCTGCCACATCTGTATGCATGGGCATCCGGACGTCCTGTCCACGATCCAAAGACGCGATTTACGGGCACAAGCCCCACCGGACAAAGCATGCGTCCGTTTATCCTTGTGTCACTGGCGTCGAACCTCGCCCTGTTAGCTGTATTTGGACCCTGGGCCTTGCTGTATCACATTTGGTCCCTGTCATTTTTTCTGGGCAAGCTCGGGGTGTCGAACTTGGGACAATCCCTAAGTGAACACCCCGGCACGGATGATGTGAACCCCACGCGATCGACCTATGGTCCAATCAATTGGATTTTGTTCAACACCGGCTATCACAATGAACACCATAGCTTTCCAAATGTGGCTTGGACGCGGCTTCCGACCTTGCGCAGGACGGCCCCAGAGGTCTTTTGCGCCATCTCGGACAAAAGCTATGCCGCCCATTGGTGGGCGCATGTCAGACAGGACTTTACCGCAAGTCGCCGCCTAAAATTGCACGACACAGATCAACTGCAGCGCTGCAAGGGACAGGATGCCTAGGCCCCGTCGCTTGTAAGATAGCGGAACAGTGACATCACCGAAAATCTTCGGGGCGCAAGTTATGCTTGGCCAGTTTATCATAAAAGGTTTTGCGCGGCAGCTTAAGCGCTTCGGCGGCTGTACTGGCGCGCCCCTGTGATCGACGCAGCGCTTCTTGCAACAAGGACCGCTCGACTTGGGCCATTTGCTCGCTAAGCCCAAGCCCTCCTTCGGGGCGCGGATCATTGTCGTTCAACCCCAGCACAAACCGCATCGCCACGCTCATGAGGGCACGGGCATTCCCCGGCCAATCGCGCGCCATTAAATCTGCGAGGATATCAGACGTGATATCAGGCGGCGTCAGGCCGGATTGTTCACCAGCTTGGGCGACATATTGTCGAAACAGCACCGGAATGTCCTCTGGCCGTTCCGACAGCGAAGGAATGCGGACCTGCATCGCATCCAGACGGTAAAACAAATCCGCATGCAACGCACCTTGCTCGACCGCTTCAGCCAGATCGGCAGTGCTGCCAAAGATCAAACGCGGATGATCCCCTTGTTCCATTGACCCCAACAAGGAAAACTGGGTTTCCATGGGCATTGACGTGATTTCATCCAAAAACAGACTGCCGCCTTTTGCATCGGCAACCGCTTTGTCAAATCTAGGTGCATCCAGCCCCGAAGCGGCGTGCTTTCCAAACGGCCCCTTACCCAAAGGCGACGATAAATGGATAACCTCGGCCACCTTGGAAATTCCAACACCACGCGCACCGGTTACCAAAACCTCGGCATTGATCCGCGCGACGCTGCGCACCCGAGTTCGCAACCCATCGGCAAGCCCAGACACTCCAAAAATCATGCGTGCAGCGGGGTCGCCAACCTCTAATTGTGCCTTAAGACGGCGATTTTCCAATACCAATGCGCGGGTTTTCAACGCACGTTCCAGCACCGACAGTAACTCTTTGGGCGCACATGGTTTTTCCAGAAAATCAAACGCCCCCTGCCCCATGGCGGAAACGGCCATTGGAATATCGCCTTCGCCCGTCAGCAAAATCACTGGCAACTCTGCATCGATGTCTCTGGTATACCCAAGCAAATGAAACCCATCGCGCCCGGGCATGCGAATATCCGATAATATCACGCCATCAAATTCGGCCGAAATATGATCTTTGGCCTCGATGAACGATCCGGCCTTTGTGCTGACCAAATCCGCAAGATCCAGCGTCTGGCCCAGCGCGTCCCGTACGGCGATATCATCATCCACAACAAGAACCCTGCGTGTCATGCGGCCTGCTCCTCGGTCCAGTAATCAAGTTCAACTGTGAAAATTGCGCCAGAGTCGATTGCGTTCGCACCACGAATCTGGCCGCCAAAGCTCTGCACCAATCCATATGAAATCGACAATCCCAACCCCATGCCTTCGGAGCTGCCAATCGCTTTGGTCGAAAAAAACGGATCAAACATTTTTTCAGGCTCTTGGATGCCCGGGCCCGTATCGCGCACAGATATGCGGGCGCGCGCCCCACGAATCACCTTGATACTCAGAATTTTTGGCGCGCTTTCAGCCATTGCATCCACGGCATTCGCAATCAGGTTGACCATAACCTGACCCAAACGCACCTCTCCACCACGTACCCAGATCGGGCTCTCGGGAGGCGTCCACTCTAAGACAATGTCATGCTGACGAAAGCGCGTCTCGCTGAGTTCGAGGGCCGCATTGATCACTGATACAATGTCAACGCGCCCGATCGGTTCGCTTTCGTTGCGCGCAAAAGCCCGCAGATTACGAATGATCCGCCCCATCCGCGTGGCCATCGCCGAAATACGCCCCAAATTGTCAGCAGCAATATCCGTCTTACCACGCTCAAGAAACAAGGCTCCGTTCTCTGAATACTGCTGGATGGCCATGAGCGGCTGGTTCAACTCGTGACTGATCCCTGCTGACATTTGGCCCAGCGCGCTCAGTTTTCCAGCTTGAACCAAATCTGCTTGTGCTTTCTTAAGCGCTGCCTCGGCATCCTCGCGCTCGGATATCTCGCGACGAAGCTGTGCGTTGGTCTCCGAGAGCGCTCGTGTGCGCAGTGACACACGCTCTTCGAGCACCGCGTTGGCCTGCGCCAAAACTTGCCGGCGCAACATGGCTTGATACAGCAGTACCCCCGAAAAGAAGATCAGCGCGGCAACCATAGCTGCTTGGAGCGCCGCCAAGCGCACTGCTGGTGCCACATCAATCACGGCTTCCCCCCTTAGGCCAATCACTGGCAAAGGTTTCACAAGATGCATCCCGCGTTTGGGCAGGTATGGCCCCCAGTCCAGCCGCCACAATGTATGCCCAGCGCGCGCATAGCTCTGAAACTCTGGAGCGCGCCCCTGACCGGGGACAATCGCAGCAGAGCCCGACAGGCGTTCCCAAAACAACAGCTCGGATCGGTTGGAGATAAACACCACTCCGTATTCATCGACAAAATACACGGCGGGCCGATCCCCACGCCAATTCCACTCGACATTTTCGATATCAACCGTGACCACCAAAACACCGCTGACACGGCCATCTGCCCCGAAGCTGGGCGAGGCAAAATAGAATGCGCGCCGCCCCGTGCGGGCATCTACCCCATGATGCGCCCCCAGTGCGCCATGCAAGGCCCGTTCGAAATACGGCGTGCCAGACAAGGACGCTGTGATGTCTTTTTGCGCCGACGCCAGGACGCGCCCGTCAATATCCACATAGGCAAGATCAAGCGCCGCAGTCTTATCCGCAGCCTCTAACAACAATGATGTGGCCTCACGGGCACTGGCCCCATCCTTGGGCAACGCCTCTAGGATGGGATGGCCAGCCATAAGAACGGCCAATTCCTGATATCTTTGCAGTTGGGCTGTTAGACGATCTGAAGCCAAAGCCAGGTCAGCCGCCCCCCGCTGGGCAAGCTGATCAAGCGCCTGACCATACCCTGCCCGCCACACACCGGCGGTAATTGCTGTCAGAAAGACAACAAACAGCGCCAGAATCGCAAACCTATGACGGACCCAAGTTTTCATTCCTGTCAGAGTACCAAGGCAATGCGCATATTGGCCAGCCACAAGACAACAACGGCTCTCACCGTTCCTCCCCTTACGCGCTTACACAGGCATCATCCTGTGAACATTGGCAAGCTTGTGGTGGATTTGATTTCTTCCATGGAGAGCAACGCGGTGACGTTGTGCACGCGTACTTCGGATATCAATTGCTGATAGAACAGATCATAGGCGCGCGCATTCGCAACCCGTACCTTGAGAATGTAATCAATATCTCCAGCCAGACGGTGCGCTTCTTGGACTTCGGGGCGATCCTGCAATGCCTTGAGGAACTTCGCCTGCCAATCGGCTTCGTGCTCACTGGTTCGGATCAACACAAAAAAACAGGCCTCAAAGCCAAGCGCCTCTGCATCAAGCACCACAGTGTTTTGTTTGATGATTCCGGCCTCTCGCAGTTTACGGATGCGATTCCAGACGGGTGTCTTCGAAGACCCCACACGCTTGGCAATATCATCCAAAGACAACGACGCATCCCGCTGCAACTCCTCAAGGATCTTCCGATCCATGTCATCAATTCGCAACGCCATTCTGTTTTCCCTTTTCATTTAGAACAGGTGGTTTGTTTTCTCACAGAGGAAGAACAAACGTTTCTATTTTTGTGAACACCTAGCGGAAATACGGAATAATTTCCTATATTACAACCAGATTTATTGCCGTGGTGGAGTCTGAGATGAAACACTTCCCTATATATCTGTCGATGACAGACACGCGTATCGTGCTCTCTGGCGGGGGCGCAGCCGCCTTGGCAAAGCTGCGTTTGCTGTTGAAGACCGAAGCCCAGATTGATGTCTATGCGCCGACACCCGCCCCAGAGATCGTACAGTGGGCAGAGCAGTCACGTCTGACACTGGTATCGCGGCCTCTCATGCTAGAGGACCTGACCAACGCCAAGCTGGTGTATGCGGCTGACGAAGACCCTTCTGTTGATGCCCGCACTCAGGCGCTTGCTGTCAAAGCGGGGGTTCTGCTCAATGTTGTCGATAACCTCAAGGACAGTGACTTCATCACCCCCGCGATCGTTGACCGTGATCCGGTGACCATTGCCATTGGAACAGAAGGTGCCGCACCTGTATTGGCCCGCGCTCTCAAGGCCGACTTGGAAGAACGCCTGCCCCCCCGACTGGGATTTTTGGCGCGCATCGGCAAATCGTTTCGCAAGGCCGCGGATGCGCTGCCTATGGGGCGGCGGCGGCGGGATTTCTGGGCTGATTATTACTTCACCGCTGGCCCCCGCATTTCCAATCAAGACGATGCGCACGAGAAACTGCAAGAACTGCTCACACAACATCTCGAAGCCCGTGATCGCGCAGGCCACGTTCAGTTTGTTGGTGCTGGACCTGGCGATCCCGAGCTGCTGACGCTTAAGGCGCGCAAAGCACTGGATACCGCAGATGTGGTGATTCACGATCGCCTGATCAGCCCCGAGATTTTGGAACTTGCCCGCCGCGAAGCCACCCTATTGGATGTTGGCAAACACGGATTTGGGCCATCCACACCCCAAGAAGATATCGACGCCCTTATTGTTGAGCACGCCCAGCAAGGTGCCCAAGTGGTGCGCCTCAAGTCTGGCGATCCCACTGTGTTTGGCCGTCTCGACGAAGAAATCGAGGCCTGCGACGCCGCCGGTGTCAGCTGGAGCATTGTACCGGGGATCACCGCCGCATCGGCATCGGTCGCCTCTATCGGCCAAAGCCTGACCAAACGCGGGCGCAACGGCTCTGTGCGTTTCTTGACCGGACATGACATGCAAGGATTTGCAGACCATGACTGGCGCACCCTTGCGATGCCAGATCAGGTTGCCGCAATATATATGGGGAAAAAGGCCGCGCGCTTTGTCCAAGGACGCTTGCTTATGCATGGCGCCACCCCTGACACAGCCGTGACCGTGGTCGAAAGCGCCTCGCGGTCAAATCAGCGTGTTCTGTCCACCACCCTCTCGAACTTACCAAACGCACTTGCCACAGCCGCATTTGATGGCCCTGCCCTGATGTTACTTGGGCTCCATCCGCGCGCGGCTTGCGCACTTGTCCTTGACCCTATGAAACAGGAGCTAGCCTGATGGCCCGAGCTTTCACCCCAAAAGTCGTCACAGCCAATGCCCTCTTGGAAGGCGATGTCATCTATCTTGCGGCAGACGATAGCTGGACCCGCACCCTGTCAGACGCCGAGCTTTTGACTGATGAGGCAGACGCGCAAATACGCTTGCTGCATGCCGAACAACAGTCAGAGCGCATCGTTGGTGCCTATCTGGCAGATGCAATCGCGGGCCCTAACGGCCCAGAACCCACCCATTTCCGCGAAGCGTTCCGCCGCACAGGCCCCTCGAACTACTTCCACGGCAAACAGGCAGAGACCCATGTATAAGTATTCAGACTTTGACACCGCCTTTGTAGCAGAGCGCAACCGTCAGTTCCGCCACCAAGTGGAACGCCGCATATCGGGCGCCCTCACCGAAGATGAATTCAAGCCTCTGCGCCTGATGAATGGCGTCTATCTGCAACTGCACGCCTATATGCTGCGTGTGGCAATCCCCTATGGCACACTCAACAGCGCCCAAATGGACCAATTGGCCTATTTGGCGGATACGTGGGACAAGGGCTATGGCCACTTCACGACGCGCCAAAACATTCAATACAACTGGCCAAAGCTGAATGACATCCCTGATATGCTGGATGCCTTGGCCAAGGTCGAGATGCACGCGATCCAGACTTCGGGCAATACCATCCGCAATGTGACCGCAGATCACTTTGCCGGGGCCGCCGCCGATGAAATCGCTGATCCGCGCCCTGTGGCCGAATTGATCCGCCAGTGGTCGACCGATCACCCCGAATTCCAGTTCCTGCCGCGCAAGTTCAAGGTTGCCGTCACCGGAAGCCCAAACGACCGCGCCGTGATCAAAGCCCATGATATCGGGTTGCGGATTGTACAGAACGACCAAGGCGAGACCGGATATCAGGTCATCGTCGGCGGTGGTCTTGGCCGCACGCCAATGATTGGCAAAGTCCTGCACGATCACCTGCCCGAAGCGGACCTTCTGCCGTATCTAGAGGCGGTGGTCTCTGTGTGGAACCTGCTGGGCCGGCGCGACAACAAATACAAAGCACGCATCAAGATCACGGTGCATGAACATGGTCTGGAGGACATCCGCGCCCGCGTTCAGGAGCGTTTCGACGCCATTCGCCCATCCTTTGACGGAATTGACCAAGAGCTGTTTGCGGGCATCAAATCCGAATTTGCAGCGCCGGCCTTCCGGTCTGCTGAGACGGCCGCCTTTGACCAAGCTTATCAAAGCAACCCGACCTTCCAAAGCTGGGCTGATAGCAACCTGAGCGACCACAAAGCGCCGGGATATGCCATTGTCACGGTATCCATCAAGAAACACGGGCAAACACCTGGTGATGCATCCAGCGCACAAATGCGCGTGCTGGCCGAGCTGGCGCGCCTGTATGGGCATGACGAATTGCGCATCAGCCACGAACAGAATGTGATCTTGCCGCACGTTCACAAGTCTGACCTTCCGGATGTCTATGCCGCCCTGCGCGAAGCCGACCTGCACACCGCAAACATTGGCAAAATCAGCGATATCATTGCCTGCCCCGGTATGGATTATTGCGCGTTGGCCACGGCGCGCTCTATTCCTGTGGCGCAACAGATCGCCACGCGGTTTGATGAACTCAAGCTCGAGCACGATATCGGCCATCTGCAAATCAAAATTTCAGGCTGCATCAATGCCTGTGGCCACCACCATGTCGGCCACATCGGCATTCTGGGTCTGGATCGTGCGGGTGTTGAAAACTATCAGATCACCCTTGGCGGCGATGCCACCGAAACCGCAGCCATAGGCGAGCGCGCAGGTCCGGGCTTTGCCTATGACGAAATCGTGCCTGCAATCGAACGTCTTGTGCTGGGCTATCTTGACCTGCGCGCGGCCCCTGAAGAAACCTTCCTTCAGGCCTATCGCCGTCTTGGTCTGGCACCGTTCAAGGCGTATCTCTATCCAGAGGCTCGGGCTCATGCTGCATAGCCCAAACGGTATCACACCTTTGGTCGGCACTACAGCCGGCGGCCCTCTTGCGCCCCGCGCGCAAGAGCTGGCCAAGCGTGTCGAGGATTTGAATGCGCGCTACAAGCACCATTCTGCAACCTCGGTCATCGAAGCCGCCCTGCGCGATCCGCAGGCTGGAAAAGTCGCTCTGGTGTCATCATTTGGCGCGGAATCGGTGGTTTTGCTGCATTTGGCGGCCATCGTGGACCGGTCAATTCCTGTGCTGTTTGTTGATACAGAAATGCTCTTTACTGAGACTTTGGTGTATCAGACCGAGTTGGCAGAGCGGCTGCACCTGAGCAACATCCAGACAATCAGGGCCTCTGAAGCAACCCAACAGGCCGAAGATCCGGACGGGACGTTACATCAAGTCGACACCGACGCATGCTGTGCATTGCGCAAAACCCGACCCTTGCAAAAAGCCCTGCGCGAGTTTGATGGCTGGATCACCGGACGCAAGAGGTTTCAGGCCGGCACGCGCGCCGCTCTGGATTTCTTTGAGGTCGAAGACATGACAGGCCGCATCAAGGTGAACCCCTTGGCCCATTGGGCCCCCGAAGACGTCCGCGCCTATATGGAAGAAAACCGGCTGCCTCGACATCCGCTGGTCGCTCAGGGGTATCCGTCGATTGGCTGTGCACCGTGCACATCCCCCGTCAAGGAAGGCGAAGACCCACGGTCAGGCCGCTGGCGGGGACAGAACAAAACAGAATGTGGCATCCATGTTGTCGATGGCAAAATGGTGCGAATTGGAGAAACAGCATGACCGTACTTGTAACCGATACTGGCTTTGCGAAAGATGACTGGTCGCATGGGTTTGTCCCCAAAAGCGAGGCCGCGAATGATGTAACTGCGCTTGATGTTGCCTCAGATGCGGACGTTACGGATCTTGTTGCGAACCTAAGCGGCGTTGTCATGATCCGCATCGATTTCCCAAGTTTTGCTGACGGGCGCGGGTTTACCCTTGCACGGCAGCTAAGACTGGCGGGCTTTACCGGGCGTTTGCGCGCCCATGGTCACGTGATTTCCGACCAATACGCGATGGCGCGCCGTTCTGGATTTGACGAAGTCGAGATCAGTGACGAACTGGCAGAACGCCAGCCCCAAGAAGATTGGGTATTTCGCGCCGATTGGCAGTCACATGATTATCAGGCCCGTATGCGCCAACGCGGCAAAAATAGCGCCTAAACACGCCAATATTTGCGCCACATCAAAGACGTACAGAAAATACACCTTCAAAACTTCCCCCGAACTGATAATGAGGGGCGGAATTTCCCGTCTGACATCATATGACTGAGCAAACACCTGTGACCGACACTCAAGCACCTGCCATCCCCAAAGTCCCTACCCTGCCTGACGCTCAGAAAGTTACCGAGGTCAAGCACTGGACAGATCGTCTTTTCTCGTTCCGCGTCGCACGCCCCGCGTCGCTGCGGTTCCGGTCTGGAGAATTTGTGATGATTGGCCTGATGGGCGATCCTGACCCAAAGACAGGCAAACAAAAGCCGCTGCTGCGGGCATATTCTATTGCGTCCCCGTCTTGGGATGAAGAGCTCGAGTTTTACTCGATCAAGGTTCAGGACGGGCCGCTCACATCCAAGCTTCAGCATATCCAGCCCGGTGACGACATTATTTTGCGTCCCAAACCGGTGGGCACCTTGGTGCATGACGCATTGATTCCCGGTCGCCGCATCTGGTTCTTTGCCACAGGTACAGGATTTGCGCCTTTTGCATCCTTGCTCCGTGAGCCACAAACCTATGAAGACTATGAAGAAGTGATCATCACGCATACCTGCCGCACCGCAGGCGAATTGACTTATGGTCGTGAACTGATTGAAGGTCTGAAAGAAGACGAGCTGTTGAACGAAGTCATCGGCGACGGTTTCTGGAAAAAAATCAAATATTACCCGACCACCACTCGCGAAGAGAGCCCGAAAATGGGCCGGATCACGGATCTGATCCGCTCGGGCGAAGCGTACAAAGATCTGAGCGTCGAACCGCTCTGCCCGCAAAATGACCGAGCTATGATTTGTGGTAATCTCGCGTTCAATCTCGAACTCAAGGATATGCTTGAAGAGGCCGGCCTTGAAGAAGGTGCCAACTCCAAGCCCGCACAATACGTGGTCGAAAAGGCGTTTCTGGACTAGGATTACCATCCAGAGGCTTATTATTGATCACGCCTGTGTGGTGACGCATTCCACCTTATGGGACACGATTGGACACCTATTCCGTTGTCTCCAAAAATTGAGAATTGGTCGCGATTCATCGAGTCGCGACCATATTTCGTTCTTATGACACAGGCCCGCGCGCAATCGTGTAGATCCTGTATGTCACCCCCCTCAACTGGATAAGTCGACGCTAGGGTGCAGGATGCAGCAAGTCCAAAGAACCCGTACCCCAATGTGCAATAGTGGGCGCTTGAGCAGACTTTGATTGCAAGATGCCGAGCATTTCTTGTTTGGCATGACCCTCAATGAGTGCGCATTCCTGTTTTGCGGCAAAGGTTTTATAAGCCCTTCTACCAGTCTCGAATTGTGTAAATGGCTCTTCAACGAAAAACACAGACAGTACCATCGACTCCTGACTTGATCTCAGAACGAACGTTTTGCACTCAGAGCGCACTATGGTTGAGCGCTCCCACCTACATTTAGGGAACTGTGTTTCACCAAATAAGTTTGACGAACCGCGGTTGCGTCAGCTGGTCACTTCAAGGCTCTCTGCCAACTTCCCCACTACTTTTGGCAAGCAATTGAGCCTCCCCATGAAACTGGGGAGGCTCATCTCCAAGTTCGCACTTGTCGAGGTTGAAGTCTCCAAGATGACTATGACAAGCTCCGCAGATAGCTTGAGTGTTTGTTATCTCATCTGCCAGGATTCAAAGACTTTCACAGTCTCTTTTGATTCAGGACGCAGATTGCTGATACCCTCGTATGGTACGCCTTTTCCGCCTTTTGCATGAGGGTACTGGTGAATTCCCATCTTGTGGCGCTTGACCATGTCTTGGAAGCTGGCGCCTGACCACAGAGCGGCCTCGATCAATGGAATCCGTTCCCGAGGGTCACGGGTCAAATCAAATACGGGTGCAGCAGCACCTGGTACGCCCGGAGCAGGCAGGTGCATTTTGAATTTCTGCTTCACCACGGACCGAAGCAATGGACCTTCGTAAATATACACATAGTCACGGCGTCCATTGGTATCACCTTCCAATAGCAAAGCCGCCTGATCAACTCCGTCAATAATGCGGTCTCTTGGAATGAAATCAGTTGCCTGTGCCACGCGTGCAAATGTCGTGTAAAGGTCACTGACGTGGATCATATCGCCGGCCAGAGTGTCGGGCGAAATGGCGGCAGGCCACCGGGCAAATGCATTAACCCGGACCCCACCTTCAAGGTGATCAGATTTTCCGCCACGATAAATCATATCATTCATGCCGGTGGTTTTTTGGTAGCCCAACAGAAACGGGCCATTGTCGCCCATGAGCACAACCAGTGTATTCTCTGCAATCCCCAGCGTGTCCAGTTCATCCAAAATGTTGCCGACCCAACCGTCAAGCTGCTGCATGCTTTCAATAATGGTGCCGCCGTTCTGAGTCTTGAATTGTTCCCGATCGTTCCGCGCCAGATTGATCGGGATCATAGGCCAGTACTGTAGAAAGAAGGGCTCGTCTTGGCAGACAGATCCCGCAACAGGTCCAGCGTTTGATCTTGGTAACGCTGGTTCAATTCATTGTATTTTGCTTGGCTCCACTGCTCGCCGGGTTGCATCCCGACTTCATGTGCTTCTTCACCCTTGCGGGCTTCGACACCCGTTACCAAACCAAATGGCTTGAATTTCGTGTCTATCGCATAGGGATCGGAATAAGAGCTCCCCATGAAACCAATCATCGTGTTGGCGTGGTCCGCGTCTGTGGTCATCCAAGCCAACTGAACCTGTTGGTGGATTGGAAAGGCTGCAAAATCAAACCCTTGGTTATGGGGATACGATTCTTCAATATCCCCCATATGCCACTTACCAATATGCGCAGTGTTGTAACCTGCCTGCGAAAGCACTTCTGCAATGGTGACCTCACTCGCGGGCAAACCTTCTCCGACCAACGCCACTTTAACTTCTTTCAGGCCGGTGCGGACCGGTTGTCTGCCCGTCATCATTGCCGTCCGAGTCGGGGTGCAAGATGGCTCGGTATACATGCGCATGAAAGACATGCCCTGATCAGCCAGCTTGTTGATGCGGGGAGTCTGAGTGCCCCGGACAAAATTAAGCTCGGGAATTCCGAAATCGCCAAAACCTACGTCATCAACTAGGATGTAAAGAATATTCGGGCGCTTCCCACCCTGCTGTTCTTGTATTTCGGCCAGCTTGGCGTCAATTCTCAGGTCTTGCTCTTGCCACTCTTTTTCATGCTGCGCCTTGATGAAATTGAACTCACCATCATAGATAATATCCGCTGCATAGGCTTGATGACCGATACAAAGTCCTGCGAATGCTCAAAGTATTGCCTTAGACAAGCGCATTATTATCTCCTTATCGAAATTCAAAAAACGTCCAAACCGGAACAATTGTGGCATGGAGCGTGACCATTCCTTTCCATTTCAATCAGCCACTGAGCTCCAAGTCAAACGAGCATTCAGTTCAATATATTCTCGGATTTGAGCCGAGAATGTGCTCAGTTAAGAGATCCGTTCTGGAGAGGCTAAATGGTCAATTGTGGACCTGTCACGGTTTGATGCCGCTCCTTTGATAGCATTTACTGCAACAAAGGAGATGAACTAT
>NZ_SULI01000018.1 GCF_005518135.1 Shimia litoralis | reverse complement strand
TTGTATCCATTCAATCGGGTTGGATACATCTTAGCACGCTGTCCGAATTTGCCGGACCACTTCAGAATCAGGCTCTGGCGCTCGTAGAGACACCGATGGAATTGACCCGTGCGTCCGAAGTCTGGAATGCCTATTCCGGGCCGTGGCAAACATGGAATATCACACGCACTGTGGCCTCGGGTGTTGCGCTTTTGCTGGCGGGTGTTGGGCTCTGGTCTCTTCAAGGCGCTCCCGTGACACGCTAATCTCTTGAGGCTCTGCTTTGGCACAGGTATGTCACAACAAAAGGAGAGCCTCATGCCCCAGTTTCTTGATGCCAGCACAGTTGATTTCGAAGATCGGTTTGCGGCGCTTTTAGGCGCCAAGCGCGAAGATAGCCCAGATGTTGATGCTGTTGTGGCGGATATTATTGCGGATGTGCGTGCGCGCGGCGATGCGGCGATCATTGATCTGACCCAGAAATTTGACCGTCTGACTTTGACGCCAGAAACGATGGCCTTTTCGAACGAAGAAATTGACTCGTATTGTGCGCAGGTCAACGATCACGATCGTGCGGCGCTTGAATTGGCCGCAGAGCGCATCCGCGTCTATCATGCGCGGCAAATGCCCTCTGACGAAAGCTGGACTGACGAAAACGGGGCGATGCTTGGCTGGCGGTGGACGCCTGTCTCGGCGGCCGGTCTGTATGTCCCTGGTGGGCTGGCGTCGTATCCGTCTTCTGTATTGATGAACGCAATCCCGGCCAAGGTCGCGGGGGTTGGGCGCTTGGCGATTGTGGTCCCCACACCGGATGGCAAGGCGAACCCTCTTGTTCTGCTGGCGGCGCGTCTGGCAGGAGTAGATGAAATCTATCGCATTGGCGGTGCTCAGGCCGTGGCCGCTCTGGCTTACGGCACAGAAACCATTGCCCCAGTGGACAAAATCACCGGACCGGGGAATGCGTTTGTGGCGGCAGCCAAGCGACGGGTGTTTGGCAAAGTCGGCATTGATATGATTGCTGGACCATCCGAAATTTTGGTGATTGCCGATAAAGACAACAATCCGGATTGGATCGCGCTGGATTTGCTGTCGCAAGCTGAACATGACGAAAGCGCGCAGTCCATTCTGATCACCGATGATGCGGAGTTTGGCCAAGCGGTGGCTGAGGCCGTTGAGAAACGTCTGGAGACGCTTGAGCGGCGGGCGATTGCAGGGATCAGCTGGCGCGATTTCGGGGCGATTATTACGGTACCTGATCTGGATATGGCCGCAGCCCTGTCAAATCGGGTCGCCCCCGAACATCTAGAGCTTTGCGTGGCTGATCCAGACGGTCTTGGGGACAAAATCACACATGCGGGCGCAATTTTTCTGGGTCAATATACGCCAGAAGCGATTGGGGACTATGTCGGAGGCCCCAATCACGTACTGCCCACGGCAAGATCTGCACGCTTTAGTTCGGGACTGTCGGTTATGGATTTTATCAAACGCACCACGCTTTCCAAAATGACACCAGCAGCGTTGCGCGCCATCGGTCCTGCTGCCGAAACGCTTGCCATCAGTGAAAGCCTTGAGGCGCATGGTCTGAGTGTGCGCGCACGCCTTGATGCCCTCAATGATTAGGGGTTCGTGAGGTCCTTGTTGTGCTGACGTCGCACGGGGAGCCCGCAGCATTGCTCCGATAGCGTGCATAATGTACGTAGTCTTATAAATCGAAATCAAAAAGAACCGTCATGTCCTGTATCAGTAAAATCGAGATCGACGACCGAAATCTTCCTGCGCCCACGCCCGAGATCGAACAAGAGCGCAAGGTGGCGATGTTTGATCTGATTGAAAACAATGTGTTTGATCTGCCCAAGCGTGAGGACCGAGTTGTGCCGGACGGCCCGTATGCGGTTGAGCTGTCTATCCGCGAAAAGCGCCTTGTGTTTGATATCAATACTGAAGCTGGCCAAAAAGCAGTGGAATTCCATCTGTCGATGTCGCCGTTTCGTCAGGTCGTCAAAGATTACTGGTCAATCTGCGAGAGCTACTTTGATGCGGTCAAGAACATGCCACCCAGCCAAATCGAAACCATTGATATGGCGCGACGGGGCATCCACAACGAAGGCGCGCGTATTCTCGAAGAACGTCTAGAAGGCAAGGCCAACATCGACCATGACACGGCGCGCCGCCTGTTTACGCTGGTCTGTGTCTTGCATTTCGGGAGCTGACACGCGTGGTTCAGGAGCTTCCTCAGTCAGTCCTGTTCTGTTGTGACCACAATGCGGTGCGCTCGCCAATGGCTGAGGGTATTATGAAGCAGTTTTACGGCGCGGCAACCTATGTCCAGTCAGCCGGAATCAAGAACGATCTGGAAATTGACGGGTTTGCGATCGCCGTATGCCAAGAGCTTGGCGTGGAATTGTCGCGCCATCGGTCGCGCAGTTTTGACGAGATGGAAAAGTGGGGCGATCAACTGTCCTCGTTTGATCTGGTGGTGGCGTTGACGCCAGCCAGCCGTCGTGAAGTCAAAGATCTGACGCGGTATTACTTTTTGGATCTTGAGTATTGGCCGATTATGGATCCGTGTGGCCAAGGTGAAACCCGCGAGGCGCGCCTTGAGGTATATCGACAGGCGCGAGATGAAATTATCGCACGTCTCACAGAACGGTGGGGCGCGCCCCAGCTTGGCTAAGGTCGCTGTCTAGGGCAAATTTATGACTTGGGGCTGGCCTTTTGACATCAGTACAGGGTGCTCTTCCAGCGATTGCGTCAGGCTGGTGACCTCGTAAAGATCATTTTGTTCGCGCGACGCGATCTCGCCGAGTTCGTGTTTAAGATCGATGTCGGTCAGGTCTTGCCAGTTGGCAGATTGCCCAATCATGCCTTGTGCCTTGAGAGCTGCGCACAGCTCGGAAAATTTGACCTCGCAAATCAGATTCAGCGAGGCGCGTCGGGTTCCTGCAAACGACCACATGCGCCGGAGTGCGGAAATGCTTTCTGCTTTGCCAACCCCAAACATCGCGCCTTGTTGGGCAAGTTGACTGGCGTCATTTGTTGGGCGCCGCTGAATAATGCTGAGTTTTAGGTCAGGGCGCGACGTATAGTTTACCAAGTGAAATGGTGTCCCGTCTGGCCCGACGATATGTTTTGCCGACTGGTAATAGCGTAATTGTTCCTGCCATGAATGCTCTTGCGGATGGAAGATGGTATACCCTTCCTTCTCCAACAGGGCTTCTAATGCGTTTTCGCCAAGAAACAGGCGGGATTTTTCGGTAAAACGAGAGCGCGAGATGTACAGCCTATCGCACCCTGTCGGTGTCAGGTCTTTGCTGAGATGGCGTTTGATAAAGGTGCGGAACTCGGGGGATGACAGCATCAAACGGCTTGCGCCGGTGCCTTGGGCTGGCACGATTAACTTGTCGACGCGATAAAACTGATCGCAAATTTTCCAGTTAAACGGAACATCCAAAATTGTGCTGAGCTGCTCAAAACTATGCGGCGCGGTTTCGGCAAAATTGTTGTAGGTCGGGAAATACAAGACCCCCTCAATTTTTTGGGTCAGATGATCCAATGCCCAAAGCCGAGAGATGCTTTCAGTCAGAAAATGACCAAAGTGCGGAAAGTAGCGTCCGCCAAATAGCCACACACCCGGAAGATGTTTTATGCGGTTGGCGCGTGGATGTGCACGCTCGACCGTTGCAGGTGTTCTTTGCGCGATCCAGCATTTTGCCTCTGGCACCAATTGCCGCTGCGCATCAAACACACTTGCTTTGATTTTGTACCCCTCAGAACGGGGCGTCTTTGCCAAGACTGCATTTTCAATGACGCGTGTTTGTGCCTTGATGCTCTGGTCGGGTTGAAGGTCGTATTTCTCGGGCAAAAACACAGAAGCAAACTTTCCGTCGGTCAGGCCAAGCTTTGCGCGTTCGGCCGATTTATATGTGACAACATGGGCTTGAGAGGATCGTTCCTCGATTGAAAAGCCCGAGCTGGTTAGAATTGAGCGGCATTCCTGCGCACCCTCAACGCCATAGATTTTGGGATGCAGTTCCATCATGATAAGGTCAATGCCAGAAAGGTCGGCATGGCGTAAAAACTCAAGTTCCGCCCCTTCGATGTCCATCACCAGAACATTGTGAGGGGTTTGTGATGTGAGTTCTGCATAGTTCTCGGTTTCTATGGTCGCAATTCTTGAGTTCGCCACGAGGTCCGTATCGGACATCTGTGATCCCAGAAAGTTCTCGCTAATGTGGAACTCTAGAGTGGCTGGCGCATCATCGGCGCTTACCACAATTCTGTTCTGAAGAGTGATGACGTCTGCAACATCGTTTCGCGCATAATGCTCGGCAATATGTGGAATAAGATCAGGATTCGCTTCAAACGAATATATGCGCAGATCGTCGATGTTTTTGGCGAAAATAGATCCCACGATACCTGATCCGGCCCCCATTTCGACGATACGATCCCCCGGGCGTAGATTTGCCAGCCCGGCCTCGATCTCGGGGCGCTCAAAGTTGTTAGTAGTGATGTTGCGGATATGGGCGCGGGTCAAATGTGGGGCAGATAAAACGTTGATGCCGTGAAGTGTGGCGACGATCTTTGGTTCGGACGCTTCTCGCGATTTCATAGATCCAAGTCCCTGCTCAACACACCCTTGCACGGAGCCCGATCTAAGGTGCCCCACACGCGCATAGCGTGCGTGAAGTGATGTTGAAATTCAAGAGCGCCCTTGATGCCGTTCGCGCCTAGTCCCGAGCATAGACGTCTTCATATCGAATGATGTCGTCTTCTCCCAAATATGTTCCAGTCTGGACTTCGATCAGTACCATGGGGACTTTTCCGGGGTTTTCCATGCGATGCACGGCACCAAGAGGGATGTAGACAGACTGGTTCTCGCCCAAGAGTTTGATCTCATCATCCAAGGTGATTTTGGCGGTGCCTTCGACGACAATCCAATGCTCAGATCGGTGATGGTGGCTTTGCAACGACAATGATGCGCCGGGATGAACCATAATGCGTTTCACTTGAAAACGTTCACCGATCACAAGGCTTTCAAACCACCCCCATGGGCGGTGGTCTTTGGGGAACGCAGTGGCTTGCTTGGCCTTCTTGCTCTTGAGCGCGGCAACCGCATTTTTGACATCTTGTGCACGGCTTGCATCGGCGACCAAGACGGCATCTGGCATGGCGACGGTGATGATGTTTTTCAGGCCAATGCCAACGACCTCGAGCCCACCGTCCTCGGACCGCAAGAGCGTGTCGTCGCAATCCAATGCTGTTGCTGGGCCGGATGTGGCAACGCCGCGGTCATCGCGATTGGACTCGCGCCAGACCGCGTCCCAACCACCAAGATCAGACCATCCAGCGGAGAAAGGCACGACAGACAGATTGTCTGCGCGTTCCATGACGGCATAGTCAATCGAGATATCTTCGGCCTCACCCCATGCTTGCGGATCAAGTCGCAGGAATCCCAAATCGGGTTTCCCCTCATCAATCGATGTCTGAACGGGGGTCATCAGATTAGGGGCGTGGGCCATGAAAGCATCAATAATGGCGCGCACCGAAAACAGAAAAATCCCGGCATTCCAGAGAAAGTTGCCGGCTTTGACCATGTCATCGGCGCGGGCGGCATCTGGCTTTTCGACAAACCGGTTGAGCCGCAACGGCTGTGCGTCAAAGCTCTCGGGGTCTTCGGCAAGTTCCAGATACCCATATCCGGTTTCGCCGTGTGTGGGTTTGATGCCAAACGTAACCAATTCACCTTCCAATGCAGCTTTTGCACCGGCTTGAACGGCCGCGCGAAAGGCCGGTGCGTCAGGCACAACGTGATCTGAGGGGGCCACAAGCATCAACCCGTTTGGATCGGATTTCTCAAGCCACAGGGCCGCGGCCAAAACGGCAGGTGCGGTATTGCGTCCCTCGGGTTCAATCAAAATCGCGCCGGGGTCCATGCCGATTTCTGCCAGTTGCTCGGTGACGATAAAACGAAAGTCTGAATTGGTAAGCACCAACGGCGCGCCAAAGCCATCACCAGACAGGCGCTGGGCCGAGGCCTGAAACAATGTGGTGTCGCCAACCAAAGGTACAAATTGCTTTGGATAGCTTTTGCGAGACAGTGGCCAAAGGCGGGTGCCCGAGCCGCCGCAGAGCAAGACAGGAGTAATGGTGGTCACAATCGGTTACCTCGTCAAAGTGCCGCCAATGCGTCGATCGCCTCGGGGATAGGGAAATGGTGGTTGCCAACAAACAGGCCATACGAGTCAATATAGTCGGCATTGCTGAGCTGACCGTGAATATCATAGTCAAAATATTTCATCACTTCGTTTTTGGCGAAGTTGCCAGCCACGATGGGGCGGCATTCAAATCCAGCTTCAATAAGCTGTTTCACAAATGGGGCACGTTCCAGCCCCAGATCAGGGCGCAACACCAGCGAAAAGCCAAACCAGCTGCTTTGGCCAATTTCGCGCTGAATCATGAATTTGGGATGATTGCCCAACTTGGCCTGTAACGCGGCACCATTGGCACGTCGCCCCTCAACGAGGGACGGCAGCTTCTTGAGTTGCTCAATCCCAAGTGCACCAGACATTTCCAGTGGGCGCAGGTTGTATCCGGGCAAGACAAAGCGAAAGCTTTCCTCAAACGGATCGTCGCTCTTCTCGCCAGTGACACGGTTGAATTTTGGCAGGTTTCGTGTCCAGCCATGCGCCCGCAAAGACAGCATGATGTGATACAGTTCCTCGTCATCCGTGACCACGATCCCACCTTCCATGGTGGAAATATGGTGCGAGAAAAACGCGGAATAGCTGCCGACAACGCCGAATGTGCCCGCTTGTTTGCCATCAAACGTTGCGCCCATTGACTCACAATTGTCTTCCAACAGAACGATATTGCGATCACCAATGATGTTCTGAAGGGCCGCGAAATCATTTGGGTTACCCAACAGGTTCACGACCATAATGGCGCGGGTTTTTTCTGTGACGGCGTCTGCGAGCGCATCAAGATCATAGTTCAGCGTCGACAGATCAATATCCACGAACTTCATTTTCAACCCGTACTGCCCCAAGGGGTAATAGGTGGTTGACCAACTGACGGCGGGGACGATGATTTCGTCTCCTCTATTCAGTTTGAGATCAGAGTTCTGCGTAAAGAACAGCGCGGCCGTCATCAATAAATTTGCGGACGATCCAGAATTGACCATCACAGCATATTTGCTGCCGAACTGTGTCGCGAATTGCTCCTCAAAGGCACGCACCTCTGGGCCCATCGAAAACATATCAGAGTCGATGACGCGATTGAGGGCGTCATACTCGGCCTGATCCCATGATGATGTGGCCAGCGGGTACTTGGTGCTCATTGGGCAAAACTTTCTTGATAATGGCGATACGTCTGGGCCAATCCGTCTTCTAACGATGTTGGGGCGCTCCAGCCCCATTTGGCTTGACGTTCGGTCGAACAGAGCTTTTGCTTCATGCCGACGGGTTTGGACAGGTCGTGCGTGAACGTCCCATCCCAGCCGACGACTTTGGCGACGGTCGCGTAATAGTCGTTGATTGTGTGATCATGCCCAAGGCCCGTGTTCATAAGGTCGGGCAGGGCGGCCATGTCGTTGGCGGCCTGCATAACTGCATCGGCAAGATCACCGGCAAACATGAATTCACGCCGCGCGGTGCCATCGCCCCAAATTTCAACGGTGTCTTGTCCCAGCCGCTTGGCTTCGTGCACCTTGTGGATGATGGCCGGAACCAGATGGGAATGTTTGGGGTCAAATTTGTCATGTAATCCAAACAGATTGCACGGGATCAAGGTTTTATACCGCGCATCCGTGTCTTCGCGGCCGATGTACTGGCACAGGCGGGTGGCCATGATCTTGGCCAAGGCATACCCTTCGTTTGTGGGCTCTAGTTCGCCAGTCAAGATCATCTCTTCGCGCAGAGGGTTGGCCGCGGCGCGCGGATACATGCAGGTCGATGCAAGGTTAAGAAAATCGCGCACGCCCGCGCGGTGGGCTGCCATGATCACGTTGCGACCCATCGCGGTGTTTTCCTCAAGAAACGCGACGGGATGCGCCATATTGGCCTGAATGCCCCCCACGCGCCCTGCGGCATGCACCACAAGATCGGGTTTGTGGGTGTCCACAAAGCGGGTCACCGCATCGGCATCGGTCAGGTCCAATTCTGCGCTGCGCGGGGCAAGGATATGCCAGTCTGCAGCGGCAGGGTGGTCCTGAATGTTGCGTCCAACCATGCCGGCGCCACCAGTCAGAAACAAAGTGCGTTTAGACCCCATAATATCAGTCCTCGCGGGCGACAGGTGTTTGATAACCATGATCAACCAGCACACGTTGACGTCGCGCCGCCTTGAGGTCTTCGGTGACCATTTCGGCACACATTTCCTGAACGGTGATCTCTGGAACCCAGCCAAGTTTTTCTTTGGCTTTCGTCGGATCGCCCAACAAGGTCTCGACTTCGGCAGGGCGGAAGTATCGCGGATCGATACGCATGACAACATCGCCCACCTTGAGGGCAGGTGCGCTATCACCTGAAATGCTGTCGACGATGGCTTGTTCGGTGAGGCCTTCGCCTTCGAACCGCAAGGTAATGCCAAGCTCTTGGGCAGACCATTGAATGAACTGGCGGACCGAATATTGCACGCCGGTCGCGATGACAAAGTCTTCTGGCGTGTCCTGTTGCAGCATCATCCACTGCATGCGCACATAATCTTTGGCGTGGCCCCAATCGCGCAGTGCATCAATGTTGCCCATGTACAAGCACGGCTCCAGACCTTGGGCGATATTGGCCAACCCGCGGGTAATTTTGCGCGTGACAAACGTCTCGCCGCGGCGCGGGCTTTCGTGGTTAAACAGGATGCCGTTGCAGGCGTACATGCCGTAAGCTTCGCGATAGTTCACCGTGATCCAATAGGCGTACATCTTGGCCACCGCGTAGGGGCTGCGCGGGTGAAACGGCGTGGTTTCGCGTTGAGGTGTTTCCTGCACGAGGCCATAAAGTTCCGAAGTGGACGCCTGATAAAACCGGGTTTTCTTTTCCATTCCCAAGAAACGAATTGCCTCGAGCAAGCGCAACGTGCCCATGGCATCGACGTCGGCGGTATATTCAGGAGATTCAAAGCTTACCGCGACGTGACTCTGGGCGCCCAGATTGTAAACTTCGTCTGGTTGAACTTCTTGCAGGATGCGGGTCAGGTTCGAGCTGTCTGTCAAATCGCCATAGTGCAGCATGAAGCGCGCATTATCAGTATGCGGATCTTCAAAGATGTGATCAACACGCTGAGTGTTGAACGACGATGCGCGCCGTTTGATGCCATGCACCTCATATCCCTGCTCCAACAGAAATTCCGCAAGATAAGAGCCATCTTGGCCTGTAATGCCGGTGATAAGTGCTTTTTTTGTCATGGTGCCTGCCGATCTCTGTTGTGCTGCCCGAAAGTTGACGTTCTCGGCCACGAGATACAAATGCCATCCACAAGGGGCGCGTGCAAGGGTCGAGGCCTAATTGCCCAATGACACTTGCGAGGTGTCGCAGGTCGATGTGCGCCGCATTTTCGCCCGAATAGATCATGAAAATGCCTTGGGGCAGGGGCATGTGGCACTGGTTTTCGCCTTAGTCGGGAGGTAGGAAATGCGCATCACAGGCATTCACGGAGTTTGGTATGTTGGGGCGCATTGTTTCTTTTGTATTGGTTTCTTTGACGCTGTTCACCTCAGCGGCGGCGCAGGATACGCATCAGCTCGGACACGGCCGATTGTTTGTGAATGACCTGATTGGCGATGGCAAAGATCGTTGGCGTACAGGCTCGATCGCCTCAAGCTATGTGTTTGGCCAAGATTGGCAGGGCCGCGCCCCATCCGAGTTCGGGGGAATTCTCGAGTTTCGCATCTTGGGTGAAATTATTGCTCCCGAAGACATCGTAACACCCGCTGCGGGGGATCGCCCGTGGGCGGGGGCGCTATCTGGCGGTGTGCATACGCATTGGATGTCGCAGGGGCTGGATCTTAGTCTGGGTGGGGATATCGTTGTTCTGGGGCCCCAAACACAATTGGATCATATCCAAACGGGGCTACATAAATTGCTTGGTACACCACCCCCGTCAAATGCAACGTTGAATGCGCAGATCGGGAACAAAGTTCGCCCCAGCATGACATTCGAAGCTGCAAAAGATTGGACTGTTGGATCACAAACAGAAGTGCGACCCTTTGCCGAGTTCCGTGCTGGCGTAGAAACCTTTGCGCGTGTCGGGTTTGATTTAACGTTTGGTGATGTGGGGACGGCCGACCTTTTGGTGCGCGATCCGGTTACAGGACATCGCTATCGGACGATCAAGCGGGCATCCCAAGGCTTTAGCTGGATTGTCGGTGCGGATATCGCGAAAGTGTATGACAGTGCATATTTACCCGAAGATCGCGGGTATGCTTTGTCGGACGCCCGCAGTCGTGTGCGTGCGGGTGTACATTGGCAAGGTGAAAAAAGCGCGGTGTTCTATGGGCTTACGTGGTTGAGTAAAGAATTTGTGGGCCAGAGAGACGAACAGGTTGTTGGCGCGCTGCGACTGGATCTACAATTTTAGACACACTGTTAAGCTTTTCTGCATTAACACTTTTCACAGCGAATCTCGTCTGTTATCCTAACCGTAATAAAAAAACTAAATGGCAGGTTATCGGGCAATGAAGACGGGCTTTCGAGGCACGTTTGTCATCTCCTGGTCGCAAACAGAAGTAGACGGTCAATCGGCAGCACCGGTGCAGTCGCTCGAAACGGGCGCGGTGTGGTCATGGCATGGGGATTCCGTTCGTGTGGACGGACCCGGAGAGCTTTTGCGACTCGATCAGGCGGAAGGTGAGGCAAACATCCGCAAGCGGGCGGCGCGTATGGTGCGTCGACTGGTTGGGGAAGCTGTAAAAAATTCTCCTAAGTTAGATGAAACGGATTTGGATGAACCGTTGCTGGAAGGCGGGTTCGTGGTCACGAATGGGGCGCAAAGCTATTCGGTCACGGTGATTGATGTCGCCGGAAGTGCCCCGTTGTTGATGTTTTTGGATGCGGTTCCACCAAGTGATACCGAGCTTTGGGTTGTGCATCATTCCATGGACGCCATCGAGGCCAACCCAATGGGGCCGGCCACGGGTGGGGTCATTTGCTTTACACCGGGTACGATGATTCAAACCCCGACCGGACCAAGGTTGGTTCAAGACCTTCGCGAGGGGGATCTGGTTCAGACCAAAGATAACGGTGCAGAGGAAATTTGCTGGATTGGCAGCCGACGTATGTCGGGGGCTCGGTTGTTTGCATTGCCAAAATTGCGCCCTGTACGTTTTCGGGCTGGGGCGCTGGGCATTGAACGCCCAGACCAAGAGCTGTTGGTGTCGCCAAGTCATCGGGTTCTGGTTCAGGGGGCGACTGCGCAGGCCTTGTTCAATACGTCCGAGGTGCTGGTGTCCGCAGAGGATTTGGTCAACGGGAGCACCATCACAGTCGATACGGCTGTGCGCGAAGTGACATATGTGCATTTGATGTTGCCAAGCCATCAGGTGCTTTGGGCAAATGGTGTCGAAACAGAAAGCTTTCACCCCGCTAACGCTGCGATGACAACACTGGAGCAAAGCGACCGTGCGCGTCTGATTGGGATGATGCCTGATCTGGAATATGATACAAATAGTTATGGCGGATATGCCCGGCGCAACCTTAGTGCATCCGAGGCTGCGATTCTTCAGTACGAAGCCGCATAGCTAGATACCATTTTTCGGTACACAAAGAGGGCCTTTGGGCCCTTTTTTATATCCTTGGACCCGTTTGCGCGTGGGATGATCTTTGAGGTGTTGACTCTGGTGTGCTCACAGCTATAAGCGCGACTTCATTGGTGTTGGTGGCCCCCGCAAGGGGATCCCTGTCAGGTCTCGACCAGAGGACAACGCCCTTCATAGTCGCTCATTCGAAATGGGCGTCGACCAAAAGAAGGATATCAGCCGTGACTAAACGTACGTCTGCCAAGTATAAAATTGACCGCCGCATGGGCGAAAACATCTGGGGCCGCCCAAAGTCCCCAGTAAACCGTCGTGAATATGGCCCCGGTCAACACGGTCAGCGCCGCAAAGGCAAAATGTCAGATTTCGGCATTCAGCTGCGCGCCAAGCAAAAGCTTAAAGGCTACTATGGCGATCTGACCGAAAAACAGTTCCGTCGCATTTACGGTGAAGCCGAGCGTGTTAAAGGCGATACAGGTGAGAACCTGATTGGTCTGCTCGAGCGCCGTTTGGACGCAGTTGTATACCGCGCCAAGTTCGTTCCAACCGTATTTGCTGCACGTCAGTTCGTGAACCACGGCCACGTCAAAGTGAACGGTCAAAAAGTGAACATCCCTTCTTACCGTGTTAAAGAAGGTGACGTGATCGAAGTTCGTGATAAATCCAAACAGCTGACTGTTTTGATGGAAGCCGTTCAACTGGCCGAGCGCGATGTCCCTGATTACATCGAAGCCGATCACAGCAAGATGACTGCTACGTTTGTACGCACTCCTGGTTTGGGCGATGTGCCTTACCCAGTTTTGATGGAGCCAAACCTCGTGGTCGAATTCTACGCCAAAAACTAATTGTCTCTGCAACATATGTTGCAAGATTTTGGAAAGCCTCCGATTTTCGGGGGCTTTTCTTTTTGTGTGGGTCGCAGTTTCCTGTGCCCCACGATCTCACGTCTTTGGCCAAAATTTCATTAAGGGGCGTTTTTTCGCGTATGAATGCCGGAACTCGCACGGCTCTCGGGGGATGCGCCACGTATAGGACGTTGTGTAGCGCTCAAGGGGGCTCGTGTGGTCAATTCAAAAACCCGATGCGTGACCGCAAAAACGCAACTTGGCGCAAAGCTGATTTAGAATCTTTCAAACCTCTCAAGCGGGCGCTAGAACCCGACCCATAGTAGGAGATGTATTGATGTCACATATCGTACCACAACCGGGTATTCTGGATATCGAGTTGTATGTCAGTGGTAAGTCCACGATCGACGGCGTGACTGATGTGGTCAAGCTGTCGTCGAATGAAAACCCCCTTGGGCCAAGCGAAGCAGCCGTCGAGGCGCATCGTCGGGCAGGGTACGAGCTGAACCGCTATCCATCTTCTGAACATTTGTCTCTGCGTACCGCGATTGCCGACGTTCATGGGCTGGATGTTGATCGCATTCTTATGGGTGCTGGGTCTGACGAAATTATTGCATTTCTCTGCCAAGCATTTGCCGGGCCAGGTGACGAGGTTCTGTATACTGAACACGGGTTCTCCATGTATCGGGTCTCCGCACTCGCTGCAGGTGCCACGCCTGTTGTGGCACCTGAGTGTGATCGGGTCACGGATGTTGACGCCCTCCTTGCCGCGTGCACCAAGAACACCAAGCTTGTGTTCATCGCCAACCCCAACAACCCCACGGGTACAATGATCGGGGGGAACGAAGTCGCGCGCTTGGCCGAAGGATTGCCGGAACAGGCTATTTTGGTTCTTGATGGTGCATATGCCGACTATGTTGAAGGCTTTGACGGCGGTGCGTCCCTCGTTGATATGCGCGACAATGTTGTGATGACGCGTACGTTTTCCAAACTTTACGGTCTGGGCGGATTACGGGTCGGTTGGGGCTATGGGCCAAAGCCGATTATTGATGTGCTCAACCGGGTGCGTGGACCGTTCAATTTGACCGCGCCAGCCTTGGCCGCAGCCGAAGCCGCGATCAAAGATTTGCCATATGTGCAAAAATGCCGTCAGGAAAATGCCAAATGGCGGGCATGGTTGGCCGAAGCATTGGCCGAGCACGGTGTGCCTTCTGATACATCGACAGCCAACTTTATTTTGGCGCGCTTTTCAGATCAGCAAGAGGCCGAGGCCTGTGACGATTATTTGAAATCCCAAGGGCTGATTGTCCGCCGCGTTGCGGGATACGGCTTGCCGAACTGTTTGCGGATCACCGTCGGAGACGAAGCCAGCTGTCGGCGCGTCGCACATGCCGTTGGGCAATTCAAAGGCGGCGCCAGATGACACAGCCAATTTATGGGCGCGTGGCACTCATTGGTCTCGGGCTTATTGCGTCTTCAATGTACTGGGCCATCAAACGCGGTGGCCTTGTGACCGAAGTGACGGGATATGCTCGTTCACCTGAAACGCGCGAAACTGCCCGTAGAATTGGTTTGTGTGACCGTGTGTGCGAGAGCGCTCAAGAGGCCGTCAAAGACGCTGATCTTGTGATCCTCTGCGTGCCAGTGGGGGCAATGGGGGCCGTCGCACGCGATATTGCCCCAGCTCTCAAATCAGGTGCGACGATCTCCGACGTCGGCTCTGTAAAGCGATCGGTGATCGACGCCGTCTCGCCGTATTTGCCGGAGGATGTCCATTTTATTCCAGCCCACCCCTTGGCAGGAACAGAGCATTCAGGGCCGGAATCTGGTTTCGCCGAACTATATGACAACCGCTGGTGTATTATTGTTCCCGCCACAGAGGACACCGATCCTGACGCAATTTCCCAGCTCAGAGCGCTGTGGGAGGGGATTGGCGCGAATGTTGCCGAAATGGATGCGGACCATCATGACCTTGTGCTGGCTGTGACGTCGCATGCCCCGCATTTGATTGCTTATACCATGGTTGGCGTGGCGGACGATCTGCGCCGTGTCACCGACAGCGAAGTGATCAAATATTCTGCTGCGGGATTTCGTGACTTTACCCGTATTGCAGCCTCTGACCCGACAATGTGGCGCGATGTGTTTTTGAACAACAAAGAAGCCACGCTTGAAATTTTGGGCCGCTTTACCGAAGAGTTGTTTGCCTTGCAAAGGGCCATCCGAACTGGTGATGGCGACCATCTGTTTGATTATTTCACGCGCACGCGCGCTATTCGCCGCGGCATTATCGAAGCCGGTCAGGACACTGATGCCCCTGATTTTGGTCGCGGAGCGCCAAAACCTTGATTGCTCGGGTCGCAATACCCTTGTTTCTCGTGGCCACAGTGGCACTCGCAAATGCGCCAAGCTCCTCTTTGCGCCCTGTTTCACGCGAAGACGTATTCCCGCCGGCCTTGCCAAGTTTGGCTCCAGAGACGTCGGTGCGCCCTGTTCTACGTCCTGCCAAGGTCACAGCCGGAGCCAAGGCGCCAGTTAAGGCGCCCGCCGCCGAAACTGCTGCCGCCACAGCCGCCACGGCGTCTACTGCGCGTGCAGCAGTGGCACCTGCACGAGATGCCGAGCCCATTGTTGCGGCACGGCGCAAAGGCGCTGCGGACGCTGGTATTGGAAAGGTGTGCAAAGATCGCAAGCTTCAAGGTGCAGAGGTTGGCAGCGTTCCGGGTAAGCTAAGCGGATGTGGTATTCGTAAGGGGGCTATCAAACTGTATTCGGTTTCTGGCGTTGCGCTAAGCACGCCAGCGGTGATGGAATGTGACACGGCCAAAGCTTTGAAAAAATGGGTCGATGGCGGCATGGACAAAGCCGTCGGGCGGTATGGCGGCGGTGTCGTCAAGATCAGGGTTGCTGCCGGATATTCCTGCCGAACACGCAATTCCCGCAAGGGTGCGAAAATTTCCGAACATGGCAAAGGCCGCGCAATCGACATTTCTGCGTTCGAGTTGAAAAACGGCAACCGGATTTCAGTGCTGAACGACTGGGGCGGTGGCAAAAAGGGCCGCATCCTTAAGAAGATGCACAAATCGGCATGCGGACCGTTTGGCACTGTTTTGGGTCCAAATGCGGACAAATATCACAAAGACCATTTCCACTTTGACATCGCCAAGTACGGAAATGGTCCCTATTGCCGTTAACGCAGCCTTAGGCGCGGCGCCGGGCCAATTGGAATGGGGCCAAGCCGTGTCATGCCGTTGCCAAACTCCAGTGGAATATCCAGCGTCTTGGGGTTGCCAGAAATGCCAGCCAACAGAGATAGGCCTTGCTCGACCCCATCCATAACACTTGCGGGAATTTGGCCAGAGCCACGCGCAACTTGGATAATCTGCCGCCAGTTGGTCGCGCGGATGGTGATGTCGCCAGTTGGGATGCCGTCATTGTCTATGCTGACCTTGCCCGCGGCTTGCAGATCAAGATCACCCCATGCCATTTTCGCCAGACGCACGTCGATTGATGTGGGTTGCGGTCGGGCAACCTCAACGGCGTGTCTGTTCCAAGGCTGATCAAAGCTTGCGATGATATCGGCTTTAATAGTGCTTAGCGCATTGGGCAAAGTATTGTCTGTTCCAAGCCGAATGCCGACAGGTGGTACGATTTGATCTGCCTGAAGCGCGATGCGATAGGTCGCCTCTGTGTCCGGCTCGTGGTGCGCTGCGAGCAAAATGTTGTCGGCCTTGAACTGCCAGTCGGCAGAAGACGTCACCGACAGGCCTTGGATCACGAGGTTGCTGCGCTCCAGAGGAAGCAGAGTTGAAGCCCCGACAACTAGAGACGCACGCATGTCTGTGCTGGAGACGTCAATCTTTTGGTCTGGATAGGCCACGGTCTGGGTATGGGGCCAAACGGCGATTATATGATGGGGTTTATAGCTGAGGCTGAACAACTGGAAAAATGGCAGGGTCCACGCCACGCCGGTGTCGGGATCAGCCAGCGACAACGATGTAAACGTCGTATCAAACCGGTTCGGGAACCCTTTCACAGACAGATCATCATATTCGGCCAGCCATCCTTCGGATTGGCGGCTTTCAAACCATCGCGAAAATCCGGTTTTGACACCTGTTGCCCCGATAAACCAATAGGCAGACCAGCCCACAGAGGCGACAATAATGAGGATCAGTAAGCGTTTCATCCAGCAGGCCCTTTTCCCGATAGCTGGTTTGGTGTTTAAACGCGCAAAACTGCGAGGGCCAGAGGTATGACAATGTGGGTGTTTGGATATGGGTCTCTTTTGTGGAATCCGGGGTTTGAATATCAAGAAAGCATGATTGCATCACTTCCCGAGTGGCACCGCAGTTTTTGCATGCGCTCTATTCATCATCGCGGGACCGAAGAACAACCAGGTCTTGTGCTTGCTCTTGATGCACAAGACGGTGCGCATTGTCAGGGGGTTGCTCTTTCGGTTGCGCCTGAATTGCAAGACCAGACATTGGCGTATTTGCGTGAGCGCGAATTGATCTCTTCGGCATATCTGGAAAAGATGTTGGATATTACGCTTGCGGATGGGCGCATCGTCGAAGCCGTGACCTATGTGATTGACCCCAATCACGTACAATATTGTCATCTCGAGATGGAAGAGCAGGCCCAGATCATCGCTACCGCAGTTGGGGGCCGAGGGCCAAACACCGAGTATCTGCACAATACGGCATCGCACCTGATTGAGTTGGGCATTCAGGATGACGATCTTGACTGGTTGTCGGCACGTGTGCGGATGCTCACGGGCACATAGACCGCCAATTTTTGCGCTCAGGATAAGTCCTTGGCACAGGCATCGCTTGGCAGTAGGGTGAGCCAAGAAAAACAAGTGTCAGGAGCTGGCCACATGGATCAGCCGGAGCGCGAGGCCGAGCTACATTTTTCACACCCGTTTCGCCAAATCGTATTGATGTTGGTGGTTTTGGGGCTGACTGGGGTTTTGGCCTATTTGGCTTTGCCCAGCGTGTTACCTGTGTTCATCGCCAACCCCTATTTGAACGGGTTTATCGTATTGGTCTTCGTCATTGGAGTCGTGGCCTGTTTTGCACAGGTCTTGTCTCTGATTTCATCTGTTCGATGGATCGAAGGATTTGCGCACCAAGTTGTCGGGCACGAGGCAATTATGCCTCCACAACTGTTGGCTCCACTTGCGGCCTTGTTGAGAAGCCGCGGTGCGCGTAGTCAAATCAGCGCCACCTCGACGCGCTCAATCTTGGACTCGGTTGCGACGCGGATTGACGAGGGCCGCGAAATCACGCGGTATCTGGTCAATCTTCTGATCTTTTTGGGCCTGTTGGGGACATTCTACGGGCTGGCCACTTCGGTGCCTGCGATTGTTGAAACCATCGGCAATCTGGCGCCACGTGATGGCGAAAGCGGCGCAGATGTCTTTGAGCGCCTTCAAGAGGGGCTTCAAAGCCAAATGGGCGGCATGGGCATTGCGTTTGCGTCGTCGCTCTTGGGGTTGGCGGGCTCGCTTATTGTCGGGTTGCTTGAGTTGTTCGCCGGGCATGGCCAAAACCGATTCTATCGAGAATTGGAAGAATGGCTAAGTTCGATCACGCGGGTCGGGTTTTCTACATCCGAAGGCGAAGGCAGCATCGAACAAACGGCCATGGCGGGCATGATGGACCACATGGCCCTGCAAATCGAAACCATTCAAGCCACCTTTGTACAATCCGAGACCAGCCGTGCAGAGATAGATGCCAAGCTCGGGTCACTCGTCGAGGGAATCTTCCAGCTCGCGGACCGGATGGAAGCCCAAGCCCCCACAACCAATGCGTTGTTGCGCGTGGCGGATGGGCAGGAAAAATTGCTTCACGCATTGGAAAGCCGACTCGAGCACGAAGGTCTTGATGCCGAAAGCAGAATGCGTTTGCGCTCGATTGATGTGCAGATGCTGCGCATTCTCGAAGAAATATCTGCAGGCCGCCAAGAGAGTATGGCAGAAATTCGCACGGACCTTGCCGCGCTTGGGCGGATTATGCGCCAAGGGGATGGCACGTCCAAATTCGAAGGGCAGGGGGACGGATAGATGGCCCTGTCTCGGCGGACCGGACAACGTTTTCAGGCGTCGATTTGGCCCGGCTTTGTCGATGCCATGACTGGGCTGCTGTTGGTTTTGATGTTCGTCTTGACCATCTTCATGGTGGTTCAATTTGTTCTGCGCGAAACCATTACCGGCCAAGAAAGCGAACTTGATGCCTTGTCTGCCGAAGTGGCTGCACTGGCTGATGCGCTGGGTCTGGAACGCCAAGAAAATGATACCTTGGAACAAGAGGTCGGTGGCTTACGTTCGACCTTAACCGAGGCGCGCTCACAGGCTGATGAACTCTCCGCACGTATTGCCGCGCTGACACAAGAACGCTCGGTTCAGGATGCGGCACTTGCCGAAGCTGATGCAAAGATTACCGGATTCGAGGCACAGGTCGCAGCGCTCTTGGCCGCACGCGACACCGCATTGGGGACAATTTCGGATCTTGAGGCCGAGCGCGCCGAGCTATTGAGCGACCAAGACGCGTTAGATTTGGCGCTGGCGCAGGCGCGCTCCGAAATTGATGCCGGGGTCGAAGCCGCGCGTCTGGCGGCCGCACAACGTGAAGCGCTTGAGGCGATGATTGCGGATCTCAATCAGAGTGTTTCAGAGGGGCAAGAAACGCAGTCCGAGCTTGCCGCGCGTGTCAAAGATCTTGAGGCATCGCTCAGTGCAGAGGAAATCGCGCGACTGGCCGAAGCGGCTGCTGCAGAAGCGCTGCGCGAAAAGCTTACGGATGCGGATGCCGAACTCACAGCGATGACGTTGGCCTTGGAGGCACAGCGCAAAGATGCAGAAAATCTTTTGACGTTGCTTGCTGCAGCGGAAACTGCGCGCGACGATCTGGATGTGAAGCTTGCTGCGGCCCTTGTGTCTGGACAGGCGGTTCAGGGTGATCTGACTGAAACTGTGTTGGCGCTTGAGGCGTTGCGCGTGGAAGCCGGGGAAAAGGATGCCGAAATCGCGTCTGTGAAAGCCGAGCTGCTTGCCGCCGTTTTGGGGCTGGAACACACACAGGCCGAAATTCAGGATATTCAGGCCAGACTGGCAGCGTCCGAAGCTGATCTTGAGTTGGCCAAGTCGCAATCCCAAGACACAGCGGGGCGTTTGCAGGCAGATTTGGCGGCTCTGGAGGCCCGATTGGTGCAGGCGTTGGAGGCAAAGCTTGCTGCGCAAGCCGATGTGCGCAGGGCAAATGAAACGGGGGCTGGTTTGCAGTTGATCGTGGCGAGCTTGGAAGAAAAGCTTGCAGCGGCGCTTGCTGCGCAGCGTCTCGCAGAAGAAGCGCTAAGCGCCGAGGCAAGTTCCGAGGCCGAGTTACAGAAACGATTGGCAGCGGCCTTGGCGGATAAGCTTGTGGCGGAAGCTAAGGTTGCCGATCAGACGGATGTGACGCAACAGCTTGCGGCGGCATTGGCCGCGCAAAAAGCTGCCGAGTTGGCCGAGCAAGAGGTGTTAACTGCGGCGCAGCAGCAAGAAATCTTGCTGGCATCTGCGCGCAAGGCGTTGGCCGAGGAAGAAACCCGATCTCTGGAAGGTCAGCGACAGGTGACCCTACTTAACCAACAAGTTGCCGCCTTGCGTGCGCAATTGTCGGCCTTGCAGGGGGTGCTTGATGACGCCAAAGCCCGAGACGAGGTGGCGCAGGTGCAGCTCGAAACCTTGGGGAGCGATTTGAATACCGCGTTGGCGCGCGCCGCCGCAGAAGAGCGCAAGCGCCGGGAATTGGAAGAAGCCGCGCGCATCAAGATTGAAGCCGAGGCGAAAAACCTTGAAAAGTTTAAGTCGGAGTTTTTTGGCCGGATGCGTGAAATCTTGGCAAAAGAGGACGGCGTCAAAATTGTTGGGGACAGATTTGTGTTCTCGTCCGAGGTTCTTTTTGATGTGGGGAGCGCGTCGTTGTCGCCCGAAGGTCAGATCGAGATCGCAAAGGTTGCAGAGATATTGCAGCGTATCGCAGATGACATTCCCTCGGGGATCGATTGGATCATCCGTGTTGACGGCCACACAGATAACCAAGCCTTTTTCAGCCAAGGAAAATATGCAGATAACTGGGAGTTGAGCCAAGGTCGTGCACTTTCAGTTGTGCGTTTTATGTCTGAAGATTTGGGAATCCCGGCCAATCGCCTCGCGGCGAACGGATTTGGAGAATATCAGCCACTTGATCCTGAGAATTCTCCGGAAGCCCGCGCCAAAAACCGCCGGATCGAGTTGAAAATTACAGAGAGATAGGGCGTCAGTGCGTGATGATGACGTCTGTATGGCGCAGCCCGATAATTTGGTCATCACGGACAAGCATGACACGCCCATGATAGCGCCCTTCCGGCCATCCCTCTGAAGGGGCCCTGCGCCCATATGCCTGCATTTGGGTGCGCTTGGGGTCTGTCTGCGCCAACTCTTTTTGAAATATGGTGCCGTTTGGCCCAGTGGCCTGAACACGCAATATGTCACCGGGTCTTGCAAGGTAAAACAAGGCATAGAGAACGATCGGGTCGTTCCCGTGAATGGTGTCGACTTTGGCGGTGCCGCTACGAACGTCGCCTAACGATGGAATTTGCGTCGAAAAACCGGCACGACTTACGCCAGCGGCATAATACTGCGGCGGTGTTTTCCAGAGCCCACCGTCAGCATCGCCCTGACATGAGGGCGTCCCCCACGGGGCAAATGGATCGACCTTTTCACCGTCTTTGAACACCGAGAGATGTAGGTGCGGATGATTGGTTCGGCCGGACAATCCGATTTGACCTAATACCGTGCCCGCGCTGACTTGGGCACCAACGTCGACGGCTACGCTGGCGTTTTTTAGATGACAATATTGCGTGCGCCAACCATCTCCGTGATCAATGTGTACGCCATTGCCACAGGCATATTCGGATGCTGGGTCTACAGTTTTGCTATCGGGCCGTCCGTCACGAACACCAATGACGGTTCCATCTGCGACGGCATATACATCCACACCGGCGTGCATTGCTTCAAACGACAATACGGCAAAATCAGTCCCGCCATGGCCGTCACGGGTATTGAGGCCACACATGAAATCCTGTTTCGCAGAGGTCGTGTCGTGATCGAAATAGTCTTCGATATAGCACGTGGTTCCTATGTCGCAGTCGACAGGGTTCTCAAATTCGGGGGCACTTGCCACCTGAACGGCGGCAAGTGTAACGAGTAGCGTGAGACCCGTGCGGATCATTCCGCAGTGAGCAAAGGTGGCTTGTTCTTGGTGAGGCGCGGCTTGTCCGGACCGTCAAATTTTAGAACCAGCTTGCCATCCTTAGTGCTGACTTTGACCACACCACCCTTGGCGAGTTTTCCAAATAGCAGTTCTTCTGCCAATGGTTTCTTGATGTGTTCTTGAATGACGCGTCCCAACGGGCGCGCGCCCATTTTCTCGTCATAACCACGATCACCCAGCCACGCCGCAGCTTTGTCGGACAGTTCAATCGTGACGTTACGGTCCATAAGCTGTGCTTCAAGTTGCAGAACGAACTTCTCTACGACCTGCATGATGACGTCTTTCGGCAGCGGAGCAAACGAAATGACCGCATCAAGACGGTTGCGGAACTCTGGGGTAAACGTGCGCTCGATTGCAGCGGTGTCTTCTCCCTCACGACGATCACGCCCGAACCCGATAGCAGACTTGGCTTGCTCCGCGGCACCCGCGTTCGACGTCATGATCAAAATCACATTCCGAAAATCAACGGATCGTCCGTTATGGTCGGTCAATGTGCCGTGATCCATAACCTGTAGAAGAATGTTGAAGACATCGGGGTGTGCTTTCTCGATCTCATCAAGCAAGAGCACGCAATGCGGGTGTTGATCGACCCCGTCAGTCAGTTGCCCGCCTTGATCAAATCCGACATATCCTGGAGGAGCACCGATGAGACGCGATACCGCGTGCTTTTCCATGTACTCGGACATATCAAACCGAAGCAACTCTACACCAAGGGTATCAGCAAGCTGTTTTGCGACTTCGGTTTTGCCGACGCCTGTTGGACCAGCAAAGAGATAGTTTCCGATGGGTTTTTCAGGTTCGCGCAATCCTGCCCGTGCCAATTTGATGGCGCTGGATAGTGCATCAATGGCGTTGTCTTGCCCGAACACAACGCGTTTCAGAGATGATTCTAGGTCACGCAACACTTCGGCGTCGTCTTTGGACACGTTCTTGGGCGGGATACGAGCGATCTTGGCGACAACGGCTTCAATTTCCTTGGTCCCGATGGTCTTGCGACGTTTGCTGGCGGCAACCAGATGTTGCGCAGCCCCGGCTTCATCAATGACGTCAATCGCCTTGTCGGGCAATTTTCGGTCATTCATATAACGCGCCGATAGCTCAACAGCAGTTTTGATGGCATCCGCAGTATATTTCACCCCATGGTGTTCCTCAAAATATTCTTTGAGACCTTTGAGAATTTTGATTGTGTCCGGCACCGAAGGTTCCATCACATCGATCTTTTGGAAACGTCTAGAGAGCGCGCGATCTTTCTCGAAATGCTGGCGAAATTCTTTGTAAGTTGTTGACCCCATCGTGCGCAGCTTGCCGCCTTGCAATGCGGGCTTGAGCAGGTTCGAAGCATCCATTGCCCCGCCCGATGTGGCCCCCGCGCCGATCACAGTGTGAATTTCATCAATGAACAAGACACCATCGGGGTGTTCTTCCAATTCGGTTACAACCGCTTTGAGACGTTCTTCAAAATCACCACGGTACCGAGTGCCAGCCAGAAGGGCCCCCATATCGAGCGAAAAGATTGTCGTATTGGCCAGAATTTCGGGTGTCTCACCAGCTACAATTTTCCGAGCGAGTCCTTCTGCAATAGCAGTTTTCCCAACGCCGGGATCACCAACAAGCAGCGGGTTGTTCTTGCGGCGGCGGCACAGAACTTGAATACAGCGTTCAACCTCAGTGTCTCTGCCAATCAATGGGTCAATATCGCCAGAGCGTGACTTGGCATTCAAATCCACACAGTATTTGGCCAGAGCGCTTTCTTTTTTCTCGCCTTCGACAGTTGCACCTTGATCCTCTTCGAATTCGGATGCGCCAGAGACAGGGCGGCTCTCACCAAAGGCGGGGTCCTTGGCGACACCATGCGCGATATAGTTCACGGCATCATATCGCGTCATATCCTGTTCTTGCAGGAAGAAGGCCGCGTTTGACTCGCGCTCGGCGAACATTGCCACCAATACGTTGGCGCCAGTAACCTCGGTGCGCCCTGAGGACTGAACGTGAATGGCGGCGCGTTGAATGACGCGCTGGAACGCGGCGGTTGGAACGGCTTCTGATCCTTCAATATCTGTCTCAAGGTTTGACAGATCATCATCGATGTATTCCACCAATGCGGCCCGCAGCTCATCAATATTCACGCTGCAAGCGCGAAGTACACGAATTGCGTCGGGCTCTTCGAGTAAGGCCATCAATAGGTGCTCTAGCGTGGCGAACTCATGTTTGCGCGCATTTGCTTGGGCAAGTGCGGCATGGATGGCCTGTTCAAGTGTTGTCGAGAATGAAGGCACTGCTCTCGTGCTCCTTCTAGTTTTGGGTCGTGGGAGCCAAAGCGCCCGACAACCATGTCCTCATAGATATAAAGTTCGGTCTATATGCGCCGGTCTTCAAGGCCTTTCTTCACATTTTTGGTCACAAATACCTTAAAGTTCGTGAATTGGGCGTCCAACACGCGTGAGAACACATCTAAAAATTGTCTTTTCTTGCCCGAATCTCGGCGAATACAGCCGCGGGGTCTGCCCCACTCATGCCCACGGATTTCTGAAGGTCGGGGTCACCACACCGAAGGAACGGATTGGTCGCAAGCTCTTCTGAAAGTAGGGAAGGGACTGTGGGGCGGCCCAAATCCCTTGCATCCGCGACGCTTTTGATACGTGTCGTCAGGGCTGTGTTGTCGGGATCGATCGTGTGGGCAAAGCGCCCGTTGGAGGCTGTATATTCATGCCCCGAGCACACAAGTGTGGTCTCTGGTAGCTTGGCCAATTTTGAAAGGCTGGCAAACATCATGTCCGGTGTGCCTTCAAACAAGCGCCCACAGCCAAGCGCCATTAGGCTATCACCGGTAAAAACCATGCCCGATTTTTCAAAATAGAATGCTATGTGCCCAACCGTATGGCCTGAGACATCGATAACCGTGGCAGTTTCATCGCCAAATGTCAGCGTGTCGCCTTCTGCGACTTCAATATCCAAAGCAGGAAGTCGATGTGCATCAGCTTTGGCGCCGATCACTGTGGCCGGATGCTGTTTCAGCAGGGCGGCGAGGCCATCCACATGATCCCAGTGGTGATGCGTCAGCAAGACATGCGTCAGCGTCCATCCCAGTTTCTCAAGGGTGTCGTGAACTGGGGCCGCGTCGGGCACGTCAATGATGGCGGTGTCGCCGCTGAGCTTGTCGTGGATCAAAAAAGCATAGTTATCCGACAGGCACGGTATGGTTGCGATCTCAAGAGGCATGGATTTTCGCTTTCACGTTGCTATGTTACACATAGTTTTGCTGATCACGCGGGCAGGCGCAATGCATCTTGATGTACAGGATCTTCGTAATTTCTATTATCGCAGCACCCTTGGGCGTGCGGCGCAAAAGGCAGTGCGTGACCAATTGCTTGAGCTGTGGCCGTCAGTCAAAGGCATGACGGTCACTGGTTTCGGGTTTGCTGTGCCATTGTTACGGCCCTATCTGGCCGAAGCTCGGCGGGTGACCGGATTGATGCCGTCTCCGCAGGGGGTCATGCCGTGGCCTGCGGGCATGCAGAACGTGTCCGTGCTGTGCGAAGAAACACTTTGGCCAATTGAAACAGGGCATGTGGATCGCCTTGTCATGATGCACGGGCTCGAAACATGCGAGAGCCCGTCGGATTTACTCTCTGAAGCATACCGCGTTCTTGGTCCTGGCGGTAAAGCCGTGTTCGTTGTCCCGCATCGTGCTGGTCTATGGTCTAGGAGTGATAATACTCCATTTGGGTTTGGACGGCCGTATTCGACCGGACAACTAGAGGCGCAGCTTCGGGATCACGGCTTTATGCCGGAACGCCACCGCACGACCTTGTATCAACCGCCATCGCACAAACGGTTTTGGCGAAAGACGGGAGCCGTGTGGGAAAGTATTGGCAAGACCGTATCGCCAGTTATGTCAGGCGGTGTCTTAATCGTCGAAGCCAGCAAGCGCGTGCATGCCCCCACAGGGACGGGATTGCGCGAAGCGGTGCGCAAGCCCTTGGCGGTATTGGCGCCTAAGCCCGAGGTCGCTCCAGTCTAGCTGGATGGCGTTGGAGGCGACATTTGATGGTGAAGTGATGCGAGCCTTGCCTACTTGGGCATCGCGCTTGGCGATATTGATCATACCGTTCTGTGTTTTGAGGCTGAGCGTCCGCAGAGTGAGCGTGCAGCAAAAAAGAAAAATCGAGAAATCCTAGTCTGCGTTTGATCTATCTGCGTGCGCGCCTTCCAAAACGAGAAACGCCGTACCTCTCTGAGATACGGCGCTTCAAATGGTAATGTGCCCAGCCTATTAGCCGATTGCAGCGGCTTTTACATCTGCATCAATGTACGGCAGGTATTGTTCAAAGTTTTGCGAGAACATTTCGACCAGTTTCGCGGCTTGTGCGTCATAGGCTTGGCTGTCGTCCCAAGTCCGGCGTGGATCCAAAAGCACTTCGGCAACGCCTGGTACAGCGACGGGTACTTCGAAGCCAAAGTTCGGATCGTTACGGAATTCAACATTTGCCAAGCTGCCTTCCAATGCAGCAGTCAGCAGCGCGCGCGTGGCGCGGATAGGCATCCGCGATCCTGTGCCGTATGCACCACCGGTCCAGCCAGTGTTGACCAGCCAGCAGGTTGCGCCGTGGGTCGCGATTTTCTCACGCAGCAGGTTACCGTATGCCTCTGGGCGGCGGGGCATGAACGGAGCGCCAAAGCAGGTCGAGAATGTGGGCTCGGGCTCGGTCACGCCGCGCTCAGTGCCTGCAACCTTTGACGTAAAGCCAGACAAGAAGTGGTACATAGCCTGTGCAGGGGTCAAACGCGCGATGGGAGGCAGTACGCCGAACGCATCACACGTCAGCATGATGATGTTCTTTGGATGCCCACCAATCGCAGATTCCGATGCGTTCGAAATATAATGCAATGGGTATGCGCACCGCATGTTCGCTGTCAGGCTATCATCTTCAAAATCAAGCTCTTTGGTTTCTTCATCGTAAACCATGTTCTCGATGACGGTACCGAATTTAGACGTCGTCGCATAAATTTCCGGCTCGGCTTCGGGGTTTAGGTTGATTGTTTTGGCATAACAACCGCCCTCAAAGTTGAAGGTGCCGTTATCAGACCAGCCATGTTCGTCATCGCCGATCAATGTGCGATCGGGGTCTGCGGACAATGTGGTTTTACCAGTACCTGACAGGCCAAAGAACACAGCAGTATCGACTGGGTTCCCATTGGCGTGGTTTGCCGAACAGTGCATCGGCATGATGCCTTTTTCAGGTAGCAAGTAATTCAGCAACGTGAAGACAGATTTTTTGTTCTCACCCGCGTATTCTGTGCCGCCGATCAGGATCATCTTTTTGTCAAAGTTCAAGGCAATCACTGTTTCCGAACGACAGTTGTGACGCTCAGGGTTTGCTTGAAAGCTTGGGCAGTTGATGACGGTGAAATCAGCGATGAAGTCATTCAGGTCTTCGCGATCGGGACGACGCAACATGGTGCGAATAAACAGACCGTGCCATGCCAATTCTGTGACCATCCGCACGTTGATCGAATGGCGCGCGTCTGCGCCGCCTACGAGATCCTGAACGTGATAGTCGCCACCCTTCATATGCTCGACCATGTCGGCATAGAGGTTGTCGAAACCTTCAGGTGACATTTCAGCGTTGTTTTCCCACCAAATCGTGTCTTTGACGCTTGGCGTCATCACCACGTGTTTGTCTTTGGGAGAGCGGCCAGTGAATTTTCCGGTCGACACCAAGAAGGCGCCTCCGTTGCCCAGTGTGCCTTCACCTTTTTTGAGCGCGGCTTCGATCAGCGCGGGCTCCATAAGATTGTAAAAGACATTGCCCAGCCCTTCGATCCCTTGATCTTCTAGGCGGAATTGCGGGTTTACCCGTCCAAATGTCATATTCAAACTCCTGTAGCCGCGTCGTCTGAGGCGGCGGTCTATGGTCACGCACACGGGATGAATGCCTGTGTGGATCAGCCCAAGTTCGGCTAATGAGGCGGGTCTTAGCATGACGTTTCCGTGAAAGAACAGGACGCTTTGGCGCAGTTAGCGCAACCAAATGCGCGTTAGCGCCATCAACGCAGCGAATGGTCGATAATTCGGCAAATTGGTGAGTCATTTTAGCCATTGCTTAGGAGAAAGTTGCTGAAATTGAAGGTGATTGTTAGCTGATTCGCGTTTTGGGATTGATTAAAACCCTTCGAAAGGCCCATAATGACGTAAAAAACAGGCATACAGAGCAGTATAAGGAACCAACCAATGTCGAAGATCGCTTTGGTGGACGATGACAGGAATATTCTGACATCCGTTTCCATGACCCTCGAAGCAGAGGGTTTCGAAGTCGAAACATACAATGACGGCCAACAAGCGCTGGATGCATTTAACAAAAAGCTTCCGGATATGGCCGTCTTGGACATCAAGATGCCTCGTATGGACGGGATGGATTTGCTGCAGCGCTTGCGCCAAAAAACGCAAATGCCAGTGATTTTCCTGACCTCGAAAGATGACGAAATCGACGAGGTCCTCGGTTTGCGCATGGGCGCAGACGATTATGTGAAAAAACCGTTTTCGCAGCGTCTGTTGGTCGAGCGTATTCGCGCCCTTTTGCGCCGTCAGGAAGCCGTTGAAGGTGATGTCGTCGGGGACACCGAAGAAACCAAAATTATGTCGCGCGGTGAGCTGGTCATGGACCCGCTTCGTCACTCGGTGAGCTGGAAAGGCAATGATGTCACGCTGACTGTGACCGAATTCTTGCTTCTTCAGGCCTTGGCGCAACGTCCGGGATTCGTGAAAAGCCGCGATCAGTTGATGGATGTCGCCTATGACGACCAAGTGTATGTGGATGACCGTACAATCGACAGCCACATCAAGCGTTTGCGCAAGAAAATGCGCACAGCCGACTCTGAGTTCTCTGCGATTGAGACCCTATATGGCATCGGCTATAGATATAACGAAGAGTAACGAGTGATATGGCGTTGGCCGAAAGGATGGATGTGCGCGACATGGCCCAAGGTCGGGACGGAGATGTGGTGTTGGGGGATGACTGGGTCGCGCCCGAGGCTAACGTCGAGAGCGAGTTGCGCGGGCGCCGAGAGCGCCGCCGACTGCTGCCGTTGAGCCGTTCGCCTCTTACCCGGAAGATCATTACCTTTAATCTGATTGCGCTCTGCGTGTTGGTTGCGGGAATTCTATATCTGAATTCGGCAAGGGACAGTCTGGCCGTTCAGCGGGCGTCGGGCATGATGACCGAGGCACGGTTGATCGCAGGAGCCTTTGAAGCACAGATGCCAACAGGCGCGCCTGTCAATCTGGCCACAGGTGACGGCGTCAACGTTTCTGGCACGTTGGATAAGCTGCCGCTTCGCAAGGGGACGCACGTCTATATCTACGATACCAGTCAAAGCCTTATTGGAACCGAACAAGGCGTTGCCGAGGCTGAAGCCGCGCAAATGCTTGCCGAGAGGCCCAAGGGCACCCCGTTTACCAGCGCGATGAACTGGGTCTGGGGTAAAATTGCTGGCGAAGAAGACCTTGTCGAGTACGATCTGCCGACCATCGAAAGTCAGGCTGCGTCTCTATCAAAACAAGCGGCGGACAGTGGCGAGATTCTAACCACATTACGTGGTCCAGAGCAGAGCACCGTGTTTGCCGTCGCAACGCCAATTGCGCAAAATGGCACCACCGTCGGCGTGGTGGTGTTGACAAGTGCTGCTGGCGAGCTTGATCAGATGGTGCGCAGTGAGCGTGAACGTGTTTTACAGATGTTTGTGATCGCCACCGTTGTTTCGATTGGCCTTTCAATGGTTTTGGCGTCCACCATTTCCAACCCGCTTTCAGATTTGGCTGCGGCCGCCGAAATTGGGCGTGACAGCGACAGCCGAAACGTGAATCCGGGGCGGGTTCGTATTCCAGACCTGACCGCGCGCCCAGATGAAATCGGCCGATTGTCCGGCGCATTGCGCGGGATGGTCTCAGCACTCTATGACCGCATCGACAGCAACGAACAATTTGCGGCTGATGTCGCGCATGAAATCAAAAACCCGCTCGCGTCCCTGCGTTCGGCGGTGGGCTCCTTGAGAATGGTCAAAAAGGAAGAGCATCGCGAAAAGCTTTTGGATGTTATCGAACATGACGTTCGCCGTCTGGACCGTCTGGTCAGTGACATTTCGAATGCATCTCGTTTGGACAGCGAGCTCGTCAAAGAAGACGAAGAGCAATTCAACTTGCTGGAAATGATCGGAAACCTCGCACAGTACCTTGGTGAAGACGCCAAGGGAAAAGGCATAGATTTTATTGCTGATCTGCCTGAAAATCCGATCCAAATTCGCGGCCTAGAAGCACGATTGGCGCAGGTCTTTGTCAACCTGATCACCAATGCCGTAAGCTTTTGTGAAGAAGGTGATGCGATCAGAATTTGGGTTCGACGCCGTGAAAACCGGGTCTTGGTCGTCGTCGAAGATACGGGCCCTGGTATCCCAGATCAGGCGCTCAACAAGATTTTTAACCGCTTCTACTCTCAGCGGCCCGAGGACCAGTTCGGCAACAACTCAGGTCTTGGCCTCGCGATCTCGAAGCAGATCGTCGAAGCGCACGGCGGTGTTATCTGGGCCGAGAATATTCGCCCCACAGATGCTGACATTACGTCTGAACCACTGGGCGCACGGTTCGTGGTAGGTTTGTCGGTATAACGAAATGAGCACCAAGGCTCCGACTGCTGGCACGACGGATGGTGCAAGCGACCTTGATCAGCGGCTCATAGTCCATGCCACGACCATAGTGATCAATGGACGTGCAGCCCTGATTTCCGGAGCTGCCGGGTCGGGAAAATCTGCGCTGGCGCTTGAGTTGATCGCCTTGGGTGCAAAGTTGGTCGCCGATGACAGAACTATCCTCGAGGATATCGACGGCGTTCTAGTCGCGCGCGCACCAAGCCCAATTCAAGGTATGATCGAGGCGCGGGGCGTCGGTCTGTTGAATGTGGATACCGTGCCTTGCGGGAATGTTGTGCTCGCAATAAATATGGACGAAGAAGAGCAAAGCCGCCTTCCAGACCTGCGATATGTGACGTATCTAGGGCACAACATAGCGCTGCAACACAAAGTGAACGCACCATATTTTGCAAGTGCTGTGTACCAGCTTTTGACCCATGGTAGGAGGGCCTGAAATGGCATCCCGAAACAGCGATCAACGCCAACGCCAACGCCTTGTCTTGGTGACAGGACCATCCGGAGCTGGACGGTCTACGGCAATTCGTGCGCTGGAAGATATCGGGTACGAGGCAATTGATAACCTACCTTTGGGGCTTCTCGAGCGCCTATTCAAAGGCCCGCCGCTCAGTCAACCGCTGGCGCTGGGCTTGGATGTACGCAACCGCGATTTTTCTCAGCGTGCCCTGATTGAAGCCTTGGATATGCTGAGCCGCGATCCGGCTTTGGCGCCAGAACTGCTCTATGTTGATTGCGAAATGCGTGTTCTCGAGCGCAGATACAGCGAGACCCGTCGGCGGCATCCCATGGCCCCTGCTGAAAGCCCAATAGAAGGCATCCGCCGCGAAGCTGATTTGCTGTCGCCTGTGAGAACACGTGCTGACTTGGTGATCGATACCAGCGATCTGACGCCGCATGCGTTGCGCGCTGAGATCGAGCGGTGCTTTTCCGGAGATGGGTCACCGAAACTTAGCGTTGGCGTGCATTCTTTTAGTTACAAGCGTGGCATCCCATCCGGAATTGATATGGTGTTCGATTGCCGGTTTTTGCGAAACCCGTATTGGGAGCCCGCCTTGCGAGGAATGACTGGTCGGGATTTGGGTGTGGCGAACTATGTCGGGCAAGACGAGCGATTTTCCCAGTTCTTTGATAGGTTGCGCGACCTCGTCCAAATGCTACTTCCGGCGTATGTTAGTGAAGGCCGATCGCACTTCTCGATCGGGTTCGGATGCACAGGAGGGCAACATAGATCGGTTTTCACTGCGGAAAGATTGGCTCAGGCCCTTGCACAACAGGGCTGGCAGGTGTCAATTAGACACCGCGAGTTGGATCACAAGAACTATATGGCAAGCCAATCCGCACCAAACGCGAGTGATAAGGACGAATAGGCGTGATCGGAATAGTGATCGTAGCTCATGGCGGTTTGGCAAAGGAATACCTTGCCGCAGTTGAACATGTGGTGGGGTCGCAAAACGGCATTCGCGCCATCACGATTGAAACCGACCACGATCGCAGTGACAAACAGCGTGAGATTTGTGAAGCAGCTGACGACGTGGATCGCGGTCAGGGCGTCGTTGTCGTCACCGACATGTTTGGCGGTTCCCCTTCCAATCTTAGCTTGCGCGCGTGTACGCCGGAAAATCGCCGTATCTTGTACGGTGCGAACTTGCCGATGCTGATTAAACTTGCCAAAAGCCGTCATATGCTTGTGCCCGATGCGGTGCGGGCCGGTCTGGAAGCTGGGCGCAAATATATAGACAGCCAAAATATTAATACGGATTGAAATTATGACCGCACTCACGTCTCGTTCATTGAAAATAGTTAATGAAAAGGGCCTCCATGCCCGCGCGTCGGCCAAGCTGGTTGAGGTGGTGGAAGGTTTTGACGCTACGGCAGAAGTCTCAAAGGACGGCTTGAGCGCATGTGGCGACAGTATTATGGGGTTGTTGATGCTTGCCGCATCCAAAGGTACGTCTATTGACATTCAGACGAGCGGACCCGATGCAGGGCCGCTGGCAGACGCAATCGAGGCTTTGGTGGCGGACAAGTTCGGTGAGGGCTTCTAGGCGCGCGATGTCGCGCAGAACGGGAACAAACGGCGTGGCGAGTACTGCACCCGAAAACAAAGATGATGGCCAGGTCTATGACCGGCGCACGCTTACCTATGCAAATTCCTTCGACAATGCTCTGGTCGGGAATACCATCCGCGCGATCGAATGGTTGACCGGAAAAATCACCATTCTACGCATGGTCAAAAAGTTCGAAAAGAAGAACGCGACGCATCGCGGCCAGAACTTTTGGCGTGGCGCATTGGATGTGATGGGGATCGAACTTCAGACACCTGAAGCTCAACTTGCAAACATTCCCGCCGATGGCCCGGTTGTTGTCGTGGCCAATCACCCGCACGGCATGGTGGATGGTATGATTTTTGCTGACCTGATTGGGCGTGTTCGGCAAGACTATAGAATTTTGACCCGTTCGGTTCTTACCGGATTAGATGAATCCGCCTCGTCATTCATGATTCCCGTACCGTTTCCCCACGACCCCGAGGCACAACGCAAAATGGTCGAAATGCGCGGGCACGCCATGGCACATCTCAAGAACAATGGTGTGGTGGCGCTCTTTCCTTCGGGGGTTGTGATGTCGTCGGATACTTGGTTCGGAGACGCGGTCGAGCAAGAATGGAATGTCTTTACTGCCAAGATGATCCGGCGCTCTGGGGCGCGTGTTGTGCCGATATTTTTCCCGGGATCAAATTCTCGCTGGTATCAAATTGCTGACAAAATTTCGCCCGTATTGCGACAAGGGCTGCTGCTCCACGAGATCGTCCGATCATGCAATAAACCCCAAAACCCTGTTGTTGGCGCGCCCTTGACGGACGCGCAGATGGCACAACTTGAAACCGACCCGCGCGGCTTCATGGCATGGCTACGTGAGCACACCTTAAGCTTGGGGCAATCCTGAGCTATTGACGCTATCTTGGTGTGTTTCAACCATCTTATGCAGTGCAAGTCAGTGCCCAAAGTACTTGTCAAAACACGCATTTAGTTGGCCTTGATCGCGGATTGACGTTTCAAACGCGTGCACCAAATTCCCTAAAATTTTGAACAAGATGTCACATTAGCGATTTGGCAATGGCTTTGCGCGAATCTGATCGTGGGTGAATATAAATTGGTGGGTGTATTATGTCCTATGAGAAAATGGGGGCCGGTGAACTTGACTATGAGCCGTGCCGATATGGCGGGTCTCGGTTGGTGTTTCGAGGGCCGCGCCAAGAGTTGACAGGTGACTATGTAATTTTTCTGGGGGGTACGGAAACCTACGGGAAATTCGTACCAGAACCATTTCCGGTCCTGCTGCAGGAAGCCACGGGGCGAAGCTGTGTCAACTTTGGATATGTGAATGCTGGTGTTGACGTGTTTCTGGCTGAACCAGTCGTGCTCGAGGCCGTGCAGCGCGCGAGTCTGACAATTGTTCAGGTCTTGGGTGCGCACAACATGTCCAATCGGTATTATAAGGTCCATCCGCGCCGAAATGATAGATTTGTCGAAGCATCAAGCGTCATGCGGATGGTGTTTCGAGATGTGGATTTTACCGAATTCCACTTTACCCGCCATATGCTGGGAACGCTTCTAGCACGGGCACCGGATCGCTTTACGCTGTTATGCGACGAACTCAAGGCGGCGTGGGTCGCGCGCATGAAACTATTGTTGACGCATATTTCTGGCCCTGTTGTGCTTCTGTGGGTGAGTGATCACGCACCTGTCTCCGCTGGAACTGGGGTGGATTTGAAAGCGGACCCGTTGTTGATTGATACAAAGATGTTGGACGAACTGCGCCCCCATGTGGACGAGATTGTCGAAGTCGTCACCAGTTCCGAGGCCCAACGGGCAGGTACCGCGGGAATGATCCATAGCGCGTTGGAAAAACCGGCTGCGGAACGGATGCTGGGCCCCCTCGCACATATCGAAGTGGCGGACAGCCTTGCTCCGTATCTGGCTAAATCAAACAGATTACGCTGACGACGCAGCATTGCAGCTCTCGCTTTGACGGAAGGCTTTGTAAAAATGCTCTCTGGCGGTATGCTCGGTCATATTTGATCGCAATTATTGTTTGGTGATGGACGTATTCTGGATTTTTAGGACAGCTTTGCTTTGGCTAGGCCTCACTTGTGCGAGTCTGGCAAGCCCGCCCGTGTCTGCACAAGAACTTACGCGCGCCGCTTTACTGCAAGAAATATGGACCGAGCTTGCCAAGGTCGATGCCCTAATTTCGCAAGGCAAGCGGGATGAGAGCTATGAGGTTCTCGAAGCAATTTCTTGGAAAAGCTATAACAATGAAAGCCTGATACAGGGAACCAGAGAGCTCTATTTACCAAATCTGGCGATGGCGCGGTATTACCGTCACAAAAAAGATTATGCCGAATCTGAGCGTTTTGCCGCCGCTGTTATTGCAGGTATGGCAGACGACGGTTGGACAACTGATCCGGCACGTATCGAAGCGCTGGCAATCTTGGGGCTTGTCCTGCGCATGCAGAACGATCACCGTCAAGCAGAGGTCGTCCTGCGAAGTGCCGTGGATATCTCTGAAGGGCGCACAGATGTGGCCCTGCATCATCGAAACGCGCTATATCATCTCAGTTTTGTCGCGATCCAAAACAAAGCCAAAGATACGCTTGAGGTGCTTGATCGAACTGTCGCGCTGTTTGACGCTGCGAACCTAAAGTCAGATTTGTATCGGGCGAGGTTGGTGAATGCAGGGTTGCAATATGAGCGGACGCAAAAGGCAGACCGCATACAGCTGGTGAAAAAAGCGCGTGAATTTCAGGTGTTCTTAACATCCGCAAATGGTGTCTCAGATCAGGAAATGGACAAGTTTCTGGGCCTTATCGCCATTCTGTATTTTGAAGCCAATCAGTTTGAGGACGCAGAGAAAATACTCGAACGTCGCATTGCATACCTACAAGATGTATCCCCGAACAGTAGGGGGTATTTCTGGGCTGTTCAGAACCTAGCCGAGCTGTATTCGTCGACAAAACGATACGACGCTTCGATTTCATTGGCCTCGCAAGCTCTTGCCGATATCGAGTTGAATGGTGGCGGAAGGCCCGTGCAAAAGGCGACTTTTTTGCGGGGCATGGGGCATGCATACCGGCGGCAAGATAATCCTGAGCTTGCGCAGAAAAACTATCGGGCGGCTTATGCTGCCATGCGAGAAGTGCGTGCGGCGACCCATCCAACGGTTTTGAACATTCGTAGCTATTTAGATGTTGCCTTAATAGATCCGGAAGCCTTTGAATTCGCGAAAGAAATAGGCGTTGAAACAGCCAAACCTCTTGGATTGTCGTCGAATGGCGAAACTATTCTCGAAGGCTTTTTCCGTGGCAAGTATGTTGATCTGGAAAACCGCCTGTTGTCTCTGCAGTCTCAAGGCCAGAGCGAGTCACTCCTGGAGATAAATCTGGCTTTATACTTCGCGCTGATCGGGGAAGTAGAACAAGCGCAAGCGCATCTAAAGCGTGCACGACAGTTAAGTGTTCCCGAACAGTCCGAGCTTCGGCCAACCGATCCAATTTTTGATATTATTGATGTCATGTCGCATGTTTGGGGCGTCGAGTGGCAGTGGAACGCAGTTGGGCCCACACTGGACCGTTTCTTGCAACGAGAGGATATCACGCCCCAGCACCGTGCGATCGGTTTGGTTCTTCAGATGTCGTGGGCGGATTTGGCGGATCAGCCACATGTGAAGTTTGCGGCGTTTCGGACCTTGAAAGAGATGCCCCCGGAAAGTTGGGGACAGGGCATGTGGCGAATTTGGATTATGCTAAGTTTGGTGGATCCGTACTATCGCCATGGAGCGTATCTTGAGGCCGAGGCGCATTTGGAACGCACATTGAGGGTGATACAAGCACACGAAGCCCCCCATCTGGCGGTCACTCTTGCCACGATGTTTCGACTGAACTCGGCTGCGGGGCTTTTGAGCGCGGAGAACACCCAATCCGTCTTGGCGGGTGTTATCAAGCAGCTTACCACCATGTTGCCCGAAGGCCACATCTGGCAGGTTGTGGGTATGGTGAACTATGCGGATTCTCTATTCGAGACAGGCCAAAGCGATGACGCGCTCAAGACGATTGACCGGGCGATCGCGATGTATCGCAATGGCAAATATTACCGCAACGATGTGCTTGCTGTACTGACTGTCCGTCAGGCGAATATGTTGGAAATGATGGGCGATAGTCGCCTTGCGATGGTATTGTTTCGCCAGTCCTTTGAAGAGATTTCGACAGGGGAAGCTTCGTCAAAATACGTTGCAGCTGTGCTTGCAAATTATTGCTATGCGCTGTTCCGAGTGGGAGAATACCAACAGGCCATCGACGTTGCCGCGCCATATGTTCAGGATCACGATTTCGTAGCAAGTCTTGCGCCGGAAGACCAAGTGTTGCTGATGCAAACCTTGGGGCATGCGTTGAACTTTGCGGATCAGCCTCAAAAGGCGCTCTTACTGTATGAGCAAGCCGAGCGCGCAATTCCGTCTCCTGAGTATCAGTCGGGTTTGCTCCTGTCCGGCCTGCTATATGAACGGGTTGGCGCAGAATTTGCTTTGGGCCTGTTGGGGGATGCATACCAAAATGTGCGCCGTTCTAACGAACTCTATTTTGGGCGGCTCCGTGGGCTGGCCAAAAGCTCGGGCGTCAAGGTCGCATCAAACGCCGAGTTCGACCGTCTCAGGGTGGCTGACGAGGCGTATATTGGGTGGGAATATGGGGCTACGCTTAAGGCCGACGCCGCAGTGGTTGCCGAAATTCGAGACAACTCGTTTCTGGCAACCCAGAATCTGTCGACCACAGCAGCTGGCAAAGCGATGGAACAGGCTGCCGCACGCGTGGCGGCAAATGATGTCGCCCTGTCTGGAATGCTGCGGACGCGTCAGGAATTGGCGGATGTCTTGGCGCAATTGCAGGGCGCTTTTTCAAAATTTGTGTTGCAAGATGGGGCAGCTTCAGAGGCAAAGGTGGCGGAAACGCAGTCTAAGATTGACGCGATCCGCAAACAGATTTCGGAGATAGATCAAAAGTTGCTGGATGAGTTTCCTGCGTTTCAGGAACTCACCGATCCATTGCCTATGTCGCGACACGACGTGCAGAGTATTTTGGGGGATCGCGAGGCCATGGTGCTGACCTTGTCAACCGAGAGCTACCTTTATGTTTGGGCTATTGGCAAACGCCACTCTGCTTGGCATCGTGCGGACCTTCCCCGTGCAGACCTGGACAGCCGGGTACGGACGCTGCGGGCGATGCTTGATGTGACATCTGACAACCGTTCGGCCGAGTCCCTTGATGCAGGGTTTGTAGCCTCGGTGGCGCCGTTTGATCGTGCTATGGCGTATGAACTGTATCTCGATATCTTGGCGCCGGTGGCCCATGTTCTCGAAGACATTGACCATTTGATCAGCGTCGTGGACGCGCCCTTGAACAGCTTGCCGTTGGCGGTGCTCCTGACGTCGCCCCCACAAGGGGCGGACACATCTGCGGATGATCTGCGCCAAAGTGATTGGTTGATCCGAAAATACGCGATGAGCACGCTGCCCAACGTGTCGAGTTTACGAAGCTTGCGGCGCGCACGCCCCGAGGCGTCACCGTCCACGGAAAAACACCCGTTCACCGGCTTTGGGAATCCCGTGTTAGGATACCAAGATGACTTAGACGGGCAGGGCGTGACATTAGGAGAGGGCGTTGTGACCCGAGGTGTCTACGAACAGGTGTCGCGCGTTGCAAATTTGGCGCCTCTTCCTTTTACAGAGACCGAGCTGCGCGCCCAAGCCGATGTGATGGGGGTCGGATCCGAGTCCATTTTTTTGGCGTCAAATGCGACCGAGGCACGTGTGAAACAAAGCGATCTTTCCAATACACAGGTGTTGGCGTTTGCCACGCACGGCCTTGTATCGGGGGGGCTCGTTGGTTTGGAAGAACCTGCGTTGGTCTTCACGCCACCGATGTCGCCGACCTCAACTGATGATGCCTTGTTGACTGCTTCCGAAGCTGCGCAACTCAAGCTCTCTGCTGATCTCATTATACTGTCTGCCTGCAATACTGCTGCGGGGGATGGCACACCGGGTGCAGAGGGTCTGTCCGGTTTGGCACGGTCGTTTATTTTCGCGGGGGCTCGGTCGATATTGGTGTCACATTGGCCAGTTGATGACTATGCGACCTCCGCTTTGACGACGGGTATGTTGTCTCATCTACAGGCCGAAACGCCAGTTGGGCGGTCTAAGGCGTTACAGGCTTCAATTCTGGAATTGTTGGACAATTCTGATGACAACAGACACAGCCATCCGCGTTTTTGGGCCCCGTTTGTCTTGGTCGGTGAAGGCGCGATCGATTGACCTTGCGGCAGGGTAAAATGCCTGAAGTGGCCAAAAAAGAGCGGATACTAACGGTCTTTGTCACCAAAAAGGGGGTTCATTTTTTCCGCGAGAGGTGACAGGCTTTTGTTATAGTTTTGTGCGCCTCGAAAATTTGGTGCAACGCGTTTGAAAAGTGAAAGGCTCTGAAATGAACTTCCAATTGAAAAATATGGCGCTGACATGTGCTGCTGCCCTGTTTGTGGCTGCCGCACCAGCGGCGTTCGCCGAAGATAAAAGTGGCAGCAACCACACCCAAGGGGCGCAGGGTGCCCAAGGCCCCGTCGCGCAATTGGCGATGGCTCAGAACCTGTATTCTTATGGTATGGAAAGCGGCAACGCATTGGCCGTTTTGGCTGCAGCACAGATTACAATGTCGATCGAAGTAGAAGATGTAGAAAGAGACGTTGAGAACAAGCCAACTGAAGGTGCCGGCGAAGTTGCAGATGGCGGCGATGGCGTGGATTCTCCTGTGACCGCCGAGATGATGTTGGCCTCTGCCAAGGAACTTGCTGCGGGTGATCCCACGGTGATGGGCTTGATTGAAGACGCCGAAGCCGAAGGCGCACGCGGTCGTATTGGCGGGCCTTCACGGACCCTAAGCCGGCTGCGGGCCGGACGCACCGACGTGTTCTCGGTTCCGTTCTATGGCGGGTCACTTGCTGAACTCGCGATTGTCGGCGACGGCGATGCGGATCTTGATCTGTTGGTAACTGATGAAAATGGCAATGTGATCTGCAAAGACGTGAGCTATTCCGACCAGCTGTATTGCTCGTTCACACCGCGTTGGGATGGGTATTTCCTTGTCGGTGTCGTGAACCAGGGCCGCGTGCGCAACAGCTATTATTTGCTGACCAATTAATCCCAGACGACCTCTCTCCCCAAGACTGGATGGTGCCCGTGAAAGCGGGCACCCTTTTTGTGTTGGCCAACTAGCTCTGTCCGTTCACATTGGTGTTGGTACACAGCCATGAAAAAGCCCACCCAAGCATTGGGCGGGCTCTAAGGTGTCAATGGTGATGTCTTAGTCGTTGGATTGGATCGTTTGATTTAGCCAATCCACATAGTTCGCGGTGCGCGTATATGCAGAAAAGATCGCGTCTTCGGCACATGTTTTGCCGTTACCGCTGGACAATCCCCAGCTCACGATACCGGCCTGAATATAAGACCCGTCATTGAGCGGAACAACCAATGGGCCGCCGCTGTCTCCTTGGCAAGATGTCTTGCCACCCGCCAGCGATCCTGAACAGATCATGTTGGCGGTGAGGGGGTCACGAACGTGGCGGATGAATTCTTCCCATGCACTTTGGGCCGTCGCCGTGTTCATGCCCAAGACCTGTGCCGCGAAACCAAATCCCTTGACGGCTTCGGTCGCGCGCGCTTCCAGCAACATAGAGTTGCACATGTCACGATCGAGCATCTGGATCTGCGTTTCATGAAGGCGATCAGGGTGGTTGCCGCCTTCGGTCAGTCCCCAACCCGTCACAATCGTGGTGACACCGGGCCGCTCTAGAATATCGCCAAACTCGGCATCTGGAACCTTGATGGTTTCATAGCGGACACGTGGCGCACGCTGGAGCTTGATCAGGGCAACATCGTGATCAAATTCATTGCCATCATAGGACGGGTGCCGGAAGACAGCCTCGACCGGGATCATATCACCTGATCCACCGTCCAGTTTATTTGTCCCGGCGACCACCGCAAAGCGACTTGGGTGGATATCGCGATACACGCCTTGGTCGTCGGCCATGTGGATGCAGTGGGCCGCGGTCAGAACCCAGTTATCCAAAATCATTGACCCGCCACAGAACTGTGAGTCAGGAGATGGATTTTGCCCACCAATAACAAGGGCAACTTGCCAAGGCCACGCGCCCTCGCGCGAGACCTCACCGCCAATAACCTTTGACCCGCTGTCGCTTGCTGCGACCTCTTTGGCGTGCTCGGCCTTCTTCTGGCTTTCCGCATATGCAAAAGGGGACGCCAATGTTGCATCCGGCGACGGTGGGTTGAATTCCTGCGCTTGACTGCCTGCCGCCAATACAAATGACAGTACGACGCTACTTACGATAAGACTCTTTTTTTTCATTGATACTTCTCCTGCAAATGAGCGGCGTAGAGGGTGCGCGCTTTAGGGTGTGGCCTGAGGCAATATCTCCAGGCCGAAACGGTGAACTTTAAGAGGTGAGATTTTGGTATTTAAAGATAAGGCGCGGGTGGTCGTGTCTGGGGATGTTGCCGCCCGTAGATAAGCTTCAAGACCGCTGGCGTCCGTGTCTCGTGGGGTGCTCGTCTCTGCCAGAGCGCTGAGAACAGTACGCGGCCCATCAGCCGTTGCGGGGACAGACAATACAATCAATTCTTCAAAAGCACTTAAGCCAAGGCCGTCGTGATCCCAATTTTCCATCTGAAACCCAAGGCGTTTGGTTTCTCCTGACGCCAAACGGTTAGACAGGGTGCCCTGAGGCCAAAGGGCATCGATCTGAAATGCGCCGTCAATATAAAGCACCGTGATGTCTTGGGCTTTGGTGGATAGATTTTTGATCTCCAACCACAGCTGGTCGCAATGGATCAAAGCGTCACCAGATACGATGGCGCTTTCCTCGGCGGGTTTGGTCGCGCATTTCGCGCCAGAGAGCTGACCTTTTTTCCGTGTTAGGTCAATTTTTACGCCGCCACGCCCAAGGCTAAAGCCCTTGTGTCCACCTTCGGCCAACGCCAAGGCGCGCCGCAGGGTGAAGGCTTGTGCGGCCCGTTCGATCCACGCGCGCAAATCTGTTGTGATGTTGCCGTCGTCGGATGGAAAAAAGCGTGGTGACGTTTCTGGCCCGTGGGGATCAAGCACACCATCGGGCCCAGTGATGGCAATGCCGCCTTGGGTGAAAAAAAGCGCAGCGTCAAAGTCGACGTCAGAAAGCACAACACCATCCAATGACATCTGGTCGATCGCGTCCTCAAGCGGGCGGTAGTGATAACCATCAAATGTGTCCACCGCGGTAGGCGGGGCAATGATCATCGCCTCTGGTGCACCTGGATGCAAGATTTCTGCATATGCCGTTTCGGGCATAATGAACTCTCCAGAGGGGGCCAGTTTTGATGTTGTTGCGGTAATCGATACGACCCTTGCGGTCCCCAAGCTCTGCTCGGCCTCAAGGGAGTCGAAAATGGCAATTTCGGCCCCAACGGTCAGCCCATCTAGGGCGCCACTCAACAACGTGCCATTCTGGGTTGAGAGGCGTGTTTGTGTATCCGGCGCAGACCCAAAAACAGGTGTGTCCAATAGAGGGCCTTCGGCATCCGGTGTTTGTGTCGCTGTGGCCGACGCGCGCCGCATGTCCTTGCGTGTGACTTCCAGCAACTGCTCATAGGTCAGGTCCGGATGGTGTTGCAAAGCAGTAGCAATGCTGCGGGTGAAATCCCCGTACCACGCAGGAGAATCTCCAGTGCTGGTAAGAGGGTATTCAAATGATCTTTGATCGGATTGTGACGAATACAAGAAGACAAACTCACCATCCAAAGCGGTTGGTGTGACTGTGCCATCACTCAAGGTTGCCTGTGGAATGCCCAGACTTTCCGGGGCGACATAGCGCGCCACCCCTTTCGCGCCGATCGCGCGAAATCCGGTGCCAGAATGACAGGCATCCACGATACCAACCAATTGCGCGCCATCTTGGGTGATGGCCGTCATTTTTTCGCGCAACTCGTCATCTACTATGGCATTTTCCACGGCGCCAATCGCGCCTTTCCAATTCTTGGCATCAGACGGCAGGAAAATCTCGTCATAGCCGCCTTGTTCGTCACCATCGATGTCGGGCGCCTGCGATCCGTGCCCCGAAAAGTAAAAGAGCGCGGTGTCGCCAGTGGCTGTCACCTTGGCAAGGTCCTCAAGCGCGGCCAAAATGTTGTGCCGTTCTGGCGGCTTGATGGAATACGTATCTGCAAGGTGCGTGCCATCAGATGTCAGGATCGTGATGTTTTCGGGGGGGACGCCGCGTGCGGTGAGGGCTTGGGCCATCAAAGCAACGTCATTCGCCGGGCCCTTAAGATCTGCATCCAGATAGAGATAGTCGCTAACGCCAACAAGCACGGCGTGGGTTTCGGCCGCAGCAGGCATGGCAAAACTGGCCATGGCGGGCGCCATAACAATAAGTGGGACTGTGAGGCGTGATCTGAAAATTGCTTTACCCATGGTCAGGAAGGATAATGCGCAACAGGGATGATGCAAGCCTGTGCCGAATGTTAAAGGAATTTGTCATCCAGGCCCCGTCATAATGTTCGTTAATTCTTGATCGGGGTGATGCGCCGTGCATTTGGTGACACGGTTGACGCAGACTGTTTCAGGCTTTTCAGAAATCCGTTGAACTCCGAACTGCGGCGAGTGCTTTCGCGTCCTGCAAGAATGGCAAGGTCCACTTGCGGTGCGGGCAACGTCAAACGCGTTGGAATTTCGTTGAGCTGACGGCGCATATCCGCATCTAAGTCTGCAAAGGAAATGTCCCCGACAAACAGTTTTACGTCCGCACAGTCCCAGTTTTCGGAATGCCCACGCAGCCGCACCACATCGTCAGGCGAAAGACCACATCGGAAATCGATAAGATCGGCGTGCCAATTGCGCAGTGTTAGACGCATCACGTCGTACCCGACACGTGTTGCGGCCCCCGTTGCACTGCTGGCGATCGACTGTGCCAACTGAAGCCCGCCGGGGCCTTTGATATTCTGGGTCCAGCGGTAATCTTTTTGTGTGCCCGCATCCGCAACCAGAAACAGCATGCGCTTGATTTGTACGGCTTGGCGCTCGGTTAAGGGCCCATACGAGTTTTTGGCCTTGGCGCGTGCTACGGAAAGACCTGTGGTCCCAAAGTTATCCGTCACAGCCCCGTCCAACAGTTTCACATACCGGACTTTTGCGGGATCTCGATAACTTTCAAGGGCTTGCGCATAGGCCCGCATTGCCGAGGTCGACTCGGGGTTGTGGCGTGCTGCAACCAGCCAATCAGGTTCGGTATATTTACAGCCTTGATGTGACTTGAGCACGATCGGGCTAAAGACAAGAGGCACCGCAGCGGATGCTGCTACGGCCTCTGAAATGGGCAGCTGAGACAGATCACTACACAGTGCGTCAAATGTCTCTGGTGTGAACAGGAATGGTGCGTTGTTGGCGATATCGCTGGCATTTATCCACGTTTGGATATCCCTGTTTTTCAACAGTTCTTTGTAAGTTGCCCCATGGAAAATCGTTTCGTCCATAAATCGCGCAAAGGTGTCACGGCTGTTCACCCCGCCCGATATGCCCTTGGAAAGGGTGATGGGGTTGAAGGCCGATGTAGACATGTATTTTTCGCCATCTTTGACAAGATAGCCGTCGCGATAGGTGCTTAGCCCCTTTGGCCCACGCAGGCCATAATAGGCCGCAGTGACCGACCCACCAGAGACGCCAGTGACCAGACGGACGTGTTTTAACAGCCCGTCAGGGTTGGACTTGGATCGGCTGGTGGCTTGCAATTCGGTCAACATGCCGTGGGCAAACGCCGAGGCGCGCGTGCCGCCGCCTGAAAACGCCAAGCCGATATAAACACTATCGTCCAAATTTTCAGGGATAAACGAGGTGTCGGCGGATGATGAGGATTGCCCAGCAGAGATGGGTTTGTTGATTGGCTGGTTGATGGCGGCGCATCCGGCAATCGTGAGGGCAAGGGCACCCATGGCGTTGCGAGACATCGGAGAAAGCGACTTAATCATCAGTAAAAAATGGGCCAGCCTGTTACAATTGTTCAAGCTTAGGCCATCGGGTTTCAACGGCAAACCCTTTTTTATCTGGGACAATCCTAAGTTTTGCGCCATGCCGCAGCGCAATGGCCTTTACAAGCGCGAGCCCTAATCCATGTCCGGGAACTGTGTCGACCTGATCGCCCCGTGTGAATCTTTCAAAGGCGCGGTCTTGCAGGCCCTTAGGGAGCCCCGGGCCGGAGTCGGAAAGCGTGAGGTTGTAATACATCCCGCTGGGCACCAAGCTTAGGTGGACGGTATCCCCAGAACTGGTGAATTTGAGGGCATTGTCCAAGACGTTCGCGAGCAAACGGGCAATCAGGTTTGTATCTCCTAACACCCACAAGTCCGGTGGCAGCGCGCAGGTCATCTCCAGATGTCTATCCTCGGCCAATGGCTCGTACAGATCAAACACGTTTTGGCAGATATCCGACAGGCAGACGGGCTTGAGTCCGGGCTGACTTCCGGTTGCGGCCTCGGCCGCAGTAATGTCCAGAAGCGCGTCAAATATCGCGACTGTGGATTGCAACTCGGCCTCAAGCGCGATGACCGTTTCATCATCCGCGTCCAGCTCGTCCAGCCGTTGTCGTATCCGATTTAAGGGGGTGCGCAACTCGTGGGCAATTGCATCGCTCAAGTCAGATGTGGATTTTTGCAATGCGCCAATACGGTCCAGCATATAGTGCAAGTGATTTTCGAGCGCGCCGAACTCGTCGGGTGTTTGTGGGCCAGGGATGCGTGCATCCAAATCCCCCTGTGCGACCTTGTCCGCCAATCGGTTGATCCTGTTGATCCGCCCCAAGACAAGGCGGCTGACCATCCAGCCACCTAAGATGCTGAGTGCGCTCATCCCCAAAGCGACATAAAAAATCCGCCTTCGCAGATCCGTTAAGAGCTGCGTTTGTCGACTTAGCGAGTGGGCGACCAAGAGTGGAAACCCGCCGGGTAAATCGCGCGCCACACCGATATACGCATCCGTATGGTTGTCGGGCGTCGTCATCTCGAATTCTGCGATGGGGTCGGTTTGAAACCCGTTTCCGATGGGGGCAAGGCCTGCTGGCCACTCGGGGATATTTCCCGCAAGGACCTGCCCTTTCTTGTCTAGCAACAAATAGACATAGTCGTACGTAGGGCGTGCCGTTGCACGAAACTCCATGGCTTGCCGCAATGCCGGAATTCGCCGTTGGTCATAGAGTGCACTATAGGCATCTAGATCGGCTTGCAGGTCGTTGATTTGACTTCTCGCCAGCTCGGAACGCACCTGCAGGTACTGGACTGAGAGGCTGATGACCGAGAAACCCGATATCAGCAATGCCACCAAAACGGTTACGCGCAGACTTGCTGAGGTGCGTAACCCTTTCATTTCTATCATGCCGAGACCGCGATTTGCGGCAGAAACATGTATCCGGCGCCACGGGAGGTCTGGATATAGCTACGTCCCGAGGCTTCTTCGAGTTTGCGGCGCAAACGCCCGACATGCACATCAACCACGTTGGTTTGCGGATCAAAATGCAAATTCCAAACATTTTCCAAGAGCTGCATGCGGGTCACGGTGGCATCTGCATTGATGGCAAAAAAGCAAAGCAAATCGAATTCTTTTGGCGTGACAGGAACATGGTCGATCCCGAAATGCACTGTTCTTGCCTTGCGGCGAATTTCCAAATCGCCAAATGCGATCAAATCGTTGTCGCTTGTTTGAATTGTCACGCGTCGCATCAATGACTGCATGCGTGCTCGCAACTCTTCTGGGTCAAAGGGTTTGGCCAAATAATCATCAGCCCCCTTTTCCAAGCCTTCGATTTTGTTCGCGGATCGCCCAAGTGCGCTGACCACCAAAATCAACGCGTTTGATCCGGCTAAGCGCAGCTTTGCGATTGCGTCAACGCCATCACCGCCGGGCAGCATGCGATCAATCACGATCAAGTCAAAGCTTCCGGTCGTGGCCAATTCAAGCCCACGGTCATATGTCGCTGCTGTGGTCGGCTCGCCGCCAAGATCGCGGGCTGTGCGTTCAAACACGCGGCTGCTCACTGGGTCGTCTTCGACAATCAAAACTTGTGTCATGATGATAACCTTTCCGCTTTGTTAAATATCAAAAGATCACGATCTCTTCGTCAAGAACATTCGCGCCGCTGACTGGACGAAGACGTCCGGGCTTGCGCCATGGGTCCAGAACAAAATGACGTGTCGAGCCATCCGAAAGGGCCACAAGGACAAGCGCGGGCTGTTGGATGCGAAAATCTGCGAGAAGCGCGCCATTTTTCGCAAGGTCCTGGCTGTTGATCGCAATGATTTGATCTCCTGCCGAGAGGCCCTCGAAATGGGCAAGGCTGTTTTGTGTTACACTCAGAATACGGCCGTCAGAACTTAGCTGTAGCCCGATGTCTGACATGGAATAGTCAAGTGTTTCCAATGGAAGCCTCGCTTCGGGGGCTGCCTTGAGGTCGGGTTTTTGCGATACCTGAACGGACAGCGTCTTGATGCGTTTTCCGCGCAGCACCTTGAGATCTACAACGTCCTGTATGGCGACGTGTTCAAGGGCAAACGCCAGATCACCGGGCACAGTAAGCGGCTGATTCCCCAGCGAGACCATGATATCTCCGGCCTGCACGCCAGCGGCCTCGGCGATACCGCCAGCCATGACGTGATCTACGAGAATGCCGGACGCTGGGCCCATTTCAAGGGCTGCACCAATCCGTGGCGACACGGGGCGCACACGCAAACCCAGAGTCTGCATAGGCGGTTGTGTTGTGGTATGCATGGCGTCACGCACCCGGACAAGGTTACCTGCTGGGATGGCATACGCGATGCCAATAAAGCTTCTGAAACCATCGGCGATTTGGCTATTCATGCCGATCAATTGTCCTTTGGCGTCCACCAGTGGCCCACCCGAGCTTCCGGGATTTACGGCGGCATCATGTTGTATCATCCGAACGGGAACATTTGCTTCGATTTGGCGTCCGAGTGCAGAGACAATGCCCCGCGAAAGGCTGAAGTCTGCGCCGTATGGCGCGCCGATGGCAAATATCACCTGCCCGAGTTCAGGCGCGGTTTTTGCGACTTGAATAGGGCGCACAGTGTCGAACGTGTCCGACATGACTTGCAGTATTGCGATGTCGCGTAGCCTGTCGCGTGAAATGACCTTGGCAATTGCGGTGCGGCCATCGCTCGCGACCAGCCGCACGGTCCTTTCCGCACCCACGACATGGTCGTTGGTCATCACAATGCGGGTGGCGCCAAATAGAAATCCAGACCCAAGCAAACGTTGTTCAAGATCATTCGTTTGCACCAGAAACGTTGCCGCAATCGCTTGTTTGAGACTGGTAGGTTTGTCCAAAGGCGGATGGGCCGCTGCAGAAAATGCGAAAACCATCAGAAGGCACGAGAGTTTGAGGATATTGAAAATCTGTCGCAAGTCGGGCTTCCTTGAATTCTTAAGTTCGAACCCAACCTAATGGCCACCCTGCGCAGACGCACATGACAAATGCCGTTATAATACTGTTAGGTGGCTGAAAAACGTTGCCCGAAGGAATTTTTGGCTTCTAGTATAGAGGATATTATAAAGCAGGAGGCTTTCATGAAATCCTCGACGGCATTTATTCTTTTGCTCGTATTGAACGCCGCGGCGGTGCCGGCGATGGCGCAAAGCCAAACACAAGACAGCGCACCCGTGGACCGTTTGCGGTTGTCGGCTGAACTCTATTCTCAGGGGGTGCAAGCTCAGGACCCGCTGTTTATGCTTGTGGCTGCAAAAATGCGCAAAGCCATCGCGGTCCAATACTCTGATCGCGAGCCAACCTCGCCATACCCTGCGTCTTTGCAGTTGCCCCAAGCACAGTTCCGCACATGGCAATCTATGCTGGATGCTGCAGAAAATGCCGCTGGAGAGGATGCCGCATTGCTTGGCTTGATCGAAGATGTGCGCGCAGAAACGTCCAAGGGTGTCGCAGGTGGGCCCGTATACAGCATCACATCAATTTCGGCTGGAGGCACCGATTCATATGCATCTCTGGCGCTCAGAGGCGGCGAATATGCCGAAATATACATCGAAGGCACCGGGAGTTCAGATTTGAATCTATTTGTGCACGATGACCAGGATTGGCTTGTGTGTTCTGATACCGATGCCAGCGACATCGCGTATTGCGGTTGGCGCCCTGCGCAGACCGCAGGATTTACGATCACGGTAGAAAACACCGGTGATGCAGGAAACACGTATTCTTTGATTACGAATTAGGAGGCGGCTGATGCGAATTTTGGTTCTGACGATATTGATCGTGGCGGGGTGGTTTGCTGGTGGGCAGTCCGTAGACGCGCGTGAAAATCACGCGATCCTTATTGGGGCGTCTACCTATCAGAACTTGGACGAGCGATATTGGCTCAAGGGGCCTGCGAATGACATCGACTTGGTGGCAAGGTATCTGACGACATCGGCGACGGTCCCATTCGCAAGCCAGAACATTGCCCTTTTGGCCGATGGTGTCGAAGGTGGCACCGCTCCCACGCTGGCGGCTATACGTCAGGCGTTTGCCGACTTGGAAAAGCGCATAAGTCCCGGTGATTTTGTCTATTTGCATTTTTCTGGGCATGGGTCTCAGGCACCTGCCATTGATCCGGATTCTGAACTGGATGGGTTAGACGAGCTGTTTCTTCCGGTGGATATCGGTCCGTGGAATGACACCACCGGAAATGTGGAAAACGCACTTGTGGATGATGAAATTGGCGCGTTGATAGGCGGCCTTCAGGCGAAAGGCGCGATGGTTTGGGCGGTGTTTGACAGTTGTCATTCCGGCACAGCAACACGTGCCGCTCCTACTGGAGATGACGAGGTCCGCATGCGCAAGCTCGACGCCTCGGCGCTGGGCGTGCCGTATGACAAAATGGATGCGGCAGAAACCACAAGCCGTGCTGTTCCCAATCCGCGTGATCGGGCGCAAAGCCCGCTATCTGCGGATGGGCAAGGCAGCTTGGTCGCCTTTTTTGCGGCGCAAACCAATGAAACCACCCCTGAGAAACGTATGCCCAAGGGGCAACCCGGTCGCCGGTCACAAGGTGTTTTCACGTTTGTTCTGTTTGAAACGTTGACCCAAAATCCAGGTATTACGTATCGGCAGTTAGGCCAAGAAATTCTTAGACGCTATTCTTCGCTGAACTTGGCGCGCTCAACGCCCATGTTCGAAGGCGATCTGGATAGCACTGTATTTTCAGGCAGCCCAAGCCCCAAAATTGCGCAATGGCCTCTGGATGTGTCGGGGGATGTCATGACCATTCCTGCAGGTGCGTTGCATAATCTCAAGGTTGGTGGCGAACTTGTTTTGATGGCGTCAGCAAGCGATGCAGACGACGCTGCGCTTGGTACGTTTCGCGTCCTGTCAGCAGACACATTTTCTGCCGAGGTAGAGCCTGTGAAGACGACGAGCATTCCGCGCGGCGCATATCTGCGAAAACTTGGCGAAGACACCGATTTTCGCCTGACAGTCGCGCTGCCTGTGGCGTCTGGAGATGCGGTATTGGATCGCAAGGTCTCTGATGCGCTTACGGCTTTGCGTGCGGATGTGGGGGAACGCGGACGCCTTGTCTTTGTTGCACCAGGCGAACCCGCTGATATTCGGCTTGCTGTTTTACCGCAAAGCTCGCGCTCTGAGGATGTATGGCTCTTGCCTGCCTCTGGCATGCTCGAGGAAGGGCTTGCGAACAAAACGCCGTCTGTACGGCTCGAAGGCAAAACGACTCAAGAGCTTGCAATCGTTTTGGAAGACAGCTTCATGCACATCGCACGGGCTTTGAATTTGCTGCGCATTGGAGCCGGGCACGGGAGCTCGGACTTGGATGTGGATGTCACATTGCGTACCAGAAACAAACAAAACAAAGCCTTGCGTGACCTTGAACCCGTATCTGTGCCGCGACTGCTTCCTGGGGACGAGGTGCATGTTTTGGCGCAAAACAACACAGACCAACCAATCGATATAAACGTGCTGTTTGTCGGCAGCGATTACTCGATCTCGCATTTTTACTCTGGGCGCATGCAACCGGGGGATAGTTTGAAAAAGGGGCTGCTGCGCATCACCGACCAAAGCTTTGGGCGCGAGCGTGTGATTCTTGTGATGTCTCCTGCCAAACCACAATCAATCGTCGAAAATCTAAGCTTTATGGCACAAGACGATCTTGCTGTGACGCGGGGAACGGGCGTGTCAGCCGTGGTCAGAGCCTTTCAGGAGGCTGGGTTCGGCAGCACAACCCGCGCTGCCGTCGCCTTGGGAGATGACACCGCAGATGAAGGCCCAGCGGGACAGATATTTCAGTTTGAAATCGATACAGTTCCCGTGGAAAACTAGGCTGTGCGCGGGGCTTGGTTCACCTTTGGTGTGATGGTCTTGTTGTGTGGGACAATGACAACAGGTCGCGCGCAGGTTCCGGTTCAGCCAAGCTTGATGGACGAGGCTTTTCAAGCGGCGCAGTGGGGGTTTTTGTCTTCTGCAGGTAGCGCTCTGCGTCAAACACAGCAACGTCGGGCCGTAGGTGACGGACCTCTTGCCGACTTGCTCAAGGCGCGCCAGTTACTGGTGGATCAAATCTCAAAAACCGAAACCTTGCTCGCGTCGACGGGCACCGACAAAACGGGCGAAGCGCGAGATGCCAAAGTGCGACTGGCCGGCGATCTTGAAGGACTGAATGCCGAGTTACGTGATCTCGACACAAATCTGGACCAGAATTTCCCCGAATTTAGCAGACTCACAAATCCGCACCCTTTGTCGCTTGACCAAGTGCAGGCGCTGCTTGCGCCGGATGAGGGGATGCTCTTTGTTTTTTCTGGACAACAAAACAGTTTTGTCTGGGCGATAACGCCAACCCGCATTGCGTGGCATCGGGTTGGGCTTGGGCGCGTGACGCTTGCAGATAGCGTGGGGCAAATCCGTCAGTCGCTGCAGCAGGCCACGTTGTTGCGAGGCGCTGCTGGGCTGGATGATGAATTTGGAAAACCCAAAACGGCCGCGTTCGATCGCGTGTGGTCCGGGTTATTGTATGGCGAATTGTTGCGTCCGCTTGAACCGACCCTCAAGGATGTCAAACATCTCTACTCCGTGGTTGATGGGCCTTTGACGGGGTTGCCGTTATCGTTGCTGGTCACAGACTGGCCTTTGACGGGCGAAGACGATGACCCAGAAGTGCTGCGACGTACAAGCTGGCTGTTTCAAAAGCACGCCATGACGACCTTGCCGTCGGTCGAGAGCCTGCAATTGATTGTTCAGCGACGATCAGAGCCTAAAGTTAAAGAAGATTATGCCTTTTTGGGGTTTGGTGATCCCGACTTTTCGGGGCAAGAAATGTCACAGCCCAGCGGTTCTTTGTATCGTGCTGGCACTGCAGACTTGGAAAGCATACGCGCCTTGGCTCCTTTGCCGAACACGCGTCGTGAAATTCGTGAGCTGTCTGCAATTCTGGGACCCGAGACGAGCCAAATCTACTTGGGACCTCAAGCCTCCGAAGCCACCCTGCGGCAAGCTTTGCCAGTCAGGGCAAAAGTGGTTGCGTTTGCAACGCACGGTTTGCTGTCTGGCGAGCTTAGGGGGCTTGCTGAGCCAGCCTTGGTGTTATCCCCGCCTGATCTTGCGACACCCGCGAATGATGGTTTGCTGAAGGCGTCAGAAATTGCAGAACTGACCATTGATGCAGATTGGATTGTCCTGTCGGCTTGCAACACCGCGGGGGGCGACGGAACACCGGATGCCGAAGGCCTGTCGGGCCTGACACGGGCATTTTTGTTTTCTGGTGCGCGGGCCATTATGGTGTCTCACTGGCCGGTCCGTGACGATGCTGCCGCGCGGCTGACGACCCAGACATTTGGATATCTGGCAGATGCAGGCAGTGGTGCACCCCGACGCAAGGCAGAGGCACTGCAGCATTCGATGCAGCTGATGCTGGATGACACGTCGGATCCAAGTTTGGCGCATCCGGCGGCGTGGGCCCCGTTTGTCGTTGTCGGTGATGGGGGGGATTGATGCGCGGACTTGCAAAAATTCTGTGCACCGGGTGCCTGAGTTTCTGCTTGGCCACGTCGGTGCCCGCACAACAAACACATGATTTTGACACGGTCGTTGCCGGGTTGGAAGAGGTGCTTGCGACGGGGCAGGGGGACGAGGCCGCTTACCTGTATCTGACAAATGTTCTGCGGACGGCGCGGGCCTCAGGCACGATCACACCGGATTTTGCGATCTTTTACGCGATGTTGACCGATGTCGTGCGCAATTACAAAAAGAACCCCGGATTTGCTTTGATCCTCGCAGAAGAAGGGTTGGCATTGATTGCAGGGGACGCGTCACAGGATGATTTTCGCCCGATCCTTCAGGTGTCTTTGTCATATGCGTTGGCGGATATGGGCCGTCTGCAAGAGGCATATCAGCTTTCTGTTTTGATCACGCCAAAACTGCGAAACATATTTGATGATGCCATGGCCGACAGCTATGAGGCGGACGCTGCATATTGGGGGCAGGGGACGCTCTCAAAGTTCAACAGTGCCGCGACAGACCTTGCGCGCGACGTTCTGGAACGGGCCGCATCGCACCTGCAACAGAACCAGTTTGCGTCGGTACTGAGCTTAACCAGCACCGCAGTGTTGCCCTTGGATATGGGGTTGGACGATCGTGAAGTCCGCCGTCTCAATGCCGAGCTTGAGTTGTTGAATGGGCGTGCTTTGACGGGGCTGGGCAGAGGCGTCGACAGCGCCAATGCGTATTTGCGCGCACTTGGGTATCTGACCACGTCACCTTGGGATTTTCATGGCGCGCCTGACTGGAATAGCCCTGAACCTCTTTCGGCAGAGTTTGCCGAAATGTCATTTGATATTTTGACGGAACTCGCGTCCGTCGCGTCAAATCTCGGGCGGCGCGATATTGAAACGGCAGCGCTTGAGGCCGCGATCCCATTGGCGGACGATCACGACGAACAAATCGAAATGATGTTGCGGCAGGCGGTGTCGGCTGTGGTCGATGGGGATATGGAAAAAAGCCTGCGCCTGCTGGGCGCGTTTCGCGATACCGCTGTGGAAACTGGCGATGTCGTCAACCAATTGGCTGCGGAGTATTATATTCATCTGGCGCGTGCGTTTATTGCCATACGCCAAGAAAGGCCCATCCACAGTGCTGGCTTGATCGCATCGACGGATGCGTTGATGGCATATTATCAGGAAAATATGCTCTCTGATGGGGCGTTTTTCCTAAAGGATGCGACGCGTGCTCTGGCGTATTCTGATGCATTTGCCAAAACGTTAGACTATGCGAGGCGCAGCCTGTGGAGCCGGCAGGCGGCTTTGAACACGCGTGAGGATACCGTCTTTGGAGCACGTGCGGCCAAGCAAGAGGCGCATGGTATTCTCGAGTCATTTTTGTTGGCGGCGCATAATGCATCGGCGGCAGGACTCGATGCTCGGTTGATGGCTCCCGACTGTGACGACGTTCACGGCTTTTTGGGGTGCACAATTTATCAGGCGCCGCAGTAAGGTACGGTGTTCACCTAGATAAAAAGAAAAGGCCCGCCGCAATGGCAGGCCTATCCGATATTCATATGTCCAAAAAGTAGGTTTAACCCAGTTTTTCGGTCAATTCTGGAACTGCAGTAAACAGATCGGCCACCAGACCAAAGTCCGCGACTTGGAAGATTGGAGCTTCTTCGTCTTTGTTGATGGCCACGATGATTTTCGAGTCTTTCATACCAGCAAGGTGTTGGATGGCACCGGAGATGCCCACAGCCACATACAGCTCTGGCGCAACAACTTTGCCTGTTTGACCTACTTGCCAATCGTTTGGTGCATAGCCCGAGTCAACAGCCGCGCGCGATGCGCCAACCGCAGCACCCAGCTTGTCAGCCAGTGTTTCGATCAGTTTGAAGTCTTCTTCGGAACCGACACCGCGGCCACCAGACACAACCACACCAGCCGAAGTCAGCTCGGGACGATCGCTTGCGGCAACCTTGTCCTCAACCCATGTCGACAGACCTGGGTTTTCAGCGGCCGAAATGGCTTCAACAGCCGCAGAACCACCTTCGCCAGCAGCGTCAAAAGTTGATGTCCGGAAGGTGATGACCTTTTTGGCATCCGACGATTTGACAGTCTGAACAGCGTTGCCAGCATAGATCGGGCGCTCGAACGTGTTGCCATCGACGACGCCAGACGCGTCAGAAATGACCATAACGTCCAATAGTGCAGCCACGCGTGGCATCACGTTTTTAGCGTCAGTTGTTGCCGGGGCTACGATGTGCTCGTAATCACCTGCGAGCGAGACGATAAGCGCTGCAGTTGGTTCCGCCAGGCGGTGGCCCAATGTCTCATCTTCGGCGACCAGAACTTTGGCAACACCGTCGATTTTTGCAGCAGCTTCACCAGCAGCGGCAGCAGATGCGCCAGCAGCCAGAACGGTCACATCACCCAGCGCTTTGGCTGCGGTGACAGCTTTGGCTGTGGCGTCGAACGCCAATTCGCCATTTGTGACTTCTGCGAGAAGAAGAACAGCCATTATACAGCCCCCGCTTCTTTAAGTTTCTCAACCAGTTCGTCTACCGAACCGACGATGATACCAGCTGCGCGTGCTTCTGGTTCGGCGGTGCCAACGACTTCCAAACGAGGAGAGACATCAACGCCATAGTCATCCGCAGATTTCTCATCCAGCGGCTTTTTCTTGGCTTTCATGATGTTTGGCAGCGAGGCATAGCGAGGCTCGTTCAAACGCAGGTCAACGGTGATGATCGAAGGCATCGTCACGTTGATGGTTTGCAGGCCGCCGTCAACTTCGCGGGTCACAACGGCTTTGTCACCGTCGATATCCAGCTCGGATGCAAAGGTCCCTTGCGACCAGCCCAGCAGGGCCGACAACATTTGGCCGGTGGCGTTCATGTCGTTGTCGATGGCTTGCTTGCCAGCGAGAACCAGACCGGGCTGCTCTTCTTCGACCACTTTTGCCAAGATCTTGGCAACGGCCAAAGGCTCGATGTCTGTGTGAACGTCATCTGTCGCGACAACAAGAATGGCGCGATCTGCACCCATCGCCAGCGCGGTGCGCAGGGTTTCTTGAGATTGCTTGACGCCGATCGATACAACGACCACTTCGTCAGCTTTGCCAGCTTCCTTCAGACGGATCGCCTGTTCGACTGCGATCTCGTCGAATGGGTTCATCGACATTTTTACATTGGCGAGATCAACACCGCTGCCATCCGCCTTCACACGGACTTTCACGTTGTAGTCAATCACGCGCTTGACAGGCACAAGTACCTTCATGGGCGTAGGACTCCTTAGTTTGTGAGCCGAGAACGACTCGATCAAAAGCTCTCTCGCACGTGATATATTCTTGCGCGGTCCTGAAACAGCGCAAAATCGTCACGTTAGGGTTAAGCGACGTCGCGTTTTGTGTTTTGAGAGCAAATTCTTTGCAAGAATGTTACCGAGCTGAAAAGAGTTGACGTAACGATACGCGAATTGTCCCGTTACGTCGAATGGCGTTTGGGCTTTCTAATCCGCTATTTTACGACTTTGATGCTGTGGAAGCAGCGAGCGGAGGAACGCAAATGACCCAAGAGCCAAATGTGAAATATTCTGTGGATGGCAAAGTCGCGACAATTCAGTTGAACCGTGCCAAAGCCATGAACGCAATGAATACTGAGGTTCGCCAAGAAATTCTGACCGCGCAAGCCAAGGCCGAAGCCGATGATGCCGTGCGCGTGGTCATTTTGACCGGCTCGGGAACGTCGTTCACATCAGGCACGGATCTAAAAGAGCTTGGTGATTTCGCGACTCGCAAAGGTATGTTCGATATCTCGGTGCGTGATTACAAACCGATCATTGATGCCATCACACAAAGCCCCAAGATATATATTGCCGCGATCAATGGCGTTGCGGGCGGGGTTGGTCTGTCTATTGCGCTGTCCACGGATCTGGCAGTGATGGGGGAAAGTGCAACGTGTTTTGCCCCGTTTTCAAACATTGGGTTGGTGCCTGATGGTGGCTTAAGTTGGTTGTTGCTTCAACATATGGGGTCCAAGCGCGCGTTTGCCGCGATTGCGCAGGCGGACATGATTGATGCAGCGACATGCCGCGAGCTTGGTCTGGTGAACAAAGTGGTTCCGGATGAAGACTTGCGTGCAGAGGCCGCAGAATGGGCGGCCATGTTGGCCGAGCGCGCACCACTAAGTTTGTCATACGCGAAAAAGATCATGCGGGCGGCACACACGCAAAGCCACGAACAAATTGCGCTGATGGAAAGCGAATACCAAATGAAATGCGCGAACTCGGAAGATTCCGGGAATGCGATTTCAGCGTTTTTCACCAAACAAAAGCCGGTCTTCAAGGGGCGGTAATCACCACCATGTTCAAAATGCGCCCTTTCTGACGAACGTGAGAAAGGGCCGCATCTTTAGCGGTTGGCGCCAGGCACCCAGAGCACATCAGATGCGCCATTGTCGTTGGCAATGCGTGCCGCCACAAAAAACCAATCTGATAAACGGTTCAGGTATTTGACTGCATGCGGGTTCACGTCTTCCTGGGTCGACAATTCGGTGGCCAACCGCTCGGCGCGTCGGGCCACCGTACGGCACACATGTAAATGCGCCGACAAAGCCGATCCACCAGGGAGAATAAAGCTGCGCAGAGCGCTCAGCGAGGCATTCATGGCGTCAATTTCGGTCTCGAGACGTGTGGTTTGGCTTTCTACCATCCGCAGTGGTGGGTACTCTGCGGTTGCATCCGAGGATAGGTCTGGTCGGCATAGGTCGGCCCCCAGATCGAACAGATCGTTCTGAATGCGCGACAAAGCCACATCCATGTCAGTGTCGGCATGCAGGCGCGCGACACCAAGTGCGGCATTCAATTCGTCTGACGTTCCATAGGCGTTTACACGCGCATCATGTTTTGCGACGCGATCGCCGTTTCCAAGAGCCGTGGTGCCCTTGTCTCCGGTCCGTGTGTAAATTTTGTTTAGAACGACCATGCGCTTACCCTTTGCCTCGAATCCAAATGAAACCCAAAATCAAAACAATCGCGACAAACTGTGCTGCGATGCGATACCGCATGATCCGGTTTGCGTGTTTGCGGTTGAAATCTCCGCCTTTGGCGAAACCGCCAATCCCAATCATCAAAATGATCAACACGCCTACGACGGATGCAACGACAACATAAAACAGTGGATCATCTGCCATGATTCTTCTCCTTCATCAGGCGTTGCCGTGGTTCTAACGTGTCCAATGGAAAATCGAAACTGCTATCACGGGTTCGCGCTAAAACCCTAGTTGGGAACTCGGGCACCGCGTTGAAAGGTTGGCGTCAAATTTTCCGAGAACTTTGATCCCTGTCACATCTGATCGGCCTGTGGGAGTATACAATCAAAAACACATATATGTTTTGAAATAACTTTGAATTGTTCTCGTGACAGGCGTGCGTCGTGATATATTATGGATTGGAAGGGCAACAGTTTGGATAAGCTAGAAGAGTTTCTTCACCCCATTCGCAAGCGGTTAAGCCGCGCGGAGCTTGTTGCGCATTTTTTGCCACCATCCCGCCGACAGGCCTATGTATATGATCATGCCTTTTTGAACGAGATCGAGGCCGTCGCCTATCCCTATGCGCAAGGGTTTGGACGTGTTCCCGATTTTGCCAACCCGCACTGTTTTGCTGAGAAAAATCGCGCATTACAACTGATGCACCCCAACCCGCTCATGTCGCTTGTCGCTGACAAAAGCGCGGTCCGGAAGTTCTTTGATTATAGCGGTGTTGAAACGCCTTCGAGCAGGGTTATTAAGGTGTTTGATGATCCGGACCAGATTGAGTGGAGCAAGCTTCCTGATCGTTGGGTGCTCAAGGTGTCTGACGGAAGTTCGATGCATCTTGTTCATACGCCCGATGACCCCACAACCGAACGAGAGCTACGCAAGGCGATCAAAAAATGGAAGTCTCTGGACCACTGGAGGCGGTATGCAGAGTTGCACTACAAAGATTTGCCGCGTCGCTATGTTCTTGAAGAGTATCTCCCTTCGGACAAGTTCGGCCGAGAATGTAAATTGGTTTGCATCCATGGCGAGCCGTATTTTATTTCGATATTTGATCGACATAAGGGCGAAAGGGACTGTTTCGACGGGGAATGGAAGCCCCAGCATATTGCGATGGCCGGATATCCGCATCCGAAACATGATACGCCACGCCCCGAGAAGTTTGACCAAATTTTGGCGGACGCACGTCTTTTGGCCCGCCAGTTCATTCATGCGCGAATTGACTTCTTGGAAATGAATGACCGCCTGATTTTAGGCGAGGTGACATTGACCACGCATGCGATGCGTGAACCCCCTGTGCCCGCCAGAGTCTTTGATGACATGGGCGCAATGATGGATATGTCGACATTGCCGAAATACCTTGATCACGGTCGTAAGGTTGCCAAGGCCCTTGGCTGGCCACTTGAAACCAGTTGGGGCCACCACGCTGGCGATCCCCTGTTGGCCACCGCAGGGCGTTAGCTTTTGGCAAGTATCCAATCCAACTGGCGTGTTGGCAGAATGCGCCGCAGCGCACCCATGATATAGGTGGCCTTGGTGACATAATATCGGGGGCGCGGTCGTCTGGCGGTCAGTGCATGTGCCAGCTTTGCTGTCACGGCGCTTGATGGCAGCTCGAAAAGGTCGGGTTTGTCGGTCTTTGCATAGAGGCGCTTGCGCAAACTGTTGCGATATTGATCCGCACGTGGGCTGGCTTCCCAATCAATCCATTTTTCGAACTGTTTGGTTGCATTGATGCGGAAATCGGTGGTGATTGGTCCCGGTTCGATGAGAGAAACGTGAATGTCAGTGTCCCGCATTTCCAATCGTAGCGTATCCGTCAGCCCCTCCAGTGCAAACTTGGTGGCGATATAGGCCCCCCGCCATTTCATCGGGACAAGCCCCAAAACCGAAGAGCAGTTTATGATCCGCCCATGGCCCTGCGCGCGCATGATCGGGATGACGCGGGTTGTCAGGTCATGCCAGCCAAACAAATTTGCCTCGAATGCGATACGCAACGCATCGCACGGCAAATCTTCGACCGCGCCGGGAATGGCATAGGCACCATTATTGAACAGGGCGTCCAGTGTGCCCCCCGTTTCTTTCAGCACCTGAGCAAGGCCGGCTTGGATGCTATCGGGGTCTTCATAATCGATGCGTGGGCTCTTGAACCCTTGTGCTTCAAGGCGATCACAATCGTCTTGTTGTCGGCAGGATGCAAATACCTGCCATCCTTGCGTATGTAAGAATTGTGCGGCGTCAAGACCGATGCCGCTGGAACAGCCTGTGATGAGAATGGATTTGCCTGTCATGTCGCGCCTGCGGTTATTTTGTTTCCAAAGCTATGGAATGCATGGCGTGTAAAATCAATCAGTTCTGTTTTTGCAAAAGCTTGGCCGATGTCCAGCCGATGCGCCCGCCTTCGACAACTTTGACTTTGACCCAACCGTTGCCGGGTTCTTGCAGGATTTCGACGGTGGCCCCACGCGAAAGTTTGGCCAAAACGCTGTAGCGTGTTCCCGGGCCATTTCGCATGTTGATGCGAGATGCGCGCACACGTCGAATATCAGTAACCCGGACGGGGTCTGTCGGAGGGGTGGCAAGCGACGCCTGCGACAGGCGTGTTTCGTGAGTGGTGGGTGTGGCTTGTGTCGGGGGGACAATGCTGAACGGCGTCGTGCCCGGTGTCGGTATGGGCAACGATAACAAGGTGTTTCTGCGTGTCTTGGGGATAAAGGCAACGGTTGAACTCAGAGACGCGGATTGAATAGACGCGGTTGTTTCCGAGTTGGATATGGTGGTGTGAGTGGTGGCTTGAGAGGTGTTCGAAATTGTCGATGTTGCGCCTGTGGCCAAAGCCGTTTCAGGCGCAGGCGCAACTTGGCCTGACGCGGCCGCGCGTGCCAGTCGCGCAGGAGGTTCTGGTTTAAAATCAGCACCTCCGCTGACCTCGTAAAAGGCCCATCCCATGAAGACAAAACTAAGAAGAACAAAACGCGACACAATCGAAACCTTGTAGTGAAAGTCGGGGTGAATAAGGTGGAAACTCAATAAATTCTGTATAACACATTTTTATGAATTTGGTGCGAGTGGAAAAATCCTGATTTTTTCCCCGTGTCTGCTTTACCGCCACATGCCTTATGTCTACACCGATACTATGACTGATCTTGTAGATGATGATTTGCCTCTGGGCGAAGTGACAGAACCTCTGCGACGTGCGATCGGCGATCGCTATCTGACCTATGCGCTGTCGACGATTATGCACCGTGCTTTGCCGGATGCACGTGACGGGTTGAAGCCGGTTCACCGGCGTATCCTGTACGCGATGCGCGAACTCAAACTGTCCTCAACAGGTGGCTTCCGGAAATCGGCCAAAATCTCTGGTGATGTGATGGGGAACTATCACCCGCACGGCGATGCAGCGATTTATGATGCCATGGCCCGCTTGGCGCAGGATTTTGCCGTGCGCTATCCGTTGGTGGATGGTCAGGGGAACTTTGGCAACATCGACGGGGATAATCCGGCGGCGTCGCGCTATACCGAGGCGCGCATGACGGCCGTTGCCGAGGCGATGCTGGATGGTCTGAGCGAAAATGCGGTGGATTTTCGCGAAAACTATGATGGCACACTGACCGAACCTGTTGTGTTGCCTGCGTCGTTCCCGAATTTGCTGGCAAACGGGTCGTCGGGAATCGCTGTTGGGATGGCAACAAATATCCCACCTCATAACATCAGCGAACTTTGCGACGCCTGTCTGCACATGATCAAAGTGCCGGACGTGCGCGATGATACATTGCTCAACTATGTGCCGGGGCCTGATTTTCCGACCGGGGGCGTGATCGTCGAGCCGCCCGAGAATATTGCCCAAGCTTATGCGACAGGGCGCGGATCGTTTCGCTTGCGGTGTAAATACAACGTCGAAGATTTAGGGCGGGGTCAGTGGCAGATCGTGGTCACGGAGATTCCGTACCAAGTTCAAAAATCCAAACTGATCGAGAAGATCGCAGAACTGATCCAATCCAAGAAAATTCCGATTTTGGCGGACGTTCGAGATGAATCAGCAGACGATATCCGCTTGGTGCTCGAGCCGCGCTCAAAGAACGTCGACCCCGAGGTTCTTATGGGGATGATGTATCGCAATTCTGATCTGGAAGTCCGGTTTAGTCTGAACATGAATGTGCTGATCGATGGGGTTACGCCCAAGGTTTGCAGCATGAAAGAAGTGCTGCGTGCCTTCTTGGATCATCGGCGCGAAGTTCTGCAACGCCGCAGCCAGTTCCGTCTTGAAAAGATTGATCACCGTCTCGAGGTTCTGGAAGGGTTCATTATCGCCTTCCTGAATTTGGATCGTGTGATTGATATCATCCGCTATGATGATGCGCCCAAACAGGCGTTGATGGCCGAAAACTGGGGCCTTGATCACGTTCGCGCCACATCAGAGCATGATTATGTGTCGCCATTGCCCGCCAAAGGGGCAGGAGAACTCTCCGAGGTTCAGGCTGAAGCCATTTTGAACATGCGCTTGCGCAGTTTGCGCCGCCTTGAAGAAATGGAACTTGTCCGCGAGCGCGATGCCTTGATGGAAGAGCGCGCTGGACTCGAAGACTTGCTCGAGAGTGAAGGCCTGCAGTGGGACAAAATCGCTGAGCAGCTTAAAGATACGAAAAAGATATTTGGCAAAAACTATGAGGGCGGCGCGCGCCGCACGATGTTCTCCGAAGCGGGCGAGATCGAAGAAGTCCCGCTTGAAGCGATGATCGACAAAGAGCCGATTACGGTCGTCTGTTCTCAAATGGGGTGGATACGCGCGATGTCAGGTCACATTGATCTGACCCGCGAGTTGAAATTCAAAGATGGCGACGGGCCAAGTTTCATTTTCCACGCGGAAACCACCGACCGCTTGCTGGTGTTCGCAAGCAATGGGCGGTTTTATACCCTCTCGGCGGCCAACCTGCCGGGTGGGCGCGGAATGGGTGAACCTTTGCGCTTGATGGTTGATCTGCCCAACGAAGCTGAAATTCTGGATATCCTTATCCATGCACCTGAGCGCAAGCTGTTGGTGGCGTCATCCGCCGGTGATGGGTTTGTCGTGCCTGAAAAGGACGTGATTGCCCAAACCCGTACCGGGAAACAGGTATTGAACGTTAAGGACGATGCAAAGGCCAAGATTTGTATTCCGGTCAGCGGTGACCACGTCGCGGTGGTTTCGGAAAATGGCAAGTTCTTGGTGTTCCCCCTGACAGATCTTCCTGAAATGGGACGCGGCAAGGGGGTTCGTATTCAGAAATACAATATGGCCCGTGGCCGCCAAGGGACGCTCGAACTGGACGGTGGGTTGTCTGATGTCGTGACCTTTAACTGGGATGATGGGTTAAGCTGGGAAATGGGCGGCGGCAAAACCCGCCACGAGCCTGATCTGAGCGAGTGGCTTGGCAAGCGCGCCGGTGTTGGTAAAAAACCGCCTTATGGTTTCCCGAGGTCGCACAAGTTTCGCTAGTGAATGCCGTGGATCGTCACGCGGCGCCTTATTCAGAGGCGTCGTGTACAGGGCGCGCCCGTAGCCATATGCCGTTATCCGGACGTAATGTCAGAATCATCACGAGCTCGGGCGGGCAATCCTCGACCAAACTGAATTCAAAATTCGCCAGCAGGTGCGCCAAAATCAGAATGGCCTCTTGCAATGCAAAGCTGGCCCCGATGCAAATGCGCGGGCCGTCTCCGAATGGCAGATACGCATAGCGGTTAATGGCTTTGCGATCGGCGAATCGTTCTGGATCAAATGCGTTCGGGTTTTCCCAAAGTTGATGGTGGCGGTGGAGTGCATAAATCGGGATCATCACCGTGTCGCCTGCTTTGACCTCTCGGCCACACAGCGTATCGGGAGCTTGGGCCGTGCGCGACAAGATTCCCGCCGGAGGATACAAACGCAGGGCTTCATCCACGATCTGGCGTAGAAACGGAAGGTTTGTAATGCCGTTCGGGTCGCCTTGCAGGGCCTGCTGTGCCTCAATGCGTGCACGGGCTTGGACCTGTGGATCAAAGGCACACAGGTACAATGACCAAGCCAATGTCAGCGCCGTTGTTTCATGACCCGCCACGATAAACGTCAAAATATTGTCGCGCAGCTCGGACGTATTCATGCGCCGCTTGGTTTCGGGGTCTTCGCCCGCCAGCAATAGATCAAGCAGATCAGGGACATCACTTGGGCCGCGCGCTCGGCGGTCTTCGATGGCTTGGTCCGCCACTTGTTTCATTTGCTGAACAGCGGGCCCGCCAAAGATGCGTGATGGACGCGGTATCCAGTCAGGCATCCCAACCATATCCATCAGCGAAATGCGGCCCGCCGCTGAGATATAGGCGTCAATTGCGCTGTGTACCGCTGCGCTGTCAAATGTGTCGCCATCGGAAAAAGTCACTTCGGAAATCACGTCAAATGTGGTGCGCACCATGTCGTCCATCAAATTTATCGGACGTCCTTGCGACTCGTGGATGCGTGCGATGCTGCGCTGGGCGGCTGCGGACATGACGGGGGCAAGAGCCATCACGTTGCGATGAGAAAAAACCGGGGCCGCCGTGCGCCGCTGCCAGCGCCAATGCGCATCTTCTGCAATAAACAGGCTGTCGCCAATGGCAGGGCGCAGAATGTTTTTGGTCGCGCGAGACTTTGGATAGTTTTCGACGTTCTCTAATAAAATCCGCCGAATGGCGTCTGGGTCCATCACCATGTGCCAGCGCAACCCTGTACGGCCAGAGACCATTGGTTGGCGCACGGCGAGATCTGGCAGAATGCCAAGAAGATTGCGCCGCGCGGCGCGAAAGGACCCCCAAAGCCCCAAGGGTTCGGTGACCAGAGGTGTGTGTGCTGGAAACACACTGTCTGAAGTCTGCGGGTGCGATGTTGTTGGCATTCGGGATCTCCATGCTCTCTTAGGAACATAGGCACGCGGAGGCCTTGGAGCAAACCGGTGCCATCTCACAAGCGATGTTGGCCGAAGATTGCACCCTCGTGCCGCATGCGGTATGCCGCAAGAAACACATCATCGGGGAACTGGTTTCATGATCCGCATAATCGCGCTTTGCACTGCGCTCTTGACGCTGGCCTCTTGCGCTGTCCCAACAACGCCTGTGGATGAACCTGCGGTCGACCTTGGTGACTTTGGTCTGGGGCATAATATTGTTGTCGCGCCCGAACTGACCAAAGGCCCCCTATCGCGGGAGGCGTCCAAAGAGGTCTGGATTAACTCTGTTAAGTCTGCAATCGCAGCGCGCCTTGATCGGTACGAAGGTGAGCGCATGGTGCATTTGGGCGTGAATATTGCCGGATATGTGCTGGCACAACCCGGTGTTCCGGTATTGATGGCGCCCAAGTCGGCTCTGATCGTCACGGTCACCGCATGGGATGATCGGGCGGGCAAAAAATTCAACGATGAAGCCAAAGAAATTATTGTGCTTGAAACAATAACGGGCGCGTCTGTGCTGGGCTCAGGCTATACCATGACCAAAGAGCAACAGATGGCAAACCTCAGCTATAACGTCGCGGCGCAGATCGAAGAGTGGCTTGAAGAAAATCGGGCCTGTATGACAGATTCGCCTACAGCAGCAGAATTGTCAAAATGCTGGAAAGACAACAAAGACACTCGATCACGAGAAGCAATGGAAAATCAATAGCGCAAGTGGTCCTTGATTTTTTGCGCGCAACGCAATATGTCGCGCGCGGTAGATAACTTTAGGGCCAGGTGGGCCCCCAACTTGAAGAAGGCGCCGGCAAATGGCTAAGGAAAAGTTTGAACGCAGCAAACCGCACTGCAACATCGGTACCATCGGTCACGTTGACC
>NZ_SULI01000017.1 GCF_005518135.1 Shimia litoralis | reverse complement strand
CTTGTATCCATTCAATCGGGTTGGATACATCTTAGCACGCTGTCCGAATTTGCCGGACCACTTCACATTGCTGCATGCACCAATGCCTTTAATTCTGCACGGGCTGGATAAGAGCTTGATGGGGAAAGCTGAGTGAAAAACACGGCACTCATGTCGTTCGCGTGATCTACCCAGAAAAAGGTCGAGGCCATCCCGCCCCAACTAAAGTCCCCGACGCTGCCTGCGCAGCGCGCCAGTGCCGGATTCAGTACAACCGCCCCACCAAGGCCAAAGCCCATACCTTCCATCGGCTGTTCGGCAAAACTCTGGGGGCCCATGGATGCAATGTCGCCTTGCAAGTGGTTCGACATCATAAACGACATCGTCTTGGGTGAAAGCAACCGCACGTCGCCCAGCGCGCCGTGCCCCCGAAGCATTTCGGCGAATTTCATATAATCATCAATTGTTCCGACCAATCCACCACCGCCGGAATAGGTTTGAGCATCCACAAATGCCGAGTCCGTCACATGATCGACGCACCGCAAGGTTTCTTGCCCGGCACTTGCGGAATTGAGCGCCATCGCATCCCCTGCCAACGGTGTATACAGCGACGCAAAACGCGCGTTCTGTTCTGGTGATACTGAAAATGACGTTTCGTGCATGCCAAGCGGACCCAGTATCTCATCACGGAAAAACTCGGATAGAGACTTGCCCGATACGATTTCAACAACACGGCCAAGAATATCAATCGACACCGAATATTCCCACCGTGTACCGGGTGCAAACGCTAAGGGAAGCGCTGCGACCTGATCAACAACCGTCTCTAACACACCCTGCTGAGGGCCAAAGATCAAGCTTTGCTGATCCATCGCCTGTGCCAACACCCCAGGATTAAAGGGATAACTTAGACCCGCGGTATGAGTCATCAATTGGTGCAGTGTCGGCGTCGCACAGGCTTCGGTTTGATCAATGCTGGTCGCGCCCTCCACCAAGGCCTGCATATTCGAGAACGCGGGGATAAAATTACTGACGGGTGCATCCAAGTGAAACAGACCGCGCTCTGCCAGCATCATGATTGCCACCGAGGTCACCGGCTTGGTCATTGAATAGATGCGGGCCACGGTATTACGCTCGAACGAAGCCCGAGAAGCGATATCCCGCAAACCTGTCTTATGAAAGAAGACTTCCTCACCGCCTCGCGCAAGCAATAGCGAACTGCCAGCGAATTTGCGGGACTGCACATAACTGTCCATCCAAGTGGCAATCCGGCCTAGTCTCTCTACGTCAAAACCTTGGCTTATTGGATCGACCACATGCATAAATCAATTTCCCATCGTTTCAGATCATCATCACGGCAACAGCGCCTTTGTGGGGTCTACCTTGCCGTCGACATCGGACACGGGCAAGGCCGCAAAAATACGTAGTTTAGGGCGCGCGATTGCGACTTATGTAGCGGGTTGTTCCATCCGCAACTGTAATTCTGCAACTGCAGCGACCAGTTCTGCCCCGACAACATCGCGAATATGTGCGTCACTTAACGCGCTTGCCGGGCCACCCGTCAAAAACGCCACCGGCTCGGCAAATTCGCTTGGGCGAAAGGGAACAGCTGCGGCATGAATTGCCTGCGTATAGCGTCCTTCGCCACAGGTCATCGCAAACCCCAGTGCGCCAAGCTCTTTTCGCGCCGTCGCATGCAAATCATAAAGTGCATCCAGTTGATCAGGGCCTGCATCCCCTTGCCGCGTCAAAAACGTCTGGAATTCCTTGGGACTCAACGCACCCAGAAATGCCTTGCCACAGGATGATCCATCCATCGGCATACGATATCCAGCATCCATCCAGATCGGAGGGGATCCGGCAGGCCGCCACGTCTTGGCCAACAACATTCCGCCATCATCCTGAATCGCCACAGCAATCAATGTCCCAGTATTGTCCGCCAAACCTTGCATGATCGGGGTGGCCGTATGAACAAAATCAAATGACGCCGCCGCGATATTCCCCAACGCCAACGCCGCCGGGCCCAATCTGTATTTGTCATGCCTTTTGCCGTGGGTCAGATACCCCAACGCACACAGCGTATATGTCAGACGCGACACAGTGGGGCGGGGAATACCTGAGCGCTGTGATATCTCCAGATTGCTCAGACCATCATCTACAGGTCTAAAAATGCGTAAAATGGTAAGGCCACGCGCAAGCGTCGATGCAAAGCGTTTGTCGGACTTTTCAATACTCATCGTCGCGATCTCGTGATTGATTTCATCTGTAGTGCAAACAGCAACAATTCATCCATGTTCTTCGAGTTGATCCATGAAGGTTTCGATCAGTTTGGCCTTGAGAATTTTTCCGGTCGGGGCCGCAGGTAAATCATGGGCAAGGATAATGCGGGTCGGTCGTTTGTACGGCGCCAACCGTTCCTGAACAAATGCCTTCAGCGTAGCTTCATCCAAACTGCTGTCGCGATCAATCTTCACAAAGGCCAGAACCTCCTCGTTGCCGTCAGTTGCGCGCCCGACAACGCCTGCAACGATCACATCAGGGTGCTCTGTCAGGGTCGCTTCGATCTCCACAGGATACACATTGAATCCAGATCGGATAATCAGCTCTTTGGTGCGTCCAACAATATGAAGACGCCCCTCGGGATCGATGCGGCCAAGATCACCAGTTCGGAAAAACCCTTCCGAGGTCAGTGCGCGATCAGTTTGTGTTGGATCACGGAAGTATCCCTTCATCACTTGCGGGCCACCCACAAGGATTTCTCCGATCCCTTGATCCGCATGCGCGCCGTTCGCATCCAGATCAATCTGTAGCACGCTATCCAGCATCGGTCTCCCGACGCTGATATCTGGATCGCCGAGTTCATTCAGCGTGGCGCATACGCCGGCCGCACATTCAGTCAGCCCGTACCCGTTTTGCAAAGGAAGCCCGTAAAACGCCTCTGCTTCGCGTTTCCAAACGGGATCAAGCGGTGCACCGCCAGACGACACAAACCGTAGCGGCCCCCCTGCAAATTGTGGCATGTCATGGGCGCGCGCATAGTGAAACAAATGGGCATGCATTTGCGGAACGGCAGGCAGTACTGTCACATCCACCTGCAGGGCATCATACAAGCGTTGAACTGAGAAACCGGCCTCGAGACGCATGGACGAGCGGGCAAAACAAACAGACAACAGCGCAATGAGGCCAAAAATATGTGACAACGGTAGCGCCAGATACACCACGTCAGTGGGCACAATACCCCGGAGTGTCGCGGCGGCTTTGGCTGCACTAAGCAGATTTTTATGCGTCAGCATCGCCGCTTTTGGCGCACCTGTCGTCCCAGAGGTATACAACAACAGAGCCACCTGCTCCGCGGGCTCTTGATAGACAGGTTCTGGCGTTGACCCCGATCTTGCAAGCACTGCAACGTCACCGGACACTCCTGGGATTGTATCCGCACCACGCGCCTGCGCATGCTCTGTGGCCGCATCAGATATAGAGGTTGTGAACACCACAGCACTTGGATCGGCATGAGAAATGATCCGATCCAGCTCGATAGGTGTCAAACGCGCATTCACCATTACAGCCATCGCATCAAGCAGGCTCGTCGCGAAAAAATACGCCACCGCTTCGGCACAGTTTTCAGACACGATCACCACGCGATCTCCGGCTTTGACGTTCTGTGCCACAAGGTCGTCAGCGGCTTGTTTTACTGCCAGCCATAGTTGATTCCATGTGATTTTTTCACCGTTGGGTGCCTCCATACACATTTTTTCTGGCGACATCTGCGCAGCTGTCTCGATCAAAGTGTGTATGCGGTTCATGCTTAACCCTTCTTTCTGAAAACCGGCCTTTGCTTAGCCAGAAACGCGGAGATGCCCGCCAAGGCCTCGTCTCCGCCCAGCGCCGCCGCCATCGCGTCGCGCTCTGCGTTTAACTGCTCGTGCAATGACCCAGTTTCAGCCGTGTTCATCAAGACCTTGATGCTCGCGATTGCGCACTCGGGGCCACGTGCGATCTCTTGGGCCAGTTCCTGAGCGCGCGGTACAGCCGCGCCAGCAGAAACCAAGTCACTAGCAAGGCCAAATTCGTAAAATCTGGGCGCGGACATCGGGTGCCCCAACATGGCCATCCGAGACACAGCGGCACGCGGCAGGGCTTGCATTAATGCGTGCGTGGCACCGCCATCTGGCACCAAGCCTGCTTTGACATACGCCAAAGTAAACGCCGCATCTTCGGCAGCAACAATCATGTCACATGCCAGCGCAATAGACAGCCCTGCCCCTGCAGCGCCCCCCTCGACGGCAGCAATCACCGGCTTTGGACAGGCTCGGATGCCACGAACAATGTCATGCAGATTTTCGATCTGGGTGCTACGTTCAGCCTGCGACATCTCTCGGCGTTTTTGCAACGTGTTCAAGTCACCGCCCGAACAGAAAAATCCATTTTCCCCCGCCAAGATCACGGCGCAAATAGAGGCATCTTGGCTGGCGCGTGCCAACCCCGACATCACCCCAGCATAATAGGACGGAGACAATGCATTTCGCATCGCACCGTTGCAGTTCCAAATGATCAAGTGGTCGTCGATGATCTCGTGGCGATACAGCTCTGTCATGACGTTGACTGCTCGGGCGCGCGGGCCTTAACGCGCTTGAAAACACCCGTAGATGTGGCGATCAACCGACCATTTTGATCCCGCAACGTACAATCAATGAATTGAAGGCTGCGACCACCGCCAGTTAAGCGTCCCACGGCACGCACTTCCCCATGTGTCGCAGGGGCCAAGAAATTCACATTCAGGGACACTGTCGTGAAAGGCGTCATGCCGGAATCATCAACCGTCAAACTTGCCGTCACACCGCTGGCGGTATCAAGCAAGGTAGAGATGATGCCACCATGCAAGACATTATGTCGATTCAGATGCACATCGCCGATATCCAGAATACAATGCGCTTGTGTGACATCGGGCTCAAGCTCTACTCGGAAGCCGATCAGACCTGCCAGAGGCAGTGGCGTTCGGGTTGGAACAGGCTCTGTCATTGCACAGACAACGCGATAAACCGTTCCAGATGATGGTCCACGTCACCAAATTGATGGTCAATCATCGTGATACGTCGCGCGAAATGTGACAGGGCATATTCGTTTGTCATGCCAATACCACCATGCATTTGAATGCATTCTTCGGCCACAATTGCGCCCACGCGGCCAATCAGGTTCTTTGCCGCACTCACATGGCGTTCTCTCTCGTTACGCGGTGCATCTATATGACCTGCCAAGTTTACAACCGCTGATCGCGCCTGTTCGACTTCGATCAACATATCCGCCATTCGGTGTTGCAGCGCCTGAAATTTGCCAATCGCGATTCCAAATTGCTTGCGCTCTTTGAGATAATCAATCGTCAAAGCTTTGGCGGATTCCATGGCGCCTAACGCTTCGGCACAGACAGCAAGTGTTGCACGCGCGGTTGCCAACTCAATGACGTCATACGCGGCTCCGGCGGCACCTAAACGCGCTTGGGACAGGACACGCACATCATCCAAAACCACGGTCGCGGCCGATGTGCCATCCACATTGATATGGTCGACAACCGTGACGCCCTTGGCATCTATCGGCACACAAAACGCTGAAATGCCCTCAACATCGGTTTGTTCCCCATGCTCGCGCGCGGTGATGACAAGCATTTGCGCCTGTGCTCCGTTGATCACATGGGCTTTGGTTCCACTTAGGATTACATCTGCCCCATCTGAGGAGGCTACGGTGGCGACGCTTTCCAGATCATAGCGCGACTGGGGTTCGCTATGCGCCAATGCGACAACCGTGCCGCCATCAATGATGGAAGAAATCAAATCCGCTTGGCTGTCCCCCGCCAGATCGGAAACGACCCCGCCGGCCAGCAACGTAGTGAGAACCGGTTCGATGGTTCCAGCACGCCCCAGTTCTTCGAACACGGTCGCCAGATCAAAGCCTGTGCCGCCAAAGCCGCCTTGTGCCTCAGGGAACAACGCCCCCAAAACCCCCAGCTCTGCCAACGATTGAAAGGTGTCTGTGTCGTAAGCGGCGCCAGAAGCGATCACCTTGTTGCGACGTTCGTGATCATATGTATCAGACAAAAACCGGCGCAAGGTATCTTGCAGCATGCGGCGCTCTTCGGTCAGGTTGAAATCCATCATTGCCCCCTCAGAGCCCCAGAATAGCTTTGGTAATGATCGTGCGTTGCACTTCGTTCGATCCACCAAAAATTGAAAGTTTGCGCATATTGAAATAGCTGGGTGCCGCGCTGGCAGCATGTTCAGGGCCCATCATGTCAACGTTGTCGCCCCCCTCCAGATAATCCGGCTGAAACGCCATGGCGTCCGGCCCAACAGCACGCCGCAGCAACGCCGTAAGTTCTTGGCGGATCACCGTTCCCTTAACTTTAAGCATCGAGCTTTCGGCACCCGGCGCTTGCCCCTTGGCCGCGGCGGATACCACGCGCAAATTCGTCGTCGCCATCGCCATCAAGTCGATTTCAACCTGCGCAACGCGCGCGGCAAACAATGGATTCTGCGCCAATGGTTTACCACCCGCCTGCACCTTGCCAGCTACGTCCTTGAGCGTCTCAAGCGCCGCCGTTGAAAACCCGACACCTGCAATATTGGTCCGTTCATGCGTCAAAAGATACTTGGCGTATGTCCAGCCTTTGTTTTCGTCCCCAACAAGGTTCTCAGCAGGAACGCGCACGTTATCAAAGAACACCTCGTTGACCTCAGCCCCGCCGTCAATCAGCACAATCGGGCGCACAGTGACGCCGGGTGTGTTCATATCGATGAGCAGAAACGAAATGCCCTCTTGTTTTTTGACATCAGGATCTGTCCGCACCAGACAAAAAATCCAGTTGGCGTACTGGCCCAGCGTAGTCCACGTTTTTTGCCCGTTGACCACATAGCTGTCGCCATCACGCACAGCGCGTGTTTTGACCGCCGCCAGATCAGACCCAGCACCGGGTTCTGAATATCCTTGGCACCACCAGTCTTCACCCGACAAGATGCGCGGCAAAAACCGCTGGCACTGCTCTTCAGAACCAAAGGCCATCAGAACAGGCGCCAACATTGACAATCCAAACGGAACCACCCGTGGCGCGTGTGCCAAACAGGCTTCTTCCTCGAATATCTGCCGCTGAACCGCATTCCATTCAGCGCCACCATGGGATTTGGGCCAGTTAGGTGCCAGCCAACCCCGGGCGTTTAGAAGTTGATGCCAGAGGACCGAATCTTCTTTGGTGAGGCGTTTGCCCAAGCGTACCTTTTCGCTCAGGTCTCGCGGGAGCGTATCAGAGAGCCACTGCCGCACTTCGACACGAAACGCCTGTTCCTCGGGTGAGTAATTCAGATCCATCTGGCGTCTCCTTTAGAAAATTTCAAACAGGCCCGCAGCCCCCATGCCACCACCGATACACATGGTGACCACACCCAGCTTCGCGCCGCGACGCTGGCCTTCCAACATAAGGTGGCCGGTCATACGTGCGCCCGTCATGCCAAATGGATGACCAATCGAAATCGACCCACCGTTCACGTTGCATTTTTCGGGGTCAATTCCCAAGCGATCGCGGCAATACAAGGCCTGAGATGCAAAGGCTTCGTTCAATTCCCAAAGGTCGATGTCATCCACCGTTAATCCATGCCGCTCAAGCAATCTTGGAACCGCAAACACAGGCCCGATGCCCATTTCATCCGGTTCGCATCCTGCCACGACAAACCCTTTAAAGGCCCCAAGAGGTGTCACGTTTTCACGCGCGGCCACATCGCTATCCATCAAGACAAGCGCTGCCGCCCCATCAGATAGCTGTGACGCATTACCGGCGGTAATAAACTGGCCTTCGCCCCGCACAGGTTGAAGAGATGCAAGCCCCTCAAGGGTTGTTGTGGGTCGATTGCAATCATCCATCGAGAACGTCACGTCTTGGTGGCTGATCTCGCCTGTTTCTTTGTCTTTGATTGCTTGTGTCACGTTGATCGGCACAATTTCAGTGTCAAACTTGCCAGATGCCTGCGCGGCGGCAGTGCGTTGCTGGCTGACCAATGACAATTCATCTTGCGCCTCACGGCTGATCCCATATCGCTGGGCCACAATGTCCGCAGTCTCGATCATGGTCATATAGACTTCGGGTTTGTGCTGCATGATCCACGGGTCTACGGATTTTTCCTGACCCATTTGCGAGATGCTCTCGACGCCTGCCCCAATCGCTGCTGGCGCGCCCTCTAGCACGATCTGATGGGCCGCCATCGCCACGGCCTGAAGACCAGAAGAGCAGAACCGGTTTACCGTGGCGGCCGAAACCGACACAGGCAGACCGGCGCGGATCACGGCCTGACGGGCAATATTTGCACCCGTTGCGCCTGCGGGAAACCCACACCCCATATAACAATCTTCAATCAACGCGGCATCAATGCCCGCACGCTTTACCGCATGCTCAACAGCATGGCCTGACAATGTCGCCCCATGTGTTTGATTAAATGCTCCTCGAAAAGATTTGGCGAGGCCCGTACGGGCGGTTGAGACAATAACGGCCTGTTTCATGATGATTTCCTTACCCGTTCAAGCTAGAGAATGTTTTACCTTCAGCCACCAACTGCTCTAACAGAGGCGCCGGCTGCCAAAAGTAGTCGTCCTCTTTTTGATAGGTTTTGATATCATTCAGAACCTTTTCAAGACCAACGGTGTCGGCATATTGCATCGGCCCACCGCGCCAACGTGGAAATCCATAGCCATTGAGCAACGTAATATCGACGTCCAGAGGACGCTGCGCGATGCCTTCGCCCACAATGCGTGCTGCTTCGTTAATCATCGCCGCCATATAGCGGTCAATAATGTCCTGGTCGCTCATTTCCGTAGGTTGAATACCTTTGGCCGCGCGTTCTTGCGCGATGACCTCTAGAACTTCGGGATCAGGGGTGCCGCCGCGCTTGCCTTCTTCATAGACATAAAAGCCACGGCCGGTCTTGCGACCGTATCGCCCAAGTTCACAAATTTTGTCAGCAAATTCCGCGTACCGCTCACGTGGATCGCGATTGGGTGCCATCCGCTTGCGGTTTGCCCATCCGATATCGAGCCCGGCGAGGTCAGCAACCGAAAACAGGCCCATTGCAAGGCCAAAATTTTCCATCGCGCGGTCCACGTCATAGGGGCTCGCGCCTGCCAAAACCGTGCCGTTAATGGCCTTGGCATAAGCATTCATAATGCGGTTGCCGATAAAGCCATCACAAACGCCGGAACGTACCGCGATTTTCCCCATCCGTTTGCCAAGCGCAAAACCAGATGCCACCACGTCGGGTGCGGTTTTGTCAGCGACGACGACTTCCAACAATTTCATAACGTGCGCAGGCGAGAAAAAGTGCAGTCCAACCACGTCTTGCGGGCGTTTGGTCATTGCCGCGATGTCGTTGATATTCAGATAAGATGTGTTGGATGCCAAAATTGCGCCAGGCTTACAGATCGCGTCCAGTTTCCCAAATACGTCTTGTTTGACCTCCATGCTCTCAAACACAGCTTCGATCACCAAATCCGCATTTGAGAAATCAGCGTAATCCAACGTGGTACGGAATTGATCCGCCATGATCGCATCATATTTGGCCTGACTGAGCTTGCCACGCTTGACGGCTCCGCTCAAGTTTTTGCCCACTGTTTCCAAGGCACGCGCGGCTGCTGCGTCGTCGCGTTCGGCCAGAATGACCTCAAGGCCGGCCAACAACGCGCTTGTCGCGATACCGGACCCCATGGTTCCACCACCGATCACACCGACCTGAGAGATATCGCGCGGTGCAACGCCTTCGATTTCGGCAATCTTTCCAACTTTGCGCTCGGCAAAAAAGACATGGATCATTGCACTGCGTTGGTCGGTTTGCATCAACTCCATAAACAGTTCGCGTTCCCGCTTGAGACCATCCTCAAACGGCATAGACACGGCCGCTTCTAGCGCTGTGATACATGACACTGGAGCCATCAAACCGCGTGCGGCCTTGGTGACCTTTGCGCGAATGGCTGCCATCTCGTCGCTGGTTACCGGATTACAAGGACGTGCATTTGTCGGGCGGGGGCCTTTCCCTGCTTTGACCAAGTCTTGCGCAAATGCGATGCCTGCCGCGCGAATATCATCACCTTCGGCAATTTCATCAATCAGACCCAAGTCCAACGCTTCTTTGGCGCCGATCATCGCGCCAGATGTGATCATGTCGGCGGCTTTGGCCACTGGGATCACACGCGGCAGACGTTGGGTCCCGCCCGCACCCGGCAACAGGCCCAACTTGACTTCGGGAAGCCCAAATCGTGCGGACGCCAGCGCGATCCGATAATGTGACCCCAACGCGGTTTCCAGACCACCGCCCAGCGCCGTGCCGTGCAATGCGGCAACGGTCGGCGTCGACACGGCTTCCATCTCGGAGATAAGCGGAGGCAGATGAGGTTCCTGAGGAGGTTTTCCAAATTCCTTGATGTCCGCACCGGCAATAAAGGTGCGACCCGCACCATAGATGACAATCGCGTCGACGGCGCCATCGGCATCAGCCTCGCGCACGCATTCGATTAAACCCGAACGCACGGCTTGGCTCAGCGCGTTCACGGGTGGATTGTTAATTTCAATAACGGCAATGCCATTTTCAACGGTCATAATTACAGGTGCGCTCATGGTGTTCCTCCTCGAAACCCTGTGCTGAAGCTTAGTAAATTCACTAAAGAATCAGTTATCCTCTTGGGTTTAATTTTACTATGTGAAATTTCGTCTCCCTATATCGAATATTTGTAACCCTACGTCACGGCAAATCCGCGCATAATTTCAGGCCCGACAAAATCGCCGGATCGAAGATGAAACCAATTAGGGTGAAAAGCGTGATCTAGACGATCACTTCCATGCGCTTTTGCTCGCCAACCCCAAAAACGCGCTTGTAGCGGTCAATTTGGTCCATCGGGCCCATCGCCTTGTTTGGGTTGTCTGACAATTTCACGGTCGGATACCCATCCGCCTTGATAGCCTTGCACACAAGGGAAAATGGCGCCAGCGCATCATGTTCGGTCAAGCCTCGGAAATCATTCGTTAAAAGGGTTCCCCACCCAAACGAAATCTTGGCACGCCCCGCAAATTGTGACTGAAGCTCAACAATCTTTTGCACATCAAGCCCGTCAGAGAAAATGATCAACTTTCTACGTGGGTCTTCACCGCGATCCTGCCACCACTTGATGGCAACTTCGGCAGCCGTTGCTGGATCACCGGAATCAATGCGAATTCCTGTCCAGCCCGCCAGCCAGTCCGGCGCATTTTTCAGGAAGCCTTCGGTGCCATATGTATCCGGCAAGATTATGCGCAGATTTCCATCATGCTCTTCCTGCCAGTCCGACAAAACCTGATAGGGCGCACGCGCCAAGGCATCATCATCCGGCGCCAACGCCGCATACACCATGGGCAACTCATGTGCATTTGTACCGATGGCTTCGATATCGCGCTTCATCGCAATCAGACAGTTTGATGTCCCGACAAACTTGTCACCCAAACCCTCGTGCATCGCTTGCACACACCAGTCCTGCCACAGATACGAATGCCGTCGCCGCGTACCGAAATCTGCAATCCGCAAGTCTGGAACTTCTCGGAGATGTTCAATTTTTTGCCACAGCTTGGTCATTGCACGTGCATAGAGGACCTGCAATTCGAACCTGCGCATGTCGTGCAGCACCGCACGACCTCGCAGCTCCATCAGCACAGCAAGGGCAGGAATTTCCCATAGCATGACTTCATGCCACTTGCCTTCAAAGGTGAGCTCGTACTGACCGTCACGTTTTTCCAAATGGTAATCGGGCAGGCGAAGGTTATCGAACCACTCCATAAAGTCCGGCCGAAACATCTGGCGTTTCCCATAAAAGGTATTCCCCCTCAGGAACGTACTCTCGCCACGCGTCAGAGACAACGATCGAATATGATCCAGTTGCTCGCGCAGCTCGCCCTCATCAATCAGATCAGCAGTACGAATGTCTTTGGATCGGTTGATCAGGCTGAATGTGACCGTGGCATCTGACTTGTTTCTAAAAACAGACTGGCACATCAACAGCTTGTAAAAGTCATTGTCGATCAGAGATCGTACAATCGGATCGATCTTCCATTTGTGGTTCCAGACCCGCGTTGCGATATCAACCATGACGGACTCCTGACTATATCAGTTCAAAGTTGTGCCAACTTGTCTGGAGTGACGCAAGCCATATCCGCTCGCGCATCCTGATCGGACAAATTCCCGCGTTGGACGCGGTCTTGACGCAGACGACATCATGATTCCGCGGTCTTCAAAATCACGCCTGCCTTTTCCATCTCTTCGATGCCTGCTGTCAGAGACCCATCCAGATCGATCGCACGGCACAAATCTGTACGCACAGTTACATTGAACCCAAGCCGCGCCGCATCTTGCGCCGAGAAGTTTACGCAGAAATCAGTGGCCAAACCGACCAGGGTGACATCTGTGATACCGCGCGTCCGCAGATACCCCTCGAGCCCCGTTGGTGTCACCTGATCGTTCTCAAAAAAGGCTGAATAGCTGTCAATCGCCGGATTATAGCCCTTGCGCACGATAAGATCAGCCGCATCCACATTCAGATCGGAGTGGAACTCTGCGCCATGGGTGCCCTGCACGCAATGATCTGGCCAAAGAACTTGCGGCCCGTATGGCATTTCAACACCCGAGTACGGCGCAGCATCTGCATGCGACGACGCAAACGAAGAATGCCCGTTGGGGTGCCAGTCTTGGGTCAGGATCGTTGCATCGAACTCTTCCATCAACGCGTTGATGTTGGCAACAATCGCGTCCCCATCTGGCACGGCGAGGGCGCCGTTTGGGCAAAAATCATTCTGGACATCAATAACGATCAAGGCGTTGGTCATGGGGCGCTCCTGTGGTTGCATCATGGATATCACGCCGATTGGAGCGGTCAATATCTGCCGGTCGGGTGAATTTTCGCAAACAAGACGCGATCAGCATGAACCCCCTGTCCGGTGATCCACAAAAAAGCCCCGCCAGACGTTCTGACGGGGCTCAATTTTCATGTCTTCAAGAGGCCGATATCAGCCTTGGAACTTTTTGCCTTTGATCGGCGCCCAAAGCTTCTTGTTGGTCAGATACAACAAAACGGACAGAAGGGTCAGCATCAGAACACCCACGAAACCTGCCTTTTGGCGAGCCATCATTTTGGGTTCTGCTGTCCACATCAAGAAGGCCGCAATGTCTTCGGCTTCATGGTGCAGTTCGTTGCTGTGGCCATCTGCGAAATCGACATCTTCACCGGCCAGCGGAGGCGCCATAGAAATCCAGCCACCTGGGAAGGCGGTGTTTTCATAGAACGTCGTGCCCGCTTCTTCTTTTTCTTCACCGGTGTAACCAGTCAAGAGCGAGACGATATACTCGGGACCGCCCATGCCATTGATAAGCTGGCTCAGGCCCGTACCTTGGGGGCCATGAAAGCCCGCGCGTGCCTTGGCCATCAAGGACAGGTCAGGCGCGTTGGGATCACCGCTCATTGGGAACGGATCAGCCGGTGTACGCGGACGATCTTCGTCTTTTTCGGCATCATAGATGTCGAACTCTGCCGCATAGGCGCGCACTTGGTCCTTGGGCAGATGTGGGCCACCCTCGTCACCCAGCGTGCGCAGTGGAACATACCGCATACCGTGACACGCCGAACAGACTTCGGTGTAGATTTGCAGACCACGTTGCAGCTGGTTCTGATCGAACTTGCCAAATGGTCCTTCGAAAGAGAAATCCACATCGTGAATGTGGCTTTCTCCGCCTGCGGCCATTGCGCCACCTGCCGTCAAGGACAGGGCAGCAATAGCAGCGATGCTAAGTTTCTTAAGCATTATCCTGTTTTCCTTCTTATTCAGCAGGTTTGCCGTAATGGGCTTCGAAATCTTCCTCGATCGAGGCCGGCGGTGTCGTCGGCTTTTCGATCACACCCAGAATTGGCAGGATCACAAGGAAATAGCCAAACCAGTATGCTGCACCGATCAAAGAGATGATCGAATAGGGAGGCTCCGCAGGCATAGCACCCGCCCACATCAGAACGACAAAGTCGATCACCAGCAGATAGAACCACCACTTGAATTGCGGACGGAAGCGACCAGAGCGAACACGTGATGTGTCCAACCAAGGCACAAGCGCCATAACCGCAATCGCGCCGAACATGGCCAAAACACCAAAGAATTTCGCATCAACGATGCCGCCAGTGATCCAGCTTGCAAACATCACAACCCAAACATCGGCAGTGAAAGCACGCAAGATCGCGTAGAACGGCAGGAAGTACCATTCAGGAACGATGTGTGCAGGCGTCGCCAAAGCGTTGGCTTCGATATAGTTGTCAGGGTGACCAAGGTAGTTCGGCATAAAGCCAACAACCGCAAAGAACCCAACCAGAATAACCGCCAGTGCGAACAAATCCTTGATCACAAAGTATGGCCAGAATGGCAGCGTATCTTTCTTGACGACTTCTTTGCTGTCACGACGGACTTCAACACCAGTTGGGTTGTTGTTGCCAGTGGTGTGGAACGCCCAGATGTGAACTACGACGAGAGCCGCAATCACGAATGGCAGCAAATAGTGCAGCGAGAAGAAGCGGTTCAGCGTTGCGTTATCAACTGCTGGTCCACCCAAAAGCCATGTTTGAATGGCTTCACCGATGAACGGGATCGCACCAAACAGACCTGTAATAACTGTCGCACCCCAGAATGACATCTGACCCCAAGGCAAAACGTAGCCCATAAAGCCTGTGCCCATCATCATAAGGAAGATCAGCATACCAACAATCCACGTGATTTCGCGTGGCGCCTTATAGGAACCATAGAAAAGACCGCGGAAGATGTGGATATAAACAGCAAAGAAGAACAACGAGGCGCCGTTCATGTGAATATAACGGATCATATGACCGCCATTCACGTTACGCATGATGTGCTCGATCGAGGCAAAGGCCAGATCAACATGCGGTGTGTAATGCATCACCAAAACGATGCCGGTTACAATTTGAAGCACCAGGCAAAATGCCAATACGATGCCCCAGATCCACCACCAGTTCAGGTTTTTCGGGGTCGGGATCATCAACGTACCATAGAGCAGGCCGACAATTGGCAGACGCTCGTCTAGCCATTTTTCTGCGCCCGTCTTGGGCTCGTAATGATCGTGGGGAATTCCGGACATATGTGCTCTCCTTATCCCAGTTTGATCGTCGACTCGTCGACGAATGCGGCCACGGGGACCCAGAGGTTTTCGGGGGCCGGACCTTTGCGGATACGACCAGAAGTATCATAGTGCGACCCGTGGCATGGGCAGAACCAACCACCAAAGTCACCAGCGCCATCACCGATTGGCACGCAGCCAAGGTGCGTACATACGCCAATCATGACCAACCATTCGCCAGCTTCGTCCAACGTACGGTTTTGGTCCATCGCATCCAGAGCCATGTCATTGCGGTTCTGTGCGTTGTCATCAATCAGGTCGGCCAGCGCAACTTCGCGCGCGGCGTCGATCTCTGCTTGAACACGGCGGCGAATAAACACCGGCTTGCCCAGCCATTTCACGGTCAGCTGTGTTCCTGGCTCAATTCCTGAGATGTCGACATGGATCGACGACAGGGCCTGAACATCGGCCGAGGGATTCATTTGATTGACCAGCGGCCAGACGGCTGCACCTGCGGTCACTGCACCTGCGCCAGCGGTGGCGTAGTAGAGGAAGTCTCTGCGGGTGCCTTCGTGATCTTCTGCGTGGGACACGAGGTTCTCTCCATTTTTCGGCCGGATCCCGACCAATATCGGTTGGGGCCGCGCAAAAACGCAGCCTTTCCACGCCGCTATTTAGCGAAGCCAGCGCAACCCGTCCAGAGAACATTCACCTGTTCAATCCCCTCGCGTCCCTCTGTCGCGCATATATCGCACGAAATTTTGGATTTCCGCGCGCTCAGAGCCGGAATTTCACCATAAAACCAACCACCTTGGAATACTCAACGCGCAAGATCATCATGTCATAGCCCGCGATTCGACTGCATTCGCCAAAAACGCAGGCTCCTCCAAATTCGACTCGAATTGCGGCGGCGCACACACTCTGCCCCGCCGAGAACCCGTATTATGCGGTTGGAACGGTCGCTATCATGCTGTCGCGCTTGGAAAAGGCGTCGTACCATTGTGCAAGGCCGTCATTCCCGCGCCGCCACTTGCGCGCATCATGTCGAAAATCAACATATCCCAGCGCACATGCCACCGCGATTTGCCCCATGTCCAAAGGACCGGCAAGGTGGCTTAACCAACGAGAGTTCAACGCCGATATCGCACGGGCAACCTTGTCCCATTGCGCCTCACGCCAGGCTTCATCTTGCATCTCGGGGCTGCGGAGACGTCCTTCGTACGTCACCAACACGGCCGCATCCATGATGCCGTCTGCCGTCGCTTCGAGTGTCAGGACATCCCACAGCACAGCCTCGGGATAGAGGCCCGCATTCACACGCGCGTCAAGAAACCGGCAAATCACGCGGCTGTCATAGAGCGCTGGCGCATTCTCTCGGATAAGCGCTGGAATTTTCCCAACGGGGTTTGCGGCTTTGNTTGGTTGGTTTCATGGAGCAGGACGCGCACCTTGCGCACAAACGGCGAGGCACTGGCAGAAATTAGTTTCATGAGGGCATCTTTCCTGTTGGTGAATGCATTAAGGCCGCCAAAAGGCGAGTTTCATTGCCCAGACCATAGCCAGCCACAAAGTCTGCGGCCTGTGTACGAACATCGTCGGGTTTATTTTGCCCAAGTTTCCAAGTCCCCTGCACATCCGCAATCGACATGCGAAAGGGCTGAATCATGCGCATCATTTTGGTCAGGGCTTCGGGGGACATCTTGTCTTGAGTCCACTCAGGTTTCGGGGCAAGCATCTGCTCAAAATGCGCAGACAATCGCCCCAAAAGCGGCGGCAGCGCGTCCTGCGGTAAGGGTTCAATTTCACCCTTGAGATGCACCGCCACGTAATTCCACGTCGGCACCTGATCTTCTATGCCGTACCAGTCCGGCGAGATATAGCTATCGGCGCCAGATACGGCAATTGTGGCTTTCAAGGGGTCACCCAGGGCGCGCGCGATCGGATTTGAGCGAACCAGATGCAGCTCAAGACTGCGACCATCTTCGGCAATCAAAAAGGGGATATGCGACAGCATGACCTCGCCCGAAATTGACACGGCAAGCGTTCCAAACCCGCGTTCGCGGGCAAAGGCAATATTTTCTTGTGTCTCAACCGCTCGGAAAGAAGGATTCGGATGCATGTCGTTTGGTCTCCAATTCCAAAATTTGATGTTGCAAGGTCTACAGCAAGTTGGCAAGGTCGCGCTGTTCTCAGGGCGGGGCGAAATTCCCCACCGGCGGTATGCAGGCTGAATCCTGCGAGCCCGCGAGCGGTCTCAGGCGCGGATCACACCGCAACAGAGATGTCAGCAGATCTGGTGCAATTCCAGAGCCGACGGTCATAGTCCGGATGGAAGAGAACGTACGACAAGACGCGAGCTTTGGCTTGTGACTTGGCGTTCGTGATCGCCTTGGGTGACGTGTCTGTACCTGAAAGGAGATCACTTATGACACCCACCCGATACGCATTTATCAAGGCTAACTGGCATGGTTCGATTGTGGATCAAGCATTGGCAGGGTTTTGCGAACTCATTGACCGCAACGATGTGGATGTTTTTGACGTGCCCGGCGCGTTTGAAATGCCCCTTGTGGCACGCGATCTTGCGAATTCCGGACGATATCGGGCCGTTGTCGCAGCGGCTTTGGTCGTCGATGGTGGCATTTATCGCCATGATTTTGTGGCTCAAGCTGTTGTAGATGGCTTGATGCGGGCAAGTCTTGATAGCGGCATTCCCGTTCTATCGGTGTCTCTGACCCCACACCACTATCAAGATACGGATCATCACAACACAATATATGCAGCGCATTTTGTCGAAAAAGGACGCGAGGCGGCACAATCAGCACTGTCGATATGCGCGCTTCGCGAAAACCTGACCAAGTTTTAGCGCGCCCCCAATAATATGATTGGGGCGTCACCATGGCGCCCCAACCTATTCGGCTGTGGACAGTGGATTGCCAAAGTATTCCGGAGCATCTCCCAACACCCACTTTGGGTATTTCGTCATAATCTGACCAAATCGGTCCGAGGTCAAAAACGCTTCAAGCCACGCGTGCACATGCCTCCAGTTTTGGGCGTCAAACCATGCCTTATCGGTAAACGCAAATTGGCGCACAAACGGCAACACAGCGAGGTCAGTGAGCGTTGGCCTGTCACCAAATAGCCAAGCCTGTCCCTTCAGGCGCGCATCAAGGTCCCACAGATGAGCAGCGGCAGCGGCGCGTTCGTCCTCGCGCACAGCCCCCTGATATCGGGTATGGTATTTGTAGCGATCCAGTCCCGTCTTAAAAGGACCGTCGAAAACTTTGATGATGTCGTAACCTACGTCCGGCATATCAAGCAAACCTTCGGGGTCAGCCTGTGAGAGCGTCCAAATCATAATATCCAGACTTTCATCCACGATCAGATCACCGACTTGCAGGCAAGGAACCGTTGCACTGGGTGAGATCGCCAAAAACTCTGGCGCTTTGTCGCGCAACAAAATCTCACGAAGTTCAACGCGAATTTGCGCGCTTGTCAGTGCCAGACGTGCGCGCATCGCATAGGGGCATCTGCGAAAGCTGTACAGAATTGGGGACATGTCAACTCTTCTCCTGTGTGCGGCGCAACACCGGCCTATGCCATCAACTGGTGGCCCGAGCGTCCCAATATACGCGCGTCCACGATTTTGCCTTCAACTTGAGCCTTGGCAAAGCTTACCTCTGTAAACTGCTCGGTGCGTCCCATATGCGGATTTTCCATCAAGACATGATGATCCTTGCCTATCTGCGCCGCGAGATGGTGCTCCACTTGCGTATGTCCGATATCGCGCAAGCGCGCAGCACGGGATTTAATATCGTTTCCGTTGACTTGTGGCATGCGCGCGGCTGGCGTGCCTAGACGCGGTGAATACGGAAACACATGTAACCATGTCAGGTTACATTCGGTGACAAGTTTGAGACTGTTTTCAAACATGGCCTCGGTTTCTGTCGGAAAGCCCGCAATGATATCGGCACCATATGTCATATCAGGCCGTAGCTTGCGCGCGTCTTCACAGAACCGAATGGCGTCATCACGCAGGTGCCTGCGCTTCATACGCTTGAGAACCATATCGTCCCCTGCCTGCAATGACAGATGAAGATGCGGCATAAGCCGTGGTTCGGTGGCAATTGCCTGCATCAAGGCATCATCTGCTTCGATCGAGTCGATCGACGAGATGCGCAGCCTTGGTAGATCAGGAACCAGTTTGAGAATGCGGAGGACCAAATCGCCTAAACGTGGCTCCATCGGCAAATCCGCACCCCAACTGGTGAGATCCACGCCCGTCAAAACGACTTCGTTATAGCCTTTGTCGACAAGACGTTTGATCTGATCGACCACAACACCCGCCGGAACGGAACGCGAATTGCCACGTCCGTATGGGATGATGCAGAACGTGCACCGATGATCACACCCATTCTGGACCTGCACATATGCGCGGCTGCGCGTGCCAAACCCATCTATCAAGTGGCCCGCGGTCTCGGTCACCGACATAATGTCGTCGACCTGTACCTTTTCGGTATCGCCGACAAAGTCGGCAGCCATACCTTGCCACGTCTCGCGTTGCATTTTTTCGGTATTGCCGATCACCTTGTCGACTTCGCCCATGGCCGCAAAGGTCTCGGGTTCGGTTTGGGCCGCACAGCCCGTGACAATGATACGCGCATCGGGATTTTCGCGCCGCAGCTTGCGAATTTCTTGGCGTGCCTTGCGGACGGCTTCCGATGTCACCGCACAGGTGTTTACGATGACGGCATTCTCAAGGCCCGCTTCCTCGGAAAGCTCTTTCATCGCTTCGGTTTCATATGCGTTCAACCGACATCCCAATGTCGTGAACTTGGGGGGCATCGCCATCAGATAGACTCCAGAAAATCCCGTGTGAATTCACCAGAGAACACATGTGTTGTGCCGCCAGTCATCCAGACGCCATCCTCGGACCAGTTGATGTGCAGCGAACCACCATCCAGATCGATCTGAACCTTATGAGCGGTCAGCCCGCGGCGCGTCGCCGCCACAGCGGTCGCACATGACGATGAACCAGACGCAAGGGTGATTCCCACGCCCCGCTCCCAGACACGCATCCGAATCCGATCTGGGCCCGTGATCTGGGCGATCTGTACATTTGTCCGCTCTGGATAGAGCGGGTGATGTTCATGTCGCGCCCCAAACGCCGCCAGATCAACGGCATCCACATCCGGCACAAAGAACGTACAATGCGGATTACCCATCCCCGTCGCCGTTGGTGCGCCCTCGATTGGCAGCTGCAAAGTATCCATTTCGTGGGCCAATGGAATCTCTTGCCAATCCATCTGAGGTTGCCCCATGTTCACCGACGTCAACCCGTTGCCCGCATCGCGCGCCATAAGCATGCCGCGATCCGTGGTCAGACGCAGGGTGGTAAGACCGCTTTCATTCATCAGCTTGCGAGCAATACAGCGCGTCGCGTTTCCACAGGCCGCAGAGATCGAACCATCAGCATTATAAAATGTCAGATGGGCGTCATGCGCCCCCTTGGAAATGACAGCAAGTTGGTCGAAGCCAACACCGCAATGTCGGTCTGCGATGGCTTTCACCAATGCTTCGGGCATCGGGATCTCACGCGCACGCGCGTCCACGACGACAAAATCGTTTCCCAGCCCGTGCATCTTTTCAAAGGGCAATCCGGTATTTTTTCGCGCGATCATAGGGCGCATATAAGGGCTTTGATCATGATTGACTATATGAGTCTCAATCGACCTGAAGTTTCAGCCCCATTTCCACCCCCTCCATGGAAAAATACTCGGGGGGGTCCGCGAATTTTTCACAGCTTTTCTGAGCAGGTCGAAAATTCACCGCCATACAGCTCTGGTCCGCCAAACATAGGGCTGCACACACCTCGTAGGTTGCGGCATCGAATGTTTCATATGCGTACCCTTCAAATCCCTTTCCTTTGCGATGCTTCATGATCGCAGCTCGCGAATCCTCAATCATATCAAAGGCGACGTCAGCCTTGAGATAGGTCTCTGCTTTGGGGTGAAGGCGCAGCTTGCTTTTGACGGCATCTTGTCCCTTGAGAAAACAGATGTTGTTCCAACGATCCATCGTCAAACCGATACAGCTTTCATTCCCCAGACATTGAATCGCGCAATCATTCACATCCTCTGTCTTGAGGCTGCCAATATCGCCTCCGGGCAAATCACGCCGATAATATGAAATAAGCTTGAAATATTCCCACCCCTCTTCGTCTTTATCCGTCCGCGCGGGGCGCAGAACGGCCAACCGCTGTTCGGCGCTTTTGGGAAGCTCATCAAGCGTTGTATCAAATGAAAACAGATAGATCGGATCCAGACTGCGGTGCTGAAGCACATCGCGTTCTTGGCTCCACGCATCAAGCATTGCCATGCTTTCAGGGGGCGACGTGTAATGGACAATCCTAACTGAGATCGGAACTTTCTGGTAATAGTAATCTTCGGCCAAAAAACCGCGGACAGAATTCACATCGAATTCGACAAGGCAACCGTTCATAAAATACTTTGTTCCAGAGGGATAAGGGCCGGCAAACGCCCGAAGGGTTCCATCGACAACTTCGGCAAGGACTTGGGTTTCTTCGCGCCACGGATCATCTCGATACGAGGTCAAGAGCTCTGCGGAAGTCGTAAAATCACTGTGAATGGTCCCCGAAAGCCCACTGCCCGAAGGGTAACTTCCTTTGAGGTAGACATTATCGCACACGTTTTTAATGTGATCCGTGCGCAGCTTGATATCGAAATCGATGCCACCCACGGGGATATCTGACAGAATCGCATCCCCAACGGTATCGACAAAATACATGCTTGAGGGGTCGGTGTTCAGCCAGCGATGCAACAGATGATCGGTCATCGCACGATCCCCCCTGTCTTGAACGCGATTCACTTCGAACAATCGCGCGGCGGCGCTGATGGCTGTCTTAAAGGCCCGGTTCAAATCGCGGTCGACATACGCCTGTCCGGTTTTCAAGTTAAGACTTGGGCCATGGAAACCCAGTTTTGATCCCACCCACATGATCCGATCCATTTGTCGGGTGACATCTGTGCCCTCTAACAACGAACCACCCAAAAATGCGATTGCACACGCGGATTCGCAACGGTCGCCAGGCATGACTGTTGTGGAAATATTCGAATCCCAAATCAAATCAAAGATCGCCAATCCTTCGGACAAGCTTCCGCCCGGGCTATTTAGGCATAGCCGACGGCCAAAAGACCCTCGGGGAATTTTGTCAATTTTCGCGGCATCACCTTTGACAATTTCGCCTGAAAACTCCCAATGGCAAAAATCTGTGGTGCCCAGTCGCAACTCTCCGGCATGAGAAACCGATGCAAACCCAAGCAAGACACCAAGAAGTAGCCCTAGCATTTTCATGTTAAAATTCCTGCGTTGAATGAGGTGTTGATAGCTTGCGCCAGCGCTACAGATTCTGTCAAATTCTGACCGGATAGACGAAAAGTGAAATTCTTGTGTTTTCTGCCTTGACCGCCCTGATCTCTCAGCATAGTAACCGCGCCACAGAGTGGGCCGTTAGCTCAGCTGGTAGAGCAACTGACTTTTAATCAGTAGGTCGATGGTTCGAACCCATCACGGCTCACCACTTTGTACAAAAAGGCTCAGGCGGCAACGCCTGAGCCTTTTGCATTTGATGGACCTGCCTACTTTGTGTCGGTTTTTAGCATTAGGCATACACCTTCGATGTCAGAGCGCTAAATATGTCCGAGCACATCCCATTTCATAAAATGACGCCTGTGCGTTACCCCCAGCGAGATCACTGAAATCTGATGCAACACAGTCATTTCGCCCACAGGCATCCAATGGGCGAAACATCTCGGGCGTTACGTGCACATTTTCATCGAAATCCCGGCGTTTATGCGCCGGAATTTTGCATCAACAATGTGTAAAACTGAACTGCTAATACCATGTTTTTAATAGACAAGCGTTCATTTGCACCGTGAATTTGCGGGATATCTTCGCCGCGCAGCACAAACGGGTTAATCCGGTAACTGTCATCCGCGATCTTTGAATAATGGCGGCTGTCGGTTGCTGCAATTGTCAGGCCGGGCACAACAATCACATTGTCGAATACCTGACTAAAGGTTTGTGACAACAGTTGATACGCCGCATTGTCAGAGCGTGACACGCCACTTGCTTCTGCAGCGCTATTCTCACGTAACGACACCTCTACTCCGGTATGATCCACATGGTCGTGCACATGCTCAAGAACACCTTCGATCGTATCGCGGGGATGCAGTCGAAAGTTGACCGTTGCGACGGCTTCTTGAGGCAATACATTTTCCTTGCTTGATCCAGACAGCATCGTTGGCGCAATCGTCGTTCGTAACATCGCATCCGTGGCTGCCGACTTGGAAAGTACTGATTCCAAGACTCCGCCAAACAACCACTGGTTTGCAAAGAGAACCCGTTGAACCAACGGAAAATGCGGCCCTATACCATCAAAAAAATCTTTGGATGTATCCGTCAGCCCACCGGGCATAGGGGCCGCCTGTAAGCCCGTGATCGCCTTGGCCAATGTGCCCACAGCGGTTTCTCTGGGGGGCAGCGACGAATGCCCGCCAGCGGCTGTCGCGATTATGTCCACCGTCGCATAGCCTTTTTCCGCCACGTTAATGCTGGCCACGTCCTGACTCAGGCCCGGAATCACATCCTGAAGCACCATCGAGCCCTCGTCTAATGTCCAAGCCAGCGAGATACCTTGCTGTTCAAAATATTTGACCACACCACCGGCGCCATGCTTACCGCTGATTTCTTCATCATGCCCAAAACTGAAATAAATTGTTCTTTCGGGAACGAACCCCTGACCGATCAGACGCTCAGCCGCATGCATCATTGCAATCAATGCGCCTTTGTCATCCAGCGTGCCACGTCCCCACACCTGCCCGTCCGCAATCGTGCCTGCAAAAGGTGGATAGTCCCAATTATCAGGTGACGCGTTTGCGACAGGAACCACATCGTAATGTGCCGTCAGCAGCACGGGCTTGAGAGACCGGTCAGACCCGGGCCACATGTAAAGCGGCGTCAATTCCCCGATCATTGTCTTTTCAGTCGCTGCCTGAACATTTGGGAACTCGGCATCCAGAAAATCGACAAAATTTTGAAAATCAGCGGGGCGCTCGGACTGAGCCGTTTGTTCAAACGATATTGTCTTGAATTGCACGGCCTTGCTGAGCTGCAACGCTATTCGTTCCCCGTCCACATCCGGAAGTTCGACCGCCGCGAGCGGTTCGGGTGCCGCAGAATATCGGATTGTGTTGATTGCAAGGATCCCAGCCAGCCCCAAAATCAAAACGCACACGAGCGCGATTAGTTTTTTCCACATGGCATAGCTCCCCAGCTTTTCCAGATACTCGGGAAAAACACTATTGGGTTGGGGATGTTTCGCAAGATTTACCAAGCGTCATGGCGCACGAGTACGCATTGATGCGCGCGGCCCTTGGCACAGCCCCAAGTTCAATAATCAAACTGGTAATAGATGCCCACCGCCGTATCGGAATTGGAGTCGACGCGCCCTTTGACGGTTACGCTGTCGGTCAAATCCATATTCAACTGGATCGTGCTAAGCCCGGTGCTGTCCACACCGATATCGGTATAAATTCTCTCATTAATATACGTCCCGACGGACAGGCCGGCGTTGCCGTCCTCATTGGTCGTCAGATCAATATTGCTTAGCCCAGTAGATTTGCGAAGCTTGCCCATGAGCCCTTCTGTGCCGTGCCCGGACAGTGTTGCGGCGGCAGCGGCCAACTGCGCCGCCTGAAGAGGCGAAATTGCTGACAAATCACGCCCAAACAGCATTTGCGACAGAACCTCGTCTTCAGGAAGTTCAGGATTCGACGTGATATCAATATCCGGATCAGTCGCGAGGCCCTCGAGGATAATGCTGAAAGTTGCGTCTTTGTTTTTCGAGATTGCAACCAAGCGAATGTAAGGCACCAAGCCGCCTTCCATCCGAATAATGCCCTCATCCAAGTCAAAGCGCTTGCTTAAGAAATCTAGACGGCCGCGCACCAGATCGAATTCTCCTGTTGTCAGAACATTCGTGCTGGTCCCTGCCACTTGGAGCGCCCCATCAAATTCGGAATCGAGCCCCATGCCACGGACAAAAATTCGATTTTGCGCAACGATGTTCAGATCAAGGCCAACAGCGTAGTTGCTCGCGGATCCACCTTCGGCCTCTGGCTCTTTGATCAATCCCGCGAATGTGCGCGTGCGCAGTGATTTTGAGGGCTCTGACAGGTGCGTCACATCAGGGATGCTACTTCCACCTCCAAGATTTGAACTTATTTTGACCTCGGTTGGACCCAAGTCAATTTGCCCTGCCACATTCGGGCCAGTAGCCAGCGGGCCAGTCACAGAGATGTCGCCAGTCAACGATGTCTGAAACAGGCTGCCTAATTGAATGACCGATTGGCCCAATCCAACGGATAGGTTCGCAGCAAACGGCGGGGCCAAATCTACGGTGCCCCGCACCCCCACAGTACCACCCGCGGCCAAATTGCTGGACACATCCAAATTGGCAGACCCGCCCTGCAAAGACACTGTGGACGCGATATTCTCCAAAGCAATCTGCATGGTGGGGGCGGCGAACCGCGCGCCTTTGGTCGAAATTGTCCCAGAAATGTTTTCCGCACTCGGTGCGCCTGTCAGTTTGAGATCGAACCCTGCCACACCCGTCACTTGTTGGGGGCGGATGCTTCGGTTCGCAACGGCAAGGGGAAGTTCACCAACGATCCCGATGTCCGCCGTTTGGAAATCTTCGGCCAAGGATCCTTGCAGTTTTGCAAAAGATCCTGCCTGTCCCTCAAGGTCGGCATCCACTTGCCAGCTCTCGCCGACATGATCTGCGCGTGCGACCAAAGAGGTTTTCCCCGCAAGGCTTGAGAAGTACCGCCCAGTGTCGCCCAACACGGCATCCACCAAAACATATTCCGCGCCATCGCTTCGTAAATCATACTCGGCTTTGATCTCTGCTTCTCCAGGTGCGGTTGCCTGAAGCGTTGCATTCCGGCCCCCGCCTTCTTGTATGATGACACCAGAGACATCCACCGGTCCACTGACATCGCTGACAAACCTCTGGAGATCATCAAGAGACGCAGAATACGTCAGTCGGCCCTTTTCGCTGGATAAAGTTCCCGCGGCCTGCAAGCGAGATGCATCGCTTTCGAATGCTGCATTCTCAATTGCAATACCTGTTTGATCTCTTTGCGCTGATACCGCCAGAACGCTTTCGCCCTGCAATAGGCCATCAACGCTTGGCTCACCGACACCAAGATCAACACCCATTGCAACGACATCAACATCAAAGGCACCCGAAGATGGCACATAGCTGCCCGACATATTCGCAGACAGCGCACCAGAAACTTGGCGTTCTGTGATGACCTGAAATTTCGACAAATCCGCGAATTTCGTCTCTATTTCACCGGAAACTGTTGTCAAACCATCCACGTCTTGAACTTTTCCGCTGGCAACAAGGCTCGCAGATTTGGTGCGTGCATCCAGCGTTTGGATATTAAGTGCGCTGCCCTGTGCCCAATCCAATTTCAACACTGTCGTCATGGAATCGCCGATCGCCCCAACAATCTCTGGGTTCGAGGTTTCCATCCCGATCAAACCCAGCCGGACATTCGCCGTCAGTTGGCGCGGTTCTTGCAGTTGGATACGGCCACTGCCTTTTAGGTCAGTGGTTTGGACGATAAGCGGGCCACGCTCGAAATCAGAAACGACACCAGACAATGACCAACCATCGCCAAGCGCACTGTTGAAATTTGCAGTGAGACTCGCTCGACGGATCAATAGGTCCGGACCGGTCGTCGGCAACAATATGGGCGCGCCATCCGGTGTTTCCAGTGCAAGGTCCAGCGCAAAGCGTTCAGGCATTCCGCTGGGGGCCAAGGCCAAGTCGCCTCGCAACTGCAGCGCAGCAGCTGTAAGCAAGAGTTGATCTAGGCGCATCCGCCCGTCGGAAAACCGTCGCGCAACGGTTGTGAATGCAACATCGGGACCAAAAAAGGCACGGTATTTTGGCGCAAACAACGGAGCCAGGTCGCCACGAATATCTGCTGAAATGACCTGAATAGGGTCTATTAGAGGGCTTCCGACAGGTTGTACGGGTGCGTCAGGATTTGCGACAGACTCTAGGGCAATTTGCCCCTGAAGACGCGGCGCACCTGCACTTGCCAGTTTTATGTCAGCATAAAATGCATCAAGAGGGCCTTGGCCGACAATCGAGAGCTCGAGTGGCGGCTGGTCTGGGATTTTCAGAAGCGTTGCAACAATCCCTTGTGCATCTTCCTGAGCTTTCAGATCAATCGCAAGATCACGTGTGGCATTGGAAAAGCTGCCGGACAAACGGAAGTGCCCCTTGGCGCCATCCACGCGTTCAATGTTCAACTTGGCTTGCCCATCCCCGTCGGCCAAAGTGACCGCTCCGGTAAGGGACAGCGCAGCTGGAATGCCCATAATAGACTCGTCAAATATGGCCTTGGCCACATCAACTTCACCAATATTCACGCTGACAGGTAATTCAGGTAACGCAAAAGGCGTGGCTTCTGGCGATGGCGCGGCCGGAGCAGCCACCGGCGGACGGATCAGGTGGATTTCCTTGGCTGATAACGTGTTGATATCAATACGCCCGGCCAGCACAGCGGCTCTGTTCCAATCCAGCGTCGCATCTGTCATCCGCAACCAAACACCAGTCTCATCCGCGACGGTCAGCTCCTCCATGGTCACAACAGAGCTTAGGGCGCCCTGAAAGCCATTGATGGTGATCGTACGCCCGGTTCCAGACAGCGTATCTTCTAAAAATCGGGTCAGGCGGCTTTTGTCATCCTCTTCTTGGGCCATCGCGCCAAGCGGCAAGAGCAATGCCAGTATGAACACAAACCAGCGCATCAGAATGCCTGTCCAATACCGACATACAGCTGCCATCCGTCACCCGTATCGCCTTCGACCGGAAGACCAATGTCCACCCGGATTGGGCCAAAACCGGTATGATACCGCATCCCAAGCCCAGCGCCGGCATGCCAGTTTCCTGCACCACCCGGATTGCTGGTTTCGCCGACATATCCCGCGTCATAAAAGGCCACGGCAGAGATGCTTTCTTTGACCCGCACCCGTAGCTCGCCGGACAGCCCCACAAACGACAGGCCCCCGCTTTCAATGCCATTCACGGTCACAAAGTTCGATTGATAAGGCTGACCACGTACAGTCCCGCCGCCGCCCGAGAGAAACAACATATCCGGCGGCGTTTGAGACAGGCTCGGCCCTAAGATTGATCCAACTTGGAAGCGCCCCGCGGCAACGACCTTTTTGGTCGCGCCAAGGCCGACGTACCCCCGCAAATCGGAAAACACATAGGTCCCGGGGTCGCCGTCTCCAAATGCTGCGAACGGCATCACCTCGCCGCGTAAAAACATCCCGCCCGTAGGGTCAAGCTTATCGTCGCGAAGGTCCCACGTCGCAGCAAGTGGTATCCCAAAGTTTCGGAAGCTGCGCGCTCCGTAATTGTCACGCACGTTGCTGGCATTGAACATAAAACCGCCAGCCAAGGTGAACTGATCGGAATACACCCGCGTAACCAAAAACTTGGCCGTCACCTGTTCTATGAAATAGAGATCTTCATTAATGCGTTCAGCTTCCAACAACATCGAGACATCGCTCTCGGCGTTAAACGTAGACGGGCGCATGAGCTCTGCCGACAGCAGGAAATCGGTTCCGGGCGAATCCCCGCCGATACCGCTGACTTCCGCCCCCAACGTCAAACGTTCAGCTCCGCCGAACAAATTGCGGTGCACCCAATCCACACTTAGCGCCAAGCCTTCGCTGGATTCCAAATACGTCTCGAACTTCAAACGCCGTTTCTTGTCGTCCTCAAGAGTGACGTCAATATCCATAGAGTTGTCTGCGCCGACACTTTTAGATTCTGACACGTTTACCGATCTAAATACGCCCGTGCGCCGAAGCCTTTTTTCGGCATCTACCAGCACTTGAGGGTCGAATGTCTCACCCGACGGAAGGCTGACAATTCTACGCAATCTGCTCTCGCGCACATCGGTCGCTCCGCTAAGATTAAGTGCGCCAAACTTTAGCTTGGGTCCAGGATCAAGATGCACCGTGGCGTTCAAAGTCGCGTTGCGATGGTTCGCCGTGATCTCGTTGCCTTCTACCTTGGCTTTGGCATGCCCAACATCGCGCCACCCTTCGACACCAGCAGCGGCGGCCGTAACAATCGTCGACGTCGATGCGGGCTCGCCTTTGGCAAACCCTGTTGGCAAGGTGGTTTCCGGCGCTATGGGCGTCACCTTTGCCGTTTCAAACAGAAAAAGCTTGCCCGGTTTCACGTTAATCGTGACATTGGAAATCGATGCGATTTTTGCGAACGGGGGCAATGTCGCCGCTTCTCGACCATCCAACAACACATTCACCGTAGGGCCAAAGTACCCTTCGTCATAGAGAACAGAGACGAGCCGTTGATACTCAGCTTGCGCGGCAGCCGTAATATCTTGCACACCCGTAACGCCGTCGCGCTGCGCTGCCATCAAAATCGAGGCACTCTTCAAGCGTCCTTCGACCTCTTCCGGTGCGTTAAGCGTGACCTCAAAGGCATGTGCGACATTCGCCATCATACAAACCGCCGCGAACGCCCAGCCCGCTGCCAATGTACCTAGCCGTTTGGGCTGATGCACTCGTTTTGCCATCGTGAACAATCTCAACGCTCGATATGTATTATTTTACGGAGCATATATCAGCAAATTCTCGATCACCATAGTACAGAAGCATCTTGCTTTGGGCGCACCACGCTTCCAATTTCATATTTCTGTCGTTAGGTGTCGGGTATTGAGAAAACATCTTTCACACATTGGTGAGCATTTTGGCATTTGTGCGCACACGATCCATTCTGTTTTTCGCATGCTCCGCAGTCAGCTGCCTGCCGTTGATTTTGGTGTCTCCGCTATTCTTCATCTCACAACGTTTCATGTTTTTTGCCACGGATTTTTTCCTCAAAATCCAAGCAGCCATTCTACGATATGTCTGTGGCATCACCGTTAACATAAGCGGCACAGAGAACCTCCCCCAAGAGCCCTATCTTATTGCATCTCAACACGAGTCATCATGGGAAACGTTATATTTTCATGCGCTTCTTGGACATCCCACCATGTTCGCCAAAAGAGAAGTATTTTCCTATCCTCTGGTTGGTTTTTTGGCGCGCCGTGTCGGTCACATTCCTGTCGACAGAAACGGGTCAGTCGATGCGATGCGGACGAGCTTTGCAAAGGGTAAACAAGCTGCGCAGGCGGGGCGGAATTTGCTCATTTTTCCGACTGGCACACGTGGGCCAGCCCAGAAGGCAAAACTGCACTCTGGCGTGGCAGTTTTGTATCAACTTGTCGACTTACCTGTTGTGCCTGTGTTGGTCAGCTCAGGGCATTGCTGGCCGCCGACGTCTATTTGGAAATACGCAGGTGAAATTCGCGTACGTATCCTACCTTCTATCCCAGCCGGCATTCATCGTCGTGATTTCCTTGATCGCCTGTCCAAAGATCTAACCACACAAATCTGAACGCAAAAAAACGGGCGAATTTTAGCTGTTAACGCGCAGGTAATGACTGCGCTGATACATAGGTCGTGGGTGAGTAAAAGGTGGTGAAAATGTGTGCGCAGACAAACGTCGCGCCAGTTATCATCAAACGGAAAAAGGTTGTCAGCGCGGACGGACACCACGGTGGTGCGTGGAAAGTTGCGTATGCTGATTTCGTAACGGCCATGATGGCCTTTTTCATGTTGATGTGGCTGCTAAATGCGACAACAGAAAAACAACGTAAGGGTCTAGCGGATTACTTTAATCCCAATGTCCCGATCAACCGCATTTCAGGCGGGGGTGATGCCATGTTCGGCGGGAATAGTGTCTTTGAGGAAGAAACATTAGCGCGGAATGGCACTGGTGGAATGACCCCGATCAGGGCCTTGGATCCAAACCTTCAAGATCAAAATATGGGTGCGGAGCAGGCATCGGCAGATGACGCGAAGTTCGACAAAGTCGAAGACCTCATTCTTGGGAACGGGGGCGAAAGCCTTGTGTCTGACAACACTCTTAAACATGTCGTGACACGGCAAACAGACGAAGGTCTGGTGATTGAGATTTTTGACCTTTCTAACACCCCGCTATTTGATGGTCATAAAACGGCACCACGGCGCGTGCTTCTGGATTTGCTACGAATGATCGCCGGCACAATCCAGATTGTCGAAAATGATATTGCTATCGAAGCGCATCTGCGGTCTGAACCCATCGTCTTGGCCAACAAACTCGCATGGCCGTTATCCGGGGACAGGGCGGACAAGGTGCGCCATCTTCTCGAAGTGTTTGGCGTCGCGCCGGATCGTATGAAGCGCGTGACTGGGCACGCTGACCGTGAATTGATTTCGCGTGATCCTCGAAGCCCGCGCAACAATCGCATAGAGATCATTCTGTTGCGCAGCGACCAACCCTAAACGCAGAAGATTTTACTTGTTAGCGGCCTGTTAATGGACACGCCTTACCTGTTGCTCAGATAGATATCGATGCAGCAGAAAGGTGTATCCATGACAATTTCTTCCTCGCTCAACGCTGGGGTCGCGGGCCTGTCCGCAAACGCAAGCCGCCTCGCCGCGATTTCTGACAACATCGCCAACTCCGCGACCTACGGGTACAAACGGATGGAATCCGATTTCCATTCTATGGTGATTTCGGGCAACGGCGGTACATATTCTGCGGGCGGTGTCCGTGTGACCAACCAGCGCCTTATCGACCAACGCGGTTCACTTGTGTCCACGTCGAATGCCACAGACCTTGCTGTGCGTGGTCGCGGGATGCTGCCAGTTGCGCGTTCCTCCGAAGTTGGCGTCGGGAATGGCGATCCGCAAATGCTGCTCTCGACAACGGGATCGTTCCGAACCGACGCCAAGGGGTATCTCACAACAGAGTCCGGTCTTGTTTTGATGGGATGGCCCGCAAATGCGGATGGGTCCATTCCGACATATCCTCGCGATACAAGTGAGGGATTGGAGCCCGTACAGATCAATGTCAATCAACTGACCGGCAAACCAACCACGACGATGACTCTTGGTGTGAATCTACCTGCGACCGAGACCGAGGCCGGATCTAACGGCGCGCCACAAGATTTGTCAGTCGAATATTTCGATAATCTTGGGCGTTCTGAAACCATCAATATTGAGTTTACGCCCACAATCCCCGCCGCTGGCTCTTCGAACGAATGGACCATGAAAATTACGGACTCTGCGACGGGCACGACCTCAATCGGAGAATACACGCTGACCTTTGCAGATGATCGCACCCAAGGCGGAACGCTCGCATCTGTATCCACCATAACGGGTGGTGGATTTGATGCCGCGACGGGAAATCTGATCGTAGACGTTGCCGGCGGCCCAATGGAAATCAACATCGGTAAAATCGGTGCGAATGATGGCCTAACACAGCTATCAGACGGTTTTGCCCCGCTTCAGATTTCCAAGGACGGGACGCCCGTCGGGAACATGATGTCGGTAGAAGTCGACGCCAATGGGCTGGTTCATGCCTTTTTTGACACGGGCATGACCCGGACCATTTTCCAGGTGCCTCTGGTCGACCTCCCGAACCCGAACGGAATGGTATCGTTGGATCAACAGACCTATATTCCATCCCCCGAAAGCGGGTCCTATTTTCTCTGGGATGCTGGTGATGGTCCAACGGGCGATGTTGTGGCCTTTGCGCGCGAAGAATCTGCCACGGATGTCGCGGGTGAATTGACCGATATGATCCAGACACAGCGCGCCTACAGTTCAAATGCCAAAGTCATTCAGACAGTGGATGAAATGCTACAGGAAACCACCAACATCAAACGATAACCTTTTGAATTGAGGCACGCTTTATGAGTATCTCGAGTACATTATCCAATGCGCTTTCCGGACTGACCGCATCCTCTCGTGCTGCAGAAATTGTCTCCTCGAACTTGGCAAACTCAATGACCGAGGGATACGGCCGTCGCGAGGTTTCCCTTTCGTCGCAGTCCACAGGAAAATCGGGAGGGGTTTCCGTAAATGGCACAATTCGCCATTCGAATCCAAATGCGCTTCAGCAACGGAGGCTCGCCGACGCCGAGGCAAACCAAAATCAAACGATCCTTTCGTTTCAAGTAAATCTGGAAACCTTGGTAGGGCATGCTACTGACGATGGATCGTTAGAAAACAAGATTACAGAATTTGAAGCGAGCCTCATCACAGCAGCAAGCAAACCAGAGTCTGAACAACGGCTAAAAGCTCTTTCGCGCGACGGCACCGAACTTACAGAAAAATTCAATACCATCTCTGAAGGTATCCAAAACCTTAGAGCAAGAGCAGATGCGGCAATTGCTTCTGATGTGTCTCGATTGAACCAGCTCTTGTCACAAACGCAGGACCTAAACCGGAAAATCGCGTCGGCCCACGTCCAAGGCCATCCAACCGACGGCCATATGGATACCCGGCAACGCGCTCTTGATCAGATCTCTGAAATTGTCCCGGTGCAGTTAATGCAACGAGAAAATGGGGCAGTTGCGTTGTACATGGGGGGCGGTGATGTCTTGCTGGATACACAAGCCGTTAAGGTGGAATTCGCCCCATCAAACGTCGTAACACCCCATATGACACGGGATGCTGGCCTGCTTTCTGGGCTATCTATCAATGGCCGTGCAATCGATGCGTCATCAATGAATGGTTCTCTGTCAGGTGGGCGCTTGTCAGCACAATTTGAAGTGAGAGACGAGTTAGCTGTCAAAGCTCAAACCGACATCGACAATCTGGCTGCGGATCTTGTGAACCGCTTTCAGAACCCTCTTACCGACCAAAGCCTGTCGGCGGGGCAGGCAGGGCTCTTCACCGATCAAGACTCGTATTTTGACACCGCGAATGCAACCGGGCTTGCAGCGCGGATATCCCTGAACTCTCTCGTCGACGAACGCACAACTTCAGATTTGTGGCGACTGCGAGACGGTTTGGGAGCGGCATCCGCGGGTGACAAAGGTAATGCGGACTTTTTGCATCGCATGAAGAGTGCGCTCGGCCAGACAAGCGGTCTGTTGAGTGGCACAAACGCGACAATCTTTGGGCAAGCATCGCAATTGGCGTCTTCGCTGGGTGCTGACCGAATTTCTGCAGAAGAAGTGTCAACCGTGTCTGAGACAATACGTGCCAGCCTCAAAGAGGCCGAATTGTCGGAGGGCGTCGACAATGATCACGAACTTCAGAACCTACTCTTGATTGAGCAGGCCTATGCGGCCAATGCCAGAATTGTACAAACCGTCGAAGAGATGATGGACACACTGTTAAGGATTTGACCATGGGAATGACCAGCATCGGAAACTTGACCCAACATTATATGTTGCAACGTCAAAACACCTCGATCAGAAATCAAATGATGTCACTGACGCAAGAGCTCGCGTCAGGTCTCAAAACCGACCCAGGACACACAACCACAGGCGGATACACGCCGCTGTCTGAAATAGATCACGCGCTCAAAGTCTTGGCTGGTTTCGACAATTCCATTGCCGAAGCCCGTGTAGAAACAACAATATCTCAATCGACCCTTGAGACGTTACAAAATAAGTCATCAGATATATCGAGCACCCTGATTACCGCCTCGTCGGATACGTCGTCGACCATCGGTCCAACGGTTTCAAAATTGGCCATCGAAGAGTTCAAATCCGTCGTTTCTCTTCTGAACACTCGGATCGGTGACAGCAGCCTGTTTGCAGGGGCTGCAGTAGATCAACCAGCCTTGGCCGCACCAGATAAGATTTTGAATTCGCTAAAGACACCCCTTGCAGGGGTCGTCAGTGTTCAAGGTTTCAAAGACCGTCTGGATCAATGGTTTTCAAGCACGACATCCGGTTTTTCTGTGGAGGCATACCAAGGCTCAGAGCATGCCGCGTCCGGTTATCAGCTGGGAGAATCTGATATGGTATCTTTTGCCTTCCGTGCGGACAGTTCTGAGGCACGTGACATACTTCATGACTTGGCCTTGGCCGGATTTGCATCAGATTCAGAGTTCAACTTTTCCGCAGCCGATCGCCAACACCTCCTTAGATCCGCAGGTGAAAATCTGTTGGCAAGGCAAGCTGATCTGACCAGCATCCGGGCCGATCTGGGCTATGTGCAAGAACGAATAGATGAAGCGGGTGTTAAGAATGCTGCGGCGACATCAAGCCTCAAAATTGCTCTGTCAGAGATCGTCTCTGCCGATCCGTTCGAAACTGCGGTCAAGTTGCAGAATACGCAGACACAACTTCAAAGTTTGTACACCGTGACAGGACGCATGTCACAGCTTTCTCTCGCCGGATATCTGAGATGAGAGTGAGAATATTCCTAGTTTTCCTGTTCTCTTGTTTTGGCTTTGCAGCATTTTGCAACGAAATTCGGATCAAAGACCTAGTCGAGTTTGACGGTGTTCGCAGGAATGATCTCGTTGGGTATGGCCTGGTCGTCGGTCTAAACGGAACAGGCGACGGGCTTCGCAATGCACCATTTACCGAAGAACTCATGACGAATATCCTTGAGCGCCTCGGTGTAAACGTAAATGGAGAGCAATTTCGCCCAAAAAATGTGGCGTCGGTCTTTGTGACCGCGGCCTTGCCTCCATTCTCGCGATCCGGCGGGCGCATTGATGTCACAGTATCGGCTATTGGTGACGCCAAAAGCCTGTTAGGCGGGACACTGATAATGACCCCATTGAACGCCGCAGATGGGGACATATACGCCGTAGCGCAAGGAACCATCATTGCCGGGGGCGCCTCGGCCGAAGGGGAAGCAGGCACCGTTACGCAACGCGTCCCCACATCGGGTGTCATCCCATCTGGCGGGCGTGTCGAACGTGAAGTCGAATTTGATTTTTCGAGCTTAAGTAGCCTTAGATTGGCTCTGAGGGAGCCGGACTTCACAACAGCCGGGCGTATAGAGCGCGCCATCAACTCTGCCTTTGGTCGGCGTGTCGCCTTGATGTTGGACGCAGGCACAGTCCAGTTGGACATTCGGGCGACCGGGCAAAAGTCGCCAGCGCATGCAATAGGCAAAGTGGAAAACATCCTCGTCCAACCCGAGCGCAAAGCCCGTGTTGTTGTCGACCAGCGGTCTGGCACAATTGTGATGGGCGAGGATGTTAGAATTTCTCGTGTCGCTGTTTCGCAAGGTAACCTGACTCTTCGTGTTCAAGAAGCACCTTTGGCAGTTCAACCCACCCCCTTTGCGAATGGCCGGACCGTTGTTGTACCTCGTACGACCGCAACTCTTGACGAAGACGAGGGGGTTGCCTTGGCTGAAGTTCCCGGCGGGACTTCGCTTAGCGAAATCGTTTCCGGGCTGAACGCCCTTGGAGTGTCACCCAGAGACATGATCGATATTCTAAAAAGCATTAAGGCTGCGGGCGCTTTGCATGCTGAATTTATTGTAAGATAGTCGACGTTTTTGCCTAATTATCTCAGTTTTCGATACTTAACGCACATCTCTCGGCGTTCCAAATTACAGCATACGCAAATCTGATGGCCGGCATCTGAATGATAATTGCCACGGGTTTGTATCCGCTTCCGGTTTTTCCCAAAGTTCAATTGAAACAATATTCCTCCAATGTTAGGGAAGGCTAACATCAAAACCCAGTTCGCCAACTCACAAGCAAAGCGGCTGGTTCGCCTATATTGAAAAGGTTGTAACTCACTATGAAACGCATTTTGCTTCTTATTGTATTGGCAATTTCGGGCTGCTCTGAAGCATTCACAACCTTCCCTACAGAAGAAAAAAAACAAGCCGAACTTACTGGTGATGTAAATATCGTTCGAATTTCCAGCAAAAACATCGGCGGTTTTCATAAGACCAGACGTTCCTATCAACGCACCAGCCTCCCAAAAGTGACCGATTGGTCCTATTTGATCGGCGTCGGAGATGTGATTTCGGTATCTGTTTTTGACCACCCTGAGCTGAACCTACCGTCGTCGGGGGCGAACCAGAGCCAACCCTCTGGCTTTCGCGTGCAATCGAATGGGGCAATTCACTATCCATTTATAGGTGAGGTACAAACCGCTGATCGATCGGTACAGTCGGTCCGGCAAGAAATTTCCCAAAAACTGCGTGCATACATTACCGACCCACAGGTCGATGTGCGCGTTCTAGAATTCAACTCGCAAGGTGTCGTTGTGAGTGGCGAAGTGGAGTTACCAAATCGTCAACCTTTAACAACTGTGCCCCTCACCTTGCTTCAGGCCGTGAATGCGGCCGGCGGATGGACCGAGTTTGCCGAAATTTCAAAGGTCACGCTGCGCCGTAACAACAAGGCCTACAGCGTAGATTTGCGTGGTTTTCTTGAAGCCAATATTTCCGAGAACAATCCCGTGTTGATCGCAGGCGACGTTGTGCATGTTCCTCTGCGCGAAAACGAAGAGGCCTTCGTGATGGGAGAGGTTCTGAGAAATGGTGCCGTTGATGTGTCGAGTGAGTTGGTATCTGTGACGGCCGCAATTAACGAGGCTGGCGGCGCGCGAAATGTGCGATCCGACGCGCGCGGTGTGTTTGTGTTTCGGCAAGCAGGCAGCAAGATGAGCGTGTATCAATTTGATACCACATCACCCGAAGGCTGGCTCTTGGGCACAAAGTTTACACTTGCGCCTCAAGACGTTATTTTCGTCACGCGCTCTCCGCTGCAGCATTGGAACGACACAATAACTCAGTTGTTGCCGACCGTATCAGCCATCAGCTCTCTTGAGACGCTGCAGGCGAACTTTTAGTGATCAAGTTTTGAGATTTAATTATGATTAAAAATGTTCTTGTTGTCTGCGTCGGCAATATTTGCCGCTCCCCTTTGGGGGAACGCTTGCTGCAATCAAAGGTTCCGGAGCTCCACGTAACTTCGGCTGGAATTGGGGCATTGGTTGGAAAGCCAGCTGACGAAACCGCGTCCGAAGTTGCAGCAGAACACGGAGTTTCTCTTGATGGCCACGCCGCGAGACAAGCAACTGCAGAGCTTCTTGGCGCTGCAGATTTGATTTTGGTTATGGAAGCTGGGCACAAAACAGCCGTCGGAAAGATCGCACCGCAAATTATGGGGCGCGTGATGTTGGCGGACCATTGGTCCGGGCCCTCAGATGTCGCCGACCCCTACAAAATGTCTCGTGAGTTTCACGAACATGTATTCACCCAAATGAACTCCGCAATGGATCAGTGGGCCAAACGACTTTCAGCAAATACTGGCAGCTAAATGAGCAATTTTACTTCTGGGCCATCGAGCCAACAAGATGACAGCGAGTTAGATCTTGGACAAATTTTTGGCATTCTTTGGGATGGCAAATGGAAAATACTCGTCGTCTGCTTTCTTGCCGCGTGTATCAGCGCGTTTATCGCCCTAAATACCCCGCCAGTCTATCAAGCAAATGCGTTGCTTCAACTCGAAGAACGAGCCGGGCAAAATCCATTTCCGGGTGGTCTCGAGGATTTTGGCGGTAACGCTCCACAAAGCGTGACCGAAATTGAGATCATCAAATCGCGGTTGGTCTTGGGGCAAGCCGTTGCGGAACAGAACCTTGATTGGGTTTCTTACCCACAAAAATTACCGGTATTTGGCCATATTCTCTCAAAATTTGGGTTGTTTGGATACAGCCCAGAGTTCTTACTTCCGTATGCGCAAGCTGATGAAAAGATTGAACTCAGCTTTTTGCAGGTTCCGCCAGAGTGGCTAAATCTACCATTGATACTAACGAAGACACCTCAGGGGTATGACTTGTTGCTGCCTGATACGCGGACAGTATCAGGTCAAGTTGACACGCTTCTAGTTGATGAACAGTCGGGTTTCTCACTGTTGGTAAGCCAGCTCGTCGGGCAGACGGGCCGCAAGTTCGAGATTTTTCAACGCAGCGAAGCGGCTGCCATCTTTCATCTTCGTTCAAGTCTCGCCGTATCAGAACATGGTCGAAAATCGGGCATTCTGAATTTCACCTTCAACTCTGGCAACAAAGGTGATGCACAAAGAGCCCTTCGCGCCATTGTGAATTCATATCTGCGCCAAAACATTTCACGCAATTCTGCCGAAGCCGAAAACAGCCTGCAATTTATTGAGGCGCGCATCCCGGAAGTACGCACAATTGTCGACAACGCAGAAGCCAAGCTCAAAAAACTGCAAAGTGAGCGCAATACCCTAGACTTGAGTTTTGAAACACTTTCACTACTTGAGCAAATGACACAGATCGAAACTGATTTGGCGGCTCTTGCGACAGCGGAAGAAGAAGTAAAGAGAAAATACACGCCGAACCATCCCGTATACAAAGATTTGCTGGTTCAAAAGGGATCGCTAGAATCTCGGCTGGCTGCGCTAAAAGAAAAGTCGCTGGACCTTCCTCAAACCCAGCGCGAGGTCTATGATATTACGCAAGAACTTGAACTTGCGAGAGAAACCTACAGCAAACTTCTTATTCGGGCTCAGGAACTGCGGGTCGTAAAAGCAAGCACGATCGGAAATGTTCGTGTAATTGATCAGGCCCAAACCGCGACACAGCCAGTGGCTCCCAGTAAATCAAAAATTGTTGCACTGGGTACTCTCGTGGGCTTGATCGTTGGATTTGCTCTTACGTTCATTTCAGAAATTGCCAAAACGGGCATTTCAAAAAGCTCCGACATTGAAGAGTTACATCTTCCTGTTTTTGCCGTCGTGAATAAGGTTGCGGAAAAGAAACCTACAAAAATTAACGGCGTCAAAAAGTGGTCTCTTATTGCGGAGGACGACCCGACAGACATCGCGGTGGAAGCCTTTCGGAGTATGCGGACTAGTCTTCATTTTGGGATGCTCGATAGAGCCTCAAAGACGTTGGCAATTACTGGCCCTTCACCGGAGATTGGGAAATCCTTTTGCGCTGCCAACCTAGCAGCCGTGTCAGCGCAAGCAGGGCAACGCGTCTGTCTGATCGACGCGGACCTGCGTCGCGGCCAGATGCGGAACTACTTTGGCCTTCCAAAATCCCAAGTCGGGCTGTCAGAATATCTGGCAGAAGAAAAGACCCTAGAAGAAGTGTTGGTGCCATCAAGCGTTTCGGGCCTTTCGACAATTACGACAGGCACTTACCCACCCAACCCGTCTGAGCTGTTAATGCGCCCTATGTTCTCAACCTTGTTGACCAACCTTGCCAAGTCGTTTGATTTGATCATTGTTGACTGTCCACCTGTATTGGCGGTGACCGACCCAATCGTCATTTCCAAACATGCAGGCATGACGTTGGCTGTTGTACGTTACGGGAAGACCACGCAACGCGAAATGCAAGCCATTATGAGAGACTATGAGGTTGCCGGCGAGACGTTCTCTGGTGCAATTTTCAACGCTTACGAACAACCTAAACGTCAAAGCTATGATAGCTATGACTATCGGTACGCATACGACAAACGCAGTTAAGATATTGGGCTGTGTACATGTTGTAGACAGCCCCACACCGCGACCTAGGCATCTTATATTTGCCCGTCTGCAGCAAACTTCAATGCATTCGCCGCACCTTCTTCAACATCATTTCCAGTATTCTGGCTTCCAAAAAATCACGGAATTGGAATGATCCCTTCCGCTCAGAGTAAGCTCCTGATTCAGACAAACTTCACAACCTTTTTTATGGAGTATTTGACCTGTAATTCTCCACTTTGCGGGCCATCCTCTGTCATCATCTTGTTCACAAATGCGCAGTCCCTCCACAGAACCGATATCCCTTTGGTGAAAATCTGACTGCGGCCCTCCGACATCAGGTTGGCGTACTTGGCGTATTCTTCGGCGTTGTTGAAATGCTGTTGCCGAACGGCTTCCTGCTGGGCCTTTTGACGGAAGTCAGAATTATATTTGAAATGACCAAACAAAAGATCTCGCTGAGCGAAATTGACACCATTCACAAAATGTAATCCCGCTGACAACTGCATCCACGGCTGATATTTCAGCAACGCGACTTTTTGGGCTACGAACAAATCAGAGCGAGAGCCTGGCATGAGGCGATGCCGCAGCGCGCTCGTCCACGTTTTCATATTGGAATATGGCCCTCGCCCAAGAACGTTTGCTAGAAAGGGCTCTTGATCGACAAAGCCTGCTTGGTCAAATGGGCTTAGTTTTCGAAAGTCTGCGCACTCCAAGGCACCTTTGGGATACATATCCAACATAAAGACACGCGCAGCATCTGCACCCTGGAAGTCCGGCATAGAGAGAAGGTTCTCGAGTGGTGCTTGGTGGGTTGGCTCCCAGAACAACAGCTCGTCCGCGTCGGCCACCAATGACCATTTCCCAACACGGAAATTCGCCATCAGCGCCTGTTGCCACGCGACGCCGTAATAAGACAAATTATAGTCTGTATCGACCGAGAACACAGAAACATCTGGTTGATCGACCAAATACTCGAGCGTGCCGTCATCCGAACATAATAGGGAATGTCTCCACTCTCGGCAAAGCGGCTGAATTCTCGCGTACAAACAGAATCCTCGTGACGTTCCCAAGGCGCAAAATACTTGTGTTCGGTAATTCGCGTATAGGGGACGTCCAAGTCGGCATAGTTCATCACAGCACACCCTTGAAAGTCGCCGTTCACAGAGAAGGTTTCAAAATCAAGCGTCCGATACCCCAAACGCCCCAAATCATGTCCAAAATATCCATCCAACGCGCCCGAGTAAAAGACATGTGTATACGCACGGGCAAGTTCGCGTTCAAATCGACACCCCAAATGAACGGTAATATTTTCATGCCGTAATATGGACTGTACCATTTCGGTGTACCCATTCTCGGGCATGCCTTGATACTTGTGGAAGAAATAGTTGTCATCATACGTGAAGCGCACGGGAAGACGCTTCAGTATGGACGCAGGCAAATCCTTTGGATGATACCCCCACTGTTTCTCCGTGTATCCCTTGAAAAATTGCATCATACAGCTCTGAACCAATCATACGCAGGGCCTGATCTTCAAAAGATTTTGCGATCCGTCTGGTCTGTTCTGATCGGGTCTTTATGAACGCACGTGCTTCGTTGGGTCGCATCGACGTGCCAAAGAACTGATTGATCGTGTGCAGGTTAATCGGCAACGAGAATACCCGATCATCAGAGACGGTTTTGACCTGATTTTTGAACGGGCGAAAATGCGCAAATCGATTTACATAATTCCACACTGTGGAATCGTCGGTGTGAAAAATGTGCGGCCCATAGGCATGCACCAATACGCCAGTCTCGGGATCTCGCTCGGTATGACAGTTTCCGGCGACATGCGCACGTGCCTCTAGAACCGTGACCTTATATCCAACCTCTGCCAGAGACCTCGCAATCACCGCACCAGAAAGCCCTGCCCCAACCACCAAAATTGTATTGCTGCGTGACATATTCCACCTTCTCTTGCCCGAGATTCGCTTCTTGTCCTCAATTGATACTGCCTCACCCTTTACACAGAGTGAAAAGGGGCCTGACTTCTTGGCTGATGCCCAGAATTGTAGGTAGTTTTCACTTTTCCGCCCAAATTTCGCACTGGCTTTGCCCCTTGCACAAGTCACCCTGACCAAGGTGAGAGAAATGGGGTGAAGTATGAGGCTTCAGTTAGAAGGACGCATTGGGAGCGAGCCCGATGCGCTGAACATAGACATACGCAATATCGGAACTTATTCGCAAAACGGTGAGCACTACTTGTATACCGCCACGGGTCGAAATGGTGGCATAAATGTCTACGCGTTATCTCAATCAGGAGAATTTCCAACATCACGAAACAGTCTCTATTATAGCGAAAATCTTCAAAATTCGCTAACCGACGCTACTGAGTTAGTTCAGATTGGCGCTACTCCAAATCTGATTTTTGCCAGCGATCAGGACCACCTCATTGGCGCGACGCTCACAAATAGCGGAGGCCTTGGAACAGTATCGAACATAGACATCTCGCATCTTCAATCCGCAGAGATCTCGTCATTAGAATCCTTCGCACTCGCGAATGGTCATGCGCTTTACATCGCGGATCAGGCAACGGGTAAAATTCAGGCGTACACAGTCGCGATAACGGGTGAAGTCTTGCGTATTTCAGAGACAAATACACGGGAAAATGGGTCCGCCGATCAGGGGCAAATCTTGTTGGCATCCGGTCAGTTTTCGCAAACGAGCCTTCTCGTCGCTGCGGGTCCAAGCACCCAAACGGTGACAAGCTATCGGATCAACTCGGCGACAGGTGCGCTGACACACCAAGGCACCTCGGGTGCAGTGGATGGCCTTGGAATTGATGCGCCGTCAGCGCTGGAGGTCTTGACCGCACATGATCAAAACTGGGTTATCGTTGCTGGAGCAGGCAGTTCATCCCTGTCGGTCATGCGCCTAGAGACGAATGGGGCTTTGATCGCGACAGATCACATTATTGATTCACTGACGACTCGTTTTCAGGGCGTCCAAGCAATGTCAGTCGTCCAAGTCGAAAACCAAGTTTTTGTGATTGCCGGTGGTGCTGATGACGGTCTCAGCTTGCTAACATTGTTGCCCGACGGTCGGCTTGTGCACCTGCAAACGCTCGTCAACTCGATCGGTTCCGGTCTCGAAAACATCTCAACGATTTCTGCCACCCACGTTGGAAACGACATCCAAGTGTTTGCCACCTCACAAAGTCACTCAGGGGTCACACAGCTCAACATTCCATTGGATCAGATCGGCATGGTCAAGACTGGTCGTGAGGATGGTGGAACAGTTCAATATGGCACACAGCGCGCGGACCTGTTGGTTTCAGGAGGAGAAGATGCCGATACCCTTGTCGGGCTCGACGGAGACGACATTCTCGTCGCCGGGCATGGCAACACCGCGATGACCGGCGGCTCGGGCGCTGATCTATTTGTCATGTGGGCCGGTGGGTACCACGTGACGATCACGGACTTTGAAAACGGTGCGACTGTTTGGATCTGTCTCATTTCCCAATGTTACGCCACACTTCGCAGCTATCATTCGTGGCGACGTCAACTGGCGCACTTATTTCCTTTCGAGACGACAGCCTGACCGTAAATTCAAAATCTGGAGGGCCGCTTAGTATCTCGGATATTTTCCCCAGAGGCTTGGACACACCTGATCGAAGTTTCGTACTGATCGACCCTGACGGCGAATCGTTGGCATCCGCATCGACGGGTGGCTTCCTCAAGGGAACCGACGGCAATGACAGCGCCACAGGTAGTGCCACAAATGACACGATATGGACCCAAGCCGGCGATGACACTGCCAAAGGCTTGGCTGGCGACGACAACATTGGCGGGGGCGATGGTGCAGACCACCTTGAAGGCGGCTGGGGGCTCGACACGATTTTTGGCGGAGCCGGCGATGACACATTGTACGGAGATGGCGGGATCGACAATCTCTGGGCAGGGTCGGGACGTGATCTAATTTTTGGCGGCGCCGGAGACGACAACATTGGCGGCAGCACGGGTGACGATGTAATCTGGGGAGAACTCGGTCGTGACCTGATCTTTGGTGACTGGGGGGATGACACCGTTCACGGAGGTGATGGGACTGATACACTTTGGGCAGGTGGCGGGCATGATCTGGTAAATGGCGGCAGCCATGACGACGCCATTGGGGGTGGTACCGGACATGATACCCTTAATGGAGATTCTGGAAACGACATTCTCTTTGGCCACACAGGCGACGACCACATGAATGGCGGCGACGGTGACGATACCCTTTGGGCCTGGGATGGGAATGATACCCTGGAAGGTGGCGCAGGAGGTGACGTGCTGGGAAGCGGGCGCGGCGATGATCTGATGACAGGCGGCTTGGGCGCAGACACCTTTATTTTTGGCGACAATTACGGGCAGGATCGTGTGACCGACTTTACGCCAGACGAAGACCTACTTCAGATTTACGACCCAACAATGGCTTTTGAAGACCTCATACTCACCGCGACACCTGCGGGAGTACGGGTCAACTATGGAGGAGGTGAAATATTTCTGGATATGGTGAACCCAGAAGATTTGTCAGCATCCGATTTCTTGTTTGCGTGGTGAGACCACCGCCGGCAAAATAAACATTAGTGTCTAATATGGGAAAAATCACGAATTTTCCCAAAATGGCGACCCCTTGAAAGCAGTTTGAAAAAGTAACCTCGACACCCTATGCGCACTCTGCGCATCCATCGCCGTGGTCGAGGTGACGTAGGTAGAAAGCGCAAGCCCGTAGCCATCAACATATAAATATCAGACATTATTGGTAACCGCCCGATTGGCACCGCCTGCCTGATATTGGCCTGATGGTTTAAGACACGTGCATAGCGACGTCGTTAGTGACGTGTCTTACGCGGAGGGTGCTATGCGGGGTGAGGTTTTAGGTGTTGAGCGTCGGCGGCGCTGGAATGACGATGACAAGCTGGCGATTGTTTCATCCGTTGGAATTGACGGGGCGACGGTCACGCATGTTGCGCATAGGCACGATGTGACGCGCCAGCAGATTTACAGATGGCGGCATGAGCTTAAGAAGAAGGGGTTGTGGCCCACCGGCGAAGGCGCAGTCTTTCTGCCAATTGATTTCCATGTTGCAGAGGAATTGACATCAACGCCCGAGCCCGAGCCCACGCCGCCGTCTGGCGTGGAACTTTCTTTGAGCAATGGGCGTTGCTTGCGATTTGATACTGCGGTGGACGCAGCAGCGCTGACACGCTTGATCCGGGCGGTAGAGGCCGCGTGATTGGTCCGGGAACCGGGGTTCGGATTTATCTGGCATGTGGGGTTACGGATATGAGGAAGGGTATCGCTGGCCTTTCGACACTTGCTCAGGATGTGCTGCGTCAGAAACCTGCCAGTGGTGCGGTGTTTGCGTTCCGTGGGCGACGCGGGGATCGGCTGAAGTTGCTTTACTGGGATGGTCAGGGGTTCTGCCTGTATTACAAGGTTTTGGAGCGAGGTCGATTTCCATGGCCGAGCGCTAAAGAAGGCTCTGCCCGTTTGACCTCCGCACAGCTGGCGATGCTCTGGGAAGGGATCGATTGGCGGCGTCCTGATTGGGGTGCTCCGCCTGCGCGCGTCGGGTGATTTTGGTCTGTATGTGCTTTATTTATATGGTGTTGTGGCCTGATCTTTGGTAATCGAACGCATGTCAGAAACTGCCAAAAACCTTCCCGACGATCCCGCTTTACTGAAGGCGATGATAGCGGAATTGCAGGCTGAAAACGCCAAAATCTCTGCGACGCTGCGGGTCCATGATCAATTGGTTCAAGCACTTCGCTTGCGGATCGCCAAGTTGCAGAAACTGGCTTTCGGCAAATCATCGGAAAAGATCGAACGTGAGATCGCGCAACTGGAACTGGCACTGGAAGACCTGCTGGTTGCGGTAGCAGGGGAAGATGACGCGCCAATTGATGAAGGTGTTAGTGAACCTCACGATGATGAGCCGTCCGCGCCCGCACTGCGCCGTCGTCCGCGCGTGTCTGATGCGACGCTGCGCGAGCGCCGTGAGCTTGATCCTGGCACAGGCTGTCACTGTGGTGGCGATCTGCGCGTGGTGGGCGAGGATGTCAGCGAGCTTCTTGACATGATTGCCGCTCAGATGAAGGTGATCCAGATAGCACGCATCAAGAAGTCCTGCCGTCGTTGCGAAAAGATCGTGCAGGAGCCCGCGCCAAGTCGGCCGATCCCGGGCAGCATGGCAGGGCCAAACTTGCTGGCGCATGTGCTGGTCTCTAAGTTCGACGATCATCTTCCTTTGTATAGGCAGCACGAGATCTTCGCGCGTATGGGGGCCGACATTCCTGAAAGCACGCTGGTCGGCTGGTGCGGCCGCGCGATGAAAACACTGTCGCCGCTGATTGAACGGATCGAGGTGGACATCATGGGCAGCGATCTGCTTCACGCGGACGACACGCCGATCCGGGTTCTGGACCGCTCAAGGCGCGACAAGGGGCTTGGCAAAGGGGTCAAGCAAGGTCGAATCTGGGCCTATGTGCGGGACCAAAGGCCTTGGGCGGGGGCGGCACCACCCGGTGCTGTCTATCGGTTTGCGCCAGACTGGAAGGAGGAGCACGTTCTCAGCCATCTGGCTGACGCGCGCGGCATCCTTCAGGCGGACGGTTACAAGGGCTATGCAAAACTCTACAAGCCTCAACCCAACGGTTTGCCGCGTTTGCGCGAAGCCGCCTGTTGGGCCCATCTGCGGCGCGACTTCCACGATTTTTGGACCTCGACCAAGTCCGAGATCGCCTGCGAGGCGCTTGATCGGATCGGCAAGCTCTACGACATTGAGCGTGACATCAACGGTCAACCCGCTGACGTCCGCCATGCCGCGCGGCAAAAGTTGAGCAAGCCAAAGGTCACAGCTTTCTTTGCCTGGTCCGAACAACAGCTCCTACGCATTCCAGGCAAGAGCAATCTGGCCAAGGCCTTCCGCTATGGCCTCAGCCGTCGGGAGGCCTTCAACCTGTTCCTGACTGACGGTCGTGTGGCCATCGACAACAATCCAGCCGAGCGCGCGCTGCGTCCGATTGGAATAGGACGCAAGAATTGGCTTTTTGCAGGAGCCGACACCGGCGCGGAAACTTTGGCGCGGGCCATGACGGTCATCGAAACGGCCAAGCTCAACAGCCTCGACCCGCAAGCCTATCTCGCCGACATCCTGAACCGCATCCACGATCATAAGAACAACCGGCTGGATGAACTGTTGCCATGGAACTGGGAACCGCTGGCCGTTACCCATCAAGAGGCCGCTTGATGGCTGCCATCACCCATGTCCGCACCATCGACTACGTCGCCAAAATGCTGGACGAAGATGTCACGCTGCTCGAAGCCATCATCTCCAACGACGACAATCTGACTTATGGCAACATCATAAGCGTCGACCTCGGGTCCGACGACACAATCTCTGCCCTGACAAATGACGGGGTCGAAGAACTGGCGGGCATGATCCGAGCCGCTCGCATCAACACCAAAACTTGGCATGAATTCCTTGATGGCTTCGTCGATGACTCTGACCTTGTTACCCAGATCAAGACGAAGTCACCGCGGTAGCAATGGAGCGGTTACCATTATCGTGCGATTGGCGGCATATAAAATATCAGCCCGATTTCTTGGCTGAAGGCAATATCGTTCATACATCTGCTCTGTCTGTAGAGGGGTCCGGCATTTCGCAAGAATGCGCCCTTCCCTGCGCACACACATCAACGTCCCCAATCCGGTCAGACCAGGCCGATGCATCAGAAGCTGTGTGTATGCATTCTTATGCATTTTGACATACCGAGGGGATTGCGGTCGTGATCCGACAAAGCCCATATCCCCGCGCAAGATGTTCCAGAGCTGCGGAATTTCATCCAAGCGATTTTGCCGCAAAAACCCTCCAAACGCAGAAATGCGGTGCGCCTTGTCCCCTCCTGTGACACCCACTTCTGCCTGTGAGACCGACATTGTTCGGAACTTTATCAGCCCAAAAGAGATGTTTGGCGTTTTCATCCGTTTGGATAAATAGAATATCGGGCGGCCCTCAACGACCAATACTGCGAGGGCGACCAAGATAATCACCGGGGCAAGAAGCACCCCTAGCACGAGCGCTAATACCCATTCCACTGCCCGCGGCATCGCACATTCCCTTCCAATTCACGCACTATGCCCCAAGATCAGGGACCATCGAATTGGTCAGACGCTATACCCGAAAACTTAATCCTCGATAAATTCGCCCCGTCCGATTGAGGCATAGGCCGCGAAACCTGCACGCTTGGCGTCGCGTGGGGAATAGATATTTCTCAGATCAGCCAAATGGGGAGAGGCCATTTTGCGCGCGACCCGCTTTAGGTCCAATGCTCTGAACTCGTTCCATTCGGTGAGGATAACCAAGAGGTCGGCATTGTGAGCTGCCTTATATGCGTCCTCTATCCAGTGCACACCTGGAAGCAATGCCTCGCCCTCGTGGCGCCCTTGCGGATCACAGACACGCACTTTGGCGCCACCACCAACCAATGCCGGGACAATCGTCAATGCCGGTGCGTCGCGCATATCATCCGTATTAGGCTTGAACGTGACGCCCAAGACAGCGATGGTTTTTCCGTTGAACGACCCACCGCAAAGATCCAGAAGCTTGTCGATCATACGCCGCTTAATTTCTTCATTCACCTTGATCACGGTCTCAGTGATTTGCATGGGAACGGCGTGCTCTTGCCCGATGCGGGCCAGTGCTTTCGTATCTTTTGGGAAACACGAACCGCCATAGCCCGGACCAGCGTGCAGGAATTTGTTCCCAATACGATTGTCCAGGCCAATGCCCTTTGACACCTCTTTGATGTCCCCACCGACCCGCTCGCACAGCGCGGCAATTTCATTGATAAAGGTGATTTTGGTCGCAAGGAACGCATTTGCGGCGTATTTGATCATTTCGGCAGACTCGAGATCAGTTGTCACAATCGGGAAATCACGCAAATACAGTGGACGATAGATGTCTGCCATCACCTCCGCAGCACGATCGTTTTGTACCCCGACAACCACGCGATCCGGCTTCATAAAGTCGTCAATTGCTGCGCCTTCGCGCAAGAACTCAGGGTTCGATGCAACGTCAAAATCAAGCTCTGGATTCGCCTTTTTGACGGCCTGCTTTACCTGTCGATTGGTGCCCACTGGCACGGTCGATTTCGTGACAATGACAACATAATCTTTGGCAAGCTTGGCGATTTCTTCGGCTGCCGTCATCACATAGGTCAGATCAGCATGCCCATCCCCACGGCGTGTGGGTGTTCCAACTGCAATAAACACTGCCTCGGCACCGTCCAGAGCGGTGGCAAGGTCCAGTGTGAAACTTAACCGACCTGCGTCGACGTTCTTGGCCATCAGGGCATCTAGGCCCGGCTCGTAAATCGGCACCTCGCCACGCTCAAGCATCTCGATCTTGGCAGGGTCTTTATCCACGCACACCACTTCGTGGCCAAAGTCAGAGAAACACACTCCCGAAACCAAGCCAACATAGCCCGTTCCAATCATTGCTATCTTCATTTGAACTGCTCCTGCCTCACCAATTTTCCTCGTTGAATGAGGGTCCTGCCATCTCGTGTCAACGCAACGTCCTAGCCAACGAGACCCAAAAGATATTCCCCATAGGCACTTTTGCTCAGCTTTGCGGCCAATGCTCTCAACTTGTCGGCATCAATCCATCCTTGCTCAAAGGCAATCTCCTCTGGGCACCCGACCTGTTGGCCTTGCCGTTCAGACAGAGTTCGGACAAAATTTCCGGCTTCGAGCAAACTTGCATGTGTGCCCGTATCCAACCATGCATATCCACGCCCCATTTGCTGAACATCCAGACCACCTTCGTCCAGATAGCTTTGAAGCAGGTCTACGATCTCAAGCTCGCCTCGTGGTGACGGTGTCACATGACGCGCACGTTCGGGCGCGGTTCCGTCTAGGAAATACAAACCCGTAACAGCGTAATTCGACGGTGGCACGGGCGGCTTTTCGATGATCGCCCGCGCCTGACCGCTTGGGTCAAAATCAACCACGCCATACCGTTCTGGGTCAGACACACGGTATCCAAATACGGTTCCGCCGACGATTTTTGAATCCGCAGCCTCCAGAATCTCCGGAAGACCATGCCCAAAAAAGATATTGTCGCCCAAGACCAATGCCGACGGCGCGCCATCCAGAAAATCTTCTGCCAAGAGGTAAGCTTGGGCCAAACCATCAGGGCTGGGTTGTTCGATATAGGTCAGTGAAATGCCCCAGTCGCTCCCGTCGCCCAGCGCGCGTTTAAATTGCGCCTGATCTTGCGGCGTTGTGATAATGGCAATCTCACGAATTCCAGACAACATGAGCACCGAAAGCGGATAAAACACCATGGGCTTATCGTAAATCGGCAGCAATTGCTTCGAAACACCGATCGTGATTGGATACAGCCGGGTTCCCGATCCGCCAGCCAAGATAATTCCCTTACGCGTGGTCATGTTTTGCCTCGTTCAATGCCTCAAGAACACGGGCCAAGCCCACAGTCCAATCAGGTTGCCTAATTCCAAAGTCAGTCTCTAATGCTGCGCAATTCAACCTTGAATTCAATGGTCGTTGCGCCGGAGTGGGGTAATCAACAGTGGCAATCTCTTTGACGCGCACATCTCTTTGCGCTTGGGCAAAGATCTCGTTTGCAAATCCGGCCCAGCTTGTGTCGGGTGTCCCGGAATAGTGATAGGTGCCACCTTGTGCGCCCGCGTGCATCTGGCGCGCCATTTCCAGCAATGTTGCCGCAATGTCCCGCGCGGGAGTCGGGCCCCCGATTTGGTCAGAAACAATGCCCAGCTCTGGGTGTGTGTCAGACAAGCGCAGCATGGTTTTAACAAAGTTACCCCCATGTGCAGAGAACACCCAAGACGTGCGCAAAATGGCGTAACGCCCACCCGCAGCGCGCACGCCGTTCTCGCCCTCTAGCTTGGTTCGCCCGTAAACGCCCAATGGACCCGTCTCGTCACTCGGTGCAAAGGCGAGATCACCCGCGCCATCAAACACGTAATCCGTAGACACATGAAGAAAGGGCAGCCCTTTTTCTGCTGCGGCCAAAGCCATCGCTGTTGGTGCCACACCATTCACGGCCATCGCCAGTTCGGGCTGGGATTCAGCTTGATCCACGGCAGTATATGCCGCCGCGTTTATCACAACATCGGCATCGGAGTCCGCAATACGTTTTGCGCACGCGTCAGGGTTCGTAAGATCCGCCTGATCGCGCCCCAAGGCTTCGATCTGCACATCTTGCGAGGCAAGCCTCACCAATTCTGTTGCAACCTGACCTGTCTTGCCGAAAACCAGCGCCTTCATGCTTTTGTTCCTAATCTGACACCCACGCCGTCACGGTCTTGCAATGCGCGCCACCAGCTTTCGTTATTCAAGTACCATTCCACCGTCTTGCGCAAACCTTGCTCAAGGGTGACGGACGGGCGCCAGCCAAGTTCTGTGCGGATACGCGTGGGGTCAATTGCATATCGCATGTCGTGACCCGGGCGGTCGGTAACATGGGTAATCAAGCTAGAATAGAGACTGTTTGACGGGCGCAACTCATCCAGAATTGAACAGATCATCTTGACCAGATCAATGTTCTTAACCTCGTTTTCCCCGCCGACATTATAATTCCTTCCGGACACACCGTTCGCCAAAACATGTAGCAAAGCATCGGCATGATCCTCGACAAAGAGCCAATCTCGTATGTTTTCACCTGCGCCATAGATTGGGATCGGCTTTCCCGCCAGCGCGTTCAGAATAACCACTGGAACAAGTTTTTCAGGGAAATGGTATGGCCCATAATTGTTCGAGCAATTTGTCAGCACGTACGGCAGCCCATATGTTTCACCCCAAGCGCGGACCAAATGGTCACTGGCGGCTTTTGAGGCGGAATAGGGACTGTTTGGGGCATAGGGCGTGTCCTCTGTAAACAATCCTGTCTTACCCAATGTTCCATAAACTTCATCAGTCGAGATATGGTGAAATCTGAATGCCTCGGGCCTACCGGAACCTTCCCAATACCCACGAGCCGCCTGCAACATATTGTATGTGCCTGTCACATTGGTTTCGATAAATGCACCGGGCCCGTCGATCGATCTATCTACATGGCTTTCGGCTGCAAGGTGCATGACCGCATCAGGCGTATGGCGTGCAAAAACAGTCTCTAATGCAGCCAGATCACAAATATCAACGTGTTCGAACGCATAGTTGGGATGCGCTGCAACACTGGCAACATTTTCCAAACACGCGGCATAGGTCAAAGCATCTACGTTGACGACTGTGTGCCCGCGCTGGATCGCCAGCCGGACAACCGCTGATCCGATAAATCCTGCTCCTCCAGTCACAAGAATCTTCATAGCTACGCCACCCAAACAAACGGATTATCTAGGTCTGCCAAAGCAGGTGCCGCGAGATCCTTGTCGGACATGATCGCTTTCTCTCTATGAATACCCCACTCGACGCCAACAGCAGGATCATCAAACATAAGCGCGCGATCACAGTCGGGCGCATAATAGTCAGAGCACTTATAGATGATCTCGGTGTCATCAGTCAGTGTCACAAATCCATGGGCAAAACCCTTGGGCACCAATAGCTGACGGCCATTGTCCGCGCTCAGCTCTACGGACACCCATTTCCCATATGTGGGCGACCCATGGCGAATATCCACAGCAACATCCAAAAGCGCGCCACGACCACAGCGAACCAGTTTGTCTTGAGCGTGGGGCGGGGTCTGAAAGTGCAACCCTCGCACGGTGCCTTTCGCAGCTGACAGAGAATGGTTGTCTTGAACAAATTCAATATCAATCCCTTGCTCAGCCAAACGAGATTTATTCCAACTTTCGCTAAAAAAGCCACGCGAATCTCCGAACCGTGCCGGTGTCAGAATAAGAACGTCCGGTAATGCCGTTGCCTCAATATGCACAAAAAACTCCTGACTGAATAACAGGTAACCCATGGGAAACTTTATTGCGACATGTTTGGCATCGGGAGTCGCCCAAAACAAGCAGGAATAACCGCCATCCCCACCCCAAAAAAGGCAAAGATACCATGACTGCAGCCACCCATCGCGCCAACATTGGCGACGGCCAAGTCGTTAAACTCGTCGCAATCGTAGTGACACACAATCGGCTTGGGCAGCTCAAGAAGACCTTGGCGGCCTTGCTTGCCACGCCGCCACAGCACCTTGACGCAGTGATTGTATTCAACAACGCCAGCACGGACGAGACCGAGAGTTGGCTACAGACCTTGCAGGATCCACGCGTATGGACTGAGACCGCAGCTGAAAACATCGGTGGCGCCGGAGGGTTCGAAGCCGCAATGCGCCTTGCGATGAAGCGGTATTCCCCAGATTGGGTCGTACTAATGGACGATGACGGGCGTCCGGAACCCGGGGCACTGCGCGCATTTCAAGCCCATGCCGATGGACGGTTCGATGCGATCGCCGCCGCGGTCTTTATGCCGGATGGCCAAATTTGCGATATTAACCGCCCATCTGTTAATCCTTTTTGGAGGAAGCGCAGATTTTTTCAAACACTTCGACAAGGACGTGAAGGGTTTCATTTGGCTCCATCGGATTATGTTGCCGCACCACAAACTGTGGATGCAGCGTCTTTTGTTGGCCTGTTTCTATCCAGAAATGCTATTCGACGCGCGGGGTATCCTGATGGCCGGCTGTTTATCTACGGCGACGATACTCTGTACACCCTCCGCTTGACCAAGTTGGGGGGAAAGGTTGAGTTTTGCCCGGATATCCGATTTACGCATGACTTCACCTCAAAGTCGAAGGGCACAAAGCGATTTCATCCCCTTTGGAAGACATACTACCATCACCGAAACATTCTAAAAGTGTACGCCTTTGCTGCTGGGCGATGGTATTTTCTGGTCTTCGCCGTGCTATTTCCGCGATGGATCACCATGGGTCTTTTCCATAAAAGTGACCGGGTCACCTTCTTTAAACTTCTATTTCGGGGAATTTTTGATGGGCATCGCACCAAAAGCGATATCTGTCACAAAAATGTCCTTGCACTAGCGCGCCCACATCAGGACAAGTCAGCAAAGTTCGACTAGGGAAAATCCTCGTACTCTCTGCAAAAGCGGATGAATTGTTGATCCAGTCCCTTTTTGACCTTACTTTATTATTAGATTTTTGCCCCGAGGCGGATATGACGAATTATCTTTATCAAAATGACTTGCCCGATACCCTTGATCTTGGCCCTGTTGTGGCAATCGATTGCGAAACGATGGGGCTAAACCCACACCGCGACCGACTTTGTTTGGTACAATTATCTGGTGGGGATGGTAACGCGCATCTGGTCCAAATTTCCAAAAACCAATCCAGTGCACCAAACTTGTGCAAAATGTTGGGTGATCCAGACGTGCTCAAGCTGTTTCATTTTGGCCGTTTCGACATTGCTGCTTTGCACAATGCTTTCGGAACCGTGACAGCACCAGTTTACTGCACCAAGATTGCTTCGAAACTTGTTCGGACATATACGGATCGTCACGGGTTGAAAAACCTGCTTCAGGAACTCTTGGGTGTTGATATTTCCAAGTTTCAACAAATGAGCGACTGGGGGGCGGATACCCTAACATCTGCTCAACTCGACTATGCAGCTTCAGACGTGCTGTATCTGCACAGACTTCGCAAGGAACTTAATACCCGCCTCAAACGTGAAGGTCGCAAGGAGTTGGCTAAATCCTGTTTCGAGTTTTTGCCAACACGCGCGCTCTTGGATCTTGAAGGTTGGCCAGATCAGGACATCTTTTCGCACTAATGATAGACAAAGACATTTTTTTGGCAACGGCGCGGCGCGTTGTGCGCACCGAAGCCGATGCGCTCTCGCAACTTTGCGATAGCCTGGATGACAATTTTGCGCGCGCCGTAGACCTGATGCTGTCAGCCACAGGGCGCGTCATTATTCTGGGAATGGGCAAATCGGGTCACATCGCCCGCAAGATCGCTGCGACTTTGGCAAGCACCGGTACGCCCGCCCATTTCGTGCATCCTGCCGAGGCAAGCCATGGCGATCTTGGGATGATGGCGCAGGGTGATGTGGCACTGGTATTGTCGAATTCTGGTGAAACGCCGGAGCTTGCAGATGTCATCGCCTATACTCGCCGCTTCAATATTCCGATGATCGGGGTCGCAAGCCGCCCAGAGTCGACCCTGATTAAGCAATCAGATATCGGCTTGATCCTGCCGCAAGCACCAGAAGCATGCGGCACCGGAATTGTCCCGACCAGCTCCACCACAATGACCTTGGCGTTGGGCGATGCACTGGCGGTTGCCTTGATGGAGCATCGGCATTTTACACCAGAGCACTTTCGCAAGTTCCACCCCGGTGGCAAACTTGGGGCTCAGCTTAGCAAAGTCAGTGACCTGATGCACCGCGGTGACGCCATTCCGCTCGTGGCGGGCACCACCCCAATGTCTGATGTTCTTTTGGAGATCAGCCGCAAAGGTTTTGGCGTCGCAGGCGTCACAGATGCAGAAGGCCGGTTGATCGGCATTATTACTGACGGTGATTTGCGGCGACACATGAAGGGTTTGCTGGAGTATTCGGCGAAACAAGTCATGACGAGCGCCCCCTCAACAATCGATACAGACGCGCTTGCAGAAGAAGCCGTGGCCATTATGAATGCTCGCAAAATCACGTGCCTCTTTGTTTCGAGCTCTGAAACCCCTGACATCCCACTGGGCATTTTGCATATACACGATTGTTTGCGGGTCGGATTGGGGTGATATGGCCTCTGGTGGCTTAACATATTCGCGCCTGATCGCGTGGCTTAAGGTTATTTTGCCGTTGGCAGCACTGGTTCTGTTGTCGACGCTTTTCCTTTTCTCAAGAAACATTGGGGGCAGCACGGATGAAATCCCCTTTGCCGAAGAAGAGCTTGAACAAAAGGTGCGAGAACAACGGCTTTCCGCACCATTCTTTTCGGGCAAGACGAGCAATGGAAATCTTGTCGCGTTCACTGCAGAGTCGGCAAGACCCGACGCCGACGCATTGGGGCGCGCCATCGCCACCAAGATGGAAGCCCGTATCGATCATCCGAATGGCCAATATCTGACCTTTGCCTCTGATCGCGCCATGATCGATAACACAAGCAATGCCGTCACACTGCAGGGGCAGGTAAACATCCAAAGCTCTCAAGGTTATGAAATCACAACGACCGAACTCGTGACCGCGATGAGAGAAACACGCGCTCATTCAACTGGAAAAATTCGCGGAACAGGTCCCGGTGGGCAGGTCGAAGCAGGAATGCTACAAATACTACCAGACGAAAAGAAGGGCGACACCTATTTGATTTTCTCACAAGGTGTGAAAATGATAGTAAATCCCGCCGGATCAAACGAGGTATCCCGTGACACTGATTAAAGCATTTGTCGTTTCTTTCGCTCTCTTCCTGCCTGCAACGCTTTTTGCGCAAGGTTTTGATGTAGCCTTTGGAAGTCTTCAGGGTGACTCGGAAATGCCGGTGGAAGTGTCCGCCGATAGCCTGTCTGTCAATCAGAATGACGGAAGCGCGGTGTTCAACGGCAACGTCATTATCAGCCAAGGCACGATGAGAATGACCGCGCCGGTTGTGAATGTGTTTTATAACCCCGACACAAAAGGTATCGCACGGCTTGTCGCCACCGGAGGCGTTCTTTTGGTTCAAGACCAAGATGCGGCGGAATCGGACGAGGCAGATTATGACCTTGAGAACGAAATCATTGTCATGACCGGAAGTGTCTTGCTCTCTCAGGGGGCAAATACAATGAACTCGGACAAGATGACCGTTCATATCGCAAAAGGCACCGCGAATATGGAAGGTCGGGTCAAAACCATTATGCGCACCGGAGACAATTGATGGCCCGCCCCAAATTACAAGTCACTGACGGCAGTTCTGGGCTGCGTGTTGAGGGGTTGCGCAAGAGTTACCGCAAACGCGTCGTCATTCGTGACTTCAGCATGGAACTCAATCGTGGCGAAGTGGTTGCGCTATTGGGGCCAAACGGGTCGGGCAAGACGACAACATTTTACTCCATTGCTGGTCTGGTCGTTCCTGAAGGCGGGCACGTTCTGATCGACGGACACGATGTGACCACTCTTCCGATGTATCGGCGGGCCAAACTGGGTATTGGCTATTTGCCACAGGAAATGTCGATCTTTCGCGGCCTAAGCGTTGAAGACAACATTATGGCAATCCTCGATATTACCCAGAAGGACCGCCACAAACGCCGTGAACGACTCGAAGAGTTGTTGAGCGAGTTCTCAATAGAACATCTTCGTCGTGCGCCGGCATTGGCGCTTTCGGGTGGCGAACGTCGCCGTGTTGAAATTGCGCGATGTCTTGCCGCCGACCCGAAATATCTGTTGTTGGATGAACCTTTTGCGGGCGTTGATCCGATTTCGGTGGGCGACATCCGGCACCTTGTATCTGATCTTAAAAAGCGTGGTATCGGTGTATTGATCACGGACCATAACGTACGGGAAACGCTCGAGATTGTTGACCGCGCCTATATTTTGCACGATGGCAAGGTATTGATGTCCGGCACACCAGAAGACGTGGTTGAAAACGAAAATGTGCGCCGTGTCTATTTGGGTGACAACTTCAAAATTTCCTGATGGCCGTGGAAATTTTTGTGCGTTTTGTGCACAAAATTTGATCTGCCTACATTGACAACCCCCCCGTCTGTGGCCTCAAATACAGTCATGACATTCTTGGCAACCGCACCTCTGATCGCCGCGGCCTTTCTGAAAAGGCCCGATCTTGAGCAAGGTTTAGGAATGTCCAAATCCAGCATTCGGACCTGAAGCTTTCGGGGCGTTTTCACGCGCCCTTTCTGATCCGACATGTCATCGAAAAGGAGACAGGATGCGCTACCAAATTACCGGAAAACAAATCGATATCGGTGCTGCACTTCAAACCCACGTCAAAGATTCCCTGGGTATTGCGGTCAACAAATATGCCGAACGTCCGACGGACGCCAATATCATCTTTTCCAAAAGCGCACATGAATACGTCTGCGAGGCAACGGTCCACCTCTCGACAGGTTTGACCGCTCAGGCAAAAGCCCATGCAACCGAGATCTATGCAGCGTTCGATACTTGCTGCGAGAAAATGGAAAAGCAGCTGCGCCGTTACAAGCGCCGCCTCAAGGATCATCACCGCGACCGTGCGGAACCGGTTGAACTCTTTGGTGCGTCCTCGTATATCCTCGCCAAAGAAGTGGAGACTGAAGAAGCAGAGCCGGAATCGCTACAACCGGTGATCGTCGCCGAGATGGAAACCAAAATCCAATCTCTCAGCGTCGGTGAAGCTGTTATGCAGATGGAGCTCGCAGGGGCCCCAGTGCTGGTCTTCCGAAACGAAAGCAAAGACGGGTTGAATGTGGTCTATCGCCGTGATGACGGCAATGTAGGCTGGATTGATCCACAAGGATAATACGGCAGGGTCCTGAGCCCTGTCTGGAGATTACAGGCATGTTGGACCTTTCTATGATCCTTAAGCCTGAGGCGGTCAAAGTTGTTTCGGCTGCCTCAAGCAAAAAACGCTTGCTACATGCGTTTGGTGATCTGGCTGAATCGGCATATGGTTTGACATCAAGCCATGTGGTCGAAGCGTTGCTAGAGCGCGAAAATCTCGGACCGACGGGTGTTGGCCATGGTGTTGCGTTACCGCATGCGCGGCTGCCTGCCCTTGATCAGGTCGTTGGTGCGTTTATCCTATTGGAAAAGCCCGTAGATTTCAGCGCGGTTGATCGCCAACCAGTGGACATTGCCTTTGCTCTTTTTGCTCCACAGGAGGCGGGCGTTGAGCATCTTAAAGCACTGGCTTTGGTGTCGCGAACCCTGCGCAACAACACCATTTGTGCCAAGCTGCGTGCAAATCAAGACGCGTCAACACTGTTTACGATCTTGACTGAGAACCAAAACGTTAAGGCGGCTTAACCTGCTGCCTTTGCTAAGCCCAGCGATCAAATCCAAACATGAGATAGTCTCGCTGATAGATCTCTTTTACCATCTTCTCGATTGAGTCATCATAGATGGCCTGCAACGGATAAGGCGTGTCATCCGGCACGGCAACAATATCTGGCGCATCATACCGACCGACCTGCGCTGCCAAAGCCGCCAGATATGTGCCCATCTCATCTTCTCGGACGATCATATCGGGCAGGGCCATTTCACCAAACCCCTTCAGAATGCTGGCCTGAGTAGCCCAATGTGCATCCACCCGAACACTTGTTTGACCCGCCAGATTCGCCATCAAAAATTCAAGGAATGCGATAAACGCCGCACGATGTGACGCAACGTCATAATTTGGGTCTGTCACCTCTGCCGGAAGAGGCAACTTGTATACTTTACGCAGAACCTTTCGAATTTGCGTAAAACTGCCTGATCCCGTCGCAAGAATTTGCGAACAAAAGGCGGAATGCACACGCGCAACCGGATGCCGAATGACTGTAAAGCTGCGATGCCCTTTGTGGGCCCGCTTCCATTGGCGAAGCGCTTTTTGGTTGAGCTTGCGGTGCAGGCCATCCACCTGCACCCCATCCAGATCAGCCAACCATTGCATCACCTGCGCTTCGGGACCGGACCGCACAGGCAAATACAACAGAGGCGTTTCCGCCGCAGCTGCATATGTCGGCACTGCTGCGCCACGACGCGGCTCAAAATTAGGAGTTCTGGTGAGGTTGAATTGATCAAGCGCGCTCAGCGCTGCTGGAATATCATCAAAATTCGATACCTTGGCAGACACAGGGCTAGGGTTTTGACGCTTAAGCGATGTGTCCAATGCCTCGAGCTGTTCTTCTTGGCCCAAATGCCGCGCCAAACCATTGATGACCGCCACATCCTGCAGATCTTCATACGCGATATAAAATGCGGTTTGGCCCGCAATCTGAAGGGACCTCATCAATGTGACCTGAAAATCTTGCAGCGCCTGAACGTGATTTTGGAACTCCAAAGGATCGAAGCGCACCTTACTTTCGCGGCGGCGACGGACATCTGTCAACTTCCATTGACCCGTTGACTGCGCGATTTTCCACGAGACATAGCTATCCACTGGATTGCGGGTCAGAATAATCTTGGCACATAGCGGATCGTCCAGACAGGTCTGTAAGATGCGCGGGTCGTGGTCGTGAAAATACCGGAAGCCAGCCAAAACGCCCTCTTCGGATTTCACAGCATTCAAAAGGTCAAACGGGTTCTCTGTTCGCTCTTCTAGCGAGACACCCAAAATCTCGCTCTTGTTGGGGTATCCGATAAAATGCGGGTTAAAGGCCTCGCCGTGGCACGTGATGCTATCAAACGCATTCAGGTTGGTTTCGAGAAAATTTGAACCGGTACGCATTTCTGCAAAAACAACAAAATAATCAAATGGGTTTTGCATGTGGGTTTACTGCACCAAATAGGGTTTTCTTGGGGTTTTCACCTGGTTAATTCCATCAAGCGTCGCTGGGAAGTCTCCCATCAAGTATGGATGCATGCCCTGGTTTTTGAGATTTTGCAGGAACTGCCCAAACCCCGTCAAATCCGCCATCTTAGGCGCCTCTGACAACCGTCTCAGTCGCTGATGGCCCATTTCATCAATAATGGTTTGCAACGGCTCCATCGGAGCCTCGATGAACTCTGCCATTGTCCATATCCGAACGCGCGCTTTCACATAAGGCGACCTAAGAACGTGGAGTTGTTCACTTTCAAGCTGTTGATAGTAGGCCGCATCCCTGCGTAACTCAGCAAAATTACGGTTCGATTTGAAAAGGGGCACAGCCCACGCACCGCTAATCACGGAAATCTGCGCATTGGGGTCTTTTGCCAAAAACCACATGGGTGCGCCCTCATCCATCGGACCCATTTGAAAGCACTGCCGCTCGCCGCGCGTATTCCAAATCAAGCTGGCCAAGAATGCGATAGGATTATAGTCGCGCTGCGCTGCGCTGTCTGAAAGAGCGCCGTTTATAGCGGTCTGGCGGTCAGCGTATTCAACACGTTCAGGCGAGAACAGATGCCCATGCACTTGGGTTCCAGAGGCCTTGGAAAGCCATGGTTCAAAATCTTCAAAAAGGTCCGAGAATCCCTGAAATACCGAGTAGCGCCCGCAGGTCACGCCGTTCTCCCAGCCATCATTCGGGAAACGGCTCTGCATAAACAGACCCGGGCGCCCTCTGGTTCGACGTTCTACCGCCTTAGAAAAAATGCGGTCGATCTTGGCTGGATTCGGCTCGGCCATTGCCATGGCACCTGCAGGGTCGGTCAGGAACACTTTGTAGAGTTTATTTGCCCGAGGCCAGATTTTCCGCGCCACGAAGCAATCTGATCTGCGCAACAACTGCAGATGGTCATCATAGAAAATATGCGGCTTTCCCTGAAAATCGAACTTGGACAGCGTTAAGGATCGGCTTTCGATATTTGTGGAATACAATCGCGCCAACGTCTGAAAGTAGCTTTCGTCAGGGATCCAAACCTTTTTGAAATAGGTGTCATAGACCTCGCGCTCTGGGTCTTCGAGAATTGCGGACAACGTCTGGCGCGTGAGGCACCACCATTGTGATCCCATATGAGGCACCAGTCCCGCTGGCATTTTCCGTTTAAACCCCACCAAACGCTGAAGCTCTACGTATTTATCGAACAGGTACCGGTTGCGCTTCCAGCTAAAGGGAAAGCGCATCACAAAGCGCTCCTCGCTTAGCCCACCTACGGTCCATGGAACTTCGTGGGTCGTTGCGGATTCAATAAAGTCCGTACGCGGTCGCGCTTCGAGATAATCAACCAGTTCTTGAACCGGTCGGAGAGGCAAGCAAGACCCAGATGAGAGGTAGACATGACGCACTTGCTCAAACTGCGAGAGCATCATTTCGGACGCGGACTGTGATGCGGCCACAAGGCCCCAAGTGCCCCATTCACACACGTGGCGTTTACAAAACCTGACATTCGGTTGATCTTTTAGCGCCTGAACCAGCTTTTGATATTGCTTGGATGAAACAGCAGCATCAACGTGCAGGACCACCGGACACCCCGCAGACATCCAGTGGCGCGCGACCTGTTCAGCACGATCTAGCGCCGTATGCACCAACATGATGATGCCAACACTCATGCCCAGTTCCCCTTGGACATCAGGCCAAGAATCTCAAGCTGTCGCCAATTGATGTATTTCTCGGACCATTTACACCAAAGCTGCGGATCATGCTTAAGAGATTCGGCATAGGCCAAATACTCCACGCTCGCCGCATAATGCTGCTTGCGCTTAAGCTCTTCTTCGGCTTTCGCCGTGAACGTGTCCAAAAACTTGGCGTGTAACAGAATGCCAGATGCTTTTTCGCCACCCCATTCGTCATACGTCTGATTGAGACCGCGCGGCAACAACATGTGTGTAGAGCTCACGTAAGCATACCGCCGATCCCATTTGACCAGTGGAATTTTATTCAACGCTGGCGAGAGTTCAGGCGCATCACGGAAAAATACACGCGATCTCGGACCGCCTTGAATCCACAGGTTTCCAAACGACGGATTTTTATCCATCGTATAGTTCCCGGCATCAAACCAGCTGGCAATTTCCATTGGATTTTGCCCTACGCGATAGGGTTGCGTATCCAGACGCCCCTTTGGGTACATATCCAACAGCATAGAGCTAAAGGATTTAATCGACGACGCGTCAAGCCAATCCGTCAAGGCGCGCAACGGGCGCGTGTCACAAAATGGATAAATCAGAAACTCATCTGGATCGACCGTCAAACACCAGTGGCCGTGCCCATACCTAAGCTGAAGCCAATTCAACCAATCAACGCCAAACCGCGATTGCTTGTATCCTTTGCGCGTGTGCCACACGGAAACATCCGGTTGATCTGCAAGGTACTCGAGTGAGCCATCATCGCTATCATTGTCCACAATTAGGAAATGATTGATCCCCATGTCACGGTAATAGCTTAGAAAATACGGAAGGCGGATCTTCTCGTTTCTTTGGGTCGAAAACAACAACAAGTCGTCGCGCTTAATCTGATTGGTGCGATTGGCCACAGGCTGTAGCTCGCGGCGCTTGTACAACGCCCGAAGCAGCCAGCGACGCCGCTGAATACGCAAACGATATGAATTCAAAAAGCCCAATCTTCACCCTTCAACCCAGTTCCAGACAACGTACATGGATCTGGGCGAAATATCACGTCACCTTTAAGACGACGTTGAAATGCGCATCCCATGTCGGCGGAGTGTAACGCGTGCTCGTCGCACGGTCTGCGCTGCCCTTTTCCTGATGCTGCCTTGCCAGATCAAGTATTGCCTGCTCCCATGCATAACTGTCTGTAACGCTTGCGTAAATGGGTTTGTCTTGCAAGATTTCGCGGATCACGTCTAATTCACCACAGACCACCGGAACGCCCATAGCCGTCGCTTCAACCGGAGGTAGCCCAAAACCTTCTGCAAAGCTGGGAAACAGCAGCCCTGCAGAGGTTTGCATCAATCGCCCTATCTGACCGTCACTCAAGTTGGAAAACTCAAATATTTTGTGATCGCGAAGAGGTGATTGATCTAATCGGTCAAACACCTCTGCGTTGCACCAACCCCGGTGTCCGCAGACGACCAACGACGGCACCTCGGCCGCGTCCATTTCCGCGGCCATCTTATGCCAAATATCCAAGAGCAGCGCGTGGTTCTTACGCGGCTCAATCGTTCCAACACACAAAAAGAACGGCAAAGGCAGTTGAGGGGCGCTCATATTGTCCATGCTCTGTGAACAATGTAGATCGACACCCAGATGCGCCACAGCAATTTTCAACGACGGCGAGCGTTTCAAAAGATGACGTTCGATATCTCTTTTTGTCACCGCCGAGTTGCATAAAATCAGGTCCGCAGATTTTTCAACGCGCCCCAAGAACCCGGCAAATCGGTGCACGCTCCCACTTCGTTGGAACTGTGGGAAATCCAAGGGAATGGTGTCATGTACAAACACGACAATACGCGCATTTAGCCCGTGCTCGAGCGCCCAAATCACCCGCTCTGTCAGGTTTGTGTGACCTACGTTAAAATAGGTCGCGCCGTTGGGCACATGTTTGCGCAGCATCCGCTTAAGAAACATGGGGCGTGATCGCGCAAGACTTAGGCGGCGTAGATCAGACTCACTTTTTTTCCGTTCTGGCGACAGGTTCCGCACAACTCGCGCCAATCTGTCTGCCGGGCCCCATGCAAGCGCGCCAGTCAGACGCGCCAGGACGCCGGACAGGCCCGACCGGTCAAGCAACACAAACCCCAACGAGGTTCTAATCAGGCCGAAACAAGGCTCTGGGCACTCAAGCACAAATCGTAAATATGCCAATTCGACCCGATCCACACCAGTCGGCGTCTTCCCAGCGCGGCTCATAAGCCGGCTAAGGTCCAAAATTCGTGCGGGGGGAACGGCGTTATTTTTCGTAATAGCCAGTTTGATACCATCTCCAAGCGTCAGATATCATCGTATGCAGATTAGATCTCGACGGTGCCCAGCCTAGTTCTTTTTCCGCACGTGTCGAGCCTGAGACAAGTCGGGTGCAATCTCCTGCGCGGCGCGGCCCTTCAAAATAGGGGACATCTCTATTGGTCACGGCACGTGATTGATCAATCACTTCCCGCACTGAAAACCCGCTTCCGGTACCAAGGTTAAACACGCGGCTCTCTTTATCCGACAACAGCCAGCTCAGCCCCAAGATATGCGCATCGACCAGATCACACACATGCACATAGTCACGAATACAGGTGCCATCAGGTGTATCATAGTCAGTTCCAAAGATGGTCAACGCATCTCTTTTGCCATCGATTGCCCCAAGCATTATAGGGATCAAATGTGTTTCGGGCTGATGAAACTCGCCCACTTCACACTCTGGATCTGCGCCTGCGACGTTGAAGTATCGAAATATCACGTGTCGCAGGCCATGCGCACCTTCAAAGTCTCGCAACATATCTTCGATTGCCCGCTTGGACGCGGCATACGCGTTAATCGGTGCTTGCGTGCTATTTTCATCAAGAACCACATTATCTTGATCCCCATACGTCGCGCATGTTGAGGAAAACACAAAGTTCTTACAATTTGCCGCCACCGCAGCTTCTAAAAGAGTTAAGGACCCACCGACGTTATTCTGCCAATATTTCCCCGGCACCTGCATGCTTTCGCCCACCTGGCTCAACGCAGCAAAATGCATCACTGCTACAGGTTGGTACTTCGCAAACACTTCGTCCAATCGCGCACGATCAAGCAAGTCCCCTTTTTCAAAGGGGCCGAACTTTACGGAATCTTGCCAGCCAGCACAAAGGTTGTCATACGTAACCGGCTGAAAACCAGCACGTTTCAATGCTTTGCAGGCGTGCGAGCCAATATACCCTGCACCGCCTGTAACTAACACATTTTGCAAACCCGAGTCTCCAGACCGTTATTGAGCAGCTTTCTCGCTGGCGACCATTTCCTTAAGATATGCACTGAGCTCATCTCTTAGCTCGGCGCGCGCCAAAGCAAAGGATACAGTTGCCTGCAAATAGCCCGCTTTGGATCCGCAATCAAAACGCTGTCCGCGGAAACGATACCCAAACACATTCCGTTCCTGCACAATTTCTTGAGCAATGGCGTCCGTTAATTGAATCTCGCCACCCGCACCGGATTTTTGCTTGTTCAGCGTCCGCAACACGTCTGGTGTCAGAATATATCGCCCAATCACCGCAAGGTTGGATGGCGCCGATTCAACGGGCGGTTTTTCAACCATACCTTTTACAGACACCAGAGACCCCATGTCTTCCTGAATATCAAGGATTCCATAGGATGACGCCTGCTCCGGTGCGACTTCCATTGCCGCGACCATACTTCCGCCGGTTTCCTCATAGGCTTCGACCATCTGCTTAAGACAGCCTTGCTCGCCCGCGATCACGTCATCCGGCAAAATGACTGCAAAGGGTTCGTTCGCAATCAAACGACGCGCACACCAGACGGCATGCCCCAAACCAAGAGCTTTGTGTTGGCGGATATATGCGATTGCACCGCTATCCATGTTTGTAGTTTTCAGCGTCGCCAAAAGTTCGTCTTTACCCTTTTTCCGCAACTCTTGCTCAAGCAGTGGCGAGTGATCAAAGTAATCCTCAAGCGCACTTTTACCTTTTGCAGTCACGAAAATAAACTCGGTGATTCCAGCTTCTCGCGCCTCGTCGATCGCATATTGGATCAATGGACGATCAACCAGCGTCAGGATTTCTTTTGGAACCACTTTTGTGGCTGGTAAAAACCGCGTTCCCATGCCTGCTACTGGGAAAATGGCTTTGGTAACCTTTTTACGCATTTACTAACTCTCTCAATCACTATGGCATATTCAGGACTAATTCGTTTTTATTGCCAAACCGTACACAACCTTAACCGATAACTCAACGCAATGAACTACCCCGATTGTTGGACAGTATTTGTTAAAATCAAGCGACTCTGTGCATCTGCTGATCGGGGTTGGTTGTTTCATTTCCGCTACAATACCCACAGCGGGTGGTTTTACAGGGCACCTTTCCGATTCCTATGGCATCCAAGCACGGGATGGATGCGCTTGCGCCGGACCCTTTGCAGCTCTAATTCTTGAAATTAATCAATCAACATCAGAACAAGTTCTGTAGGTCAATCTTGTCAGGGTGGAAACACAAAAACCAGATTGGAATCGCCTCAATTTCAACACTTTACTGACCGACGAAATGGCAACAGCACGGCTCAAGCCTGAAGCGGTTCGAGTATGGGGCGAACAAGCATATGCCCAACCGGATCCAGCTCCACGTTTGGGAACGATATATGACCAGTTTCTGGGTTTCGTTGAGCTACCCCGAATATTTGAAGGCGGACAGTTGATCATCAACGCACCTACCGCTCTCCGTGAGGCACTGGATCAAATAATAGGCAAGGTTGGTTTGATTCGCCACATTGCTGCCTTCAGGCCAAGAAAAATCGATAATACAACGGCGTCTGCCAAAGCGGCTAAGCGAATGATTTTGATTGGTGTTTTGGTCATGGGCCTTATTGCGGGATTTGCGCATGCCCGTTTCCGGTCTGCCATTCTGCGAGCATTGATCCCCATAGTTCTCTTTTCGCCGGTGCTTGTAATATTTGGTGGATCATTTTTAAGCGCCGACGTTAGCTTCGTCGACAAAATTCTTGCGACTTACAGGCAGTTTGTGAGTGCGCAAGAGTCGTCAACTAGCTTTCTAGAGATGCTTAAGTTTCTAGATCCGGGGCGCTATGTAGAATATGTTTCGTTGCAGCCGCACTTAACTGGGTGGTCGCTCTGGTTCGGCAACGGATATGGGTTCCGCTATGAGCTGAATACGGACTTTCTATATGAGTTTGGCTTTGCGGCGGTTCAAGAGGTCAGTAACGCCCACTTCACTCCATTGGCGGTCACAGCAAAATTTGGATTGTTTGGTCTGTTGATTTGGTTCGTAACCATCGGTGCCGTATTGACTGCAAAGATCGATAAGTCATCGTATTTCCAATATGCCTGCAGGCTTGCGTTTATTGCCATGGTCGTGCAGTCCATCTTTGCATTCAACTTCTTCGTCAATATGTACACGCCAGTGTATTTCGCTATGGCGACTCTTGGTCGATCGAGAGTGCCCAAAGCCGCACGCATGCTTGCACTTCAACGAGGGCAATCGAAAGGAATATCTTAAAATGTGTGGATTGATTTTTGCCCTCGCGGCGCGTCCTGTGCGCGAATTTGTTACTGCCGCCCATGCGCGGCAGTATTATCGTGGGCCAGATGGCGAAGGGGTTTTGTTTGAAGAAACCGCGGGCGTCCATTTGGGAATGGCGCATCAGCGGCTGGCGATTGTTGGGCTCAGTGAAAGCGGCGCACAGCCAATGCTTTCCGCCTCGGGACGCTACCGGATTTTGTTCAATGGCGAGGTCTATAACTTTCGTGAGCTGGCTGATCAATTTGGATTGACGGGGCTGCGTTCGGGCACCGATACCGAAGTTATCGTCGAATTGATCGAGCGCCTTGGCATCGACGAAGCGTTCCGACAATTCAACGGCATGTGGGCGATGGTCGTTCAAGACTGCGTGTCGAACCGATTCTATGTGGCGCGCGACCGCTTCGGCAAGAAACCACTGTACATGTACCGTGATAGCAACGGGATCTACATGGCGTCCGAAATGCATAGCCTGATGGCTTTACCGGGGGTCGACGTGACGCCCGATCCGGTAACCGCCGCGCGTTTCTTATCGCAGTCATTGCAGAGTATTGACGACCATAGCTGGCTGGAATTGGTCGAGGCGTTTCCGGCCGCGTCGATAGCCGAGATTGACGGCACCGCGCCGGCGAATGGCCTGTCTAACCTGCGGGCGTATTGGAAGCCCGGCTATCAAGACGAGTTGCCGATATCGTCCGAGGGTGAGGCAATCGAGGAATTGCGGCATCTGGTGCAAGATGCCATTCGGCTACGTTTGCATGCCGATGTGCCGGTCGGTGTAGCGCTATCGGGTGGCATCGACTCGTCGATCATCGCGGCTCAGGCAAAACATCAAACCAGTGCTCTGGATCAAATGACAGAGCTGTTCTCGGCCGTTAAGCCCTTTCAAATGATCAAGTTCCGCACGATGCGCGACGCGATTGACGCCGATGGCCGCCAGCTT
>NZ_SULI01000016.1 GCF_005518135.1 Shimia litoralis | reverse complement strand
TCACGCTTGAACTCATCTGTAAATCTAATCCCTGACATCACTGTCTCCTTGCTTCCAAAATTACCAAGCAAGGCGTCTACAATTCTAGGGGCTATTCAATGACCTCTATACCGCTCTTAGCGGAATATATGAGCTTTCTATTTCTCTGCCATTTCCCAACAGCCCAATTGACGCATTCAATCAAGCAACAAATGGAATGCCGCGAACAACTCAAGCTGAAAGAAGGACAATTCAGCGGATCGGTCAAGACATCTACCGAGACGGCTTAATGTCGTTCTGAAATGGGCGCTGCCCATTGACTGATATCAGGGAGCCAGCACTGCTTCGAGCGTCTCATGCCAAGCCGTGGCGCGACTGTGAAGCTGATGTTGAGCGGTTAGATGTTCACAATGGCCTATTACTATCGGCGCTTTGGGACGCTGCCTTTGATAAGGGGATGATTACGTTCTCTGAAGAGGGTGACGTTGTGTGCTCTAAGACTCTGGGAAATGCCGCGCGAAGGAACTTGCTTGAGAATGCAGCAAGTAAGGTTGAGCTAACAGTAGAGCATCAGACTTACATGCATTGGCATCGACGCCACATCTTTCAGTAAGAAAATCTATCGATAAATATGTACCTTTTTTGAGAGTCGAATTTGGATGTCGCAAAGCTGCGATTTTCGCCCTCAATTTTTTCTTTTTTGACGAGTAAAAACGCCCCCCCCAAAAAATTTTGGCCTCGTTCGCATCACATCAAATATCGCAATGCGAACGATTTTGGTTATCTCGCGAAAAACTATGGGTGTCGCGAACGATTATGGGCAATCCTACAACGGGCTAGAAATCGAGATTTTCGACGCTGAGAGCATTCTTTTGAATGAACTCGCGACGTGGTTCGACCACATCTCCCATAAGTTTGGTAAAGAGATCATCCGCTTCGGCGATGTCTTCGACTTTTACTTGCAAGAGCGTCCGAGCATCGGGATCAAGCGTGGTCTCCCACAGTTGATCAGGGTTCATTTCTCCAAGGCCTTTATAGCGTTGTAGAGACAATCCTTTTTCACCTTCTGCCAAGATGGCACGCAATAGATCCAGCGGACCATTGATGATCTGGCTCCGATCTTTGCGGGTTAGGGTGGCCGACGTTCCATAAATTTCTTGCAGGCTTTCGGTAAAACTGCCCGATTTGCGTGCCTCGCCCGAGCGCAACATCGGCCCATCAAGCGTGCGAACCTCTTCTACACCACGCAAAATACGCGCGAGTCGGATGCCGTGATCTTGGGTAATGCGGCCTTGCCAGCCGTTTTCATATTCAAGCGCGATCAGGTTCAACCGTGCAGCGACCTTGTCGGCCACCCCTTGCAGATCTGCATCGACCACGCCGGGCACAAAGGCCCCCGCGATGGCGGCTTGTTCCAGAATGTGCCGCGGGTAATGCGTTGGAAAGGCGTCTAGAACGCGGCGCAGCTGGCGGGCTTCGCCCACGACACGAGCCAGGTCAGCCCCCATAATCTCTTCGCCATTGCCAAGGCGCAGCACCGTGCTGTCGATACCTTGTTCAACAAGAAAGTCATCCATAGCAGCCTGATCCTTGAGATAGACCTCGGATTTACCGCGACTGACTTTGTACAATGGCGGCTGTGCGATATAGAGATGCCCTTTTTCGATCAACTCGGGCATTTGACGATAGAAGAACGTCAACAGCAGCGTTCGAATGTGCGCCCCATCTACGTCCGCATCGGTCATGATAACGATTTTGTGGTACCGCAGTTTGTCGATGTTGAATTCATCGCGACCGATCCCTGTGCCAAGCGCCATGACAAGGTTGCCAATCTCCTGACTGCCCAGCATCCGGTCGAACCGTGCACGTTCTACGTTTAGAATTTTACCTTTTAGAGGCAAGATCGCCTGCGTTTGTCGATCACGCCCTGTCTGAGCTGATCCACCAGCAGAATCCCCCTCCACAAGAAAGACTTCGGTTTTGGAAGGATCTTTCTCGGAGCAATCTTTGAGCTTTCCGGCCAAAAAGTTCACATCCATTGCCGTTTTGCGGCGGGTCAGATCGCGCGCCTTGCGGGCCGCCTCACGGGCATGTGCCGCTTCGATGATCTTGGATACAATGGTTTTGGCTTCGTTCGGGTTCTCTTCGAACCACTCGGCCAACTTTTCGTTCACGAGGCCTTCGACGGCGGGGCGCACTTCCGAGCTGACCAGTTTGTCTTTGGTTTGCGAACTGAACTTTGGATCAGGAACTTTAACCGACAGAACACAGGTCAAACCTTCACGTGCGTCGTCGCCTGTAAAGGAAATCTTTTCCTTTTTGGCGATGCCTGTGGCTTGTGCATAGTTGTTGATCGTACGAGTCAGCGCCCCACGAAATCCAGCAATGTGGGTACCGCCGTCACGCTGTGGAATGTTGTTGGTGAACGGCAAGACATTCTCGTGATAACTGTCGTTCCACCACATGGCGACTTCAACGCCGATGTCGTCTTTTTCACCTTTTACATAGATAGGTTCCGGCAGCATCGACGTCTTGTGGCGATCAACGTATTTTACAAACTCTTTGACGCCACCGTCATAGTACAACTCAGTTCGCAGAGGCTCGGCGGGGCGTTCGTCTTCCAGAATGATCCGCACACCCGAGTTCAGGAACGCAAGTTCCCGCAGGCGTTTCTCGAGCGTGTCGAAGCTGTATTCAAGATTGCTAAAGGTGTCAGTCGAGGCCAGAAAACGCACCTCGGTCCCTTTGCGACCGTTGGCATCACCCACAACACGCAAATGTTCTGTTGTTTCGCCATGGCCGAATTTTGCAAAATGCTCTTTGCCATTGCGCCAAACGCGAAGTTCAAGCCAGACAGACAATGCGTTTACGACGGACACACCCACGCCGTGCAAGCCACCAGATACTTTATAGGAATTGCTGTCGAACTTACCGCCCGCATGCAGCTGGGTCATGATGACCTCGGCGGCTGAAACACCTTCTTCGGCGTGAAGATCGACGGGGATACCGCGACCGTTGTCGCTGACTGAAACGGAATTGTCCGCGTGAATTTTTACATTCACGGCATCGGCATGACCAGCAAGGGCTTCGTCAATGCCGTTGTCTACGACCTCATAGACCATATGGTGCAGGCCAGATCCGTCATCGGTGTCCCCAATATACATGCCAGGGCGTTTGCGAACCGCCTCTAAGCCTTTGAGAACCTTAATGGAATCTGCGCCGTATTCCTGGGTGTCTTGTGTCGCGTCGGACATATGGTCTTTTCCTTTATCAGTCCGGACAAAATATGGGTTTCAAGCAAGAATGTCACGCAAATGACGTAAGAAAAATCGTTTGTTTTGTGACGGGTTGCTTTGCTTGGAGGTTTCTATCTCTGGGCGATGTGTCGCACGATCAGCGATGTGGCTGTTAGCCCAGAAACGAGATGCCATCCGTGTCTTTGATATCGAAATATTGCGCGTTCTCGCCAAGCTCGGAAAATAGCTCTAGCCCGGTACCTGTCATCCAAGCTTGGCTCTTAAGAGTGCAAATTTCTTCGTATAATGCGGCGCGGCGATGTGCATCCAGATGCGCCGCCACTTCATCAAGAAGCAGGATCGGGGGTGCCCCGAACGTAGAAATGAGAGCCCGAGCATTTGCCAAAATCAGAGAGATCAGTAACGCCTTTTGCTCACCGGTCGAGCAATCCCGCGCATCAACACCTTTTGCTCGGTACGTCGCATGTAAGTCGTTGCGGTGTGGCCCCATCAGCGTACGGCCCGCGATCATATCTTGCTGCCGGTTTCGTGCAAATGCGAGCTGATAGCCTTGGGTTGTTTGGTCGATACCGTCTTCAGTGTGCAGCGCCAAATCAGCGACAGGAAACGAGGTTTCCGTGACATCCTGTGCCCGTTGCAGCTGTTCAAGGGTGGCGTGCCTGTGACGTTGTATGTCTTCTGCTGACGATGCCATCTGGTGTTCAAGCGCGTCAAACCAGCTTTGATCGCGGCTTTGATCTTTGAGTAGGCGATTGCGCTCTCGCATCGTGCGTTCATAAAGCAGTGAAGCATCCGCATGCGCTGGAAAAAATGAAAGCGCCATGCGGTCAAGAAACCGACGACGCCCCTCAGCACCTTCAATCCATAGTCGGTCCATCGATGGAATCAGCCATAGGACTCGTGCAATTTGTCCCAACCTTGTCTGTGGGGTCGGTTTTCCATCGATTTTAAGCTGCCGTGTACGCCCCTGATCAGACCAGATTTCAAGTTCGTGACGATGGGACAGAGATTGCAGTGTGCCGTTCAACTTCCAGCCAAGGCTTTCTGGACGTCGGCCCATGCTTTGCGCACTGGCGCGTCGCAACCCACGCCCAGGCGAGAAAAGCGACACCGCCTCGAGTATGTTGGTTTTTCCGGCACCATTGCGCCCATACAGCGCCACAGGGCGCGCATCACATGAGATAGTGCTGCGCTTGTGGGATCGAAAGTGCGAAAGCCTGAGCTCTGATATGTACAGAGAAGACATACAGTTACGGTCGAATTGGGAAATGTGAACGGACCGCCATCATCGGCGCGTGCCGCTTATACCCGCATCGGCATCACAACATACACAGCCGAGCTGTCGTTCCCTTCGCGCATCAACGTAGGGTCGCCTGCCGAGTTGAACATAAAGACGGCGTTCTCGCGATCCACCTGACTTGCGATCTCAAGCAGATACTTTGCGTTGAAACCGATTTCGAGGCGCTCGTCTGAATAGGCAACAACCAATTCTTCTTCTGCCGCGCCGCTATCGGGTGCGTTCACTGACAAGATCAAGCGATCCTCGTCGAGCTGCAATTTTACGGCACGGGACCGCTCGGATGACACTGTGGCCACACGATCGACGGCTTGTGCGAATTCAGTTGCGTCGACTTCGAGTTTGCGCGTGTTCCCAGTTGGAATGACGCGCGTATAATCAGGGAATGTGCCGTCAATGACTTTGGATGTCAGGGTGATATCAGGCGTCGCAAAGCGGATTTTGGTTTCAGATACAGAGACGGCAATTTGCATATCGTCGTCATCCAAGAGCTTGCGCATCTCTCCGACGGTCTTGCGGGGGACAATGACTCCCGGAAGATCCGCGGCGCCTTCTGGCAGGTCTGCATCGATACGCGCAAGGCGGTGACCATCCGTGGCAACACATCGCAGAACCTTGGCACCATCCGACTCAGACACATGCAAATATACGCCATTCAGATAGTATCGGGTCTCTTCAGTCGAAATCGCGAACTTCGACTTGTCAAACAGCCGGCGCAGGACAGGAGCAGGGGCCGAAAAATTGCTGGCATACTCAGAAGACGCCATAACGGGGAAATCTTCTTTGGGCAGGGTCGCAAGCGAAAAGTTCGAGCGACCAGCTTCGACAGTCAGACGTCCAGTTGTGCCGTCGTCAGTCAGCGTGACAAGCGCGCCATCTGGAAGTTTACGGACGATTTCATGTAATGTCGTCGCGGACACCGTCGTGGCACCAGCACGCTCAACCATAGCAGGGGCTTTGTCGACGACTTCGATATCAAGATCTGTGGCACGAAACTGAACCGTATTTCCTTCGGCTTCGATCAATACGTTCGATAGAATTGGAATGGTGTTCCGGCGCTCAACAACCGATTGTGCTTGCGAAACCGCCTTGAGCAAAATGCCACGTTCGATGCTGATCTTCATCCGATATTCCTCCGATAGCAGGGAAAGGCAAATTAGCGGTTTCCCCCTGTGGCTCAAGCCTTTTTTTCCTTTGTCGACATATTCCTAACAAGCGTCAAGGGACCCGTCGCAGTTGTTTTCAGCATTCTGAAGGTTCTGCGAGGGTTTCTTGGATTTTTTCAACATGGGTTTCAGTCAAAAAAGCTGCGCAAAAGGGCGCAGCTTTCTATGAGTGTCAGATATGTCAACGATCCATGTCGAAGTGGCGGATTAGGCCTCTAAGGCGCGACGCAACATCTCGAGGTCTTCGGCGATCTGGCCATCCTGCACCCGCAATTCCTCGATGCGCTTTACACCGTGCATGACAGTTGTGTGATCGCGCCCGCCAAAGCGGCGGCCAATTTCTGGCAGGCTGCGGCTGGTCAATTGCTTGCAAAGATACATCGCAACTTGGCGTGGACGTGCCAGTGTGCGGACCCGCTTTGGGCCGATCATTTCGCTGAGGCGAATATTGTAATGCTCGGCAACACGGCGCTGGATTTCTTCCACGGACACTTTGCGTTCCGAGGCCCGCAAGACATCGGACAGACAATCTTGGGTGAGCTCCATCGAAATCTCGCGCCCAACCAAAGAGGCAAAGGCGAACAAACGTGTCAGAGCGCCCTCGAGGACCCGCACATTTGTCGAAATTCGATGTGCCAAAAACTCTAGAATACCGTCTGCAACCTGAAGTTCAGGATATTGTTCGCGGTACTGCTCGACTTTGGACTGCAAAATTCCCAAGCGCAATTCGTAATCCGTGGGATGCAAATCAACCACGAGACCGCACTGAAGGCGGGACTTGATGCGATCCTCAAGGTGTTTGATTTCACCGGGGGCGCGGTCAGCCGAGATAATGATCTGTTTGTTCTGATCCACCAGTGCGTTGAATGTGTGGAAAAACTCTTCTTGGGTGCTGTCTTTGCCCGCGATGAATTGAACGTCATCCACCATGAGAACATCAACCGAGCGAAACAGTTCTTTGAAGTCCATCATTTTGCGATCGCGCAGAGCTTGAACAAACCGGTACATAAATTGTTCGGCTGAGAGATAGAGGACATTCAAATCCGGGCGGCGCGCCTGAAGTTCCCAGGCAATCGCGTGCATCAGGTGGGTCTTGCCCAAACCGACGCCGCCATACAGGAACAGCGGATTGAAGGTGACGGGACCACCTTCTGCAACGCGGTGGGCCGCAGCATTGGCAAGCTCGTTTGGCTTGCCGACGACAAAACTGTCAAACGTAAAACGCGCGTCCAGCGGGGCGCCAGGCAAGGGGTCTTTGGTCTTGCCAGAGCTCTTCTGAGCTGTCGACGATCTTTCGGGTGTCGATGTATTGGACGTTGCACGAGTCGGTGCAGCAGAGGCATGCGCCGGGACACGGAAATGCACACGTTGAATTTGTTCGCCAGTCGTTGCCAGCTGGTGCAGAATCAAATCGCCAAAGTTCTGCGACACATAGTTGCCGATGAAATTGGTGGGAACATGGAACGTTGCGACGCCATCATTCAGGTCTGAAAATTCAAGTGGTTCAATCCACGTTGTATAATTATTTTGGCCGATGGTCCTTAACAGGTCCTCTTGCAGTGCGCCCCATTGATCTTGTGTCATGTATCCCCGTTTCTGAGCCTTCAGCCGTACGTCGTTGAGCCAATAGGCCCAAAAATTGCCATCCCTGCGCCCCATCCCCTCGAGCTCAGCACGTGCAAGCAGGTCACGCGAAATCAAACATCCAGAGCCCGCCAAAGTCCCCACTCGGACGGGTTGATGTCGTCATGCGCGCATTTTGCGCTGAAACAGGAAACAAACCGGAAGCACTATGGCTTCTGGCCGCACATAAGACCTGACCCAATCACGAGTGACGGGTTGGCCGTTATGATGTGCGAGAGCCAATCCAGATTGGCGTTCATTCCCCCAAGGCGATGTGAATCGCTGGAATGAAACTAGCAACTTCCTGAGGGCGCGGGCAACTGATCTTCGAACTTGACTCTGAGTTTTCAGAAAAAGAATCTCTCGTCCAGTTTTTGACGTGCTTAAAACAGAAAAGACGCCGCAAGCTGCGACGTCTTTTCTTTGAATGTGTTAGCCAGAAAACTGGCACGTCTCGAGGTCTGGATTAGCCCAGAACTTTGACGCGTGCGCTCAGACGCGACATTTTCCGCGATGCGGTGTTTTTGTGGTAGATGCCTTTGGACACGCCACGCATCAGCTCTGGCTGAGCAGCGCGCAGAGCAGCAGTTGCGGCGTCTTTGTCGCCAGAAGCAATGGCTTCTTCAACTTTGCGCAGCTCTGTGCGGATACGCGAACGGCGTGCTTTGTTTACTTCCAAGCGGCGCTCGTTCTGACGGGCGCGCTTCTTTGCTTGTGGTGAATTTGCCATGAATCTTAGACCCTTAGGTTATGTTCGGTTCAGTTCTTAATACGTGCCACTGCCCAAACGGGTCCCGAATGTATCGGGTGATTCTAGCCAGAGCGGGCTGCACGCGCATGTATGACGGCTGCCTATACAGGCATTTTTCTGCTGTGAAAAGTGAAAATTCACCTTGGCTGGATATTTAGCCATTTGAGTTTTGGGGCTGCCGTCTGGATAACAACAGCCCCAAAGCGATTATCTATCGCGGAATTGAGCTTGCCGTTTTTCAATAAACGCGGCCATGCCTTCTTTTTGGTCTTCTGTCGCGAACAAAGAGTGGAACAAGCGACGCTCAAGGCGCAGGCCCTCGGCCAATGTTGTTTCATAGCTGCAGTTGACAGCCTCTTTTGCGGTCCGCGCTGTGATCAGAGATTTTTCTGCGATCTTGGACGCAGCCCCCATGGCCTCGTCCATCAGCTTTTTTGCAGGGACGACGCGCGACACCAGTCCAGAGCGCTCTGCTTCGTCGGCGTTCATAAAGCGGCCGGTCAGGTTCATGTCCATGGATTTGGATTTACCCACAAAGCGCGTCAATCTCTGGCTGCCGCCAATACCGGCAATAACGCCCAGATTGATTTCCGGTTGTCCGAACTTCGCATTGTCGCCCGCGATGATAAAGTCACACGCCATCGCAAGTTCACATCCGCCACCTAAGGCATATCCGCCAACAGCGGCGATGATCGGCTTGCGCACAGTTGCCATGCGATCGTTGATTGCGCCAAACAGGTTGATGTTGCTGACATCGACAAAGCCCATATCGGACATTTCTTTGATGTCGGCGCCTGCGGCAAATGCTTTTTCCGAGCCGGTTACAACAATGCACCGCACTTTGTCGTTTGCGTCTGCAGCTTCTAACGCATCCAGAAGTTCTGACACCAATTGGTTGTTCAGCGCATTCAGAGCGTCAGGTCGGTTCAGTTTGATGAGGGCAATATGATCCTCAATTTCGACGATAATCGTCTCAAAAGCCATGAGTGGTGCTTTCTGTTGTTCCGGTCAGGATCGATTCCTTACCACTGTTGATATTCGGATCAAGCTATCTTTGGCATTGCGAACAAAAGAAAGTTGAGCGTCCACTCTGAGTGATTCGCTCGATTGTGGTGGCGCAATCAGGGGTGTGACACACATCACCTTCACGTCCATAGACGTCAAAGCTATGTTGAAAATATCCAAGCTCTCCATCGGCTTGGCGGAAATCTTTGAGCGAAGATCCCCCCGCATCAATGGCATCTGATAGCACTTGGCGAATGACAGGAACCAAGGATTTTACCTGATTTTTTCCAATATCCCGAGCTTTGCGGAGCGGTGATATTCTTGCGCGGAAAAGCGCCTCGCAGACGTAAATATTGCCAAGCCCAGCCACGATGCGCTGATCAAGAAGCGCAGATTTGATCGGTGTGTTGCGTTTACTGAGTCGTTCCATGAGGTAGGCGTCATCAAAACTGTTGCCCAATGGCTCGGGTCCGAGCTTGGTCAAAAGTGGATGTGCGTCGGCTGCGTCAGTGGACATCATGTCCATAGCACCGAAACGGCGGGGGTCGTTGAAGGTGATACGCGCACCGTTGTCCATGTCAAATACCACATGATCGTGTTTTTGTGCGTGAGGGTGGGTATGGGCAAACTGCCCAAGTGGATCGCCTGAAACCGTCATGCGCCCGGACATGCCCAAGTGCACCAACAATGTTTCTTGTGTATCCAAATCCGCCAGAATGTACTTGGACCGTCGCCGCAACGCGATCACGCGTGCCCCCGTTAAGCGTTCTGCCATGCGGTCGGGAAACGGCCACCTGAGATCCGGTCTGTTCACCGACGCTTTTGAAATGACGGCGTTCAACATAGCAGGGCTAAGCCCGCGCCGCACGGTTTCTACCTCGGGAAGCTCGGGCATGGTGAGTATGGTTCCTGTGTTAGCGCAGTCGTCAAAGCGTTATACAGTGTTTCGTGGCCTTGCACATATTTGACAACATAAGCCTTTTGCCCGCCGACGAACTCCAGCCGATACACCCCATTTGAGTCTTCGGCGTACCGGAGCTTACGCAACTCATAGCGGGTGCGCCCGAACGTCAGTCCCGTATTGATCAATTCACCGTCAAAAATGATCACCTCGTACGCGAAGATATAGAAGTTGTAGTAGATATAGATCGCGACAGCGGGCAGCACCCAGAGCGTCTGGCTGAGCGGCAGCCCTGCGGTAATGTCTGCGACGACGCTCTGACCAATCATAAACATCAGACAGCTGCTTAGAAATAGCCCGCTTAGGCGGAACCCCCATGTGGTCCGAAAGGTCAGGCGGTCAAACGTTTGCGCGGGCGGAAGGGTGCTGCCTGCGCTGGCGACAATGTCGACGTTGCGCTGGTTAAACGATTGGCGGGCGGGTTTTTCACCCAGCTCGCGCGCGCCCATCAGGCGGCGAAATCCTAGGAAACGGCCAAATACAATGTGGATGCCCACTGCGAGTACCAAATACAGGCCCAGCATTTTCAAATCAAACATGGAAAAACTCTTGGAAACGCATGCGCGTCAAATGGTGGTTTGTGTCTTGTGGAATGAATGTGTATCTCGAAACAGACAGAAATATGGCGATGCTAGGATTTTCCGATGTCCGCTCAAGGCGATAAAACCACTCATTTTGGATTTGAAACTGTTCCCGAGGCTGAAAAGGCCGGGCGGGTGCAAGGCGTATTCAATTCCGTAGCTTCCAAGTATGACGTTATGAACGACGTCATGAGCATGGGCATCCACCGCGTTTGGAAAGATGCCATGATGGATTGGCTGGCACCACGTCCCGACCAAAAGCTGCTGGATGTGGCTGGTGGTACTGGGGATATTTCATTTCGGTTTCTCAAACGTGCTGGGCGTGGACATTCCACCGTCTTGGATCTGACCGAGCCGATGTTGGTCGAAGGCCGCAAGCGCGCCGAGGCCGAGGAGATGGCCGAGAGCCTTGATTGGGTTGTCGGGGATGCAATGGCTCTGCCTTTCGAAGACAACACATTTGACGTGTATACGATCAGCTTTGGTATTCGAAACGTCACCCGCCCCCAAGAAGCGCTGAACGAAGCGTTCCGTGTGCTCAAGCCCGGTGGCCGTTTGATGGTCTTGGAGTTTAGCCAGATTCCGAATGATATGATGCAAAAGGCATATGATCTGTACTCGTTCAATATCATTCCGCGGATGGGACAGCTGATTGCAAATGATCGCGACAGTTATCAGTATCTTGTCGAATCCATCCGAAACTTTCCTGATCAGGATACGTTCTTGGGCATGTTGCGCACGGCAGGCTTTGAAAATGCAAAATACCGGAACCTAAGTCTCGGCATTGCGGCCTTGCATTCGGGGTGGAAAATTTGAGAGGCCCACACAATATCTGGCGGCTGATCCGCACGGGCGCCACGTTAGAGCGCACCGGAGCCATGGGTGTCGTTCTGGACGCCTTCGAAGCGCCGCCTCAGTTGCGAATTGTTGTCCGCACGCTGGTGTGGCCGTTCCGCTGGCTAGGTATCAAAGGGGATACATCTGCGCCGCCTTTGCCACGTGCGCTGACCGCGTTGGGGCCGGCGTATATTAAGTTTGGCCAAGTGCTTTCGACACGTCCGGACGTGGTGGGGTCGGACCTTGCTACACAGTTGCGGGTGCTTCAGGACAAGTTGCCTCCGTTTGATCTCGCGACGGCCAAGACTGCGGTGGAAACCGAGCTTGGTATGCCGGTTGACGACATGTTTTCAGAGTTTTCCGAGCCGGTTGCAGCGGCGTCCATTGCACAGGTCCACAAAGCGCGGCTGGCCGAGACAGGCGAAGAAGTTGCAGTAAAGGTTTTGAGGCCTGGCATTGAAAAGGCCTTTCGCAAAGACGTCGACGCCTACTATTTTGCGGCGGACATGATTGAGCTGTTGTCGCCTGCGTCGCGGCGGTTGCGTCCGCGAGAGGTGATTGAACACTTTGATGGTGTGGTGACAGGTGAATTGGATTTGCGCCTAGAAGCCGCGTCGGCAAGCGAGTTCTCTGCGAACACGGTGGGTGACGCTGGCTTTCAGCTTCCGACTGTAAACTGGATGTACTCTGGCAAGCGTGTGATGACGCTTGGATGGGCCGAAGGCGTGTCGCTGGGCGACAACGAGGCGCTGGATGCAGCGGGACATGATCGTCATGCGCTGGGCAGTCGGGTGCTCGAGCTATTCTTGAGCCATGCGCTTAGAGATGGGTTTTTCCATGCGGATATGCACCAAGGAAATCTGAAGGTTGCGGCCAACGGGGATATCATTGCTTATGATTTCGGCATCATGGGCCAAATTGATGAATATACTCGGCGCGTGTACGCAGAAATTTTGTTTGGATTTATCCAGCGAGACTATCGCCGCGTTGCCGAGGTCCATTTCGAAGCTGGCTATGTCCCAGCAGATCGCAACGTCGATGAATTTGCCCGGGCGTTGCGTGCCGTAGGTGAGCCGATTTTTGGCATGGATGCGACGCGCATCTCAATGGGGCGGTTGCTAAGCTATCTCTTTGAGGTGACAGAGCGTTTTGGTATGGAAACGCGGACAGAACTTATTTTGCTTCAGCGGACCATGGTCGTGGTCGAGGGCGTGTCACGCTCGCTAGACCCTGAGGTGAATATTTGGAATGTCGCGCATCCGGTTGTCGAGGACTACATCAAGCAAAGCCTGGGCCCCAAAGCTTTGGCCAAAGACCTGATGAAGACTGCGCGTGTGTTGGGGCGGTTCGGACCGCGATTGCCAGGACTGGTCGAAGATCTTTTGACGCGCCAGTCGGACACTCAGGATGAAGATATCCGTAAAGGATGTCCGATGATGTTCCTAGGCGGTGCGGTCGGCGTGGCCTGTGGCATTGGGGCTGTTCTGGTGTTCAACGCGATGACCTAGAGAGGCGCGCGCTCTTGACGGGAGCTGCCCAACAAAAAAGCCTCGACCGAATGGTCGAGGCTAATTTTTTCGGAAATGGAAAATGTTAGAGCAGGCCCGCGTGCGCGAGTGCAGCATCAATTTGAGCCATCGTGTCGTTGGATAGACCTGTCAGGGGTAACCGGACCTCGTCATTGCACAACCCAAGTTTTGACATCGCATATTTCGCACCGACGACGCCGGGTTCGGCAAAGATGGCCATATGCAGCGGCATGAGTTGATCCAGAAGCTTGAGCGCGGTGGCATAATCGCCTTCCAGCGTGGCTGCTTGGAATGTGGCGCAAAGTTTTGGTGCGACGTTTGCTGTCACCGAAATACAGCCGACACCCCCATGCGCGTTGTACCCCAGCGCTGTCGCGTCTTCGCCCGACAGTTGGATAAAGTCAGCCCCACAGGTGATACGCTGTTGTGGAACGCGTGACAGATCACCGGTGGCATCTTTGACGCCGACGATCCGCGGTAGCTTGGCCAGTTCACCCATCGTTTCAGGTGTCATATCCACAATCGAACGTCCGGGGATGTTGTAGATAACGATCGGCAACGTACAGCAATCATGAACGGCTGTGAAATGTGCGATCAGTCCACGCTGGGTAGGTTTGTTGTAATACGGTGTCACAACAAGAATCGCATCGGCGCCGACTTTTTCAGCGTGCTGTGCCAACCGGATCGATTCGAGTGTGTTGTTCGAGCCGGCACCAGCAATGACCGGCACGCGCCCAGCCGCGGCTTTGACGACTTCTTCGACAACCTGTTCGTGCTCGCGGTGGGTCAATGTGGGGCTTTCACCTGTGGTCCCGACCGGAACGAATCCGTTGGTGCCTTCACCGATGTGCCATTCGACCAGCTTCTTGAGCGTTTCCAGATCCAGCTCGCCGTTCGTAAACGGCGTGACGAGTGCGGGAATGGACCCTTTAAACATGACACGCTCCTTTTTTATTGCGTAGCTGGGCGAAACGCCCAAATTTGTTAAACGCGCGGACCCTAGCGGGAAGATGCCGCCTTGCCAAGTTTGTGATTTGAAGGCACGGTGCCGCACATTTATGGTTGGGTTCTATCCTTTGTCGCATTGGAAATTGCAAGAGATGTTGCGTATTTGTCTGGCAGTGTTGCTATCGTTTTTTTGGGTTTTTGCAGCATTGGCACAATCAGCCCCCGATGTCGCACGCGGAATGGAGGCCGTCAGAGCCAAAGATTGGGCCAGTGCCACCCGTGCAGTCAGTGGAAATGGCCCCATTACGCGGGACACCATTGAGTGGCATCGCCTAAGAGCGGGCGAGGGGACACCCAAACAGGTGCTGGCATTCCTAGCACGCAGACCCGATTGGCCCGGATTGCCATATTTGCGCAAACAATCAGAAGAGGCATTTCAGGATGCCACGCGCGATCAGCAGCTCAAGTTCTTTAGTTATGGGGATGCGCAAACGGCCCAAGGTGTTCTGCTTCAGGCGCGGGCGCTGTCCAAAACGGGACGGTCAACCGAGGCCAATACTCTGGTGGTGAACGCATGGCGCTCGATGGAGGTTGGGCCCCAATCACACGCTATTTTTCTGGACCGATATGGCAAGTTGCTTAAACCGCACCACTCCGCGCGTATGGATATGGTGCTTTGGAAAAGTTGGAAAAATAATGCCAACCGTATGAAACCGCTGGTGTCTAACGGCTGGGGCGCTCTGGCCGATGCCCGTTTGGGGTTGCGTGCGCGGGTCAAGAATGTCGATAGCCTGATTTCGGCGGTGCCGCGCAATCTGCAAAACGATCCGGGGTTGGCGTATGAGCGGTTTGTCTGGCGTGCGCGTAAAGATCGGGACGCGTCTGCGATTGAATTGCTACTTGAACGAAGCCGGGCGCAAACGCTTGGTCAGCCCAAGGACTGGTCGCGCCGTCGCAGAGGCTTGGCGCGTGAACAGATGCGAGCCAAGAACTATAAAACCGCTTATGCCATTGCCTCGACACACGGGATGTCGGCAAAGGATGGATATGCCTATGCAGATTGCGAGTGGCTGTCTGGATATGTCGCCCTTAGATTTCTGAACAAACCCGGTGTTGCTTTGGGGCACTTCAAACGGTTCGAAGCGGTTGTGGAAACGCCGATTTCACTGGGTCGCGGAGGGTACTGGATTGGGCGCGCTTATGATGCCATGGGTGAAACGACGCGCGCACAGGCGGCCTATCAACGCGGGGGAGCCCATCAGACAAGTTTCTATGGCCTGCTTGCTGCAGAAAAGGCGGGTCTCAAGTGGGATCGTTCTCTGAGAGGGGATGAGGCGTTCGCAAATTGGCGAAACGCGCCGTATACCAAAACATCCGTGCATCAGGCCGCAGCGCTATATCTCAAGGCAGGAGAACTGTCTTTGGCTGAACGTTTCTGGGTGCATTTGTCGGAAACCCAAGATCGGCATACGCTGGGCCAAATGGGCACGATGGCGCAAGAAATGAATGTGCCCCATGTTGCAGTGATGCTTGGGAAAAAGATGGTGCGTCGTGGTGTGACTTTGCCCGGTCCTTACTATCCGCTGCACCCAATGATTGTGAATCGCAAGCTGCCTGTCCCGACCGAAATGGCGTTGGCAATTGCGCGGCGCGAAAGCGAATTTGATCCCGTGGTGGTCAGCGGCGCTGGTGCGCGAGGGTTGATGCAGGTGATGCCAAATACGGCGCGCCAAGTTGCGGCGGCTGTCGGTGAGCCCTATAGCCATGCGTGGTTAACGGCCAAGCCGGAGTATAATGTGACCTTGGGCTCGGCTTATCTTGCGGGATTGGCGCGACAGTTCGATGGCAATGTGATTATGATGGCCGCCGGATATAACGCCGGACCCAGCCGTCCGGTGCGTTGGATGAAGGATCGCGGTGACCCGCGCCGCCGTGGTGGTATGGATATGGTTGATTGGATCGAGCACATCCCGTTCAATGAAACGCGCAACTACGTCATGCGCGTCTCAGAGAGCCTTCCTGTTTATCGCGCACGGTTGGGGCAAAAGCCTCATCCGGTGCCCTTTAGCAAAGAGCTGGTTGGGTCCACTGTCCGCGAAATCAAATAGGTGCGCCTAAGTGGCGTTCCTTTCGCGCCACAAGGTGAACAGCCCTGCGCCGACCACGATGACGGCCCCAATGGCGACGTTCACGCGCAGGGTCTCGCCAAAGGCCAGCATCCCAAGAGCGGCGGCAAAAGGGAGCTGTAGATACGCAAAGGGCTGTACTGCGCTGGCTTCGGCGTGGTCATAGGTTTTGATCAGCAACCAATGCCCCAAGACACCTGAGATGCACAGAATACCCATCCAAATCCAGTTTTGAGGATTGATTGGTTCCCAATACCAAATCCCGATGGCGGTCATGGTGACCATGCCCACGGTTCCCGTATAAAAGAAGCTTACGGCGGACCCGTCGCTTGATGCGACATATCTGGTCAAGAGGCCATAGACGGCAAACATCAACGCCCCCACAAGAGGTATGATTGCAGCCGGAGAAAAGACCCCAAATCCCGGTTGCAAGATGATCAGAACACCAATCATGCCGATGCCGATTGCGGCCCAGCGTCTCCAACCGACGCGTTCACCAAGGATCGGGCCAGACAAGGCCGCGATAATCAGTGGATAACAGATAAAGATCGCGTGTGTTTCGGTAAGGCCGAGAATGGTAAAAGACACAACGGTGACTATGATTTCAAGGGCCAGCAATGCGCCGCGAATAATCTGTAGAGCGAGATGTTTGGTTTGTATGATCTTACGCAACCCCCCGGGGCGGCGGGCTGAAATGGCGATGACAAAGGCCGCAAAAAACCAGTATCGGATCATGACAACCAGATAGACGTTGTATTCGCTGGCAAGGTGCCTTGAAATTCCATCCTGCATGGCAAACACAAATGTGGTCAAACACATTAGGATGATGCCAAGACGTGTGTTGTTCTGTGTCATGGGATTTTTCGCGCTATGGTCATATGACGTTTGCGCCCGAATCCCGGCACGCGTGTGATCTCGAACCCGGCGTCGGCCAAGTTGCGTCGTACAAAACCGGCCGCTGTATAGGTGGCCAAGGTTCCAGTGCTGACAGTATGTGTGCCAACATGTTTCATCAGGTCCGCATCCCAGAGTTCGGGGTTTTTGGCGGGAGAGAAACCGTCGAGAAACCAAGCATCCGCTTGAAACTCTTGGAGCGGTAACGTTCTGCGCGCATCACCGATCACGACCTGCGCATTGATCCCGTCGAGTGTCGAGAGTGTGTGATCTTGGGCCCAAGCATTCACCAAGCGCGTGGCGTAAGGCGCCAGTGCGGGGAATGCATCAAGGGCGCGGGCCATTTCGTCGGCAGAGATCGGGAAAGCCTCGAAGCTGGTAAACGTTAGGGGGGTAGACATATCGGCCTGATCCCACGCGGCCCATGCCGTCAATAAGTTTAGCCCTGTCCCAAAGCCCAGCTCTGCAATATGAAAACCGTCTCTAAATCGGTCAGGCAGATGATTGCCCTGCAAGAAGACATGCGTGGTTTCGGCCAACCCGTCTTCCAAGCTGAAATACGGGTCGTCAAACTGTGTTGAAACAGGGATGGCGCCATCACGCCATTCCAGATTTGCCTGCTGGTCGCTCATGTTAAGATGCCTTAGAGGAAACGTAGGAAAATCTTTGGGCAAAGACAGGTGATTTGGCAATGGTTGATGTGACCGTGATGGGGGCAGGGGCCTTTGGTCTTTCTGTGGCGTGGGCCTGTGCGTCGCGCGGCGCCTCTGTCCGCGTGATAGATCCCAATGGGGTCGGTGCGGGCGCGTCCGGCGGGGTTGTCGGAGCTTTGGCACCACATGCACCTGAAAGGTGGACCGCAAAAAAAGAGTTCCAATTTCAAAGCCTCATAATGGCCCAATCGTTTTGGGCGGATGTTGAAACGGCCGGTGGCCTTACCGCGGGATATGGTCGGACAGGTCGGTTACAACCGATTGTGACTGATCGTGGTCTCGAGCTGGCCCATGCGCGTGCGGAATGCGCCAAAGAGGTCTGGCAAGGTCAGGCGCATTGGAGTGTGATCCCCCAAGGCCAGATGGGGTCTTGGGCACCTGTATCGCCCACAGGTATGTATATCTTGGACACTTTGACTGCGCGGATGCATCCACGCCAAGCCTGTGCCGCGCTTGCGGCGGCGATACGGGCCAAGGGAGGCGACATCACATCAAGCGGGCCAGAGCAGGGCCAAGTGGTGTGGGCCACTGGATGGCGTGGCCTAGAGGCCTTGTCGCAGAAAATTGGCCAAGTGATCGGTGGCGGAGAAAAGGGACAGGCGGCTTTGCTTGAGCATGCGCGTCCCGATGCGCCGCAAATCTATGCGGATTCGGTGCATATTGTGCCACATGCGGATGGAACAATCGCGATCGGATCAACGACCGAGCGATATTTTGATGATCCTGCGACCACGGACTCTCAAATTGATGATGTCGTGGCGCGTGTCTGTAGGGTTGTGCCAGAGTTGGCCGGAGCAAAAGTTATCGAGCGCTGGGCAGGCGTGCGACCGCGTACCAAAAGCCGTGCGCCCGTGTTGGGGCTCCATCCAGTCCGAGATGGTCAGTTCATTGCAAATGGCGGGTTTAAAATTGGCTTCGGTATTGCTCCGAAAGTTGCCGAACTCATGGCTGACCTTGTTCTAGAGGGGCGTGACGCTATTCCCGAGCCATTCAAGCCGGATGCAGCACTGTTTGATCGTTGAAGGCTGACCAGTTGTCCGAACTTAGGGTACAAGCGCCGAGAGGTGCCTAACGAATGTATAGGCGTGTAAATGGATTATCCTGACATGAAGCCAACGGTCTCTGGCATAGATCATATTGTTCTGACGGTTGCGGATATCGACACAACCCTTGCATTTTATCAGGGTGTGTTGGGTATGGGTGCGCAAGAATTCCGTCCCGCGGATGGCAGCATTCGCTGGGCGCTGAAGTTCGGTAATCAGAAAATAAATTTGCATCAACGCGGTGCCGAATTTGATCCCAAAGCACGCGATGCACGCGCTGGGTCGGCGGATATTTGTTTCTTGAGTGATGTGTCGCTGGACACATGGCAACAGCACCTCAAGACGTGTGACGTCACAATCGAAGAAGGCCCCGTAACGCGCACGGGCGCAACGGGACCGCTTAGGTCGATTTATCTAAGAGATCCTGACGGCAATCTTATTGAAATCAGCAACTTGGGTGTTGCCCGCTAAATTGGGGCGATCCAGATAGCTTGCCCCGTGCGTTATCGGGTCTGCACGATGTCTGCGCGCAAGGCTTGCATCAGCGCCCCCAGAGATTTTTCATACCGTGGATTCAGGCGACCGATATCATCGAATTGGGCGCTGGCGTCGGCGACCAAAATCTCTGGTCCATGGGCGATACGGGGTCGGAATGGCACCATGCAACTGCGCAGCATGGTTTGAGCGCGTGCGCCGCCTGCGCGTCCTGCTGCTGCGCTCATGACCGCGACGGGCTTGCCAAGCCAAGGGGACCCATCCGAGCGGCTTATCCAGTCCAAGGCATTCTTTAGCACACCAGAGATGCCGCTATTGTATTCGGGCGTGGACATCAGAACACCGTCAGCTTGGGCGATTTGCGTAACCAGTGTTTGTGCCGCTTGGGGCAAACCTGCGCGGTTTTCTAGATCACCGTCATACAGGGGCAGATTCAAGTCGGCCTGGATATACGTGGCATCGCCAAAGATGCGTGCGGCTTCTTGCAAGAGCTGTGTATTCGTCGAGTCTTTGCGAAGCGAGCCAGACAGGCCCAGTAACGTCATCATGGTCATGGCAATATCCTCAGGTGCATGAGAAAGACCTTAAGTTGACAGGCGCAGAACGCAACAATCTCTGACGCACAGGGGGTGTGCACCAGAGATCAATGTATCGATGACTATCTTAGCCGTTGGGTAGAATGACAATTTCAACACGCCGGTTTTGTGCCTTGCCTTCTTCGTTCAGATTGGACGCGACAGGTTGGTCTTCGCCGCGACCGATGGTTTCGATCCGCTCAAAGGCAACGCCTGCATCCATCAATTTATCTGCGACGGCATTTGCTCGTTGCTCGGAGAGACGCTGATTGTGTTCGGCCGAGCCGGTGTTGTCTGTGTGGCCAAGCACCTGCACAACAGAGTCGGGATATTTTGTAAGGCTGTCTGCAACTTTTCTCAGATCGTCGGTCAAGCTCGCGCGCACAGCAAAGCTATCGCTGTCGAACAGAATATCCTGAGGAAGCGTGACAATCAGCCGATCCCCGGTATTTTCAATTTTTACATCGCTATCCAGCGTCCCGCGCAGTTCTGCCTCTTGTTTGTCAAGTTGGTTGCCAATCAGGGCGCCAGCTCCGGCACCGATGACCGCGCCTGCGACGGCATTTCCGCCCGCAATTTTCGTGGCGCCTGCGCCTAGAATACCGCCAAAGATTGCACCGGTTTTCGCATTTCGGTTCTTATCGCGGGATTCATAATCACCGGTCACATATGCCGGGTCAGTACATGCGCTTAGGCCTGCGACGGAAAGCGCAACAAGGGAAAGTGTCAGTCGGGTCATAATGCTCGTGCCTTTGGTTCTGTGGCCAGTTTGTCCGGCTCTGGCTTGAGCTATACGCGATCTCGCGCCAAGTCCCAAATGAATCAGGCTGATTCTTCGGCGGGTTTCTGCGCTTGGTTGTCTTCTTCATCGGCGTCCGCACGTGCAGACTCGTAAGCCAACAACGCCCGTTTGACTGGCAATCCCCAATGATATCCGCCCAATGCCCCTGATTTTCGAAGAGCACGGTGACATGGGATGAGCCAACTGACCGGGTTGCGCCCCACAGCTGTACCGACAGCCCGAACAGCGCGCGGTGCGCCGATGTGGCCCGCGATCTCGGAATACGTACTGACATGCCCGGAGGGGATGCGCATCAAGGCTTCCCATACTTTGATCTGCAACGGGCTTCCGATCATATAGACAGGGGTCTTCTCTAGATCGCGGCTTGAGGCGCTATAGGCCGATAAAACCCACGGGCGCAGCCGCATCGGATCTTCGACGAATGTGGCTTGTGGCCAGCGTGACACCAAGTCTTGCATCGCCTCGTGGGTTCCGGTTTCTGCTGCAAAACCGATGCCACAAATACCTTTGTCCGTTCCCATCACCAATGAAAGCCCGAAGGGGCTGTCGAACCAGCCCCAATATATCGTCAGGCCTGCGCAACGTCTTGCATACTCGCCGGGGCTCATTGCCTCCCATTTTAGGAACAGATCATGCAGGCGCCCGCTGCCGGACAGCCCAACCGAATTTGATGTCTCCAATGTGGTAAAGCGGTCATGAAGCAACGCCTTGGCGTGGCCCAAGGCCAAATATTGTTGAAGCTTTTTCGGGGACACCCCGGCCCACCGTGAAAACAGACGTTGAAAATGCGTGGGGCTCATATCCATTGCCGCGGCCAAGTCTTCGAGCTTCAGGTTTTGATCGCTCTGATCGACAAAGTCGATAGCGCGACGCATGACTTGGTAATGATAGGCTTGTTCCATTTCGGTCATGGGTGTCTCCGCAAGAGTGTTCTCCATAGATAGAGCCTGACGGCGGTTAGAACGACCCGTTTTTTGCGCAAAGATATCATGGCCGTTGGGATTTATAGAATGTGTCACAGCTCCGCCAAATCTTGATGAATACTGCCTTGGGGGCTTGCCTGCACGCAATGTCGCGTGCATTAGAGCAGAATGGCAAAACAGCTTGGATACCATCAAATTCGCGAGATATTCGCGCGCTTTCATGAGGCCGAACCCGAACCCAAGGGCGAGCTGGATCATGTGAATGCGTATACGTTGGTGGTCGCTGTGGCGCTGTCTGCACAAGCAACAGATGTCGGTGTCAACAAAGCCACGCGAGAGCTGTTCAAAATTGCGGATACACCGCAAAAGATGTTGGACTTGGGCGAGGCCCAATTGATCGAGCATATCAAGACGATTGGCCTATATCGCAACAAGGCCAAAAACGTGATCAAGATGTCCCGCATGCTGGTCGATGACTATCGTGGCGAGGTGCCGAATTCGCGCGCTGCCCTAGAGAGCCTTCCTGGTGTCGGGCGCAAAACCGCCAATGTCGTTCTGAATATGTGGTGGCATGTCCCAGCACAGGCAGTTGATACTCATATCTATCGGTTCGGCAATCGCTCGGGTGTATGCCCCGGCAAAGACGTGGTCGCCGTTGAGCGCGCAATCGAAGACAATATTCCCGCTGATTTTCAGCAACATGCCCACCATTGGATGATCTTGCACGGGCGATATACCTGCAAGGCACGCAAGCCCCTCTGTGGTACCTGCATCATCCGTGATCTCTGTGATTTTGAGGACAAGAACCTATGAGCAAGTATCAAGTTGTTGGCATCGGCAACGCCGTTGTGGATGTGATCACCCAGTCAGATGACGCGTTTCTGGACCTGATGGGTATCCAGAAAGGTGTTATGCAACTGGTTGAACGCGAGCGTGGTGAATTGCTCTATGCTGGCATGAAAGAGCGCACACAGGCCCCCGGCGGATCGGTTGCCAATACCATCGCGGGGCTTGGAAATCTGGGGCTGTCCACAGCCTTTATTGGGCGTGTACATGACGATGCGCTGGGCCAGTTTTACGCCAGTGAAACCCAAGCCGGCGGTACCGATTTTGTGAATGCCCCCATCACGGGTGGTGAGCTTCCGACATCGCGTTCGATGATTTTTGTGTCGCCTGATGGCGAACGCTCCATGAATACCTATTTGGGTATTTCTGCAGAGCTTGGGCCTGATGACGTCCCTACAGATGTGGCTGGAATGGCAGAGCTCTTGTTCTTGGAAGGCTATCTATACGACAAACCCAAAGGCAAAGAGGCTTTTGAAACCGCTGCACGGCTCTGCCGTCAAGGTGGTGGTAAGGCTGGTATCGCCCTGTCTGACCCATTCTGTGTAGAGCGTCACCGCGATGATTTCCGCCGTTTGGTAAAAGAACTGGACTATGTGATCGGCAACGAACACGAGTGGCAGGCGTTGTACCAAACCGATCTGTCTTCTGCGTTGGAACAAGCTGCAGCCGAAAGCGGTCTGATTGTGTGTACGCGATCCGGTCAGGATGTTGTTTTGGTTCAGGGCAACGACGAGGCAGTTGTTCCGGTGACGGAAATTGTACCCGTGGACGCCACAGGGGCCGGCGATCAATTCGCGGCCGGATTCCTTTACGGAATTGCGACTGGTCAATCTCTGGACGTGGCGGGCCGCATGGGATGTGTCTCTGCCGCAGAAGTCATTGGCCACTTTGGCGCACGACCAGAGACAGACATGCAAGAGCTGTTCCGCCAAAACGGGCTTATTGCATAACCAAGCTATACGGCCCTGCTTTTCTTGATTGGGAATGCAGGGCTGCGGTTCATTCCGATGACGCAATCCGAGGGCAAGCTCCCACGCGTGTTTCCTCTCCCTAATCTGAATTTCATGCAAAGCTGAAGAGCGCACACGTGGCGCGACCTATCCCGCCAGCGGGGCGATTCACCTGTGTGTGATCGGAATAACAGCCTTAAGGTCAGGATTCGTGCAGAGTGTCGTGTATGACTCGATACTTAGTTATGTGTTTGAAATTAAATTATAATAACTTCCATTTTTGGGCCATCCCATTTTCGCAGACGTAACGTCATGTCAATTATTTGGACAATTGACCGAATTATGTGTTTGAATAATTTCACCGAGGAGGGGCTGCATCAAATGCAGTCACGGTTATGGGCACTGACGTGACCTATCGTGAAAGAGGGATGAGAATGGTTTATGATTTTGTGATTGTTGGTGGAGGGTCTGCTGGGGCGACGCTTGCGTCTCGTTTGACGGAAGATCCGAATGTAAATGTCTGCTTGCTTGAAGCAGGCGGTAAGGGGGATGGTGCGCTGGTGCGTACGCCGATGGCCGTTGTAGCGATGTTGCCTGGGCGCCCCAAAATCAACAACTGGGCCTTTCATACAACTCCTCAGCCTGGACTGAATGGCCGCAAGGGATACCAGCCGCGTGGCAAGGCGCTTGGCGGCTCCAGTGCGATCAACGCCATGGTCTATATTCGCGGACAAAAAGAAGATTACGACAGCTGGGCCGAGCTTGGGAACCAAGGCTGGAGCTGGGATGACGTGTTGCCATATTTCCGCAAAGCGGAAAACAATGTGCGTGGCGCGGATATCGCGCATGGCGCCGACGGCCCATTGCAAGTGTCTGATCAAAAGGCTCCGCGCCAGATTTCAAAGGACTTCGTCGAAGCCAGCAACCAGATGCAGTTGCGCAGCAAGGCGGACTTTAACGATGGGGACAATGAAGGTGCCGGCATGTGGCAAAGCACCTTGTTCCATACACCAGAAAAAAATGGCGAGAGATGTTCGGCGGCAGCAGCCTATCTGCATCCGGTCATGGACCAACGCCCCAACCTGACAGTCATTACCAAGGCGCATGCGACCAAGATTATTTTTGACGGCAAGCGGGCTGTGGGTGTGACCTATCGGCAAGACAACCAAAACAAGGAAGTACGTGCGGGCAAAGAAGTCATCCTGAGCGGGGGCGCGTTTCAGTCTCCGCAACTGTTGATGTTGTCCGGGGTGGGTCGGTCACAGGATCTTGCGCCGCTTGGCATTGAAATGACTCACGAATTGGCGGGTGTCGGGCAAAACTTGCAAGATCATCTTGATTTCGTTTTGGCATATAAGACCAAAGATCGTGACAATCTTGGGATAGGATTGCGAGCGGGCCTAAAAATGGTTCCCGAGTTCTTTAAGTGGATGAAAGACGGCAACTCTATGTTTGCGTCGACGATCACTGAAAGTGGGAGTTTTTTCAAAAGCGATCCTTCTGTCACGCGCCCTGACCTGCAAACGCATTTTGTGATTTCGGTGGTCGATGATCATGCACGTAAACTGCATTACGGCCATGGGTATTCGTGCCATGTGTGTATTTTGCGCCCGCATTCACGTGGGGAAGTATTCTTGCAGAGTTCTGATCCGATGGCCGCTCCGGGGATCGATCCACGGTTCCTGTCAGACGAGCGTGATCTGCAGACCTTGATCAAGGGTGCGAAAATCACCCGTGCCACACTCGAATCTCCGGCATTGGAAAAATACAAACACAAAGAACTGTTTGGCGTTCATGACGCAATGACCGACGCCGATTGGGAAGATCAAATCCGCAACCGAGCCGATACAGTATATCATCCGGTGGGGACCTGTAAGATGGGCCATGATGACATGGCCGTCGTGGACGCGGACCTAAAGGTGCACGGGCTTGACGGGTTGCGCGTGGTGGATGCGTCGATCATGCCTTTGCTTGTGTCGGGAAATACCAATGCGCCGACCATCATGATTGCCGAAAAATGTGCCGATCTGATCAAAGCTGACTACGCGGCTTAACCGGTAGCTGGCATCTTAAACGAACGGGAGACGAACCATGCTGGGTTCTATGATGACACAAAACCTGTTGATCAGCGATCTGATCGAGCACGCAGGAAAATATCACGCCGACACCGAGATCGTGTCGCGAGAAACCTCTGGGGCCATGAGCACCACAAACTGGCGCGATGTCGCTGCTGACTCGCGCAGACTGGCGTCGGCGCTTGGGACGCTAGGGCTTGGTATGGGGGATCGCGTCGCAACCTTGGCGTGGAACAATCACCGTCATCTCAAGATTTGGTTTGCGGTGTCAGGTGGGGGCATGATTTGCCACACGCTCAACCCGCGCCTGTTCCCAGAACAATTCATTTTTATCTGTAATGACGCGGCTGACAAAGCCATGTTTTTTGACAAGACGTTTATGCCGCTGATTGTGGGGACACGTGCCCACCTCAAGACGGTTGAACACTTCATTTACATGGGTGCCCATGATGAAGAGGTCGCCGCCGCAGTTCCGGGGGTGTTGTTTTTCGATGATCTGATCGAGACCGGGGATGTCGGGTACGAGTGGCCCGAGCTTTCGGAGGAAACGCCATGTTCGCTTTGCTACACGTCTGGCACAACGGGCCATCCAAAGGGGGTTTTGTATAACAACCGCTCGACGATGCTGCATACCTTCTCGATTTCGTTGCCGGATGCGCTTTCCCTATCGTCGCGTGAAACTATCTTGCCTGTGGTTCCGATGTTTCATGCCAACGCATGGGGAATTCCCTATGCTGCGGCCATGACCGGGGCCAAGCTGGTGATGCCCGGACCCGGGCTTGATGGAGATAGCCTGCTTGGCTTGATCGACGAGCAAAAGGTAACGTTGGCACTTGGTGTTCCCACAATTTGGATGATGTTGTTGGCCTCAGCGGAGAAATCCGGCTCCACGATGCCTTCGTTGCGGCGGAATGTGATCGGCGGATCAGCCGCAGCCCCGTCGATGATCGCCACCTTCCGCGATGCATATGATTGCGAAACCATCCATGCGTGGGGGATGACCGAAACATCTCCGCTGGGTACGGCCAATCAAATCAAGGGCAAACACGCGGATTTGGATGTGGATGCGCTTGCAGAGCTTCGGTTGGGGCAAGGCCGCCCGCCGTTCGGGATTGATATTCGCATTGTCGACGAAGACGGTGTTGCTTTGCCTCACGATGGCAAAACCGAAGGTGCGCTCCAATGTCGAGGGCATTGGGTGGTCGACACCTATTTTGGCAATGAAGACAGCACTCTAACTCAAGACGGCTGGTTCGATACAGGAGATGTATCCACGATTGATGTAGACGGATTTATGGTCATTCGGGATCGCACCAAAGATATTATCAAATCCGGCGGTGAATGGATTTCTTCTGTGGATTTGGAAGGGATCGCGGTGTCGCATCCGGGGGTGGCGATGGCTGCTGCCATTGGTGCCAAACATCCCAAATGGGACGAGCGCCCGATCATTGTAGCGGTCAAGGCCGACGGCGCGAACCCAAGCGAAGAAGACATTATCGCGATGTTCGAAGGCAAAATAGCCAAATGGCAAACCCCAGATGCAGTGGTGTTTACGGGTGCAATTCCGCTGAACGGCACGGGAAAAATGCTCAAGAACAAACTCCGCGAGCAATTCGGCAATACTCTGATTGAGAGAGGACTCTGATATGGATGGCGCGCAACTAAGCTTTGCGGGGCAAGAAGCCCTGTTTGAAGAATATGACATTGCTCTGGCTGATCTGAACATCGGCAAAGACAAATGGGTGCAGGTGTCTGTCGCCGATCGGATTACGTTGTTGTCGGGCATGAAAGACGGGATCATGAAGGTCGCCGAAGGGTGGGCCGACATATCTGCACGCAAGAAAGGCCTGACGCCGAACACACCAACGGCAGGAGAAGAATGGATCGCCGGGCCGTATGCAACAATCGCGGGTGTCAACGCCTTGATGGCTACGCTTTCGCAGATGGATGGCAAAGCTTTTGTTGACCACCTTCCGACACGCGAATTGTGCACGGGGCAACTGGGCGTCAAGGTGTTGCCGCACTCGATTTGGGATCGTCTGCTGTTGTCAGGTGTGTCTGCCGAGGTGTGGATGCAAAAGGGCGTAAATGCGTCAAACCTTAAGAAACACGCAGCGGTTGCCTATGATGTCCCCGCGAACCAGCGTGTTGGCAAAGTGGCGCTGGTTCTGGGGGCGGGGAATGTCGCGGCGATCACCCCATTGGATGTATTGCAAAAACTGGTCCTCGAAGATCAGGTCGTGATCCTCAAAATGAATCCAATCAATGACTATCTGACCGAGTACTACAAGATCGCCATGAAACCGTTCATTGACGGTGGTTTCTTGCGGATCGTCAAAGGCGACGCAAAAGGCGGGGCATACCTGTGTGAACACCCCATTGTTGAAGAACTGCACATCACGGGTTCGGATGCGACACACGATGCAATCGTCTGGGGCGTTGGGGATGAGGGACGCGCAAACAAAAAGGCAGGGACGCCTAAGAATAACAAACGGTTTACGTCCGAGCTTGGCTCAGTCAGTCCGACAATTGTCGTGCCGGGGCCGTGGACATCCGCCGATATTCGGTTTCAGGCCGAAAACATTGCGACGATGAAACTGCATAATTCCGGCCACAACTGTATTGCGACCCAAGCGCTGGTGATGCCCAAAGGGTGGGAAAAAGGCGCCGCGTTGCTTGAGGAAGTGAAGCAAGTCATCAGTCACTCAACCCGCCCGACATGGTATCCAGGAGCAACACAACGGCTGGACAGCTATGCTGAACACGGTGGGACAGTTGAAAAAATTGATCGGGGTCGCCTTGCGCCCGCTGTGGTGATTGGTGAGATAACCGAAGATACATATAATCGGTCTTGCGAGGTCTTTGGCCCCGCGCTGGGCATCAAAGAACTGGATGGGACCGACGCCGAAACGTTTTTGATTGCGGCGGTTGAATATGCCAATACGGAACTGTGGGGGACGTTGGGAGCAAACATTTTGATTCACCCTCGCACGATCCGTGCAATCGGTAAAAAACGGTTCGAAGAAATCCTTGCGGACCTGCGGTATGGCACCATTGGGGTGAATGGCTGGTGTGGGTTGGGTTTTCTGATCTCGGCCTGCCCTTGGGGTGCGTATCCCGGGCATACGCTTGATGACATCGGGTCGGGAATTGGCACGGTTCACAATGCTTTCATGTTGGAAAATACTGAAAAGGTGGTCGTACAGGCCCCTTGGCGACCTTTTCCGCGCGGTCTTTTGTCTGGCCAGTTTTCACTCTTGCCGCGACCGCCGTTTTTTATCACGAACACACGCCAGCATAAAATTGGCAAAGCGCTGACCAAATTCCAGCACAGCCCCAGTTGGTTTAAGTTGCCACGCATCTTTCTCCATGCGCTTCTGGGGTGACGATCATGCCCGCACTGGATTAAAGTAGTTCGGTGCGGACGCGGAGGTTTGAGCAATGAATGAAATGCCATCCAAATTACAGGCGCGCGCTCAGCGCAAGACCGCCAAGCGCGACGAAAAAAAACGCAGGATTGCAGAAAGCGCAATCGAGGCGCTCAAGGAGTTGGGGTATGCCAATACCAGCCTGCGCGATATTGCGGCCCACAGCGATCAGTCGTTGGGGATGTTGCATTATTATTTCGAGGATCGCGCTGAGCTGATCATCTATTGCGTTGAGATTTACAAAGAACAGTTCGTGAATGATCTGTTTCAAGCATTGGAAGGTGTGTCTGGTCGTGATCAGGTTGTCGAAGCGTTCTCCGAAGCGCTGGTGACCTCGATCATTGACGACGAGATGACACATCGGCTTTGGTACGACATCCGAAATCAGGCCCTATTTGATGTGGCCTTTCGGCCGGTCGTCGCCGAAATCGAGGCCAAACTTATTGGGATCGTCCAATTGGCATTCGAGAAGGCCGGGAAAGACCCCGTTGGGGATGTCGCAATTCATTATGCGCTGTTGGATGGGGTGTTTCGTCAGATGATGCAGCACCAGATAATGGGCCACCCGATGCCACGACGGGATCTGAAATCCGTATTTGGGGCACTTCTGGCACAATTTCTATAGCATGAATTGGCGTCGTGAACGGCGCAGTGCATACCAATAGCACGCACAACTATGGGGCACTTCCTGTGTCCAGTGCTCGCGCTGATCATTTGGACGCATTTGTGCCCGTGCTGGGCATGCGTGTGCCACAGATGGTAATAACCACTCCTGACGCGCTTTGCCGATGACCTGCGTTCCACTGGCGTAACGATTGCGACGTGTATTGGCGCGCGTCAGGCTGTTTAGCGGCGCGCGTCAGAGAGGGTTGAGCATTTCGGATCGTGGCGCTTGGCGCTATTGCCCCAGTTTCGCGTGAACCTCATCCAGATCGATTTCCCCGATGGGCATCTTGTTGGACGGGTCTTTGAAATCGTACTTGAACAGATCAAAATCCCGTTTGAATATTTCATAGATGAGATGCATCGAGAGATCATCAAAGTAATCTTCGACCGGATGCGCGCGTTTTGGGCCATGTCCTTCAGATTCGTTGAATCTTGGAATGTTGGCGAGATCTACGCTGTGCGGCGTTTCGATATTGTCCAAGACAGATTGCATGCCGTCATTGAATTGCTCGGTCCAAAAAATGTTATCATAGCGCCCGCCGTTGACAATATATGTCGACACATGGCCAGACATTGCGGACCAGTGGATATCGGGATCCATAGGGCGCCGCCAACGAATGGTGTCGCGCGCAAAAAGCAAAAACCGACGAAAGCTCTTGATCTGGTCAAAGTCTTGCTTGCCGTCGTCACCACCGACTTCGATGCCATATTTCTGGATCAAAAGAGGGACAAGGTTTCCGCGGTATCGGCGTCCGTTACGTTGAATGCCGCAAATTTTGTCAAAGAACGACGACAAGATGCGGGTATACGGGTTGCGCACACAGGTAAAGGCGTAGGATTCGTGCCCTTGCACATTACGCGTAATCGCGTCTTGGCTCTCTTCGAGCGCCCATTTGTGCATTCCGCCGACCGCGTCATGAATGTCGCCATCAAAAAACTCGCCGTGATCTGAATAATACATGATCTGGCCGATTGTCGAACAGGCGCATTTGGGTACAACGCGGTACACAACGCTTTCGCTTTCGGTCATCCAGGTGCCGGGAAACCCCATAATTACTTTGCCTCCAGTTGGTCTGTGGTTTCTTAGCAAATTGGCCACAGTTTGTATTGCTTACAAAAAAGCAAAGAAAGTCGGTTTATTCAACGCCCGTTCATCATTATCTAGGTAAACAATCAATGTAAAAACGAGGTATTGGTTTCCAATATGGCAAAAATCGCTTTCATTTTGCTCTGCCACAAGGATCCCGAGGCCATTGTGCAGCAGGCAGAGAGGCTTACTGCAGCTGGCGATTACATCGCGATTCACTTTGATGCGAGCGCCAAGCAAGATCATTACCGCACTATTCGTAACGCATTGGCAGATAATCCAAACGTGGCCTTTGCCGTAAAACGTATCAAATGTGGTTGGGGGGAATGGTCTCTTGTTCAGGCGACGCTGTATGCGGTGCAGGCTGCAGTTGATACGTTTCCACGTGCCACTCATTTTTATATGTTGTCTGGTGACTGCCAGCCGATCAAAACCGCCGACTATATTCATGACTATCTCGATAATAATGATTGCGATTTCATCGAGAGCTTTGACTATTTCGACAGCGATTGGATCAAGACAGGCATGAAAGAAGAGCGGCTTATCTATCGCCACTTCTTCAATGAGCGCACTCAGAAGTGGCGTTTTTATACGTCATTTAACCTGCAAAAACGGTTCGGATTGACGCGCGAGATACCACATGATGTGCAAATTCAAATTGGATCACAGTGGTGGTGCCTGCGTCGCCAAACCATCGAGGCTGTTCTGGAATTCACGCATGAACGTAAAGATGTTATGCGGTTTTTCCGGACAACGTGGATTCCCGACGAAACGTTTTTTCAAACGATTGTACGCCATCTCATTCCGGAAAAAGACATCCGTACACGTACGCTGACGTTCTTGATGTTCACAGATTATGGAATGCCTTTGACGTTCTATAACGACCATTATGATCTGTTGCTGAGTCAGGATTATCTGTTTGCGCGCAAGATCAGCCCTGAGGCCAAAGAACTCAAAGAACGCCTGGGTAAGCTATATGCGGAACACGACGTAGAATTTCAAATCTCTGCCGAAGGGCCGAGCCTGTTCACATTTCTGACGGGCCGTGGCCGTATTGGTCGGCGGTTCGCTAGCCGTTTTTGGGAAACCGAATCCACATTGGGGCGTGATCGCGAACTCATGATCATTGTGTGCAAGAAGTGGCACGTTGCTAAGCGATTGTTGGAAATGGTTCGACAGGAAACAAACATTCCGACGGTTGCCTATTTGTTCAACGAAGAATCTACACCTCTCCCTGACTTGGGGGGGATTCAAGCCACCCTTGGCAAACGTACCCGCCACCGCCGCGCGTTGATGCGTATGCTATTCGATTATTATGACACCAACCGTTTGGTGATGTGTCTTGATCCATCGTCGTTGGATTTGCTGCATGACTTTTTCGGGGACCGCTCCATGACGCGGTTATTGGAAATTCAGTGCGATTTCTCTGACGAATATCTTGTGGGGCATGCTGCACGTATTGGGTTGGCAGGCCCTCAGACACCGCGCGAAACCTTGGAACGACTGTTGCCGACCATCCAGCAAGATATGGTTTTGGAAGCGGATCGTATTCGGGATGCGAATTTTGCGAACCATGTACGCTTGCGGCAATCGGGAACCCCGGAAAGCCACATTGCTGCGGTGCAGGCATTTTTGTCTGAAACTTCTGAAGTATCCCAAAAGATCGCAGAAACAGATCATCTTTTTGCAGACTAAATTTATGGCTTAGCGGTGAGCTTTAAGAACACGTCTTCCAGATCTGCTTGTTCGGTTTTGACGTCCCGTATCAGAATACCTGCGGCATGTACCGCCTCGAGAACTTGCTCTGCGCTGGTCTCTTGGGCGTGATAACTTAAGGCGAGCGTTCCATCGCTGCGCCGTTCGACGCTGATGCCTTGTGCTTGAGGAAGCTGTGTGGGCGGCGAAGCCGGGTCGATCACCATGGTTTTTGCATCAATTTGCCCCAACAAGTTGGCGGTGCTGTCGCGCGTGACAAGCGTACCTTGATTGATGATCGCAATTTCGTCGCACATCTCTTCTGCTTCTTCCAGATAATGCGTTGTTAGGATGATAGTGGTGCCGTGATCGTTGTTAAGCTTGCGAATATTGCTCCACAGCATCTGGCGGAGTTCAATGTCGACGCCCGCGGTGGGTTCATCCAAGACAAGAATTTGCGGGCGATGCACCAATGCCTTGCCCAGCAACAGGCGCCGTCTCATACCACCAGACAGGGTTCGGGCATAGGCTTCGGCTTTGTCAGTTAGCCCAACCATCTCCAGAATTTCATCACTGTATCTCTGGGATTTAGGGACGCCATACAACCCTGCCTGCACTTCCAGAGCGCCGCGCGGAGTGAAAAACGGATCAAGATTTAGCTCTTGGGGCATAACGCCAATGGCCGCACGGGATTGTCGCGGGTTGCTGTCTTGATCAAACCCCCAAATTTTCACGTTGCCAGAGCTTTTGGTGACCAAGCCGGCCATGATGTTGATCATGGTGGATTTTCCCGCACCATTCGGCCCCAACAGGCCAAAAATTGAGCCGGCTGGAATATCCAGATCAATCCCCTTGAGGGCATGTTTGGCTGGCTCTTTGCGCCCACCACCGTATGTTTTTTGCAGGTCGCGAATTTCGATTGCATTCTGCGTCATGGCTGCACTTGCCCCCAGCTTCTGGATCGCTCATATTCGGCATATCCAAATCGGCCAGGAACGACAACCAAAAGGACCCCGCCAAGATGACTACGCAAGCGCCAGAAACCAAGATCGTTGACACCTACAAGGTGGCCTGTGACGGCGGCGAAGGCGGGCATCCGCGCGTCTACCTGCAGATCCCAAACGAACATGGTTGGGTGGAGTGCCCGTATTGTGACTGCAAGTTTGTGCACAAAGATCATCAAGACGCTGCGGCCTGATCTGATTAATCTTTAATGTTGGCTGAGTATGTGGAGGGGCGTGCGCCCCTTTACAGATGAGTCTGGGCCGTATGTCGGTCTGGCGCTTCCAAATGCGGAATGGCGTTAAATTGCACCAGCAATGGGTTACCCAGAACCATCTGCCAGCGGTGAACCGACGTGTTCATAATCGCAAGGCACATCTGCGACCAGCCCTGAACATCCAAGTTTAGCGTCTGACGCAAAACAGTTCCGATTAAGCCCCCCGATGTCACGACCAATGCGCGGCCTTGGCCGTCTGCGATGTCCGACATTGCAGCGCTCACACGTGCGGCAAAGTCTTGATATGATTCAGGGGCACCTTGGATGGCGTCATCTTGCCATGCACCCAATACCCGCGGCAGATGCTCGATGAAGCCTTCGCGTTCCTGTGGAACCTTTAGGCCATGCTGTTCTTCCATCAGGTGAGATAATGTAAAATACGCAAATTCATTCAGCCGAGGATCTTGAACTATTGTTGCATGATCCGTTGCCCCCATACTTTGCGCCGTCTCCAGATGCCGAGTCATTGTGCCCGTATAGACCCGTTCGAACCGATCGCCCGTTTTGGTCATGTGATCCCCCAGCCAGCGGGCTTGTTGATGACCTAGGTCTGACAAACGATCATAGCTGACTTCATCACGGGCTTCGGTGTTGGCCTGGCCATGGCGAACAAGGGTGATATGGGGCATATGTAACTCCTGATGTTATGCCCTGCCTATGCCACTGTCGCGTCGGCGAAAAGGGAATTTTCGACCCGAACGTGATATCATGTACGGGGTGCGCTGTGCCGGTAAACGGCTGGTATTGGCGCAAAATGGGTTTGGTCTGTCGGATTGGGTGGCTCGACGTATTCCGAGTCTGGGGTAATGTAGGCTCTGAATAGGGAGGCACGCATGTCCGACACAATCAAATTTACCATGGATGGGCAAACCGTCGAGGCCCGCAAAGGCGAAACCATTTGGGAAGTCGCCAATGGGCGTGGCCTTGTGATCCCGCATTTGTGCCACAAGCCTGCGCCGGGATACCGTCCGGACGGCAACTGTCGGGCCTGCATGGTCGAAGTCGAAGGTGAACGCACATTGGTCGCGTCCTGTATTCGCGAACCCGTGGAGGGCATGGTCGTAACAACGGATTCGACCCGCGCGACATCCGCGCGCAATATGGTGATCGAGATGCTTGTCGCGGACCAACCCGCGCGCGAGGAAGCCCACGACAAATCCAGCCACCTTTGGGATATGGCCGATTTGAACGGGGTCTCCACAAGCCGCTTTCCCAAGCTGGAAGACGGGCGCATTCCGCTGTTGGACGACTCGCACGTTGCAATGAATGTGAACCTTGATGCGTGTATTTCATGCGGTCTTTGTGTGCGTGCCTGCCGAGAAGTCCAAGTGAACGACGTCATCGGAATGGCCGGACGTGGCCATGATGCCTATCCAACGTTCGACATCATGGACCCGATGGGGCAATCCACCTGTGTGGCATGTGGCGAATGCGTGCAAGCATGTCCGACGGGCGCATTGATGCCCGCAGCCGTTTTGGATGACGCGCAAGTTGGCGATCTGAATGATTTCGACTCAGAAACCGAAAGCGTGTGCCCGTTTTGTGGCGTCGGCTGTAAGGTGTCGCTCAAGGTCAAAGATGGCAAAGTTAAATACGTCGAAGGTATCAATGGCCCTGCCAATGAGGGTCGCCTGTGCGTCAAGGGCCGGTTCGGGTTTGACTATATCCATCACCCCCATCGCCTGACAACGCCGATGATTCGACGCGATGATGCGCCGGAAAAAGGTTTGAACGTGGACCCAAGCGATCTTTCCACGCATTTCAGAGAAGCAACGTGGGAAGAGGCCATGGCGCTTGCGGGTGATCGGCTGAGTCAGCTGCGCGATACGCACGGTGGCCGGTCTGTTGCTGGCTTCGGGTCGGCAAAATGCACCAACGAAGAAGCGTATTTGTTCCAAAAATTCATCCGTCAGGGGTTCAAGCACAATAACGTGGACCACTGTACGCGCCTGTGCCACGCGTCTTCGGTGTCGGCCCTGATCGAGAATGTCGGGTCTGGGGCTGTGACAGCAACCTTCAATGAAATTGAAAATGCGGATGTGGCGATCGTGATCGGGTCAAACCCCATTGAAAACCATCCGGTTGCGGCAACGTATTTCAAACAGTTCACTAAACGTGGTGGCAAACTGATTGTGATGGATCCACGTGGCGTCGGCTTGCGCCGCTTTGCAACCGAGATGGTGCAATTCCGTCCGGGAGCAGATGTGTCGATGTTGAATGCGATCATGCATGTCATCGTCGAAGAAGAACTCTATGATCAGGCATATATTGAAAAGTTCACCGAGAACTGGGAGGCCGAAAAAGCGCATCTCAAGGGGTTCTCGCCAGAAGCCATGAGCGAAATTTGCGGCATCGACCCGGACCAGCTGCGCCGAGTCGCGCGTACCTTTGCCAATGGCAAGGCTGGTTTGATTTTCTGGGGTATGGGTGTTTCACAACATATTCACGGGACTGACAATTCGCGGTGCCTGATTTCGCTGGCTTTGATGACTGGCAACGTTGGGAAACCCGGGGCGGGGCTTCATCCGCTACGGGGGCAAAACAATGTGCAAGGCGCATCTGATGCTGGTTTGATACCGATGTTCTTGCCGGATTATCAATCTGTGACAGATGACGGTATCCGCAAAGCGTTTACAGATGTCTGGGACAGCGATGATTTCAGCAATGAAAAAGGTCTGACAGTTACCGAGATCGTGGATCAAGTTTATGCGGGCAATATCAAAGGGATGTACATCCAAGGTGAAAACCCTGCCATGTCTGACCCTGATGTTGATCACGCGCGTGATGCGTTTGCCAAACTGGATTTGATGATCGTTCAGGACATTTTCTTGACCGAAACCGCGAACTTTGCAGACATCATTTTGCCAGCATCTGCCCTGTACGAGAAAAATGGTACGGTTTCGAACACCAACCGTCAGGTGCAACGGGTCCGTCCCGCCGTGACGCCCCCGGGGGATGCGCGCGAAGATTGGAAAATTACCGTCGAACTGGCGCAGCGTATCGGCCTCGACTGGGCGTACGAAGATGTGTCCCAAGTGTTTGATGAGATGAAAATCAATATGAAGTCGTTGAACAACATCACATGGGATCGTTTGAAAACCGAAACCATTACATATCCGTCGTTGACCCCGACCGACCCCGGTCAGGCCATTGTATTCGGTGATGGCTTCCCACGTGAAGACGGGCGTGCACGCTTTACGCCCGCAAGTGTGATCCCGCCTGATGAAGTTCCGGATGCAGAGTACCCGATGATTATGACCACGGGGCGGCAGCTTGAGCATTGGCACACGGGGTCTATGACACGTCGGTCTTTGGTTTTGGATGCAGTAGAGCCCGAAGCTAACTGTTCGTTGCACCCGAAGACGTTGCGCCGCATGGGTGTGGAACCTGGGGAAATGGTGCGTTTGACCACGCGCAGGGGGTCCATCAACATCATGGCTCGTGCAGATCGTGCCATTGCTGAAGACATGGTGTTCGTGCCTTTTGCTTACGTTGAAGCGGCCGCCAACATTCTGACGAACTCGGCGATTGACCCGTATGGCAAAATCCCCGAGTTCAAGTTTTCTGCGGTGCGTATTGAAAAGGCACAAACAGAAATCGCCGCCCAGTAGGCAGCACTCGTTGTATCACGACCTGCGGCGGCCTTTCGGGGCCGCTGCCAGAGGTGACACCAAATTTCTGACGCTGTGTTCTGTTGGCTAAGAGATCAGCATGCGATCTGATCGTGCATAGCCCCGTTTTTGCGCGCGCGTGCGCCATTTGTCGGCGGCCACAGAGGCATCTTTGAGGTTGCCATAGATCGAGATCATGCTTCGGCCTTTACCACCTGCGATGCCCCATTCTCGCATCACAGAAATCTCGTTGAATAGGTTATACGCTATTTCAATCCTGTAAAAACGTGGGTGCCTTGCGCGTGTGCGCCGGTAAAGAATGCAAATCGCCATGCGGAAACTTTAGGCCACCGCGATTCGCAGCGCAATAGACGCAAGCGTCGTCATTAATATCTCTGGTGTTTCTTGTGGCTCGTTCTCTTATGCAAGCTTTGCAAGCAAAACACGGTTTTGACACACGTGTGCGTATCGGGCTCTAGGACCACGTGACATCGCCAAGAAAGATGTATCCGGCTCCATAGATCGTCTTGATCAAGCGTGGGTTTTTCGGATCCTCGCGAAGCTTGGTACGCAGTCTTGAGATACGAACATCCATCGCGCGATCAAAGCTTTCGCCGGCGGTGCCACCAAGTGTCTCTTGCATGTGTGCGCGACTGATCAAGCGTTTGGGGCTGTCCAGAAACAGGCGTAGAACTTCGCCTTCCGCATGGCTGAACGGTGTTTCGATGCCAGTATCATCCTTGAGAATATAGCGGTCAAAAAACGCGGTCCACCCATTGAAGCTTGCGGTATTGCTGACGGTTTTCGCAGCAGAGCGCCCGTTGCGCAGTCGCGCGCGGACACGTGCCACGACCTCGGCCGGATCAAAGGGTTTAATGATGTAATCATCGGCACCCAGTTCCAGCCCGGTTACACGATCCTGAACCTGAACGCGTCCGGAAATGATAATAAGCGCGGCGCCCTGCTCTAAGGCCAGACGGTGCACCAATGTCAGACCGTCTTTGTCTGGCAACCCGAGATCCACCAAGCAAACATCTGGTGAAAACGTTTTAAGAGCCGCTTCGAATTCTGTTGCGCGCCCAAAGCCCATGGTTCGGAAACCCGCATCCTCAAGGGCTTCTGATAGGATGGATCGAATTTCGGGTTCATCATCCAAAATGGTGACAAGGGGGGCGGTCATGATATCACCTCGAGTTTAGAAATGCTGAGAGTTGCTCTGCTGTAAAGGGCTTAGGCAGAATCGGAACGCGAGCGGCACCTTCAACATAGAGAGGGTGCGATTTGGGCAGAGACGTCATCAAAAATGAAGACATACCGTCGATGGGTAAGGATCGAATAAGGTCGACGCCTGTGGCTTCGCCCGTAAGATAAATGTCTGAAAGCACAAGCGAAATATCTGGAATCTCGGCGAGCAAGCTATGCGCCTCGTCAACGCTTTCGGCTTCGATCACGCTATAGCCCAATTCGGTGAGCATATCGCGGATCAATCCGCGAAGGTCGGTGCTGTCTTCCACCAACAGAGCCAAACCCGGGGTGGCGTCTAGGCGGGCGCGTCTGAGAGGCAGTCGCAGGGTGACCGAGCCGCCGACGTCTGTATTCTGCAAGCGAACTTCACCACCGGACATTTTGGTAAGGTCGTACACCATTGCAAGCCCAAGGCCGGACCCTTCGCTCCCCTTTGTGGTGAAGAACGGATTGAGAGCCTGCTTCAGGGCTTCACGCGAAAACCCCGTACCCGTGTCAGAGACCTTAAGCTCGATCCAGGTATCGTGCAGAACTTGGGCATCAAGTGTAATTTCCCCTTGTCCTTCGCAGGCGTCACGCGCGTTCAGGATCAAATTTACCAACGAGTCCTGAACCATACCCGGGTCGATCAACAGCGGCCCTTCCGAGATGTGGTTGTTGATCGTAAACGAAATATCTGGAGACAATGTTGACTTAGCAAGTGTGCGCAAGTCATCAAGAAATCCAACCATATCAGTAGGTTGCATCTCTGGTGCTCGATGGCCCGTCATATCCGCAATACGGTTCAGCAATGTGCCGCCGCGCCGCGACGCATTCAACGTCGCCTCGACCAGTTTGCTGGCGTCATCCCCGATTGGCATACGTTGTAGCTTGGCTTGCATGCCTAGGATGATGGTGAGCAAATTGGAAAAATCATGCGCGAGGCCACTGGTCATCTGTGCGGCAATTTCGCGACGCCGCGTTTGCTGCAGGGCGACGCGGGTTTGCGTTTCTTCGGTGATATCCATCGACAGAATGTATACACCGCGATTTTGGCTGGTGTCGCTGTCGGGGGTGAACGCCACGCGGATGCGCCGCGTGCTGGGGTAATAGGTGAATTCAAATACCGAAGGATCCCCGCGAAAAGCTTTGTCCAGATGCGGTTTGATCGCGATATATGCGTTTTCGCCTAACGCATCTCGGATGTGCATGCCGATAATGTTGGAAGGGCGCCCTGTCATCACCGAGGAAAGCCGTCGGTTTGAATACGTGTAAATCCGATCAAGGCCGACGTGCGCGATGTGCGCGGGCATCATTTCGGCAGTTAGCCGCATGCGGGCTTCGGATTCTGTCAGCTGCCGCTTTGCTTCTTCAAGTGCGGTGACGGTGCTGCCTAGTTTGCGGTTCGTCGCCGAAAGTTCTTCGGCATAGGCCAAAAGCTGTTCGGAGAGGACTTCCGAGTGATCACGCAACAACTCTTCTTGTCGCTTTGTACGCGTGATGTCCGTGTAAACAGCCACCCACCCGCCTTCGGGAAGCGGCGAGCCCTCAATAGAAATCCAGCTATCGTCGCGGCGCTGTCGTTCAAGGTAATGGGCTTCGAACGCCAATGCCCGTTCAACGCGATCCTGAACAAATGCATCAAGCTCTTCCGGGACCGCCAAAGTACCATATTCGCCGCGCTCGGCCATGAAACGAATGGTATCTTCAAACAGCGCGCCAGGTGTGACCAGCGCCTTAGGGAGCTCGAACATTTCGCGAAAACGCGAGTTAGATACAACAAGTCTTAGATCACTATCATATATCGAAAGCGCTTGTTGAATCAGGTTGAGTCCCGCAACGGTCATTGCCTGTGTCGTCGAAGAATTCGGCTCCATTTACGTCCCTCCTGTCTCATGGCTAACATTGTGAGGAGGGGGGGCAAAGTGGGAAAGTGGTCTTGTTACAATTTGTAAGAATTAGGAAATGTTCAAGAAAAAGTTGACGACCAAGGTTACTGCACACCTAATGAGGTGAAGGAATCGCTTTTGCGGTTTGGGCCCGTGGAGGCGGGCTTTAGGGAGGATTTGAATTTGTCACAGTCGTCACAGGCGACCGGTGGACTTGCGTCCATTCCGGCGCTTTTGCAACGGAACGCTACTCTTTTTGCGGAAAAAGACGCGTACCGTGAAAAAGAGTTCGGTATCTGGCAGAGCTGGACTTGGGCCGAGACCGAAAAAGAGATCGAGGCGTTGGCGCTTGGTCTGATCAACGTTGGTGTGAACGAAGGCGATTTTATTGCCATTATCGGTCGCAACCGCCCATATTTCTATTGGGCTATGGTCGCTGCGCAATCGATTGGTGCCGTTCCAGTACCTGTTTATAATGACAGCTCGGCCGAAGAGATGGCCTATATTCTGGGTCATTGTGGGGCGCGTTTTGTGATCGCCGAAGATCAGGAACAAGTCGACAAGGTGATCGATATCCAAGATCAGCTGCACCAGTTCGAGCACATGATCTATGTCGATCCGCGCGGAATGCGTAAATACGATCACCACCAATTGCACGAGTATAGCCACATCCAAGATCAGGGTCGTGCGGCCTATGATGAATGGATTGTGGACCTGAAAGAGCGCCGCGCCAAGCTGACATATGACAGCACATGCGTGATGCTTTATACATCTGGTACCACGGGCAAGCCCAAGGGCGTTGTTCTGTCCAACCGGAATATTGTTGAATCTGCGAAAAACGCATCAGAGTTTGATAATCTACGCGCTGACGATGAAATCCTTGCCTATTTGCCGATGGCATGGGTCGGTGACTTTATCTTCTCGTTGGGTCAAGCATACTGGACTGGTTTCTGTGTGAACTGTCCAGAAAGCCCAGAGACAATGATGACCGATTTGCGTGAAATTGGTCCGACATATTACTTTGCACCTCCGCGCGTATTTGAAACCCAGTTGACCAATGTGATGATCCGCATGGAAGACGCTGGAAAATTCAAATATAAAATGTTCCATCACTTTATGGAGCATGCCAAGCGAGTTGGCCCCAATATTCTTGATGGCAAACCTGTCGGGTTCATGGATCGTCTCAAATACAAGCTTGGTGACTTCCTTGTTTATGGTCCACTTAAAGATACGCTTGGCTTTGGTCGTGTGCGTGTTGGATACACCGCTGGCGAAGCAATCGGTCCGGAGATTTTCGAATTTTACCGGTCGTTGGGCATCAACCTGAAACAGCTTTACGGTCAAACGGAAGCCACGGTTTTCATCACGGTTCAACCCGATGGCGAAGTGCGTGCCGATACGGTTGGCGTTCCTGCGCCTGACGTAGAAATCAAAATCGCCGACAATGGCGAAATTTTCTACCGTTCGCCGGGTACGTTTGTTGAATACTATAAGAACCCTGAATCCACGGCATCGACCAAAGATGCAGAAGGTTGGGTCGCGACAGGTGATGCTGGTTTCTTTGAAGAGCAATCAGGCCACTTGCGGATTATCGACCGTGCAAAAGACGTTGGCAAAATGGCTGATGGGGCGATGTTTGCACCAAAGTTTGTTGAGAACAAACTCAAGTTCTACCCCGATATCCTCGAGGCGGTTCTGTTTGGGAACGGCAAAGACCGGTGTGTCGCGTTTATCAACATTGATCTGACGGCTGTCGGGAACTGGGCAGAGCGCAACAACGTGGCCTATGCGTCGTATCAGGAACTTGCTGGTCATCCGCGGGTGCTGGATACAATTCAAGAGCACGTGGAGGCTGTAAACAAATCGGTTGCCGCTGATCCGATGTTGTCAGGTTGCCAGATTCACCGTTTCCTTGTTCTGCACAAAGAACTGGATGCAGATGATGGGGAAATGACCCGTACGCGTAAAGTACGTCGTGTGATCGTTGAAAATAAATTCAGCGACCTGATCGAAGGTTTGTATGACGGGTCTCCGCAAGTTTCGACAGAAACAGAAGTCACCTATGAAGACGGCCGTAAAGGCGCGATCAAAGCCACGCTAGACCTGCGTGATGCTGCGATTGTGTCCACCGCCAGCAAGGTAGCAGCAGAATGAGTACGCAAGAAAGCTACGTCACCGATGACGGCCGTACAATCGGCCCGACAGTGATGGAAATGAAGAACATCACGCTGCGATTTGGCGGTGTGAACGCAATCACCGATATTTCTTTCGATATCCGCGAAGGCGAAATTCGTGCCATTATTGGTCCGAACGGCGCCGGTAAATCGTCGATGCTGAACGTGATTTCGGGGTTCTATGTCCCGCAAGAAGGCGAAGTTTGGTACAAAGGCGCCAAGCGCCCGCAGATGAAGCCTTACGAAGTGGCACAGCAGGGCATCGCTCGGACCTTCCAGAACATCGCATTGTTCGAAGGTATGTCGGTTCTGGACAACGTGATGACAGGTCGTATTCGTCAGATGAATGCGGGTCTCCTCAGCCAAGCCCTTTGGAAGGGTAAGGCGCAGAAGGAAGAAGTCGAAAACCGCGAAGTTGTCGAGAAAATCATTGATTTCCTTGAAATCCAAGCCATCCGGAAAACACCCGTTGGTCGTTTGCCCTATGGTTTAAAAAAGCGTGTTGAGCTTGCGCGTGCTTTGGCTGCCGAACCATCCATTCTGCTTTTGGATGAACCGATGGCGGGCATGAACGTCGAAGAAAAAGAAGACATGTCTCGCTTTGTGTTGGACGTGAACGACGAATTCGGCACAACGATTGCGCTTATCGAACACGATATGGGCGTTGTTATGGACCTTTCGGATCGCGTGGTCGTGATGGACTATGGCAAAAAGATCGGTGACGGCACCCCGGATGAAGTACGCAACAACCAGGCGGTGATTGACGCCTATCTGGGGGTGGCACATGACTAATCTATCCATTGAAACCAACATGAAAACCGGAGGCGTAGTCTGATGCCCGAACAGCTGATTTTTGCGATGGAGGTTTTCCTCAACGGCTTGATGGCGGGTGTTTTGTACGCTCTGGTCGCGTTGGGGTTTGTATTGATCTACAAAGCCTCTGGAATTTTCAACTATGCTCAGGGTGTGATGGCGTTGTTCGCGGCGTTGACCCTTGTGGGCATCATGGAAGGGCAGGTTCCCTTTAGCCACCTGATCAATGCGGCACTTGGCACTGACATTCACCACTTTGGTTGGCATGTCCCCGGGTTCGTGGCGATCTTGCTGACGATGGGTGTCATGGTCATTCTGGCGTGGCTTGTACAAAAAGTTGTGTTCCGCCACCTTGTTGGTCAAGAACCTATTATCCTGTTCATGGCGACCATTGGTTTGGCTTACTTCCTCGAAGGGTTTGGCGACCTGATGTGGGGATCTGAGATCAAGACCATGAATGTTGGCCTGCCTCAGGGTATGAACTTGGCCATCGACGAGGTGACATACGGCATCTTCGGTTACGGCTTCTTTATCGATAACCTTGATATCGTTGCCACTGTTATTGCGGCTCTTCTTGTTGTGGCGCTGGTTATCTTTGCGCAGTACACCAAACAAGGTCGTGCGATGCGCGCCGTGGCGGATGATCACCAAGCAGCATTGTCGGTCGGCATCTCCCTGAACTTTATCTGGGTTATGGTATGGTCGGTCGCAGGCTTCGTTGCTCTGGTGGCTGGCATTATGTGGGGCACAAAATCAGGCGTTCAGTTCTCGCTGTCTCTGATTGCTCTTAAGGCGCTTCCGGTTCTGATGTTGGGTGGCTTTACGTCAATCCCAGGTGCGATTGTCGGTGGCTTGATTATCGGTGTCGGTGAGAAACTGTTTGAATTCGCGATTGGCCCAATGGTCGGTGGTGCGACAGAAAACTGGTTCGCTTACGTTCTGGCTCTGATCTTCCTCGTCTTCCGTCCGCAAGGCCTGTTTGGCGAAAAAATCATCGAGAGGGTCTAGAGACCAATGACCAAACTCGTAGCCATTATCAATGTGATTGCCTGGTCCGGCTTCTGGGCCTTTGGATACCTCGCCATTTCGGCAAAGGATCTGACCTCCGGGCAACTGACAGTGGCTGCGATACTTGCCTTTGTGGGTCTTATGACCGGCATAGCGGCCTATCTCAAACTTGTGCGAGCCGCCGAAGTCAGCGGTTATGCCAAGAAGTCCAATCAACTTGACGCCGAGGCGCGCCACCGCGCGCAAGCGCAAGGGAGCTAAAATATGTTTTACCGTGAAGCGGGCGATTTCAAAACGTCCTACGACGCCGATAACCAAACATTCCCGATCAAATTCGACCGGATTGGGTATTACGTTGCACTTCTGGTTGCGTTCCTAGTTGTTCCATTCATGATCAACGACTATTGGGTTAACGCGATCTTCCTACCTTTCCTGATCTATGCCATTGCGGCGATCGGGCTTAACATTCTGGTCGGCTACTGTGGTCAGGTCTCGTTGGGTACAGGTGGTTTCATGGCTGTAGGGGCGTACGCCTGCTACAAGCTGATGACATCCTTCCCCGAAGTGAACATCTTCTTCCACGTTATCTTGGCAGGCGGAATTACAGCCATCGTCGGAATTCTGTTCGGGTTGCCGAGCTTGCGCATCAAAGGGTTTTACCTTGCGGTTGCGACACTGGCTGCGCAGTTCTTCCTGGTCTGGTTGTTCAACCGTGTGCCATGGTTCTATAACTATTCTGCATCTGGTCAGATCAGTGCCCCTGAGCGTACGTTGTTTGGCGTGCCTGTCACCGGAGCAAACACCAGCGCATGGGCCACGTATCTGTTCTGTCTGGTCTTCCTGGTCTTGTGTGCCTTGGTTGCACGCAACCTGACCCGCGGAATGGCTGGTCGTAAATGGATGGCCATTCGCGACATGGATATTGCGGCTGAAATTATCGGTGTGAACCCTCTCAAGGCTAAAATGACAGCCTTTGGTGTGAGCTCGTTCTTTATCGGTATCTCTGGCGCACTGTTCTTTGCTGTGTACCTTGGCGCTGTAGAAGTTGGCGAAGCCTTCGGCATTAGCAAATCGTTCCTCGTGCTGTTCATGGTCATTATTGGTGGCTTGGGTTCGATCTTTGGATCTTTTGCGGGCGCAGCATTCCTTGTCTTGCTTCCGGTGCTTTTGAAGAACGTGCTTGTTGGTGGCCTCGGATGGCCAACTGACACTGCGGCACACCTGGAATTCCTGATCGTTGGTGCGTTGATCGTGACGTTCCTGATCGCTGAACCGCATGGTCTTGCCCAACTGTGGCGTGTGACCAAGGAAAAACTACGGCTGTGGCCCTTCCCGCACTAAGGCGGGGCCATATCCAAAAGAATTTCGGGATCAGGAGGAGATCCCGAACTAAATCGGAAAAACCTAAGGGAGGAAAAACCCGATGAAATTGAAACTGGCAACTATGGCGCTTGGCGCTGTGATGGCTGCGGCTCCGGCAATGGCGGACCTGGTATTCCCATCACTGTCTTACCGGACTGGTCCTTATGCGGCTGGTGGCATCCCGTTCGCTGATGGTTATGCAGACTATTTTACTCTGCTGAACGCGCGTGATGGTGGTATCGGCGGCGTCCCTACAAAGCTTTTGGAATGCGAAACAGGCTATAACACCGAAAAAGGTGTGGAATGCTATGAATCGACCAAGGGCGAAGGCGCACTGGTTTATCAACCGCTGTCCACAGGTATTACATACCAGCTGATCCCCAAAGTGACGGCAGACGGAATTCCGTTGCACACAATGGGCTATGGCCGGACATCTGCCGCAAACGGCAAAGTCTTCTCGAACGTGTTTAACTATCCAGCCAACTACTGGAATGGTGCGTCGCTGATTGTGAACCACCTTCTGGAAGAAAATGGTGGTGATCTTAAGGGCAAGAAAATTGCGCTTCTGTATCACAACTCTGCCTATGGCAAAGAGCCGATCCGCACATTGGAAGAGCTGTCTAAAAAGCACGGTTATGACCTGACTTTGATCCCCGTTGACCACCCTGGTCAGGAGCAAAAGTCGCAGTGGCTGCAAATCCGCCGCGAGCGTCCTGACAATGTGATCATGTACGGCTGGGGCGTTATGAACCAGGTTGCTGTTCAAGAAGCTGCAAACATCCGTTTCCCAATGGAAAACTTCATTGGTGTATGGTGGTCTGGCTCTGAGAACGACGTTCTTCCAGCAGGCGACAAGGCAAACGGTTATAAAGCTGTGACGTTCCACAATGTGGGATCCGACTTCCCAGTATTCGACGACATCCAAAAGTATGTTGTTGATGCAGGTAACGCAGCCGGCGCTGGCGACCAAATTGGTACAGCTCTGTACAACCGCGGTTTGTATGCAGCAATGCTCGCAGCAGAAGCTGCAGCCAATGCTCAGAAAATTCACGGCACTGCAGACATCACACCAGCGATGATGCGTGATGGCATGGAAGCTTTGGAAATCACAGAAGCCCGCATGGGTGAACTGGGTATGCCAAACTTTGGTCCTAGCTTCAAAGTGAGCTGTGAAAACCATGGTGGTCCGGGTACTGGCGCAATCGCTCAGTGGGACGCTTCGGCTAAGTCTTGGTCGCTGATCTCTGATTTCTCTGAATCAGACATGTCAGTGATCCAGCCTCTGATCGATGCTGACTCTGCCGCATATGCTGCTGAAAACAAAATTGCCGAAGGCTGTAAGTAAGCTTTTGACAGTTCCCGGCCGGACAGGTTTCGGCCGGGAATCCCTTAAACGTTAAGAAAGACGATTCACATGCTTGACGCCGGTCGCACTGACGAGACCCTACTAGAGGTCAACAACATCGAGGTGATCTATAATCACGTGATCCTCGTTCTCAAAGGTGTAAGCCTCAGCGTGCCCAAGGGCGGTATTACCGCGCTACTTGGCGGGAACGGTGCGGGCAAAACTACTACGCTCAAGGCGGTATCAAATTTGCTGCATTCCGAGCGTGGCGAAGTCACCAAAGGATCGATCCATTATCGCGGGGATCGCATTCAGGAACTTGATCCTGCGGCACTTGTAAAGCGCGGTGTGATCCAGGTGATGGAAGGTCGCCACTGTTTCGAGCACCTTACCGTCGAAGAAAACCTGCTTACGGGCGCGTATACCCGTGCAGACGGCAGTGCAAATATCGCGCGGGATCTTGAAATGGTTTATGACTATTTCCCACGCCTGAAAGAACGCCGTAAATCACAGGCTGGATACACCTCGGGTGGTGAACAGCAAATGGTTGCAATGGGTCGCGCACTGATGAGCCGCCCAGAAACAATTTTGCTGGACGAACCTTCCATGGGTCTTGCCCCGCAGCTCGTAGAGCAAATTTTTGAGATCGTGAAATCCATCAATGAAAAAGAAGGCGTGTCCTTCCTTTTGGCTGAGCAGAACACCAATGTTGCGCTGAAATATGCACACTATGGTTATATTCTGGAATCAGGCCGCGTCGTGATGGATGGCCCCGCAGCGGAGCTTCGCGAGAACCCAGACGTGAAAGAATTCTATCTTGGTATGTCAGATGACGGCCGCAAGTCTTTCCGTGATGTTCGCTCGTATCGCCGCCGCAAGCGTTGGCTGAGCTAAGCCTTTATAGGTATGGCGTTGGGGACAGCCGCCTAAAATTGTCCCACTCATAAAGCGACCAGACAATAAACCATGATCGCATCATAACAGGGACATGCCTTTGGCTCGTCCACAGCTAACTTATGTCCGATGCCCAGTGCCGGACGTCAAACAGCCGAACCGGCTTGAGCAAATATAGAGGACGGCGAATGAGCCAGTATTTTGATGATTTGGAAACCCGCTCGGCTGAAACCCGTGCGTCCGATCTTGCCAAAGCGTTGCCCGAACAAATCGCTCGCGCCAAGGCTTTGGCTGGGTATGCGAGATCTTTTGCAAACGTAGACCCTTCCGCGATCAAGACCGTTGCGGATTTGGCATCATTGCCCGTGCTGCGCAAATCAGAGCTTGGCAAGGCCCAATCCGAACACCCCCCGCTTGGCGGGTTTAACGCCATACCAGTCAGTGATTTCGCGCATATTTTCCAATCTCCCGGTCCGATCTATGAACCCGGTGGGAACGGCCACGATTGGTGGCGTATGGGACGTGCGATGCATGCGGCGGGATTCGGGTCTGATGATATCGTGCAGAACTGTTTTGCGTACCATCTGACCCCTGCCGGCATGATCTTTGAAAACGCTGCCAAAGCTGTTGGCGCGGCCGTCGTGCCCGCGGGTATCGGCCAAACTGAACTTCAGGTTCAAGCGGCTGCTGCGATTGGTGTGACTGCCTATGCGGGTACGCCAGACTATCTCAAAATCATTCTCGACAAAGCGGCCGAGATGGGCGTGACGTTGAACATCACTAAGGCCGCAGTTGGTGGGGGCGCGTTGTTCCCGTCTTTGCGTCAAGAGTATGCGGATCGTGGCATCACCTGCTTGCAGTCGTATGCAACCGCGGATCTTGGCAATATCGCTTACGAAAGCCCTTCGATGGAAGGCATGATCGTCGATGAAAACGTCATCGTCGAGATCGTGACACCGGGCACGGGCAATCCCGTGGCTCCGGGCGAAGTCGGTGACGTTGTCGTAACCACACTGAATCCTGATTATCCCTTAATCCGGTTTGCGACAGGTGATCTGTCTGCTGTTTTGGAAGGCCAAAGCCCGTGTGGACGCACGAACATGCGGATCAAAGGATGGATGGGTCGCGCGGATCAAACCGCGAAAATTAAGGGCATGTTTGTACGCCCTGAACAGGTCGCGGCACTTGTCGGGAAACACGATGACATCCAAAAGGCACGAGTCATTGCGACACGGTCCGGCGAGATGGATGTAATGACGGTTCAGATTGAAACCGACTCGACCGATGCTGACGCTTACGCAAAATCGATTGCCGAAACCCTTAAGTTGAAGGGCAAGGTCGAGCTTGTCTCTGTCGGCAGCCTTCCAAAGGATGGCATCGTGATCGAAGATCAACGCAAATACGACTAAACTGGTACAAGTTCTCTCCCCCTCGAGAGATGAAGGCACAAGATATTGAACGGGTGATCTTCACTTGTGATCTATCTTGTGCCTTTTCTTGTGGAGGCAACAGTCTAGTATGTGCTTAAGATTGTTGTTGTTTTGCGTCGCGAGGGAAATATGGATATTAGGGCATGTATCATTTTGGGGGTTGGCGCTCTGGCGATGACACCTGCGATTGGGGCGCCGCGCGGTACGGTTATTGATGGACTTGCCACGGTCCAACCAAATGGGGCCATTCTGGTACAGTACTCGCCCGATCTTGACGCGGCGCGCCGCGTCGAAAACAGGCTATCTCTTTCCTATTCCAAGCGACGGGCTTTGCAACGCGATCTGAGCACTTTGGGCTATAGCCCCGGATCTGCAGATGGGGTTCTGGGGCGCCGATCGCGGCAAGCTATCGCACGATGGCAGAATGATCGCGGATATGATGTCACAGGATACATCACGGGGAATCAGCTGTATGAAATTGGAAGGTTGGCCGACGAAGAGCGCGAGAGGCTAGCACGCGATGATCGAGCACAAGAGCGCGAGCGTGCACAGCAAGATAAGGCATTTTGGCAGTCGACAGGCGCGTTGGGGTCCACATGGGGGCTAAACCGATATCTCGAACGCTATCCCAATGGGGCTTATGCGCGTGATGCCCGTCGGCAACTGAGCGCGCAGGAAGAAAACGCACGCAGAGACCAACAGGCCGCACAAGAGCGAGACGACCGTGCGTATTGGCGGGCGACAGGATCGGCCGGGTCTGTAAGCGGCCTTAACGACTATCTTCGCCGATATCCCAAGGGAATTTATGCCGCAGACGCCCGCCGACAATTGGCAGCACAACGAGATGCAGAGGATCGCGCATACTGGCAACGCACAGGGGCCCGCGGGGATGCCGACGGCCTGCGTCGGTATTTGCGCGAATATCCCGACGGCGTCTATGCAGGTACCGCAAGACGTCAGTTGGAAGAGGTCGAGCGAGCGAGCCGTGATGGTGCCGATTGGGTGCGTGCCGAGCGTTCGGATACGATAGCTGGGTATCGCGAATATCTACGCCGCAATCCAAACGGTGCTTATGTGTCGATTGCCGAACGGCGCTTGTCTGATCTCGAGTATCAGACCCGAACAGCCAGAGAGGATGCCGCATGGCGCGACGCCGACCGTATTCACACCCTGCAAGGCTATCGAACGTTTTTGCGGCACTATCCCAACAGCCGCTATGCGAGCACCGCCAGAGCACGTCTAGGGGACTTGGCAGCGGCGACACCGTTACCGGACCACACAAACGCGCAGATTGAGCGTGCGCGGCAGTATGAAGAGTCATTGCTTGGACCGAATCCAAGTCTGAGTATGCAAATGGAACAGGGCTTGCGAAAGTTGGGATACCAACCCGGCCCCATAGATGGCGTGATCGATGAGCAGACGCGTGACGCGATTCGTGCGCTACAACGCAAGTTGGGAAGAACCGTGACGGGATATGTTGATGCGGACACCTATCAAATCTTACGCAGCGAGATGCGTTAAGAGCAAAGGCACATCCAGAAAAAGCAAAAGCCGCCTCTAGAGGCGGCTTTTGTATTTAGTTTAAGACGTCAGGATTAACCTTGACGAGCCTTAAAGCGTGGTTGCGTTTTGTTGATCACATAAACGCGGCCCTTGCGACGCACAATGCGGCAGTCACGGTGGCGCGACTTCAGCGAGCGGAGCGAGTTCTTAACCTTCATGGCCATTTCCTCAGTTCGCGGCGCGACGTGCGCCTGGTTAACGGGCACCCCGTAAACGGGGCAATGAATTCATGGTGGGCACTACAAGGTTCGAACTTGTGACCCCTTCGATGTCAACGAAGTGCTCTACCGCTGAGCTAAGCGCCCATGAAACCGACTGGAAATTCGTCCCCTAAACAAAAGGGGGCGCGAAATTCCGCGCCAGTAGCGGCGTCTATAAAAGGAGTCGGCGGGGGGATCAAGGGCTTTTGATGACTATATTTTTTAGTCTATAGTTTGTCTAAGCGGAGACACCATGCCAAAGCACGCCTATACGATCAAAATGCCCCTTGTGCGAACCTCTCCTGTGGTTTTCGCATCGCCGCATAGTGGGAATGATTATCCTGATTGGTTTGTGCGTCGCTCTCTGCTGTGCGCCGATACGATTCGTAGTTCAGAAGACGCATTTGTCGACCAACTGTTTGATGCAGCGCCGGAATTCGGAGCACCCTTATTGTTGGCAGGGGCCCCGCGCGCCTTTCTGGATTTGAACCGCGCGGCCGACGAACTTGATCCTGCCCTTATACGTGGGGTGCGTAAGATGGCCCTTAATCCTCGGGTGGCTTCAGGGCTTGGGGTGATCCCGCGTGTCGTGGCCAACAGTCGACCTATTTATAGCGGCAAGCTATCACTTGCAGAGGCACAGGAGCGTATCACAGGGTATTGGCACCCGTATCATGCTAAACTGACAAGTCTGCTTGATGAAACGCGCCAACAGTTCGGACGTGCTGTTTTGGTGGACTGCCATTCGATGCCCCATGAAGCGATTGAAAATGTGTCGTTCGCTGGCGCACCACCCCAGGTGGTCTTGGGGGACAGGTTTGGCGCATCGTCCGATGGTGAAATTGTAGATGCCATCGAGGCGGCCTTTGTCGATGCGGGCCTTCGAGTGTCGCGCAACACGCCGTTTGCGGGGGCTTACGTCACCCAACAATACGGTCGTCCGTCTCGCAAACAGCATGCCATCCAGATAGAGATTGATCGCTCTCTGTACATGGATGAAAAAAATGTGGCTCCGCACGACTCTTTTGCGGACTTTCAAGGTTTGATTCGCGAGGTGGTTGGCAAAATCGCGAAACTTGGATTGACCTCCCAACAGCTGGCCGCCGAATAGGGGCTACTGCATCGCGCGGCCCTTGCGAATCGCGTCTTCGCCGAATCTGGCGCGGATTGCATCTGTCGCGCGCTCGGCTTGTCGTCGTTGAGCAGCCTTCGGGTCGAGCATGTCAGCTGACAGATCGGCAGCGTCTTCTGGGACCAAATCTGCCAAACCAACGCCAAGGAGCCGATAGGGGCCTTGTTTGCCCACTTGATTGAATAACCCCAGAGCCACGGAATAAATGGTATCAGCCATTTGCGTCGCGTCGCGCAGCGCAAGGCGTCGCGAGATCAAGGTGTGGTTGGCTCGTTTTAGCTTAAGGGTGACGACGCGCCCTGCTTTGCGCGATGCCTTGGCGCGCGCCGAGACCTTTTCGGACATGCGCCATAGATGCCCATCGAGAATGTGCGCATCGTTTGTGTCTTCGTAAAACGTAGTTTCATTGCTGATGCTTTTGATCGGCGTGCGGGACGAGACGGGGCGATGATCCAAGCCCCGCGCAAGATACCATAGCCTGTGCCCCATGGTTCCAAATCGTGCGCTCAAGTCTGACTCGTCCCATCTCAGCAAATCTGCAAAGCTTCGAATGCCGGCATTTTCCAGTGAAACCTGTGCCGCGGGTCCAATCCCCCAGATTAATCGTACAGGTTTGTCGCGCAGGAACGTGGCGGTTTCGGCTTGGCCAATGACAGAAAACCCTCTGGGTTTCTCGAGATCCGAAGCAACCTTGGCGAGGAATTTGTTGTGGCTTAGTCCGATAGATCCTGTCAGCCCCAGTTCGTCCTTCATGCGTTTGACCAGCCGCGCCAACATGACGGCAGGCGCGACGCCGTGCAGTTTTTGTGTGCCGGATAAGTCCATAAAGGCTTCGTCCAACGACAACGGCTCTACGTCTGGCGTAAGCTCGTCCATCATTTGGCGGATGCTGCGCGAGATGTCGCTATAGACAGACATACGCGGCTTGATCACCACCCCGTCTGGGCAAAGCTTCAGTGCTTGGAACATTGGCATCGCAGATTTCACACCACGAATGCGCGCGACGTAACATGCCGTGGAGACAACGCCGCGCCGCCCCCCGCCAATAATGACGGGTTTGTCTTTCAGGTCGGGATTGTCGCGTTTTTCCACACTGGCATAGAAAGAATCGCAATCCATGTGTGCGATCGACAGATCAAACAGCTCGGGATGTTCCGCAATACGCATCCGGCCACATTTGACACATCTTCGGGTCTGCGGCGGCTGGAGGGTCAGGCAATCTCGGCAAAATGCAGGCATGTGACCTCAAGAAATACGGCAGGATTGATCCTGACATCTTAACAGAACACGACACAGTCGTGCATAGGCAATTCATGCAGGTCTTGCGGAGACGTCCACGATGTACGCGGGCCGGTGATTCTCGTTACAGATTTGCGAGTTCCGACTGAATCGCTTGTGCGGCGGCTCTGGGTTGGGCGGCTTGCCAAATCGGGCGACCGACCACGATATGATCGGCACCGTCTTTGATCGCTTGGGCCGGCGTTGCGACGCGTTTTTGATCACCAAGGGCCGCACCCGTTGGGCGTACACCGGGGGTTACGATCAAACGCCCTTTTGATTCCGGCAACGCACGGATCAGAGCGGCCTCTTGCGGGGATGCAATCACGCCGTCTGCACCCGCGTCAAAGGCTTTGCCTGCGCGTTCCTGTACCAAATCTTTGATCGCGCCGTCTTTTATCAAGGCGCCATCCAGATCGGCACGATCCAAGGACGTCAAAATCGTCACCGCCAGAATTTTCAAGTCTTTTCCCGCAGCACCTTCTTTGGCGGCGCGCACAACATACGGGTCGCCGTGTACGGTCAGAAAATCCAGATCAAACTGAGCCAAGCCACGCACCGCGTTTTCGACAGTTGCGCCGATATCAAACAGCTTCATGTCCAGAAAAATGCGCTTGCCATGCTCTTGTTTAAGCTCATTGGCCAAGGCTAGCCCGCCACCCGTCAGCATTCCCAATCCGATCTTATAGAACGACGCAGCGTCCGAGATCGTCTCGGCCAGTTTCAGGCCTTCTAATGCGTTGGGTACATCAAGGGCGACGATCAGGCGGTCATCAGAGGTCATGTTATTCTCCGGCAATAAGGGCGAGTGCTGTCTACCCGTGCAACGAAAGAGCCGCAAGCCTCAGCGATCGCCGTATATCCAGTCCATGTCCGGCTTTTCAGTGCAATACATGTGAACCCAGATATAGCAGTGTTGAAAGAGTGCGAGCACAAGCGCGTTCCAAGAATTGCAAAGCAGAGCAATGCCCCAGAGCCCCAAAAAAGCCAGCCCGTACATGGCATTGTTGGTCCATCGAAAGGCACCTTGGGTCACCAATGGCATTTGTGCGATCTCGTCGCGGAAATGATCACCTCCGACGGCTCGACGAATGGTAAAATGGATCAGAACAGAATGAAGGGTCCAAATCGAAATGCCGATGAATACAATGCCAACGATCAAGCGTGCCCACCATGGGCCCCCGATAGGCGGGCTCTCGGCCCATCCAGTGAAAAGCAACGTAATGGGGCGCGCAATCAGCAACGGCAAAAATATCGCTGTCCATACTTGAAGGTCGCGGCCCCGAAAGACGCGGCTGACCAAGTTGCGGTGAAGTTCCAGTCGAAACACCGCGGCGACAAGCCATTGGTGCAGGATTGCAAGACCCATCGAGAGCAATGCCCAATATCGAGAACTTAGGCCAAATAGGCGCGCACTTTCACTGTCTTGAACAAGCAAGGCACCGGCACCCGCAGCAAGTAAGATAGTGAAACCCAGATGTTGCAGTTGACCTTCAAAGATGTCGCGCCAATTCGATCTGGCGCGTATGTCAGCAAGGGATGTCATAGATAAGAGTGTTTCCGCAATGGCGTGACTTGTCCAGTTCCAACCGCGTCTTGTAATGTCGGAAATTGGCCGAAATTTTTACGCTGAAATCTGGCTTTTGTGATGTGGTGATCTTGAATGACGCCTGCGCAATTGCCACATTTCTATCGAGGCCCAGACCAAGGGTGTGCCGCCAAGCGGGCACCACAATATTTATTGGGCGCTTGTAAAAAAGGAGAGTAACCATGGACCTAGGTAAGTTCACGGAGCGGTCTCGCGGTTTTATTCAAGCTGCGCAGACAATCGCTACACGGGAAGGCCATCAGCGTTTGGCCCCAGAACACATTCTAAAAGCATTGATGGACGATGATCAGGGGCTTGCAGCCAATTTGATCACCCGTTCGGGGGGCGCGTCCGAACAGGTGCGCGAGGCCGTAGAGTTGGCGGTTTCGAAGATTCCACAAGTGAGTGGTGATGCTGGTCAAGTGTATCTTGACTCGGCAACGGCCAAAGTACTGGCAGAATCTGAAACAATCGCCAAGAAAGCTGGCGATAGCTTTGTACCGGTCGAGCGCATTTTGATGGCGCTAGTCATGGTCAAATCTAAAGCCAAAGAGGTACTGCAATCTGCCGGTGTGTCCGCACAGTCGCTCAATGAGGCGATCAATGACATTCGCAAGGGGCGCACTGCCGATACGGCAAGCGCCGAGGATGGCTATGATGCCCTCAAGAAATATGCGCACGACCTGACCGACGCAGCCGAGCAGGGAAAAATCGACCCTATCATTGGCCGCGACGAGGAAATTCGCCGCGCAATGCAGGTTCTGTCGCGCCGCACCAAGAACAATCCGGTTTTGATTGGTGAACCCGGTGTTGGTAAAACTGCGATTGCCGAAGGCTTGGCCTTGCGGATCATCAATGGAGACGTACCAGAATCTTTGCGCAACAAAAAACTGTTGGCGTTGGATATGGGCGCGTTGATTGCAGGCGCCAAATATCGTGGTGAGTTCGAAGAACGACTGAAAGCGGTTTTGACTGAAGTGACCGAAGCTGCCGGTGAAATCGTTTTGTTTATCGATGAAATGCACACACTTGTGGGTGCCGGAAAGTCCGATGGCGCGATGGATGCTGCAAATCTCATCAAACCTGCGCTCGCGCGTGGCGAGTTGCATTGCATCGGGGCGACCACGCTGGATGAGTACCGTAAATACGTTGAAAAAGATGCGGCCCTTGCGCGGCGGTTTCAGCCCATTGTCGTCGAAGAACCAACTGTCGAAGACACCATTTCGATCTTGCGTGGCATCAAGGAAAAATATGAGCTGCACCATGGTGTGCGCATATCAGACAGCGCGCTTGTCGCGGCATCAACCTTGTCGAACCGATACATCACGGATCGCTTTCTGCCAGACAAAGCTATCGATCTGGTAGACGAAGCCGCATCGCGTTTGCGCATGGAAGTCGACTCTAAGCCAGAAGACCTTGATCAGCTTGATCGTCAAATTTTGCAAATGCAGATTGAGGCCGAGGCCTTGCGTTTGGAAGATGATGTGGCGTCCAAAGATCGCCTTGAAACGCTTGAGAAAGATCTGGCCGATTTGCAAGAACGTTCGTCAGAGATGACAGCGCAGTGGCAGGCTGGCCGTGACAAGCTGGCATCCGCGCGAGACCTAAAAGAACGGCTGGATACAGCCCGTGCTGAACTTGACATCGCCAAGCGCGAAGGCAATTTGGCCAAGGCTGGGGAACTGTCTTACGGCGTAATCCCAGAGCTGGAAAAACAGTTGGAACTCGCTGAAGAAACCGGATCAGACAAAGCCGCAGAAGAAGCGGTCCGTCCTGAACAGATCGCGCTTGTTGTCGAGCGCTGGACTGGCATTCCGACGTCCAAAATGCTTGAGGGTGAACGCGACAAGCTGTTGCGCATGGAAGATGATCTTCATGCACGTGTCATCGGCCAGAACAGTGCGGTGACAGCCGTGTCTAATGCGGTGCGGCGTGCGCGTGCTGGTCTAAATGACGAGAGCCGCCCCTTGGGATCGTTCCTGTTCCTTGGGCCAACGGGTGTTGGGAAAACCGAACTGACCAAGGCTGTCGCCGAGTTCTTGTTTGATGATGAAAACGCGATGGTTCGGATCGATATGTCTGAGTTCATGGAAAAACATTCGGTTGCGCGTCTGATTGGGGCACCTCCCGGATATGTCGGATATGACGAAGGTGGCGTGTTGACCGAAGCGGTGCGTCGCCGCCCGTATCAGGTCATCTTGTTTGACGAAGTCGAAAAAGCGCATCCAGATGTGTTTAACGTCTTGTTGCAGGTCCTTGATGATGGCGTGCTGACAGATGGTCAGGGCCGGACCGTAGATTTCAAACAAACGCTGATCATTCTGACGTCCAACCTTGGGGCGCAGGCTTTGTCGATGCTCCCGGAAGGGGCGGATGCAGGAGATGCGCGCCGCGATGTGATGGATGCGGTGCGGGCACACTTCCGTCCAGAGTTCTTGAACCGGTTGGATGAGACCATTATTTTTGATCGCCTGGCGCGGGCAGATATGGATGGGATCGTCGAGATTCAGTTGGGGCAATTGCGCAAACGTCTTGCCAGCCGCAAAATCATTCTGGAATTGGATGAGGGTGCCAAGACTTGGTTGGCGGATGAGGGGTATGACCCAGTGTTCGGTGCGCGGCCTTTGAACCGTGTTATCCAGCGGGCTCTGCAAAACCCGTTGGCAGAGGGGCTCTTGTCTGGCGACATCAAAGATGGTGATCTTGTGCCAATCACAGCGGGAGCCGAAGGTCTGATCATTGGGGACCGCGTGGGCACTTCTGAACGCTCAAAGCCAGATGATGCCGTTGTGCATTAAGCTGACATTGAAAAACAGATTGGCGCCGCCCTTTGGTGGCGCATTCCGGATTTTGGGACACAATTTGGGCTTCAGCATTTTTTTTGCTGGGGCCCTTCATTTGTTGGACCAGCCAAGATCCGCTTCTCATTTTAAGGCGTCGGAAACTACTATCCTAAGACCCGTGCTAAACAGTATCAACACCATCGGGAGCATCGACACCAAGAGGGCCAATGCGAGCATTTGGGGGCCAGTGAGGTCGGTCAACCCAACGATAGTTGCGACCAACGCCCCTCCGAACATGCGCAGGAACCCACCTACCGATGCGGCCAATCCAGCGCAATGGGGAAACGGTTGCAGGGTCAGGCCGGTTGAGATGCCAATCATCAGGCTGAACCCGCCGCTGCCCAGAGCCGCGAGGGCAAAGAAGGCGGCGGTGGCAGTCTCGTTGACAAACAGCAGTCCTGCGCCGCTTGCCACAGACATTGCCAATCCGGTCAGGACGGTCCTGCGTGCGCCGATCCGCGCAACAACAACGGGGGCTGCAAAGCTGAAGACCATTTGCAACAGACCAATGCCGCCCAGCGTAAAGGCGAACGTCATCTCGTCCATTCCGCCTCGTGTCATTGCCACCTCGGGCGCAATCGACACATAGGCCATCAGAGCGCCAAAGGTTGTGGTATTGGCGAGGCTGTAGACCAGGAAAGGACGGTTGCTCATGAGGCTGCGCAGGTTGCAGGTTAACCGTTCTGCATCAATCGCCGTGTCAGTGACGGTGCTCCGGTCGCTGCGCAATGTAAATGGCGCCAACGCAAGGATGATCGCAACGGCCAATGCCATCATGACAAATGATGCCTGCCACCCCCAGATCCCTGCCAATACGCCGCCGATGACTGGTGCGATCATCGGGACAGATCCGGTCAGGCCGCTCATATAGCTCAGCCACTTCCCGGCCTCGTCGCCCTCGAAGTTGTCGCGCACCCAGGCAAAGGCGGTCACCATGGTGAAAGACGCGCCAAGCCCTTGCAGTATTCGTGCGGCATAAAGCCAGACCAGATCTGGCGCAAAGGCGGCGGCCACACTGCCTGCCACATAAGCCCCAAGCCCCAGCGTTGCCGAGGCAAGCCGCCCCCAACGGTCTGACACCGGACCGCCAAACAACTGCGCGACCCCCAGTGCATAGACGTAAAACGGGATCGTCAGGCGCATCTCGGCCTCGCTTGCGCCAAAAGCGGTTTGCATCTCGGGCATCGAAGGCAGGTAAATGTCGATTGCAAGCGGTCCCAGCGGGATCAGCGAGAAGACAACAATTAGGGCAAGCGTATTACGGGTCATTGTTCGCGCTTTCAAAAATGGGGGTTATGCAGCAACGGCTTGGAAAGGTGGGATGCCAGCGCGGACCATCAGCTGTGTGAAGGGGATGGAAATCTGCACCGGGAAGTCGATCTCTGCCACCATGGTGAGGCTCTGCAAGTCCGCAAGTGCGGCCAGCGTGTCAAAGCTGATGGTGTCACCAGACAAATAGGGCTCGGCCCCGGGCAAGGCGGCCTCGACTTCGCGCACAAGCTCTGTAGTTTTTGCAAGGGCATCGGGAAATGACATGCCAATCCGTTCCGGCATCATCTGGCCAAAAAACGCCTTGGACTGGGGCGATGCGAGTTCTGGCACGCCCAGATGCGGCATGCGCGGATAACAGAGCGCATTCAGAGCTGCGGCGAAGGTGGCGCGCCAGTCCTCAAGGTCGCCACTTGGATCATAAGAGGACAAGATCGGTGCACCAATCTTGTCAAAACGGCGAATGATCTCGGTGCTGTCTTGGATCAGCGTCTCGCCATCCACCAGGATCGGGACGGTCAACCTGTCGATCCGACCTTTCAGTTCCTCGGGGATCTTCCCCGGTTCGACATGGACGATCTCGGGCGAGAGCCCTTTCAGCCCGGCCATGACACGGGTGCGGACGCAGTAGGGGCAGGTTTCGAAAACATAGAGATTCATTGCAGGGGTCCAGAGGTAAAGAAGAGAACGGGGCGCAACTTCGAAGCTCATGCGCACCACGGGTCGTCTTGGGCTGTTTTGAAGAAGGTTGAACGGCATGACCGAAGACTGTTTCTGCCGCCTTCCGCAACAGAAACAGCCGTGGTCACAGGGTTACTACAGTCCGAGTTTGGTAGAGAGTTTATCAAGAATCTTTCCCTGGATCTCGGTGCGACCGCTGCCGTCAGGGTCGGTGCAAACCGGTTAGCGACCGGCTTCTGCCAGGGCTTCCTCAACTCCGTCCATACAGGTAAGTGCTGCCGAGAACCGGTAGGCCGGGCTGACAGGCAGCCCGGCCCAAGGTCTCAGTGGCCGTGCCAGATGGCATAGGCCATGCGTTCGACATGTGCGGGCAGGTTTTCTTCGTAGAACAGCCAGGCGCTGAATTCGGGCAGCTTGACCGTCTGTTTCAACTCTTCCACCGTCTTGCCGTTCTGCAGGCCACCCCAGACAGCCGCATACAGCGCCTCGACAAAGGCCAGTTCTTCGGCCAGAAGCTCCGGCGAAGAGGCGGGCAGGTGACCGGAGATCACTGTGTCATAGTCCAGCTCGGCACTGACCCGGCGCAGGGTGTTCAGCGCGCCGATATAGTCATAGGTGTTCAGGCGGCCGTCAGACACCAGATAGCGTGGCAGGTGCCAGTCAACGCCCATCAACACCTTGTCTTCGGGCATGTGGATCACGCTCTGGCACTGGCCGTCGCTTGAGCCGAAGTGTCTCATCTCGACAACCTTGTTGCCCAGCTCGATGCGGTGGGTGTCGGAATAGGTGACGTCAGGCACAACAACCCGGCCTTCCAAGTCGCGGCTCATCAGTTCGACGCAGCCCTCATGGGCGATGAATTCGGCCCCCTCGACCTTGAAGACCTGCCCCCCGCGGGAGTGATCGAAATGGTCGTGCGAGTAGAGCACCTTGACAACCGGCTGATCGGTCAGCTTGGCAATCTCGGCGCGCATGGCCTCGGCGCGGAACTCGTGGTTCGGGTCGACAACAAGCACACCTTCGTCGGTGATCACGACCAGGCTGGAGTAATGGGCCATGTAAAACTGATAGATCCCGTCTTTCAGTTCGGTCATGACTGGTTTCATCTCATCATCAGCCGCGTAAGCGGTGCCGGCGATGGTCATGGTTGCGGCGATGGCCGTCAAAATGCGTTTCATGGCAGGTGCCTCCTTTTCGCAGGAGACAAGATACTATTTATGGAAATAAAAATAATCGGCGCATATATCAATTCATATGATATAAAAGGTATCGAATGGATAAGTTGAAAAAAATGGCCGTGTTTGCCCGTGTGGTTGAACTGGGCAGCTTTGCCCGCGCCGCCAATGACCTAAACGTGACACCGGCTATTGTGGGGCGTCACGTGGCCGATCTTGAAGCTCTGCTTGATCTGCGCCTGATCAACCGCACCACGCGGTCGATGGAGGTGACCGAGGCGGGAACCCGATATTACCAAGGCTGCAAATCCATGCTCGAACAGCTGGAGGCGCTGGAACAGGATGTGGCGACGCAAGAAGGGACGAAACTAACCGGGGTGATCCGAGTGGCTGCGCCGGAAGGTATCGGCGTGCCGATGCTTCTGGACGCAGTGCAGAGCTTTCAGGTGCTGCATCCCGAGGTTCTGTTCGATCTTGGTTTTGAGAATGAGCAAACCGATTTTGTCAGCTCCGGGATGGATCTGGCCATTCGTCTTGCGATCAAGCTGGAAGACAGCAGCCTGATTGTCAGCAAACTGGCCGAAACCAGCCTCACGCTGTTTGCTGCGCCGGCTTATCTAAAAGCACATGGAGTTCCTGAAACCGTGGAAGATCTGGACGATCATCGCTGCCTTGTCTTTGGCGGTTCGCGCTTTGGTGACAGCTGGCCGCTCATGACAGAAAAGGGGCTGCAAAAGCTGCACCAGCCATGGAAAATTGTCATGAACCAAACCCACACCTACCGCGAAGCGCTGGTGCGCGGGATGGGGATTGGTCTGCTGCCCGACATCATGGCGGCGGATCTGGTGGCAACCGAGCAACTTCGGCCAATCCATCTCACGGGGCAATTCCCGCAAGTCGGCATCTTTGCCGTCTACCCCAACAGAGCCTTCCAACCCCGCCGGGTTGGCCAGTTTCTGGATCATCTTCGGAGGCAGATCAGAGCGCACCCTACTTGATATAAGACATTGGCGCGGTTTGGGGCGAATGACGGTTCTCCGCCCAAACTGCACCGTAGGCGGCCAGCTATATCCATCTATTAGAAACCCCATTCAAGCAGCCAAAAGTCACTACAAGCACGCACGTTCTAATTGGATAACGCAGTCTGCCTGAGTGCAAAGTTATGCTCCAAGTGCAAAGTTTTTCCCGACCCTACACCTGCGATTATATCTCGGCTGGTAGTTCTTCAACTTCGCGAGTTCATCGTTCTTCAGTTCCAATTCGGAGTTGGTTTTTTCAGCTGTTTTTTTGCCATCATCCACAACGCCAAAAAAACGGGGGAGCGGAGCAGCCAAAGCAATACTAAAATTAAAATCGGATCCATAAAGTTTCCTGAAATGAGTAAATTTTGAAAGCGGCCAAGGCCACACAGCCAAAAGTTCAGTTGCGGTTATTTCAAGGTGTAAATGGCTTTTGAGTTATTGTGCGCACTTCTTTGTATCTGCGGCACACAATCTCACCTGCTTTCAAACTTTTTCCAGAGTGGCGTCCCGTGATACAGCCAAGGACGATACAAAATGCGTCGTGGATCTGGAGTGGCTCGCGTCGTCGAATGAATCGAGCGTGTGTCAACACCCAGCCTTAGCGCTGGTGTGCTTTGTTTCGGAGCCACTTTGCGCATTTTGGGGACTTTCACTTTCTGTTTTGAGCCGGGACGACGGATCGACTGCTGCCCTTCGGAAACTTCGGCGGAATTTGATGAACGCGCAGACGCGCTCGAATAAGGGCGCTCCTCAAACCAATTGAAGTAAATGCGGTAGATGTTCAAAAAAGCCACCAAAACTGCAGGGTTGAATGTTGCTCCGTTAATGTAACTCGGGCCATTCCGAGCAGATCGACCACCCGCACGTTTCGTTGGGTTCACGCGCTCGCGAATGGAGTTCATAAATGATGAGACCGGATGAATCGTTGCCTTGAGATACCGACGAGCGAGAGCCTCGCAAAGATCTGGATCCGTGGGCATCACGTCAAAAGAACTGGTTTTTAGCTTTCTCCGGTATTCCTTTCGAATGACTGGAAAGCCGACAACCTTACGTGTCTCGCCGTGAATTTCGACGCCAGACTTAACCCAAAGCTGCGGGAATTGGGACGAAAGAAAGTTCCTAATTGGAGATGGAGTGATGACGTTATCTGAATCTTTCTTCACTTCTGGGGTCATCGTGTGGGCGCAAAACTGAATTAGGTGCTGATAATCACGCTGTTGTGTCTGCGTCGACGTGAGTGCGCTTGTTTTGTAGGCTTCAAAAGCTACTTTATAGAGGTGGTCGCGAAAATTTGGACCAGCCGCTAAGGTGGATCGCATGATGAAAGTGACGATCCAAAATGAAGAAACGAAAGAACCATTCGCCTGAGTTCAAAGCGAAGGTTGCTCTTGAAGCAATCCGCGAGGAGCTGACGCTGGCGGAGCTGTCCAAGAAGTACGGTGTGCATCCCACGCAAATCGGAACCTGGAAGCGGGCAGCGATAGAAAACATGGCAACAGCCTTTACGCGACGTGGTGCGGCTCCTGAGCAGGTCAGCGCCGCAGATGTGGACAAGCTGCATTCGAAGATTGGCCGGTTGGTCGTGGAACGGGATTTTTTAGCCGAAGCCTCGCATCAGTTACTCGGGACGCGAGGCAAAAAATGGTGATCCGAGACCATAAGTTAAGCATGCGTAAACAGTGCGAACTGTTGCAGTTGTCGCGATCACGGCTTTACTATCAGCCTGTCGGCGAAAGCGCTGAGAACCTGTGTTTCATGGAAATAATTGATAAACAGTTCCTCGAAACGCCTTGGTATGGGTCGCGTCAGATGGCGCGTTACATGAAGCGCAATAATCACCGGTGTGGTCGCCATCGTGTCCGGCGCTTGATGCGCCTTATGCGTTTGGTCCCGATCTATCAGGAACCCAACACCAGCAAGAAGCACCCGCAGCACAAGATCTGGCCATATCTGCTTAGAAACGCGATCATCGACCGCCCGAACCAAGTCTGGTGCGCAGATATTACGTACATTCCTATGCGACGTGGCTTTCTGTACTTGGTGGCGATCATGGATTGGTACAGCCGAAAGGTGTTGGCGTGGCGGCTGTCAAACAGCATGGATGCGGACTTCTGCGTCGAGGCCCTGAAAGAGGCTTTGGCCAACCACGGCACGCCAGAAATCTTCAATAGTGACCAGGGTAGCCAATTCACCAGCGGCGCGTGGATCGACGTGCTGATGGATGCAAAAATCAAGATCAGCATGGACGGCAAAGGTGCTTGGCGCGACAACCGTATGATCGAAAGACTCTGGCGGTCCCTGAAGTATGAATGCGTCTATTTGAATGCCTTTGAGACGGGTTCAGAAATGCGTGCGGGGATCGGAAAATGGCTGACGTACTACAACTCTGAGCGTCCACATTCCACCCACGGGGTATTGACGCCAAATGAGGCCTATGAAAACAAAACAGAACCGATGAAATTAGCAGCCTAATTGAAACCCAGATCCATCTTAAGTCGGCTGTAAACTGGTCTAAAAAGCAGGACCACCTCTTATATCGCTTTTCTCTACGAGAATTCTCCGGATCACTCGCGTTCTTGTCAAAACTCATGACGTGCCATTCAAAACGATCTTCATTGATCCAATCTTGGAAAACATGTGGAACCACCCGGCCCATTGATGCTTCTTGTTCACCGACAATCGTAAGACGCTTCGCTGGCAGTAGGTCGCGCAGGTATGATAAGTGGGCGGCTTTGGTATAGGTCGCCTTAACCACAGCACCATTGAAGCTTCCGCGAGAGTCACGGTCAGCATCCTGAAAGCTGAAATATCGGTGGCGCAGAAGGTCGATGACTTTGCGATGCTTCTCAGCATTGGAAATTTCAACTAATGCATCCCTTGGAAGCTGCGCTACATCCTGGGCCTTATACGCCTTTTCAATACGTTGACTGAAAACACGCCAATGGTTCTCAGCACTGGCAAAAAGGGAGGCTTCCTCAAAGCGGCCTGTTGGCCTTTGGAAGTGCATTGAAGGTGTCGTAAACGTGTGGCCAGATTTCTTTGAATAAGATCGCCGAACATTGATCGGGTTCAGCTGATTGTCGAGATATTGATCTTGGACTGTTCGAGCAGGGTCGACAGTTGTATCGAAATTTGCGTCGATGCGGAAAACATAGCCAGTGTCGATATTGGCACTAACGGAGCATTGTAGTGGAGTTAAGCGACGGTCTGCACTTGTTTCCCAATTCACGCTGATGACGACGTCATCATGTGCGATACGCATATGTGCGTGGCCACCCTTAGCCTCGCTATTCTCACGCCATTCTTTCAATTTGGCTCGCTCGAAGGCAAGAAGAGTTTTCTCAAGCCAGAATATCCGATTATAAACACGCTCGACACCACATTTCTTTCCGGTGTCCGGGTCCGCAAGAAGGCGGCGCAGCGCTGTTATGCTCGCACCGTTGACCAGAGCTCTAAGTAGCCTGACGTTATCATGCATCTTGTCTTGTTGTTGATGGTCAAGCGACACTGAAAAGCAGGCGCCAGGTTTGCCTTTGCAGGGCTTATGAATGACACGAAATCCCGAAGGCTTTGCCTTTCGACCATTTCTCCCGGCGGGGATCTTGCCATGTGTGCCGTTGAAAATGAACTCTTCCGTCCGCTCCAGGTATCTTGCTCCGCAATGTCCGCAAACAGGTCCCTCAAGGATGCCATTCTGAGTGGTCAGTCGGTCATATTCTTCGTCAAAATGCGTGTTGGATAAAACGCTGAAAGAAACGTTGCAATCGCGGTTTCCTCGCTGGTGATGGCAAAGCAAGGACTTGCCATCCTCCCATTGACGAGGAGAACTCGCATATTCCAGAGCGGTTGAAACGACCTGTGCTTTCTTGTCACCCGTAATGGTGTATTTACCAAGTCCTTTGGCCACTGATTGGTTGACCGCATAAGCCGTTTGTTTTCTTGCTTGGGCGTTTCTACCTACGAAGGACTGATACATGAAATCAGGAGCAACGCCGTAGTTACCGCAATCTGGATCACCGCAGCAGTTGAGGTTGATTGTCTTTCCCAAATCGGGGTATATTTGAGAAAGAGATAGATTGGGCACAGATTTCACCACGACACAGCCTTTCATTCTGTTTCGTTTCGTCAAGTGGGCCTCCGGCAGGCAGTGCTGATATTGGCCAAAGTCCCCAAAACCAAAGCCTCATCAGAATTTTTCTAAATTGTGTGTCTCCGGGACTTTTCTCCCGAACGGCATGGCGTTCAATAGTCGAAAAGTTTGTTGAAAATCAAATGCCTGCCGAGCGATTACTCGACAGGCGTTGCTTTTGTGTCCCAAAACCCAGAATGCGCCAGCCCTTTGGGGCGGCGTTTTCGTTTGCAGTGTTGCTGAGTCTTGGTCGTTTCTTGGTTGAGCTGGAGTAAATCTAGTTTCGCATTTCTGGGTGTGCTAGCTGTGTTGCTAAGGGGCCAATTTTGGGCCACTCAATCCAGCGGAGATTTCCATGCGACTTTGGCTTAAGCGAATATTGATTTCGGCTCTTTGTCTATTGATGGGAAGTATTGTCCTTGTTTGGTTGCTGCTGTCGTCGTCAATTCTGGCATCCGCACGCGGTCACCTCACGGCACGCATGCTGACCAATGTCTTGGGCGGGCAGATCGTCGAAATTCAAGGCGGTGTCGCAATCGACCTAGGTCCGGTTTTACATGTCCGCGCTGAAGATGTCGTTTTGCCAAGCCAAGCGATGCCCCAAGAAACGTTGGCGTCGATCGGGCAGCTGGATTTTGATGTCGATCTTATGGATTTGCTCAAAGGTCACTTGGATTTGTTGGACCTGAGTGTCGATCAGAGCGAAATTTCGTTAATCGTTGCCGATGATGGCACATCTTCATGGCACCGAACCAAGCAAGGATCATCTGATCAAGGCAAGACCACAACCGCAGATCTGGCAAACATTCTGGCAGGGCATCGCTTTGGCTTCACAAACACAGGCGTCACCTATCTTGATGCCCGGAACGGGTTGGATTTGTCGCTGGAGCTGGCAACGACGGCCTTAAGTCAAGAGTCTCGGACAGCGCCCGTTGTGTTAAGCGGGCAAGGGGCATTGAACGGCGAGGCCTTCACGTTGAACGGCACTTTCCCAAAATCCGATCCGTATAAGCTGTCGATGGACTTTGGCCAGATTAACGTCGCGGTTGAAGGCACGCTTGAGGCAGGCGACGTCACTGCTGGGGTGACGCTTGACGTCGTTGAGTTGGGGCAACTGTTGGATGTGCTGAAATTGAACAAAACAGTCTCGGGCAAGGGATATGTCAGCGCGACCCTGAAGGCAGGTTCCGAGGGGACCTTTATTACTGATCTAAATGTTAGCGCGGAACTTGACACCGGACAAAGTGTTGAAGTGACCGGAGATATGGGAAAGCTGGGCGATCCGACGGATATGTCGATCGACACACGCATCGAGCTTTATCCCGATGATAACCGCCCTGCGGCGGCTCTTCAGCGCCGCGATCTTAAGCTGGTTGCGGTTGATATGAAGTTGATGGCGAATCCGGGTGGAATCCCCCAGCGTGCCATGGTCATTGAAACGAATGGCTTTACCTTGGATACCGAGGGCGAAGGTCCCCCACCGATCTCGGTCGCCGAGATCTCGCGGACACCAGATGGATTACTGCGCTTAGGGGCCGTTGTGCTGCGCATTGGGCCACCCGAAAAACATTTTTTGGTTCTCGAAGCCTCTGTCGAAGATGTGCTGCAGCTTGACGGGGTAAACGGGCACGCCACAGTCGACTTGCCTGCGGCTAGCCTTTTGGCACCGGAAAAATTCCAAACATCTGCAGCACTCGGAAGCATCACCGGAGGTTTCACGGTTAAGGGAAACCTCGAAGCTTTGGGTATCAATGATCTGGATGTCGCCTCGAGCGAGACGGATTTGTGGCACTTGAAAGTCGACGGATCGGTCAAGAACGCGTTGAAATTTGCCGACATTGAATTGAATATTGCGGCTGATGTACCATCCGGGGCTGCCTTGTTGTCGGCACTTGATCTCGAACCGATTGACACTGGTGAAGTCAAATTGACCACAAGTATCCAAAGCCAAGGCACATCATGGCAGGCAAAAGCCAATATTGGCGTAGATACTTCGTCTTTGGGTATTCACGCAGATCTTGATTTGGACGACCCCGAATCTGTGGTGCGCGGGGCAATTGAGAGCGATGTCATCCGAGTAAATCACCTGCGTGACATCGCCGCCGTTGCCATCCAGTTCGGTAAGTTGAACAAAACGGAACAAGCTGCGGAAGCGCAAAGTGAAGAGGAGCAGTCAAATGATCCTCCGACGCCAACTGGCCCCATCCGAAATGTGACACTGCAGCCCTTGGGGCAGGCAATTTTGTTGTCCGGTATGGACATGGAAGTTGGAATTGACCTGCGTAAAATCGAAGGTGACAAGGGCACCACCAGCCTTAAGAGCAATTTTGAGTTAAAGGGCGATACAGCTCGGCTTGGCCCGGTCGAATTTGAATACGGTGGCGGGTTTTTCAACGTAAGCGCCGAGATGGACCTTGAGAAAAACCCAGACACAATTTCGATCTCTGGAGCAACGGGCGGCTGGGATTTTGGCAAAATCATGCATGCGATCAAGTTTAAGAAAGGCGCCAGCGGGATATTGAACGCCAATTTTGATGTGTCGGGCAGCCACGCAACAGTGAAAGATTTTGTCGGAACGATGAATGGCTCTGCCTTGGTATCAATGCGCAATGGAACAATTGATACGCAGCTATTGGATTTGGCCGGTTTGGGAATTTTACCCTGGCTGTTTACCAAAGATCGGGGCCCGACAGCGCCCATCATTTGTGCGCGGATGCCGCTTCATGTGTCGAACGGGCAGGTGTCGACCAAGGAAACTGTGGTGGAAACCGACCACGTGCAGGTTGTCGTATACGGGCATGTCGACCTCAAGGGTAAGACGCTTGATATACATGGACAGCCCAGACGGATCGGGAAACCGTTGTCTCGCAGCCCGTGGCCGTTTTCTTTGGCGGGGGCACTGGCAAAGCCAAAGGTCAAAGTCAAAGATGGCCCAAAGCGTGTGCGGCGGAAAGATGGTGCGTCGACGATGCCTGACAAACGCAAGCTTTGCGTGCCCGACATCTTGCAACTGCAATAGCGCGCTTGCGCGCGCATTCTGCATGGGCCCCGGTTTACTTCTGAGGCCCATGCAAATGCTGTCTTAGGCAAAGACGTCGCGCACGGCCGCGCCAGTGGCGCTTGCAATGATATCTGCTTCATCTTTGCTGAGGCAGAATGGCGGCGCAAATCCCAAAATGTCGCCTTGGGGCATGGCGCGACCTATGACACCGCGACTGGCAAGTCCCGTGGCAACTGCAGGCCCCACCGCGGTTTTGGGGTCGAAAAACTGGCGACCGTCTTTTTTCTCTACGAACTCGATGGCCGCAAGCATGCCGACACCGCGAATATCCCCCACATTCGGGTGGTCCCCGAGTTCCTCGTTCAGACGTTGGCGTAAATAGCCCCCCGTTGAAACGTTGTTCTCGATCAGGTTCAAATCATCAATCAACTTGAGGTTTGCAACACCCGCAGCAGCGCCAATCGGATGGGCAGAATAAGTCCAGCCATGTCCAATCGGGCCAAATTCGTCGGTGCCCTGCTCTAGGACGCGCCAAACCTTATCCGACACGATCGACCCCGAGAGCGGCGCATAGGCAGAGGTCAGGCCTTTGGCGATCGTGATAATATCAGGTTCCATGCCATAATGGGTCGATCCCATCATTGACCCTGTGCGGCCAAACCCTGTGACGACTTCATCCGCGATCAACAAGATATCATGTTCTTTGAGAACGGCTTGAATGGCGTCCCAATATCCTTGGGGTGGAGGAACAATACCGCCAGTGCCCAGCACCGGTTCCCCGATGAAACCCGCAATTGTATCTGGACCCTCGCGGGCGATCAGCGCCTGAAGCTTGTCGACACAATCCTGTACAAAGTCGGCCTCTGACATATCAAGATCGTCGCGGCGGAAGTAATAGGGGGCTTGGGTATGGACCACCTGCGCCAAGGGCAGGTCGAATTTTTTATGGAACAGCTCTAGCCCGGTAAGGGATCCAGTCACGAGCCCCGATCCATGGTAGCCCCGCCACCGTGAAATGATCTTCTTTTTCTCAGGGCGCCCCAGAACGTTATTATAGTACCAAAGCAGCTTCACATTGGTTTCGTTGGCATCGGACCCGCCAAGGCCAAAATAGACCTTGGACATGTTGGCAGGTGCGCGATCGATCACCATTTTAGCAAGCGTGATCGATGCCTCGGTTCCAGTGCCCACATATGAATGGTAATAGGCCAGTTCATGAGCTTGGGCGGCAATGGCATCCGCGATCTCGGTGCGTCCGTACCCTACGTTGACGCAGTAAAGCCCCGCAAATGCATCCAACAGCTTGGTGCCGTCGCGATCTTCAATATAGACACCCGAACCGCCCGTAACGACACGTGCAGGCGTTTCGCCGCGCGCATGTTTGGCGAGATGGGTCGAGGGGTGGAAAAAATTCTCGCGATCCCATTGATCAAGCTGATCGTTTTTCATCAAAGTGTTCTCCGCTGTCGTGTCTCCGGTGTGGGCCGGATGCATGGTATTTGAGGGGAAGGTGCGTTGGTGCGTGATGCACCATTTCCTTGCTGAGATAGTTTTAGCGTAAAGCGGCCTGTGATAGTTCTTGAATGCATCGCATCCGATAGATGAAACGACTGCATTATTGGGCCAATACCGAATATTCTTTGGTCAATTGTCTGCTCTGGAATTTGCAAATCCATTTGGCGTTGATAACACTTGGTACGGCGCGGGTTCTTCGGGCGCATATGTGTTGGCTCAGGGCGGAATGTGACATGCAAAAAGAGTTGGATAAACGCGACTTGAACGTGTTGTCGGTACTCCAGAATGAGGCGCGTATTTCTAATGTGCAATTGGCAGAGCGTGTTGGGCTTTCTCCTGCTGCGTGTTGGGAGCGGGTCAAAAAGCTTGAGGCGCGTGGCTATATCCGGCGCTACCTTGGAGAGATCGCCCTTGAGAAATTACCTGGAACAATCAACTTTATGGTTCTGGTCACGCTCAAAACCCATCGGGCGGATGACTTCATAAAGTTTGAGACTGACATCCAGAAATCTGCGCATGTCGTTAGGTGCGTCGCCGTGGGGGGCGGTTTTGATTATATTCTGGAAGTCGTGGTTGCAGGAATGGAGGCATACAAAGATTTCCTGAGCGGATTTCTTGAGCGCAACGGGCATATCGAGAAATACAGTGCCCATGTTGTCACCAAAAACGTCAAATCCCAAAGTGTCGATCTGAATGTGCTCTTTGCGGATCAGATCTAGGGCACAATCACATTGCAGACCGCCGAGAGAGAATAATGCTTCGATTGGATGCGCGAGATATTCAAATTCTATCGATCCTGTCACAAGAGGGCAGGGTGTCAAATGCGCAGCTTGCGCGCAGGGTGAACCTGTCTGCGACACCGTGTTGGCAACGGGTCCAGAAGTTGGAGCAGGCCGGCGTTATTTCCGGCCATCATGCCGCCGTGCAGTTGGGCAGAGCCTTTAATAGCGTCACCATGTTTGTCACGATTGGTTTGGTGGACCAAAAGCCCGCGACCGAGCAAGCATTCGAACATCATATTCAAGACATCCCGAATGTCATCGGATGTTGGTCAATTGGGGGGCAGGTTGATTACCTTCTCCAAGTAATCACGCGGGATGTGCCAGATTATCAGGCGTTGATGGAAGCGCTGCTCGGGGCAGGTATCGGCATTCAGAGCTATTTTTCCCATTTGGTGTTGAATGATGTCAAAACGCCGTCGTCGCATGCCATGGTTGCGTTGATGGCAACGTGGTCAATGGACGAGGTCTAAACTGCTGTTTCCATAGCGCGCGATATAGGGCGGGCAGGCTGGTTTAGTTTATGGCTTCTTGTACAATATCATCCAAAAGGGCTTGAACCTCTTTCATTGGGCCTTCGGGCAAAATGCGGTATCCGATCGTGGTTTGATCCGGTGCGTCGGGTGTTTGCATCACGAAGATTCCGTAGGGGCAAAACTGCAGGTTCATCGGGTCTGCTTCCATAACCTTGCGCGACAGTGTGGCCGAACAAAAGCTAAAAACCTCGGCCTTGAGGAATACGGTCTGAGTGCCTCCGACGTCTTCCTTTGTGCGTTCCAGCATCTCGCTGACGTGGTTCACCGCGTCAATCACCAGCCCCTTGTCCGTGATGGCACTTTCAAGGCCAAAGGTTACGTCATCATAGTCCTGGTCAACGGTATATGTAACGGCGGTGTCATTTGCGGATGCGATGCTCGCGCATGCGACAAGCCCCAAGGCCAACAAAAACTTTCTCATAACTTTTCCTCCCGAAAAATTTGGGTATTCGTGACTTGCGACACAGTCGGTGACATCGCACTGTAAGGCCAGCCCATGGAACGGCATTGATGCAGGTCAACAGATTAGGATGATACATATGAATATGTCTATGGATGCAGATTTCGACATCGCACAAATTCTTGGATTGGTGTTTCTTGTTATCCTTGGTGTCGTGTTTGCGATTTCAATTGTGCTGTTCATCATCGACCGTTTTCAGACCGAAGACGCCATCCGCCGGAACTATCCTTTGATCGGGCGGTTTCGACATATCTTTAGTGAACTGGGAGAGTTTTTTCGTCAGTACTTCTTTGCGATGGATCGCGAAGAGCTTCCTTTTAATCGAGCACAGCGAGACTGGGTCACGCGTTCCGGCGACGGCAAGGGAAACACGGTTGCGTTTGGATCAACGCGCAATCTGAGCGTGGTGGGCACTCCCATTTTTGTAAATGACCCGTTTCCGCCGCTGGATGATCAGTTTGCCAGCTCTGAACCGCTGCAGATTGGGCCATCGGCGCGCCAACCGTTCATTGCGCCATCCATCTTTAATATCTCTGGGATGAGCTATGGCGCGATTTCGAAACCCGCAGTTCAGGCCCTGAGTAAAGGGGCCAAGGAAGCTGGTGTTTGGCTGAACACCGGGGAAGGGGGCGTATCGCCCTTTCATCTCGAGGGGGGGTGCGATCTTGTCTATCAGATTGGAACGGCCAAGTTTGGGGTGCGTGACGAGCATGGGGGATTGTGTGATGACAAACTCAGAGCCATCGCGGCGCACGAAACCATTCGCATGTTTGAAATCAAGATGGCCCAAGGCGCCAAGCCTGGCAAAGGGGGGATTTTGCCTGGTGAAAAGGTCACAGAAGAAATCGCCGCCATTCGTGGCCTGAAGGTCGGGCAAGACGGGATTTCACCGAACCGTCATCGCGAGATCGACAATTTCGACCACCTGCTCGATATGATTGTGCGCATCCGCGAGGTGACCGGAAAACCCGTCGGCATCAAAACAGTTGTTGGCGCAGAAGATACATTCCGCAACTTTTTCGAAACAATCAAACGCCGTGGGTCCGATGCTGCACCCGACTTTATCACGATTGATGGTGGCGAGGGCGGAACGGGTGCGGCGCCGATGCCCCTGATTGATCTGGTCGGGATGCCAGTGCGAGAGGCGCTTCCCTTGGTTGTGGATCTGCGAGACGAGTTCGGGTTCAAGGATCGCATTCGTGTAATTGCCAGCGGAAAGCTGGTGAATCCAGGTGATATTGCGTGGGCTTTGGCGGCAGGCGCGGACTTTATCACCTCGGCACGCGGGTTTATGTTTAGCTTGGGATGCATTCAGGCGCTTAAATGTAACAAAAACACCTGTCCCACGGGCATCACGACGCATGATCCACGGTTCCAAAAAGGCCTCGTGGTGGATCGCAAATACAAGCGTGTCGCAAATTACGCCAAGTCGATCATCAAAGAGGTCGAAACGATTGCCCATTCGGTGGGTGTAAGCGAACCGCGCCTGATGAGACGTCGCCATGTACGGATCGTGCAACCCAATGGGCGGTCGGTGCCGATGAACAAAATTCACCCAAGTTACAATACAACCACGCCTTCGTGAGACTTTGTGCTTTGGCACGGGCATCTGCACTGGCTAATTCTGACATCGAACCCATGACAGGAGCACAAGATGGCCAAGCGCTGGAAGAATACTTTGACCTCTGCGGATGTCACACCCGAGGAACACTATCTTAATCGCAGGCAGATCATCGCTGGTTTGGCCAGCATTGGCCTAGCGGGTGGTGCTGCGATTCCGGCCTTGGCAGCAGGTGATTTGAAGCCAGACACGTGGGACACGATCACGTCTTACAATAACTTCTACGAGTTCGGCACCGACAAGACTGATCCTGCAACCTATGCCCGCGCTTTGACAACTGATCCGTGGAGCATTCAGATTGATGGTCTGGTCGAGCGCCCGGGAACCTATGCCTTGGGTGATATCTTGGCCAAGATGACCACCGAAGAACGGATCTATCGGTTCCGCTGTGTCGAAGCATGGTCCATGGTTGTTCCGTGGAATGGGTTTGAATTGGCCGACCTGTTGCAAATGGCTGGCCTTAAGGGTGATGCGAAATACGTGGCCTTTGAGACGCTTCACCGGCCGGAAGAAATGCGTGGACAGAATTACCCAATTCTAGAGTGGCCCTATGTTGAGGGGCTGCGCTTGGATGAAGCCATGCACCCTCTGACGATTATGGCGACAGGGATTTATGGAAAGCCCATCCCAAATCAAAATGGCGCTCCTATCCGTTTGGTTGTCCCGTGGAAATACGGCTTTAAGTCGATCAAATCTATTGTGCGCATCACCGTCACAGATACGCAGCCGCCGACAAGCTGGAACAAGGCGGGCGCGCGTGAATATGGGTTCTACAGTAATGTGAACCCGCAGGTGGACCATCCGCGCTGGTCACAAGCGTCAGAGCGCACGATCGGCGGGGGGCTGTTTGCCAAACGCAAACCAACTCTTATGATGAATGGGTACGAGGGAGATGTCGGCAAGCTGTATGCGGGCATGGATCTCAGCAAACACTTCTAATGGTGGTCTTGGAATCAGTTCTGACATGTCCAGAGTGCGGCCATGCCGAGACATTTCAAATGCCGACTGAAACGTGTCAGTGGTTTTTGGAATGTCCGAACTGTCATATTGTTCTGAGACCCAAGTCAGGCGACTGTTGCGTCTTTTGTTCGTATGGAACGGTGGCGTGTCCCCCTGTTCAGCAAGGCGACAATTGTTGTGCTTGATATCAGGGCCCAAAATCTGACCGACCACGCCAATCGGCTGATGCGACGATTGCCTGCTTGGCCGATTTACCCCTTGGGGGCGCTCTATCCCATATGGTTGTTCTGGCTCGGGTTGACTGGTGGGCTGGGTGTGGACCCTGTTAAGGCGCTCGAGCACGCGATGGGCGAGGCCGCGCTTCAGTTATTGGTGGCGGGGCTGGCGATCACGCCTCTGCGAAAATACGTCGGCCTGAATCTACTCAAGTTTCGTCGGGCAATTGGGGTGCTGACCTTTTTCTATGTGCTGGCACATCTTTTGGTCTGGTTGGTTTTAGACGTACAGATACTGTCTCAGGTCTGGGCCGATATTCTCAAGCGCCCCTATATCACGATCGGGATGGGGGCGTTTCTGATGATGATTCCCTTGGCTCTTACATCCAATGGGTATTCGGTGCGGCGGCTGGGTCCGCGCTGGCGGCGTCTGCACAAGCTGACGTATGTTGTGGCGCTGCTAGGTGGGCTGCATTTTGTGATGCTTGTAAAAGGGTTTCAGTTTGAACCCCTGATCTATCTGGCAGTCATTATCTTTCTTTTGGCGTTGCGGCTGCCGCGCATGAACAAGCGAGCAGTTTCCAAGTCACGATAAGAATCGTTTGCTAATGTCTGAGTCTGAGAATTTGCCTCTATGGGTTCTTGTGTTGTCTCTTTTTCGTCTGATTTTGGGTATTGATTCCTGTTGTTTATGTGGGGGATGGATTGGGTGCTGTGGGTAAGTCTGTGGGTAAGTGTGGCGGTGAGAGTTGTTTGGTAATAAAGTTGCGTTTGGGTGTATGTTTTTGAAATGCGGGTTGGTTAAGTTTGTGATTTTATTAGGAAAATGTGATTTTTGAAGAAAAAGTGACATTTCTTGTA
>NZ_SULI01000015.1 GCF_005518135.1 Shimia litoralis | reverse complement strand
GTCTCCGCTCGTCCGGTAGAGGGGGTTCTAGTGTTAACTCAAAGAACCCGCAAGCGCTTTTTACAAGTTTCTTACAAAAAGTTCGTCCAGTTGAAGAAAACCCAATAAATGCAGGGAAATTGGGCAATTTCATGCGCATCATTTCCTCTATCGCAGCGTCGCGTTGAGCATCTCGCCCCCGATTTTCTACGCGATTCCCACGAATCTCGCTCGAAACGCCCATAAACCTCGCGGAATCGCTTACGATTGATCCGAGTCGGAGTCAGATTGTCCCTTCCCAATGTAACCAGCGAGCACCTGCATGATCTTAAACGCGGTGCTGGCATCGTTTTCGACAACGGCCAAGAACTCTTCCTCACCAAGACGCAAAGCTTTGAGGTCGGATTGAGCCATCATCCCAAGGGCGCGCGTCTCACGTCTGATCAACGCCAGCTCTCCAACAAGCGTGCCCGGTCCGGCTACGGCAACCAACTGGCGCGCCCCTCCCTGATCTTGATGATACAGTTCTGCGGTTCCCTCTAGAATGAGGTAAGCGCCATCCGAGGCGCCGTCTCCCATTTTGAAAATGGTCCCGCCTGCTGCTGCCTCGAACCACTGCGCGCCAAACGCCAGAAGGCGAAGCTGCTTACGCTCAAGCCCGGAAAACAGATCGGTCGCGAGCAGCGCGCGCATTTTTTGCCGCAAGTCCACGCTAGCAGCGCTGTCTTCTGCGCCGGTCCCAAAAGATTGACTGTCTTTGAGGCGCCCATGTTCGATCTCAAACAGCCGATCAAACTCTTCGGGCTGCTTATGCGCTTCTTCCAAGAGCACGATGGTTGCCTTGGGGAGGAGGTGCCGCAGATTTCGCGTGATCCGGCTCACCTCTTGAGGTGTATAGCCCGCCATACAGCCATCAAGGATCAAAATATCCGGACGCTTGATCACCGCACGGCTGATCGAGAGCGGCTCGGCAAATGCTTTGGGCAGTCCAGCACCGCCCAATCCGGTCGAAATGGCAAAGATAAGTTCGGCCACAAGGGGCTTGAGCCCCTCGTCGATCAACACTTGTGCAACGATATCCCGAATGGCATCGGTCTTCGCGGTGCTCGAAAAAGGCAGGGTCCCGTAGATCGCATTTTCCAACACCGACAAGCCGGGCGCAAAATGGTCTTCTTCCAGAGGTGCAAAATGATCATCCAACCAGCCCGCAAGTTGGGCGCGTTGCTGGTGGCGCAGCTCCAGTATGACCTCGCGGAGTTCGTCTGAAATAACTGGTCCGATCTGTTCCGAGGAAATTTCAAAAGGCAGCGTCAATAGTTGCAGTTGCTCGTCTTTGCTCAACGCATCCAAGCCACGTTCACGTGCCTTAACCGCCAGATCAACTTTGGACTTAAAGACATCCGCATCAAGACCAAGGCGCTGGAACAAAGGATGGTCTGTGCCATCGACGCCAAAGGTCAAGTTCAGCATCTCAACGACTTCTTGAGACAAACGCAGCATCCCATTGACCAGAGACAACTCTGTCAGCACGTCCATAAACGCACGAACCGTATCTTCACCCACCGTTTCCAACGGTCGGCGCGGTGTCGCGAAAAACACGTTTGCGGCCACGGGAAGGGCGGGATTGTAGCGATCCACGTCAAACCGATAATACGCTTCGCTGAGGTCGGCCTGTTCAAGTTTAGCTCGAATCGTCGGGCGGAGCTGGATCAAGCGTTCAGCAAGTTCAGGCTGGGACACTTCGTCAAAGGTTTGCTCGAGGCCCCGATGAAACAATGTATTGCCAGAGCCGATGGCATCCATGATCTCAAGCCACCAATCTCGCAACCCTTCACGTGTTTCCACATTTGCCAAGGTCGGATCGACCCAATCCGCCAAAAAGCTGTCTTGGCTATTGCCAGACTTCTCGCATTCCTCCGCGCGGCGCTGTTCTTTGCGGCGCCTGACTTCGGGGATGTCAAAAGAAGTGACCGGCCGCTGTCGCAGCGGCATCATGACGTTCTCACCAAAGGTGCCCTGAAATAGATAGGGATCACGTTCTGCCAGACCTACCCGCGCGGACAGGGTGATTTGGTGCAGCTCATTGATATCCTGATCATTGATCAGAACCTTGCCCGACGTTGGCAGCATCTCGCGCGTTAACAGATCCGCAAGCGCTTTGCGCTCTTCAAAATCAGCGGCGGCAAATCCAATCAGCTGCCCAGCAGGCAGCGTGACGTCAATGTCTTCGAGAACGGCGTCCCCATCTTGATCGCGCACGATCACACGATCCAATCGAATATCGCCATCAAGATGCGGAATGACCTCGGGCTTAGTGTCAAACAGCGCCTCATCCACCATTCCCGGCGGGTCGAACCGCTCGTAGATCAGCTCCCAGCGCAATGACAGATCCTGAACGCGGTTATAATAGTTCAACAACTCTTTCCATGGAGAAGACAAATCCTTGTACGCAGCCAATGCCGCCACAAGCGCCCCAAGAGACACCTCGCCCCAGATCACCAACATCCCCCCAACAAGATAGAAAAAGAACGGCGTCAGTTGGGTGATGAAGTTGTTGAGAAACTTCATAAAGAATTTTTTCTTATAGATCGTCAGACGGATATCAAACAACGTCCCCAACCGTCTGGTGATCCGTGCAAGCCGATACCGCCAGCCAGAATGCGTTCTAAGAGTCGCGGCCCCTGTCGCACTTTCACCGATTTCACCAGCCAATTTGCGTACTTCTTGGATGCGGTCTTTGTTGTGGAGATTGATCTGTCTTTGCAACTTGGGGATCACCCACGCCTGCAGGGGAATCAGCGCCACTGCCGCCAAACCAAACCAGACACTTTGCAGAAACAGAAACGAAAGAATCGTAATCATCTGTCCGGCCTGAAGCACAGGCAGACTGATTGCATCCCCCATCATCCCGCCCATTGGTTCGGCTTCGGACGTAATCATCGACACCATCTCACCCTGAGAGGTGCGGCGCAAATAGGGCTGGGGAAATCTGAGAATGCGGGAAATTAGCCGAAATCGAAGGCGCCGCAACATCCGTTCAGACACGATGCCTTTCTTGGTGTTGATGCGCATTTTGGTCAGACCATGCGCCAAAACAGACACAAGGAACATCACACACAACACAATCAGGAATGTCACCTGATCCAGTTCGTAATCCATAACGTCTACAAACGGTTGATCCGAAGATATTGCGTCATTGATGATCCGCTTGGGCAACTCAAGCGTCAAATAGAGCAGAGGAAACAAACAAGCCGTCCAGATCAAAAGGATGATTTGATCTTTTTTCGAGTACTTCCAGATAAAGGAAAAAAGCGTGCGTTCTATTGCGTCGGCCCCCGCCAGCTCTCCGTAGAAAACCGTTCTGTCAATTTCTTCTACAAAGCTAGCAACGAAATGCCGAAAATTTCAATGATTCCCCCTACGTCACCCACGCTTCAACCGACTTCAGGTCTATTCAAGATTTGCTCGACGCAAATTTTGACGCTAGGCTTGATGAGAGACGAGGGGAAAAGAGGGAACGATGGAAACATCCATTGCCATATTGGTGTTTTTTGCGCTGCTTCAAGTCAAACACCTATTTGCGGATTTTTATTTCCAGACCGCCACGATGCTGGAGGGTCGAGAAAACTATTTTCACAAGGGCCGCTGCATTCACGCGACCATTCATATCTTGTGCACCATCCCCGTCCTTTTGCTCATGGGCACCACAGCAAGCGGAATCATCCTGTTGTGCGTCTTGGAATGGATCATTCATTTTCATATTGATTGGGCCAAAGCCCGATATACGCTGGACAGACAGTTAACGCCGCAAGATGCGGGTTTTTGGCATGCCATGGGTGCGGACCAGGCTCTGCATCACTTCACATATATTGGAATGGTCTGGCTCTGGCTAAATCTCTAGCGCACAGCGTTAGGCGCAGTCCAATGCGGTGTCAGCTATGGCCGCAATCAATCCGGCTTCCGTCACAACGATACATCGCGCGACCACAACACGGCTTTGGTCGTCAAATTTGCGCGGCGTCACCGCAAAACGTACAGTTTCCCCCAAAAAGACCGGTGCCATAAACCGCACCTTCATTTCCGAGATCGCAGCCAATGGCCAAATGTCAGACAGCACGTACTCGGCAACGCCAGCAATCTGCATACCGGGCACAACCACATTCGAAAATCCGGCACGTTTGGCAGCCTGAACATCTGTGTGTATCGGGTTTTCATCGTGCATCAGACGCACGTAATCTGCGATCTGTTGGGAGTTGAATGCCCGCGATGTGCGCCATTGGGTTTCAGCCGTATCCAAATGCGTCGGAAACGCGCTGCCTTTGAATGTCGACACAGTTTCCGAACTGACAAAGCGCAACCGGGTTTGCATCTCGCCAACTGCCCCGCATGCATCGCTCAGCGAGAAGTCAAACTGCACCCCAGATGTGCTTGCCTTTTGTACAATTTTGATCGTGACCGGTGTATCGAGTTGATACGCGCCAGTGCGCCGAAACACCTGACTCTCGTGCAGCACCGACATCCCCTCAGGCGGCGCCATCGCCCGCATTAAAGGGGCAACAACCGCGTGCCCAAGCAAACTAGCCGGCGCAACGAGCGGAGCGGCGGCTCCTGATTTTGTGGATTGTGCCAAATGCGCCAGAGAGCTGCGCAAAGTCTTGCACGTTTCGAATCGCACACCGTCAGAAACGGTAATCACATCACAGGTCATTCAAATGTTTTAACCACCAGCGTCGCATTGATGCCGCCAAATGCCAACGAATTGGACATCACAGCCTTGGTCGAAATCGGCTTGGACACGTTCGGAACCGGCTCTAGACCAATTTTTGGATCTATCTCATTAAAATTGATTGTCGGCGGTGCGATCTGCTCCCTGAGCGCATTCAAGGCAACAATCAACTCCAACGCGCCTGCACTTCCTAGGCAATGACCGTGAATTGGTTTCGTGGACGACACCTCAAGTCCAGACAGGTCATCGCCAAAGACACCCCGCAATGCGGTGGCTTCGGTAATGTCGTTGGCCACGGTACCCGTACCATGGGCATTCACATATCCTATGTCTTCGGGCCCAAGCCCCGCATCTGCCAAAGCAAGCTGCATGCACGCAACTGCGCGATCGGAATTCGGGCGCAAAAGATCGCCAGCATCTGAATTGGTGCCAAAGCCAGCAATCTCGCACAGAATCTCTGCGCCACGTGCTTGGGCGCTTTCAAGCGTTTCCAAAACCAGAACGGCGGCACCTTCGCCAAGCGTCATTCCGTTGCGATCTTTGGAGAACGGCCTGTTTTTGCCAGCGGTCATCACCCGCAACAATTCCCATACACGGAACACGCCGGCTACGACGCTGACTTCTGATCCTCCGACCAGACACCGATCCATTGCCCCTGCGCGCAACAACTGAACACCCAGCCCGATGGCCTGACTCCCGGACGAACAGGCGGTCGACGGACAGTATACTGGCCCCGTCGCACCGAACTCCATTGAAACCCAAGACGCAGCGGCGTTGTTCATGATCTTGGGAATGGCCATTGGATCGAGCCGCATCTTCCGCTCTTTTCCAAAAGACATGTAATTTTGATCCAGCGTCGTGCCGCCACCAAAACCAGAGCCGATCACAACCCCGCATCTATCTCCGAAATCACCAGTATCGAGGCCTGCTTGGCCGACGGCTTCTCTGGCGGCGAGAATAGCCCAAGTCGCGAAGGGGTCGCGCATTCGGTGCGGGCCCATAATGTCGTCAACTTTCGCACGATCTTCGACGCTTAATACTGCGGCTTCACTCACACGTTGGTTTTCTATGTCTTCAAACGTGACGGGTTTGACGCCGCTTATTCCGTCTCGCGCGGCGTGCCACAGAGCTTGCGCCCCAATACCACAGGACGATACTGCGCCCTGCCCTGTCACAACAATGCGCTTCACTCTTGGTTTTCTTTCTGATGCTCTTCGATCTTGGTTTTGGCAAGTGTCAGAATGTCTTGAACTGTTTCGACATCCGCCAGATCGTTATCCACTGAGATATAGACGCCATATTCTTCCTCGAGCGCCATAAGGATCATCACAAAGTCGGCGGATTGGATATCAAGGTCTTCAAGCCGCTTTTCAGGCGAAATGTCCGAGAGCTCAACCATGCCTTCGCGGGCCACAAGCTCCAAAAGGTTTTGTGTAAGATCGTCCTGCGCATCTGTCATATCATCTAGTCCAGCTTAATCGGTTGTATGTTGGATACGAGATATTGCTCGCCCGTTAGACCCGATCTTATGTCCCCGAGCAGGAATATTCCAGCGCGAAGATCGCGACAAAAGTCCGACAAGACGCAGCGTCCGATGCCAAACTGAGATCCTGCTCTGATGCCTGAGGAAACAAGAAGTTACATGCCCGGATCAACGGGCTCGGATGCAGGGCCACCGCCATCTTTCCAATCTTGTAATCCGCCCAGATTAAACACCTCGGCATAGCCCATATCCTTAAGCAGTTTTCCCGCCAGCGCGGCCCGCCCCCCAGAGGCACAATGCACGATCACAGGACGATCAAACCGCATTTCCGGATCATGGAACTGTGTGGCCGGGTCGGCACGAAACTCTAACATTCCTCGTGGAATATGGTGGCTGCCCGCAGCACGGCCGTTCATCTGCAACTCCGGTGCATCGCGAATATCAAGCAACAACGCCCCCTCCGCCATTTTCGCTTGGGCGTCGGCGGTCGAAATCTTGGGCACAGCCGCATGAGCGGCCTCAAGCATGGATGCAGCGGTCAAAAGCATGAGATATCTTTCTTCGTCAGATCAGGTCTTCCTCAACCTAGGAGAGCGGGCTGCATTTGAAAAGGCTTGGCTTGGAGCGCCTGCAACATATTGCCAAGGTTTTTGCTCGCACACTTGTCATTTCGCCCATGGTCGGAATACTAAACATCAAAGACACACTCATGGCGGAGCCCACAATGACACGCGTACTAATAATTGGCCTGGCAGTTTTGACACTCGCCGCTTGCGAAACCACCAAAGGCGCTGGAAAAGATATCCAGAAAGCTGGCGATGCAATCACCGAAGCTGCGACCGACGTACAAAAAACGTTGTAAGCCCGCAGTTGCTCTGAAAAACCAAAACGGCACCCGCCTCCGGCGTTGGTGCCGTTTGAGCGATTTGTGGAACGAGCCTCCCAAACGTGACTATGTGGCGTCAGCACGCAAATCCCAACAGGACGCTCTCATAGTTCTTTTAGTCAAGTCGTTTCACACGAGTACATCTCCGAGCGGAGATGGCCGCGCCCCACTAATATAGTCCAGCTTGGGGCAATATTTTGATATCGGATGCAAGGAATTTCAGGTTTCTCTTGCACGCATAGAATCTAAATTCTCTGCGAAACACGGCCCATCTTGACCAACCTGTCATTTCCAACCATATCCCAAGCCATGACTGACCTGAACAAAATCCGCAATTTCTCCATCGTCGCGCACATCGACCATGGCAAATCCACCCTTGCTGACCGGCTCATCCAAGAGACGGGCACAGTCAAGGAACGCGATATGCAAGCGCAGCTTTTGGATAGTATGGATATCGAGCGCGAGCGCGGAATCACCATTAAGGCCAACACGGTCCGGATCGATTACGCCGCTGACGACGGCGAAACCTATGTGCTCAACCTCATCGACACCCCCGGTCACGTCGACTTTGCCTATGAAGTCTCCCGCTCGATGCGTGCGGTCGAAGGCTCTCTTCTGGTGGTGGACAGCTCGCAAGGCGTCGAAGCCCAAACGCTGGCCAACGTATATCACGCCATCGAGGCAGATCATGAAATTGTGCCTGTGCTGAACAAGATCGATTTGCCTGCGGCAGACTGTGACCGTGTGGCCGAGCAGATCGAAGACGTCATTGGTATCGACGCTAGCGGCGCCATTCAGGTATCGGCGAAAACCGGTCAGGGCATTCATGAAACACTCGAGGCAATCGTCAAGGAACTGCCCGCGCCCACCGGAACATTGGATGCGCCCCTTAAGGCGATGCTGGTCGACAGCTGGTACGACAGCTATCTTGGCGTGATCGTTCTGGTGCGGATCATGGATGGCGTTTTGAAAAAAGGCATGAAAGTAAAATTCATGTCCAACAACACCCTGCATCACGTGGATCGCATTGGCGTCTTCCGCCCTGAAATGCAGATGATCGACAGCCTCGGCCCGGGCGAAATCGGATTTCTGACAGCCTCCATCAAACAGGTGCGCGACACCCGCGTTGGCGATACCATCACCAATGAACGCAATGGCACACCAGAAGCGCTTGATGGGTTTAAGCCCGCACAGCCCGTGGTGTTCTGTGGTCTCTTCCCTGTTGATTCCGCAGAATTCGAAGACCTGCGCGACGCGATCGACAAGCTGGCCCTGAACGATGCGTCCTTTAGCTTCGAGATGGAAACATCCGCCGCATTGGGCTTTGGCTTCCGCTGTGGGTTCCTTGGGTTGCTGCATCTCGAAGTGATCCGCGACCGGATTGAGCGCGAGTATAACATCGAGCTCATCACCACAGCACCTTCGGTTGTGTATCATATTCATATGCGCGACGGCACCATGCGAGAGCTGCACAACCCGGCGGACATGCCCGATCTGACCCACGTCGATCATCTCGAAGAGCCCCGCATCAAGGCGACGATTCTTGTCCCCGACGAATACCTCGGTGACGTTCTTAAGCTGTGCCAAGATCGCCGCGGCATCCAAGAAGACCTGACCTATGCTGGATCACGCGCCATGGTCGTCTATGATCTGCCGTTGAACGAGGTTGTGTTCGACTTTTATGATCGCCTGAAATCCGTCACCAAAGGCTATGCGTCATTTGATTATCAAATGATCGGATACCGCGAGGACAACCTTGTGAAGATGTCCGTGCTGGTCAACGATGAACCTGTGGATGCCCTGTCTATGATGGTGCATCGGGATCGCGCCGAAATGCGTGGCCGTGCGATGGTCGAAAAGCTCAAGGACCTGATCCCGCGCCACATGTTCAAAATCCCGATCCAAGCGGCCATCGGTGGCAAAGTCATCGCCCGCGAGACCCTGTCCGCGATGCGCAAAGACGTGACTGCAAAATGTTACGGCGGGGATGCGTCACGTAAGCGCAAACTGTTGGACAAGCAGAAAGCGGGTAAGAAAAAGATGCGCCAGTTCGGCAAAGTCGACATCCCTCAAGAAGCGTTCATCTCAGCGCTGAAAATGGACAGCTAAGAGCCCCTCTAAATCCAGAGCGGCTCTTACCACGCGTCATGTTTTTACCTTGACGTCAATCGACATGTCTAAGACGCGGGCTCACGCAGCCTGTTGGCGGCGAGGGTTGATGCCCCAGCCATAAGAGCCGCTGTCAGCAGACAGGCGGGAAGCCCTCCAATCTGATAGCTTAAGCCCGACAAAAGCGTGCCGATCAAACGCCCTGCGGCATTGGACATATAATAGAAACCAACGTCCATCGTGACGCGTTCGCCCGTGGTGAACGCAAGGATCAGATAGCTGTGCACTGACGAGTTCACCGCAAACACAAATCCAAATGCCAAAAGACCGACCACCACAATCAACGTCAAATGTGGCACATCCATCCAAACAGCACCCGCCAAAACCATGGGGATCAAAGTCAGTATCCCAACCCAGAGCACAGCCTTGCCGACAATTTCGTCAGTCGTGCTTGTGGCCGCATGCAACATCTTTGGCGCAAACCCCTGCACCACCCCGTACAAAATGATCCAAAGCGCCATAAAACTGCCGATGACAAAGAACGCCGTTCGGTTTCCTTCCTCGCTTCCATCCGACAAAATCGCATAGAAATAGATCGGGATACCCACCACAAACCAGACGTCTCGCGCCCCAAACAAAAACATGCGCGCCAGTGATAAGCGGTTGATATTTGGGTCTTTGGAAAACACCTGTGAAAACTTGGCCGATCTTTTGCCTTGTGGCAGGCCAGCGGGCATAAACATCACCACGCCCGCTAAGATAACCGCCAAGACCACTGCCATGACCCACACCGACGTGACAAACCCCCAAAGCCCCAAGAGCACGGTTCCCAACAGAAATCCCAACCCCTTGATGGCGTTTTTTGAGCCTGTGAGGATCGCAACCCACTTGAACAATGCGCCATCACCGGATGGGGCCAAAATCTTGACAGCGGATTTGGCCGACATCTTGGCAAGGTCTTTGGCCACCCCTGACAGACCTTGAACGCCCATCACAAACACCACCGATGCGCTTAGGCCCCATGCCGGATCCAGTTGTGACAGCGCAACAAGGGCCACAATTTGCAACCCAAGCCCCGCATACAGCGTAGACGTCAAGCCAAACCGCGCAGCCAACCATCCCGCAGACAGATTGGTGACGACGCCCATCACTTCATAGAGCACAAACAGATAGGCCAGCTGCACCGGCGAGAAGCCCAATGTATGAAAGTGCAGCAGCACCAACATTCTGAGCGCCCCATCCGTTAACATAAACGCCCAATACGCGGCGGTCACAGTCATATAGGCCGCAAGGCCTTCGGGTTTTCTTTGAGACATTTGTGTCATGACATTCTCGGAGCTAAGCGGGGGCGACGGCAGCGCGGGGCGGCGCCATCACCCACAAGACTAAAGGCTGGCCACCACCATGCGTGTCACATCCGCAAGGCGCCACGCATAGCCCCATTCGTTATCGTACCACGCATAGATTTTGACATGCCGACCATTCACCACTCGTGTCGAGAGCGCATCAACAACGGTCGACCGATCGTCATTGGTAAAGTCACACGACACAAGGGGGCGCGTTTCATATCCAAGAATGCCCTCCAGCTCGTTCTGGGCTGCGGCCTCGAACAACGCATTCACTTCTTGCGCCGTGGTGTCGCGACTGACGTCGATCACGATATCCGTCAGTGACGCATTCAACAGCGGCACCCGTACAGCATGCCCGTCAATCCGTCCTTCAAGATCAGGAAAAATCTGGATGATCGCCTTGGCCGATCCCGTGGTGGTCGGGATGAGCGAATTCAACGCCGAGCGCGCACGCCGGGCGTCTTTGTGCACCTTGTCCACAATGGTCTGGGTGTTTGTGACATTATGGATCGTGGTAAAGCTGGCCTGCTCAATACCCAGATGCGCGCGGATCACCTGCACCACAGGCGCAATACAGTTGGTCGTACAAGACGCGGCTGTCACCACACGGTGCGCAGCAGGATCATAAATATCGTGGTTCACCCCATAGACGATGTTGGCGGCGTCATCCTCTTTGACAGGGGCAGACACCACGACCTTTTTCACGCCCGCATCAAAATACGGCTGCAACTTGGCATTCGTTTTGAAAGCCCCCGTACAATCCACAACCAGATCGACGCCCAGCTCGGCCAAAGGCAAATCCTGTAGATCGCGTGTCGTCGTAAAGCGCATGTCGACACCATCAATCGAAATGCTGTCTTGCGTATGCGCAAAATCCGCATGCCAGCGCCCGTGGACCGTATCAAATTCAAGCAGATGGGCATGCAGGGCGGCGTCGCCAGCGGCATCATTCAACAGAACGATTTCGGCTTCCAGACCGAGATCAATAAAGCTGCGGATCACCAGCTTGCCCATACGGCCAAGGCCATTAATTGCGATTTTAGTCATTTACGTAATCCTTCAAGAGGGGAACCAACCGCGCGTGCGGTTGGCAAAAGCAACAAGAGACAGCATGACGGGCACCTCGACGAGAACTCCCACGACGGTGGCAAGAGCCGCGCCAGACCCAAGGCCAAACAAAGAGATCGCCACGGCAACAGCCAGTTCAAAAAAGTTGGACGTGCCGATCAGCGCACAAGGCGCGGCCACATTAAACGGAACCTTCCAAAGCCGCGCTGCACCATAGGCCAAAAAGAAGATCCCATAAGATTGGATAAGCAACGGAATGGCGATCAGAACAATCACCAACGGCTGTGCCAGGATCACCTTGCCCTGAAAGCCAAACAACAACACAACCGTGAGCAATAGGCCAATCACGGATGCCGGACGCATCTTATCCTTGAACCTGTCCACGGCGGGCTCTCCACCGCGTTTCATCAACGAACGGCGCACCACCAGCCCTGCGCCAAGTGGCAATGCCACATACAACACCACCGACAGAACAAGGGTTCCCCATGGTACCGTGATATTGCTGACCCCAAGCAAAAGCGCCACAATCGGCGCAAATGCAAACACCATAACCACATCATTGACGCTAACTTGGACCAGCGTATAGGTCGCATCGCCGCGCGTCAGGTTGGACCAAACGAACACCATTGCCGTACACGGTGCAGCCCCCAACAGAATGACCCCGGCAAGATAGGCCAGCGCATCGTCCGCAGGAATAAGATCAGCAAATACAAATTGAAAAAACAGAACGCCGAGGGCTGCCATAGAAAACGGCTTGATGAGCCAGTTGACCACCAAGGTAATCACGATGCCCTTTGGCCGGTCACCGATATGGGACAGGGCCGCAAAATCAACCCCGACCATCATCGGAAAGACCATGGCCCAAATCAAGACGGCGACTGGTAAATTGACCGAAGCAATCTCTAGCGCGGCAAGTGCCTGAAACAGGTCAGGCACCATCCACCCGAGGATCAAGCCAGCAAAGATTGCCAGCGCGACCCACAGGGAAAGATATCTCTCGAACGTGCCCAAACCGGCGTCGGCCAATGATGTCTCGGTCATACGTTAACCTCTCTCAGCAACTACAGGTGATGTCTTCGATCAAGGGTTCACAAAGCTCCGGACGGCCACCACAGCAATCACGTAACAAGAACCCAAGCATGCCACGCAGCCCTTCGGTATTTGCGCAATACCGGATCGCGCGCCCTTCTCGGCTCTTTCTGACCAAGCCCGCCGCCAAGAGCACAGACAGGTTGGCCGACATTGTATTTTGGCGCACGTCCAACGCCTGCGCAATTTCTCCGGCCAGCATGCCCTGATCGCCAGCGGCAATCAGCAAGCGAAAGACATCAAGCCGGGTCTCTTGACTGAGAGCTGAAAATGCAGTGAGTGTTTCTAATTTATCCATATATCATGAATTATTGAATTGTTTGAATTTCGTCAATACCGTTATGCCGCGCGGGGTGTGAAACCTTTGTGACATACGTGCGCACCAGACATCTTACCAACACCAGATTTACCAACCGCCACGCCTGCCCCCTTGATCCGTTCTGCAAGACCTCTACCTTGATTATGTCCAAACGGGGTGTGGCACGATGAGAGTAAACTCGGATTTTTCCAAACGCGTGGTGATACGCCCGCAAGATCACACGTGGGTTCAATCGCCTGCCAACGGCGTAGAGCGCATGATGCTGGACCGCATTGGCGAAGAAGTGGCGCGTGCGACGACCTTGGTTCGCTTTGCACCAGAGTCACAATTCGACCCGCACACCCATGGCGGCGGCGAAGAGTTCTTGGTGCTCGACGGAGTATTCTCGGATGAAAGCGGTGACTACCCGCAAGGGTCGTATGTCCGCAATCCAATCGGGACATCCCACCGTCCGCACACCCACCAAGGCTGTACCATTCTTGTAAAACTGCACCAGTTCGACGCGGACGACCAAGCGCACTTCTCGATCGACACAAAAAACTCAGCGTTTCAACAAGGCTCTGCCGACGGGCTGACGGTCTTGCCACTCCACAGCGTCGCCAGTGAAAATGTGGCATTGGTTCGCTGGGCCCCCGGCACCAAATTCAACCGCCACCGCCACTGGGGAGGCGAAGAAATCTATGTGTTAGAGGGCACCTTCCAAGATGAGCACAGCGACTATCCTCAAGGGACTTGGCTTCGCAGCCCCCACCTATCGGAACACACCCCGTTTTCAGAGTCAGGGTGCCTTATCTATGTAAAAACAGGCCATCTGTTGCCGGACACCGCGCCCTAGCCAAACACGTCCAGAGGGCGGTCATCCAACATCGTTTCCATGGCGAAATAACCAGTCACGGTATCAAGCTCGAACCCTGTGGTGAGACGCCGATAAACCGTGTCGTACCCTGCCATCCCGTGTGTCACGATTTTCAACATATAGTCCCAATCGCCCCCAATGCGATGCATTTCACACACCTGTGGAATACGCGCCACATGGGCGCGAAATCCTTCTGCCCACTCTGTTGAATGATTGCGGGTTCGCACCATCACGAAGACAGTCAAATCAAGCCCAAGCTTGGCCGCGTCAATTCGCATGCGCGCACCTTGCAATACCTCGTCTTCTTCCAGCCGCTTGAGACGACGCCAAAGTGCATTCTGAGACAGGCCCACGCGCTCAGCGATGTCACGCTGAGACAGGCCGCCGTCTCTCTGTACAAGATCAAGTATCTTGCGATCAATATTATCAAATTTCGACATGGAACCTATCAAATGACACAATCTTTTGAAATTCTCAATGTAATTAAGTGATATTTATACGTTCTTTTCAATTTAACTTAACGACACCATCACTCACGCAGAAGGTGTCCTATGCCAGATCAAAACTCTACACTGTCGCAATTCGAAGCAAACCTTCGGGACGCACCATATCCCCTAGCCTCAATTCGCGACGGGCAAATCGGCAAGGACACCTTCATCGATGGCCCCGCTGGGCGTCATAAAATGATATATGCTGATTATGTCGCATCGGGCCGTCCTCTTCGCCAAATCGAGGACTTTGTGATGTCGCAGGTACTTCCGTTTTATGCAAACAGCCATACCGAAGCGTCATTCTGTGGCGCGACCATGACACACATGAGAGAAGATGCGCGGCAAATCATTGCCACAAAATGCGGCGCAAACCTCAACGATCATGCTGTGATATTTTCCGGATCCGGCGCAACGTCAGGGCTCAATCAACTGGTTCACCTTTTTGACGTTCCGGCAACGCTGGCACAAGGCAAAGCCGTGAAAATCTTGATGGGCCCGTATGAACATCATTCAAACATCTTGCCTTGGCGTGAAAGCGGAGCATCCGTGGTCGAAATCCGCGAAGGCGTGAAGGGTGGTCCCGATATGGAGCACCTCGAGGCAGAGCTTCGCTCTGGTGACAAGAATTGCCTGACCATTGTGGCATTTTCTGCCGCATCGAACGTCACAGGTATTTGCGCGGACGTCGCGGCGATCACCACTCTGGTCAAATCTTACGACGCACTGATGGTTTGGGATTATGCGGGCGGTGGACCATATTTGCCGATTGCCATGTCGCAAACGCAGGCCGAGATCGATGCCATCGCCCTTTCACCTCACAAATTCATCGGAGGCCCCGCCGCAAGCGGGGTGCTGATCGTGCGCCGTGACGCAGTGCGCACCCATCGCCCCAGCCGTCCCGGCGGCGGTACAGTCAGCTTTGTGAATGCCCACCAGCATGATTATGTCCCCCGCATTGAGCAACGCGAAGAAGGTGGCACGCCCAACGTGATTGGTGACATCCGCGCCGCTCTGGCCTTTATTGTCAAAGATGTCATCGGCCAAGACTATATGACCTCACGCAACGCCAATTTGGCTCACAAGGCGTTTGCAATATGGGGAAACGATCCCTGCATCGAGATATTGGCCCCAAATGACCAAGACCGGTTACCGTTTCTGTCGTTTGTCCCACGCAGCCCTGATGGACAGCGCCTCAACTATCAGACCTTCACACGCGCATTGTCTGACCTCTATGGTATTCAGGCCCGCGGCGGTTGTTCTTGCGCGGGACCATATGTGCATCGTTTGATGGGCATTGACGATGCGTGGTCAGATCAGTTGCGCACAGAGATTCTGGCCGGGGACACCTCGCGCAAGCCCGGTTTTGTTCGGCTAAATCTTTCGGTTCTGATGGATGATGATACCGTCGATTTCATTCTGGGTTCCGTAGCGGCCCTAACCAGAAGGGACCTCGCCTGCGCCGCATAAGGTCGCGCGACCCTAGTTGGGATAACCGCTATGGCAGGCAGTGCGCCCAGTTTTCACACTTTCACAGATCGTGATCTCAGGCACCTGACTTCAGGTGGTGCACACAAGGTAAGGGGAGCCCGTGCACCGCACTGCCCACAATACTGCCCACAATTTTCAAACCTACCAATCTTACGCACGCGCCGAGCGTAGCGAGGCTTGGCCCAACCAGCGCCAAGGCCCTTCGGCCTTGGTGTCCGGGCGGGAGCCGCTGCCTTCTTACATCACCTAGGCAGAACGACGGTATTTAAAAGCGCCAGATCCCCGCGCAATGACCTCGCCAGTCTCATCCAAAATCGTCGACTCGGCGAAAAAGGTGGATGACCCGCCCCCGGTTCTATGGCCTTTCGCAATCAACAGCTTGCCCTTGGGTCTGCTCAAGAAATTTGTTGTCAGCGAGAGCGTCAAAGCCAGCCTCTTTTGCTCGGAGCTTCCAGTAAAACAGCCCGCATACCCCATCACAGTATCCAATAGCGTGGCATATATCCCCCCGTGCGGAATCCCCGCACGGTTCATCAAATAATGCTCGATCGGTAACTCAAGCTGGGCGAAATCTGTATCCCAATGCGTCAAATGAAACCCAAGGTGCTTTTGCAGCGCATAAGGTGTTTCTTTTAAACTGGGATCAAGCGGTGACTGTGTCATATGCGATACTTACACCGCCGTCAGACCGCCGTCGAGCGCAACGGCCTGCCCTGTCATAAACGAGTTTTCAGCCGCACACATCCAAAGCATCGCTTGAACAATTTCATCAGGTTGCGCGACACGCGCCATAGGAATGCGCGCTGTGATCTGATCATAGGCGTTCTCGCGGCTTTGGCCTGTGCGCGCCCCGACCTGATCGGCCATTTCATCAAACAAGGGCGTCACCGCAAACGAAGGACACAACGCATTGACACGAATACCCTTACGCGCGGTTTCATCCGCCGCCGCCCGTGTCAGCCCGACAACCGCATGCTTTGCGGCCGCATACGCAGAGAGATGCGCCGCACCAACAAGACCCGCAGCCGACGCCACATTCAAAATCACCCCAGACCCTGCTTGCAGCATCATCGGAATTTGCGCCTTCATTCCCAAAAACACGCCACGGGCATTCACAGCCATATTGCGATCAAACTCGTCCACGCTCAGCATATGCAACGGCTTAAGGTCGTGCCCCATACCTGCGTTATTGATCGCAACATTTAGCGCACCATACGTGGTCTTGATATGATCCACGTGCGCCTGCATCTGTGCCTCTTGGGATACATCCACGATATCGGTGAGCACCTCGCACCCATCTTGGCGCAACGCGTTGGCCAAAGTATCGAGCGCATCTTTGGAAATATCAGACAGCGCAAGGCGGGCACCTTCGGCTCCAAACCGTTGTGCCGCCAATTTGCCAAATCCGCTCGCGGCGCCCGTAATCATCACCACTTGGTTTTCGAACTTACCCGCCATTTTTGGCCGCCTCCAATCCAGCATTTGCAAACAATGGCACATACGTTCCCATTTGTGCCGCACGCTCCGGATCAGAGGCATTCCCATCCAATCCGCGCTTTTTCACACCTTGAATGATGGCCGCCATCCGGAAAAAGCAGAACGCTAGGTAAAACCCAAACCGGTCGATGCCAGCCAGCCCCATTCTCTGGCAATACGCCGCAATAAACTCGGAATCTGAAGGCAAGCCGAGCGCCGCGCGGTCTACGCCCTTCAGGCCGCGCCCAGCGCCCCCCGGCGGCATCTGCCATTGCATGATCATACCTGCCAAATCCGCATAGGGGTGGCCAATCGTAGACAGTTCCCAATCCAGCACGGCAACGCAGTCTGTGCGATCTTTGGCAAACAACATATTGTCCAACCGAAAGTCTCCGTGCACCAACGTGCGCTTGCCATCATCCTCAGGAATGTTGTCGGCAAGCCAATCCATCAGTTGATCCATTTCGGGCACAGCTTCGGTTTCAGATTGGCGATATTGCTTGGTCCAGCGCCCAATTTGGCGCTCAAAGTAGTTCCCTTGAGGGCCATAGTCGCCCAGCCCTGCCGCGTCGATATCGACGGAATGGATGGCCGCTAGCACCGCATTCATTTGGTCAAAAACTTTGGCACGATCCGATACAGACAAATCCACCAACCGCGGATCATCAAAGTTACGCCCCTCGATCCGCTCCATCACATAGAAGGCCGAGCCAATCACGTTGTCATCTTCACAGAGCACATACATCTTGGCCACAGGCACATCGCTGTCGGCCAGCGCCTGCTGAACCCGAAATTCACGATCCACGGCATGCGCCGACTTAAGCAACACACCCGGTGGTTTGCGACGCAACACATACTCGCGTGCAGGTGTTTTCAGCAAAAATGTCGGATTGGACTGCCCGCCCACAAACTTTTCAACCTCGAGAGGACCCTGAAAGTCAGGGAGCGCCTTGGCAAGCCAGTTTTCGACAGCTGCGGTATCCAGTTCATTTGTGTCCATGGGGGCCTCATTCAGCTATAGGTCAACATCGTGCTCTCGTTCGAGGCATCGATATGCGGTGTTTCATTAAATCCGTTCAACCACGCCCGATCACCAGACAACACAAAGCGCGCAACAGCGCAGTTCTTTGTCTGAAGTTGCAAGGTCACCATCTGGTCGGCAGGCGCACCCAACGCGTCCGTAATCATTTGCCCGATTGCCCCGCCAGACGACACCGCAAGGCAAGTTTTTGCATCACGTTGCGCCATCACGTCCCGCGCCGCCCGCACACGTTCTGAAAATGCTGCAAAGGTTTCCGGAGGATTGGTAATTTCATCGCACTGCCACATCAGAACCGTATCCCGCAGCATTCTAAAATGTGTTTTGCGGTCATCGTGCAACCCTGCGGGTGCACCGCCAGCGGCGAAACGGGCATCAAGCAACCCCTTGAAATCAAACTCATTCAGCCCGGGAACAACGATCGGTTCATAGGCACGTTCCAATCCTTGGGCGATACCCTCCCACGTTTGGCGATGGCGCCTTTGTTCTCCGATAAACACAGCATCAGGCACGATCCCTTGGCGGGCCAACGCCACGCCCAGCGCCCGAGATTGTTCATGCCCTATTGCCGAGAGATTATCATAATCCGCAGCCCCGAACGACGCTTGTGCATGGCGCACCAGATGCAACACCGAGGTCAAGCAAGACGCCCTTTCAGACGCTCAAATGCTGCATGGAATTCGGTTTCGATACGGGCAACGACATCCTCTGCGGGTGTGATCGCCTCGACCGCGCCAATACCTTGGCCTGCTCCCCAGATTTCTTTCCACGCTTTGGGTTTGGATGACCCTGCAGCAAAGTCCATGGTCTTTTGATCACCTTGTGGCAATGCGTTTGGATCCATCCCTGCATTTGAAATCGACGATTTCAGATAATTCCCAGACACGCCGGTGAACAACGATGATGTCACGATGTCTTCAGCGCCGCTGTCGACGATCATTTGTTTGTATTCTTGCACAGCGTTGGCTTCTTTTGTCGCGATGAACGGCGACCCAATATACCCAAGATCAGCCCCCATCGCGAGCGCCGCCAAGAGAGAGTCCCCTGTGGCAATGGCCCCAGACAACAAGAGCGGTCCGTCAAACCACTCGCGTATTTCACGGATCAATGCCAATGGCGATTGCGGTCCGGCATGTCCACCAGCACCCGCAGCGACGGCAATCAATCCGTCCGCGCCTTTTTCAATCGCCTTCTTGGCAAACCTGTTGTTGATGACATCATGCAGCGCGATACCACCACAACTGTGCGCGGCCTCGTTGACCTCGGCGCGCGCTCCCAAAGAAGTGATCCATACGGGAACTTTCCATTTCGCGCAAATCTCGATGTCGCGATCCAGACGCGCATTTGAGCGATGCACAATTTGGTTTACCGCAAACGGGGCCGCGGGTGCGTCAGGGTTGGCTTGATTGTGCCGATCCAGTTCATCCGTAATTTCTTGCAACCACGCCTCAAGCAACGGCGACTCTCCATCACCTTCTCGCGCATTCAATGCCGGGAAGCTCCCGATCACCCCTGCTTTACATTGCGCGATCACAAGCGCCGGCACAGAGATGATAAAAAGAGGAGAAGCGATTGCGGGAATTCTCAGGCCCTGCAAAGCTTTGGGCAGATGGTGGTCGCCAGACATAGTATGATCCCTTTAAGTACATACTCAACGGTATGTATTTTCCACTCAAGCGCAAGAGGTCAATGTCACGACACTACGTCACTTTGGCAAACACACCGCTTCCGACTGCACCTATGCAAGGAACGCCCGTATTTCATCCGCGATGATTTCCGGCTCTTGATGCAATATCCAGTGATCCGCATTCTGAATGTCCACGCTCACGAGCTTCGTGCAGAAATCACCAAGCCCTTCGCGGGTCTCGGGCAACAAAGCCACATCCTGCGCCCCCCACAAAACAAGATGCGGCATGGTCACCTGCAACCGCGATACATCGAATTCTGGCATCGCGCCCGCCGCTAGGGGATGCCCCGGTCGCGCGACACGAAGGGGAGAGGCGCAATACCAATTCAACATGGCCTGAACACCCGCAACGCCCCCCCAAGCTTGCATATATTGGGCGCGTTTTGCCGGTGTCATCCAAGACATATCCATGTGCTTGCCGAAAAACTCCCACAGCAATCGAAAATCATCTTTTGCCAAAGCCTCGGCGGTACCTGCCTTGCGAAGCGCCAAGATATACTGGCTGGCCTTGGTCTGCGCCCCACCCGAGGCAAGCGCTCGCTGAAACGGGACAGGGTGTACGCCGTTCACAACCACCAAGTTTTCCAATATCTGCGGGAACCGCATCGCCAAAGCATAGCCCACCGACGCCCCCCAATCATGCGCGACTACTGCCGCCGCAGCTCGCCCCTGACCAAAATGTGCGATCATTGCAGCGGCGTCAGAGACAAGGTGCGGCATGGAATATTGCGCAACCTCAGAAGGCTTCCAAGATTGACCGTATCCTCTCTGGTCGGGCGCCACACAATAGAAGTGCGCCTCAAGGTGCGGAAACACATCGGCCCACGCCCCGGAATATTCGGGAAACCCATGCAAGCAAAGCATCAACGGGGCCTGTGGGTCGCCAGCAACCATCGCATGGTATTGCTGCCCTTGAACATCAAACTCTACACTATGCATCAGGACTGGTGCCCTCTGCATACGCCTTGCGCAACGTGAGCTTCGATACTTTCCCCGTCGCCGTCAGAGGGAGCTCGTCTACGAACACAACATCATCCGGCAGCTGCCATTTGGCAAAGTGCTCCTCAAGCAATGCCATGAGTTCGGCCACGTCGGGTTTGCCAGAGCCAGACGGAACGACAATCAGCAGGGGCCGTTCATCCCATTTGGGATGTGGCACAGCGATAACCGCGCAATTGGCCACCTGAGGATGTGCCATCACAGCATTTTCCAAATCCAGTGAACTGATCCACTCACCCCCCGATTTAATCAGGTCCTTGGCACGGTCTGTAATCGTCAAGAAGCCGTTGGCGTCGATGCTGGCCACATCGCCTGTTCCAAACCAACCCTCGTTATCAAAGGCTTGCGCGTCTGCATCCTCGTTACGATAATACCCAGAGGTGATCGTGTTGCCCCTGACAAAAAGCTCGCCAGCCGCAATGCCATCATGCGCCAGTGCCGTACCGTCTTCATCCACAATTTTCAAATCCACCCCAAAAATCCTTCGACCCTGTTTGGATTTTATCGCAACGCGTTCCTTTATCGGAAGGTGCTCAAGGTGGACCGGCAAATTTCCCTGAGTGCCGACTGGGCTCATTTCGGTCATGCCCCACGCGTGGCAGACATTCACCCCTGCCTGTTCAAAGGCTTCGATCATGCTGGCAGAGGCGGCCGAACCCCCGACGACCATGTCCTTCAGACCATTTGGCAGGCGGCCTTGTTTGGTGATTTCCCCTTGCAGCCCAAGCCACACCGTCGGCACGCCCCAGGCCGAAAACACGCCTTCGGCGTCCATAAGCCGAAACAGGCTTTCGCCATCCAACGCAGCGCCGGGGAAAATAAGAGACGCGCCGGTAAGGGGCGCTGCATACGGCAGCCCCCAGGCATTCACATGAAACAGCGGCACAACCGGCAGTATCTTTCGGCCCGGTTGTAACGCAGACGGCAGCGACAGCCCCACCATCATCGCATGTAAGACCGTCGAGCGATGCGTATACAGCGTGCCTTTGGGGTTACCGGTGGTGCCGGATGTATAGCACAATCCGGCGGCGGTTTCCTCGGGAAAGTCGGGCCAGTCAAAATGCTCAGACTGCCCTGCAAGCAAATCTTCATAACACAACGCCTCCACATCTTGGGGCATGTGCGCACGATCCGTCATCACAACGATCTGCAATCCGGCGGGCCACTGGTTTCGCAAAGATTGCACCAGCGGCACAAACGTCAAATCGACAAACAGCATCGTGTCTTCTGCGTGCGTGATAATATAGGTCATTTGCTCGGCCGACAGGCGCGGGTTAATGGTGTGACAGACAGCCCCCATCCCCGAAATCGCATAATACAGCTCAAAATGGCGATATCCATTCCACGCCAATGTCGCCACGCGATCCCCCATCTTGGCCCCTTGCGCCGCTAGCCCGTGTGCAAGACACGCAACGCGCTTGGCGGTTTGGGCATATGTTGTGCGGTGCACATCCCCTTCTGTACGCACAGACACAATTTCGCCGTGCGGGTGCACTTCTGCTGCGAATGTCAGAATGTCCGCAATTTTTAGCGGACGCATCATCATGGACCCAAACATATCAGCCCTCCCCTGCTGCAATGTTGATCATCACTGGTTCAAATCACTATGCGCCTGCCAAATCCCATGTCAAAACACGAAAGGCCAAGTTCCGCAGCGTCGTATCGACGTTCACCACGTACAGTTCATGAGCGCACAGACTGAGTTCACACAAACACACTTCGCGCTATTGCGCACATCACGCCTACTCCTTACTTTCCATTCAAAGGAGACCACCATGTCGATTAGACCTGTTCTTGAACAACGCGCCGCAAAGCCCACAACCGAAGGTGCCGGCGTACATCTGCATCGGGCCTTTGGCTTCTCGGATCCAGAAGAACTTGATCCGTTCTTGATGATGGATCACTTTCGCAATGATGATCCGGACAAGTTCAGCGCAGGTTTTCCGTGGCACCCGCATCGCGGCATTGAAACTATTACCTATGTCCTGTCCGGTTCTGTGGATCATCAGGATTCATTGGGAAACTCGGGATCCCTTGGCGCAGGGGATGTCCAGTGGATGACCGCAGGGTCTGGTATCATGCATCAAGAAATGCCTACACCAGACGCCCAAGGCACCAATCACGGCTTTCAACTATGGGCCAACCTGCCATCTGATCTCAAGATGACAGCCCCCCGATATCAAGATGTGCAAGCGCGTGAAATTCCAGAGATCACAGAAGATGACGGCACACGGGTTCGCGTCATTGTCGGAACATTCTGGGGCAAGCGCGGCCCCGTAGACGGGATCGCTGCCGACCCTCAATATCTTGATATCTATGTTCCACCCGGCCTAAAGAAGACATTTCCCGTCGACACCTATCGGCGCGCGTTTGCCTATGTCTTCGAGGGAGATGCCGCCTTTGCTGATGCATCCCAGCCGTCCGGGATATTGCTCGAAAAAGAAGTCGCAGGCACCGAGGTCAACATCCGCGACATGTCCGGAGACCGCACGCTCGTCCGGTTCGGCACTGGCGACGAGGTCACAGTGCAAGCTGGCGAGCAGGGCGTTAGATTTCTGCTCATCTCGGGTGCGCCGATCCAAGAACCCGTCGCATGGCATGGGCCGATTGTGATGAATACACGCCAAGAACTTGAACAAGCATTTTCCGAGTTGCGCAACGGGACGTTTATCAAACCCGCACATTAACACTCGGTATTCCGGCATGTACCTTGCGCGTTCGATCAGTCCTCCGAGCGTAGCGAGGCCCGGCCCAACCGGTGTCACATGCCGCAAGGCATGTGGTCACTGGGCGGGAGCATGCGGCCCATTCTGTGCATCACGCGGTGACGGCTTTGCGTACCATATCCGCATAGACCTGCTCGACCTCGTCCAATGACAAACGTCCTCCTTCTTGGAACCACGTATTCACCCCAGTGAGCATCGCAATCACAGCCAATGTCGCAATTTTGGTGTCCGGCACGGCAAAATCGCCAAGTTCTTGCCCTTGCTGCAAGATGGCTTCCAATTCATCTTCATATTCGCGTCGCAACTTCCCGATAATTTCAAAATTCTCGGGTGCCAGATTGCGCAGTTCCATATAGGCGATAAAGACCTCCTCAGGACGCTGCGAGTGAAACCGAATGTGAAACCGTGTAAAATTTTCTAAGCGGGCTATGGGCGAGTCCGGTACGACATTTTTTCTTCGGGCATCAAGCAAGTCGCACATGTGGGTGTTCATCAGGTCAAACAGCAACGTCTGTTTGTCCGGTGTGTAATTATACAAGGCGCCTGCCTGCACCCCCACTTCGCGCGCGATCTGGCGCATCGACACCGCAGCAAACCCATGCTGCGCAAACAGTTTGAGAGCCGCCGTGCGCACACGGGGGCCAGTGATGTCAGAGTGTGATCCGGTGGTGCGTGCCATATCCCGAGATTAACTGAACATTTGTTCACTTAAAACCCCTGCTTGCCCTGATCGCCGGACTGAGGCAAAACCAAACGACCAAATACTGAAAGAAACACCGGTATGCGCCGAAATCTGTTGCTCACTGTCCCAATCCTGCTTGCGTCCTGCGCCCAGTTTCCAGCCGTCGACAGTACCGAGGACCCGGCCTTGGCCGATGCGCCATATCCCGAACTGGTGCCCGTTGAACAGGTTCTCATCGACACCCCTCCCCGCCTTGACGAGAACAGCGCAGACCAATTGCAATCGCGCATCAACGGATTAAACCGCCGCGCAGACGCATTGCGCAACATTCCAACACAATAAGCCCCGGGCGCAACGCCCACATATATCCCGCCACAAGAAAACTTGCTGCGTTGCGCAGCCATGCGGAACGCGCTACACGCGCTCCCAGATATTCGCAAAGGAGAGAACGATGACCACCCCCCTGCGTCTTGGTATTGCCGGACTGGGCACCGTTGGTGTCGGTGTCGTAAAAATCGTGCGTCAAAAAGCCAACCTTTTGGCAGAGCGCACCGGGCGTCCCGTGGTCATTACCGCAGTATCTGCGCGATCTCGCGATAAAGACCGCGGCGTGAACCTAAGCGACTATGCTTGGGAAGATGATCCGGTCGCTTTGGCGAAACGCGATGATGTGGATGTCTTTGTCGAACTCATGGGCGGGCACGATGGCCCAGCCAAGGACGCAACAGAGGCCGCCTTGGCAGCTGGCAAGGATGTCGTCACCGCCAACAAAGCCATGCTGGCCCACTTTGGCCAAGAGCTGGCCATCGCAGCAGAAGATGCCGGACGTGTGATTAGATTCGAAGCCGCTGTCGCAGGCGGTATTCCCGTCATCAAAGCACTGACAGAAGGCCTTGCAGGCAATCAGGTCAGCCGCGTGATGGGGGTCATGAACGGCACCTGTAATTATATCCTCACACGCATGCAGGATTCGGGATTGCCATACGAAGATGTCTTCCAAGAAGCCAGTGATCTTGGCTACCTCGAAGCAGATCCGAACCTAGATGTTGGCGGCATTGACGCAGGTCACAAGCTTGCGCTTCTGTCGTCGATCGCTTTTGGCACGCAAGTGAATTTCGACGGCGTCGAGCTGGAAGGCATTCAGCGTATTTCCATCGAAGACATCCACCAAGCTGCCGAACTGGGCTATAAGATCAAACTGTTGGGCGTGGCCCAAATGACAGGTCGTGGGCTTGAGCAGCGCATGTCGCCGTGTCTGGTTCCCGAAGATAGCCCCCTGGGTCAACTCAAGGGCGGCACGAATATGGTTGTGATTGAAGGCGATGCCGTCGAACAGATCGTGTTACGCGGCCCCGGTGCTGGCGAGGGACCAACAGCCAGCGCGGTGATGGGCGACGTCTGTGATATCGCCCGCGGATTCCGACTGGCCACCTTCGGCGCTCCAGCACAAGGCTTGCAAAAAGCCAAGGTCGCGCAGTCAAACTCTCCGGCCCCATATTATTTACACCTGACTCTCGAGGATAAACCCGGAGCACTCGCCAAGATTGCCACCGTTTTGGGCGACAATGGCGTGAGCATTGATCGCATGCGTCAGACCCGTCACAACAACACCAACGCCCCTGTTTTGATTGTCACCCACAAGACCACCCGCGCTGCGCTGGACCTTGCGGTCACAGCGATGAAAGATACTGGTGTGATGGTGAACGACCCTGTGGCGCTTCGGATTGAAACCGTCTGAGACGAACGTCTAACGATGTCGTAAACCTGTTTCAGATGCGCCCCATATTTTGAGGCGCATCTTTTTTGTATTGTGAGTTTAGTAAATGTCATTGTTTTCTTCTGTTGATCTGTATTGCGAACGTCTTTCGCCCGAGTTTTGGGCCGAGCCGGTAAACGCATGGACCAATTTGGCCTTTGTAGCCGCCGCTCTTTGGGCGTGGACCGAAGCGCGCAAGCGCCCTCCCGTTCCTAGGGTCATCACATTACTGATCACTCTCACGGCGTTGATTGGTGTGGGCTCATTTCTGTTTCATACTTTTGCAAATGGCCTGACAGAATGGGCTGATGTGGTGCCAATCTGGAGCTTTATTGCGCTCTATGTGTTGACCGCGATTCATTTGGTTGGGGGTGTTCCGCCCCGTCGGCTTGTACGGATTGGGGCGATTGTCGCAGCCGTCGTTGTGGTCGTCTTTCTGGCGACGGGATCTTCGGAGCCCGCCTCGGGGCCATCAGTATTGAACGGATCACTACAGTATGCCCCCGCCCTGATTGCCCTGTGCGTGTTCTCCATTTTGACCCTTGCGCGCAAACATCCTCTGTCACCTTGGGCCGTTGCGGCAACAGTCGTATTTGCGATCTCGCTGGTGTTTCGCACAATCGACCTTGAAATCTGCGCCGACTTTCCGTTGGGAACCCACTTTATGTGGCACGTCCTGAATGGCGCGATGGTGGCGTTGCTGTTGCAGGCTTTGGTGCGCAACAGGCTTTGACGCTTGTGTGACGTGACATCGCCGTCTAACATTTCTGGATAACCATTGTATCTCACTCAGGGGTCTCATGTCCGGCAATTCAGATTTTCAAGACCGTATGCTCTCTCTGGGGTTGGCACGCGTTGCCGAACAAGCTGCACTGGCCTCCGCAAAGTTCATCGGGCGTGGGAACGAACAAGCCGCAGATCAAGCTGCGGTCAACGCCATGCGTGAACAGCTAAATATGCTTGATATTTCGGGTGTGGTTGTCATCGGCGAAGGCGAGCGTGACGAAGCCCCAATGTTGTATATTGGCGAAAAAGTTGGCACCGGAAACGGACCCGAGGTCGACATTGCGCTTGACCCGCTAGAGGGCACAACGCTGACAGCCAAGGACATGCCCAATGCCCTGACCGTCATTTCCATGGGGCCACGCGGATCGATGCTGCATGCGCCCGATGTTTACATGGACAAGTTGGCCATTGGCCCCGAGTACGCCAAAGATGTCGTATCTCTGGACATGTCGCCTGCCGAACGGGTGGTCGCATTGGCCGCCGCCAAACGCTGTGACCCCACCGATATTACAGTTTGTATTCTTGAGCGTCCGCGCCATTCGGACATGATTGCACAAGTCCGCGAAACAGGCGCGGCCATTCGCCTGATTACCGATGGTGACGTGGCAGGTGTCATGCATTGCGCCGAAAGCCGCATAACGGGCATTGATATGTATATGGGCACGGGTGGTGCCCCCGAGGGCGTGCTTGCGGCGTCTGCGCTTAAATGTATGGGAGGACAAATCTGGGGCCGCCTGATGTTCCGCAATGACGATGAACGGCACCGTGCCACAAACGCAGGCATCACCGATTTCAACCGAATTTATGCAAGAGATGACATGGTCACCGACGACGTCATTTTCGCCGCAACAGGAGTCACTCAGGGCTCACTGGTGTCCGGGATAAAACGTGAGGCAGGCTGGTACACAACCGAAACCCTGATCATGCGCTCGAAAACTGGCTCCGTCCGTCGCATGACCTATCGCACACCGGCCTGACCTGTCGTGACACGCGCCCTGTTATTGATCGATATCCAAGAGGGCATGGACAGCCCCGAGTGGGGATCGCGCAACAATCTGGATGCTGAACACAACGCATCACGCTTGCTAAGCCATTTTCGGCAAACCCACGCGGACGTGTGTCATGTGCGCCACCTGTCGACCAATCCAGATAGCCCTTTGCACCCTTCCCGTGCCGGGACATCGATCAAGGCCGAAGTCGCGCCCATGCAACAAGAGCCAGTGTTCCACAAGCATACGAATTCCGCGTTTATCGGCACCGCTTTGGAAGAATATCTAAAACAGCAACGCATCACAGGGCTGGTGATTGCAGGTCTATCCACGCCACAATGCATCTCAACATCTGTGCGCATGGCCGCGAATTTGGGGTTTGATGTATGGCTGGCCCACGATGCCTGCGCAGCCTTTGCACATCATGCGATCTTTGATTGGGCCCCCCACATCCCCACACTCTCCGCCCAAGACATTCACAATGCCGAAGTATCCATGCTACATGGCGAGTTCTGCCGCGCACGCAGTACCCAAGCAATCATTAGGGCCATGACATGAGCAATTTTCTAAACGTCTCGGCGTCACTGACAGGGAGAAAATGGGTTGGGCCCTCCATTGATGTGGATCGCGCGGCCTTGGCTCTGGCTCAGGACACAAATCTTCCGCCAGCCCTGTGTCAAATTCTGGCAAGGCGCGGTGTATCTTCTCATGACGCCTCGGTGTTTCTGGAACCCAAGCTCGCTGACCTGTTGCCCGACCCTCGCACGCTCAAAGACATGGAGCTTGCGACCACCCGCTTCTTAGACGCTGTCAAATCTGGCCAGAAAATCGCGGTCTTTGCAGATTATGATGTGGATGGCGGCACCTCAGCAGCGCTGTTGTTGACTTGGTTGCGCGACATGGGACATCGCGCGACGCTTTATGTCCCGGACCGGATTGACGAAGGCTATGGCCCCAACGAAGAGGCCATGGCGGAACTGGCGAAAACGCATGACCTGATTGTATGCGTTGACTGCGGCACCCTTTCACATGGACCGATCGCGGCTGCCAAAGGTGCTGACGTTATTGTTCTGGATCACCACCTCGGGGGCGAAACTCTTCCCGATGCGGTCGCGGTGGTCAATCCAAACCGACAGGACGAAGAAGGGCATCTGGCACATTTGTGCGCCGCTGCCGTGGTCTTTTTGATGTTGATCGACGCAAACCGGGTTTTGCGGGAAAATCAGACAAAGGGCCCTGATCTTATCGCTATGCTTGATCTTGTCGCATTGGCAACAGTGGCAGACGTGGCGCCGTTGATCGGGGTCAATCGCGCACTTGTCCGGCAGGGGCTGCGCATCATGGGACGGCGTGAACGCCCCGGATTGGTGGCCTTGGGGGATGTGGCACGTATGGATGCCGCCCCGACCACCTATCACCTTGGATTTTTATTGGGGCCTCGTGTCAACGCAGGCGGGCGCATTGGCCAGGCGGACCTTGGCGCTCGGCTGCTCACCACGGATAATCCCCACGAGGCGCAAGCCTTGGCTGAAAAACTGGATATTCTAAATACGGAACGGCGCGACATCGAAGCATCAGTGCGCGCAGCAGCCATGGAACAGGCCGAAGACCGCGGGTTCGAGGCGCCGCTTGTGTGGGCCGCTGGCGAAGGTTGGCACCCTGGTGTCGTGGGGATCGTTGCCTCGCGCCTCAAGGAGGCCACCAATCGCCCTGCGGTCGTCATCGGGCTTGAGGGGGACGAGGGCAAAGGGTCAGGACGTTCGATAAACGGTGTCGACCTTGGCGCGTCCATTCAAAAGCTTGCTGCCGAGGGTCTGTTGGTCAAGGGCGGCGGCCACAAGATGGCTGCGGGCCTTACTGTCAAACGCGACCAACTGGAATCGGCAATGGCGCGACTCACCGAGCTTTTGGCCCATCAAGGTGCGGGTGATGCTGGCCCTGCTGATCTCAAGTTGGACGGAATGCTTATGCCAAAGGCGGCGACCGTCGAATTGCTCGAAGACATCGACAAGGCTGGTCCTTTTGGCGCGGGAGCCCCCGCCCCCAGATTTGCATTTCCTGATGTCGAAATCCGGTTTGCCAAACGTGTGGGAGACAGTCACCTCAAGCTGAGCTTTGATGACGGGATGGGCACACGTCTTGATTCTATTTGTTTTGGGGCATTCGATACGCCGCTTGGTGCGGCCCTGTTGGCACACGGCGGTGCAAGGTTCCATTTGGCCGGCCGCTTGGAAATAAATGTGTGGGGCGGGCGGCGCTCCGTGCAATTGCGGCTAGAGGACGCCGCCCCCGCATAGGTCACAAGGCCTTGAGAAACTTACCAGACTCGCATGACCAATGCACGGCCTCAGGTCGCGCTTTCCGGTATGCCCATAGGGGTTTGGTAAAAAATCGAACGGACTCTGCAATTTATGCTTGCGCCCCGCAAAGCCATTGCCTAAATACCGCCTCACACTTCGGTATGGCCCGTTCGTCTATCGGTTAGGACGCCAGGTTTTCAACCTGGAAAGAGGGGTTCGATTCCCCTACGGGCTGCCACCGAGTGTAAAAGAGCAAAAGGACCAATTGGCCCTAATGTTTGTGNAAGAGCAAAAGGACCAATTGGCCCTAATGTTTGTGTGGCCCGTTCGTCTATCGGTTAGGACGCCAGGTTTTCAACCTGGAAAGAGGGGTTCGATTCCCCTACGGGCTGCCACAAAAATCCACACATCGTTGATTTTTCAGAGAAAACGCCAGATCTCAAGGCGGGTTACCCACCTCTTTTAATCAAGACACGCCTAAAGCGGTCCCGTTTGGTGACTACCATCAATACTCTGGCACGCGCGTCACTGACCAAGGACCAAAGGCCGATCAGCGCGCGCAGAATACTGTCATACTACAAGCCCTAGCTAGGATTTGATCTTGTCCATCGTTGGGTCAAACAACGGCCGCAAAGATGCAACTGCATCAATACGTGTGCCCGCCACATCAATCTGCCACCCCCCGTCGTGAACGATTGTGCTCGTGAGGGGTTCACCCAATTCGACAAAGCCGATTCCCACTGCCCCGCCAAGCGAGTGGCCATACCCTCCGATCTGCAGATAGCCGACCTCTTGGCCGTTCAGATAGATCAATTCGTTGCCATACAGCAGCGGCTCGGGGTCTTTCAGCAAAAACTGCAGCATACGGGTCGATGGCACGCCCTTGCCTTTGATCGCAGCCAGCGCATCTCGGCCAATGAAGCCGCCAGATTTGTCCAATTTGACCGCAAAACCCAACCCAGCTTCAATCGGATTGTCGGTGTTATCGACGTCCAGCCCAAAATCCCGATAGGCCTTTTCGAGGCGTAGACTGTTCAAGGTTTGCATCCCCGCATCACGAAGCCCGAACTCTTTTCCTGCCTCCTTGAGCAAATCATAAACTTGCACTGCGGCGTAAGACGGCACCTGTAGCTCCCAGCCCAGTTCGCCCACAAACGTGACGCGAAAGGCTTTGATGACCCAATACCCGACATCAATGTCCTGCCATGTCATAAACGGGAATGCCGCATTCGACAGATCAGCGCTGGACACTTTTTCCATCAGATGGCGCGCCTTGGGGCCATGGATGTTAATTTGCGTGATCGCAGGTGTCAGATCGGTGATGACGACCACCTCTCCATCTTGGATATGGCGCTTCATGTGCATCAATGTATGACCATGGCTGTTTTCACCAACCACCACCATAAACTTGTCTTGCGCCAGGCGTGTCACGGTCAGATCGGCCTCAAAGCCACCCTGTTCATTGACCCATGCCGTGTATACCAGACGCCCAACGGCGACGTCCACGTCGTTACACGACAATCGGCTCATCAATGCCAACGCGCTTGGCCCTTCGACATTGAATTTGGACATCGTGGACATATCCATAATGATCACATCTTCACGCGCGGCACGGTGTTCCTCGGCATGCCAATCGAACCAATTCTGGCGATGCCAGCTATAGTTCTCGATTTTGGCTTGGTCTGGCGTCGGTGCGAACCAGTCCGGCATTTCCCATCCATGACCATCGACAAAAAATGCGCCACTCGCAGCCAGTCGGTCATGCAAGACCGACCGTTTAAGATCGCGCGCAGTTTCATAGCCTTCGTTATGATAGTGCTGACCAAACATTTTCCCCAACAGCTCGGGGCCACGGTCCCGGCGGAATGCGCGAGTCGCTTCGTGACGTGTAAACCGGTTTACGTTGATACCCGTCACATCAACGGGGGGGATGCCATCGACAATCCAGTGCGCCAGCACCTTCCCGGTGCCCGCGCCATTCAAAATGCCCAGTGAATTCATACCACACGCGACAAAACAATTGCGCAATTCTGGTGTCTCCCCGACCAGAGGTGCCAAATCCGGCGTAAAGCTTTCGGGACCGCAAAACAGTTTGCGTACGCCAATATCCAAGGTCGACGGAACCCGAGAATAGGCCTTTTCAAGATGCGGTGTCACGCGATCCCAATCCGGATCAATTTCACCGAACGAAAAATCCTCGGGAATGCCATCAAGCTTCCAAGGAGCGGCACCCGGTTCGAACAGACCAAGCATCAGCCCCCCTACCTCTTCGCGGTAGTAAGTATAGGTCGACGGGTCTTCGAGAACAGGCAGATCACGGCTTAGACCCGGCACATTTTCGGTGATCAGATAATAGTGCTCGGCGGCTTGCAGGGGCAGGTTTATCCCGGCCTTTGCCCCCAATTGACGCGACCACATGCCCCCACAGATCACCACGTTCTCGGCGGTGATTGTCTGCCCGTCCGCAGTTTTCACGCCTGTCGCGGTTCCATTCTTGGCCAAGATTTCCGCAACGATCACACCTTCAAAAATCTGGGCGCCGCCCATACGCGCGCCTTTTGCCAAGGACATCGTCACATCAACTGGGTTCACGCGCCCATCTTCAGGAATGTAAAACCCCGCATGGACATCAGACAGGTCACCAATGGGAAACAGCTCTGCGGCCTCTTGCGGAGAGACCTCGTGGATATTGATCCCTTTGCGGCGCATAAACGGCGCCAAGCGGCGCATTTCATGAACGCGTTCTGGGTTACTGGCGATCTGCAAATAGCCCACATCCCGAAACCCGGTCGGCAGGCCGGTTTCCTGCTCCAGATTGGCATAGAGATCGCGGCCATGTGTATAAATCTCGCACTCGGCCTCTGATTTGAGCAAACCCGCGACAACCAGCCCTGCGGCATGCCATGTCGTGCCACTGGTCAATTGATCACGCTCGAGCACCACGACGTCTTTCATTCCCAATTTGGTCAAATGATACGCCGTATTACATCCGATAGAGCCGCCACCAATGATCACTGTTTGAGCGTGTTGAGGAAGTGTCCGTGCCATCTTGGGGCTCCTTGACGCAAGAATTAAATTTGATCAAATTTGTGCATTATCCTCCGGGGTAAATCAAGTGAATGATTGAATGACCATTCAATAGATATCAGACAAAGCACCCTTTATCCTCAATCTGCATATCCCGATACTATCCTACGCGGTCGGATCAGCGCGTTTGACCGCTTGCATCCATAATGCCTGCATCACGTAACAGTTCGAATTTCACCCGCGTCGCACTGACCTCTCGATAAAACGCAATAAGAAAGGCTGTCGGCGCCTGAAGCCTCTGAAGCCCCATCACAGCGGCAACGATTGTTCCAACATCTGTACGCCCCTCAATAACCAATGATCCCCCAAGCAATAGAACGGCAACCGTCCCAGCGCCATTAAGCGAGCTTAAGATGAATTTAGTCGACAGCTTCCAACGGAATATACTGCGTCGTGCAGCATAGATATCGTCAAAGGCCTGATGCACCTCTCCTTCAAGTGCGACGGCATCCTCAGAGCTCATTTGGCGATTGGCGCGCCGCAAGATATGCACGCGCTCGGAGATCAGCCCGTTTATCTTGGCCTGCGTAAGCAAGACCACAAACACTTGCGGAAGGATCATGGCAATCGCGATCAACCCCAACCTTGGTTGTGTAGACGCAATAAAGCCGATCACACTGATCAATGTCCCCACTTGCATCACAGGTTCGGAAAATGCGCTGCCGGTGAATTTCCCCAACTCCTCGGCCTCGGCAGAGATCATTGTGGCGCTTGTACCGGCATAGCTGGGATCATGCGCCACCTTTTCGGCGGCGTCGCGCAGTACCAGCCGACGCAAGAGACGGATGATGTCCTCGCCCAGCAAATTCGCACGATACCCCATTACCCACTTAAGCGCTAAGCTGATGAGAATCGTCGCCATCATCCCTACGCACATCCACACCAACGCGGCCCTGTCCATGCCCCCATCTGTCAGCCCGTTAATGATGTCCTTTTGAAAGTTCAGTGGCACTGCCGCGAGAACTGCAATCAACAATGACAGTACAATAAGAACAATCTGGCGCTTGCCGCTGGCGCGCCATATGGCGGAATAGAGTTGAAACACTGAGCGCTCCGGACATTGTTTTCTAGATACTGCGAACTGACCGGACTATTGGCAAGCCTGTTCACAGCAAACAGGTCTGCAAACGCCCCTCAAGGCGACCGACGAGACTCGCCGCCATCTTGACGCAGATCGTTATGCAAGGCCAGTGGCTGGTAAATCGATACTGGGCAACCAGGGTTTGATATCCACCAGAGGCGTGCGGTCAAAACAATCGATGGCGTCGATCCCGATCCTGCCGTTGGCAATGTCTAGGCTTGTTATTGTCACCGTTGCCAATGACACGGGGTTTGGCCGATTAGGAGAGCGCAGGGAAAACGTCCCGCGGCTGTTCTCAAGGTGTTTCGGGGTTTGTGTGATCAAATCACGGCGTGCCCGATCCATCCAATACATCAATACGATATTTTGCCCGACCTCAATTCCTTTGAGCCCTGCAAGATATGCCGTGTCCAGTTCGACCCACGCGTTTCCCCCGTTTCACGGGCCTGAATGATGTTCTTGGGGCAATTTCCGCGTGCCCAAGGGGTTCGAATGACGCCCACAAAACAGATACCGACATCCGCGCGCTCTGATGGATCGAACTCAAGCATCTCTTCGCCTGGTCGCACATCTGGAAGGTCCATGGTGTTCTCCGGGTCAGAAAGGATTCAAAGGCACAAGCTTTTGCCCACTGCCCGCCTTCTTGGATACAGCAAGCCGCGCGGTGCGCAAAGCTTCGAAACGGGCCATCACATCATTCCACGATGCCTCGCCAGAGTGCGATACAGAGCCAAACCGCGCACGGCCAATTTCAAACAGGCTCTGCTCGAAGGCATCTACATCATTATCTGCAGCAGGTGTCGTGCGCCGTTCCCATATCTGGCGGGCATGTGCCGTCTCGTGTAAATCTCTGGCTTGGATGGCCGCGCGCACTAAAGACGCCGCATAGACTTCGCTTTGTAAGTATTGTTCTTTCCGACGCTGACGACGCAACGATATCACAGGCCAGACGTACCGAATAAACCCCCAGACAATCAGCCCCAGAACCACGGCGGCCCCAGCCAAAATGGTTATCTGCTTGGGGGTAAACAATGGCTCGCGTGGTGCGGCGGGGCCGTCCACATGAAACCTGTGTTCCGCAAGCGTTTCGGTCACAATGGCATCGTTTTCAATATCAAACCATTGCACCTGAATTTCGGGCAAGATCACCTGCCCCCCGTATCGCGCCACATAGGTCACCGTGTCGACCCGCACGCCGGATAAAATGCCCCGGTTCTCTGACTCTGTGACGGTCGCCTCTTTCGGATACGGCTGGATCGCTTCGTTCGCAAACGGTGCCAACAGAGGCGGCACGAACAATGGCGACGTTCCGGTCACCTTGGTCGTAATCGTACGCGTCACCGCGTCCCCGGGGGCAAGTGTATCTTCAAACCCTTCCAGTTCCTCGGTAAGCGTCAGCCCCTGCGCCACAATCAACGGGCTCAGATCGCGCGCGTCTTCTGGCACCGAGGCCACGAAGGTGAGCTCTGGCAGGGTGACCGAGGTTGACACCGGATCAGGTGTCGGTGGCGCGGCATAGACCAGTTCAATCTGTTGCGACGGCATCGTAAACCGCCCCGGAACCATCGGATACAAACGATACGCGCGGGAAATACCAGACCACGTCTGGCCATCAATTTTCTGACTGACAGGGCCAGATGCACGTTCGGGCAAACGCACCATCAGGTTCGGGGTCTCGAAACTTGGGAACACGGGCGGGCTGGGCATCCAAGTGGGCACCAAAACCGTGATCCGCAATACTACGGGCTGGCCGACGGCAACTGTCTCGGTACTTAGTTCAGCCGTGACCTTGGGGCGTGGTGGCACGTCTTCTGCGCGCCCAAAAGTAGGAGACCACATCAAGCACAGAGCCAAGACCGTAAGCAGCATATGTCTCATTTCTGTGCTCCTGCCGCTTCGAGCAAAAAGCGGCTTTTCAGAAAATCCGCCATATTGGTGTCAACAGACCGCATCCACTGTTCTGTGGATTGAAATTCAGGGCCCTTTTCTGCGTAATCTTTGACGGTCTCTGCCCCGCGTTCTGCTTCGTTGTCAAACACCACATCATCCGCTCCAAGTCCGGCCTCTTCGCCAGTGTCACCTTGCTCTCGTGCAGTTTCGACATATTCAAGGGTATACTTTGCGACCTCAAGGTTATGCTGTGCCTCTGGGAAATCAGGCTGCAATTCCAATGCGCGTTCATAGGCGGCGATGGCGGGCCGATACTCGCGGTTGCGTATGCGCGACATACCCTCGCCCATTGCGGCTGACGCTGTATCGATCCGCGCAAACATCTCTGCGGCTTCGGGATATTGCCCCGCGCGATATTTTGCATACGCGCGCCACATTGGATCAACAAACAATTCACCAGCGTCATCAAAGCGTTTGTCGTGATAGGCAAGCATCCCCTGCTGATCCGGCGTCAGAAACCAGTCGGCAACATCCGCCTGAGCCGATTGAGGCCCCATCACCGTACTTGCGAGACCCAGCAAGATGATCCAGCGCATTGTCCATCCTCTTCTGAACCAGAGCAGTAGAATGAGCATCGCAGGCCAACCAAACATCCAACCTCGATCATCCCAATCCAAACGATCATCTCCCAACAATGACGCCCGGTACGCAGCCGCCGCTGCGCGCTCGATTTGGTCAAGATCCGTGTCATCCACCGAAAGCGGTACCACCTTCACGTTCGTAAGTTGTGCAAGTGCGCCTTGGGAAACATTTTCTGGTGCTGCAAATAGCACAATCACAGGTGCCTGGTTTTCGGATATCGGCGAGAACGCCGCCACATCAGCATCATCCAACCCATCAAGCACCAACAAGATGGCCCCGGGTGTCTGCACGCGTGCCAACTCAGCGCGCGCAAGGTCAAGCGCTGCGGTCGCATTTTGTCCCGCAGACGGCATGATCTCGGGGGATAACCCCTCGAGCAGTGCTTTCAAGATATTTGGATCATCTGTAAGCGGTGCCACGCGGTGCGCCGTGCCACCATAGGCCACAAGAGCAGTACTCGCACCGGCGCGCCGTCCAACCAAATCTTGGATCTTGAAACGCGCCCGTTCAAGACGGCTTGGCGAAACATCAGGGTTGGTCATCGACTCGCTGACCTCTAGAGCCACCACCAAAGGCGCTGTTTGCGACAAAAAGGGATTGGGTACACGGCTCCATGTGGGTCCCGCAGCAGCCAAGGTTCCAAGGCAAAGTGCCAGCGCGATGCCATCGATGGGCTGAAGGTTTTTCGTAGCATTTGACCCCACCGTCAGGGCTTCAGCCAGATGTGGCGCAATCCCCGACGCAGCATCTTGATCTTGTGCACGCGGATTGCGGACATTCCACCAAAGACCCAATATCACCGGAATCGCGATAAGAAACCACGGCCGCAGCACATGCAGAACACTTATGGCATCAAGAAAGGCTTGCATTACGTGCGCCTCCGCGTGCTCGTCGTGACCAGCCAAATCATCGCCAGAAGCGCAACCAACATCCCTGCACCGAAAGCCACCCAACCCAACGGCTGGCGAGGCTGAAACGTGATCGTTTCGGTGATACGCGGATTTAGGCGTTCGATCTTTGCGTAAATTTCGGCCAGACCCGCTTGGTCAAATCCATAATAGAAGGATCCTTTTGCGCGATTTGCGATATCTTCCAAAGTTCCCAAATCCACACGATCATCCCCCCCTGCCTTGGGATCCCCGACACCAATGGTGTAGATGGTAAGACCTTCTTGTGCTGCAATTTCGGCGGCATTGATCGGACTCATCGTGCTGGATGTATCAGCGCCGTCAGACAACAAGACCAACAGCCGTTGATCGACCTGACTTGTTTCAAAGGTTCGAATGGCAAGACCAATTGCATCGCCAATTGCGGTGTCAGGCCCCGCCATACACACCTGAGTATCCCCGAGCATGGTCGCGACGCTCTCAAGATCTTCGGTAAACGGTGTTTGTACATAGGCACGCGAACCAAAAACAATCAGGCTAATCCGGTCGCCATCTCGCTGCGCAATGAAATCTTCGACCACATCTTTGACAACCTGCAACCGCTGCTGTGGCTTGCCATCTGCATCTTTCATGTCCCGCGCATCCATGGATCCCGACAGATCAACGGCCAACGCCAAATCACGCGCGGCCTTTTCAACTGTGACGCGCTGACCCAGCAATTCTGGCCGCGCAAGCCCGACAATCAACATCACCCAACACAGAACCGACGCAATCATCTGGATTTTACGCCGCCTGAGCACAACGGCCCCTTGCTTGGGCGTTAATCCAGTCGCCTCTGAAACCTCACGAAAGAACGGTATGCGAATGGCTTGGCTAAACGATCGATACGGCGGGGCATAGCGCCAGACAAGATATGGCGCGGGCAACAACAAAACGGCCCAAGGAAAGGCAAAAGACAACGTCATTATGCGTGCCCTCCGATCGGTTTTTGCGCGCGCACCCAAGTTTCGGCCAACTTCGCCAGCCCCGTCACTGGCGGCGCGTCTTTGGCATAGGGCGCGCGGGCAACAACTTGGCCTATCCCGCTCACAAACTCAGTGCCTGCATAATGCTGGTCCAGAAAATCAAGCCACTCTTTGCCGACCAGTCCAGCAACATCAGAGCGTGGATACGCGGCCAAGGCCGTGCGCCGCAAGATGTCCGCCACCATGACTGGATCGTCATGACAATTTTGCAGTTCTCGCAATGCAGCCCGCTGATAGGCTGTGCGCCGTCGATATGACATCCGGACAGCCACGGCCCATATGCAGAGCGCAAGCATGCCAAGCCCCAGCCAGATCCACCCTTGGGTCTGGGGCCACATCGAAATCGGCGCGGGCTCTGCTGGTGGGATCAACATGTCCAAGAGTTGAACAAGGTTCTTTCCCTCGAAATCCTGATCTGTCATCTGCCCGGCCTAGCCCCAAATAAAGCCAACATTTGCGGCAATGTCTCTTCGGCAGCACTGAGCGGCAGAACCGGAATGGCATATTTGCGACTCCAGTCAAGCAGCGGATCAAGCCGTTTGCCTAAATACTCTTGCAAGCCAAGACGCGTGGCCTTGTCACGCGTATCAAGCGCCATCTGCAGTGTTCCATCGGACGCGACGATACGAAACCCGTCAGGCATCTCTGCTCCACTGGGGTCCGAGATCGGGAAAAGAATAAGATCATTGTGTAATGCCAGACGATGCATCAACTTCTCGGTGCGGGCATCAATGCCATCAAAATCGCTAAAGACAAGGATCATCGCGCCTGTTTTAGAGATGCGCACCGCCGCTTCGAGCTGAGCGTTCAAGGTCACGGGGCCTGTCGCATCTTGTCCAGCATGCAGCCGTTGGTTGGCTTGCGCGAGAATGCCCAAAAACTGGTTCAACGCGACCGTGCTGGCCTTGGGCTTGAGTTCAGCAATGTGATCATTGCCAAACACCAGCCCCCCAACACGATCCCCCTGAATACGCAAGCGCCATGCCGCCAGCGCGGCGGCCTCGGCGGCGGTCACAGATTTCATGTTGCGCACGGTGCCGTAAAACATCGACATCCGCTGATCGACCAACAACAACGCAGGCCGGTCTCGCTCTTCTGTGTACACCCGCACATGGGGTTCGCCGGTGCGCGCCGTGACTTTCCAGTCAATCGTGCGAATGTCATCACCCTGTTGATAATGACGCAATTCTTCAAAGTTCAGACCACGCCCGCGCAGCTTGGACGCATGTCGCCCATTCAATGCAGATCGCGCCGGTTGCTTTGGCAAGAAACTGAGCGCGCGGGCATGCCGTTCCATACGCCGCAACTGTGCCATATCCACATGTACGCGTGGATCAAATGTCGGATTTGAAATCTTATCAGGCATCACCGTCTCAAGGCAAAGCCACAAGCGACAAGATACGCTTGATCACCTGATCTGCCGACATTCCGTCGCCTTGTGCCTCATAGCTCAGAGAAATACGGTGCCGCAAAACGTCGGGCGCAATGGCGCGAATATCTTCTGGATCGACATAGTCTCTGCCCGCCATCCACGCATGCACACGCCCACATTTATCAAGCGCCAACGATGCCCGCGGGGACGCGCCGATTTCGATCCACCGCCCCAGTTCTTCGTCCAAAGCAGCGGGCGTTCGCGTGGCCTGTACCAAATCCGCCATGTACCGATCCATGGCATCCGCAACATGGATTTCCCCAATCTCGGCGCGTGCATCAAACACCGCTTGCTGCGGGATAACCGCTGCGGCCTCCTGCGGTTTTCCATCTGGCGCGTTTGTGGCGTGCTCTTCTGCGCGCACAAGCCGGATCACTTCGACTTCGTCTTCCACCGGCGGATATTCGACTTTGACCAGCATCAAAAACCGGTCCATCTGCGCTTCGGGCAGAGGATATGTGCCTTCTTGCTCAATCGGGTTTTGCGTCGCCATCACAATAAACAATGGCGGCATTTTATGCGTCGTCCCTGCCACGGTCACTTGGCGTTCTTCCATGGCTTCCAACAGGGCGGCCTGAACTTTGGCAGGTGCGCGGTTGATCTCGTCAGCAAGCACGATGTTGGCAAAGATCGGCCCTGCCTCGAACCGGAATTCGCCGGTCCCACCTGCTTGATGGTATACTTCCGTGCCGGTCACATCTGATGGCAACAAGTCAGGCGTAAACTGGATTCGGCTAAAGTCCGCCTCAAGATTCTTGGTCATTGCTTTGACCGCGCGTGTCTTGGCCAACCCGGGTAATCCTTCGATCAACAGGTTTCCGTTGGCAAGCAAACCAATCACAAGGCGATCAATCACATCACGCTGACCAATGATTGTTTTGCCCATCTGTTCTTTGAGGGCCATGATTTGGGCGTGCGTCGTCATTGTTTTGAAGTCCTGCCTAAAGTTATTGTGGGGCCACTGGGAAAATCTTGGCCCAATCCTTGGCCATGTCGATCACCAACCAGCCTCGGTCCTCAGCTTCATCCAGCCCGCGTTTCAGAACACCGATGTGCCCATCACGATCATAGGCCCATTCGCGGTTTGCATCGGTGTGGTGCACATAGAGGCCAAGGCGCGCACCTTCACCGGCAGTTGTCCACTCGAGCATCTGGAAATCACCGTCAGAGTTGCCACCGGCCATAATTGGACGGCGTCCGATATGGCGGTCAATCGCGAGAGGTTTTCCCTCTTTGTCATCGTTGAAAAACAGTTCCGCTTCTTTTTGAATGACGGGCGTGGCCCCCGTCACATCATAGCTTGTGACGATTGATGATCCGATAACATGCTCAGGCGGAATGCCGTAGGCTTCCTCAGCAAACACGCGCATGAAATGGATGCCCCCACCCGAAACAATGTACGTATCAAAATCTTCGTCGCGCAAATACCGCAACAGCTCAAGCATGGGTTGATAGACCATCTGGTCGTACCGCAACCCTGTGGTTGGATGACGTGCAGTCTCTAGCCACATGGCTACACCAGCTTGAAAGTCTTCGACGCTTTGGCCCGCATGCGACAATGCCAGAACATCCAACAGCGCCGCGTTCCCGCCAGCCATTACGGCTTGCACGTCGCCTTTTGCGGCGGCCTTACGAGCGTCGGTTGTCAGGATAGACGGATCATCTTTGGCCATACGCGCGACGGTATCGACCGCATAAAACAATTGAAAATATAGCGGTTGTTCCGCCCAAAGTGTGCCATCGTTGTCAAATGTCGCGATACGCGCTGCGGGGGTCACATACATTTCGGAAGCTGGATCAGTGACAGCCTCAACAAAAGAGATAACCCGTGCTTTGGCCGCAGTGTCATTCCATGATGGCAAAGGGTCAGCACTGGCTCCGGTTGCAAAAAACAAAAGCATCCCAGCAGCCGGGACATGCCGAAAAAGGTGACGCAACATCATACTGAAGCCCTCAAAAATTAGGTGTGTACTCGAAATCTAGCACTTAAAATTGACACCGCCCAGCAAAGTTCATGCTGGGCGGTATGTTTGCTAAAGGTTACTTCGAACCCATTTGGCTAAAGATCTTGTCCTTGGCGTCGCCGATCGTAAAGCTGCCCGGTTTTTGACGTGGCGGGAACTCTTCAAAGGTAGCCAGGAACTGGGCGGTGTACTCTGCAGCAGGAAGCAACAGATAAACCCGATCCAAATACCAATCCCAATAGGTGTTGGATGTAATGGTGGCGCGTTCATATGGATCGCGACGCAAGTTGAACAACAGCGGAATACGCAACTCGGTCCAAGGCTCGGCCCAAGCTTGCAAAGTCTGCGGATAACGATGCTCTAGGAAGATTGCTTTCCAGTCATCATAGCGCAGCGCCGTCAGGTCACCATCATCCGAGAAATAGAAAATCTCGTGACGTGGGCCTTCTTCGGCTTCACCAGTCAGGTATGGCAAGAAGTTATAGCCATCCAGATGGACCTTGTATTCACGACCAATCGCCTGAACACCACCAGCTTTCAGCTGCTCTTTGATATCCGGGTTTCCGGCAACAGCCACATATGTCGGCAACCAATCCATGTGGTGCATGATTTCGTTGCTGACAGATCCAGCTTCAATCTTACCAGGCCAACGCACCATAGATGGCACGCGCCAGCCACCTTCCCAGTTGGTGTTCTTTTCACCACGGAACGGTGTCATCGCCGCATCAGGCCAGCTGTTCATGTGCGGGCCGTTGTCGGTGGAATAGTGCACGATAGTGTTATCGGCGATTCCCAGTTCATCGAGAACTGCGAGAAACTCACCAACATGCATGTCATGCTCGACCATGCCAGCCTGATACTCGTCAAGATGACGACCGGCCAACTCATCAGCCTTCACACGCATCTCGTCTTTGACGTGCGTACGGAAGTGCATCCGAGTACCCGACCACCAAACGAACCAAGGCTCACCTTCTGCAGTTTTACGCTTGATAAAGTCGATGGCAGCTGCGGATGTTTCCTCGTCCACAGTTTCCATACGTTTTTTGGTCAACGGGCCGGTGTCTTCGATGGCACCGTCAGCTGATGACTTGATCACACCACGCGGACCAAACCGCTCGCGGAACTCCGCATTTTGTGGATAATCTTCGTTCTCAGGCTCTTCTTCTGCATTCAAGTGATACAGATTGCCGAAAAACTCGTCAAAACCATGGTTGGTGGGCAGCATTTCATCGCGATCACCAAGGTGGTTTTTACCAAATTGGCCCGTGGCATACCCTTGTGCTTTCAAGAGGCCAGCGATGGTTGGATCTTCAATCTGCATACCTTCTTTGGCACCAGGCATACCCACTTTGGACAGCCCCGTACGGAACACTGATTGGCCCATGATGTAAGAAGACCGGCCTGCAGTACAGGACTGCTCGCCATAATAGTCAGTGAAGATCATGCCTTCTTTGGCGACGCGGTCAATATTCGGCGTTTGATAGCCCATCACGCCCATTGTGTAGGCAGAAATGTTTGACTGGCCGATATCATCGCCCCAGATCACCAAAATATTTGGTTTTTCATCTTGCGCCCATGCGGGCGCCGCAAGCATCACCGTCGCAGAGGCAAACGCCAGCTTTCGCAGCGGCTGTCGCCATCGGTTGTGTGAGAGGTTGGTTTGAAACATCAATATCTCCAGAACAAAGGCCCAAAAACAGCCCATAACGAAAAAAGAGTGCCGACCTGAACACCCTTCAGGTCGAACACACGAGAACTCGTGCAACGCACAGTATGGACAAAATCAGCTATATTGACATTGCCCCTTGAAACTAGACGAAAAAAAATACACCAATTCCATCAAATGAAGGAATTCACGTGAATGACCTACAAAATTCTACCCGGTGACGTAGCGCAAGTTTTGAAAACTGGATGGCTCTCGGAACGCGGGGAGAAGTTTCAAAAAGCGGCCCTGAAAATGGCCGTTCTCAGAACCTTTTCTGATGGCGAGATGCTGTATCACTATGGGGATCGCGCCGAAGGCCTGTATGCCATTGTGACGGGATCTGTCCGCGTTGCCGCCCCAGCAGACGACGGCCAAGAATTCACCGCACATCGCGGCGGAATTGGTTTTTGGATCGGAGACCTCGCCATGCTGTCAGACCAAACACGTCTGATTTCGCTTCAAGCCGTGGGCGATGTGCGCACTTTGATGCTCAAAAACTCAGAGATTCTCGAATTGGTGCGCAAGACGCCTGAATTTTACAAAGACTTTTACGCACTCACTCATAACAACATGAAAACTGCATTGCGCATTATGGCTAATCTCGCCGTTCAGCGCGCAGACCAGCGCCTCGCTCTGCGGTTGCTGCATTTGGCAGAAACAGCACATGATCACGAAGGGTGGATCAAAGCCTCTCAGGAGGAAATTTCTTCGATGATTGCCGCCTCTCTGCCGACCCTACAACGGATTTTACGGCGATTTTCCGACAGCGGGTATGTGGAAATCGGGTATGGTCGCATTCGCGTCAAAGATCGCAAAGCTCTGCTCGCGTTGTGCCAATCCTGACGTGTAACGGTTGTTTCAACCTACATGAAGTTTGGGCGTGCCTTCTTCAAAATTGGCGTTATGTATAGTGTTCGCTGGTCTTGTCTGTTCTGGACCAGTGTGTCGTCTTTACTTTCTGTCAGCGGGTCTAAGTGCAATGCGTGTCATGATTTTCCGATTATTTGCTTTGCCTCTGGGCCTTTACTTGCAGTTGTTTTCTGTATCGCTGGTGCACGCTCAGCCCGATTTCGTCGGAAGCGAGACCTGTATTGCCTGCCACAAAGACCAAGCCGAGGCATGGCGTGGATCACATCATGATTTGGCATGGACAGAGCCCAGCGCCGATACAATATTGGGCGACTTCGAGAATACCGAATTCACCCACCAAGGTGTGACGTCCAAGTTTTCAAAAGATGGTGACAGCTTCATTATTGAAACCGAAGGCCCGGACGGAGAAATGACCAAATTTCCCGTCAAGGCTGTGCTCGGGGTTGCTCCGCTTCAGCAATATGCCGTGGAAACAGAACCTGGGCGGCTGCAAAGCTTTGACATTCCGTGGGATGTTCCCCAGCAGGAATGGTTTCACATGTACCCCGACCAAAACCTGCCCGCTGGGGATGGCTATCATTGGACGGGGCCCTATAAAACTTGGAATGCGCGGTGTGCCGAGTGCCACGCGACGGATTATCAACGCAACTATGATGCCGCCACGCGCCAGTATTCAAGCACGCAATCCGAAATTGGCGTGGGCTGCGAGGCTTGCCATGGCCCGGGCTCATCGCATGTAGACTGGGCCAATGATGTCCCCATTCGCGAACGGGTCCACGGATTGTCGGACAAGGGTCTGATGGTCGACTATGCTGCGGGCGATGCGGAAACCGAAATTCAGCAATGCGCAAGCTGTCATGCGCGGCGCGAACCTCTCTTGGGTGGATCACCCGTTGCAGGCACGCCGTTCCATGATGCATATCGCTTGTCCACACTGCGCGCCCCCCTGTACGAGCCAGACGGGCAAATCCTTGACGAAGTATACGTATATGGCTCGTTTCTTCAGTCCAAGATGTACGACCGTGGTGTGACGTGTTCAAATTGTCATGACGTGCACGCTGCCAATCGTGTGGCAGAGGGCAACGCTGTATGCACACAGTGCCATTCTCCTGCTGCGAACCCCGATTTCAAAACGTTAAAAGCCGTGGATTATGATACGCCAGAGCACCATTTTCACGCCCAAGACAGTGAAGGGGCCCAGTGCAAAAACTGCCACATGATCGAGCGCACCTATATGGGCGTCGATGGCCGACGGGATCATTCTTTTCGGGTGCCACGACCTGATCTCACCGTAAAGACCGATGCCCCCAACGCCTGCAATGATTGCCATACAGACCAAAGCCCCCAATGGGCCGCGCGTCAGCTTGATAAGCAGTTTCCGAATTCCAAATATCGTGGAACCCACTTTTCCGAGACCTTCCATGCAGTCCAGCAAGGCACCCCAGATCAGGGACGCGCATTAGCTGATATTGCCTTGTACGAAGGCCTGCCCGCAATTGTACGCGCGTCTGCGCTCGAGATGATATTGCCCTATGCGACACCAGAGCTGGCCACAGATCTGCAAGGCCTATTGACCCACGAAGATGCACTCATTCGCGCCCATGCGGTGGCCGTACAAAGATCCGCATCATCCACGACCATGGTGCAAAATTTGGTTCCGATGCTTGACGACGCGCGACGCGCCGTTCGGATTGCTGCCGCGCGCGAGCTGCTTTCCGCTCCGATCGCTCGCCTGCCGAGCGCGATGGACAAAGCTCTCAAATCGGCAATGGCCGAATGGCAGTCATCGTTGCTGGTCAAGGCAGACTTTCCGGAAACACAGCTTGTGTTGGCAGGTATCGGCCTCACAACCCGCAACTATGCCTCTGCCCGGTCAGCTTTTGCAGAGGCCGTCGAACTTGATCCACAACTGGTGCAAGCATGGGTCATGATGGTGCGCATTGACGCCGCGCTGGAAGGCCCCGAGAAAGTGCGTGAAACGCTGAGGTCAGCATTGGAATTGAACCCGTCTGATCCAAACCTGCGCGCTCTTCAAGCGCAACTGGACGCAAACTAGCACTGCCCAAGCTGAGATTTTGCAACGGCCATAGGCGCTTCACGTGCGGATTTTGACATCACAAATCAAATTCCGCACATATCCTAGAAACAGTGCCTAGAATTCCTTCGTATTGTTGTGTCCAGAATATCAGTTTTAGGGAAAACTTGCCTAAAACCTTATTCTAGAGGACACTCTTGGAATATTATTAAAATAATTGACGCACATTTGTGAGGTTTTTGATGACCGTCTGTTCGGGCACAATGTTGCGTGGCACTCGGCTGGCTATCTCTGTGATAGCCGTCTCAACACTTGCACTCTGGACATCCGTCACCCCTGCGAGAACCGACACAAGCGGTATTGACGCACCATATCAGACCGTGACGTTTGCTGAAAATGACGTCCTGAGAAATCTTGTCCAAGAGCATCTGAATGATCCCGATCTCTGGCCAGTGATCTTGCGCATCAACGGCATTGACTCGGTGGCTGACCTGCACCCCGGCGTCGTTCTAAAGATGCCTGTGCAACAGGTTGCGGCCGCAGATCAGGCGCTGCACACGTCACTGAGTTCCATCCAAAAGGCGACATCTGTTGGCGCCCGCTTGTTTGCGCCGTCTGAAATTGGCGATGCGATCTCAAATCGGGATGCCGCCGTGAGCCGCCGCGAAGACGGCGATTGGGCCGAGGTGGTTTCGTTTTCCGGGCTTGCCAATAAGTTTGCGCTGGCTGCCATCGACATATCCTTACAGCAACGCAACCAAGCAGCAGAAGCGCTGGTCACCGACGTGCATGGCGACGTGGAAGGACGCGAACCCTCGGAAGTCACATGGAGCAATCGCGCACTGAACGACTCCCTTGTGGAATTCGAGCGCGTGCGCACGCTGTCGGACAGTACAACCCAAGTCACATTTCGCGACCTGAGCCGCCTGCGATTGAACCCCAATTCAAACGCCACCATTCAACGCATGCGCAGCGACCCTTTGACCGGTGGCGAAGTCACCAAGGTCAGCCTGACCAACGGCGACTTTTATGCCTTGCTCAGCCAGCTTTCTGAGACATCCGCGTTCGAAATTGACATCAAGGGGATCGAAACACGTACGGAATCAAGTGACTTTTGGGTAAAACAAGATGCCTCGGGCACGCGGTTCGTAAATTATGACGACGCCACACTGGATATCACACAGGGTTCCGAGACGATCAAAGTTGGCGCCAACGAGGGGATCGTGATTGATGGCAATGACGCCGTGCGATCAGATGTGCTCGCGCGGCCGACACTTAAGGCGCCCGCGCTTGGTGGCATGGTGTACGGCACAACGGTCCTCTTGGAATGGGAACCTTTTGAAGGTGCGGCAGGGTATTGGTTCGAAGTCGCGCAGGACCCCGGGTTTCACCATATGAAAGCCACCGAATGGGGCATACGCGATACTGTTTTCGATGTTCAGAACCTTGAGCGCGGTCGATACCATTGGCGCGTCGCGGCCTTAGACGCGCTTGGCTTGCCGGGCGAATGGAGCCAAACCCGTGTCTTTTCACTTCAAGTGGATGACGCACCGCCATTTCTCAGTTTGCTGGCACCTGCGTCTGGGGCGCTTGTGAATTCTCCAGAAATCGAACTGTTCGGAGCCAGTGAGAAGGACGCTGCGCTAACCCTCGGAGTCACCCCGATATCGCTGAACAAAGACGGTAGTTTTGTGCATATGGCCATGCTGCAAAAAGGTGAGAATACTCTTGTTCTCAAGGCGGTGGACCCAGCAGGAAACCAGAGCGAAAAAACAATTCTGGTGGTTTACCGTCCGGACGAGAGGGTGACAATCTCACTGGATACGGGCATGGCACAGGACAAAGATGCCTATGTCAGCCGCACCGATACCTTGCTGATCTCAGCGTCATCCTCGGCAAACGAAGGGGCTGACGTCGTACTGAAATCGAACGCTGGCCAAACGGTTGCCCGCGCCAAAGTTCTCGCAAACGGGAAAATCTTGATATCCGCAGCTGCAACAGAAACGCCCACAATCTACCACTTGGACGTGTTGGCTCCCGATGGGACTGCTGAGGGCACGGTATCTCTGACCAGCCTGCGTGACAGCGCACCACCTGATCTCAAGCTGATCGCACCGCTCCCTTTGGCGACCACAGACGAGTCTCTGCTGATTTCGGGTGTCGCAAAAGACGCCAGAACCTTGGTGCTTGATGGCGCCCCGGTCCCCCTTGTCGAAGGCGCATTTTCTATCTCTGTGGAGCTAGAGCATGGAAAAAATTTCTTCGACCTACAGGCCACCGATGCAGCTGGAAACGTGTCGGTCCTAAGCCTTCAAACGTTATATGACATTGATCCGCCAGAAATTATCTCGGCTGAGATACGGCGTTCAGACGGCCAAGACGGCCCCATCGAGATCGTGGTTCAAGCGAGCGACGCCAGCGGCTTGCGCCAAGCTGCGCCGTTTTTGGTGATGATCGGCGACCGTGAACGCGACGGGTTTCTAAGGTGTGACACAACAAGCGGCATGTGCCGGGCAACGTTGCCCGCAGAGCCGGGCGAACTGGAATTGGTTGAAGTGGTTATCGAGGATTACGCGGGTAACGAAGCGATCGAATAGGACAGAGAAGGGAGTCGTGACCATGGGCGACAAGAAAACTCGATTTGGTGGACCTCGGACTTGGGGCTCTGTGCTGGCGTTGGCTTGCATGGCCCCACAGCCTGTGTTCGCCCAAAGCCGTGTCGCGTCTCCCGACCTTGGATTGCTTGTCGTCTATGGGGCCGCGGCCCAAAGCCGCGAAGGCGACGTAGACCACCGAGAACAGATTTTCTTCAGTGTCCCAGCAGATTTTCAGGATCGTCTATATATTCGGGTTTTCGATCCGGAAACCTCTGGCGATCAAGACTTCATCTATGGAAGCCCAGCCGATTCAGAAACGCGGTTTCGCATTTTTGGCGGAACAGGTGCCCTGAGCGGCATTCCATATCCGGACATGGTCGAGAACGGCGCCCGCCCGGTCCGCGCGCCTGATATCACGGCCTCTGGCAAGCAATTGCGGGAGAAAACCTATGACAGTGCACCGAAAACCGATGGCCGCTGGGTCACGTTAGGATCGGTACGCAGCAAACAGGGCGAAATCATTGATGGTCGTTCCTATTTCCGGATGGATGTCGAAGGCCTTAAAGGGAACGACGGAAATGGATATTCCATTGGGTTGAGCACCGCGCGTGACCGAAATCACCCCCCCGAAGATTTCGAAATTTTCTCATATCAGCCCACTATTCGCTGGCCAGGGGAAGGTCCTGCCACTCAGGTTTGGTTTTCCCATGAAGGCGGCCCGGTTACCGTGCAAAATTTTGACGGGGCCAATGGGTCTTTGTCTTTGGGAGAAATGTACAAAGACATCCCCCTCAGGATTTCCGGTCAAGATTTCTGGGCGTCCGATACTCTTACACCGCAGGGCAACAATCTTGCTTTGTCCTTAAGCGGAGGATTTGAGCGCCCGAACGATGTGTCGCTTATGGTGTTTGACAAAGACGGTGCGGCAATCGCGTTGACAATGCCGCCGCGCATCGCGCCAGTTCCTGCCCGTCCCACTGCCATAGCAAGTATCGCCCCTCTCTCAGACTGTGCCTCGGTCGCCTTTGATGGCAGCAGTTCACTAGGAAGCCCCGTTTTGACCTATGAGTGGGACTTTGGGGATGGGACAACGTCAGATGCGCCCGCAGGGGTACATCGCTATACCACCGCAGGGCGCTATGTGGCACAGCTTGGAGTCATCGAGTCCGGCGAGCGCCCAGCGCGCGGTGATCGGACAACTGTCGACGTACATGTGCGCGCCGCCCCGATGGCCCAAGCCGGAAGCGCTATCGGCGTGGCCCCCGGCGAAACCGTGGATTTTGACGCACGTGGGTCTTTGGCGTCTGACACGCCCATCACCAAATATATTTGGACGTTTGGGGATGGTGCCAAAGCTGACGGCGCAAGGGTATCGCATGTCTATCCCAAAGCAGGCGAGTACACGGCGACCCTGCGCGTCGAAGATGCCAGCGGACACCCCTGTTTCTATGCAATGGACACGCGCCAAGTGTTTGTGAACCACGCTCCGTTTGCCGAGGCTGGCACCGATCAAAGCGGTCCTGTGGGGCAAACTTTCAATTTCAGCGCCCAAGATTCCTATGACGTCGACGGCCAGATCCTTGACTATACTTGGGACATGGGAGACGGCGCTGTGCTTGCAGGGCGCGATGTGTCGCATCGCTTTGAAAGCCCCGGGCGCCATGTCGTACGTCTGACGGTGACAGACGACAGTGGCGTGCGCAATCAGTCATCAAATGACGCGATGATTGTGGATGTAAACGCACCTCCTCAACCCAATTTTGTGGCCGCTCCTCGTGCTTTGGCTACGGGCGAAGCTTTCCAACTTGATGGGTCACTATCCACAGACCCCGACGGGACAATTCTCTATCATTTCTGGGATTTCGGAGATGGCAACATCGGCGAAGGACCGGTTGCGACGTATGCATGGAACACGCCGGGACGGTATGACGTCACGCTGACCGTCGTCGACAACAGCGATACGTCGTCCGGCTCGCAATCTGTCCGCCAACAGGTGATCGTGAATGCCGCACCCACCGCCCATGCTGGCGAAGATCAGTTCGTGACGGCCAGCGATCTCTGGTTCGATGCGGGGGCTTCTACAGATCAAGATGGCCGCATTATCCAATACGAGTGGGATTTTGGCGACGGGACCACCGGAACGGGTGCCAAAGTGCGCCACGCCTATGCACGACCGGGCACCTATGACATCGCCCTGACCGTACAAGATGACAGCGGCGCGCCCCGCAATCGAGACCGCGATGTCGCGCAGGTGACGGTAAACGCGCGGCCCATCGCAGATGCCGGTGCGCCACAAACGGTGGCACCCGGCCAAATGTTCGTGGTGGATGCTGGCGCATCACTTGATCCAGATGGTGCCATCAAAGACTATGCGTGGATCTTTCCAGACGGCACTACCAAACACGGCGAACGGGTAGAGCATCACTTTGACACCGCAGGGCTGCACCGTGTGCGCCTGAGCGTGACCGATGATTTCCCGACCGAAGCCGGACAAGACGAAACGGAAATTCTGATTACGGTGAATGCCGCCCCTGTTTCGGTCGCGGGGACCGATATCGTTGTCGCACCGGGCACTATGGTCTCCTTTGACGGGTCGGATTCTTTTGACCCAGATGGGGGCGCGCTGAGCTACCGTTGGGAATTCGATGATCTTGCGCTGCCTCTTAACGCCGCAAAAGTCGAGCGCGCATATGTCAGCCCTGGTGTCTGGGGCGCGCAATTGATTGTCACAGACGACAGCGGCGTCGCAAACGCGACCGCGGTCAACAGCCGCACCATTCGGGTAAATCATCCCCCTATCGCAAACGCTGGCCCCGAAATTTTGACCGATACCCTCAAGGTCGAGCTGGACGCATCGGCCTCGTCAGACGCCGACGGGGACACGCTGTTGTATCGTTGGGATCTCGGAGATGGCTCTCCTGTGCGATTTGGGCAAAAGATCACGCATTTTTATACCAATGCGGGACACTATCCCGTGACGCTTCAGATTGATGACGGGTCTGGCGTAGAAAACGCAACTGCAATTGATGCAACATCCGTCTCCATCAATGCCCGTCCTGTTGCCCAAGCGGGCAGGAATCGTGATGTCTGTTCAGGTGAACCCATCTTGTTTGATGCCTCTGCCAGTCGTGACGCAGATGCAGATTTGCTCCGGTATCGGTGGAATTTCGGAGATGGCACAAACGCAGATATCGTCAACCCAACCAAGACCTATGAACAGCCGGGCACATATGCTGTGACCCTCGAAGTCCAAGACGAGACCGGTGGGGTGCACGGAACCGATGTGGATCGTATCGCCGCCATTGTGCGTGAAGGCCCGATTGCCGATGCTGGCCAAGATCGCACCGTCTGTACAAACCAACAAATCCGCATGGATGGCTCTGGATCAACGGATGCCGATGGCGCAGTAAATGCCTTTGCATGGAGCTTTGGCGATGGCCGCGAAGCAAGCGGCGAACAACCGGTACACATTTTCAAACGCCCCGGTGTTCATACGGTGACCCTCACGATTACGGGTGAAGCGCATGGCACCTGCAGCCCTCTGGACACAGATACCGCGATCTATACTGTTGTGGCATCGCCTGCTCAAATGATTGCTGCGCCGCTTCGTGCGGCCACAGGCAAGCCCATCTTGTTTACCGCTCTTCTCAAAGATGCCGGCGATGCGACACCCATCAGCCATAGCTGGAATTTTAGTGATGGAGTAACAGGAAGCACCGCAGAGGTGATCCGAAGCTTTGACACACCGGGTGTGTATGATGTGACGCTGCAAACCAGCCTTGAAGGTGGAAACGCAGGGTGCAGCACGTTGGACACGGTGCATCGCATCGTTGTCAACAGCGCCCCCATTGCAGCGCTGGATGCCCCTGCCTCCATTGCTTCGGGCGAGGCATTGGTACTTGATGCGAGCGGTTCCACCGATACAGACGGTGCCATCACCCAGTTCCTGTGGGATTTTGGCGACGGGCACACATCGCAGGGTGTATTGGGCGCGCACAGATATGAGACCCCCGGCGACTATGTCATTACGCTCAGTGTCACGGATGACGCAGGGGTGGCCAACTCGACGACTGTTGCGGAAACCGCGATCACGGTAAACCCAAGACCCTTGGCAGGGTTAACTAACCCCGGCCCACTTTGTGTCCAGTCGCCGCGCGAGTGGGTTGCGAACGTTGGGCCAGATATGCAGGCCACGTGGGATTTCTCCGATGGAACCGCCGCACAAGGTAACACGGTGTCACACGCATTTTCTGCCTCGGGCCAATATCCTGTGACCCTGACATTGGATGACGGCAAAGGGTTGGCAAACTCGGTGAGTACCGAAGTGATCGTTGCTCAGGTGAATGCCCCCCCCACCGCACTTGCGGGTGCGGACAGAATTGTATGCCCCGGTGACACAGTCGCCTTGGATGCAAGCAGTTCAACCGACTTGGACGGCACCATTACCGAGTGGCTCTGGGAGTTCTCGGATGGTGTTGAAATGCGCGGCAAGCGTATTGAACGTGCGTTTGACCAACCCGGCCAGATCACCGCCCGCTTGACGGTCACGGACGACAGTGGTGCCACCTGCAATACCGCATTTGACGAGGCCAGTATTCTAGTGAATGCACCTCCCGTCGTGTCCGCAGGCACAGATCGCTCGACGCTGATTTCAGGGGCGCACGATTTTGTTAGGTTTGACGCGAGCGAGGCACGTGACCCAGATGGGCACGGCGTCTTTATTAATTGGGATTTCGGCGATGGGTCAAACGCCCCCGGCGCCGTGGCACGTCATAAATACAGTGCCCAAGGCGATTTCTCTGTTACGGTGACGGCGACAGACTCAACAGGGTTGGCGTGCGGGGTGTCGATGGACACAATCACGGTCAAAGCCCGCGAACGAGATGAATCCGGCTGATGCGTTTCCCTCTACCTCTCAAGTTTTTTGTGTTTGCGGCCAGCATTGCAATCGCCCCCTTGGCGATGGTCGGTGAAAACCTTGTGCGGATCACACGCGACGAACTCAAGAGTGCTGCGAATGAAGACCTGACCGCTGTGGCCACACAATTGCGCAGCGAATTTGATAACGCGTATCGCGGGTTGTGGCTGACTCCCTTGCAGGTGATCCGCAATGGTATCGACAACGACGAATTGGGCGTCGCCCAAAAAGTGTCCTTGCTGACGCTCGGCCTCAAAGAGCTGCCGGATGTGATCGCCTTGCAACTAGCAGTTCACGGGTCGGATTTGCCGATGCTGGTGACGGACCAGACCTATTCCGAAACGCTTCAAGCCCTGAATTTCGACCCTGTTTCAGAGCTCGCCACCAGTGGCGACTTGATTGCGTCGATCAAGGCAACTGGCCAACATGGTCGGCCGCTGGTGTCTCGTATGGCGGGCACAAACGACTGGATTGCCACGGTTGCCCTGCCTCTACAAACCCGCATTGCAGGGCGCGAGGTCACTTTGGTGGCCAAGGTCAATATGAATGCCTTGGGCACCATTGTACAAAATCACCCGTTTCGGCACCGCGGAGAGATCACGGTGATCGATCAGGCTGGGCGCACCGTCCTAAAGCAAGAATCTGAGCTCTTGCTTCAAAGGGATATTGTAAGCTCTGCCATGCCGCTGATCGTAGCGGGCATGCGCGCAGACGCGCTTGTGCCCTACGTGCGGCCCGATGGCACCGCAATGCTGGGCGCCTATGCCTTTAGTGACTGGTTCCCTTGGGCGATCATCACCGAACTGTCAGAACGCAACGCCTATGCGGTCGTATACGAGATGACCCGCCGGATCACGATCGTCGGCCTAATCGGGTTCTCGCTGGCCAGCTTGGCAGCGCTCTTTTTTGCGCGCCGCCTCACCAATCCGATTCTCAGCATTGGACGGGTCGCAGAGCGTGTGGGCGACGGTGATTTTACCGCGCGGGTCGACAACGTGCGCTCCAAAGACGAAATCGGCGATCTTTCTGCGCGCATCAACGTCATGGCGGCGCAATTGGGCGAACGTCTGGAATTGATGAAATTCGTATCACACGGCACCATGAGTGCGATCCAAGAAGCCAAACAAGCTGGCATGTCGCGCGGCGGCAGTCGTCACAGCGTGTCTGTCTTGTTTTCAGACATTCGTGGATACACCGAATTTTCCGAGAGCGTCGCACCCGAAGTCGTGATCGACATGCTGAATATGTATTTAGAAGTCCAGTCGCGCATTGTCGAAGAGCACGGCGGGGATATCGACAAGTTCATCGGCGATGCGCTCGTCGCCGTGTTCGAGGGCGACACAATGGAACAACGCGCTGTGGCCTGTGCCGTTGAGATCAAGCATTCGATGGCGACCCTATTGGCCCAGAACCCAAAATACGGGCTGGATGTAGGGTTGGGTATAGCATCCGGAGAAGTCGTGATGGGTGCCATGGGGGCAAGCGACCGCATGGACTTTACCGTGTTGGGCTCGGTGGTGAATCTCTCGGCGCGTTTGTGTGGCAAAGCCGCGCCCGGAGAGGTTCTTGTCGATCAGGCCACATTCGACGCAAACGCCGGTCTGGACACAGTCAAATTCGACTTGCCTCCTCCGATCTCGCTCAAGGGCTATGCCGCGCCAGTCCAAGCCTATTCCGCGATACCGCAAAAGACGCCTGCACGTGCCTGATTGAATTCAACAGTGCGGCGAAAAAGTGTCTGGACCAACGACCTTGAACCCACGATATCTCTGCACGGGTTGCTGTTCTTAAAACAAATGGTAATTCTGACAATCTGGGCTTGTCGCTTGCGTCGTCATGACGAATGATACGTCCACTATATTCATGTCTCGAAACACGGTTTCGCAAAGACTGTCCGCCGCGCGACCAATTGGCCTCAGGAATCCTGATCTGGCGCAATTTTTGCCCTAGGCGTGGACGATCAGCGCCAAAAACAGCCCTGTCTTCGCTTCATGAACACACGAGGTCTTGCCTAGCGCGAGAAAAACATTAGGCCTATCGGAACGCTTGGGAACAGGCGCCGACTGAAGGAGAATGCTGTATGTCGCTGGTCTTGATCGCGCTGTTGCCGTTTTTGGGCGCTATTCTTCCCCCACTTTTGATCCGTGCTGGCCGAAATGCCGCCGCATGGTCAGCGGGCGGAACAACGCTTTTGGCGCTTGTAGGGTTGTTAACCCACGCCCCAGAGGTGATGCGCGGCGAGGTGTTAACCGCACGCATTGAATGGGTGCCGGCCCTCGGCTTGAATATGAACTTTTTCCTCGATGGTCTTGGCCTCTTGTTCGCGGGTCTTATTCTTGGAATAGGGCTTTTGATCATTCTCTACGCCCGGTTTTATCTGTCACGCGAAGACCCGATGGGGCAGTTTTACGCATATCTTCTGATGTTTCAGGGGGCGATGGTTGGCATCGTTTTATCCGACAACATCCTGCTTTTGCTGGTATTCTGGGAATTGACTTCACTTTCGTCGTTCTTGCTGATTGGCTTTTGGAAGCACCTGCCAGAAGGGCGCCAAGGCGCTCGGATGGCTTTGACCGTCACTGGTTTGGGCGGGCTGTCCATGATTGCAGGGCTTTTGATCTTGGGACAGATCGCCGGCAGCTATGATCTCAGCGTGATCCTGACGCAGAAAGACGCCATTCAGGCGTCTCCGTACTACCTTGTTGCGTTGATCCTGATTCTGATCGGGGCCTTTACAAAATCCGCCCAGTTCCCCTTTCATTTCTGGCTTCCTCACGCCATGGCTGCTCCGACGCCGGTCTCGGCGTACTTGCATTCGGCCACGATGGTCAAAGCAGGCCTGTTCCTCATGGCGCGTCTCTGGCCCGTGTTGGCTGGAACACCCGAATGGTTCTATATCGTGGCCACGACCGGCCTGGTAACCATGGTCGTCGGCGCCAAGATCGCGTTGTTCAAAGACGATCTGAAGGCGCTTCTGGCGTTTTCGACCGTCAGCCATCTGGGTCTGATCACCATGCTGTTGGGGTTCGGCACCAAAATCGCGGCTGTCACCGCGGTGTTTCACATCATCAATCACGCAACGTTCAAAGCGGCCCTTTTCATGTCTGCGGGGATTGTCGATCATGAAACCGGTACACGCGATATCAAGCGTCTTGGCGGGTTGCGCAAATTGATGCCAATCACATTCGCCATGGTGACGCTGGCCAGCCTGTCGATGGCTGGCATTCCACCACTGAACGGGTTTCTATCCAAGGAAATGATGCTGGAAGAGGCCGCGCATACGGTCTGGTGGCATTCGCATTATCTGCTTCCGGCGCTTGTCGTGCTGGGTGCATTGTTCTCGGCTGCGTATTCCTTCCGACTGATTGCACACACGTTCCTCGGCCCCCAGCGCAACGATTATCCTGCACACCCACATGATCCGGGTCCCGGGCTGTGGTTGTCACCCGCGATTTTGGTCAGCCTTGTGGTGCTTATTGGCCTGTTTTCCAAAGCGATTGCAGGGCCGATTGTTGCCGTCGCATCGCAGGCGGTCATCGGCGATGCCGAGCTGCCTTACTATTCTCTCAAAATCTGGCACGGGTTTACCCCAGCCCTCTACATGTCAGCCTTTGCCACTGTGGCAGGTCTGTTTTTGTTGTGGCAACACAAGCCGCTCGAGCGTCTATGGAATGCGTTACCGCGCCCCGAGGCGAAAACCATTTTCGAAGCTTTGATCGCCATGCTAGTGCGCGCGAGCGAACGCCTGACCAATGCCCTCCACGACGGATCATTGACGCGATATGCTGGCATCTTTGTGGTCTTTGTCTTCGGTATGGCCAGCTATGCCTATTTCACAGGAAATGCACCGGCACACATCAAACCGCTTGGCGACCTTGGCCCCTTGGCAGTGATGGGTTGGGTCTGTTTGGTTGTGTCAGCGTCATGTGTGGTGCTGTACCATCGCAATCGCCTCTTGGCTTTGGTCATTATCGGCGTCACTGGCCTGATGGTGTCTTTGACGTTCAACTATTTCTCGGCTCCGGATTTGGCGCTGACCCAGATCTCGGTCGAGGTGGTGACGATCATCCTCCTGCTTCTGGCATTGAACTTTATGCCCAAAGACACACCCATTGATTCGACCAAGGCCCAACGGGTCCGCGATGTGGTCATTTCGATCATCGCCGGTGTGGGTGTGGGTGGACTTCTGTATGCCGTCTTGTTGGGGGATTTCTCGCAACCGTCGATTTCCGAGTACCACCTGGCCAATTCTTATAAAGGCGGCGGCGGCACCAACGTCGTGAACGTGATCCTTGTCGACTTCAGAGGGTTTGATACCTTTGGCGAGATCATCGTTCTGGGTATCGCGGCCGTGGTCATCTTTGCCCTGACAGAATCCGTGCTGGCCTCAAACGTGCGCGCACGACTGCTTAACCGTGAACCAGATCAGCCGATTGCCGGTGATGCCCACCCAATGATGATGGTCGTTGCGACACGTGTGATGATGCCGATCGCCTTGTTGGTGGGGGTCTATATCTTCTTGCGTGGGCACAATCTTCCGGGAGGTGGGTTTATTGCTGGACTGGTCGTCGCCACAGCCTTTGTCATGCAATACATGGCCTCTGGATTTGCTTGGGCGTCCGCCCGACAGACATTCCCATATCACGGGATCATCGGTGGAGGTGTCCTGATCGCCGCAGCCACTGGCATGGGCGCATGGTTCAATGATCTTCCGTTCCTAACAAGCGCCTTTGGATATGTGTATTTGCCGGGACTGGAGAAATTCGAATTGGCCACAGCGGCACTATTCGACCTGGGTGTGTTCCTTGCCGTATTCGGCGCCATCATGCTCGCATTGGAGAGCTTTGCACGATATGCGTGGCAACCCGGCATCGAAAGCGAACATCCAATGGATATCAATCCCGAACGGGATGATCCGAAAGTAAGTGAAGGGGAAGCTTGATATGGAAGCTCTTGTCGCAAGCGCCGTCGCTGTTTTGACCGCATGTGGGGTTTATCTTGTCCTGCGCCGTCGCACCTTTCCGGTCATCTTGGGGTTATCCCTGTTATCGTATGCGGTGAACGTTTTCTTGTTCGCAACGGGTCGGCTTGTGCAAAACATGCCGCCAATCCTGAGCAAATATGCGGACGCCACTTATACTGACCCACTGCCTCAGGCCTTGGTTTTAACCGCGATTGTGATTTCGTTTGGGATGACTGCGCTTGTGGTGATGATTGCCTTGGGTGCATTCCTGTCGTCTGACACGGATCGGATCAACACCACGGACACCCCCGAGTCGGGAGATAACGCATGAGCCACTTGATTATCTTGCCGATTGTTCTTCCGGCCATTCTTGCGCCGTTCATGCTCATGGTGGTGCGTCACCATCTGGATTTGCAGCGTATCTTTTCTGTCGCGGGAACAATGGCTTTCTTGGGCATCGCCATTGCGCTTACCGCTCAAGCGTCAACCGGCGACATCCATGTGTACGAGCTTGGGAACTGGTCTGCGCCCTTTGGCATCGTCTTGGTGCTGGATCGGTTATCAGGTCTTATGGTTCTGCTGACGGCCATTCTCGCCTTGGCAGTGCTGCTCTATAGTATCGGAACCGACTGGGACAAGCGCGGGCACCATTTTCACCCCTTGTTTCAGTTCCAATTGATGGGAGTTGCGGGGGCGTTTCTTACGGGTGACGCATTCAACTTGTTCGTGTTCTTCGAAGTCCTGTTAATCGCCTCATATGGATTGATGATCCACGGTGGCGGCGCCAAACGTCTGCGCGCAGGTTTGCAATATGTCGTCTATAACCTGCTGGGCTCTACACTGTTTCTGTTTGCTCTTGGCACCATCTATGCGGTGACCGGAACGTTAAACATGGCTGACCTCGCAGAGCGGGTGGCAGCCCTGCCCGCGGACGATACCGCCTTGATCCGCGTTGGGGCCATTTTGTTGTTGCTTGTATTCTCGATCAAAGCAGCAGTGCTGCCGCTGCATTTCTGGTTACCAGGAAGCTATGCAAACGCCCCTGGCCCCGTTGCCGCGCTGTTTGCCATCATGACCAAGGTCGGCGCCTATTCCATTCTGCGGATGTACACATTGGTCTTTGGCCCAGACCTAGCGCTAAGCTCGAGTTTGGTTGGGGAGTGGTTGTTGCCAGCCGCCCTGCTCACCTTGGCCGTAGGAATGATCGGCACGCTTGGCACGCGTGACATTTCACGTCTGGCAGCATTTTCCGCAATTGGCTCAATGGGAACTTTGCTTGTTGCAATTTCCATGTTCACGCCCCTCGCGACAGGGGCCGCCATTTATTACATCGTGCACTCGACTTTGGCGACGGCGCTCATATTCTTGATCGCTGATATGGTCGTGGAACGGCAAGGCCCAGCGATCACCCCCACAGTACCGATGGCCCAAAGCGGGCTTATCTCGGTGTTATTTTTCATTGCCGCCATCGCCATGGCGGGCATGCCGCCGCTGTCGGGTTTCTTGGGCAAGATCATGGTGCTTCAGGCCGCTGCGAATACCCCCCAACAAACCCTGATCTGGTCAGTCATCCTTGTGTTTTCACTGGTGGCCATGGTCGGGCTTGCTCGTGCAGGCACAATGGTCTTCTGGAAGACACCGGACGGTTATGAACCCCCAGAGCCCAGCGACGATGCAGACGAACCAGAAGATGCAGTACTGTCTGCGCGCGTGTCGCGTCTGCCATTTGTCGCGGCATTTGGGTTGGTCGCCATGCTTGTCGCTATGACAATCTTTGCGGGGCCTGCCCTGACCTATGCAGAGGCAACCGCCGAACAATTGTTTGACTCAGAGCCATATCGAGACGCCGTCTTACGGAAGGATGCACAATGACCTTGTTACGCAAGCTTTTCCCGCACCCTGTGCTCAGCGTGCTTTTGACCGTTGTCTGGCTGTTGTTGGTCAATCGGTTCTCGATCAACTCTCTGCTGTTTGGCGCCCTTATGGGGGTGATCATTCCCTTTATCATTCGCCCCTATTGGCCGAACATGTTGCGCATGCGCCATCCGCTTAAGATCGCGGAGTTCTGCCTTGTTGTGCTTTGGGATATCGTGGTGGCGAATGTTGTCGTTGCCAAGCTGATCGTGTTCCGCCGCAACAAAGATTTGAAGCCCGCATGGGTGACAGTTCCGCTTGATCTGCGCTCACCAGAAGCCATCACAGTGCTTGCTGGCACAATTACCCTGACACCGGGCACCGTATCGAGCGATATGTCCAGCGAAGGTCACGCCATTCTGGTGCACTGCCTGAATGCCCCCGACCCCGATGCTGTTCGCGACGAAATCAAGTCTCGGTATGAACGCAGACTGAAGGAGATTTTCGAATGATTGATATCGCCATCCACTTCACGTTTGGTTGCTTTGGCGCCGCGCTGTTAATGAACCTATGGAAGATCCTGCGCGCGTCGGGCGTGGGGGATCGTGTGCTGGCCCTTGATACGATGGTCATCAACGTGATTGCCATGATCGTGCTTTATGGCATGTGGTTCAAATCCGAGATCATTTTCGAAAGCGCGCTCATCATTTCCATGCTGGGGTTTGTGTCCACGGTTGCCTATACGCGGTTCATGCTGCGCGGCAACATCATCGAGTGAGGTCCACATGGAACAAGTCTATGAAATTCTAATTGTATTCTTTCTTGTGGTTAGCGGCGTATTTGGTCTTGTCGGGTCTTTCGGTCTGGTGAAACTTCCCGACCCGATGTCACGTTTGCATGCCCCGACAAAGGCCACCACGCTTGGCGTCGGCGGCGTTCTGTTGGCGTCCATGCTGCATTCGGTTCTGATCGAAGGCCGCCTGTCTCTGCACGAACTGCTGATTACGCTGTTTCTGTTTCTCACAGCGCCAATCACGGCCCATTTCATTGCCAAGGCACATATCCACCGCCACGTGAAGTCGGAAGAGCTTCCCAAGCCCGGTGGCGACCATGACTGGGCCTCTCTGGACCAGAGCGACAACACGGCCCCCTAGAACCGCAACACCCCTGTGAGCGCGTAAATACCGCGCTCACAAACATCTAGGCCTCACAACATAGCACAAAAAAAGGCGCCCTTGGAAATCCAAGGGCGCCTAATACTTTCAAAACCGAAGAAGCTTACTCGCGCTCTTCGATGATCTCTACAAGATGCGAAATCTTGTTGACCATGCCGCGTACGGAAGGTGTGTCTTCCAATTCGCGGGTTTTGTGCATTTTGTTAAGACCCAAACCGATCAGTGTTTGACGCTGATTTTCAGGGCGACGGATCGGAGAACCGATCTGTTTAACGACGATAGTTGCCATGTGTCGATCTCCTTACGCTTCTGCTGCTTCAGGGGCTGCGGCAGGGGCTTCGTCCTTTTTCAGGATGTCAGCAACCTTTTTGCCGCGACGTGCTGCAACCATACGAGGGCTCGACTCTTTGTTGAGACCATCAATGGTAGCGCGGATCATGTTGTAAGGGTTTTGCGAACCCAGCGATTTCGAAACAACGTCTTTGACGCCGAGCATTTCGAAAACGGCACGCATTGGACCACCTGCGATGATACCAGTACCTTCAGGTGCTGTCCGCATCACAACTTTACCAGCGCCGTGACGGCCCTCGATATCGTGGTGCAGTGTACGACCTTCACGCAGAGGCACGCGGATCATTTGGCGCTTGGCTTGCTCAGTGGCTTTACGAATGGCCTCAGGGACCTCTTTCGCTTTACCTTTACCAAAGCCTACGCGGCCTTTTTGATCGCCAACAACAACCAGAGCAGCAAAGCCGAAGCGCTTACCACCTTTTACGGTTTTGGATACGCGGTTAATCGCAACCAAACGGTCCGCGAATTCAGGGGTCTCGTCACGATCGCGGCGATTGCCACGACGATTTTCACGTTCTGCCATAAGGCTTTCCTTTTTTCTGGCGCGAGGCGCCGATTATTCCAATCCAAGTGGGCGCACCTGAGATAGGTGCGCCCCTGGATCATCGGGGCGGCGCGAGCGCCGCCCTCAAGTCTTAGATTTTCAAGCCACCTTCACGCGCAGCGTCGGCCAGAGCCTTGACTTTGCCGTGAAACAGGAAACCACCACGATCGAAATACGCTTCGGTCACGCCAGCTTTCACAGCACGTTCGGCAATCGCTGCACCCACTTTTGTGGCTGCTTCGATGTTGTTTTTGCCAACAATGCCCAGATCCTTTTCCATAGAGGAAGCGGATACCAGTGTTACACCGTTTACGTCGTCGATCAGCTGGACGCTGATGTTCTTGTTGCTGCGGTGAACAGACAGACGCATTTTGTCTGTGTTCACTTTGCGAAGTTTGTTCCGGACGCGCAGGCGGCGCTTCAGAAACAGGGTTCTTTTGCTGTTTGCCATTTGTCTGGTCCTTACTTCTTCTTACCTTCCTTGCGGAAGATAAATTCACCTTTATAACGAATACCTTTGCCTTTGTAGGGCTCGGGTTTACGCCACTCGCGAATGTTTGCTGCAACTTGGCCGACCAATTGAGAGTCAGTGCCTTCGACGATCACTTCAGTTGGCTTAGGAGCCGTCACTGTGATGCCTGCTGGCACCTCAAAGTTCACATCGTGTGACAAACCGAGCGACAGCTTCAGAACATTGCTGCCCTGCATCTGTGCACGATAACCAACACCTTGGATCTCAAGTTCTTTTTTGAAGCCCGAAGTCACACCAGTCACCATGTTAGAGATGACTGTCCGTGACATACCCCATTGCTGACGTGCACGCTTGGACGAGCCGCGCGGTGTCACAGTCACAACGTTGCCGTCTACTGCAAGCGTGACATCGTCAGTTGCGGTAAAAGACTGAGTGTCTTTTGGACCTTTGATTTCGATGGTCTGGCCGGACAAGGATGCCGAAACACCCGAGGGCAGCTCGACCGGTTTTTTACCAATACGAGACATAGCCTACTCCTTAGAAGACCATGCAGAGTACTTCGCCACCAACATTGTTGGAGCGTGCACTTGCATCCGACATCACACCCTTGGGGGTGGAGACAATCGACACACCGAGGCCCTGACGGACAACTGGAATGTCATTGACGCCCATGTAAACGCGACGACCAGGGGTAGAAACCCGCTTGAGTTCGCGAATAACAGGAGTGCCTTCGTAATACTTCAGGCTGATTTCGATGGCCGGGTGGCCGTCTGCGCCTGTCGTAGCTTCGTAGCCGCGGATGTAGCCTTCGTCGGCCAGTACATCCAGAACCCAACCGCGCAGTTTCGATGCAGGTGTCGACACAGTCGACTTACCACGCATTTGACCATTACGGATACGAGTCAGCATATCACCGATAGGATCGTTCATATCTGTCTCTCCTTACCAGCTCGATTTCACCATGCCGGGGATTTGGCCATTCGAACCAAGTTCCCGCAGCGCGATCCGGCTAACCTTCAGCTTACGATAGTAAGCGTGGGGACGGCCAGTCAGTTGGCAGCGATTGTGCAAACGAGTAGCCGAGCTGTTGCGCGGCAATTTTGCCAGTTTCAGACGCGCTTTGAAACGCTCTTCCATTGGCAGATTCTCGTCATTCGCGATTTCTTTAAGCTCGGCACGTTTGGCAGCATACTTAGCCACCAGACGTTCGCGCTTTTTCTCGCGTTCGATCATAGATTTTTTAGCCATGAGGTCCTCTCCCGCGCTTAGCTGTTGAAGGGCATGTTGAATGCTTTCAACAGTGCCTTCGCTTCAGCGTCGGTTTTCGCGTCAGTTGCGATCACGATGTCCATTCCCCAGTTTTCGTCGACTTTATCAAAGTCGATTTCTGGGAACACGATGTGCTCTTTCAAGCCCATGGCGTAGTTGCCACGGCCATCAAAAGATTTGCCCGATACGCCGCGGAAGTCGCGGATACGAGGCATAGCAATCGTGGTCAGACGATCAAGGAATTCATACATTTGATCGCCGCGCAGGGTCACTTTGGCGCCCATGGGCATGCCTTCGCGAACGCGGAAACCAGCAATCGAATTCTTCGCAATGGTGGTCAGAGCTTTTTGACCAGCAATCAAGGACAGGTCGGCTTGCGCAGACTTGGCTTTTTTGCTGTCTTTTACGGCTGCACGGCCACAGCCGATGTTCAAAACGATTTTCTCCAATTTGGGGATCATCATTTCGTTTTTATAGCCGAACTCTTCTTTCAGAGCGCCACGAATGGTCTCTTTGTAAAGAGCTTTCAGACGCGGGGTGTATGTTGCAGTATCAAGCATCAATCACGTCCCCCGTGGTTTTTGCAAAGCGGACTTTCTTGTCGCCTTCCATTTTAAAGCCAACGCGAGTGGCTTTGCCGTTCGCGTCTACGTATGCCAGGTTCGACAGAGCGATTGGCATGGCTTTTGGAATACGACCACCTTGATCGGTTTGCGACTGACGTGTGTGACGGATGGCCATGTTAACGCCATCGACAACAGCTTTGCCAGCTTGAGGATCAACCGAAGAAATCGTTCCGGTTTGACCTTTGTCCTTGCCAGCAAGAACGACGACTGTATCGCCTTTTTTCAACTTAGCAGCCATATCACAGCACCTCCGGCGCGAGCGAGATGATCTTCATGAAGTTTTTGGCGCGCAGCTCACGAACAACTGGTCCGAAGATACGTGTACCTACGGGCTCGTTGCTGTTGTTCAAGATTACAGCTGCGTTGCGATCAAAGCGGATCGCTGTGCCATCTTCACGACGGACTTCTTTAGCGGTGCGTACGACGACGGCCTTACGGACGTCACCCTTCTTTACGCGACCGCGAGGGATGGCTTCTTTAACCGAGACAACAATGATGTCGCCTACGGAAGCGTATTTACGCTTGGAACCACCCAAAACCTTGATGCACTGAACTCGGCGAGCGCCGGAGTTGTCAGCAACATCTAGATTGGTCTGCATCTGGATCATGCGGTTTCTCCCGACCTATGGGGGACCTATCCAATGGCCATTTCCCCAGGGTTTCGACAAACTGTCAGGTCTACTGGCTTACGCCTGCAGAACCTCCCAGCGTTTCGTTTTCGATTTCGGCGCGCATTCGATGATACGAACTTGATCGCCGACCTTGAAAGCGTTGGCTTCATCGTGAGCCCGGTATTTTTTGGACTTACGGATGGTTTTCTTCAGAACAGGGTGCGTAAAGCGGCGTTCAACAGAAACAGTTACTGTTTGTGCGTTGGCATCGCTTGTCACGGTGCCTGTGAGAATACGTTTGGGCATCTATCAGGCTCCTATTCTTGCGCTGCCGAAGCAGCTTTTTCATTCAGCACGGTCTTCACGCGCGCAGCGGCACGACGTGCAGCTTTGATGCGAGCGGGATTTTCGAGCTGTCCGGTGGCCTGTTGAAAGCGCAAGTTAAAGCTTTCTTTCTTCAGGTTTGCCAGCTCATCACGGAGCTGATCCGGCGTTTTGTCACGCAGTTCGTTGGCGTTCATAGCCTATTCCTTTTCTCATACACCAGAAGGCCCCCAGAGGGTCACCTTTGACCTGATGGATAAATAGTAAACACGCGAATCCCGAATCCGGAAATCGCGCGATGTGGCTCTATACGAGGTGGGCTTGGTAAGGGCAAGGGAAAAGGCTGGTTATATTGGCTAAGGCGCTTTTGCGCCGTCGCAGTCGCTTGGCGGATCTTTCGCAAGTCCGCGTAGGGTTAACATTCCCGACACCTGATCAAGACATACGCTCCGCGCCTATCGCGAACGATACCAGTCTCGCCAGCTGCTCTTGTGTCGGCATCCCCACCCTTGTGCGGCAAACATGGTTTCAAGCGCGGCTTCTTGCTCTGAAGACACCCAAACCGTCAGAAAGAACCGCTCTACGACATCGCCCACGTGACACACGAGAATTCCGTCAGGGGTGAATAAATAGGCCTCACACTGTGGGTACTTCAGATCGGGCCCAGACATCAGCCAAGACAGCGCGCCAAAAAACGCCTTTCTCAGCGGACGATCACGATCAAAATCGCGCCATTCTGCAAGGTCATACTTAATTTCGGACCGGACTTCACCAAAGTGATGCCGCAAACCTTCAAGAACGTCGTCCAAATCGCCGAGCGGCGCGCCATGCAAACCTTCGACAATATAGTGGCGCTCGCGTGCCGTCATTGGTGTGCCCTGTATATGGGGTCAATCCCAGCGGTAGTTGAAACTCACTGAAATGCGTTCGTCTTCTGCCATATTCATGGGCACCTCGTGGCGCAGCCAACTTTCCCAAAGCAGGACATCGCCCACCTCAGGCTTCACATAGATAAAGGGCTGTAGCTCCTGCCGTGCTGTCTTGGTGCGCGTCGGGGCGGCCATCATCCGTGCCGAACGCGGGTCTTCGAGCTTTAGCGCGCTCGCCCCGCCGGGCATGGCAACATAGGTCGTGCCAGAAATTACCGAATGTGGATGCAAATGGGAAGAATGGGTGCCGCCTTCTGGCAGGATGTTGATCCAGATATCTTCAAGCTTAAGCTCGCGGCCATCGAGATCAAACTCAAGATCTTTCACAAACTCTGCGACATGTAGATCAAGCGCGGCCACAATGTCTGCAAAAATTGGAAAGCGCCACGCAAGGTCGGTCAACGACGCATAGCTTGTATATCCAGGATACCCGTTTTTCTCGCACCAAGCCTGACCGGCTTCGTCATCTTCCGCAATTGAATAACAGGACGCTTCCAGCTCTTCGGGATCAATGGCGGTGCCATGTTCAGAGAGCTTCGCGCGGTAAAGTCGGGTCACAAAGAGGGATTCGATCTGGGCCATGAGCTGGGTTTAGCGCAAGCCGGTAAAAAGAGCGAGAGCCAGATTTCGCGTGCTAACGGTCTGTGCATCCTTCCGGAAACACGTATTCCAGAAACACCAAATACGGCGCTATTGATATATCGTTGGCATTCTCTGCGTATCGTGACACGTATCCGAACCCCATTGCTTCATACATGGAGAGCATGGCCCGATTGCCTTTGACCGTATCAGCATAAAGCGTGCGGCAGCCCATTTCACGTGCCTCTGCCATACGCATTTCAAACAACTTTCGCCCTACTCCATGACCTTGCGCTTCTGGACGTACAAACATGCGTTTCAATTCCGCCGCATCTTGGCGGATTTTACGAATGACGCCACAACCCAGCAACCGACCATCGTCTTGGGTCGCCAGCAAGGTCCGGCCCTCTGGTGGCATCAGGTCCTCGATATGGGTCATCGTATCTTGAGCAAGCGCGTCCGCCGACAGACGCGGCCCGCCTGCCGCATGCAGCTTGTTCAGCATCACAGCATAATATTCTTTCATCAATTCGCGAAAGGCGTCTGGATCAGGAAGCTCAGAAACAAAAGAGTAATGGATTTTCATCCAGCCAGCCTAGCGCATTCGCACACAGGTGTCTTGCTTGTATCGTCGGGGTACTTTTCTGTTGAGCATCAAGGTGATTGTCGACACACTTTGATCGATTGTCACCACACTGGAATTCAAAATGCCCCAGAGTCGCCCCGATCAAATTCGTGCCCTGTTGAAAAGCATCGAAACAGGTGACCCCGCCGCAATTTCAGTGGTCAATCAGGCCAAATACATTCAGCACAACCCCCAAACCCAAGAGGGCAGCGAAGGCCTTGAAGCATTGTTCAAGCGTCTGTCCCTGACCAACCCCATGGTCAACATCGTGCGTGCCTTTGAGGACGGAGACTATGTGTTTGGGCACACGGAATACGACTTTTCCAGCCGCCGGATCGGGTTCGAAGTTTTTCGATATGAAGACGATCGGGTGGTTGAGCATTGGGACAACATTCAGCCCCGCCAAGGCCCCAACCCGTCGGGGCGTACGATGGTTGATGGCCCGACCGAGGCCACCGATCTGGCCGCGACAGAAGCCAACCGTGCCCTCGTGCAAAGATTTATTGAGACCGTTCTAATCCCGCGCCAGTTTCAAGATGCCGATGCCTATTTTGATGACCGTAAGCTTGTTCAGCATGATTCAAATTTGGAAGACGGGCTGGACGCCCTGTTGGCAAGTTTAGGCAATGAGGACGCTGCGAAAACATACTCCCGCTGCCATCGCGTCTTGGCGCAAGGCAATTTCGTACTGGCCGTTTGCGAAGGGTATCAAGCAAACCAGCATTGCGCGTTTTACGAAATGTTTCGCGTTCACAATGGGCTGTTGGCCGAACACTGGAACACAGTCGAAAAGGTCGCCCCGCGCGACCAATGGAAAAACACCAACGGCAAGTTTTGAAGCCGACCCATACGAAACGAAAAAGCCCCTGCCGACAATCCGGCAGGGGCTTTTAAATTTTCTAAAGTATGATGCGTGGGATCACGCAGCAGACCTTACCAGTCTTCACGAACCACGATGCGGGTTTTGATAGGCAGTTTCATCGCAGCAAGGCGCAGGGCCTCACGTGCAACTGCATCATCAACACCATCGATTTCGAACATCACACGACCTGGTTTAACCTTGGCCGCCCAAAAATCGACAGAACCTTTACCTTTACCCATACGGACTTCGGTAGGCTTGGACGTGACGGGCAGATCTGGGAAGATCCGGATCCATACACGGCCCTGACGTTTCATGTGACGTGTCATCGCACGACGCGCAGCTTCGATTTGACGTGCTGTGACACGCTCTGGCTGCAATGCCTTGAGGCCGAAGGAGCCAAAGTTCAGGTCAGACCCGCCCTTTGCCAAACCCTTGATGCGGCCTTTGTGCATCTTACGGAATTTAGTACGCTTTGGTTGAAGCATTTCTCAGTCTCCCTTAGCGACGACCGCCGGCACCGCGAGGTGCTGGGCCGTCCTGGACTTCTTGTGCCTTACGGTCACGCGCCTGAGGATCGTGCTCCATGATCTCGCCTTTGAAGATCCAGGTTTTGATACCAATGATCCCATAAGCGGTCGTGGCTTCCACATGTGCGTAATCGATGTCGGCGCGCAAGGTGTGCAAAGGTACACGACCTTCACGATACCATTCGGTACGAGCGATTTCAGCACCACCCAAACGACCAGCGACGTTCACCCGGATACCCAGAGCGCCCATACGCATTGCGTTTTGAACGGCACGCTTCATCGCGCGACGGAAGGACACACGACGTTCCAACTGCTGAGCGATAGACTCGCCAACCAGCTGTGCGTCCAGCTCGGGCTTGCGAACTTCAACGATGTTGAGGTGCAGTTCCGAGTCAGTCATCGAAGCGATCTTCTTGCGAAGGCCTTCAATGTCTGCGCCTTTTTTACCAATGATCACACCGGGGCGTGCTGTGTGGATCGTGACGCGGCACTTTTTGTGCGGGCGTTCGATGATCACACGGGCGATACCGGCTTGCTTGCACTCGTCCTTGATGAACGCACGGATACGCAGGTCTTCCAACAGAAGATCGCCGTAGTCCTTAGTGTCAGCATACCAGCGGCTGTCCCAGGTACGGTTGACCTGAAGACGCATGCCAATCGGATTGACTTTATTACCCATTAGGCTTGCTCCTCGACTTGACGTACCTTGATGGTGAGCTCCGAAAACGGCTTGATGATCTTGCCGAAACGGCCACGAGCCCGCGGACGACCGCGCTTCATGGTCAGGTTCTTACCAACATAGGCTTCGGCAACGATCAGATCGTCGACGTCCAAGTTGTGGTTGTTCTCAGCATTTGCGATTGCAGACTGAAGGCATTTCTTCACGTCAGCAGCGATCCGCTTGTTAGAGAAAGTCAGGTCGGTCAATGCCTTCTCGACTTTTTTGCCGCGGATCATCGCAGCAACCAGGTTCAGCTTTTGCGGGCTTGTGCGAAGCATGCGCAGTTTTGCCATTGCTTCGTTGTCAGCCACGCGGCGGGGATTTTTATCCTTGCTCATGGCTTATTTCCGCTTCGCTTTTTTGTCAGCAGCGTGACCATAATAGGTCCGAGTTGGTGAATACTCACCGAACTTTTGACCGATCATGTCTTCTGTGATGTTGACAGTGACGTGTTTGTGGCCGTTGTAAACACCAAACGTCAATCCCACGAATTGGGGAAGGATCGTCGAGCGACGCGACCAGATCTTGATAACTTCATTACGACCCGACTCGCGCGTTGCTTCGGCTTTTTTCAGCACATAAGCATCGACAAAGGGGCCTTTCCATACAGAGCGAGACATAGATTAACGTCCCTTCTTCTTGGCGTGACGCGAGCGGATAATAAGCTTTTGCGACGCTTTGTTCTTGTTACGGGTGCGGTAACCTTTTGTCGGTTTACCCCAAGGCGAAACCGGGTGACGACCACCAGATGTCCGACCTTCACCACCACCATGAGGGTGATCGACAGGGTTCATAACAACACCACGAACCGAAGGACGCTTGCCTTTATGGCGCATACGACCGGCTTTACCGTAGTTTTGGTTAGAGTTGTCAGGGTTCGACACGGCACCAACGGTGGCCATGCATTCCTGACGAACCAAGCGCAATTCGCCCGAGCTCAGACGGATCTGAGCGTAACCACCGTCACGACCAACGAACTGAGCATATGTACCAGCAGCGCGGGCAATTTGACCGCCTTTGCCAGGCTTCATTTCGATGTTGTGAATGATGGTACCGATTGGCATGCCAGAGAATGGCATCGCGTTACCAGGTTTGATGTCTGCCTTGGCAGATGCAATCACCTGATCACCAACGGCCAAACGCTGAGGTGCCAGGATATAGGCCTGTTCACCATCTTCGTATTTGACCAATGCAATGAATGCGGTCCGGTTCGGGTCATATTCGATCCGCTCGACGGTTGCCGCTACATCAAATTTGTTCCGTTTGAAGTCTACGATCCGGTAAAGGCGTTTTGCCCCACCACCACGACGACGCGAGGTGATCCGTCCGGTGTTGTTCCGGCCGCCCGACTTTGTCAAACCCTCTGTGAGGGCTTTGACAGGACGTCCTTTCCAAAGCTCCGAACGGTCGATCAGCACCAGCCCACGCTGGCCCGGCGTAGTCGGCTTATACGACTTAAGTGCCATGCTTTCTGTCTTCCGTTTAGCAACGGCGGGTAAACCCGCCTTATGTTTAGCCCCCCGTAGGTGGCCATAGGTATAGGCCCCCGTAGGTGCCAGATTAAACGCGCAACCGGCCCCAGAACGAATCTGAGGCCAGCCGACTGGCGGGATGTAACAGGGTCAGGGGTGGCTGGCAATAGGATTGGCCATATTTCTTTGGGGTTTGATGCATGCCGAGATTGTGTGCATCAAAGACGCGCGCGGTGGCGATCCGTCCTGAAAGGATAGCAGTTTATCCTCGCCAAATCCGTGTGCCTTAACAATGTCGCGCTTGCCGCACCAAATCGCCGCCGCGTGGGTGCGCGTCAGCGGTGCACGAGCGGCCTAGGGGCCGCTGCCTCATGCAATCTCGTCCACTGTTTGTGTAATCTACTGACATAACAAAAGGAAAATACCGGATACCAAAACAGGCCAAGAAATAAGGAAGCTCGCACTTCCAGCCAGCCCAAAAGCTATGAGGTTCAGAATAGATATTGCCCAATACAACCCACGAAAGTGCTTAGCATAGACACCACGAAGTGCGTTCATGAAGAACAAGGCGACCACAAAGATGCACACGACCAAAAGCCTGTGCTCGTGGTAAGGATCGAGCTCGATCCAAACCCTCAAGACCAACGCAACTAGAGCATTAATGACAAGGAAAATTGCGGCTTCTGTCAATCTACTTCGATAGCGCATAATTGCTCCAAATGGGATTTCCAACAAAAAAGCCCCCCGCTTCACAGCGAGGGGCTTTCTCTTTTTATTAAGGCGTAGGGCCGGGCTATCCCGACCTAACAATCACAGTCCGGTGGACACGTCGATTGTGTTGCCCTCTTCGAGGGTAACATATGCCTTTTTGACATCCTTACGGCGGCCCATTGTGCCTTTGAACCGTTTGGTTTTGCCTTTTGTGATCGAGGTGTTAACAGCTTTGACCTTCACACCAAACAGAGCTTCTACAGCTTGTTTGATTTGTGGTTTGTTGCTGTCGATCGCCACTTCAAACACGATCGCACCGTTTTCCGACGCCATGGTCGCTTTTTCGGTGATGATCGGCTTGCGGATCACGTCGTAATGTTCAGCCTTCGCGCTCATTTCAGTCGAGCCTCCAGTGCTTCCATACCCGCTTTTGTGATCACCAGAGTGTCACGCTTGAGGATATCATAGACGTTTGCGCCCATTGTCGGCAGGATATCCAAACCTTCAATGTTGCGCGCTGCTTTTGCGAAACCTTCGTTGACGGCTGCGCCATCAATGATCAAGGCGCGCTTCCAACCCAGGTTTTTCACCTGTTTGGCCAAAGCGGAGGTTTTGCCTTCCGATTCTGCATTTTCGATCACAACCAGCTCGCCAGCTTTCGCTTTGGCGGACAGGGCATGACGAAGACCCAGTTTGCGGAATTTTTTAGGCAGATCGTGGCCGTGCGAACGCGGTGTAGGACCTTTGTAGATACCACCTTTACGGAAGATCGGCGCGTTACGGTCACCGTGACGTGCGCCACCGGTGCCTTTTTGGCGATAGATCTTCTTGGTGGAATACGAAGTTTCCGACCGTGTCTTGACCTTGTGTGTGCCAGCTTGCGCGTTGTTACGCTGCCAGCGCACCACACGGTGCAAGATGTCTGCGCGTGGCTCAAGACCAAACAGCGCTTCGTCCAGATCGACAGAACCAGCGTTGCCGCCGTCGAGATTGATCACGTCAAGTTTCATGCTTCACCACCTTCCGCAGAGACTTCTTCTGCAGGCGCTTCAGTTGCAGCAGACTTCAGACCAGCCGGGAAAGGCAGACCTTCAGGTGCTTTTTTCTTCACGGCATCTTTGACAGTGACCCATCCACCTTTGGAACCGGGAACGGCGCCTTTGATGAACACGAGACCGCGGTCGGCATCCGTTTTAACAACTTCAAGGTTCTGAGTTGTTACACGAACAGCGCCCATGTGGCCCGCCATTTTCTTGCCTTTGAAAACCTTACCGGGATCCTGACACTGACCAGTCGAACCATGCGAACGGTGCGAAATCGAAACACCGTGTGACGCACGCAGACCGCCAAAGTTGTGGCGCTTCATAGCACCTTGGAAGCCTTTACCAATCGAGGTACCGGCAACATCAACTTTTTGACCTTCAAGGAAGTGTTCTGCCGAAATTTCGGCACCAACTTCAATCAGGGCATCTTCGGATACGCGGAATTCTGCAACTTTACGCTTAGGAGCAACGTTTGCCGCAGCAAAGTGACCACGCATAGCTTGCGAAGTACGTTTTGCTTTGGCAGCGCCTGCGCCCAACTGAACAGCGGTGTAACCGTCTTTTTCAGTGGTGCGTTGTGCTACAACTTGCAGACCATCAAGTTCAAGAACGGTTACAGGAATCTGCTTGCCGTCTTCCATGAACAGGCGAGTCATGCCTACTTTTTTTGCGATAATACCAGAGCGCATAATTCTATACCCTCCTTAGACCGAAATCTGGACGTCAACGCCAGCCGCAAGGTCGAGCTTCATCAGCGCGTCCACGGTCTGTGGTGTTGGGTCTACGATATCAAGCAAACGCTTGTGTGTGCGGATTTCGAACTGATCGCGAGATTTCTTGTCAACGTGTGGACCACGTAGAACAGTGAATTTTTCGATCTTGTTCGGAAGCGGGATCGGGCCACGTACCTGTGCGCCTGTGCGCTTGGCAGTGTTTACGATTTCCTGAGTGCTGGCGTCCAGTACACGGTAATCGAATGCCTTGAGCCGAATGCGAATGTTTTGGCTTTGCATTTCTTAGCCTTTATCTAGGCGTTGGAGTTGAGAGGAGGACCAGCGACCACCGCGAAACCCTCTTCGAACCCAAAAGGCGGGAATCACCCCGCCCAGTTGTCGCAACTGCGAACTCGCGCCATATACAGGGGGGATTTCAGGCTGACAAGGGACAATGTCAGATGCGCCCAAAATGCCTTTGTGCACTGACCAACGACATCTCACATTTCAACACAACACGCCACCCGCCCCTAGGCCCGCTATTCTCGACGTCGTCCATAAGGAGTGTGAGATTTTTGTTCTTCATTTGTACTAAAAGTGTATAATTTTCCCTGAAGCAAGCCATGAGGACACACATGCAAGACACTCAGACCAAGTTCGCCAACTTCAAAGCGCTCCACACAGGCAAGACAGCGTTTGTGATGCCGAACCCCTGGGATGCGGGCTCTGCGCGCTTGCTCGAGAGCTTGGGCTTTGATGCGTTGGCAACCACCAGCGCAGGCTACGCATTTTCCAAAGGCAAGCGGGACTCGGTGGCTGGGATCACACGCCGTGAAATATTGGAGAATGCAGTCGAGATCGTCGACGCCACTGATTTACCTGTATCTGCCGATCTTGAAGACGGATTTGGAGCAACCCCGGAGATATGCGCCGACACAATATACCTTGCTTCACAGGCCGGTCTGGTAGGCGGGTCCATCGAGGATGCCTCGGGAAATGCCGATCAGCCCATCTTTGACTTTCAATTATCCGTGGACCGCATTCGCGCCGCAGCAGAAACTGCGCAGGAGCTCCCGTTTCTACTGACGGCCCGCGCCGAGAATTTCCTTTGGGGTAATCCTGACCTGAAGGATACGATCAAGCGTCTTCAGGCCTATTCTGACGCAGGTGCAGATGTTCTCTATGCCCCCGGGTTGCCCGATCTGACAGCGATCCGCGAGGTCTGCCAATCGGTGGACAAGCCGGTCAACGTCGTGATGGGACTTGGGTCGGCGACCTATTCGCTTGAGGACCTAAGCCATGCAGGTGTCGCCAGGGTCAGTGTCGGAGGATCTTTGGCCCGCACGGCGTTCGGGGCCATTTTACGTGCCGCCAACGAAATAAGAGAAACGGGCACATTCCATTATTCCGCCGACGCCATTCCAGATTCGACAATCAGTCAACTGATGAAAGATACCAAAGGCCGGGACAGGATATAATATGAAAGAGCGTGCCGACAGCATCACACGCCTAAAGAACTCTGGCATGCGTCTGACTTTGGGGCCTCGCCCCGGGAGAAAGTCGGTCGATAGACTGCGCGAGCTGCAACTTACGCATTGTTGCACATTGCTCAGTGCACGCGAGGGGGCGCCGCTAATCGAAAAGGTTTGCCAGAGAATACGCACACCAGAGGCACCATTCACATGGGTTTGGCTTCCCATTGAAGGAGGCAACCTCGAGGTATTGAGACACACATCAATATTGCCATTGCTGGATACACTGGCGACATCCATCGCCACCGAGACAACACCCCACGTATACCTGCACTGCTCTGCTGGCATACATAGGACCGGCTTTTTCGCCTATATCCTGCTTCGCATCTTGGGGCATGACGCCGCTGCTGCCATCGAAAAACTTGCTGAACTGCGCACGGTCACTTTTGCGCAAGTCGGCGACGAACGCTTGGAACTGGCTGAGCACGTTGTTCAAGGATTGATTTCACCTCTCGATCTGCAGCGCTAATCCGACACGCACATACCAGCTCAACCCCGTTTAACGCAAAAGGGCCACCCTAAGGTGGCCCTTTTCAAATCTCCGCGTGTGCGGTGATTATT
>NZ_SULI01000014.1 GCF_005518135.1 Shimia litoralis | reverse complement strand
GTCGCCTTCGAACGAAAGGTGGCTTAAACGAGCACTTGGGGCGGCACTAAAACGCGACAGGTCCACTTATGCCGGTGACTACGCCGGGATCACCAATATTCAAAGCACCCCAAACCCACCTGCGGGTGTCGACCCTTCTCTACTCCCCGGTACACCTGTGCTGGTAAGTGGTCAGGTGTTTATGAATGCCAACTTTGCGGACATGGCGGTAAACGGTGGTATCTATGACCGGCAAATATTGTTGACGACGCCCGTTGACGTGGAAGATTTGGCACTAATTGTCACCGACATCAGCAGCGACGGCAGTTTTTTTGGCGATGTCGAAGTTACCGGAGTGGTGGACACTGACATCGGTGACTATGGCGGTGTGTTTGGTGGAACGGATTCAGCGGCGGTTGGCGGCGTCATCAGCATTAAAGACTACACCGACCAGTTCGAGCACGAAACCGAGGTCGGCTTCTTTGTTCTGACACAATGTGGTTTGGCAAATGACGCGGCAATCTGCTCATCTGCTGCGCCGTAAGGCGCTTGGCATCCTGCTTGGGCTATGCGCCACAGCGGCCATTGCTCAAGAGGACGTGGACGCGCTGTCGCAAAATCAGGCACGCGAAGCATTGGTGTATGCTCTGAAATCCAACCAGATTGATGCGGCTTACAGATTGGCGTCGGGGCTTTTGCAACAAGACCCATCCGATCCCAGCGCGCATTATGCTATGGGGTTGATCTATTCAGGTGCAGGCGATCCACGCGCAGCCCGAAAATCTGGCAGGTCTGCATATCGGTTTGCCCGCACCGACCTTCAAACGTATTCCGCCGCAAGCCTGAACGCACAATTGGCGTTCAGAGAAAAACGTTTTACCCAGGCGCAATACTGGCTGCGCAAAGCTCATACAGCAGCGCCAAGTGACGTCCAGAAACATCGGGTTGTTCGCAATTTCAAACAAGTGCGCTCTCAAAACCCCTTTCGTTTTCATATCACAGGATCCTTGGCGCCCTCATCGAATGTGAACAACGGGTCGATGTCAAAATACATGATCATCGACGGTGTGCCCGCCATTGGCGTCAATATCGGGGATGCGCTCGCGTTATCCGGTATCGAAGCTATGGTGAACGCACGGTTAAGCTACCGGCTCAGAACCAGCAGCGCCAGTGAAACACGTTTGGTCGGGCGGTTCTTTAGCCGACAGGTTGCTCTGTCATCCGAAGCCAAAGACATCGCCCCCAATGCCAAAGGATCTGATTACTCTTTTTCCTTGCTCGAAGCGGGCCTGCGACACGCATTTCGCATTCAACCCAAAGGCCCGATCTGGAATCTTGGGGTCATTGCCGGAACAGCACAATATGGCGGATCGACTTTACATGATTTGCTGCGCGCCGAAGCCGGGGTGGCATGGACGCAAAACAAATCCAGCGGATTGTCATTGACCGCAACAAACGAATGGCGTCGGCCCGAAGCTGCCCCCCAAACCCGCGACATTTACAGCAGCCTAAGCGCCACCTATTCACACAAGCTCTCGTGGGGAGATCAACTTAGCACGAGCATCAGCCTGCATCAGACGGATGATGCGACCCCCATTTTTGATTCTCACGGGGCTGTGGCGGCGCTCCGATATACTTTTACGCAACCCAAAGGACCCGTGCGTATTGCTGCCGCGCTCAAAGCTGGAATGAGCGCCTACCCGAACTACCGAGTTGGCATCATTCCTGTCCCTGGGGGGCGGCAAGATATTTCTGTTGCCAGCGAGCTCGAGTTCACTTTCCACAAAATGCACTATGCGGGGTTTGCCCCAACCATGACGGTAAGGGCACTCACAACCAGTTCAAACGTCAGCCGTTTCGATACGCGCGAGTATTCGGTATCTATTGGCATTCAGTCTGCATTTTAAGAATTTCTACAGGTGCGGCTCGACATCCTGCGGAATAATCCTACCTTGGTAACTGTGATATTCATCAAGGCAAATCCAACATGCACGTCAAATACTTACACACCATGGTTCGGGTGTCAGATCTTTCAGCCTCATTGGCCTTTTATGGTCTTTTGGGTCTAAATGAAATTCGCCGCTACGAGAGCGAAGAAGGCCGCTTTACCCTTGTTTATCTGGCTGCAAAAGGTGACGAAGACGTCCCCTTGGAGCTGACATGGAACTGGGATGGTGACGATGGCTTGCCAAGTGACAGCCGCCATTTTGGGCACTTGGCCTATGAGGTCGAAGACATCTATGCCATGTGCCAGCACTTGCAAGAGAATGGCGTGACCATCAATCGTCCTCCGCGTGATGGCCGCATGGCATTTGTACGCTCACCCGACAACATCTCTATTGAATTCCTACAACAGGGTGATGCCCTGCCGTCTCAAGAGCCTTGGGCGAGCATGCCGAGCGTTGGACATTGGTAAGAACATCTACACCCAACAAAAAGGGCGGCTGCGGAGCCGCCCTTTTTATCCAGAAACTTGGACATCCCGTACTCTGCACTCAAACACTACGCCATTACAGTCGGGAGCCACGGCGTATCTAGTAGATATATCGAATTTGATCGGTCCAGTACCGTTCAACACGTCGCAGAGCGAAGGTAATTTCTTCGATCCCTTCCGGGCCAAGAACCCCTTTCGACTGTAAGCCTTCTGCGTGACGTTCAAACAGGGACGCAACCACATCGCGAATGCGACGCCCCCGCTCGGTCAACCGGACTCGAACGGATCGACGATCAATCTCGCATCGTTGATGGTGCATAAAGCCCATCTCGACCAGTTTCTTAAGATTGTAACTGACATTGCTGCCTTGATAATATCCGCGCGATTTCAGCTCGCCGGCTGTGACTTCGTTATCACCGATATTGAACAACAACAGTGCTTGAACTGCGTTGATCTCCAAGACACCCACGCGCTCAAATTCGTCTTTGATCACATCCAGCAGCAAACGGTGCAACCGCTCGACCAAAGCCAGCGAGTCTAAATATCCAACCATGAACCCTTTGTCCAAGGCGCCGTCCAGCTGTGAATGAATGCTCATCTTTGTCTCCGACATCATCTCTCAGAAAGGACCCTGAGGGAAAAAGCCGAACAATCAGTTAAATATTGCCGGAAACATCTAAAATGCGAGCTATTCTGCGCCGCTGATGGCAATCGAGATATCAGCAATCAACGCCCCGTACGGATCAGGTGTCGCCACCTGCCCTGTCACCCACTGATACAAATCCTGATCATTCTCGTGCAGCAGTGCATCGAATAGATCCAGTCTGTCTGGATCCATCTGGGCAAGATTGTCATCTGCATATCGCTCAAGGATGATGTCCATCTCCTTGATGCCGCGGCGCATGGCGCGCATTTTCATGCGTTTAAGGCGATGTTCATGCGTCTCGGTCATTCTGCGATCATCCCCTGCACCTTGAGGCGCAGCTTTTTCTCGAGCAATGCCAGCCGATCGCCACTTTTTTTCATTTGTGTGCGGATGTCACGCATTTCGACCATCAACTCAGCCAAATCCGGCTCTGCGATATCGGTTTCATCCGGTGTGATCCCCACGCCTTCGCCTTCGCCCATCAGCAACCAACCAATAGACACATTCAGCAAACCCGCCATCATCTGAAGCTTGTTTGCGCGCGGTTCATTCAGATCGTCTTCCCACGACACGACAGTAGACTTTTTGACCCCTAAACGCTTGGCAAGATCACCCTGTGACAACCGCGCATACAACCGCGCCGCTGCAAGCCGATCACCAAAAGTTGCCACATCGTCACCGTACCAATGGTCTTGATAATCATCTTCCTGAAATTCATCGGCCATTCTGGCATCCTTCTTTGGTGTTCTGGCTTGATCGGGTTTCTTGGGCACCCTAAGACATGTACGCACTGTATTCAAACGAGGTTGCCCATGTCTTTCCTGTCCGCGACACTATCCCGCGTTAAACCCTCGCCGACAATCGCTGTCACAACCAAAGCAGCCGAATTAAAGGCAGCAGGACGTGACGTTATCGGCCTTGGCGCAGGCGAACCAGATTTTGACACCCCTCAAAACATCAAGGATGCGGGTGTCGCGGCCATTGCCGCGGGCAAAACAAAATACACGGCGCCTGATGGCATTCTCGAGCTGAAGCAAGCCATCTGTGCCAAGCTCAAGCGCGACAATGCGCTTGAATATCTGCCCAACCAGATCAGCGTCGGAACGGGCGGCAAGCAAATCCTTTATAATGCGCTGATGGCAACCCTGAACCCCGGAGACGAGGTGGTCATTCCTGCCCCGTATTGGGTCAGCTATCCAGACATGGTGCTATTGGCTGGGGGTGAACCTGTCGTGGCACCGGCCACGCTAGAGAACAACTTCAAACTTACTCCAGATCAGCTCGAGGCCGCCATCACACCCAAAACCAAATGGCTGATCTTTAACTCGCCCTCAAACCCCACAGGGGCCGGATATGATCGCGCAGAACTCAAGGCACTGACTGATGTTTTGATGCGCCACCCGCATGTCTGGGTGATGACGGACGATATGTATGAACATCTGGCTTATGACGGCTTTGAATTCTGCACGCCCGCAGAAATAGAACCCGCATTGTACGACCGCACACTCACCTGCAACGGTGTCTCCAAAGCCTATGCCATGACCGGATGGCGGATTGGGTATGCTGCTGGTCCTGTGGAATTGATCGCCGCGATGCGCAAAATTCAGTCCCAGAGCACGTCGAACCCTTGCTCCATAAGCCAGTGGGCCGCCGTCGAGGCCCTGAACGGGACCCAAGACTTTCTGCCCGCCAACAATGAAATTTTCAAACGGCGCCGTGATCTGGTGGTGTCCATGTTGTCGGCAATCGACGGGATCACCTGCCCTGTGCCAGAAGGCGCGTTTTACGTCTATCCATCAATTGCGGGGCTGATCGGCAAGACCACGGCGGCTGGCACTATCATCGAAAATGACGAGGTATTTGCCACTGCTCTCTTGGAAGAAGCTGACGTCGCTGTTGTGTTCGGCGCTGCATTCGGGCTTTCGCCAAACTTCCGTGTCAGCTACGCTACTTCGGATGAGGCGCTAAAAACCGCATGCACGCGGATTCAAGAGTTCTGCGCCGCGCTGACATAAGGGGGTGTGATGTCGAGCGATTTACCAGAATACTATTTTCGCGTACGGGAAAACGGGGCCTTTGTGTTTCGGGTGGATACCCAAAACAGGCAACGCCGCATCGACATGGACCAGATTGCGGTCGTGAATATTCGAAATGGGGAAATCAAACCCCATGGCGACCGCACCTTGTCAGAGCGCGATCTGGATACCATACGTGACTGGATGGATGCCCGTCACGAGGTACTGGCCCGCCGCGATATTGACGACATCCACCGCGCGGTCGACTATATGAACTTGACCACCCAATGGGCACAATCACGCGCCACCGAAGAACAGCTTCAGGATGTGACGGACTCTTTGTTGCTTGCCATGCATGATCTGCGGTCAGTTCTTATTCGTAAAAAGGCCGACGCACTGATGAAACAGGACAAATAGCCGGCACTTCAGAATATTTGGGTTATTTGGCGAACTCGTCGCGCAGTTGACCAAGTTTGGGCCCCCAGAACCGCCGCAAGAGCAATACCGCCGCAGTGCTGAGCCCCACAACAAGCCCAAGCCAGACACCTTCTCCGCCCCAGCCCAGCTTGAAGCCAAGCAGATACCCGCAAGGCACCCCGACAATCCAATAACTTACCGCAGCAATAATCATTGGTGCGCGTGTATCTTTGACGCCCCGCAACAAACCCAACGCCATGATCTGTGCCCCATCCACCACTTGGAATAGGGCGGCGACAAACAACAGCGACACCCCAACCACCAAGATGGCATCGCGATCAGGTTCGGTCGGGCTTAGGAACAATCCCACGAGCACATTTGGGATACTCAGAAACACGACCACCGCGAGGCAGGCCATCGCAAACGACATTACAAGCGCCACAATTGCACCACGCGCCAGATGATCGCTGTCACGCCGTCCCAGCGCATTACCAGCCCTGACAGTGGCGGCATTCGACAGCCCGAGGTGCACCATGAACGTCAGGCTGGCCAGCTGAAGCGCAATCCCGTGCGCCGCCAACTGCACAGTCCCAATCCAGCCCATCATCAGTGAGGACGCTGCAAACAGCCCGACTTCGGCAAGGCTTGTCAGGCCGATCGGCACCCCTAGGCGAAACACATGGGAAAAAGCGTCCCAATCAGGCCGCCACAAACGTGCAAACAGTGTGTGCTGCGGCAGTGTAATCATCGCATAGGCCATAATCCCGACGAGCGAGACCACTTGTACCACAACCGAGGCAATTGCCGCGCCAACAACACCAAGCTCTGGCGCGCCCCAGTTGCCAAAAATCAAAGCGTAGTTCACCAATCCATTGCTCAGTGCGGCCGCAACCGTCACCCAAAACACAACCCGCGTGCGCCCAAGGGCCGCCAAATATGATTTCAACACCATCACCAAAAGCGCGGGCACCAATCCGATGCCTGCAATCCGCAGATACTCCTGCGCCAATTGGGCAATGTCTGGCTCTTGCCCCAGCGCCAAGAGAATCCCCCCCGAGAACCAGAACACAGGCAAGGCCACAGCGCCGGTAATCACCGACAACCAAAGCCCCATACGCGTGATCCGGCGCACCGATGTCTCATCGCCGGACGCATCCGCTTCGGCCACCAAGGGCATCACGGCAATGGCAAAGCCCGATCCCAGAATAAAGATGACAAAGAAATAGGTCCCCCCCAGCACCACAGATGCCAGCGCGGCCACAGAATACCACCCCAACATGATGGTATCTGTCAGCGTAATCGCATATTGCGCCACGTGCCCCCCAATCAGAGGCAGGCCAAGGCGAAGAATCGCACGGATGTGATCCATGTATGTTGCTGGTGTTTGCATCCTCAAGCCTTAGGACTGAAACATGTCTCTGGCAAGACAGTCCTTGAACGTATCAAAATACCCGTTCTGGGCATTGACCGCATTCCGGCTCGAGAGACCGTGGCATCATGTGCCTGAACGCTGTATTTTGCCTGAAACAGCGGCCCCCTGAACCAAACAGCATTCATCCTATCAGAATGAGAAAAGGTGGCCCGGTCCACTGGACCCGAGCCACCTCTTCAGAGCTGCTGCCGCTTAAGTTGTCTTGCCCACCCTCCTCAGAGTGCAAAACAAGGCAGGCCCTTTACTTCTTACGGCTGTCCGGATGCATGGACGTACCCAAGATATGTTCAGAGCGATGGATCACATGACTTGCTGTCGAGGCAATCAAGGGGTCCGGCGCATGAGCAATCTTGAGATCCTTACCTGGATAGTCAAGAGAATTCAGGAAGTGCAGCATACAATTCAGACGTGCACGTTTCTTGTCGTTCGACTTGATGACTGTCCAAGGCGCATCAGCAGTGTCTGTATAGAAGAACATTGCTTCCTTGGCTTCGGTATAATCGTCCCATTTGCCCAATGACGCCTTGTCGATCGGCGACAGCTTCCATTGTTTCAACGGATCAGACTCGCGGCTTTGGAAACGGCGCAGTTGCTCTTCGCGTGTGACAGAGAACCAATATTTGTACAGGCGGATACCGGAACGCACCAACATCTGTTCCAAATCTGGCGTCTGGCGCATGAACTCTAGATACTCACCCGGCTCGCAAAATCCCATGACCCGCTCAACGCCCGCGCGGTTATACCAAGACCGGTCATACAGCACAATTTCGCCTGCAGTCGGCAGGTGATCAATGTAGCGCTGGAAATACCATTGGCCGCGCTCTTCGTCGGTTGGCTTGTTAAGGGCCACAACGCGCGCAGCACGCGGATTGAGGTGCTCGGTAAAGCGCTTGATAGTACCACCTTTACCGGCCGCATCACGACCTTCGAACAACATCACGAACTTTTGGCCCGTTTCTTGTGCCCAAAGCTGAACTTTCAGCAACTCGGCCTGAATTTTGGCTTTTTGTGCCTCATAGGTCCGACGCGAAAGCTTAGTGTCATACGGATACTCGCCGCTTTCAAAAGCGCGCCGCACTTCCTCCGCACTTGGCGTAGCTTTGCGCGCTGGCGCAGGCTTGGGTGCGGCATTCGCAGCGGTGACATTGGCTTTTGCTTCGGCATTGGCCTTGGCAACTGCAGTGGGGGTGTTCGCAGGGGTTGCGGTCATGAGCGTCTCCTAAATTTTCGGCTTGGGGGCTACTTAACACTCCGTCAAATATTCGGCTTTGACTCACGTCAACTTTTGTAAAAATCTGATGACATCCGTGAGCAAACTCTCACCTCAATATCTGGGTGAAATGGAGGCAATCGCGCCCCCGCTTCGGACCTGGCCCACTGCGTAATTGCCGTGAACGTGTCTTTGTCAGCGACTTCAAGCACGGTATCCGCATCTGCCCACTTCCCCCCCGTGATTTCCCCTGCCATAATGCCCCACAAACCAAGACAAAAAAGAGCAGCCCAACATGGCAAACGATCTCCTGACCGAGACAATTGAAGATCCTTATGACGCGTCATCCATCGAAGTCCTCGAAGGGCTCGAACCTGTTCGAAAACGCCCCGGCATGTATATCGGCGGGACGGACGAGCGTGCATTGCACCATCTGGTGGCCGAGGTTCTCGACAACTCGATGGACGAAGCCGTTGCCGGATTTGCCAATCGGATCGAAGTTGAGCTGCATGATGACTATTCGGTGACCATACGGGACAACGGCCGCGGCATTCCGGTTGATCCCCACCCCAAATTCCCAAACAAATCAGCCCTCGAAGTTATCTTGTGTACCTTGCACGCGGGCGGGAAATTCTCGGGCAAGGCCTATCAGACCTCTGGCGGTTTGCACGGCGTCGGCGCATCTGTGGTCAATGCCCTGAGTGACTCGATGGTTGTACAAGTGGCCCGCAACAAAGAACTGTTCGAACAGCGATTTTCGCGCGGCATCCCCCAAGGACCCGTTGAAAAAGTCGGCGCCGCTCCAAACCGTCGCGGCACAACGGTTACCTTTCACGCCGACGAGCAGATTTTCGGCAAGCATCGGTTCAAACCCGCGCGCCTGTTCAATTCCATCCGCTCCAAAGCCTATTTGTTCTCGGGTGTCGAAATTCGATGGAAAACCGCCATTAATGATGGCGAGACCCCCACCGAAGCCACGTTTCACTTTCCCGGCGGCCTGTCTGACTATCTGAAAGAAACGCTTGGTGGCTCAACCACCTATGCCGAGCAACCCTTTGCTGGCACTGTGGATTTCAACGAACGGTTCAATACACCTGGCAAAGTCGAATGGGCCATCAATTGGACCCCCGCACGTGACGGGTATATTCAATCCTACTGTAACACCGTGCCCACCCCCGAAGGCGGCACACATGTCGCAGGTTTTTGGGCAGCGATCCTCAAGGGCATCAAGGCTTACGGTGAGTTGGTCAACAACCGCAAAGCCAAAGACATCACCCGCGAAGACCTGATCACGGGGGGCTGCGCCCTTGTGTCCTGTTTTATCTCGGAACCTGAATTTGTCGGCCAAACCAAAGACCGTCTTGCCACGGTCGAGGCCCAGCGACTGGTCGAAAATGCGGTGCGCGACCACTTTGACAACTGGCTTGCTGCGGATACAAAATCCGCCGGGGCCATTCTTGATTTTCTGATCCTGCGGGCCGAAGAGCGCCTGCGCCGTCGTCAGGAAAAAGAAACCCAACGCAAAACCGCCACCAAAAAGCTGCGCCTGCCCGGCAAGCTGACCGACTGTTCGTCAAACAGCCGCGACAATACCGAATTGTTCATCGTCGAGGGCGACTCGGCTGGTGGATCGGCCAAGATGGCCCGCAACCGCAAAAATCAGGCCCTGCTGCCGTTGCGCGGTAAGATTCTCAACGTCTTGGGGGCGGCTGGTAACAAGATCAGCACCAACGCCGAAATCAGCGATCTGACCCAAGCGCTGGGGGTTGGGCTGGGCACCAAGTTCAACGTCGATGATCTGCGCTATGACAAAGTGATCATCATGACCGATGCGGACGTGGATGGCGCGCATATTGCGGCGCTGTTGATGACGTTCTTCTTCACGCAGATGCGCCCAATGATTGATGCCGGCCACCTGTATTTGGCCTGCCCGCCGCTATTTCGCCTGACCCAAGGGGCCAAGCGCGTCTATTGCATCGACGAAGCCGAGCGCGACGAATGGCTGGAAAAAGGTCTGGGTGGCAAAGGCAAAATTGACGTGTCACGGTTCAAAGGTCTTGGGGAAATGGACGCCAAAGACCTCAAGGAAACCACGATGGACCCCAATTCACGTAAATTGATCCGCGTGACAATTGATGAGGACGAACCCGGCGAAACCGGTGATCTGGTCGAACGCCTGATGGGTAAAAAGCCCGAGAAACGATTCGAATACATCCAAGAAAACGCGCGGTTTGTTGAAGAACTGGATGTTTAGGGGCGACCAAGCTATTTAGGTTGTATTCATTCCTCCTAGATCGCACTGGAGTAGAGCTTGTTCAAATTTCCATTTTTTGTGAGTCTCCTCAGCACCACAGTCTTATTGGCCGCCCCCGCGTCTTCACATGAAGACCTGAAGGCGTGTGGGGACATAAATGATGATACCGCGAGACTCGCCTGTTTTGATCAACATATCTTGGACACAACAAACAAAGATGAAAATCATAGTGTTGGCAAATGGCGTTTGACCACCGAAACATCCCGACTTGATGACTCTCAAAACGTGTTTTTGCAACTGACATCTGAAGATTCGATCAGAGGGCGGTTTTCCGGGGCTGGACCAATGGTTCTTCACATCATGTGCCGAGAAAACACGACAGATTTCTCAATCTATTTTAACGGGTTGCATATGTCTGATTACCAATATGGAACAGTTACGTATAGGTTGGACAAAACTCCCGCGCGCAAGAAGAAAATGGTGGAATCCACCTCACATCAGCATCTGGGTTTGTGGGGTGGCAGAAGCTCTATTCCCTTTCTAAAAGCCATGTTGGGCCATTCAGAAATGCTGGTCGAGGCCACACCTTATGGTGAGAACTCTGTGATTGCATCGTTTGACATATCTGGTTTCGACGAAGCCATTTTGCCTGTGCGAGACTCATGCCACTGGTGAGCACGCACTTCTCTTTCTTTTCTGCCTTCTTGCGCTACACTTGCCGCATGCGCGCCGCTCTTTTCATCCCTTTCTTCTGTCTCCTATCCTGCTCTCGTCCTCTCACCACGGGGGAAACGGCGTTTGCCGAGGATCTTCAGGGCGAAACGATTTCGCCCAGTACGGTGCGTGTTGTGCATGATGTGCCGCTGGGGGTGGCGACATTCCGGCGTGAGAAACGTCCGCGTTTGGCCTGTCGCGAACGCATTTACCCTGAACCCACTGACGACGTCGTGACGGCATCAACTGCGGCGGTGGTTCTGCACAACACTGTTCTGTTGTCGACGCAATGGCAAAAGGACGATTACCTTAAGGGGTATCCTGCCCAGTTAAACCTGTCGGATGCCATGCTGTTTGCGCATGAGATCACGCATGTCTGGCAATGGCAGAACCGCGCGATCACAGGATATTCGCCACGACGCGCCGCCAAAGAACATCAGGTCAACGATGATCCGTATCGCTTTGACACCTCTACCCAAAGCCATTTTCTTGAGTACGGATACGAACAACAAGCCTCGATTGTCGAAGAATATCTGTGCTGTGCATTGCTTGACCCTGATGCCCCCCGCACACACCGCCTTAAGGCGATGCTGCAAGAGGTGATGCCGCTGTCAGCATTTCCCACGCCGATGACCGTTCAGTTGCCATGGAAGGGCGTAGAGCTCGAAGGGATTTGCCACTAGGCCGTCTGCAGATCCCCAGCGTTCAGACACAAAAAAGGGGACCATCCGGCCCCCTTTTGATCCGATTGAACAGCGGGCCTAGTGGCCAAAAATACCGTTCGAAACCTGTTTGCGCTTGCTGCCTTGCTTGCCCATCTCCATTTGCAGGCAACTGGTGCCCAGTCTCTGAAAATATGTGGCAGACAGCGCGTACCACCCAGCTTGGGGCACCTCGACGCGCTTCATGCCTGCGCTTCCGCACGGGCTGCGTTCATCCAGATATCCAACCTTTTGGCCGCCGATGGTCATGTCCAGACCATCGTTGGTGAACATCTCGATTTCATAAATACCGGGGGCATCAAATTTTACGTACCCCTTGATGCGTGCTGCGACGGCATGTTCTTTCTTAGAGGTCAGTGCCTTTTCGCCTTGGCGGGTATCGGCATAGTTCAATCCCTTGAGTGGCTTGCCACGCTTTGCGCCTTCGTTAAGGGCAGAGCGCGCAGCACTCAGGGTTTTGACGTCAATCGGATAGGCATAGCTGACCGACAAGCCAGATTTGAGCCCGGAAGGCTGCGGGTTCGCAGGCTTCAATTGGGGGGGACCGGCAAAGCCTGCTGTGGCTGCCAGCATCCCCATCCCGGCAATCATTCCAACTAAGGTGGCTTTCATAAAACTCTCCCAGAATACACACCGACCGACGGGTCAGCCTACAAATGTCATGCAACAGTTTATCAACCAAACCGCATCGGGCAAGCACCCTGTGCAAAACTTGGCACCAAACAGCAAATTGCCGCCCGTGCTTATGTGCGCAACCTAGGTTGGATCGCCCAAGACAGATGTGGCAATATCAAAGAGTTGGTCAAAATCTGAAAACAGATGCTGATGGGCAATCTCGTACACAGGTCGCTTGCGATACCCTTGGGAAAACAGAGCAAACGGCACGCCCGCGTTGAGCGCCGTATCTGCGTCAATCTCACTATCGCCCACATATAGAACCTGTGTCGCACCAAGTTGCTCGATCACCGTTGTGAGGGGCAAGGGATCCGGCTTGCGCGCATCGGTGGAATCGCCACCGATCACAACCTCGAAAAAGTCATCCAGCTTGAGATTCAACAGCAGATGCACCGCTGGGCCATAGGGCTTGTTCGTACAGACTGCCATGCGATATCCGGCGGCCTTAAGACGGGTCAGACATGCCATCATATTCGGATAGGGACGGGTCAAATCCGATGTGGCCGTATTATAGATCATCAAGGTATCCGCCACCAAACGATCAAATTGAGCCATATCCATCGCGCAATGCCGGATAACGCGTTCAACCAGCTTTGGCAGACCATTGCCGACAAACGATGTCACCGTGGGCAGATCAAGCGGCCCCTGCCCTTCGTTGGCCAGCATCGTATTGACGGCGGCCTGAATGTCAGGGGCGGAATCGACCAATGTTCCGTCTAGATCAAACACGATGGCTTTCATCTTTACCCCTTATGTTTTTGCCAAACGGGCATGGCGACACACAGCCATGCTCGTTTGGCGCACGTATGTTGGCCGCACTTAGCCAAGGCGTTGGTGATATTCTGCGACCCGCTCGACCTTTTGAGTTGATCCGAAAACAAGCGGCACGCGCGCGTGCAGGCGGCCAGCCTGATGTTGCATCAAAGGATGTGCGCCATCTGTGGCCTTGCCGCCAGCTTGTTCCACCAAAAAGGCAATCGGGGCACATTCATAGACCATGCGCAGGCGCCCGGTCTCGTATCCAGGGCGATCATCCGCTGGATACAGGAACAAACCGCCACGTGTAATAATGCGATGCGTTTCCGCCACCAATGACCCGACCCAACGCATGTTGAAATCGCGACCGTGGGGGCCTTCGGTGCCGGCCAGACAATCGTCGATATAACTGCTGACCGGGGCGTGCCAATGGCGGGAATTCGACGCGTTGATCGCGAATTCGCTGGCCTGAGGCGGAATTTCCATACGATCTGTGACCAGAGTGAACACACCGGTTTTCGGATCAAGAATATAATATTGTGTGCCATCGCCAAAGGTCACAACCAAAGCGGTTTGCGGGCCATAAATCACGTAGCCCCCCGCCAGTTGCTCGCTGGCTGGACGCAGCACACTTGCTTCGCCGTCTTCTGCCGCTTCGAAAATCGAGAAAATCGACCCGATGGACACATTCACATCGATATTGGAAGAGCCATCCAGTGGATCCATGGCCACCGCAAGCGGACCTTCCGGGTTCAGGGTCACAACATCATCACGCTCTTCCGAGGCGTAAAATCGCACACCGGCCCGCGTCAGCGCGTCTGCAAACATTTCGTCGGTCAACACGTCCAGCGCTTTTGACCGTCACCGTCAGAGTTCATCGCCCCGACCTCTTGACCCAGCGCTTGGCCCAGCGCACCGCGGGCAATCACGTCGGCCACATCACGTGCCGTATCGCAGATGGAGAGCATGACAGGCACAAGAGCCTGAGGAATAAGATTTGTCGGAAGAGAATTGGGTTTATCTTGCATCGGAACTGTCCAAAAATAATATGCGGGCTTTGCCCCTGCATTCCATATTCGGGCCATAAAGGAAATTGGTAATTATGTCCTGTTCGCGTTGATTTGGGCGAACAGGACAAAAAACAGCATGTATCTGGACAAAAGCCATGTGTGATGCACCGCGCACAGCGGTTTCACACGCTGGCTATATCTGCAGCATGACACACGCCTGTCCCGCGTCTGGTTCAAGACAACAGGTCAGAAATCCACCTCAATGGCAACGCCTCGTGCCACAGCAAGCTCCACCACAGCAGAAGCCACCGCCAAGTCCTGTAAGCCCACGCCGGTCCCGTCAAACAAGGTAATATCGTTTTCTGACGTGCGCCCAGTGTGCGTGCCGTTGATGACATCCCCGATTTGCGCAATCTGCTCTTGGCGGATCAGCCCCGCAGACATTGCATGTTGGCATTCCCCCAACGAGATCGACTGCGCCACTTCGTCGGTAAAGACCTGCGCACGGGCCACCAGCTCTGCATCGACTTCTTGCTTGCCCACGGTATCGGTCCCCATACAGGCGATATGCGTGCCACCCGTCACATGGGCATTCTTGAGGATCGGGGCAAATGACGACGTGATGGTGATGATCGTATCTGCCTCTTGCCCAAGCTGATCCAGCTCAACCGCCTCGAAAGGCAATCCCGCCTCTGTGGCAACGTCTTCCAGCCGGCTCAGATGTTCTGGATGCAAGTTCCATCCAATCACCTTTTCAAACGCCCGCTGATCCAGTGCGGCCCGCAATTGAAACGAGGATTGATGCCCTGCCCCGATCATCCCCAGCACTTTGGCAGACTTGGGCGCCAGATATTTGATCGAAACCGCACTGGCCGCCGCCGTACGCAAGGCCGTCAACAGGTTCCCTCCTACAATCGCGCGGCATTTCCCTGTATCGGCGTCAAACAGAAACACGGTTGACTGGTGATTGGTCAGCCCCTTATCGGCGTTCCCCGGCCAATACCCACCTGACTTAAGACCAAGGTTCAGCCCAGCGCGGTCAAACCCCGATTTGAACCCATAGAGTGCATCCGCATGGCCAATCGCCTCGCGGATCACCGGAAAGTTATACGCCGCCCCGCTTGCCATCGATGCAAACACCTTTTCAACAGCGTCAAAGCTGTCTTGGCGCGTCATCAATCCAGAGATTTCGTGTTCAGGTACGATAATCATAAGAAGTTCCTTAAAATATGCGACGGCAGCACACCCAATGCCCGCCGCCATCTTTGCCTGCCCTGTGATTCAGTATGCCTTGCCGCGCGCGGAAACAGGCCAAAGCGTTTCGACCTTGCCATTACGCACCCCCACGTACCAATCATGCACATTGCATGTCGGATCACAGTGACCGGGCACCAGACGCAGTTTGTCATTTATCTTAAGAACACCATCAGGATCGCCGACAACGCCATGTTCATCCGAACACTTAAGATAACTCACATCGTCGCGCCCAAAGATTGTGGGCAATCCACTGTCGACCGATTGTGCTTTGAGCCCGGCGTCTACGATGGCTTTGTCTACTTTGGTATGGCTCATGACACTGGTCAGAATGAACAGAGCATTTTTCCATTCCCCCTGATCAATGCGCGTGCCGTTTTCATCCAGAATGCGCCCATAGTCCGCATCCATAAACGCATATGACCCGCATTGAAGTTCATTATAGACACCTGAAGTGCTCTCGAAATAATACGAACCGGTTCCCCCACCCGACACAAGCTCGCAAGATATGCCCGCGACCTTCAGGGCCTCAACCGCCTCTTTGACCTGAGCAATCGCGATCTCAAGTTTGGCCTTTCGGTCTTGATAGCTGTCCATGTGCTGCATGGCACCTTGATAGGCCTGAATACCCGTGAACGTCAGGTTCTCGGCCGCTTGAATGGCCATGGCAATCTCCACAACATCCTGTGCCGAATTCACCCCGCAGCGCCCTGCGCCGCAATCAATCTCGATCAAACACTCAAGCTGCGTGCCTTGCCGCTGTGCGGCCGCAGACAGCTCTGCCACGTTGTCCAGATCATCCACACAGACAATGGTGCGCGCCCCAAGCTTGGGCAAGCGTGCCAAACGATCCAGCTTGCGCGGGTCTCGCACTTGATTAGACACCAGAACATCTTTGATCCCGCCACGCGCAAAGACCTCAGCTTCGGAGACCTTCTGGCAACATACGCCAACCGCATCCCCCAGCGCCTCTTGCAGCTTTGCCACATCAACGGATTTGTGCATCTTGCCGTGTACGCGATGGCGCATGCCGTGCGCTTTGGCATAGTCGCCCATCTTTTTGATGTTGTATTCCAACGCGTCCAAATCCAGCACCAAACATGGCGTTTGAATTTCGCTTTCATCCATGCCCGGCAATGCGGGCACATCAAAACCAACTTCTAGGTTTGCGATTTGTGTCTGTGCGTTCATGTCATTTGCTCCTGCATTCAAGATGTCATCCAAGGCAATCTGTCCAAATCGACATTGCCTCCGGTCAAAATGACCCCAACGCGTTTGCCCGCGAAGATGTCTTTGTGTTTCAAAATCGCCGCAAGCGTCACCGCACTTGAGGGTTCCACCACAAGCTTCATACGCGCCCAGATCAACCGCATGGCGTCGATGATCTCTTGTTCGCTGACGGTCAGAATGTCCTGCACATGGGTGCTGACAAAATGCCAAGTCAGGTCTTTCAACGGCACCTTAAGCCCGTCCGCCACAGTCACAGGCGCATCATCAGCGATGATATGTCCTGCGCGCAGGCTTCGGGCGGCGTCATCTGCCTGATCGGGTTCTGCGGCAAAGACTGCGGTCTCTGGTGCTAACGTCGACAACGTCAGGCAGGTTCCGGAAATCATACCTCCCCCCCCAATCGGTGCGATAACAGCATCCAAACCACCGGTTTGCGCCAAGAGTTCATGCGCACATGTGCCCTGCCCTGCAATCACCCGTGGATCATTGTACGGATGCACGAAATCTGCGCCTGTCTTGACCTGAACCTGCGCAAACACCGCTTCGCGACTTGTCGTGGAGGGTTCGCATTCGGTGATTTGTCCACCATATCCGATGACCGCATCTTTTTTTGCCTGCGGCGCCGTGTGTGGCATCACCACGTGACACGCAATACCCCGTCGCCCGGCAGCATAAGACAACGACAGGGCATGGTTTCCGCTTGAATGCGTGGCCACGCCCAAGCGCGCCTGATCTTCGGACAATCCAAACACGGCATTCGACGCACCGCGTACCTTAAAAGCCGCAGCTTTTTGCAGGTTCTCACATTTGAAAAACAGCTGCGCACCGGTCAGGTCATTCAAGAATGACGAGGTCAGAACTGGCGTTTGGTGCACATAGGGTTTGATCCGCGTATGCGCATCCAGCATATCTTGGAAGGTCGGAGGCATCATCTCTGGCATATCCATGCTCACGCTGCCGCCCGGCGCGCATCCGCTGTTGACGCCCGATAGCTCTCCTGCGCTGCCGCCACGCCTGCCCCCAACTGGATATCCAAACCCAGATCGACCATGCACATTTCCGCAGTCGCAATTCCGGCCAAGGCCATGACGTCAGTCATTGATCCCAAGTGCCCGATGCGAAAGACCTTGCCTGCAACATCCCCAAGCCCGACACCAAAAGCGACGTCATAGACATCTGCAGCATGGGTCACGATGTCAGTGGCGTTAAATCCTTGCGGAGTCACGATGGCGCTGACGGTATCAGAATACAGATCAGGCGATGCTGCACACAGCGCAAGCCCCCAAGCATCCACAGCTGCCCGCACGCCATTGGCGATCCGCGTGTGGCGCGCAAACACCGCCTCAAGACCTTCTTCCAGCAACATCTCGGTGGATGTCTTAAGCCCGTTCAGCAATCCTACAGCCGGCGTATACGGATAAGCGTTATTGGCATATCCAGCCGCCATATCGCGCACATCAAAGAACGTACGCGCCAAGCCTGCCGTTTCAGTGCGCGCAACTGCCTTTGGAGAAAAGGCAACAATTGCGAGGCCAGCAGGCAGCATAAAGCCCTTTTGCGATCCCGTGACCGCGATATCGACGCCCCACGCATCCATTTGAAAATCCATCGACCCGATCGACGACACACCATCCACATACAAAAGCGCCGGATGGCCCGCCGCATCCATGGCACGACGTACACCCGCGATATCGCTGCGCACACCTGTGGCTGTCTCGTTATGTGTGGCCAGAACCACCTTGATCTCGTGGTTCACATCCTTACGCAGGATATCTTCGTAGCGATCCAGCGGAATACCAGCCCCCCACGGCGCATCCACCACCGTCATGTCCAATCCGTGACGCGTGCACATGTCGATCCAACGGTGGCTGAACATGCCATTCCGCGCGGCCAGAACTTTGTCGCCGGCTGACAGGGTATTGGTCAAGGCCGTCTCCCATCCACCAGTTCCGGTAGAGGGGAAAATGAAGACTTCGGCTGTTTCGCTCTTGAGAACCTTTTTCACGCCCGCCAGCGCCGGATGCAGAATATCTGCGAACAGAGAAGACCGGTGATCCAAAGTTGGCATATCAACTGCCTTGCGAAGCCCTTCCGGCATGTTTGTCGGTCCGGGAATAAACACTGGATTTTGAAAGCTCATCACAGCCCCCTTTTTGAATTTCTCCACAAAGCTAGCGCGCAGCATGATGAAGGTAAATTTTTTTGAAAAGGTTTTTCATTTTGAAAAATCATTAGCTTTATGAAATAAAATCATAGGTTTAAATTTTTTCATTGTGTGAAAACGCAATTCATTGCAGTATTTTTTCGAGTTCAAGTTGAGAGAAATTCACCCCCAATGCCCCCACCCATTCGAAACAAGGGCCGCCCCAAGGCCTTTAACACCGACACGACGGCAAACCCGATTCAGTCGTTGGATCGAGCCTTGGTCGTTTTGGAAACCCTCGCCCAAAGCAATGGCATGACCCTCTCGGAAATCGCATCACACCTCGATCAGTCAGTCGCCACGATGTACCGCGTCCTGAGCACACTTGCGGCGCGGGGGTTTGTGGAAAACGATCCACAAACCCAAGCATGGCACATCGGACCGATGTCGTTTCGTTTGGGGTCTGCATTTTTGCGCCGGTCCAGCGTGGTCGAGCGCGCGCGCCCCGTCATGCGGGACTTGATGCAAGCCACCGGTGAGACAGCCAATCTTGGCATCGAAAAAGACGGGCACGTGATGTTTCTAAGCCAAGTCGAAACCCACGAGTCCATTCGTGCCTTTTTCCCACCGGGAACCTTGTCCCCCATGCATGCTTCCGGGATCGGCAAGGCATTGCTCAGCTGCTATTCTGATGATGCGCTGTCATGGTTTTTGCGCACACACGCACGAGAATCCTTTACCGAACACACCCTGTGCGACCCCGAAACCCTCCGCGCCGAGATGCAAAATGCCCGCCACCTTGGCTATGCCGTAGATGACGAGGAAAAGAACTTGGGGATGCGCTGTGTTGCGGCCCCGATATTCAATTTTTATGGCGAAGCCGTGGCAGGTATCTCTGTGTCTGGACCGATCAGCCGCCTCACGCAGGAACGGGTTGCCCAAGTTGGCGCCGACGTCAAATCCGCAGCAGAAAGCTTATCACGCGGGTTAGGCGCAGAACCTGACGCCCCGCAGAGCTAAATTAGGGCGCGCCAGAGCCATTGTTGGGCGCGCCCAAATTTGATTAGGCGGATTTTTGAGAATTTCCGCCCACATAGGTTTGGGTCACCGACCGATCATCCCCCATAATCTGAAGAATAAACAGCTCTTCAGATAGGGTTTGCGCCCGCGCGGACCGCAACGCCATCGCAGGCGTTGCCTGACTGTTAAGCACCACAATGTCGGCATCCGACCCCACATCCAATGTGCCGATCCGGTCCTCCATGCCCAACGTGACCGCATTGCCACGCGTGATCCAGTGAAAGGCCCGCAACGGATGAAGCTTTTGCCCCTGGAGCTGAAGAATTTTGTACCCTTCGTTCAGCGTTTGCAGCATGGAATAGCTGGTTCCCGCCCCAATGTCGGTGGCAATCGCGCTCTGGATACCGTTTCCCCGCAATCCGGCGTCATCAAACAGACCGCTGCCCAAAAACAGGTTGGACGTCGGACAAAAGACCGGATGCGCCCCGGTCTCTGCCAAGGCGTCGATTTCGCGCGGCTCAAGATGGATGGCATGCCCCAGAAATGTTTTTGGCCCCACCAGACCATAGGTTTCGTAAACATCCAGATAGTCGCGCGCCTGTGGATACAGGTCTTTGGTAAACGCGATTTCGTCTTTGTTTTCAGAAAGGTGTGTTTGGACAAAACAATCCGGATGCTCGGACACAAGCGCCCCCGCCATCTCGAGTTGGTGCGGGGTCGACGTGATCGCAAATCTTGGCGTAATCGCATAGTGCAGCCGGCCCGTGCCATGCCACCGCTCGATGAGGGCCTTGCTGTCGTCATACCCAGATTGCGGCGTATCACGCAGCCCGTCCGGCGCATTGCGATCCATCATCACCTTGCCACCGATCATGCACATGCCTCGGCGGGACGCTTCGGAAAAATAGGCCTCGACGGATTCTGAATGGACCGAACAATATGACATCGCCGTGGTGGTGCCATGTGCTGTCAGCACATCAAAAAATGCGTTTGCCATGGTCTGTGCATGGGCATCCTGTGCAAAGCGCGTTTCTTCGGGAAAGGTGTAATTGTTCAACCAATCCAAGAGCTGGCTTCCCCAACTGGCGACCACCTGCACTTGGGGGAAATGGATGTGAGTATCGATAAACCCCGCCATCAACAGATTCGGGCGGTGATCTATGATCTCGGCATCTGACGCATCTAGGTCCCCAAAGGCCCCCACCGCCTGAATTTTGCCATCAACCACAACAATGGCCCCGTCCTCTACGTACTCATAGGCATCTGTATCTGTTTCGTCTTGCGGTTCGGCGCTAAAATTTAGAATGCGACCACGCAGTATTTTCTTATGAGGCATATGTGCCATTGCAGTTTTCCGATTAAGTTAAAAACCACGCGAGGCAGGGATCACCTGCCCCGCGCATAGTTCTGTTGACAGGCCTAAGGAGCCGTCGCGTCGTCCACGACCACATTTGGATTCACCAGATCGTCTTCTTTGTGAACCATGGGGTAAAAGAACAGAAACGCTGCCGAGATCAGATATCCGGCGCTGACGCCGCTCAACTCGGGCCAATGCAAGCTGGCCGAATGGATGATCCCCACCAGCGACATGCCCGCAGCCGCGAGCGCAAACCCACAGGCATTCCGAAAGCGCCCGTCGATCACGCTGGCCACAATCGCGCCCCAGATCAATCCAGTCAGGATCGCCCCCTGCGAAAGCGCCAAGTGCCCCTCGAAATGTGCGCCTTGCTGCAAAAGCGCAGCTGTCAGGGCCTCATCGCCCAATCGCGGCAGTCCTTCGACACCAATAGTGCCAAGCGCATTCATCATAGAGCCCCACTTGACCATCAAAAATGCTGAAACATGGGGCATCATCGCGATGGTCACAGCCGCCATATGTTCGGTTTTGACAGAATGCGCAGTGTTGGTGATCAGGCTCAGGGCCACAAATACCAAAACGGGCGCAGCAGCCGCAGTTGGGATCAAGGTATTCAGGAATGCCAAGAGCCCAAAGACCGCAGCCAGAGGGATCACTGCGCCCACTGCAATGATATACCCGGCATGTGCGCCCATGCGCTTATACGCCGGATGCCCAATATAGGCGGTTGTTGGGAACGGCGAGCCAAACACAGCGCCGATCATGGTGCCCACGCCATCGGTGACCTGACACGTTGCAACCGGATAGGAATCTCCGGCGGCTTCTGCGCTCTCTACGTTGTTCATGGTTTCGATGAAGTTATAGATTTGCACAGGCACCAGCACCAAAAACAACTCGGGATTGGCAAACAGATGCTGAATGCCCGCGATCAAATCTCCAAAGTACGGCAAGGGCGGATAGATGCCGACGCCCTCGAAACTGATCGATGCTTTGCCCATCGCGAGGGCAACCACGGTTCCGACAATCAAGGCCAACAGCCCGGCGGGAATATTGAACGGCAGACGAAACCGCCCCACAAGTCCCCAAAGAATAATGATCATAGAGGCGAACCCGATGAACGGGTCTTCAAAAATGGTCGCCAACGGCACCGTACCAATAAAAACCAAGGCAATCCCGCACAGCGTTCCCAACATGCCCGCGCGCGGCGTGACACGCTTGAGAAATGGCCCGATAAACGCACCAAGAGCCGCCACGATGCCGCCCATAAACCCGGCGCCAATGCCCACTTGCCACGCGAGAACCGGATCATTGGTCGACCAATAGATCGGCCCGATCACACCAAACAAATACACAAACATCACAGGCGTCGAGATCCCGTAAGGCAAGGCGGTCACGTCTTTTCCCTGTCGCTGGGCAACCCTGCGCGCCAACCACACATACACCGCGATCCCGGCCAAAATCGCCACCGCCGCACCGGGAATGATGCGGCCAAACACGATGTCAGCAGGCATCTGAAACACGAACTGGCATACGCCAGCCAGCACCATCAGATTGATCAGGTTATCCGTAAACAGCGCCCAAAAGGCACTAAAATCATTCCGCACAAAAAGCTTGTACGCATAGCTTGTTTCCGACATGTCGGACCTCCTCCAGTTTTGGACAGAGGGTCAGATTTTCTCTTTGAGAGCAGTCTGTGACCTCTGAATAGCCTCGCCAAGTTCGGGCGAAACAACACCCCCAACGGGGGCAACTGCGGTAGTTTCAGAGGTCAACGCCGTAATTATTTCAGCCACGACAAGCGCGGCAATTACGGACGGCCGCTTGTCGCGGCTACCGCCTGCCCCAATGGGGCAGATCAACGTGTCGATGGTCAAACCATCGCAATAATCATGGCACCAAGATTTAAACTTGGCGCGTTTGGTGGCAGACCCAATCAGCCCGACATAGGCCGCATCGCCGCGCTCGAGTGCAGCGGAAGTCAGCAAAAAGTCTAGCGCATGGTCATGTGTGAGCACCACAAAGGCGCTGCCTGCAGGGGCATCAGCGATGTCCATCTCTGGAATGGCGGATAGGCGGGTTTCCACAGCAGATTGACACAGCGCCAGTTCATCAGCACGCGGATCAACCATGATACACCGAACTGGCATGTGCTCCAGCAGGTCAGCCAAGGCGCGCCCTACATGCCCAGCGCCCATCACATAGACATGTGGCAAGCGTGTCATGTCTTCGGTGTGCTGTACAATCGCTTGATCCTTGTCGGCTTGACGCATGCGCATCAAAGCCACCTCGACACGCCCGCCACAGCATTGGCCAATTTCCGGCCCCAAAGGCACATCCATATCCGCGCTGAGATCGCCATCGTTGAGCATCGCACGCGCACGCGCAATCGCCATAAATTCAAGCTGACCGCCGCCGATGGTCCCAAACAGAGCACTTGGCGCCACATACATGGATGCGCCGACATCTCGCGGCGACGAGCCGCGCACAGACGTCAGGCGCACCTCGATCACGGCCTTGTGGGCGGTCAAAAAGTTGGCAAAATCAACGCGTGTCATGCGCTTAGGTCCCTTTGGCCTTGAGGCGTTCCACAGCCATCAGAACACGCTCTGGTGTGACCGGTGTATCCAACCGTGGGCATTCCCGATAATCACCGACCGAGGCCACCGCCATCGACAGCGCTTCAAGCACCGAAATCCCAAGCATGAAAGGCGGCTCGCCCACAGCCTTAGAGCGCTTGATCGTAAGTTCGCGGTTCTCGGACCAATCCGCCAGTTTCACATTAAAGATGCCGGGACGATCAGATGCCAACGGGATTTTATACGTAGACGGCGCGTGTGTACGCAGACATCCCTTATCATCCCACCACAGTTCTTCTGTTGTCATCCAGCCCATGCCCTGAATAAACGCACCTTCGATCTGGCCCTTATCCAACACAGGATTCAGCGACCGCCCCACATCATGCAGGATATCCGTACGATCCACTTTGTATTCGCCCGTCAGGGTATCAATGGTCACCTCTGAACAAGATGCCCCATAGGCATAATAATAAAACGGACGCCCCTTGCCCGCAGCCCGATCCCAATGGATATCCGGCGTTTTGTAAAACCCAGCCGCCGACAGGTGCACGCGCGCCATATAGGCTTGTTTGATGAAGTCCCCAAACGCAAACGTCTCGGGTCCGACCTGAACCGCGTTGGGCAAAAAGACGACATCCTCTTCGGTGACACCCCATTGCGACACCGCAAACGCCACCAAGCGCGCCTTGAGTTGGTTGCAGGCATCCAGTGCCGCCATACCGTTCAAATCCGATCCCGAAGACGCCGCCGTAGCAGACGTATTCGGGACCTTCTCCGTGGTGGTTTTGGTAATCTTGATGGTGTCGAAATCTACTTGCAGCGCATCGGCTACGATTTGGGCAATCTTGGTATTCAACCCTTGGCCCATTTCGGTGCCACCGTGGTTTAGATGAATAGACCCATCATTATAGATATGCACAAGCGCACCCGCCTGATTATACCAAGTCGCCGTAAACGAGATGCCAAATTTCACAGGGGTCAACGCGATGCCTTTGCGCAGAATACCGCCTTGGGCGTTATACGCTTGGATCGCTTTGCGACGCTCTTGATAATCGGCAGTATCTTCAAGTTCACCGACCAGACGATCGATAATGCAATCCTCGACGGTCTGGTGATACGGTGTCACATCACGCCCCGCGTCGCCATAAAAGTTTGCCTTGCGAATTTCTAACGGGTCTTTGCCCAAATCATACGCAATCTCTTCAATCATCCGTTCCGCAGCGACCACCCCTTGTGGTCCCCCAAACCCGCGAAAGGCTGTGTTGGACACCGTGTTGGTTTTCATTGGATGGCTGACAAGCTTTACGTGGGGATAGAAATAGGCATTGTCCGCGTGAAACAACGCACGATCTGTCACCGGTCCGGACAAATCGGATGTCCAGCCAGATCGTGCCGCGAAATCACCTTTGACCGCTTGAATACGACCTGCATCATCATAGCCCACATCGTAATCGACCACAAAATCGTGCCGTTTGCCGGTCGACATCATATCCTGATCCCGATCAGGGCGAATTTTCGCGGGGCGGTTCCATTTCTTGGCCGCCATTGCTGCAACAGCACAGAACAGGTTCATCTGGCTTTCTTTGCCACCAAATCCGCCACCCATGCGTCGAACGTTCACCACCACCGCGTTGGATGGGACCCCCAAGACATGCGCCACCATATGCTGGGCCTCTGACGGGTGCTGTGTGGAACAATGCACCACGACATCGTCGTCTTCTCCGGGGATGGCAAAGGCGATGTGGCCTTCGAGATACATATGATCCTGACCGCCAATCGTGATCTGCCCACCAAGCCGACGCGGGGCTGCTTCTAGAGCCGCGTCAGCATCGCCGCGCGCCAATGTCAGATTGTCGGTCACATACGGATAGTCATCCGCCTGCGCGGCGACCGGATCCAATGCATGTGGCAGGACTTCGCAGTCCACCACCGCCAACTCGGCGGCACGTCGCGCGGCATCACGTGTGTGCGCCACAACCGCAAACAACGGCTGACCGTGAAATTCGATCTTTTCGGTCGGGAACAACGGTTCATCGTGTTTGCCGGTCGGGCTGACGTCGTTCACACCGGGCACATCCGCCGCTGTCAACACGCCCAGCACACCAGGCGCGGCTTTGACAGCCTCCAGATCAAGACCTTTCAGCGTGGCATGCGCCACCTTCGACACCCCCAAATAGGCATGTACCGTGCCCGCAGGTTCGGCAATGTCATCGGTATAATCCGCACGCCCTGTCACATGCTTGATGGCGCTGTCATGACGTAGATCTTGACTTACGGCACCCTTAATTTTGGATGTAGTATTCATGGTCTGATCTCCGTTCATGCGCTCAGTCGCACTGCGTTGCGAGGTGCATTGTCTTGTTCCAGATAAAACCTCTGGAACAGGTTTTGTGCCACCTTAAGACGATATTCGGACGATGCCCGCCAATCCGTCAAAGGTGCGAAATCTTCTGGCAACGCATCGGCAGCGGCTTGAAACGCCGCCTGCCCCCATGGCTGGCCAATCAACGCCGCCTCGGCGGCTTTGGCACGCTTGGGGGTGGCCGCCATGCCACCAAAGGCCAGCCGCGCTGCAACAATGATGTCATCCTCCACGCAGACTGCAAACCCTGCGGCCACCGTTGAGATATCCTCGTCGCGGCGTTTTGAAATCTTATAGGCAGCATGCACCCAATCGCTGCCAGAACGCGGGATACGGATGTCTTCGACAAATTCGCCTGCAGCCCGATCTTGTTTTCCATAATCGACAAAGAACGTTTCCAACGGGATTTCCCGACGTACGTCGCCATGGCGCAAGGTGATTTCCGCGCCCAGCGCAATCAAGACGGGCGGCGTGTCCCCGATCGGCGATCCATTGGCAATGTTGCCGCCAATGGTGCCCATATTGCGCACTTGCCAGCCTGCGATGCGCGCCCAGAAATCCGCCAGATGCGGAAACGCCTGTATCAACACATCTTGGGCCTCGCTATAGGTCACGCCCGCGCCAAGGTTGACGCTTGCACCATCCATGGCAATGCGCTTGAGCCCGTCGATCTGGCCCACAAACACAGCAGGACCAATGGGGCGCAAAAATTTGGTCACCCACAGGCCCACATCGGTGGCCCCGGCGACAATTGTCGCGTCGGGATGCGCCAGCAAAACCTGTGCCAAATCACTGACGGTCGCAGGCACAATGGCACGGTTGTCAGACGGCCCGACCTCAAGGCGCAGACCGTCCTGCCATGCCAATAGCCGATCGTGCACGCTCGCACGCTCAGTCAGCAAAAAATCAGATGCGGGTGTGCCGTGACGGCTTATGGCATGTGCCGCGCGAATGATCGGGGCATACCCAGTGCACCGACACAAGTTCCCCTGCAATGCCGTTTCAATCTGTTGCACGGTCGGGTCTGGCACTTCCATCCACAACGCATACAGCGACATGACAAATCCCGGTGTGCAGAACCCGCATTGGCTGCCGTGTTCTTCAACCATGGCTTTTTGGACAGGATGCAAGTCGCCGTTTGATCCACGCAAGTGCTCAATCGTGACGACATGGCATCCGTCCAGCGACGAGACAAACCGGATACATGCGTTCACCGCCTCATAGCGCAAAGCGCCTTCATGAAGGCGGCCCACAAGCACTGTGCAGGCGCCGCAATCCCCTTCGGCGCACCCTTCTTTGGTTCCGGTCAACCTCTGATCCAGACGCAGAAAATCCAAAAGCGTGTCAGACGCGCCCAAAGAGCTTAGGGACACCTCTTGGTCATTCAACAAAAAGCGGATCTCACTGCGCACGGCCATCTTGGTCCTCCTCAGAACACTGTGGCTTGATGTACAAGCCGATCTCGATCCTAGCAGGCGCGCGTTTCCCTAAAAATGCAAATAGTAAAAAGTCTCTTTCTTGTTTTTCCTGACAATCAGCTGTGCGCCATTCAAACATCTGGCCGGATGGCCCTAGGTTCAAAAGGCACAATACACCAAGAGCCAAAGATCACACGACCTTTGGCTCTTGGTTTGGTAATTCAGACTGTGAACCGCGTTGTCCTTACACGGACAGGCTAGCCGCCCATTGCAGCCTCGTACCATGCAACAATGGCGGCGCGTTCTTCGGGTTCCATCCAGCTCACATTGGCAGGCGGCATGGCTGTGCTCAGGCCAGCCTGCAGATAAATGCGCTTGGCTTCTGCGGCGATCTCGGACGGCGCTTCGAGCAGGACATTCTTGGGCGCGTGGCCAATCCCGTCATAACCGGGTTCGCGGGCATGGCACATCGCGCAGCGCCCCATCACAATATCCGTCACATCCTCGAACCCATCGGCCTGCGCAAAGCGTTGTTCGGTGGGCGTCAGCGCGCGGGCCTCTTCCTCTTCGAGCGGGGTATATTCAGGCCCCGCCATCGACAGCGCCATGATCCCCGCAAATAGCGCCGCCGTCACAGCCCATGTCCACCATTTCATGCCACCACGGGCATGCATGGTATTAAAGAAGTGCCGGATCGTGACCCCCATCAGGAACACAAGCGCCGCGATCAGCCAGTTGTATTGCGTCGCAAAGGCCAGCGGATAGTGATTGCTCAGCATCAGAAAAATAACGGGCAGCGTCAGATAGTTGTTATGGGTCGACCGCAGCTTGGCGATCTTGCCATACTTGGCATCGGGCGTGCGGCCCGCCTGAAGATCAGCCACCACAATGCGTTGATTGGGCATAATGATAAAGAACACGTTGGCCGTCATGATGGTGGCGGTAAACGCCCCCAAATGCAGCATCATCGCCCGTCCGGTAAACACCTGAGTATAGCCCCAGCCCATCACCACCAGCAGGCCAAACAACAGCACCATCAACAGCGTCGGGTTTTCGGCCAGTCCTGATTTGCACATACGGTCATACACCAGCCACCCGACACTCAGGGATACGGCCGACAACAACACGCCTTGCCACAGCACAAGATCGGATTTGGTGGCATCAATCAGATACAGTTCCCCGCCGACCCAATAAACAATCATCAACAATGCGGCCCCGGACAGCCATGTCATATAGCTCTCCCATTTGAACCACGTCAGATGATCTGGCATTTCAGCAGGCGCCACCAGATACTTGCGGACATGATAGAAACCGCCCCCGTGAACCTGCCACTCTTCGCCGTGCGCCCCCGCTGGCAAATCAGCCGCTTTGCGCAGCCCCAAATCCAGAGCAATAAAATAAAACGACGAGCCAATCCAAGCAATGGCTGTGATGACGTGCAACCACCGCACTGCAAACTCCAGCCAATCCCACAGAAACGCGAATTCCATCCCCAAGTTCCTCTTGTATTTCGTTAATACGACGCTAGCGCAGGTGCTTATTATACTGTATCCTAGAAAAAACCCGAACAGTTTCAAAGAAAACCTGAAAATAATCTTATGTCATACATCGACAATATTCGCACCTTTGTCCGCGTGTACGAGCTTGGCTCTATGTCTGCTGCCGCGCGGGATCAACGCATTTCTGCGGCGGTCGCATCCTCGCGCATTTCGCAACTCGAGGACTATTTGAATGTGCGCCTGTTTATGCGCACCACGCGCCAGTTGAATGCCACAGAACAGGGCGAGATTTTTTATGTCGGGGCATGCAATATCCTTGAAACCATTGACGAAGCCGAAGCCGCCGTCAGCTCGGTCACCCAATCGCCGCGCGGGCTCATGCATGTTGCCGCCCCCTTGGGGGTCGGACGACGTCTGATCGCCCCCCAAGTCCCGCTCTTTAAGGCCGACTACCCCCTGATTGATGTGCGATTGCGCCTGTCTGACCGCAAAGTTGACTTGACAGCCGAAGGTCTGGATGTCGCATTTTTTCTGGGGGTGCCAGAAGACAGCACTCTGCGTATTCGCAAGATCGCAGACTGCCCACGCGTGTTATGTGCAGCCCCCGCGTACCTTGAACGCAAAGGCATTCCTGAGACGCCAATGTCATTGGTGAGTGGCGAACACGACTGCCTGAACCTACGCTATCCCGGTGCACCGGAATTTCAATGGCCGCTGCAAACCCCGGATGGGGTCACCAAGTTCGCCGTCAAAGGCCCGTTTGAATCGGATGATGGCGATGTTTTGACCAGTTGGGCCAGAGATGGACATGGCATTGTCCTCAAGCCCGTCTTTGAAATCGCCGATGATCTTGCCAAAGGTACTTTGGTGCCCATTCTAAAAAGCACCCCGCCCATCCCGATCCAGATGGCCTGTCTTTATACGCATCGCAAACACCAAGACCCAAAGACGCGATTGTTCATCGATTTTATGGTGGCCCGCATGCAAAAAGATCTTCAGTCTCGCCAATGAGGCGAGACCAAGTGTCAACTTCCGCGATAGGTCGAATAGCCAAAGGGCGACAGCAAAAGTGGCACGTGGTAATGCGTGGCTTCGCTCATGCCGAACCGCAACGGGATTTCATCAAGAAACCTTGGCGTTTCCGCAGGAACACCGCTGGCATCCAGATATCCACCGGCATGAAACACCAGTTCGTACACACCTGTTTCAAACTCTTGCTCAGGCAAAATTTGTGAATCCGTGCGACCATCCGCATTCGTGACAAGCGATCGCAGAAAAACCCGGTCATGTGCATCAATCCGGTACAGATCAATCTTGAGCCCCTCGGCTGGGCAACCGCGTGCTGTGTCCAATACATGTGTCGTCAGATAACCCGCCATTGCGTGCCCCTTTTTTAGTCTCTGAAAACCTTATCACGCAGAAAATGTGCGTGATACAGCAGCAAGACACAATCAGCTCTTTCAAAAAATCATTGAAAGTCTTCTAGATTGTTATGCGATACACAAAAACGAACCAACCAAGGAGACCATCGGGTGAACAGATACGCACGTGACATGCGCGGTTACGGGGCCCAATGCCCAGACCCGAAATGGCCAAACGGGGCCAAAATCGCAGTTCAGTTCGTAATCAACTATGAAGAAGGCGGTGAAAACTGTGTTCTGCACGGAGATGCCGCCTCTGAGGCGTTCCTGTCGGAAATCGTAGGTGCCGCGCAATGGCCAAACCAGCGTCATTGGAACATGGAGTCGATTTATGAATATGGCGCGCGCGCCGGTTTCTGGCGTCTGCATCGTCTTTTCACATCCATGGACATCCCCGCCACCGTATACGGTGTGGCATCGGCCTTGGCGCGATCCCCAGAACACCTGCACGCCATGCAACAGGCCAATTGGGAAATTGCCTCGCATGGGCTTAAGTGGGTCGAATACAAAGATGCGTCCAAAGAGGACGAGCGCGCCGACATGCTTGAGGCCATTCGCCTGCACACCGAAGTCACCGGCGCGGCCCCGCGCGGCTGGTACACGGGGCGGTGTTCTGACAACACGGTTGATCTGGCCACCGAAACGGGTGTGTTTGACTATGTCTCGGACATATATTCCGACGATCTGCCGTATTGGCGCCGCCACGACGGGCGCGATCAGTTGATGGTGCCCTATACGCTGGACTGCAACGATATGCGTTTTGCCACGCCCCAAGGTTTCAACTCTGGGGATCAGTTCTTTGCCTATCTTAAGGACACTTTTGATGCACTCTATGCCGAAGGCGGCGAAGGTCAGGCCAAAATGATGTCCATCGGCCTGCACTGTCGGTTGATTGGTCGACCGGGGCGCGTGATGGCCCTTAAGCGGTTTATGGAATATGCGGCGGGCCACGAGGATGTCTGGTTTGCACGGCGATTGGATATCGCCACACATTGGGCACAGACCCACCCACCAGTTGACTTTGATCGCCCCTCCGAGATGTCACGCGGCGCATTTGTGCAAGCCTATGGGTCCATCTTTGAACACTCGCCATGGATTGCCGAGGGGGCCTTTGATCTCGAGCTTGGTCCGGCACATGACAGCGCAATCGGCTTGCACAATGCCCTTGCGCGGATATTCCGGTCGGCATCTGACACCCAGCGGGTCGGCGTGCTGCTTGCCCACCCCGATCTGGCAGGAAAGCTGGCCTCGGCCGGACGTCTAACCGCCGAAAGCACATCTGAACAAGCTGGCGCAGGTCTGGATATGCTGACCGATGAGGAACGCGACACATTTACCGCGCTCAATACGCAATATGTGGAAAAGCACGGCTTTCCGTTCATCATTGCCGTGCGCGACAATACCAAACCGTCGATCCTTGCCGCCTTTGCACAGCGTATCCAGAACGACACCACCACAGAGCTGGCGACGGCCTGTAAACAGGTCGAGCGTATTGCCCAGCTTCGGTTGATGGATATCCTGCCATGATGCCCATCCGCCCCAGACCGTTGACCGCGGACAGCTTTGCACCTTTTGGCGATGTCCTGACGCTTAAGGACACCCCCGACAAGATCATCAATCAAGGGATGTGCGCGCGCCATCACAACCTCGCAACCCTTGATTTCTCAGATGGTCAGGCCGGCATCAGCCTGTTTGATGCCCAACCGCGCAGCTTTCCCTATACGCTGGACATGATGGAGCGCCACCCGGACGGCAGCCAAGCGTTTCTGCCGCTCAGCCAATCTGCATTTCTGGTGATTGTTGCCAAAGATCGAAATGGCGCGCCCGATGTCCCAACAGCCTTTTTGACCCAAGCGGGCCAAGGCATCAATTTTCACCGCAATGTCTGGCACGGCGTTCTTACCCCGCTTATGGCCCCGGGCCTTTTTGCTGTGATCGATCGGATCGGGTCTGGAGATAACTTAGAAGAATACTGGTTCGAGGCCCCATACGTCATCGATCCAGATTAAAAAGCCGCCAAAAAAAGAGCGGCGACCCAACGAAAGCGACAGGAAGGAAAACAATGTCACATTCATCTTTAGGGACCGCCGAACAGCTGCGCGATCCCAATTATACGCCCCCGTTAGCCAAGGCGATCCCTCTTGGGATTCAACATGTTCTGGCCATGTTTGTTTCAAACGTCACCCCCGCAATTATCGTCGCGGGCGCGGCGGGCTTTGGGTTTGGATCAGATGCGGGGGCCATGGGCTTTCCGGATATGACCTACATGATTCAGATGTCGATGCTGTTTGCGGGCATTGCTACGCTACTTCAAACCATCACCCTTGGGCCGGTTGGGGCTGGTTTACCGATCGTTCAGGGAACCAGCTTTGCGTTCTTGCCCATCATGATCCCGCTGGTTGCAGGCAAAGGTCCAGATGCGCTGAGCATTCTGTTTACGGGCGTATTGCTGGGTGGGCTGTTCCATGCCTTTCTAGGCTTGTTTATTGGTAAGATACGATTTGCCCTACCGCCCTTGGTCACAGGGCTGGTCGTCACCATGATCGGATTGGCCTTGGTCAAGGTCGGCATTCAATACGCGGCGGGGGGTGTTCCGGCGATGGGTAAACCCGAGTATGGATCTCTGCTGAACTGGTCTGCGGCGCTTGTCGTGATCTTCACCACTTTAGGGCTCAAGTTCTTTACCCGTGGAATGCTGTCGATCTCGGCGGTTCTTTTGGGACTCATCGTGGGATACATCTATGCGCTGACGGTTGGAATGATTACCGTCGAGGGCATTGCCAGAAACTGGCAGTTCGCCCAAGCATTCGCGTTGCCCACCCCGTTCAAATACGGGTTTGAGTTCAGCGCAGCCGCCCTGATCGGGTTTTGTTTGATGGGCTTTGTCTCGGCGATTGAAACCGTTGGCGATGTGTCTGGAATCACCAAAGGTGGCGCTGGCCGCGAAGCCACCGATGCCGAGATATCCGGCGCGACCTATGCTGACGGCTTTGGCTCTGCGATTGCCGGTATCTTTGGCGGGCTGCCCAACACGTCCTTTAGCCAAAACGTCGGCCTGATCGCCATGACCGGCGTCATGAGCCGCCATGTCGTTACGATCGGCGCGATCTTTCTGATCGTCTGCGGATTGATCCCAAAGATCGGAGCGATCATTCGCACCGTGCCAATCGAGGTTTTGGGCGGCGGCGTCATTGTGATGTTCGGCATGGTCGTCGCGGCGGGGGTATCCATGCTCGCTGATGTGGACTGGAGCCGACGCAATATGGTGATCTTTGCGATCTCTCTGTCCATCGGGCTTGGGCTTCAGCTAGAGCCGAATGCAGTGCAGTACCTGCCGGACACGCTTCGCATCTTGATGACCAGCGGGTTGCTTCCGGCGGCCACAATCGCCATCGTTTTGAATTTGATCCTGCCTGAAGAACTTGCGGCCGAGGAAGTCTCTGGCGGACACGCGGGCCAGAACAAATAGCCCAACGACACATGGCACCACCGAAGGGCGATGCGATAGTTCAACTCTAAAGCGCCGAGGACACACCTTGGCGCTTTTTCATTTTGCGGTGCTCGCGTTGATGATCCACCATACATCAAGAATCGGAAAACTAAGCGACCACACCTTCAAAATTCTCGAGACATCGCTGTGCGCTCTTCGAGCAGCAGCAGACGATATGGTCAAACCTCTCATAAAAATATAAGGTATTCACCAAAAATCAGCATCCCACCCAATGCATGGCTGCCCTGCGTCAAGATGGCTACCCAATTAGTTTAATATTAAACTATAAGACACGAAACCTAACGTAAACCTGGAGGAGGACGCGCTAGATGGCGACACATTTCACAGATTTGGACCCGATTGAATCCCTTGAATGGCAAGAAGCCATTGAGGATGTGATCCTGCGTGATGGTGCGGATCGCGCCCACTATTTGTTGGACAAAGCCGTTCAGCAAGCGCGCGCATCCGGGGCCGTGTTACCGTTCTCCTCTACCACGCCTTATCAGAACACGATCCCTGCGGATGATCAGGAAGCTTTCCCCGGTGATCTGGACATGGAATGGCGCATCCGGACGATCAACCGCTGGAATGCAATGGCGACCGTTGTGCGCCGGAACAAAGTCTCAAGCGAATACGGCGGACACATTGCATCCTTTGCGTCTTCTGCTGTGATGTATGACATCGGATTGAACCATTTCTGGCGTTCAAAGTCGGCCATTCACGGCGGCGACCTCGTGTTTTTCCAAGGCCACGTCATTCCCGGCATTTATGCGCGGTCCTTCATGGAAGGCCGCATCAGCGAAGAACAGCTTGAAAACTTCCGCTCAGAAGTCGCGGGCGGCGGGCTGTCATCTTATCCACATCCGTGGCTGATGCCCGACTATTGGCAGTTCCCGACCGTGTCGATGGGTTTGGGGCCGTTGATGGCGATCTATCAGGCGCGCTTTATGAAATACATGCACAACCGTGGCCACATCGACATGGCAGACCGCAAGGTTTGGGTGTTCTTGGGCGACGGCGAGATGGACGAGCCGGAATCACGCGGCGCGATTGATCTGGCCGCCCGCGAAGGATTGGACAACCTGATCTTTGTGGTGAACTGCAACTTGCAGCGTCTTGATGGCCCTGTGCGCGGCAACTCGAAGATTGTCCAAGAGCTCGAGGGCGACTTCCGCGGTGCTGGTTGGAATGTAATCAAACTATTGTGGGGCAAGGGCTGGGATGACCTGCTTGAAAATGACGCCTCGGGTCGGTTGCGCCAGTTGATGGATGAAACCGTCGATGGGGATTACCAGACGTTCAAATCCAAAGACGGCGCCTATATTCGCGAACACTTCTTTGGCAAATACCCAGAGACGGCCGCGCTGGTCAAAGACTGGACTGACGAACAGATTTGGGCGTTGCGTCGCGGTGGGCATGACCCGCAAAAGGTCTATACCGCCTTTAAGCGTGCCTCGGACACCAAAGGCCAGCCAACCTGTTTGCTCGTCAAAACCGTCAAGGGCTATGGCATGGGCACGGCGGGTGAAGGCATGAACATCACCCACCAGCAAAAGAAAATGGCCGAAGACCAGCTGCGGGCGTTCCGCGATCGGTTCAAAATTCCGGTATCGGACGAAGATCTGCCCAACGCGCCGTTTGTCAAACTGAACAAAGCCCAGCACACCTATCTGACGGATCGGCGCAAGGCGCTTGGCGGGGCCTTCCCAAAACGTGAATGGCGCGACACACCCAAGCTCGAAATCCCGCCGCTGTCCAAATTCGAAGGTCAGCTTAAGGGCACAGGCGCGCGTGAAATCTCGACCACAATGGCGTTTGTGCGCATTCTGACCACGCTGTTGCGCGATAAAAACGTTGGCAAAAACGTGGTGCCAATTGTGCCGGACGAAAGCCGGACGTTTGGCATGGAAGGTCTGTTCCGCTCGGTCGGGATTTATAATCCCGAGGGCCAGAAATACACGCCCGAAGACCGCGATCAGATGTCGTATTACAAAGAGACCACCGACGGTCAGGTCCTGCAAGAAGGCATCAACGAAGCAGGTGCAATGGCGGACTGGATTGCGGCGGCCACGTCGTATTCGAACCACGGCGTGCCAATGATCCCGTTCTTCATCTATTATTCGATGTTTGGGTTCCAACGTATTGGCGATCTGGCATGGGCCGCAGGCGACAGCCGTGCGCGGGGTTTCATGCTGGGTGGCACCGCAGGGCGCACGACGCTCAATGGCGAAGGTTTGCAGCACGAAGATGGCCACAGCCACATTCTTGCGGGCACGATTCCCAACTGTGTGACCTATGATCCAACCTTCCAATACGAGGTTGCCACAATTGTGCAGCACGGGTTGCAGCGCATGTATGTCGACCAAGAAGACGTGTTCTTTTACCTGACGCTGATGAATGAAAACTATGCCCATCCCGATATGCCGATGGGTGTTGAGGAAGAGATCATCAAAGGCCTGTACCGGTTCAAAGAGATCAAGAAACCCACCAAGAAACACGTCACCCTGATGGGGTCTGGCACAATCTTGGTGCAAGCCATCAAGGCGGCTGAAATGCTCGAGGCCGATTTTGGCGTCACTGCGGAAATCTGGTCGGCGACATCGTTCAACGAACTGGCACGTGATTGTCAGGACGCAGCGCGCTGGAACCGGCTGAACCCATTGGCAGACGAGCGTGTGCCATTTGTGGCCGAGCAGTTGGCCAAGGCCAAAGGTCCGGTGATTGCCGCAACGGATTACATGAAGAACTTTGCAGAGCAAATCCGGTCCTGTGTGCCGGGACGCTATACGGTGCTGGGCACAGACGGCTTTGGCCGCTCTGACAGCCGCGTGAACCTGCGCCGCTTCTTCGAAGTGGATGCCAATCACATTGCCGCCGCCGCGATGGTGGATTTGTTTCGCGAGGGCAGCATCTCCAAGAAAGTGCTGGAAGAAGCGCTCGCCAAATATGACATCGACGGCACCAAGCCGAACCCGCGCCTGGTGTGATCGGGAAGAGAGGAGACAAGACCATGACTATTCAAGTACACGTTCCCGATATCGGTGATTTTTCAGACGTCCCGGTTGTCAGCATTCTTGTGAGTGTAGGCGATGTGATCGCTGTCGAAGACCCAATTGTTGAACTGGAAAGCGACAAAGCCACGATGGAGGTCCCTTCCTCTGCGGCTGGCACAGTCAAAGAGATTAAGGTTGCTGAGGGCGATTCCGTCGGTGAGGGATCTCTGTTGCTGATCCTTGAAGGCGCCGACACAAACGATGCCCCTCAAGACACAGCGGCCCAGACGCAAGCTCCGGCAGCCATTGCTTCCGCGGCGCCTGCCGCAACTCCCGCCCCAACAACTGCACCTGCCCCTGTGACAGACGCTGGATTTGGCAAGGCGCATGCGTCGCCGTCAGTGCGCGCGTTTGCGCGCCAACTCGAGATTGACTTGGCCAAGATTAACGGGACTGGACGCAAGGGCCGTATTCTGCGCGAAGACGTCACGGCGTTCCTCAAATCCTCGACCGTGGCCGCACCTGCGGCGGGCGGTGCTGTGTCTGGTGGCATGGGCATTCCCCCAATCCCAGCTGTGGACTTTAGCAAGTTTGGTCCTGTGGAAGACGTCGAGATGCCACGCATCAAAAAGCTGTCGGGCCCTGCCCTGCATCGCAGTTGGCTGAACATTCCGCATGTGACCCACAACGAAGAGGCAGACATCACCGATCTGGACGGCTACCGCCGCGAGCTGGATGGCATTGCCAAAACCGAAGGATACCGCGTCACTTTGTTGAGCTTTGTCATCAAAGCCAGCGTCAGCGCGCTCAAAACCCATTGGGAGGTGAATTCGTCCATCCATCCGGATGGCGACAAGCTGATCAAGAAAAACTTCTATAATATCGGGTTCGCCGCCGACACGCCCAACGGCCTTGTGGTGCCGGTGATCCAAGATGCGGATCGCAAAGGGATCATCGAGATTTCCAAGGAGCTGGGCGATTTGTCAGCCAAGGCGCGCGATGGCAAGCTTAAGGGGCCGGATATGTCCGGTGCCACGTTCACCATCTCGTCTCTGGGCGGTATTGGCGGCACGTCTTTCACGCCCATCGTGAATGCACCCGAAGTGGCGATCTTGGGCCTGACGCGCAGCAAAATGGCGCCTGTCTGGAACGGAGAAGAGTTTGTGGCGCGCAATATGCAGCCGCTCTCTCTGAGCTATGATCACCGCGCAATTGACGGTGCGTTGGCCGCACGGTTCTGCGCCACCCTGAAACACCTGCTCGGCGATGTGCGCCGGCTGATGCTGTAAGGAGCACACTCATGGATATCAAAGTACCTGATATTGGCGATTTCGCCGAAGTTCCCGTGGTCAGCATTCTGGTAAGCGTGGGGGATACGGTTGCCGCCGAAGATCCGTTGATCGAGTTGGAAAGCGACAAGGCCACGATGGAAGTACCGTCGCCAGCCGCAGGCGTCGTCAAAGAGATCAAGGTCGCAGAAGGTGACAATGTGTCAGAAGGCACGTTGATCATGATCCTTGAAGGCGCAGATGCCGCCGAGCCGGCCGTCGAGGCCGCCACGTCTGCGGCCCCTGCCGCACCGCAAGCGATTGCCGCAACCGGCACGGCCACAGCGGCGGGGGACATCCACGCCGAGGTCGTCGTCTTGGGCTCTGGCCCTGGTGGGTATACGGCTGCCTTCCGCGCAGCAGACCTTGGCAAATCCGTTGTGTTGATCGAAAAGGATGCCTCTTTGGGAGGGGTGTGCCTGAATGTCGGCTGTATCCCTTCCAAAGCGATGCTGCATGCGGCCAAGGTCATCACCGAAGCCGAAGAGATGGGTGCGCATGGCATCACCTTTGCCAAGCCCGAGATCAACATCGACACTTTGCGTGACTGGAAATCAAGCGTTGTGACCAAGCTGACTGGTGGTCTTGCAGGACTTGCCAAGGGCCGTAAAGTCACCGTGGTCAATGAGTATGGCTCCTTTACTGGTCCAAACATGATCGAGGTTCAGGGCGAGGATGCCGCAAAGACCGTCAGCTTTGATCAGTGTATCATTGCCGCCGGATCAGAACCTGTCACCCTGCCCTTTATTCCACATGATGACCCCCGCGTGATTGACAGCACTGGTGCACTTGAGCTTGCCGATGTGCCTGCGCGCATGCTGGTTCTTGGTGGTGGCATTATCGGTCTTGAAATGGCCACGGTATATGACGCCTTGGGCACAGATGTGACCATCGTGGAATTGATGGACCAGATCATTCCGGGAGCAGACAAAGACATCGTCAAGCCGCTGCACAATCGCATCAAGGGCCGCTATGAGAACATCCTTCTCAAGACCAAGGTCACTGCGGTCGAAGCATTGGACGACGGTCTCAAGGTCACGTTTGAAGACGACAAAGGCCAAACCTCCACCGACACGTTCGACAAGCTGCTTGTGGCTGTGGGCCGTCGCCCCAATGGCGCCAAAGTCAACGCCGCCGCAGCGGGTGTTGCCGTGGACGAACGCGGGTTTATCGCCGTCGACAACCAGCAGCGCACCGGCGTGCCGCATATCTTTGCCATTGGCGATGTTGTCGGGCAACCAATGCTGGCCCACAAAGCTGTGCATGAAGGCAAAGTCGCCGCCGAAGTTTGTGCAGGGCACAAACGCTTCTTTGATGCGCGTGTGATCCCAAGTGTGGCCTATACCGACCCCGAAGTCGCATGGGTGGGCCTCACCGAAGCCCAAGCCAAGGCAGACGGTGTCAAGCTTGGCAAAGGCGTGTTCCCTTGGGCGGCCTCGGGACGTTCGCTGTCTCTGGGACGTTCGGAAGGCATCACCAAACTGATCTTTGACAAAGACACTGACCGTGTGATTGGCGCTGGGATTGTCGGCCCAAATGCAGGAGACCTCATTGCCGAAGTCGCCTTGGCCATCGAAATGGGCGCAGATGCTGTGGATTTGGGGCATACCATCCACCCCCATCCAACCCTGTCCGAGACCGTGAACTTTGCCGCAGAAATGTTCGAAGGCACGATCACCGACCTGATCCCAAGCAAAAAGAGATAGCTCCCGATCTCCCACATGGGGAGCTTGTTCACCCCGCGTGAACCAAAACAGCCCGAGACCATTGGTCTTGGGCTGTTTGCTATTTCACGGGGCGCTGGCACCGCATTCACGGTCTTTCGTCAGCGCATTCACAACGGCCAGATAAATGGGATTACAGCGGAGGCCAGTACGCCAATGCTGAGGTTCAAAGGAATGCCAACACGCATAAAGTCGGTGAATTTATAGCCACCGGGGCCATACACCAGCATGTTGGTTTGATATCCGATGGGGGTCGCAAAGCTGGCCGATGCCGCCACCATCACAGCCACCACAAGCGGCCTTGGGTCCACGCCCATCGCCGCTGCCAAGCCCACCGCAATCGGCGTCACCACCACAGCCACCGCGTTGTTGGACACCATTTCCGTCAGGACCGAAGTCAAAAGGTAGATGGCCCAAATCACAAGAAACGGCGGCAGTTTGCCCAGATAGGGCGCCACAAATTCGACGATCAAACTCACCGCGCCAGAGTTTTCCAGCGCGGCCCCAATTGCAAGCATCGCAAAAATCAGCGCCAAAAGCCGCCCATCCACAAAAGAAAAGGCTTCGTCTGCATCAATGCACCGTGTGACCAGCACCACAGCCACCGCCACAATCGACAGCAAGAAAATCGGCGCGACCCCAAAACCTGCCAAAGCCACAAGCCCTGCCAAAGCCGCAAGCGCAATTGGCGCCTGTCCGCGCCGATATTCGCGCTCAGAAGGCTGAGACACGTCGACCATGTCCATTTCACTGGCCAGTCGTTGAATATCTGCCGGTGCCCCCTCCAACAGCAACGTATCCCCGACACGCACGACCAACTCGTCAAGCTGACCGCCGATATTTTGGTTTCGGCGATGGACCGCCAACGGATACACACCATATCGACGTCGCAACCGCATAGCCCCCATTTGACGTCCGACCATCCGACATCCGGGGGTAATCAGGACTTCAACTGTGGTCGTTTCCACCGCAGACACCTGATCAACCCGTTTCAGGGATTTGTTGCGCTGCAACGACAACAGCTCGGTCATACGTGTCCGCAGGACGACACGGTCCCCGACTTCCAGAACCACAGCCTGCAAATTGCGCCGCAACGAACTATCGCCGCGAATAACGTCGATCAGGCGCACACCCTCGCGCTTGAACAGCTGGACACCGGCCACCTCGCGTCCAATCAAGTTGCTTTCTGGCGGAATAACGGCCTCGGTAAAGAATTTCATTTTAGATTTGTTGGACAGCAAATCCGCCATGCTATCACGATCCGGCAAGAGCCGCGGGCCTATAAACCGCAAGTAGATCATCCCCCAGATCACAAGGATGATGCCCAGTGGTGTCACTTCGAAAATCGAAAACGCCTCGAGGCCCTGCGCACGGGCAACCCCATCCACCAACAGGTTCGTCGAGGTCCCAATCAAGGTCAGGGTTCCGCCAAGAATCGCCGCATAACTTAAGGGAATCAAGAGCTTGCTGACCGACACATTCAATGTCCGCGCCAACTGCGTAAACACTGGAATCATGACCACCACCACAGGGGTGTTGGACATCACCGCAGACGCAAAGACCACAAAACCCATCAACATCGCAATCGCCAGCTTTGGGTTGGTTTTGGCCTGCCGGTCGGCCATATGTGTGAACGCGCTCAGGGCCCCTGTGCGCACCAATGCCCCCATTACGATGAACATGGTCGCAATGGTCCAAGGCGCTGGGTTGGACAACACATTCAGTGCCGCATCATATGGCAACACCCCCAGTGCCAATAGAACCGCGACCCCTGCGATTGCGACCACTTCCGTCGGAAAGCTCTCGCGCAGAAAAAGAATGAACATGACAACCACGGTGGTCAGCGTCAGCACGGCTTGGGTCGATTGTGAAAACTGGAAAAGATCCATTGAATTCCCGTCACTTGCGTCGGGTTCAGCATCGCCTATGTGACCCAAGGGGGCAAGCGTCTGTTTGGTTTAGTTGAGGTAGAATCGCATCTAGAGCAGAAAAGCCACGCGCACCAAAGACATCAGCACCGCGTGAAGCCCCTGAATCCCCGAGCGGCCCGATGATCACGCGAGATTGTCAGCGTTTCTAGGGCCACATTGGGGTCTGATCAGATAGGGCCTGACTGGGACAAACGCCCACCTTGGCGAACCATTTCAATACGTGTGGCTTGGCCAGTGCGGTCATCCGTTTCCACATAGACCCCAGACAACGTTGCCTCGCCTAACGCAGGCGTAAAGCGTGCCTTGGGCATACCGGTCACGAAGCGCCGCATGGGTTCGGCTTTTTCCATCCCGATCACAGAGTTATAATCCCCGCACATGCCTGCATCAGACTGAAACGCGGTTCCACCCGGCAAAATTTGGGTGTCTGCTGTGGGCACATGGGTGTGCGTGCCGACAACAAGGCTTGCGCGCCCATCACAGAAATGCCCCATCCCCATCTTCTCGGACGTCGCTTCACAGTGGATATCGATAATGCTGGCTTGCACCATGCCACCTCTTGGGTGGGTGCGCAAAACTTGGTCAACCGCCGAGAAAGGATCATCAAAGGCACGTTTCATAAACACTTGGCCCAAGGCCTGAGCCACCAAGACCTTGCGACCACCTCTGGCTTCGAACACGCGAAACCCTTTGCCGGGAACGTCACCATGGGCGAAATTTATGGGACGGATCACTCTGGGTTCATTTTGAATGAACTGCATCATGTCTTTTTGGTCGAACGCGTGATCGCCCAGAGTCACACAATCAGCGCCAGCGTCCAAAAGGCCCTTGGCGTGATCGCCGCTAAGGCCCATGCCATTGCTGGCATTTTCACCGTTGACCACGACAAAATCCAGACGCCATTCATCACGCAAACGCGGCAGGTTTTCTTTCACAGCAGCACGCCCCGCGCGCCCCATGACATCTCCGAGAAACAGAATTTTCATAGGCAATTGGCGTAATCGCCTTTGCAGGGTCCGGCAAGCCCAGAAAGCGTAGGTTGCGTCAATTTATTGCAATGTCTGACAGCCATACGCGCCTGACATCTCTAGAACGTGTGAATACCGCTTTCCGTCACAATCATATCCAGCGGCTGATCCGTCGGTTCCAGCGGCAGTTCATCGGCCTCTTGGGCTGCAAATGCAAACCCGATGGCCAGCGTGGCGCGTCGTGCGCGCAATCGTTCCAAAGTCCGGTCGTAAAATCCACCGCCATAGCCCAAACGCCCGCCCTGCATATCAAAGGCAACCAAAGGTACAATCAGGATTTCGGGATCGAAATAATCATCCACCAAGGGCACCTTTGCCCCAAACGGACCATCACGCAGAGCGGCGTCCGGCTCCCATCTTGAAAACTCTAACGGCAATCCAGCACCTTGGATCACCGGCACACCAACCGAGCCATGCGCGGCACATTCCGCCATTGGCGCCAACGGGCTGATCTCGGTACGGATGGGCATATATCCCGCCACAGGCACACCGCGATATCCGGCCAGCACTTCGGATAAAAACCCGGCCTGCCCCGCGCGCGCCGTGTCAAAGGCCGCCTTGCGACGTTGAAAGCCCTGCTTGCGGGCCGCGGCCTTAATGGCGGTTAGATCCATGCTGTGCCCCTTCTAGAGCAATACAATTGTCGCCAGCCCCAAAAATGCAAAGAACCCCAGAACATCCGTCACCGTGGTGACAAATGTGCCGGACGCCAAAGCGGGGTCGACACCGAGCTTATCCAATACCACAGGCACCATCGTCCCCGCGAGTCCGGCCACGACCAAATTCACAACCATTGCGACGGCAATGACGTACCCAAGTTGGAATGACCCGAACCAAAGCACGCCGATCCCCCCCATCAGGATGGCAAAGGCCAAGCCGTTTAGCAGCCCTACAAGCGCCTCACGTCGGATCACGCGCCACACATTTGATCCGGTCAAATCTTTGGTGGCCAAAGCGCGCACCGCCACGGTCAGCGATTGCGTCCCAGCATTCCCGCCCATTGACGCCACGATGGGCATCAGAACCGCAAGTGCGACAAATTTCTCGATGGTAACCTCGAACTGCGCGATGACCAAAGAGGCGACGATCGCCGTCAGCAGATTGACCGCAAGCCAAGGAAAACGCTGGCGTGCCGTCTCTGAGACGGTATCCGTCAAGGAGCCTTCACTCACCCCCGCAAGGCGCAAGATATCTTCTTCGTGTTCTTCATCCAGAACCGCCATCGCATCATCGATGGTAATGACCCCGACCAGACGATCATCTTCGTCCACCACCGGAGCAGAAATCAGATGGTATTGGTTAAAGGCATAGGCCACGTCTTCTTCGTCTTGCGTCACCGGGATGGTCTGAAAGACATCTTCAAGAATATCCTTAAGCAACACATCACGCCGTGACCCCATGATCCGACCCAAAGTCACATTGCCCACGGGTCGCATGCGCGGATCGACCATGATCACGTGATAAAACTGTTCGGGCAGATCGTCACTTTTTCTTAAATAATCAATACATTGACCGACATTCCAATGATCCGGCGCCATAGCGACGGCGCGCTGCATCAGACGGCCGGCAGACTCCTCCGGATAGGCCAAAGCCTGTTCAACGGCGACGCGATCTGCATCTTCCAGATGCTCAAGGATCGCCTCTTGCTGTGGTTCATCAAGATCTTCGACAAGGTCAACCACGTCGTCAGACTCAAGCTCGCGGACCGCTTCTGCCAAGACATGCGGCTTGAGCGCCAGCATGACTTCTTCGCGCAAGCTTTCATCGAGCTCTGACAGAATTTCGCCGTCGAATTCCCGGTCATACAGCTGAACCAATCGGCGTCGATCAAAGGTGTTGATCTGCTCCAGAATGTCCGCGATATCCGCCGCGTGGAGCGGTTCCATCAGTTCGGCAAGCAGTGCCTGATCCTGATTTTCGACAGCATACAAAATCGCGGAAATGACCTTTGGCGCAAGCTTGTAGGCATTGTCATCGGTGTCAAAATCGGGATCGGGGGTGATTTTGTTGGTGTCTTGGCTCATAGCTCACCCTCCTGGCATACTTGCGCGGACCATAAGGGAAACTCGGACACAAACTCAATGCTTCTCGGCAATTTACAGGGCATTATTCGCAAGCTAGGCTGGGCGTTCCTCGGAGAAAGCCAACGATGACCAAATCACTCTTGCTTGGGCAAACAATTCACTTTGACCAAAGCCCCTTTGATGTCCCTGTAGATGCAGCCGCATCCCATAACAGCCAAGGTGGCATCCTACTTGAAAACGGGATGATCACCGATGTGGGCACCGCCGCAAGCCTTCGCGCCCGCCATCCTGATGCGGTCATCAAAGACTATGGCGACCATCTGATCGTCGCGGGCTTTGTAGATGCCCATGTGCATTACCCTCAGACTGGGATCATCGCCAGCTGGGGAAAACGGCTTATTGACTGGCTCAACACCTATACGTTTCCCGAGGAAATGCGCTTTGCTGATGCCGACTATGCCGCAGAAATATCAAATCGGTATCTGGACCTAACACGATCGCACGGTGTGACCACCATGGCCAGCTATGGTACGATCCACCCCACTTCGGTCACAGCGTTTTTTGAAGCGGCCCAAAAGCGCGGACAGCGTGTCGTCGCAGGAAAAACCTGTATGGACCGCAATGCGCCAGACGGATTGCGCGACACAGCACAACGCGCCTATGACGAAAGCAAAGCATTGATCGAACAATGGCAAGGCGTGGATCGTATTTCATATGCGATTACCCCGCGCTTTTCCCCCACATCGACAGCTGAACAGCTCGCAGCGCTGGGTGCGCTATGGGCCGAGCATCCTGATTGCTTGATGCAAACCCATCTGAGCGAACAGACCGATGAAATCGAATGGGTGCACAGCCTGTTTCCAAACGCGCGTGATTATCTTGATACCTACGAAGCCTATGGTTTGCTGGGGGAAAAGGGCATGTATGGGCACGCGATCCACCTTGAGCCGCGCGAAAGGGACCGTCTGAAAGAAGTCGGGGCCGGATTGGTACATTGCCCCACATCCAACACCTTTATCGGATCAGGATTGTTTGATCTCAACGGGTTGATGCAGGCCGGCCATACCATCGGCTTGGCCACAGACACGGGCGGCGGGTCAAGTTTTTCGATGCTGCGCACGATGGCCGCTGCCTATGAAATCGCCCACCTGCGTCACACGTCCCTGCATGCGGCCCAACTTTTGTGGTTGGCCACCGCAGGGTCGGCCGCCGCGATGCATATGGGCGACAAAATCGGCAACCTTCAGGTGGGTCTGGAGGCCGATCTTGTGGTGCTTGATTTGGCGTCAACACCAGACATCAGTCAACGGTCTGCGCGTGCAAACGATATTTGGGAGTCTTTGTTTGCGACCATCATGATGGGCGATGACCGCGCCATTCATGATGTGTGGATCAATGGCAGAAACACACCCCACACCTGATTCATGTCGCGCCAAGGTGCGCGCGGCCTCAGGCTGGTAAACAGGGTGGGCACAATTGGCACGTCCCCGAAATTCCACGCAAGACCCGTCTTGGCGGCAGCAGCGCGCATGCCTATAAGGACGACAAAGACCCGAAAAAGGACACGGCACATGCGCAGCGCAGAGGTCAGCCGCAAAACGGCGGAAACAGACATCACCGTTCAGATCAATCTGGATGGCACAGGTCACTACGACAATCAGACTGGCGTTGGCTTTTTTGACCACATGCTGGATCAACTGTCGCGTCACTCGTTGATCGACATGACGGTGCGGGCCACAGGCGATTACCATATTGATGACCACCACACCGTCGAAGATGTGGGAATTGCACTTGGACAGGCCCTGACCCAAGCGTTGGGCGACAAACGTGGCATTCGTCGCTATGCGGCGTGCCATTTGCCCATGGATGATGCGCAGGTACGCGCGGCCTTGGATTTGTCGGCACGTCCCTATTTGATTTGGAATGTCGACCTAAAGACTGACAAGATCGGCACCTTTGATACAGAATTGGTACGCGAATTTTTTCAAGCCTTTAGCACCCATGGCGGCATCACGTTGCACGTGGATCAAATCCACGGCTTCAACAGCCACCACATTGTCGAGGCTGCCTTCAAGGCTGTGGCACGTGCCCTGCGTGATGCCGTAGAAACCGACCCGCGCAAGGCGGATGCCGTGCCATCGACCAAAGGGGCGCTGTGACGTGCTGACGGCAATCATCGACTATGAAAGCGGCAATCTGCATTCGGCGGAAAAGGCGTTTCAACGCATGGCATCCGAAGTGGATGCGGGCGACGTCATCGTCACATCCGACGCGGACGTCGTGGCCAAAGCAGATCGTCTGGTGTTGCCCGGTGATGGGGCATTTCCGGCGTGTGCTGCCGAATTGCGCGGCCACAAAGGCATCTATGACGCCATGATCGACGCAGTAGAAAACAAAGGGCGCCCTTTCTTGGGGATTTGTGTCGGCATGCAACTTATGGCGACAACCGGCCATGAATACAGCGACACACCCGGCCTGGACTGGGTCAGCGGAGATGTTGAAAAAATTTCGCCGGACGATGCGGCGCTTAAGGTACCGCATATGGGGTGGAACGATCTGGTCATTGACCACCCTCATCCGGTGCTGGATGGCATTACATCGGGCGATCACACCTATTTTGTGCATTCGTATCAATTCCATGTCGCAAACTTGGATCAACGGCTGGCACATGTGGACTATGGCGGTGACGTCACCGCGATCATCGGGCGTGACACCATGCTGGGCATGCAATTTCACCCCGAGAAAAGTCAGGCCGTGGGTCTGCGGATGATTGCGAATTTTCTTAAGTGGGCCCCCTAACCCACTCTATTACTGGAACGAACACCGAAATCGACGCGGCGGATGGCGTGATGTCACCCACACACCCGACCGCGTCCTTTCATTTCCACGCGGATCGTCTTTAGTTGACGCGTTTCCAATCTTGTCCCCGACAAATCATGCCGCCCGCGACACAGCCTTTGACAGTCAACTTGGACCCGCTCAGGCTCATTTTGGATTTATAGGTTTTATCTGCGTCCGGTGCCCAAATTTTGCCACCGCTATAGTACCCCTTGCCGTCGACCTGCATGTCCCAGATCATTTTTTTACCAAGGTGTTCATAGGTGCCTGTGTTTGCCCCTTTGGCATCAAAGGCATCTTTGATGGTCCCGCACAGGGCCGCACCACACTTGGAAATTTGAACATGCAAATAGCCGCCCGTATCCCCCGGTGCGGTTTTCCAAAGTCCTTCGACAGGATCCGCCATCGCTGCGCCTGCCCCGAATACCGCCAGCGCCGCCGCCAATAATGTCTTTTTCATTCTCATCTCTCCCTCAGTTGTCAAAAACACTGAGCGACAGAGCGATTCCGATCAACCCTGACTTTGGGTCACGTTGCATTTCAGGCAAAGCCATGCCAAACCGCGCCCAAATATTCCCTGACCGCACGCCAGATGCGGTCCACAACTACGGTGCTCTCATGATCCTTTACCCCGCCATCGACCTCAAAGACGGAAATGCCGTGCGCTTGGTGCACGGGGACATGACACAAGAAACGGTTTTCAATGAAAACCCGGCCGCACAGGCGCTCGAGTTTGTGAACGCCGGATGTGAATGGTTGCACTTGGTGGATTTGAACGGTGCTTTTGAGGGAGAGCCCGTCAATGCGGCCCCTGTCGAGGCCATTCTCGAACAATGCAATGTCCCCGCACAATTGGGCGGCGGCATTCGTGATATGGCGACAATTGAACGCTGGATCGACAAAGGTCTGGCACGGGTCATTTTGGGCACTGTTGCAGTTGAAAACCCCGATCTGGTGCGCGAAGCTGCCAAAGAATTCCCTGGCAAAGTGGCCGTTGGTATTGATGCGCGCAACGGGCGTGTTGCAACAAAAGGCTGGGCAACAGAAACCGATGTGATGGTCACTGATCTGGCCAAATCCTTTGAGGACGCCGGCGTCGCAGCCATCATCTATACTGACATCATGCGCGACGGCGCAATGAAAGGCCCGAACGTTCAGGCCACCGCCGACTTGGGCAATGCCGTGTCGATCCCCGTGATCGCGTCTGGCGGGGTCAGCTCTTTGGACGACTTGCGCGCCCTGAAAACCTGCGGGGCGCCCTTGAATGGTGCTATTTCCGGCCGTGCACTCTATGATGGGGCCATTGATCTGGTCCAAGCCTTGCAGGTCATGAAAGACTAGCTCGCAACCTGAAAGCCGCCCATTATGCGCCAGAAGTTTCATGTCGCCGGAATTTTGATGTTCCTGAGTTCCGGCGTGCCCATCATTTTGTTTTGTATTGGTGTGGTGATCGCATGGGCCGCAGGATGTATGGGCCAAGGCGATTTTTGCACGCTGTTTCAAACCAATCTTGGGGTGCTGTCGGCCAATTTGATTGCGGCGCTTTGGCTCTTGGTGGTTACCATCCCTGTTGGGCTGGTTGGGCTTGTGATATTGCTCGTGACAATCCCACGGAATCAAACTCCACCAAAGGCCTGAGACATGTTGAAAACCCGTATTATTCCTTGTCTGGACGTCGCGGACGGCCGTGTCGTCAAAGGGGTGAACTTTGTTGGCCTGCGTGATGCAGGCGATCCGGTCGAAAGCGCGCGTGCGTATGATGCCGCTGGCGCAGACGAGCTTTGCTTTCTTGACATCCATGCCACACACGAAAATCGCGGAACGATGTTTGACGTTGTGCGCCGGACAGCAGAACAATGTTATATTCCGCTCACTGTGGGCGGCGGCGTGCGCACCGTACAAGATGTCCGCGACCTGCTGTTGGCAGGTGCCGATAAGGTGTCGTTTAATTCCGCAGCGGTTGCAAACCCGGATGTCGTGGCCGAGGCCGCCGCACAATTTGGCAGCCAGTGCATCGTTGTGGCGATTGACGCAAAAACAGTAAGCCCCGGAAAATGGGAGATTTTCACCCACGGAGGGCGTAAACCCACTGGCATTGATGCGGTCGAATTTGCCAAGCTCGTCGTTGCCAAAGGGGCCGGTGAAATTTTGCTGACCTCAATGGATCGCGATGGCACCAAAGCCGGCTTTAACCTGCCGTTGACCAAAGCGATTTCAGATGCGGTAAACGTCCCCGTGATTGCATCGGGCGGCGTCGGCACATTGGATCATCTGGTAGAAGGTGTGACCAAAGGCGGCGCAAGTGCTGTCTTGGCGGCCTCCATCTTCCATTTTGGGGAATACACCATTCAAGAAGCCAAAGAACATATGTCTGCGGCTGGCATCCCAGTGAGGTTGACATGACAACGCTTGAAAACTTGGCATCCACAATTTCCGAGCGCGCCTCGGCCGATCCTGACAGCAGTTGGACAGCGAAACTCTTGGCCAAGGGCCCAGAAAAATGTGCTGAAAAATTTGGTGAAGAAGCCGTTGAGGCCATCATCGAAGCGGTCAAGAATGATCGTCAGGGCTTGGTGTCGGAGAGCGCCGACGTTTTGTTCCACCTGCTGGTCATGCTGCAATCGCGCAACATTCCGTTTCAAGACGTCCTCGCAGAGCTGGACCGTCGCCAAGGCACCAGCGGTATCGCAGAAAAAGCCGCGCGCCCAAAATCCTAAGGTATGCATAAGGTGGCCCCAAACGGGCCACACGCACCAAACCTAGAGTTTGGATGAGATGACGCCTGTCGCAAATCCGCCCATGCGCAATTCGCCAAACAGCCGTTGATATTCGATTTTGGGGCACCGGTTTTGGATCACGTCAATTCCCTGCGTCTCGGCCTTGGCGGCTGCCTCTGCATGTTCCACACCGATTTGCATCCAAATCGTTTGCACCCCTGTCACATGCGCCAAGGTTTCATCCACAATGTCCGGCACGGCCTCTGATCGTCGAAAAATATCGACCATATCCACAGGTCCCTCAATATCGGACAGACTCGCCAACACGGTCTGGCCAAACAGCTGCTTACCCGCATGCATGGGGTTTATCGGAATGACCTTGTACCCCTTAAGCCCAAGATAGCGCGCCACGTAATAGCTTGGGCGCACAGGGTTCAAGGATACCCCTACGACGGCCACCGATTTGGTGCGCGTAAGCACCGATTTTAGAAAGTCATCAGAATAGATCATGCCACAGCCTAGCCTGCCCTAGAAAAAGAAAAAAGCGCTCAAGTGTTATCTTGAGCGCTAGGTGCGGAACGAGGGACAGTGAATAGAGATCAAAGTTCCGGATTGATCCCTTATGACCCTCAACATAAGTCCGGTTTTGCGCCTTTAAAGGGCTGGTAACCCTTATGTGATCGAAGTGTAAGACCACGCTCGACACCTATGCGAGGACGTTATCGCTCTAGCGACGCATACAATGCCACGGCGGCAGCATTGGACACATTCAGCGACCCAAACCCGCCGGCAAAGTCAATTTTCACCAAAGCATCACAGGTTTCTTTGGTTTTTTGGCGCAGTCCTGGCCCCTCTGCGCCCAGCACCAAGGCCACAGCGCGATCGCGTTTCCCTTCAAGGGCGACCTCGATCGAACCTTCAGCCTCGCCATCCAAGCCCAGCACGATATAGCCCATATTCTGCAGTTCAACGATGGCATCAGACAAGTTGCGCAACCGCAAATAGGGCTGGCGTTCAAGCGCACCGCTGGCGGTTTTGGCCAGCGCACCAGTTTCAGGTGCGGAATGGTGGCGTGTGCCAATCACCGCCTGCGCACCAAACACCTCGGCACTGCGCAAGATGGCGCCAACGTTATGCGGGTCAGTGACACGGTCGAGCAAAAGAATACGTGGTGCGTGATCCCCGCTGCCCAACGCAAGGTCCCGAATCCCACCCCAATTCAGTGGTTTGACCTCAAGCGCTGCCCCTTGGTGCACAGATTGCGCATCAATCGGCACTTTGAACTGGCGTGGTTCTACGACTTCGGGCGTCATACCTGATTCGGTGATCGCGGCCTCAAGCTTGTCATATGCATTTTTTGTGACAACCAACCGCAATTTTTCGCGGTTCGGGTTCATCAAAGCATCACGCACCGCATGAAGACCAAACAACCAGACAGTTTCTGCCGCCGCTTTACGTTTGTGTTGCTCTTTTTCAACGACCCACTTGGGCTTTTTCATCGGTCTGGTGTCCTGTTTTTCATTCCAGATTACCAATGCGATGCAAAGGCCGCCACTGCAAGAGATTTTCTTGTTGACGCCCCCGCCACGGCACAGTAATCAGCCTCACACCGAGACCGCAAGGTCAAGGAAAGTGGGCGACAGGCCGCAAGGTGTGGCAGGGGACTGTAACTCCCTCGCGGAGACGCACGCCTGGTTCGATTCCAGGGTCGCCCACCACTTTCCCTCTGATTGATAAGCATTGTTTGGCAACAACAATTTTGTTGTGTGAGGCGTTTTGCCTGCACACATGTCTTGGTCATTTTTAGGTCGCGGCCAGCCTATGATGCGGCCATCGCCTCGGCCACATTTTCGCGCTTCTGTGCGATCACGGCTTCATCAAAGCGCATTACGTACCCTTGATGTTTTTCTCCATCAAATGCTGAAACAGCCGCGGGCTCACTCGATTGATCACATAACTGAGCCGCGCAATGCGGCCCACAGGGGTAAAGGCGGCGTGTTTGGACACACCACGCAGAATGATGTCGGCCGCTTGGTCGGGTGTCATATAGTCAAGACCGTCCGTGGCTGATCCGGGGCGGGCAACGCCGTCGGATTGACGTTGATCGTTGCCAATATTTGTCGCCACAAACGATGGCGCGGCAATCAGCGATTTCACACCATATGCTGCCTCTTCAGAACGCAGCGAGCCAAAGAACCCCTCTAGCGCGTGTTTTGAGGCCGCATAAGCCGTCCGGTGGTACAGTGGAGAAAATCCAGCCACCGACGAAATTGCAAGATGGGTCCCCTGCGAGTCTCGGAGCGGTGTCAAAAAGGCCTTGGCCATGTTGATCGCTGCAAAGACATTGATCTCGAACACCTTGCGGATGGTGTCCACCGAGGTATCGGAAAATGCTCCGATTTGGGTAATTCCTGCATTATAGATCACCAGATCTATGGTTGGGCACATCGCAATAATTTGAGCCGTCGCATCCGCTAATTGCCGCGCGTCGGTCAAGTCGCATGCCAACGGAATTTGTGTCTCTGTCGTGCTGAGACCATCAATATTCAAATCCAGCAGCACCGTGCGCCATCCCTGCCCTTGCAACCTGCGCGCAAGGGCTTGCCCCAATCCACCGTTTCCGCCGGAAATAACTGCGGTTTTCATGTGTGTGTCTCCGCTTTCCAATACGCCAGTACCTCGGCGCTGGATTTCTGTGGCACATAACCAAACGCGGTTTTAAGCGCATCATTGGCCAGCACCGGACGATATTGTAAAAACCGCACTTGCTCGGGGCCGTACCGGCTGAGCCCCAAAGGTTTGGCAACCGCCAGCGCCCCCTTGAGAAGCCATGCAGGTATTCGCAGCACGGGCTTATTCATAACTTTGGCGATGTCGCGCGCGCCAAGCGCGCCGTCTCCGGCGACGTTGAACACCCCAGCCGGGCCATCCGTGGCAGCCCGGTGCAGAATCGCCGCCAAATCCTCTGTCCAGATAAAGACAAAAGGGCTTTCGCTGCCGCGTACCGCCAATATGCGTGGTTTTTCAAACAGGGCCGTAATCTGGTTCTGGGTTCCGGCGCCCAACACCGTCCCCACCCGCAAAACAACTTGCTCGAGTTGCGGCGCATGGGCACGGGCGCTCGCCAGCACTTCTTCTACCTGACGTTTGTGATCGCTATACGGAAACTCTGGGTTACCTCGAAGCGCATCCGTTTCGCGCAGGGGCACAGGGTTATCAGGATGATAGCCATACGCCGCCCCGGAAGACGTCACAACAATACGTCGGGTCCCCACAGCCAATGCCGCTTCCAAAACCTTTTCGGTACCCGCCACATCCACCGCATATTCCAGTTGACGTGTCGATCCCTTCGGAGGCGTCACAATTGATGCCAGATGTACGATGACCTCGGGTTGAACACGCGCAATCACCGTCAAAGGATCATCCGTGGTCACATCCAGTTTTTCAAACTGCGCATTCGGCGGAAGCACCTTTGGCGGGCGCAGGTCCGTCGCCACGATCTCGTGATCGGTGCCGGCCAAGCGCTGCAACAGCGCCTGACCAATCATGCCCGCAGCACCCGTGATCAATATCCGTGTCATCGTGCAGCCTCGGTTCTGTTCATAACCGCCGCCAAAGCAAGACCGGAAATGGCGTGCCAAACGCCCCAGAATGCCGCAACAACGGCCATGCCACCCAATCCTCCGAAGAACCCGAAAATCAACACAAGCCCCAGTCCAGAGTTTTGAATACCCGTCTCGATGGTGACGGCGCGTCGATCAAACGCGCTGAGGCCCGCAAGTGTTGCCACGGAATATCCACCGCCCAACGCCAGTGTATTATGCACCACCACCAAAACTGCCACAGCCCCAGCGTATCCAAGAAAGAAATCCCAGTTTGCGGCGAGCGCCAGCACGATAAACGCAAGGAAAATTGCCATCGAAAGATACTGTAACGGCTTGCGCAGTCTGCGCGCGACATCCGGCCGCTTGGCATTAAGCATCACGCCAAGGATCAGAGGCAAGACCAGCATGAGCCCCACCGTAATCGCAACCGACACCGGATCAATATGCGTAGCGCGCAAGATGTCGCGTGTGGGCGCATACAGATTGCCCCAAAAGGCCAAGTTCAGAGGCGTCAACAAAATAGCCCCCACAGTCGCAAAGGCTGTCATTGACACTGACAGCGCAGAGTTTCCACCAGCCCGATGGGTGATGAAATTCGAAATGTTACCCCCCGGACAGGCAGCCACCAACATCAGGCCCAGCGCGATCGACGGGCGTGGTTGAGACAAAATCACAAGACCAAACGTCAGCGCAGGCAATACGATAAACTGGGAAAACAACCCCGTGACCAAGGGTTTGGGGGCCTTTGACAGCGCTCGAAAGTCGCTGATCTTGAGATCAATCGCGATAGAGAACATCACCACAGCGAGAATGCCATTCAGCAACTGTAATGACGCGGGGCTGAAGTTCAGCATGATGTCATCAATTTCGGTCATGATCCGCCCCCTTTGGTCAGTCGGTCAATCCATTTCGTGACAGCACCGCGATAGGTGGCCTTGTCGACATAATAGGCCATGCGCGCCAACTTGAGATACTTCATCCCGCCCGTTGCACGTGTGAAATCTGCGGATTTTTCAGCCTGAAGGTCTTTGGCTGCCGCCGTCCCTGCTTGGATACCTGAAATATAGCGCGCGACCATTTCGGCCTGTTCGTGGCGCCCTTGCCAGCCCAGACCCGTGGCTTCGATCATGCCCAACACAAACAGATCATCGCGCGTCGGATGCATTGCATTCAAATATAAGTGTGGCGCATCGCCTTGCCAATTCAGGTCCGACTTTTCGATGAATGGATAATGCAGCCGATATCCGGTGGCCGCCAGCACCATGTCATAATCAGCCTGCGTGCCATCGACAAAGTGGACTGTCTTGCCATCAAAGTGGTCAATATCCGGCTGGATCGTCAAATCACCATGACCAGCATGATACAGCACCAGTGAATTCACCACGGGGTGGCTTTCATACAGTTTATAATCCGGCTTGGGGAAACCGTATTTTTGCGGATCGCCTACGAACCATTTCAGGATCACACTATCGACACTGCGCTTAAGCCACATCGGAAGCTTGATCGCGCCCCCCATGGTGTCCGCAGGTTTGCCAAACACATATTTGGGTACAAAATAATAACCGCGTCGCATGGACAGATCAGTTTTCTGTGCATGGTGAATGGCATCCACCGCAATATCGCACCCAGAGTTGCCAGCCCCCACCACAAGCACACGTTTGCCGTCAAACTGCGCGGCGTGACGATACTGGCTCGCGTGGATCAATTCGCCATCGAATGTGCCTTTGAAGGTTGGCATATTTGGCTCTGACAACGTCCCGTTGGCGATCAGAACACCGGCGTAGGTCTCCGAGTGTTCGCCTTGCTCGTCTTGCCATGCAACCTGCCAGCCCTCGCCGCTTGCCCCCACGGGCGTCAGTTTGGTGATTTTGGCGTTGAACTTGTAACGTTCCCGCAACCCAAAATGATCGGCGAATTTACGAAAGTATCCGGTCAGCTCGCGATGCGAAGGGTATTCAGCCACATCGTCGTCCATCGGGAAGTCGGCAAATTCGGTCATCCGCTTGGACGAGATCAAATGCGCGCTCTCGTACATCGTCGACAGCGGTGCATCGATATCCCACAGCCCCCCGACATCTGAGTGCATCTCGAAACCCTGAAACGGAATCCCCTGCTCCTTAAGAACCTTAGCTGTCGCAAGCCCCATTGGCCCCGCACCAATCAGTGCGAATTTCTCGTGTGTTGCCACGTACAACCCTCCCCTGTGTACTGATATTAGATTGAACAGTCGTACAAAATAAGGCAAGGTGTTTTTATGAGCATCGAAATTCCGAAAGAAAAACAACGGCAAAGGGCGCCTTCCAAGCGATCTCTTGAAACACGTGGGCGCATTTTTGATTCGGCGGAACGTCTGTTTGCAGAGCGCGGCTTTGAGGGGGCATCCGTGCGCGACATTGCCAAAGAGGCCAATGTGCCCGCAGGTTTGGTGACCCACCACGGAGGCCCCAAAGAAGCGTTATTTTGTTACGTGGTAAGCCGCCGCGCCGAGGAACTGGCCGCAGCGCGTATCAATGCACTGAATGCACGCAAAGAATTGGGTCCGTTGACCTTGCATGCCATTCTTGATTGCTTTTTCGCGCCCTACCTTGAAAAGGCGGAAACAGGTGGGCCGCAATGGCTGTCATATGCGCGTCTGGTGGCACATGTGTCGGCTGATCCGCGCTGGCGCGATCTTGCGGCAATCTGTTTTGATCCGACCGCAAAGATATTTATTGATGAAATTGCGGCGCTGTATCCTCAGGCTGCGCGACAAACCATCGCCGCAGGGTTGGTATATTCGGTCTCGGCCATGCTGGCCTTGGTCACGTCACGTTGGCGTGTCGCAGCCTTAGGCGACCCACGCCCTGATGCCGCCAGCCATCTGGATGAATTGATTACCTTTTGTGCCGCAGGAATTGAGGCCGCCAACACCACTAGGGCGTCATGATATTCGCACGCTCAAAGGTTACAGTCTGCGTGGAGAGGTCGTCATATAACAATGAGACGCTGATGGTTTGGACCGAGTTCAGCGGATACTCCAAGTAGATCGTGGCTGTGTCCGGGATCGCGCCCGGAGCGGCGGCATCCGGATCACACGCAGGGACCTCAAAATTCTGCTGCTGTTGGCCATTGATCGAAAAACTGATCTCATACAGGCCACATCTCCAGGCCAATAGATGCGTGAAATACACCAAATCCTGCCCGTTGTATTCGCGCACGGCGACCCAATTGCCTTGCGTCGCGGCCAAGATCGGCTTGACCTCGGTCGCGGTCAAAAACTTGCCCGTTGCGGTCTGATCCTCGGCTTTTTGCGGACTGGTGGCCCACCCCATAGATGCCGTCATAATCGCGGTACAGATAAACCCAAAAAACCTACGCGCCATGTGTCTTCTCCTTGCTCTCGTGTCTGAAAACCAGCTTTGACGGCAAAACTCCAAAATCCAGACTTTTGCACACGCCCCAAGCCGCCTATAGTCGCTGACAAGAGTATGGTGCAGGGCAATGGGTAAAATGGCAAGAAAAGGGTCGCAGACCCCAAAATTCAATATCGCAATCGTCGGACAATCAGGGCGCCTTCAATACGAAGCAGCACTTTTCGCAGCCTCTTTGCGCGCAAGTTCGCCAGATTTCCAAGGCCGCTTGTTTGTTCTGGAACCCCAACCCGGCCCGAACTGGGACGATGACCCACGCATTGTCCACCAAGACGTGTTGGATTTGCTCAAGACGCTGGATGCGGAAATTATCCCGTTCCAAAGTACGCATTTTGGGCAGGATTATCCGTATGGGAATAAAATCGAAGCCCTGACAGCCCTGCCAAAGGGCGAACCTTTCGTCTTTTTTGACACCGACACATTGGTGACGGGTGAACTTCAATCGGTGCCGTTTGATTTTGACCGACCCAGCGCCTCGCTAAAGGTAGAAGGCACTTGGCCCACCCTTGAACTTTATGGTCCGGGGTATGGTGAGACGTGGAAATCTTTGTATGACAAATTCGGACTGGATTATGAAAGCTCGCTAGATCTCAGCCAACCGGATGAGTACTGGAAGCGGTATTTGTATTTCAACGCTGGTTTCTTTTATTTCCGGTGCCCGCATGAATTTGGCACCCGCTTTCTGGAATATGCCCTCGCCATCCGCGATGACGCCCCGCCTGAATTGGTTTGCCAAACCCTTGACCCTTGGCTTGATCAGGTCGCCTTGCCCTTGGTCATTCACTCTTTCGGCGGCGGCCGTGATGCTTTGCCCGCTGGATATCTGGATGGCGATGTGACCTGTCATTACAGGTTGTTGCCGCTGTTTTACGCCCGCGAAAGCGATCATGCCATTCAGGTCATGGAAGACGTCAGTGCACCCAACAAGATCAAGAAGGTCCTGAAACAGTATGATCCAATGAAACGGATGATTTTCCAAGGCCGAGGCCAAAAGGTGCGGGACTTGTTCGACCAAGACCACCTGCCCCGCAAGGAACAAGTCATTCGCAACAAGATTAAGCGAAACGGCTTCTGGATGCGCTAGGCGGAATATTCCACTTTTACCCCAAAGACAGGGAAAATTTCCCTGTCGCACCCAATCGGCCTGTGCAAACTCCTTAATAGCCTGAGACAGTTGCACCTGTGCCCGCTTCTCCCTAAACATTTGTGCAACGCATTTTAGGGAGAACACACATGTCAGACGCCCCCAACTATGGCTTTGATACTTTGCAAATTCACGCTGGCGCTCGGCCTGATCCGGCGACAGGTGCTCGCCAGACACCGATTTACCAAACCACAGCTTATGTGTTTCGCGATGCCGAGCACGCCGCAGCACTGTTTAACTTGCAAGAAGTTGGATATATTTATTCGCGCCTGACCAACCCGACTGTCGCGGTTCTGCAAGAACGCATTGCGACCCTCGAAGGTGGTGCGGGCGCTGTATGCTGTTCGTCCGGTCACGCGGCACAAATCATGGCGCTGTTCCCACTGATGCAACCAGGCATGAACGTCGTGGCCTCGACCCGCCTGTACGGCGGCACGATCACCCAGTTCAGCCAGACCATCAAGCGCTTTGGCTGGGAAGCCAAGTTTGTTGATTTTGATGACGAAGACGCGCTGGCTGCCGCAATCGACGACAACACCCGTGCGGTATTTTGCGAATCCATCGCCAACCCCGGTGGCTATATCACCGATCTGGACGCCATCAGCGCGATCAGCAACAACGCCGGAGTGCCCCTGATTGTCGACAACACTTCGGCCACACCATACCTTTGCAACCCGATCAAGCACGGCGCCACACTGGTTGTGCACTCGACCACGAAATACCTGACGGGCAACGGCACTGTAACAGGTGGCTGCGTTGTGGATTCGGGCACATTTGATTGGTCAGCAAGCGACAAGTTCCCCTCACTCAGCGCGCCAGAGCCTGCATATCACGGGCTGAAATTCCACGAAACCTTTGGACCGCTAGCGTTCACCTTCCACGGCATCGCCATTGGACTGCGTGATCTGGGCATGACCATGAACCCGCAAGCCGCGCACTACACGTTGATGGGCACCGAAACCCTTTCGCTGCGCATGGAGCGTCACGTTCAAAACGCCATGACCGTTGCCACATGGCTCGAAAATGACGATCGCGTCGACCATGTGACCTATGCGGGCTTGGCCTCATCGCCATACAACAACCGCGTTGCAAAAATTTGCCCCAAAGGCGCAGGTGGATTGTTCACCGTCGCGCTCAAGGGCGGCTATGATGCCTGCGTGAAGTTTGTGGACTCGCTGGATATCTTTAGCCACGTCGCCAACTTGGGCGACACGCGGTCATTGGTCATTCACTCGGCGTCTACCACCCACCGCCAGCTGGACGAAGCCCAGCAGGAAGCCGCTGGTGCCGGACCAAATGTGGTACGGATTTCAATTGGCATTGAAAACGCCGAAGACTTGATTGCGGATCTGGATCAGGCCTTGGCCAAAGCCAGCGCCTAATCTCCTAATATCGTCACAAAAAACGGGCCGCGTCGATGCCGACGCGGCCCGTTTTTTGTCCTTGCCATACGGACTTACACGTTGGCTTAGTTGATGATTTCAAACACGATTTCGACCATTGCCGTGGTGGCCAATTCGCCTTCGGCGATGGGCACAGACGACCCGGCATCCGCCATCGCACGCATCATTTCTGGACGGGCAGACACAGGCCCCTGTTCTGTCAAACTAAGCATTGCGCCCAGTTTCACGCCGGCGGCCTGCGCATATAACTCAGCCTTGGCGCGCGCATCGGCCACCGCAAGGCGGCGTGCTTCGTCTTTGGCGGGGCGCGGGTCAATCAAAGCAAATTGCAAGCCCCCCATCCGGTTGGAGCCACCTTGCACCACCGCATCCAAAATCTCTCCTAAGCCCTGTAAATCTTTGACCTGTACCCGAAGCTGATTTGAGGCGACATAGCCAACAACACGCTGGGAAGACCCGCCGTTGTTGTTGCGATCCCACACAGGTGACAACGACAGGTCGCTGGTCTGCATGTCCGCTGGCGCCACACCCAGTTTTTCAAGTTGCTTTAGGATCGAGGTCGTCGCCTTGGACACTTGGGCCATCGCATCCCGCGCTGTGCCTGCCTGATGGCTGGCCCCGATCGTGATCACGGCCATATCTGGCGCGCTCTCGACCACGCCCTGCCCGTTCACCCGAAGACCCTGAGGATTCGCCAAGACAGGCGTCCCTAGTCCCAGAACCAGCAAACTCACTAACAAAAAACGCATCATTATACTCCTTAATGCACCTGCTCGTGGGGAAACCTACCAAACACGAACAGGGAATGTGACTTGTGTCCGGTGTTTTCCTTCCTTTCGGCAATAACCTGCTATAAAATTACCAAATTATGAGAGCAGTGTTTTCACAAACTACCGAGTGATAGAGCGTTAATATGAAACCTAATTATGCATTGTCCCTGTCTTATGAAGGTATCGGCCTATTGCGCCGTGTCGTCGGGGGATGGCATCTGATTGGCGAGGTCGCTCTGGACGCCGACGATTTGGCAGGCGATCTGTCTGCCTTGCGCGATCAAGCCTCCGCGATGGATGGACAAGGTTTTGCGTGTAAAATCATTCTGCCCAATGATCAGATCAAATATCTGGCGGTTGATACCGGACGCACCGGCCGCAAGGAACGTCTCAAGCTGGCTGGCCAAGCGCTTGTCGACAACACACCCTATGCGTTGGACGAGCTTGCGTTTGATATTTCTGCCGCGCGCCGTATCACGCATGTCGCCGCCGTCGCGCGCGATACCTTGGCCGAAGCCGAAGCTTTTGCCGTCGAACACGGGTTCACCCCCGTCAGCTTTGCGGCCATCCCGCCGGAAACCGAATTTCCGACCGAGCCCTTTTTTGGTCCAACGGTTTTGGCCGCGGGACAAACCGACATTGACATATCGTCCGCTGACGCGCTGCCCATCGAAATCGTAAGCCGAGGGCCTTTGTCAGAGGCGCAGATTGAGACACCTCTCGCGGCAGCTGACACACCTGAGCAAGAGCCTTCAAAAGACGTGCCTCCCGCACCAAGCGAAACTGCGCCCCAAGATCCTGCCCCGCAAGAGCATGCCGCCGAGCCAGAGATACCGCCTGTTGAACCTGCTGCTTCGTTTTCCAGTATCCGCGCCCACCGAAGCGCCCCAGAAGCAACACCGTCCGGTGAACTGCAGGGGGCCACACGCGATGATCCTAGCGCGACGCGCGCACAGCGCGTCAGATTTGACCCGACAGCCGCCCTTGCCGATCTGAAGCCCGCCGCCAAAGTCGAATCGGATTTGCCCGATCCGCAAGAAAAACCCGATGTCGCCGCCGCACCGCAAAACGATCTGCAAGCAGATCAAGCGGGCTTTTCTAGTCAGCGATCAGCACCAGTACCAGACGCACCGGCACCCATCGCCGAGAAACGTACCCAAACGCACACACAGACTGCGAAACCCAAACGCGACAAAACCTCTAAAGCCGCCAAGAAAGCCCAGGGTGCTGCCGCTTTCGCCGATCGCGAGTCGCCTCAGATTGGTGGCAAGCCACGGCATCTAGGCCTGATCCTCATGCTGGTCCTGCTGGCCTTTCTTGCGGTGGTTGCCCTGTGGGCGTCTTTGTTCACAGATGACGGGATCGCCGGATTGTTCGGCACCGAAGACATTCCGCAAATCGCCGAGTTGGAACAAGAAACCGCACCTGTCGAAACCAACGTTCTGCCGCCAGAGCAACCCATGTCGCTGACGGACAGCGCCGAAGTTGAAGCCCTGACGGACATCAACCACCCGACAGCCCCGACCACCAAAGAAGCCGAAGCCCGCTATGCTGTGACCGGCATCTGGGAGCAAGCCCCTGTCCAGACTGCAACGCCCCCTGCGGGATCTACTGATGATCTCTATATGACGTCCATCGACCGCGTGGTGATTGCCCAAGATGCTGTGGCCTTGCCATCGATGCCAGCGCTGCAAACGGATACGTCTCTGCTCAAACAGCTGGACCCGGTGTCGGCGGACACATCTTTTGAACTGGATGAAAACGGTCTTGTGGTTGCGACCGCGTCTGGGTCACTTAACCCGGATGGTGTCATGGTCTATCTGGGGCGCCCTAGTGTGCTACCAGCAAAATTCCCTGACAGAGCCACTGCTGTTCAGTCTTCTCAGACCACCGACCAAATCGCGCGTCTCGCAACCTTGCGCCCGCAACTGCGTCCCTCAGGGCTGGTTGAAACAAACGAGCGGGCGACAAATGGCGGCAGATCCATCGCCGAGCTTGGCAATATCCGCCCCAAAGCACGTCCGGCACTGGCCAAAGATGCCGAAGAAAAAGACACCACGCCAACGGCTCTGGCGATCAACAGCTCTGTGAAACCGCGCCTACGTCCTTCCAATATCGCGCAAATTGCCGCCCGGTCAAAATCTGCAGAGCCGGTCAAGGCCACGCCTGTTGCAGCGACAGTCACCCCCAAAATCCCGAGTACAGCGTCGGTCGCACGCCAAGCGACAATCCAAAACGCCATCAACTTGAACAAAGTGAACCTGATTGGTGTCTATGGCACATCTTCGAGCCGCCGTGCCTTGGTCCGCCTGTCAAATGGACGCTATAAAAAGGTCCAAGTCGGGGATCGGATCGACGGCGGCAAAGTGGCTGCGATTTCTGACAGCGAGCTGCGCTATGTCAAATCTGGTCGAAACGTTGTTCTTAAGTTGCCCAAAGGGTAATTCCTGCTTCTGCCATCACATGAATAGGTCGTAAGTTGCGCCACACGTCTGGCACGCATGCCCTGCTGGCGATTAAGGAAACATCAGATCATCGATTGCGCTCATGAGCGGTGGGGTCGCTCGAACATTCGAACGGCACATCTCTTGCTAACAATAAAATTCACCTCAACTTCCGGCGACAGCCGCACAAAGCTTCGTGCTATCGTTACATTTTTCACGTAATATTGACAAAATGGAACCATTCTTTGCGGGAATTTCGCATGATTGATCACACTGATGCACGCTTGTTGGAAGCCCTTCAGAAAGATGCACATCTGACAGCGCAGGAGCTCGGCGAGGTTCTCAACCTTTCTCCCAGCCAAGCCGGGCGTCGGCGCCAGCGGCTCGAGGCCGAAGGCTTGATCCAAGGATATTCGGCACGCCTTGATCCCACCAAGATTGGCCTGACCGTCCAAGCCTTTGTGCAGGTCACCCTTGGGGTGCATGGCCCAGAACACGGGCGCGGTTTTGTGACCTTGGTTGGGACACGCCCCGAAATCATCAGTGCATGGACTCTAACAGGGGATGCGGATTATCTTTTGAGGATATATTGTAAAGACTTGAGCGCGCTTAACACATTGATTCACGAAATTCTTTTGCCTCACCCTGCTGTCAGCCGGGTGCAGAGCCAAATTGTAATGGATCAGTTCAAACGCGACGCCCCACTGCCGACCTGACCAGTTCAAAAAAGGACATATATAATGGAAGGTGTTCTGTTTCAGGCCACTGTATTTTTGACTGCCGCGGTGATCGCGGTACCGATTGCCGCCCGATTGGGCATGGGCTCGGTGTTGGGATATCTGCTTGCAGGTGTGGTCATCGGTCCGGTGCTCGGGTTGATTCACCAAGCCGAAGATTTGCTGCATTACGCGGAATTCGGCGTTGTCCTGATGTTGTTTGTAATTGGCTTGGAACTGGACCCGCGGGCCTTGTGGGCGATGCGTCACAAGTTGATCGGCCTGGGCGGCATGCAAATCCTGCTCACTGGCGGCGCAGTGACAACTGCAAGCCTGTTTCTTGGGTATACCTTTAACATCGCTCTCGCGATGGGGATGATTTTTGCGCTGAGTTCAACCGCGATTGTGATGCAAACTCTGACCGAGAAAAAGCTGAACCAGACCGCAGGCGGGCGTTCGGCATTTTCGGTGCTACTGACCCAAGACATTGCAGTAATCCCGATTTTGGCCTTTTTGCCCTTGCTGGCCATGCCATCCCTTATGGAAATCACATCTGACGGATCCATCCAAAAGTCAGCGCAGGATGCAGGGCACGCAAGCAGCATGTCGCTGGTCGAAGGTTTGCCCGGATGGGGGGTGACGCTGGTCACGCTCAGCGCCGTTGCCGCCATCATCTTTGGTGGCATGTTTCTTGTGCGGCCAATTTTTCGGTTTATTCACGCAGCACATCTGCGCGAGATGTACACAGCCCTAGCCTTGTTGATCGTTGTAGGCATCGCCTTTTTGATGATGCTTGTGGGCCTGTCACCTGCTTTGGGCACCTTTTTGGCAGGGGTTCTGTTGGCCAACAGCGAATTCCGGCATGAACTTGAGAGCGACATTCAGCCCTTCAAAGGGCTGTTGCTCGGGATGTTCTTCATCACTGTGGGCGCTCAGATCGACTTTGCCGGTTTTTTCGCAGATCCGTTTCCGATCCTTGGCATCACCTTGACCATCATGACCATCAAGGCTTTGGTTCTGTACATCTTGGGCCGTGTGTTTGGGCTGCGCGGGCGCAATCAGGTTCTGTTCACACTGAGCCTTGCGCAAGCCGGGGAATTTGGCTTTGTCCTGATTTCGTTTTCGTTGCAACAACACGTGTTGCCCCCCGCACTTGCTGAAAAACTGTTGCTGATTGTGGCACTGTCGATGCTGATCACACCGTTATTGTTTATGGTGTATGATCTCATTTCCAAACGCATTACAGACAGCGACAAATCCGATCAGGCCGCAGATGAAATTGACGATCAAGGGCCGGTGATTATCGCTGGCATCGGACGATTTGGGCAAATTGTGAACCGACTTGTGCGCACCGCTGGCTATAAAACGGTGGTGTTGGATCATGACATCCGCACGATCGAACTGATGCGACGCTTTGGTGTCAAAGGATTTTTTGGTGATCCGACGCGTCCTGAACTGCTTCATGCCGCTGGACTGGGCCAAGCACGTGTGCTGGTTGTTGCGCTCAATGATCCAGCGTCGGCCAATGCCCTTGTGCGCCATGCGCGGCGGGAACGGCCCGACCTTCACATCGTCGCGCGCGCCCATGACCGTCACCATGTGTACCAGCTGTATCAAGCGGGCGCAGATGACATTGTTCGCGAAATGTTTGACTCGAGCTTGCGGGCTGGGCGGTATGTCCTCGAGAACATCGGATTGACAGAATACGAGGCATCGCAGGCTGAACAGACGTTTTATCAGCACGATCGGCTGCGGTTGCGCGAATTGGCGTCCTTGTGGAGCCCTGACATTCCGGCCTCTGAGAACGCGCCCTATGTGGCACGCGCCAAAGAGCTGGAAAAAGAGCTGGAGGTTGCCTTGATGGCCCTGCTGGATAGCAAAGACGGCGAGCCCTGAGAGCGTTCCGTGCAAGGCAGGCCTGACATCGTCAGCAGCCCCACATAATGTCGGGGCTGCCACCGTAAGGTATCAAGCGTCTGACACGCCCGCCTCTGCAAAGGTCGCCATCCCAGAGTGACAGGCCACCGCAGACTTGAGAATATTGATCGCCAACGCCCCGCCCGAGCCCTCGCCCAAACGCATATTCAGCGCCAGAAGCGGCTGTTTATCCAGTTGTGCCAACAGCGCACGATGCGCAGCTTCGGCGCTTGCGTGGCCAGCGACCGTATGATCCAACGCGTCGGGCTGGGTTTGCGCCAGACATGCAGCGGCGGCAGTACAGATAAAACCATCCAAAATCACCGGAATGCGCAAGCTGCGCGCCTTGGCAATGGCCCCTGCCATCGCAGCCAATTCACGCCCGCCAAGCCGCATGAGCGTGTCCAAACCATCGCCCCCTGCATGCAAGGCCACCGCTTCACGCACGACACGCGCCTTGTTCGCCAGTCCAGCATCATCCACGCCTGTGCCACGCCCCACCCAATCTTCGGCTTGGCCGCCAAACAACGCGTGTGCAATCGCGGCAGCAGACGTTGTGTTGCCGATGCCCATCTCTCCGACAACCAACAGATCGGTGTGCGGCGCAACCGCGTTCCACCCAGCCACCAACGCATCAACCACGCCCGCTTCGTCCATCGCCGAGGTCTGAGTGAAATCTTGCGTAGGCACATCCAACGAGAGCGCATGCACATCCAAGCTTGCGCCCGCGGCTTTGCTTAGCTGATTGATCGCCGCGCCACCGTGCTGAAAATTCATGACCATTTGTTCGGTCACTTCTGCCGGAAATGCAGACACGCCTTGTGCCGTCACACCATGGTTTCCCGCAAAGATAATCACTTGGGGTGCATCAATCGACGGCCGAGCCGTGCCGCGCCAACCGGCATACCAGATCGCCAGATCTTCCAGACGTCCCAATGCCCCCGGAGGTTTGGTCAATTGCCCATTGCGATCTTGGGCTTCCCCCAACGCGATCGCGTCGATTTTTGGAGCATGGGTCAACAGTGTACGGAACTCGGCAAGGGTCGAAAATGTGGCTGGCATGATGGCTGTCCTGTTGAAGTCTTGTGTTCAGACTTGTTTACCTGAATGATCGTCGCTCACAAGTCAGGAAAAAGACGCAGATATGTCCAAGCACGACAGTTTATTCATCGCTCCCGGGGATTTGGCGACCGCCCTTGCGTTGTTGACACGTTTGCCGATCAAAGCCCGGTTCGAGCGTGGCGCCAAGGCCGCTTGGGCCTATCCCTTGGTTGGCGTCGTGCTGACATTGCTGGCCGCTGTGCCAACCTCGCTTGCCTTGACGGCGGGTCTGGATCCCAGCTTTGCAGCATTGATTTGGCTGGCCTGTTCGATGATTCTGACGGGTGCCATGCACGAAGACGGTCTGGCTGACACAGTTGATGGGTTTTGGGGAGGCTGGGATATTTCCCGCCGCCTTGAAATCATGAAAGACAGCCAGATCGGAAGCTATGGTGTATTGGCTCTGTGCCTGTCATTCGCCGCCCGCTGGATGGCCATTAGCATGATCTTGGTCACCGACCACTGGATGTTGAGCCTGATGGTTGTGGCCACTCTGTCACGGGCGGCCATGCCCGCCGTGATGTGCGCCCTGCCCCATGCGCGCAACACGGGCCTTTCGCAGTCTCAAGGTCGCCCAAGCCTTGCCACAGCGGCAGTGGCCGCGCTTCTGGCGGTGGCCCTTGCTGTTGTGATATTGGGCACAGCCAGCCTTGCCTTGGTGATCATTGCGCTTGGACTTGTTTGGACAGTCACACGCATTGCCAAGGCCAAGATCGGCGGCCAAACCGGAGACATCCTTGGTGCAACCCAGCAACTGGTTGAAATCGGTCTACTCATCGCATTGACCCTGACCGCCTGAGCGCTCGCTTGAACACGGCTAGGTGCGAAACACATACACAGGGCGAACGAAAAAACCGCACCTCTGAAAGGCGCGGTTTTAAAGGTCTTACAACAGTTTAGCGGTTAAGCAGCAGCTGGCGCACGAGACACCAAAACATCATCCACTTGTTTCGCTGCGGCCACTTCATCCCCGCCTGCAACAGCAGCAACTTCGCGTGTCAAACGCTCGAGAGCCGCTTCATACAACTGGCGCTCGGAATAGCTTTGCTCGCGCTGGTCATCCGTGCGATGCAAATCGCGGACGACCTCGGCAATGGCAATCAAATCACCTGAGTTGATTTTTTGTTCATATTCCTGCGCACGACGCGACCACATGGCGCGCTTGACCTTGGCCTTGCCCTTAAGCGTTGTCATGGCTTGGTTGATGACATCCGGCGAGCTCAGGCTGCGCATGCCGATATCTGTCGCCTTATGCGTCGGAACACGCAAGGTCATCTTGTCTTTTTCAAACGAAATCACAAAAAGCTCTAGCTCGATGCCCGCAATTTCCTGTTCTTCGATCGACACAATCTGGCCGACGCCATGGGCCGGATACACAACGTACTCGTTCGGGCGAAATTCGTTCTTCTTCGATTTGCTCATGCAGTCTTTCCTAACGTTTATCCAGACCAGTCAGACAAAAGCACACACGCGGGAAATCGTATTTCCCGTGGGCGGGTGTCCAGTGGCGCAAAAAGCCACCCAATGCGTTCGGCACGCGGGTGACTTCATGTGATTATTTTCTTTGTAACGACAATATAACACAAAAATTGCCCCTATTAAAGCAGGGCAAAGAGAAACGGCGCGTTTCTCATGTCTTTTCATGAATTTAGACCAGTTTCAGTAGATCACACCCCGATAAATCAGGGCGAATCACTGTTATCCACCTTCGCCGGGTGCCTCGGAGAAATATTTCTCCATTTTTCCGGTCTCACCATCACGTTCTTCTGCTTCGGGCAGTTGATCTTTCTTGGTGATGATCACTGGCCAGAGCTCGGAATACTTGCGGTTAAACTCGACCCATTTTTCCATATCTGGCTCTGTATCGGGACGAATGGCGTCTGCGGGGCATTCTGGTTCGCATACACCACAATCAATGCACTCGTCCGGGTGAATTACCAGAAAGTTCTCGCCTTCATAAAAGCAATCTACAGGGCACACTTCTACACAGTCGGTATATTTGCAGGCCACACAGTTTTCGGTCACGACATAGGTCATTGATGAGTCTCATCTAAACGTTTTATGGCGTCCTAGCTAAATCAGCCCGCCAGATCATTCAAGTCAGCGGCGCGTTTAAGATCGAGTTTGCGCCGATCTCGTTTGGTTGGCCGCCCATTTCCCTCGTATTTAGGGGCTCGTGGAACGTTGTCTTTGACTTCGCTCAAATCCGCGTACAGCTGTTGCGCCTCTTGGGCTGGCCCGCGCCGCACCCCGAGGTCCTGAATACGGACCACGCGCACATCCCGCCCCTGCAAAAAGGTCAATGTATCCCCGACACTGACGCCAAAAGACACCTTGGACACTTTGGTAGAATTCACCCGCACATGGCCACCGGTCACAACTTTGGCCGCCAATGTGCGGGTTTTGAAAAACCGCGCCTGCCACAACCATTTGTCGAGGCGCAGTTTAGGTAGGGGTGTGCTCACGCCCTAGCCTTTTTCTTTGAGCCCCATAAGGGCTGCGGCAAACGGGTTGTCCGGATCAATCGCTTTTTCCTTTTTAGGAGGGCGTGATTGGAACTGTTTGGGCCCGGTGTCACGGCGTGGACCTTTGCCCTTGCCCTTGCCAGCAGGTTTGCCTTTGCCGCGCGGCGCATCACCTTGGGCGCGACGGCCACCTTGGTCACGACGAGGACCGCGGTTGTTTTGGCGACCTCCACCCCAAGTGAAGGTATAGAACACTTCCATTTCCGGGGCCGCAGCTTCGGGCGCGTCACCCTCAGGCGTGGCTTCGGCAACCGGTTCTGCGGGTTCGGCAACGGCGTCCTCTGCGGTGGTGTTGGCCGAGTCAGCCGCAGTCTCTTCCGCTACAACCGGCGCGTCGGCCGCCGCTTTGACCTTAACACGTTCGCCTTTTTCGGCCTTATAGCCAAGCCCAGCCATAAGGTCCGCAAACTGCTCAAGCGTCATGCCGGTAATCGACAACATGTCTGCTTTGGCTTCGAAACCGCCGCGACTGTCTTCGGTCCGCAACATATCTGCTAGACGCTCCAACATATCAATCCGCACAGCGCGCTCGCCTGCGGCGCGGTATCCGGCCATCGCGTGATAGCCTTGCGGCAATCCTTTGCCCGCAGGTACGGTCACCAGACCGGGGGGCGGCGATTCAGGGAATTCCTGCAAGCCGTTGGCCAGTGACCACAGCACCAAACGCAAGCGCGTCGGGGCGGGTTTGAGCAACAAAGGCATAAAGATAGTGAACTGGCCAAAACGAATACCGTGCTTGCGCAATGCGCCGCGCGCGTCTTGGTCAAGCTCTTTGACTTCGTTGGCCACATCGCCACGCGGAAGAATACCCAAAGATTCGACCATGCGGAATGCAAAACCACGCGCAAGCCCACTCAGCTCTTCGTCGTTTGACAAATTGTGCAGTGGTTCAAACAGCGCAGCAACCTTGCGGTCAATAAAGTGCTGCAATCGGCGCTGCACTTTTTGAAGAACCTCTGGGCCTGCCTCTTCGTCTACGAACACGTCGACCATTGGGCGCATGGGCTCGGCCCCGGCCACCAATTTACCAACAGCATGCTCGCCCCACATCAGGCCGCCCTGTTCGGTAAAATCGATCTCAGTATCCGGTGCATTGTAAAACCGGTCAGCCCGCAGATGAAAATGCGGTGCCAAGGCTTGCAAGCTTGCTTGCTTGAGCGTTTTGGCTTCTTGTCCAGTTGCATCTTTGTCCGCGATAAAACGGAACCCTTCTAGGCGACCAACGAATTCTCCTTCGACGGTCACTTCACCTTTGTCATTCACTTCGGCCAAAAGGGCCTCCTTTTGTTTGAGCCGGCGCAGCAATACCGAGGTGCGCCGGTCCACGAATTTTTCCGTCAGCTTTGCATGAAGCACATCCGACAGACGATCTTCTACAGCGCGCGTCTCCCCGCGCCAATGCTTTTCGTCATGAACCCACCCGTTTCGCTGAGAAACATATGTCCACGTCCGAATGTATGCGAGACGCTTGGACAAAGTGTCAATATCACCTTCTGCACGATCCAGCCTTTTGACCTGTCGCGCCATCCAATCGTCGGGAATGTGCCCTGATTGATGCAAATACCCATAAATTCCAGAAATAAGATTCGCGTGCTCGGCATGGCTGATCCCGCGAAAATCCGGAATACGACACACATCCCACAGCAGACGGACCGACTTGGGGTCGCTTGCGCGTGCGCGAATTTCCGCCTCTTGGGACATCGTCTTGAGCGCCATAAGGTCATCAGCCTCGCGGGCCTTAATCAGCATCTCGTCGTTCGACGGTGCCTCAAGCGATCGGATCAATGACTCGATCGTGCCAAATTGCAGGCCCGCATTGCGCCAGTTCAGCTTTTTGATGGGCGTAAACCGGTGATCCATAATCGCTTGGGCAACATCATCAGTCATCGACGACGCTTCGCCCGTGACACCAAACGTCCCGTGGCTCATCCCCCGACCAGCGCGCCCTGCGATCTGTGCCAGCTCGTTTGGTGCAAGCTGACGCATACGTCGCCCGTCGAATTTGACCGTCGAAGAAAAGGCGACGTGGTCAATATCCAAATTCAACCCCATCCCAATGGCATCGGTGGCCACCAGAAAATCCACATCGCCATTTTGATACAGCTCGACCTGCGCGTTGCGCGTGCGCGGGCTTAGCGCGCCCATGACCACGGCGGCCCCGCCCTTTTGGCGGCGCAACAGTTCGGCAATCGCATATACGTTGTCCACGGAAAATCCGACAATCGCAGAACGCGGCTGCATCCGGCTCAGCTTGCGTGGCCCCGAATATGACAGTGTCGACATGCGGTCGCGGTGCACAAAATCAACGCCCGGCACGAGCGCAGAAATTGTCCCACGCATCGTATCGCTGCCGAGAAACAGGGTTTCCTGTGCCCCGCGCGACCGCAGCAATCGGTCGGTAAACACGTGCCCACGCTCGGGGTCCGCACACAGCTGAATTTCGTCAATTGCCAGAAAATCACAGCCCATGCCTTCGGGCATGGCCTCTACGGTGCAAACCCAATATTGGGCCCGCGGCGGCAGAATACGCTCTTCTCCGGTGACCAGCGCAACAACGGACGGTCCGCGTATAGCGACAATTCGGTCATAGACCTCTCGGGCCAGCAAACGCAGGGGCAATCCAATAATACCAGTACGATAGCCAAGCATACGCTCGATGGCATAATGGGTTTTTCCGGTATTTGTCGGCCCCAAAACCGCGGTGATCCGCCCCTGTCCAGACATCTTGCCACCCATCTCCTTAGAGCGCTTGGCCTTTGACCAATGGCTCGAGTCGTTGCAGACCCTCTGTTACGTCTGCGTGGTGCGGATGTATAGCCTTGACCTGCTGGTAGGCCTCATAAGCCTCTTGCGGACGATCGATCACTTCAAAAATCAGGGCCAGACCAATGATCGCCTCAAAATGGGTGGGGTTCAGCGCCAGCGCCTGTTCAAGATCATGCACGGCAGGGCCATACATATCAGCCTGGAAATAAGCTGCCGCGCGCGCAACCCAGCCCTCGGCAAACATCGGCGCATGATCGACCAAAGCCGTCAAGTGATCCAAAGCGGCCTCTGTATCACCGCGTCTTAACGCGTCTCGTCCACGCTTGAGTAAGAAATCAGCCGACGCAGACCCAGATTGATCCCATTCAAGTTGAATTTCTTTTGCAATCCGCTGTGCATCCACGGGATCAGCGTCTCTGAGCTGGGCCATCAACACCGACACATCGGAATTTTGTGCACTTACAGCAATTGGACACAAAAATACGGTTGCAGCAAAAGCTGCCGCGACGGTATGTTTGAGAAAAGAATTTAAGACAGCCATAACTCTATTGATATTAGTCTGCGCGACACAATTTACCAGAGGCGCGCTTCAATCGAAGGATCAAAAAATCATGAGCGATATCGTAACTGCTGCTGTAGCTGCTTTGACTGAAAAACTGACCGGTGCTGCGTTCGACGGCTCTGCCAAATTTATGATCGAAGGCGAAGGTGGCATTGTCATCGACGCAGACGGCGTGCGCGCGTCTGATGAAGAGACCGACGTGACACTTACTGCAGACGCCGAGACCTTCCAATCTATCCTTGAAGGCGACACAAACCCCACAGCGGCCTTTATGACTGGCAAACTCAGCGTCGACGGCGACATGGGTATGGCTATGAAACTAGGTTCAGTGCTTGCCTGAATGATGATGCACCCTGCTCCATTCTATCACGACGTGGCCGAAGGGCCAGAGTCGGCAGAGGCCCATTGGCTTGAGACACTGGACGGGGTGCGCATTCGTATTGCGCATTGGCGTGCGCCCTCCGAAAAAGGCACTATCCTGCTTTTTCCAGGGCGCACCGAATTTGTCGAAAAATATGGGCGTGCGGCCGAGTCATTCGGCCAACACGGCTATAGCGTTCTGGCAATTGACTGGCGAGGTCAGGGGCTTGCCGATCGATTTTTGACCGATCCAAGCACAGGGCATGTCGGCACATTCGACGACTACCAAAAAGATGTGGCCGCCGCCTTGCGGGCCGCTCAAGAGCTTGATCTTCCGAAACCCTATTTCCTTATTGGTCATTCAATGGGGGGGTGTATTGGCTTGCGTGCTGTGATGTCGGGGCTGCCTGTAAATGCCGCGGTCTTTAGCGCACCGATGTGGGGCATTCTGATGTCGTCTGTGCTGCGCCCTGCGGCGTGGGCGTTGGGATGGGTCAGCAAACGTGCCGGCCTTGGGCATCAATATGCGCCGGGCACCAAACAAAAAACCTATGTGCTCGCGGAACCTTTTGAAGGTAACACACTGACCAAAGATCCCGAGATGTTTCGCTATATGCAGGATCAAGTGCGCAGCTATCCTGATTTGGCACTGGGCGGCCCGAGCATGCATTGGCTGCACGAGGCCCTTGGCGAGATGAAAGAACTGGCACGACAACCAGCGCCAAACGTGCCTTGTGTCACCTTTTTGGGCGACCAAGAGCGCATTGTTGATCCGACATCTATTCACGACAGGATGGCAAGCTGGCCCAACGGCTCATTGCGCCTTCTGGAACATGCCGAACACGAGGTCATGATGGAAGTCCCCGAGACCCGAGACCAAGTGTTCGCAGAATGTGCGGCATTTTTTGACTCGCATCGTGAGACGGCGGATCAAAAGAGCAAAACTGCTTAGGCCAGATTACGCATCGCTGTCTTGTAAAACTGTCTGTGATTGACGGCCCAACCCCTGAACCGACAAGTCAAGCCTGTCACCTGCCCTGAGATAGCGCGGCGGCGTCATCCCCATGCCGACGCCGGGCGGTGTTCCGGTGGCAATGACATCCCCCGGTTGCAGGCTCATCATCTGTGACAGATACGAAATGATCTGCGCCACAGAAAACACCATTGCGCGTGTGTTTCCGGTTTGCATCCGCGTACCGTTCAGGTCCAGAGACAAGTCAAGGTTTTGCGGGTCGCTGATTTCATCCGGTGTCACAAGCCAAGGCCCCAATGGCCCAAAGCTGTCACAACTTTTTCCTTTGGTCCAATTGCCACCCCTCTCAATCTGAAATTCGCGCTCGGACACATCGTGGGCAATGCAATACCCCGCAACATGATCCAAAGCATCGGCCTCGCTGACGTATTTGGCGGGTTTGCCGATCACGACGCCCAACTCGACCTCCCAATCTCCTTTGACTGATCCCCGTGGTAAGACCACCGGATCATTCGGACCGACAATGGCGCTTGTGGCTTTCATAAACACAATGGGTTCAGTGGGAATGGCCATGCCCGCTTCCTCGGCATGATCAGAGTAATTCAGGCCAATACAGACAAATTTTCCGACGTGCGCGACGGGCACCCCAATGCGTGGTGTCCCCTCAACCAGAGGCAAACCTGCAGGGTCCACATCCGGTAAATTCTGAAGCACATCAGGCGTGAAATCATCAATAATGGATGACAAATCCCGAATTGCACCCATTGCATCCATCACGCCGGGTTTCTCGGATCCTATCTCGCCATACCTCAAAAAACGCATAAAACTTCCCTCTCATTGCCCGTTGCACCCTACTGCTTTGACCCTTGAGCACAAGCAGCCCTTGAACACCCCCGCAAGCTGCGCCTATCTGTCATGCAACAAATGAATTCAACAAAGGTGCCTCTTATGCGCGACTTTCCTTTTCCTGTTCTTGATGCCAACGCCAGCCATGGCTCTGACGACCTTGGCAACCTGCCAGAATGGGACCTGAGCGATCTCTATACATCGCCCACCGCCCCCGAGCTTGAGCGCGACCTGGAGTGGCTCGAGAAAGAGTGCGCCGCGTTTGCAGCCGATTACGAAGGCAAGCTGGCAACTCTTGATGCAGACGGATTGTTGACCTGTGTGCTGCGCAACGAAAAAATCAGCGCAATTTCGGGCCGGATCATGTCATATGCAGGATTGCGGTATTATCAGCTGACCACCGATGCTGAACGCGCGCAATTCATGTCCAACTGTCAGGAAAAGCTGACAGATTTCACAACCCCCTTGGTGTTCTTCACGTTGGAATTGAACCGGCTGGAAGATGATGCGTTGGATGGGGCGTTTGACCAGAATGCGGATTTGGCGCGGTACAAGCCAGTGTTTGATCGCATTCGTGCGATGAAACCTTATCAGCTGTCTGACGAGCTGGAAAAGTTCCTGCATGATCTTGGGGTTGTTGGCGACGCATGGGAACGCCTGTTTGATGAAACCATCGCCGGTCTGACCTTTGACATGGAAGGTCAAGAGCTCAACATCGAAGCCACGTTGAACTATCTCACGGATCAAGACCGCGCCAAACGCGAGTTGGCCGCGCGTGAATTGGCCCGTGTGTTTGCCGAAAATGTGAAAACCTTTGCCCGCGTGCACAATACATCCGCCAAGGAAAAAGAGGTCATCGACCGCTGGCGTGGCATGCCGACCGCCCAAACTGGGCGCCACCTGTCCAACGATGTAGAGCCCGAAGTGGTCGAGGCGCTGCGCAATGCCGTGGTTGCGGCCTATCCCAAACTGTCGCATCGCTATTACGAGCTCAAGCGCAAGTGGCTGGGGCTGGACGTGATGCAGGTCTGGGATCGCAATGCCCCGCTGCCGATGGAAGACACCCAAATCGTCGATTGGGACCAAGCCCAAGACACGGTGATGGAGGCCTATGCCGCCTTTGATCCACGCATGGCCGAGATCGCGCAACCCTTCTTTGACAAAGGTTGGATTGATGCAGGCGTCAAGCCTGGCAAGGCCCCCGGTGCGTTTGCCCACCCGACGGTCACCGACGTGCACCCCTATGTGATGCTGAACTATTTGGGCAAACCGCGCGACGTGATGACCTTGGCCCACGAACTGGGTCACGGTGTGCATCAAGTGCTGGCCGCAGAGCAAGGCGAGATGCTGTCATCGACCCCCCTGACGTTGGCGGAAACCGCATCGGTGTTTGGCGAAATGCTGACCTTCCGCAAGATGCTGGAAAAGGCCGAAACCCAAGAACAGCGCAAAATCTTGCTGGCAGGCAAAGTCGAAGACATGATCAACACGGTTGTGCGCCAAATCGCGTTTTATGACTTTGAATGCAAACTGCATGCGGCGCGGCGCGAAGGCGAATTGACACCTGATGACATCAACGCCCTGTGGATGTCGGTCCAAGCCGAAAGCCTTGGGGAAGCGTTTGAATATATGGACGGCTACGAGACCTTCTGGGCCTATATCCCGCACTTTGTGCACTCGCCATTCTATGTCTATGCCTATGCGTTTGGCGACGGCTTGGTGAACGCGCTCTATGCGGTCTATGCCGAAGGCGACGAGGGCTTTGAAGAAAAGTACTTTGATATGCTCAAGGCGGGCGGGTCCAAACACCACAAAGAGCTTTTGGCGCCCTTTGGTCTGGATGCCTCTGACCCCAAATTTTGGGACAAAGGTCTGTCGATGATTTCCAACATGATCGACGAACTAGAAGCGATGGAAGACTAAATCACGCCAGCGGGCGGGCCTTTTGGGCCCGCCTATTCACCCGCTATACACAGCCCCAAAACGATAATCGCGGAGTTCAACCGCCAAGCTGAGGCCGCATAGCCTGATAGATCACCGCCGTGGCGACATTCGCGAGGTTCAATGACCGGACAAGGGGATTGAGCATAGGCAGGCCAAATATGCGATCTTCGTTGCCATCCAATATTGAATCTGGCAGCCCTTTGGATTCACACCCGAAAACCAAAAATGCATCCTGTTTATACTCGGGATCATACACAGTCTGCGCGCCATGTTCCTCAAAGAAATACAGGCTCTCGCGCGATGGTTTTCTGGCATCTAGGAAGCTCTGCCAGCTGTCATATTCGGTCAGATGGACATGCTTCCAGTAATCTGTTCCGGCCCGTCGCACCGATTTTTCATCCAGCGAGAAACCATAAGGTTTTATCAGGATCAGCTCTAGATTTAGCGCCACGCACGTCCGCCCGATCGCACCGGTGTTAAACGGAATTTCAGGTGTCACCAACACCACCTTCATACTTGGATCAGACATAGGACTTTCGGGCTTTCTAAGTCTCAGGCGCAGGATCCGCCCGATGTTGGCATCCTGTTAACCTACCTAAAGGGGCCTTAGCAACGCCAACTTTGCCGCCGCAAAACACGCCATCTGTCTACTGCCAAATTGTGCAGGCACATCAACCTTGTCGCCCAACGGCCTCAAGATTGGTCTGCGCCGCTCACTTCAACTGGCTGTCCTTTGATCCACGCCGGTTGATACCTGCGCGGGCTTTAAAGGCCGCATCGCGTTCTTGCACGCAATCGATACACAGTTTCACACCCGGCAAGGCGACGCGCCGAGCCTCGGGAATTTCTTCTTCGCATTCTGCACAATACCGCAGGCTGGCCCCGATGGGGGCCTTGCGCGCCTTCATCCTTGCCAGTTCATCACTGATCGAGGCTTCGATCTGTTCGCTTACTGCGCCGTCTTTAGCCCATCCGCCTGCCATCCGGGGTCTCCTTGCTGGACCAAGCCTAGCACCCTTGCGCCAAACCGCAACGCATGAACACCGCTGGGGATAGTCCACAAAAAAACCCGCCCCGAACATCAGAGGCGGGCCTGTTCTGGTCCGAAACTTAGTCTGCGCTCAGCATACCTTTGGCAGATGCCAGTTCACGCATCCGTTTCTGCAGCTTTTCAAACGCGCGCACCTCGATCTGGCGGATGCGCTCGCGGCTGACATCATATTGACCGCTCAACTCTTCAAGGGTCACTGCCTTTTCAGACAGGCGCCGCTGGGTCAGAATGTCTTTTTCTCGGTCATTCAACGCATCCATGGCTGTCGCCAACAGCTCTCGACGTGCCTCAAGCTCGTCGCGCGCTTCATAGTCACCAGCTTGGTCCGCGTCGGTATCCTCGAGCCAATCCTGCCACTCCATGGTGCCTTCGCCCTCGGACCCGACCTGAGCATTCAACGATGCATCTCCACCACTCATCCGGCGGTTCATAGAGATCACCTCGGCCTCGGTCACACCAAGGTCTGTGGCAATTCGTTTGACGTTTTCCGGACGCAGATCGCCCTCTTCCAACGCGCCTATTTTGGCTTTGGCCTTGCGCAGATTGAAGAACAGCTTCTTTTGGCCGGAAGTCGTGCCCAGCTTGACCATAGACCACGATCGCAGGACATATTCCTGAATGCTCGCGCGGATCCACCACATGGCATAGGTCGCCAAGCGGAAGCCCTTTTCAGGATCAAAGCGTTTGACCGCCTGCATCAAGCCCACGTTCGCTTCCGAGATCACCTCGGCTTGGGGCAAGCCATAACCACGGTACCCCATGGCAATCTTCGCGGCCAAGCGCAGGTGCGATGTGACCATTCGGTGCGCCGCGGCGGTGTCTTCTTTTTCGACCCACGCTTTGGCCAGCATGTATTCTTCTTCCGGCTCCAAGAGCGGAAATTTACGGATTTCTTGCATATAGCGGTTTAAGCCGCCTTCGGGTGTCGGTGCCGGTAGATTTGCATAGTTGCTCATTTTGTCCCCCTCCAATGTAACAGGGCTTAACATCCAGATAGGTGAGCGCTAACGGGTTTTCAAGAACCTCTGCCTCAAAATCTTTAAACAAATATGAACACGCGCCGCCGTGAATAGCCACATAGTTTGCCGCCAATTGCCAGCCCTTTGGCTATTTCTGGCCGATGGATTGCGTTTTTGCAGGGCCAGCACTGCCCAAGTGCATGAAATAGGTATTTTGACCAGCACGCAGAGCACGGTCGGAAACAGCCCTATGTGTCAGATGCTTCGATTGGTCTGATGGCGATCTTGTCTCGGCTCGGGTTCTGCCGATGCGGCCTCGGCCAAATGTGCAAGCCGCTTGGCACTGGTTAATGCATCCTCCTTGGACAAGGGCCAAGCTTGAGTCAGGCCCTCAATGATTACCAAAAGGTCACTGGTACTCACATCGGTCCCCGCCTTTGTTGCGGCCAGCTGTGAAACTTCTGCCTTGTGCCGTTCCAACAACCCACGAAGGCAAGAGTCGTTCGGGGCCGAGACCACGGCTGCATGAAACAAACACCCGTGGCTTGCTTCGGTCCGCATCCAGTCGGCAACACGGTCGAGGGTGTCGTTCACGCCCTGCATCCCGGCATCAAGAGGGTCGCCAAACACATGCGACAAATACCGTTGGTGCCGATATTCCAGCGCCAGTCGCACCATGTCATCACGCGACGGAGCGTATTTATAAAGAGTACGCAGGCTAACACCTGCAGCGTCGCGCAACTCTTCAACGCTGGGTTCGGTAAAGCCCCGCGCCGCAAAGGCCGTCTCCAAACCACCTGCGATCTTGATCATCATATTGTTCATACTTGACGAAGTAGAGGGTTTATTCTACCCATGCAAGTAGAGGAAACATTCTACTGGATACTCACATGACCCTTCCCGACTTGATGAGCGGCATTGTTTTGACCGGCCATGGCGGACCCGAGACGCTTGAAATGCGCCATGACCTGCCTGTTCCCTCACCTGGCCCGCGTGATGTCATTATCCGCGTGACTGCCGCTGGGGTGAATAACACGGACATCAATACGCGCACGGCTTGGTATTCCAAGGGCGACGCCCAAGATGCGGATGCCTCATGGTCTGGCAAACCGTTGGAATTTCCCCGCGTTCAAGGGGCAGATGTATGCGGCGAGATCGTTTCTGTTGGAACTGAGGTCGCCCCCCATCGTATCGGCGAGAGGGTTTTGATCGAGCCCTGCATCCGTGTTGCTGATGGTATGACCCAAAACCCGCCTTGGTATTTTGGCTCAGAGTGCGATGGAGGTTTTGCCCAATTTACACGTGTCGACACGCGCCATGCATTCACAGTCAAAAGCGAGTTAACAGATATCGAACTGGCGTCATTCCCATGTTCCTATTCAACGGCTGAAAACATGCTGACGCGTGCCAACTTGAAACCCCGAGAAACCGTTTTGGTGACAGGCGCGTCGGGTGGCGTAGGTTCGGCTGCTGTCCAGTTGGCACGCGCCCGAGGCGCAAAGGTGATCGCGATCACCAGTTCTGCCAAGATGGACACGTTACTAGACCTCGGTGCGGACCGGACATTGCCACGCGATGCTGATCTTGTCTCCGAATTAGGTCGAGGCAGCATCGACGTGGTGGTGGACTTGGTCGCAGGATCCAACTGGCCGTCCCTACTTGATGTATTGCGCCCTGGTGGCCGATATGCCGTCGCAGGTGCCATCGGTGGCCCAATGGTGGAACTGGATGTGCGCACGCTTTATCTAAAAGATCTCAGCTTCTTCGGCTGCACCATTTTGGAACCAGAAGTCTTTGGCAACCTAATTGAGCGCATAGAGCAATCCGAGATCAAACCGTTGGTCGCGGAGGTATTTGCGCTCAAAGACTTACATGCGGCGCAAATCGCCTTTGGCGACAAGGCGCACACAGGCAAGATCGTCCTCAAGGTTGACTGACAAACGCTGGGAATTAGGCGCAAACGATAAACTGCGGAGTGTCCGAAATGGAAACACTTACCAACCGTTTTTAATCGTCCGTTGCCAGCGCTTTAGCACGCTCGGCAGCGCGCCAACGGCGGACAAAGATCAATCAACTGGGGCATTCAAATTTCGCAGATTTCCTATGTAACCCACAAGCTGTTATTGTTGGGCTGGACCTTTGCGCAAAATGGCAATCAAGTCGGCCATATCCGCAGGAATCGGGGCCTCAAAGCGCATATTGTCGCCCGAAACCGGATGCACAAACCCCAAAACAGCCGCGTGCAGAGCCTGACGCGGGAATGTCTTGGTCGCCGCAACACCCGCAGGTCCAATGGCCTTTTCCGACAGCTTGCGCCGCCCGCCATATACGGGATCACCGACAAGCCCGTGGCCCGCATGTGCCATATGCACCCGAATTTGATGGGTGCGCCCCGTCTCTAGCCAGCATTCAATCAGAGAGACGACCTCGGGTGTTCCAAAGGTTTCGACAATTCTGGATCGTGTGACGGCGTGACGCCCCCCGTGAAACAATACGGCCTGTTTCTGGCGGTCGGTCTTGTGACGCGCCAACTGGGTTGTGATCCGCATGATGTTGCCGCTCTCAAAACTCACGCCTTTGACCCCACGCAACCGCGGATCATTCGCATCAGGCAACCCATAGACCACAGCCTGATAGTACCGCTCGACAGTGTGTTTTTCGAACTGGGCTGCCAATCCGTGATGCGCCCTGTCAGATTTGGCCACGACCAAAAGACCGCTGGTTTCCTTGTCAATGCGATGCACAATGCCCGGACGCTGCACGCCACCAACCCCAGACAGCGTATCACCACAATGATGCAGCAGGGCATTGACCAAGGTCCCATTGGGCGTGCCGGGCGCGGGATGCACAACCATACCGACGGGTTTGTTGATCACGATCAGATCGTCATCCTCAAACACCACGTCCAGTGGGATATCCTCTGGACCAATGTGGCTTTCGTCTGCCACAGGCACGGTGATGACGATGTCATCGCCCTCTTTCACTTTGGCCTTGGGATCGACAATCGTCACCCCATTCACGGTGACACATTCATTTGCAATCAACCGCGCCAAACGTGTCCGTGACAGGGCGGCATCGACTGGTACATCCCGCGAAAGCGCTTTATCAAGGCGCGCAGGTGGGTCAAGGTCGATCTGAAAAGTCACAAGGGATGTTGCCATGGATGAGGCTCCTGAACCGGTCGAACCGGCCAATCTACGGTTTCTACGCCTGCTTGTTACGGGATTAACAGGCATCATGATTGTGGGGCTTGTAGTCGTAGTTGCATTGATTGTCATCCGCTTGAATGGCGATGGGCCGACACTGCCGGATCAGATCACTTTGCCGGACGGCATCGAGGCCACCGCAATGACGATTGGGCAAGGCTGGTGGGCCATCGTGACCAATGACAATCAAATCCTGATTTATGACCAAATGACCGGGGCGCTTAAGCAAACCATTGAAATAGAATAGTAATACAGAGACGCTTGAAACGGGCACACTTTTGCACGAAAGCCGTCAAAATTTTGCCCTACCCATTAACGATAACAATACCAGTAAATGAGTAAGGGGTAGAGCAAAGGCTCTGCCCCATTTTTTATGCTCCGACTCGCGGCAAACCTATGTTGACGAAAATATTCGGATTCCATTGCCGCGTGCGGGTGATTCCGTTGAAAAATCACGTATTGCGCGTGCAAGAGATGCGGGGGGGAGCACCTTTCTGATCAGGCTTTGCGCATTTGCTGCGGAGCAGGAAAACGAAGGGGCAGTTTTCCAAAGCTAAAAGATACGAGCTCAGGCTCGCTGCTAACCTGCAGCAGCACAGAGAAGTTCTATTTCTGATCGTTTGGACATTGGTCGCCGCTTGTCACAGTTTGAAAAAAGCGAAACCACTAGCTGAACCACGGTTCAATCAGCGAGAATGAAGCGACATGGCGAGTTTTTGAAAGCCTTTCTTTGCAATAGGCGTTCTAAACAGTGTATTTCACAGAATGGCCCGCTCCAAAGCGTTGCGGGCCAATCAATCTTTAGTGCCAGCTATCAAAAACTTCACGCGTTTCGAGGCTCTCGGGGCGCAGGTTTTCGATGCCACCATAAGGGATGCCCTTGCCGATCGGCAGATGGGGATACTCGGCAATCATGTTCATGTGTCGCTTCATCATGTCCTGAAACGAAGCACCAGACCAAAGCGCGATACCGATGATTGGGTTCATTTCGCGTGGGTCACGCAAAAGGTTGAACACCGGAGCCGCCGCCCCCGGCAATCCCGGAGCAGGCATGTGCATCTTGATGTCTTGCTTTACGATCGACCGTAGCAGCGGCCCTTCGTAGACATAGACATAGTCCCGACGCGAATTGCCTTCGCCTTCGATCAACAAAGCAGTTTGATCGACGCCATCAATCACCCGGTCACGTGGAATGTGATCGGTCGCATTGGCAATCCGTGCGAATGTGGTGAAAAGATCGCTGACGTGAATGATATCACCTGCTGCGCTGCCAGCAGGGATGACACCGGGCCAGCGGACAAAGGCGTCCGTGCGCACACCACCCTCAAGGTGTTGTGTTTTACCGCCACGATAGATCAACTCCATCATACCCGAGTTGGGAGAATAGTAATTGAAGATACCATTGTCCGACATCAGGACAACAATTGTGTTGTCGGCTTTACCAGTTGCATCAACAGCGGCAAAGAACTCGCCCAGCCACTCGTCCAGAAGCTCCATTTTTTCGGCCATATAGCCACCGTTACGGGATTTCTGCTGTTCCTGATCGTAGACAAAGTTCAACGGATAAAGGGGCCAGTATTGCATGAAGAATGGCGTATCTTCTGCGGCAAGACGGTCCAGTTGCTCAATGGCTTGGCGTTGGTAGCGCACATTCATTTCGTGGTACTTGGCTTGCGTCCAGACTTCGCCGGCCTCCATATGGACTTCACGCGCCTGCTCGCCGACTTCGGCTTCAAGACCGGTCACAAGGCCGTAAGGGCGGAAGCGCTGATCGATGGCAAAAGGATTGGTTTCGCCCGAAGGATCAAACCCCACCATGTTGTTGGCCTGCATCGCATCGCGCGTCATAAGTGACAACTGCACCTGCTGGTGCACTGGGAAAGCTGCCCAGTCAAAGCCCTGATTATGTGGAAAAGACTGTTCGATATCGCCTTGGTGCCATTTGCCGACGTGGGCAGTGTTATAGCCCACTTCTTTCAAGATTTCAGCAATCGTCACTTCTTCCGCAGCAAGACCTTCCCCCACCAAGGCCACCTTGACTTCTTCCTGTCCAGCACGCACCGGATGACGGCCGGTCAGCATGGCGGTACGGGTCGGCGTACAGGATGGCTCTGTGTACATCCGCATCAGGCTCATGCCCTGATCCGCAAAGTCATTGATGTTGGGGGTATTTATGCCCGTAACATAGTTCATCGCGCGATTACCAAGAATGCCAAAGCTGACATCATCAATCAGAACATAAACGAAGTTTGGCGGTTTGCCGTCATTTGCGTCCCGGATTTCGGCCAGCTTGGCGTCGATGTCATTGTCCTGAGCCGCCCAAGCCTCTCCGTGCTGCGCTTCAAGGTATAGGTATTCCCCGTCGCGAACAATCCCGTCGCCTTATGCTAAGACTGATGTGCCCAGCAGGAGAGACGCAGCAATCACCATTGATCGTTTCATACGCAATTCCTTTGTGTTGAACTTCTTCCAACACTCTACATACCTCATTTCGAAAAGAGATGCTTCGCTTCCCGCAAAAGCCTCTTCATGACACCATGGTTTACACTTTGGTGAAAACCCGGACGCTTTCAAAAGCCGCAAAGCTGCCGTTAGCACCAGCCGCAATGTAACGGGCAGTTTCAACGGGAATCGGACATTCAGATTGCATTGAAACCGCGACTTTTTCCGCATCGCCGCACGACAGCTTTGAACCCTCTCTACCATTTTTCAGAATCACCGCCAAAGTCCGGTTTCTGTTCGGTCCACGCTTCCTCCATGGTGAAAAACGGAACAAATTGCTCATCGCGTGTGAACAAACAGTGAAGTGGTCCTGCTTTTTAGGACAGGTTTGCGGCTTGGCTAAGATGCATCTGGTTTATGTTCAT
>NZ_SULI01000013.1 GCF_005518135.1 Shimia litoralis | reverse complement strand
ATGAACATAAACCAGATGCATCTTAGCCAAGCCGCAAACCTGTCCTAAAAAGCAGGACCACTTCAGATACACCGTTTTGGGAGGCCGCATCATCACGCGACAAACTAAGCGATCGCTTGAAAATGCTTATGGATATCTGGAACTTGAGGCCCCCAAGTTTCTCCGATTTTTCGCTTCGCTACTCTCCATTTACCCATCAGAATTACGAATATATCCTTCTTGGGTCTGGATGGGCCCCAGACAATTTAACAAGCGTGATGGGTACATTGGACGTGCCGTCTTCGGTTCTGAAAAGGCAGGCAAATCTAAGAATTGGGCTGCCGCCCCAAAGTAAGTCGTTGAAAGATTTTGCCGAACCCTGATTTGACACGGGCCCCAAGAGGGAATGCCGGTATTGCGCCGTCGCAAATTTCAAGCAGTTTGTGAAACTACCGTCGAGCGGCATGCAGTGGAAAACACCCCGCGCTGGTTCTGAGCGAGCACCTGAAGCCTTGCGCGCCAAAATTTGAACACCCGATATTATTTGCGCCAGTCGTCGAATGCGTGTGGATTTTGGACGGTCAAAGTGGTCTCTCTTGGAAGCGGGATGGAGTATCCATTGACCAATGGGAATGTCACGATGCCGTTTTCTTCGGTCGCGAATGAAAATGTGCCGTTGGGACCTCCTGAGAACGTTCCGGTGGCCACGTCACGATCCCCATCATAGCTTGAAACAATGGTAACCGTGCCTTTACCTTCAACCTGAGCGCCAACATTCCAAAATGTCACAACATGGGTGACGGAGCCGATCCAGTCATCCACATAGGCACCGGATGCCGTCACTCTTTGTGGTTCAATTCCATTAATATCGTCAGTGGGCCCGTCAAAATTCGCTAGACCAAGCCCGACCAGATCTGGTTTCCATAATTCATTTGGATCATGGCTCCTGAAATCCTTCAGGATTTTGTCGTATGTTTCTGGATCGATTTCACCTTGGTCACGCAGTTTTTCAAGGTTAAGCAACTTGGTGCCGTTTTTCCATTTTCGTTTTGCTGTGGCTTCAAAAATCTCTTGATCTGACGGGCTGCGGCGCCGAATGAGACCTGATGTTTTATCAACATAAGTATCCGGATCCAGCGTTTGAACCGTACCGTCTTTCAGGATGACGCTGACGCTGGGCAACCATGGTTTAGAGCTGTATTTTGCCCGCCATTCAGAATCCCGCACACGTTTTTCGTGGGCATCAAGCGCAGGTGCCATATATTCCCCATAAGCTTTTTCTCCAAGATATGCGCCGGCGACTTGACCACCGGGTATCCATGACAGCCCCAGAGCGCCTGCTGCTTCGGCCGTCTTTTTGACGATGTCCTCGACCACAACAGCCACAGCGCCCGAGCTGTCACCTTCGACCGCATATGCGGATGCTTTGGCCGCAGTGGATACGAAATCAATGACCTTCAGGACATTGCCGACCTTTTTTAACCAATTTGGGTTTTTGCGCAGTTTGGTTGCGGTACTCTTGTTTTTATCAATGTATCTTTGGGCTTCCGAACTGAGCGCAGGATCCATGTTGGGAAGGTTTTTCAACCTGACAAGCTCTGCATTCATCTTGTCCAGATATGCGGCATAGGCTGCACTGGCTTTAGCCGTCTCCTCAACGGTTTTTCCGGCAAATCCTTTGGTTACGAAATCTGTAACTGCGGGCGTGCCTTTCCAATAGATATCAGAAAGCTCGCCACCTTCTGACGACAACAATGCGGTGTCGTTACTCACCTGAGCAGACGCAGACGAAGCGCAAAGGGCAATTGCAATGGCGGCGGGTATATTTTGGGGTCTCATTCTTCATCCCCTTCGATTGTCAGGAAAAGATCGTAAAATGAATTGAAACTAAAGAGATCCAGTTGGTTTAAAACAGGCCCGTTTGGTGAGTGATCTTGTTGCATGGCAATAAAAAGATCGGGGTTCTCAATCGACGCCAGCATTAAGAGGCTGGAATTGTCTGTCGACTGGTACGCAACCGGAATAAAGCTGTTCCAGAGACGATCTTCTAATAGGGTCAAGGTGTTCATCTGTTCGGAAAAACGCCCGTCAAATTGGGCCTTGTTGGCAGCCACATCTCGAGAAAGATCGTTCCACAAGTTGCGTACTTGTGCGGCGTTTCCGTCGGATGCACGCAAAACCGGCAATAGGTCGGCCTGATATTCCATGAATTGCTTTGAGGCCCCGAACGTAAGGCCGTCAAGAAGGTCAGCGTCTAATCCGGCGATATCTTCTTGAGTGAGGTCTTCAAACAGGGACTCAATCCCCGTCGTCAGGCCCGCATTGTACATGCCAACGCCGACGGGACCGTATAAATCAAGGGCCTGCCACATGCGAACTGTGGGGTATGGCGGGTCTTCTCCATAGAGAAGGCTATTAATCAGCATCGTCGCATCTGTCATCCGCAAGTCACCCTGAGCATCCTCTTGCCAAAGAGTGAGTAGAAGTGTTTCGCTCCATGGATGGGCAAAGGTCACTGTCTGTTTGTCTGATCCAATGTTGGAAATGTTCACCAAAGCAGTGCTGAAATACAGGGACCAGCCCATAGCGGGGTCTGTCACAGGCCACATGTCATTGCCCAGATCAACCAACTTTAGATTGGCCGACGGCGTGCTGTAGTATTCCAAAGCCTCTACAAAGTTTTCAACAGCAACGCTGCGAAAGGTTTCCGCCGTTATGCGCAAATTTCTGGCGTCTTCATGCAATGATTTTGCGTGGGCGTGCGCGGCCAACGTTATGAAAAGAGACACAAAGACTGGCCTTAGAATACATCTCGGAAACTTCATTGGGTTCTCCCATGTTGGCATATTTGATGGTCGAGAGGGATCACAAAGGGGGCATATCCCCTTTGGGGTTCACAAACGGTCCAATTTCGATTGTCTACAGCATGCCTGTCATCTCGGCTCCATACGCCACACCTAATACACACAAATCCAAATTTTGGATGGGACGCGATTACCAAGTCATTTTCATCCTCACTCAAAGACACTCGGACACATTCTAAAGAAGGAATGGATTTTGCGCGCTGATGTAGATCAGGTTCCTCGTTGTGGGTGGCCTCACACAAATTGCCTCGCATCACGTTTGATTGGAGAGAAAAGAAGAGCGGTTCGGAGGCAGTCCCGGCTTCGGGCCGCTCTTGGTGAGGTAAGCCTCGGGGATGGTATGGACCTCACTAATGTGCCAGATATCGCCGAATTTATGTGATAATTCCACACAACGCCCAGTCATATCGCCATGCCCGAAATGACGCTTGAGCCTTTGGGCCGGCTTCACCGTTGACTAGGCGATCGGAACGCGGACGGTTGCCGCATCAACCGAAGTTTCGCGCGCCACCAGCAAGACCCGCACATCGCGGTAGGATACTATGCGCTATTCAGTGTTAAACCTTCAAAGAGACGCAGAAACAGCCGCCGATCGCCGAAATTTACCCGGTGTGTCGCCGGTCCAGCGTCGGAAGGCCCGATGAAAATTTGATGCAGAGGAAAACCCGAGATCCTGAGAGATTTTTTCAATGCTCTTTTGATTGTTATGAATATCCCGGATGGCGATATCGCGGCGCAACTCATCTTTGATTGCTTGAAACGATGTGCCCTCACCATCCAGATGGCGCATCAGCGTTCGTGGCGTTTTGTGAAACGCGTTGGCGGCATCAACGAGGTGACAGTCATGCCATTCGGATTGGTATAGGAACTCGCGAATGCGTAGCGACCACGTATGTTTGTGCGAGCTCGTGAATATCCAATCTCGCGGAGCTCGAGACAGGAACTCGGCCAGTTCAGCCTTGCCTTTGCGGGCTGGCAAACCGAATGCCTCAGGGATGAAGGTGATCGTAGAGGCCGGGGACTCGAATGAAACTCTGGCTGGAAAAATTACACCATAATCCGCCACAAAATCGGGTCGAGGAAAAGCCAAAGCAACGGAAGAAACGCGCAGTTCATATCCTGAAAGCCAGGACAGCAGGCCATGCGCGAGTTTCAGAATGAGCATGTGGCCAAACCGCTGAACCTTTGGCGCGCCTTGAGGTATGAGGGATAGGGACAGATGATCGGCTTGGGCATGTACCTCGCAGAGATAGTCATCAAGCAATAAATTCCAGAACGTAGAAAACCGATATAATGCAGATGGTAAAGTTTCGGCCGCCTGAACTGTGGTCAAAAGGTGCTGAAGCGCACGTGGTCGAATAGGTCGGCTCCAAAGTCCCATCATCTCGTCATGACTTTCCACCGCGGCGACTTGATACAGGTGGACAATCTGGTCGAGCGTCACTCGCTCATCGATTTGCTTGGATGTCGATCTAAGGCCGGCTCTTTGCGTGAATGACTCCATCTGAGCGGGCGTACAACAGCCCCGCAGTGCGTCTAGCCAATCATCGATAAATTGTCGCGATACAGTAGCTAGAGTAGTGGGAGAAAGATCGGTCATTGCCCTCGTCTATCTCAAAATGTCACTTAAAGATAATGGAATGTCCATTTTCCACGTAGTTTCAGTGAAATATCTGGGATATTTGGCAATGAATAACAAAATTGGATAACCTGAGAGAGCTTGGCGAGGATTGGTTCAGTGTAACGGCCTTGCCGGGTGCAGCCGCGAAATCCAGCTTCGGATGAACTCCGAGCTTCAGGGCTGGTAGGGCGCTCTCTTTGTGTCCAAGAACACGACATACGAAAGGATATACTTTGACCCCCGATCTAAACTTTGACGACTATACGCAACTCGACATTCAAACCCGCGAAAATGGCGTCGCTGTGGTGACATTGAATCGCCCCGAAAAGCGCAACGCATTGGATGTTGCCACGATCGAAGAGCTTGTACGTCTTTTCACGACTGCGCGCATTAAAGGGGTTCGTGCGGTTGTGTTGGCAGGATCGGGTGACCATTTTTGCGCTGGACTTGATCTTGTAGAACATTGGAAGGCAGATCGTAGCCCTGACGACTTTATGCACGTTTGTTTACGTTGGCACGAAGCATTCAACAAAATGGAATATGGTGGCGTTCCAGTCATTGCGGCGCTGACCGGCGCGGTGGTTGGCGGTGGTCTTGAGCTGGCCAGCTCTGCCCATATTCGCGTGATGGACAACACGACGTATTTTGCTTTGCCAGAAGGACAGCGCGGGATTTTTACAGGGGGCGGAGCCACAATTCGCGTCAGCGACTTGATCGGTAAATCACGGATGATTGATATGATCCTGATGGGCCGCGTGTATCAAGGACAGGAAGCCGTTGATCTTGGTTTGGCGCAGTACATCACCGAAGGCTCAAGTCTTGAGATGGCGCTAGAGCTCGCAGACAAAGTCGCAGCCAACCTTCCTCTGACCAATTTTGCGATTTGCTCGGCCATCAGCCACCTGAATAATATGTCAGCAATGGACGCGGCATATGCCGAATCTGTGGTTGCCGGTGTGGTCAACACCCAGCCGGCAGCACGGGAGCGGTTAGAGGCGTTCGCAAACAAAACTGCCGCACGGATACGTCCAAACGACTAAGCGAGTGCGAGTCTAGGCGCGCGAACGGGCCGCCTTTTGAGAAATTTTGACGCAACGGTAGGTGTCTGCCGTTGCGTCGGAGCTTGCACAGAACTTTGTCTGAACCTCGCAAAATTCCGCTCCCAACTTCAGTAAACCGGTAATCCTGTCTTGCGAGCCAGCATTGTTTCGATAACCATGGGTTCGAAGCAGATAGAAGTTGGGCAATCACATGAATATCACGAGACGGCATTTTGGGTTCGGTCTGGCTGCCTTTGGTCTCTCTGCATGCAGCTCAAATCTTGCAAGCGTACAGCCGCAGAGCAGCGGTGGGGGGCTTGCCGCCGATTTGCGACCGACGCCAAACGCGGGATATGATGCTTGGGTGACCTCGTTCAAATCTCGGGCGGGCGGTTATGGCATTTCGGATGCGACCCTTCGTGCAGGATTTCGCGGCACCGGGTATCTTCCGGGTGTTGTGAAGCGGGACCGAAACCAGACGGAATTTAAACGCAGCCTTGAAGATTACCTGTCGATCGCGGCCTCTGATGAAAGAGTGAGCAAAGGCCGCGCTGCATTTTCAAAATACCGGGGCACTCTGAACGCGCTCGAGGCCAAGTATGGCGTCGATGCAGAGATCATTACGGCCATTTGGGGCCTTGAGAGCTTCTATGGCGAGCGGCGTGGGGATGTGCCTGTGATATCGGCTACGTCGACGTTAGCGTATGATGGCCGCAGGGGCTCATTCTTTGAAAAGCAATTGGTGGCGGCTCTCAAGATTATTCAAAATGGCGATATTCCGGCGTCACAAATGACCGGAAGCTGGGCTGGCGCGATGGGTCATACACAGTTTATTCCAACATCTTACGAGTCTTTTGCGGTGGATTTCACAGGCGACGGACGACGAGATATCTGGTCGTCGGACCCAAGCGACGCGCTTGCCTCGACGGCGGCCTATCTACAGCGCAACGGGTGGGTGCGGGGCAAGCCGTGGGGCAAAGAGGTTCAGCCGGGGGCAAAGGCAAGCAACGTAATACAGCCGCAACAGGGCGGCCCAAGGTTCGCGACTACCGGGAATTTTAAGGTAATCAAGCGCTATAATAATTCAGATGCGTATGCGATCGGGGTTGGTCATCTTGCGGATCGAATAGCGGGCGGTGGGCCTTTGCGTACCAGTTTTCCACCAGATTCAAATGGCCTGACCAAGGATGACCGCATCAGCCTGCAACGTGGACTTACGGCCAAAGGGTTTGACACTGGCGGTACAGACGGGGTGATCGGTCCAAACAGTCGAAAGGCGATTAGCGCCTATCAGTCACAACAAGGGCTTGCAGTGACCGGAGAACCTTCGATTGCGTTGCTAAATTCTTTGGGCTGAGGCGGAGCTTCCTATCGGTTTAATAGAAAGCACCCTGCACTCAGTCCTCTCTAAACGCGCGATCAAAATATGTACTGATCGGGCGTATTAAATACGTGAGAGGCGTGCGCATATCTGTTTTCAAGAATACGATCACGGGCATGCCGGGGATCACCGCCTGTCTTGTCTGCGTATTCAAGGTATCCGGATCAATTGCGAGCACGGCGTCGAAATATGACTGCCTGCGGGTTTCATCCCAAGTGGCGTCAGCTGAGATGCGTACTACATGGGCCTTAAGGTCTGGCGTGGATCGTCCGAGCGCCCCAATCTTGAGCGTAGCGGGTTGGCTTCGATAGATCCGATCCACATCGTTTGGGGAAATTCGCGCAATTACCTCTAGAGGTTTGTTGTTCGGGACAATGTGCATGATCGGGGCTGCGGGTCGAATGACGGATTTGGCTGCAAACACTTGAGAATCAAATACCACGCCACTTACAGGTGCGCGTATATCCAACCGTGAAAGTCGTTCCATCAACGCCAAACGGCGTTCGCGCAACTCAGAGTTCGCAGCCACTAGCTCACGTAACTGAATCATGGCGCCTTCACGCCGATCATCCTGTAATTTTTCCGTTTCCATTGTGAGAACGGAGGCCTGCAACCTATCCTCTGCGATCAGCGCTAACAAGCGTCCAGTGTCCCCATCAAGCCGAGCCTGCTCACGTTGAAGAGCACGCAACCGTCCTGCCTCGACCAGATTTCGCCTGAAGAGTTGTTCAACCGCATGAATTTCCTGTTTTACTAAAATCAGTTGGCTTTCGTTGGCATGTATCTGAGCGAAGGCGCCGGAAATTTTCTGTTCTATCTGCGCCTGCCGTGCGTTGATCTGGGATGTTTTGCGGCGCAATGATGTGTTGCGGATTTCGTACAGGTCGCGTTGTGATTTGGCGTGGGTATCGAGATCTTTTTGATCCACATGCGCGAGTATCAACGGGATGGAAAAATTCGGGATCATCGCATCATCACGCTCGGCCCTTAGGCGCGCGATATGCGCAAAATTTTGTGCCATTTGCCCTTCTACAATGGCCAGCTCCGAGCGCAGGAATGTCCCGTCTAGTTGAATGAGGACTTCGCCCGCGAGAATATGATCGCCGTCGCGCACCAAAATTTCGCCGACGACACCGCCTTCTTGATGTTGAATGACTTGCGGGTTGTTTTCGACTTGGACGGTGCCGCTGGTCACCACGGATCCCGCTATTTTGGTGCGTGTTCCCCATGTGACTAGCGTCAAAACCAGGAACAAAATTGCACCATAGCCCAAGACCGTTGGAAAGAACGTATGCAACCGATTGGAGGTCATGAGGCGGTTCCGTGTGCGGTCAACGGATGCACGCCATCGGCGTTTTGAACCATTGTGCGAATGATCTGATCTCTGGGTCCAAGTCCTGAGATTGTTCCATGGTGTAAGACCATGAGGGTGTCACATGCATGTATCGCAGTAGGGCGATGAGTCATCACGACCACTGTTTTGCCACGCTGTTTCATGTTTTGGACCACCTTGTTCAGCGCAGCAGACCCTTCAGCGTCAAGCGCGGAATTCGGTTCATCCAGCACGAGCAGGACTGGGTCACGAAATAGCGCGCGCGCTAGAGCCAGACGCTGCAGGCCCCCTCCCGACAACTGCGGCTGCTGTGGATCAAGCTCGGTGGCATACCCATCGGGCAGATCAAGTATCATGTTGTGAACATGGGCTTGGCGGGCCGCCGTAATGATTTGGTCCATGGTGGCAGCCTCATCCATCTGCGCAATGTTCTGGGCAATAGAGCCTTGGAAAATGCGAACGTTCTGCGGAAGATAACCGACAAACTGCCCCAGTTGATTTGTCCCATATTGACTGAGTGTCGCCCCGCCTAATCGGATAGCCCCCAAAAGCGGCTGTTCCAACCCGACAAGCGCACGGGCAAGCGTTGTCTTGCCGGATCCGCTACGACCAATGACACCAAGCGCCGTGCCCGCAGGGATGTCGAACGAGAGGTCGTCTAGAATTGGTGTGGTGGCTCCAGATGGCGAGAACGACAAGTTGTGAACGCTGATACAAGAAGACGGCCGTGGCAATTTCGGCAATTGAGATTTGGTTGGTTGGTTCAGTGACAGGTGTCGCACGGCGCGGTACCCGGCCCAAGCTCGCTGAGCGACGTGCCACTGGGCCAGCCCCTGCTCGACAGGTGCAAGCGCACGTCCCATGAGAATAGATCCGGCTATCATGGCGCCTGCAGTCAACTCCCCTTGCAGGACAAGCCATGCGCCCACTGCCAACATTCCGGACTGAAGCAGAAAGCGAAAGGATTTAGAGAATGCGGTCAAGGCGCCGGTACCGTCATTCGCTGTCAGGGTCGCCATGGCTGCCTTGTGCTGAAGACTTGCCCATTTTTTGCTGATTGCCCCGACCATGCCCTGCGCTTGGATCACATCGCTACATTGCCGTGATTGGGCTGCAAACTGCTGTGCCTGAAAAGCAAAGCGTTGAGCGTTGAGCGCATTTTTAGAGGTAAGCCATTGATTAATAAGGGTCGCCAAGAGAAGTATCGTACCGCCACCCAATGCCAGCCACCCCAGCAGCGGGTGAAATACAAATATTGCGATCGCGAAGACAGGTGTCCAAGGTAAATCAAAAAATACGAGGCAGACAGGAGATGTCCAGAAGGTTCGAATAGCCTCAAGGTCATGCAACTGTGCGGTCTTATTGTGCGGTAATGAGTTCGACCCATTCAGTGTCGTGCGGAAAACCTGCACACCTAAAGCGTCGTGGAAACGTGCGCCTATTCGCGCTGCAATGCGCCCGCGCGCATATTCCAAGATGCCAAATAGCCCGTACAGAATGATGACCAAACCCGTCAACGCGACAAGGGTCTCTTCTGAACCTGATGACAAGACACGATCATAGACTTGAAGCATGAACAGAGGCCCTGTCAGCATCAAGATATTGGTGAAAACGCTAAACAGAAACACAGATATCAACTGGCGACGAACGCCTATAGGTGCCGATTCTGACCGCGAAATAGATTGTGTACCTGATAACATTGTAGATCGTCCCCTGACGAGGCGCAGGACAAGATAAGGATTTCTGAGTGTGACAAGGAATAATGACGTCCGATCCGCATGGGGGTCAACGGCGCTAAAGACTCACTTTTATTCAATGTTTCCTGTGAATAGACGATGCTACGAGGGGCGCTCGTCGGCGCGATAGCGCCTGTGCTATAGGGTGGAATGAGAATTCGGGGACATGATATGCCACTGGCAGTGACGGCGAAATCCCCCTAGAGTCAGCGATTGAGTTGAATGTTATGCAAACACTGGAAAACAAAATGATTGAACGGATCGAGACCGGCGTGAGGTCTTCCAAAATCGTGAAACACAATGGCGTCGCATATATCACCGGGCAAGTCGGTGAAGGCGAGACGATTCAAGAGCAGACTCAGGAATGTTTGCGACGATTGGATGCGTTGCTTGAGCAAGCGGGGTCTTCTCGGGAGAAGATGCTACGTGCCACGATTTGGCTTGCAGATATGAGCGACTTTGCCGGTTTGAATGAGGTCTGGAACGCATGGGTGCCAGAGGGCCATGCCCCAGCACGGGCTTGTGGTGAAGCAAAGCTTGCCAGAGCCGAACTCAAGGTCGAAATTATTGTGGATGCCGCATACGACTAGGGCGAAACTGTGAATACCAATTGATCCTTGGGATCAATTGGTATTGCCGAGTCTCAGTTGAGGCGCAAGTAGCGCCCACTCACAGTGGCCACACAGTTGGTCGAGCTTTGGGCCATGGCCGCGAGTGCTGGCGCAAGGCGCATATTGATGCGGGCCCATATTTTCACAGTGCTTGGATCGCGGGCGTGCATCGCCATGGATATGGTCATGGCCATTCCCGACCCTTCGGCATCCAATGAATACGGTTGCGAAAAATATCCATTTGGCCCGACGGGCTGCCACGTCAAAGATTTGATGTCAGTGGGGAAATCAGAGGGCTGCCACCACTTTTTTGTGAAGGTGACATCGGCCACCCATTCAGACGCAAACTGTGCCGCAGCTTGACCGACACCGGGCGGGCAGCCGTCGATCGAGACATCATCCTGAGTGCTTTTCCAGCGCCCGTCTAGCAGTGTGATCGCCCCCAATTCGTCATCCGTGAACAACTCAATGGGCCCGTTTTCCTGCGCAACCTGATCTAGATCGAGGGGCTTTCTGGCGGCGCCCATTGCGATCGGAGTTATGCTGTTAATCACCTCAGGTGGAATTGCAAATTCAGGGTCCGGGTCGGTCCCATCCTTGAATACCTCAATTTCACCTTTGGGGTTCTCGACAGCCCCGTCGCCGCCCAACTTGTGGTCAATACGGTTCAGGCTGTTGGAATAGATTGCGTGCTGTGTTCCGTCAAAGTCGGACATTGCTTTCGGAAAACCATATTTCTCGGTAAATGCGCGCCCCGCTTTCTTTTCAAACTCGGCGCGCGATATGTATTTACCTGTCAGCGCCACCCCGCCTGTGTCCAGTTTGGTGAGGATAGGAATGTCGGCGCCAGCACGATCCACATCTTGAGCATAAATTGGAGCAGCGGATAAAGTACATGCAACTGCAATGGCTTTGGGAAAAAGGTGCATCAGAACATACTCACAATTCGTTGTTTTCCTTTAGGCAGGGTCACGATCATTCCATGAAATACGTGTTCTTTACCGTCCCAATGTGGTGGCCGTGACATCTGCATATGCAACGACTGCGCTTCTGGACCTGCAGAAATCATCAAACCTTGAACGTCGTCGTTGCTGCTTTTTAACAGGTCCACAACAAGCGGGTCATATTCTTGTGCCGGAACCCCAAGTGAACGGCCGTCATAGATCAGCAGGCTGCCCGAGACTTCTTCTGGGCCCACTGGCGGAGCTAACCGAAGCAGCCCAAAGACCTCGAAGGTTTTTGCATCTGCCAATGTCCAGGTGCGGAAGAGGCCGGGCGTCTGAAAGTCTTCCGCAATTTCAGACGGATCGCCATTGGAGATACCCACGCTATCGCCGTCAAACATGGCTTCGTTGCGGTCGTTAATCCACCCTTCAAGCGAGTGTGCCTGTGCGGTTGTTTGACTGCCGCTGTCTCTCAGGGTGCACACTGAATCGGTGGGTGCCTGATCCGTGCCATCTGCCAGCTTGCCGTCTCTGCCAAAGTGGCGGCATTCGGTAAGGGCGCTGGGCAATAGTGGATTTACGACAACCCACTCTCCGGTTCCCAGGTTAAAGACTTCGAAGGATGGACGGCCTGTTTCTGTAAGGGCCTCGTTGGCAATGCCAAACCCCTCGTGTAGCGGAATGTCTTCTGCATCTATGTGGTTGGGTGAATGCAAACAAAATGGTTGGGTGCAGGCAAAGCTGGTGTCTTCTGGTGCGATATGGCGCAAGCGCTGATCAGCAGTTTCATTGGCATTGCCGTGCTGTGATGCCGGAGACGGGGTGGCATCCGGCATGGTGTTATGCGCCGCTGGCGGGGCCACTGTATCGGGATCATCGGGTAAAGTGACGTCGCCCACGACAATTTCGGCCAGCTGGGTCTGTTGCAGATCGCCGCCGCCGCTGTGGGCATAGATCAATGTGTACACACCAGAGGTGTCCGGCAACTGCAATTGCCATCCTTCTTTGGAAACTGCGCCATCCACGGTCACTTCGGATATGGTTTTGCCATCGCGGGTGAGGATCAAACTATTGTAATAATAGGTATCTCCAGTGATCTTGATATCCAGCCGCCCCCCTGGTGATCCACGGGTGGCGCCATTCCATTTCGGAACGACATTTTGGGCGTATGTCACCGGGAACCGCGCCAAAACATCGGAACCATTTGCAACAATCACATCATATGGACCTGCTTGGTCGGGCGACACAAAGGTGTGATAGGACATACCGGATCCATCAGTGCCAAAGCGATACTCGTAATCAACAAAGGCACCGTCGGCGTTAGCCCCCCGCGCAACTAAACCCACGGTAAATTCGGCATTCGCCTGAAGGGCGGCAGAGGGTGTCAGGAAAAACCCATGCTCAACGCCAAGAAGGTATGGCGACCCGTCAGCCAAGGAAAACCGTGCGAGCGCGGCCTTGAACGGGACATCAACGGTTTCCAAATTCGGCCGAACATCTACTTCAATTGCGCCACTGCCTTCTGGCGATATCGCTTCTATGCGCCATTCTCCGGCAGGTAGTGAGACCGCAAGCCCTTGGATGATTTGATCTGCACCGGTTAAGTTACCAAGGTTGCGCCGCTCACCGCTTGTGACATTGGTGGCGCGCAGGGCCACACTATTCGGGCGTACGGTGCCTTCCGCAAGAATGATTTGGACAACCGTGTCGATCAAGGTTTCGGGTGCATCCGACGCAGTCACCGTTACTAGGTCGGTACTTTTTACCTCAGCAAAGGCTTTGATCAGAGATCCGGTGTCGGCTGCATCTCGATACAGGCCCCCCGTATTTTCCGCGAGACAGCGCAGCTTCTCTTTGTCATCGTCTGTTGCGATCCCTAGGCCAATCACATGCGCGGTAAAGTCGATTCCCAGTTCTTCCAGCTCTGCACTGGTGGCGCAGGGGTCGGCTTTGCATGTCTCCACGCCGTCCGAAAAAAGGATGACCGTGGCTTTGTCTTCGGTATAACGCAGCCTTTCGGCTGCGAGGCGTACAGAGTCAGATAGAGGCGTTTTACCTTTGGGAGAAAGGCCAGATACTTTTTCAATGACGACATCAGCCGCCCCTGGTGTGGGTTCGACCAGAACCTCGATATCACTGCAGTCGCCTTTGCGGCGGTGCCCAAATGCGATCAATCCGATGTCTGATGACGGGTTTCCTGCCCACAGGTCACGGGATTGGTCAAAGGCGTCCCGCGCGATTTCGATTTTTGCACGACCATCCAACTGCCCCCACATTGAGCCGGAAGCGTCAAATACAATCATGGTGTTCTCTTGCGCCGTTGCGGCGGACGCCAAAAGAAATCCAGCGATTGTAGCCCCTAATTTAAGCACTGGTCGGTTCTCCTCATTAGGTGTTGATCCCAAAACCTTTTTCCGTAACGATACCCCCCCCAAGTCTACCCCCCCTGTTGAGGGGGGTGTCCGAATTAGTGGGGTATCGTTTTGAGTGTTTGGTCCGAAATCGAAAAGATCGAAAGCCAGACCACTCTGACGAGTTTGTGGGAGCAGGCCCAAACCACATTCCAAAGCTATGGATTTCCGTTCGCGATATACGTGGCCACTGATGATACTGAGATGCCCCCGTTTGTGCGGACAAACATTCCAGAGGTGTATTCGGAAAACCCGCCAGCGGATGATCCGTTCTTGCGATATTGTTGTTACTCTTACGAGCACGTGTTTACGGGTTCGGAGTTTTTGGATTCCCACAGCATGCTCACCGCGGAAGAACGCGCGTTTATCGTCGCTGCCGGAGAACGAACAGGGTATGTATCCGGCCTAGCGCTACCAATGCGCCTTCGTGGGTCAGATCGGTTTGGTGGATTTATCCTCGGGACACGCCTCAAGCGGCGAGAGTGTACTGTGCTGGTCGACGCCAATTTGGATAACATCCGCCTGTTGTGCTTGATGATCCATCGTCGGCTAGAGGAAATACTGCTTGAATCTGATCGTATCGCAGGATTCCGCGAGCGTTTGATTTCCCCGAAGATGGATGCCGATGCTGTGCTGAGCCCTAGACAGGCCGAGGTCATGTTTTTGTTTGCCCAAGGCCTGAGCACAAAAGAAGCCGCGCAAGTGTGCAATATCTCTCCTCACACGGTTTCTGAGTATGCAAAAGAAAGCTATCGAAAATTGGGGGTCCGTAATCGGGTCGAGGCCGTTCTCAAGCTGAAACACTGATCTGCGTGTAAGTAGGTATTTCGACGATTGAGATGTGCAGAGAGTGTGCACGACCTATTCTCCTCGCTCTGCCAGTTATCGAAATCCGTAGGAGGTCAGTTAGGAGTGCCACCCCAGCAGTTCGAGGCACCGTTATGAATCCGGTGTGCGTCAAGCCGGCCTCGAGAATGAAGAGTCAGGTTACATGATGGGAACTCCATGAAGACCGTAAGTGGGCGGGACGTGTCTGGTGACGAACCCGAATTAGGGCTTGTTCTCTTTACGCCGAGTTGAGCTCGGAGGTTGCCAGCTATTTCAAAGGTTTGGAGTACCCAAACGGCAATCGATCGGGACATAAATGTTAGCGTAGGGGTGACGATCTTATGGCGAGGTCGCAGGATACGTCCTTCACGGGTTTGATTGGAGGCGCAGATGAGCAAACATAGTCGATTTCTAAGCATGTTGCTTCGCCATCATCCAAAATGACGGCCCCAATTGCATTATCAGCGCTCAATCTACGGAATTCCCGCGATCAAGGTGGCAGACAAAGACTGCAGTCAACGTATCTAACACCGTCAAACACGCGCGAGTGGCAAAGAAAACCCCATCCGTCGGCGCTCTTTCCCCATAGCCTCATCCCGGAAATTGCGATCTCCTCCTTGCGAGGTTTGTCACTGAGGCCATTTCTATAGGGTTTTTGCATAAGCGCGTGCCAGGGGGTGCGTTGCTTGTTCGAAGAATGATTGCATGGGGATGTCCTCCGCAATGCGAGCGTCGTCGAGGACGAGGATTCGATTTGCGAGTTGTTTGAGTGGAGCAAGGTCATGGCTGACAATCAGCATTGCCAAGCCTGTGTCGGATTGGACCTTGCGCAGCAACTCGATTGTGTTGATTTGGGTGGTCAGGTCGAGCGACGACAGAGGTTCATCCAGTACCAGAAACCGTGGTTTGGCGGCCAGCGCTTTGGCCAGCGCGACCCGCTGGCATTGCCCGCCGGACAGCGCATAGGGGCGACGGGCGTGTAAAGAAGACGACAAGCCGAGAGCATCCAGTAAGGAAGCAGCCCGTGTGCGACGTTTGTCAGGCGCTCCGATGCCAAAGCCCGAAAGGGTCTCCATCACCGCGCCATGGGCCGTGAGATAGGGGCTGAGCGATTGGGTTGGGTCCTGCCATAGATACTGGATCTGCTGCCGGGCGGACCCGTGGCCGGGCCGTATTTGCGAACCTGCAAATGAAATATTGCCGGCGTCGATCTGTTCCAGCCCGACGAGGCAGCGTGCGAGAGTGGATTTTCCGGAACCCGAGCGCCCTATCAATCCGACCACTTCACCGGGTGCGATCGAAAGATCAATCCCGCGCAACACCTCGCGCCCGTGGAAGTGTTTGGATAGTCCCCGCACCTTCAGCATGTGGATTGCAGCGCTTGGGCTGCCTCTGCCAGTTGTCGCGCCGATGGGGCTGTGGACGCCGCCAGATCCGATATCGGTGCATCTTCTACCAGTCGTCCGTGCTCCATCACCAATGTGCGGCTGGCGATTTCGGCCACGGCGCGAAGGTCGTGGCTGATGAACAAAACGGCAGAGCCGACCTCGTTCGCCATCTTGTCCAGAGCGGCAAGAATTTCCCGTTCGGTCAACACATCAAGTCCGGTGGTGGGCTCGTCAGCGATCAAGATGCGCGGACGTAGGATCAGGGCCATGGCGATCAGCACCCGTTGCTTCATGCCGCCGGACAGTTGGTAGGGAAAGAAATCAGCCACATGCGGGTCCAGTGCAACGGTTTCGAGGGCAGAGGTTACCGCCTGCTTCGGGTTCGCGCCAACGATCCGCGCCGTTTCCACCAGTTGGGCGCGGATGCTGCGGGCTGGGGTCAGGGCTGTGCCAGGGCTTTGGAAAATCTGGAACACCCTGCGTCCCCGAATTTGTCGCCAGACGTGAGGCGCCGCGCCGACTAGCTCAACACCGTCGATCCGGGCTGTGCCGGTGGTAATCGCAAGCGGTGGGCGCAGCAATCCGCATAACGCAGCGGCTGTGAGCGACTTGCCACAGCCACTTTGCCCGACAAGCCCGACACGTTCACCCGGCGCGATGTTGAAGTTGAGTTGGTCAAGCAAAGGCGGCGCACCGGGGTTGGTGACGCTCAGGTTAGAGACGGACAGGGCATCTACCATTGATAGGGCTCCCTCTTGTCGAGCCACATGCGAAGCCCCTCACCGACGAGATTGAACGCCAGCACTGCAAGGGTGACGGCGAGGCCGGGCACGAGCAACATGTGCGGCGCCTGTGTAACGAACGGCCGGGCTTCGTTCAGCATCGCGCCCCATTCCGGCGTCGGAGGCTGGGCGCCGATGCCCAGAAAACTGAGCGAGGACAATGCCAGTAGGACCGAGGCGGTTTCCAGCGAGATGATCACAGCCAGCGGCGGAAGCACCTGTGGCAGGATATGCCGCAAAACGACGCGCGTGCGGGATGCGCCAGTCAGGCGGGCGGCGTGGACGAACTCGCGCTGACTTGCCGACATCACCAGCGTTCGCACCAATCGGGCGTTAGAGGGCCACCAAGCTGCGGCGACGCCAAGGATCGATGCCTCGAGGGACGCCCCCATAAAGCCAATGATTGCCAGCGCTAGCACCAGCGTCGGAAAAGCCATGATGATATCGGCGAGACGCATCATGATCATGTCGACCCTACCGCCGGCCAGAGCGGACACCACCCCCCAGGGCAGTGAAACCGCAAGGATCGCTGCCATCGCTGCAAGCGCAGCCCCGAGCGAGACCGGCACTGCGCCGATCAGACGGGCCAACAAGTCCCGGCCCAAATGGTCGGTGCCCAGCGGATGCGTCGCGGTAGGGGAACTGAGACGGGCGAGCAGATCCATCTCGTCTGGGGGAGGCAAATCGAACAGGAAAGGTGACAGGCCCAGTAGCCCGAAACCTGCAAGCAGCGCCAATCCAAGCAAAAGACCAACGGGGCGTCTGCCGCCTATGCGCGATCGCCTGAAGGATAAGCTGCCCCAGCCCCGGCCAGCCAAAGATGCTCTCGACGACCACAGCCCCCCCCAGAAGCCCACCGAACGCGTTGGCCCAAGCGGTGGCCAGCGGCCCGATGATGCGTGGTGCAATATGCCCCAACAGAATTTGCATCGGGCCGAGTCCCTTGGCGATCGCAAGGCGAATATGGTCTTCGCTCATCTCGGAGCGGATACGTTCATAGACCATCCGCCCCAGCGCGGCTCCGGCGGCGAGGCTGAGGGTAATCGCGGGCAGAACCAAATCAGGCAACGAGCCATCGCCGACAAGCCGGGCCCAGCCGAGATGCAGCACGAACACGTAGATCAGCAGCAAAGCGAGCCAGAAGGATGGTACTGAAACCAGCAGGATGGTGAGGCCGCGCAACCCGGCGCCGGCAATGTGCCCGGCTGTTGCGGCAAGTCCTCCTAGAGTTAGCGAAATGACGATCGCGCCGAGCAATGCACTGATGGCAAGCGACAAGGTGGCGGGCAAGTAGATAGCGATCTCTGCCATGACCGGACGGCCGGTTGCGATCGACGTGCCGAACTCGAGTTGCAATGCCCGCCAGAGCCATTCGGCGTAGCGCATCATGAGGGGCTTATCGAGACCGAATTCCGCCTGCAGCGCGGCGATATCGTCGGGCTCGGGTACGATGCCCATCGCGCGCAGTTCCATCATCACCGGATCGCCCGGTGCAAGAGCGACGATCAGAAATGCGATGAAGGACATGCCCAGAAGCGTCGGAATGGCCATTGCAAGCCGGAGCAGGATAAAGTGCAGCATGAGAAATCCTTGTTGACGAAGCCCCCAAGAGAGGGGCTTCGCCTGACATGAACCGGACGATTACTCGATGAACTGAACGTTGCCGTAGTCGATCCAGTCAGCGTATTCCGACATCGGAACCTTGATGCCCGGACGCGACAGGGCAAAGTTCGGCACCATCAGGATCGGGATCGCCGCAAGGTCGTCTTGCACGATGGCACGGTGCGCTTGGCGGACCAGATCCACCACCTCTTTACGGGTCTGAGCTTCGCGCGCCTTCAACAGCATTTCGTCCACATGCGGGCCCGGGGCCGTGAACTTGTAGCCACCCCACGCCGTGACCGAGGTAAAGAGGTTGTAAAGCAGGTAGGTCGGGTCTGTGTTGTTGTTCGACGCGAATTCCATATAGAGATCCGCCTCGCCGGTATCGAGATAGGTCGATCCGTAGACACCGCTGTCATCCACCTCGATCAGATCGATATCGATGCCAACGGCGGCAAACATCTGGTCAAGCATTTCGGGCATGGGTTTGACGGTCGAAACGTTGGGATAGGCCGCGACCAGACGCAGGCTCAGCTTGCGCCCGTCCTTTTCACGCACGCCGTCCGCGCCCATTGTCCACCCTGCGGCATCCAGCATTGCGCCAGCCTTGGCCGGATCATAGCCGAACCCGTCGGTGTGATCGTCGCCGAGGTTGAACATCCATCCTGGCAGAATGCCCTTGGCAGGAACTCCGCGGCCATCGAACAGCACACCGGCGATGGTGTCACGGTCGATGGCCCAGGCCAGTGCTTCGCGCACGTTATAGTCCTGAATGATGTCAAATGGGGCCGCGCCGTTCAGGTTGGCCAACAGCGCCACATACCGGATCGGCCGGCTTTCATGCAGCACGATCGAACCATCCTTGGGCATCGACAGCATCATTTGCGGGGTGACCTCGCCAATTACGTCGACCTCTCCGTTCTGCAGCGCCAACATGCGGGCATTGTCATCGCCGATAAAGCGGAAGGTCAACTTGTCGACGCTGGGTGCATCTCCCCAGTAGCCTTCGTTGCGGACAACGGTGATCTGCTGTTTCGGATCATAGCTGTCCAGCAGATATGGGCCGGTGCCGATCGGGTTTTCTGCCCGGTTCTCGGAGGGTCCGAACAGCGAAGTGGCGCGATGGGTCATGTTCTCGATCACCAGCGCAGACCCCTTTTCAGACCGGAAGCTGATTTCGAAGTCACCAAGTTTCTGGAAACTGTCTTGATCGATTTGCAGAAAATCTGACTTGCCCTTGTCATATAGCTGTAACGCAGCAATGGCGCTGTCTGCGTCAAAGGGAGTGCCATCCGAGAAGGTCACACCTTGGCGCAGAGTGACGGTGTAGGTGCCGTCGGAATAATCCCAGGTTTCAAACAACAGCGGGCTGGGCAGGAAGTTTTCGTCCGGCTTGACACCTGTCTCTACGATCTGTGCCGCAGGGCGGCGTGTGGTAAAGGTGAATTTTTTCTCGTCTACACTGTAGCGATCGCGTTTGACGGCCACGGTCAACGAGGTTTCGGCCTGTGCCGTGGTAAGGGCCATCGGCAGGGCCAGAGTAGCGGCTGCGGCAAACCGCACAGCCTGAGTAAAGATGCTCATAAGCTTCGTCCTTGTAAGGTGATTTCGGTCGTGTTTCGAAGTCAGCTTACAAGAGGGGGCGCGCGCGGGGCGTAGGCCCGCCACTCCATCGTTTCCACTAGAAAGCGGGAGGCGACCGGATGGGGCAGGCGGGTCAGTTCGACCCTGTTCACGATTACTTCGGGGGATGGGAATGGCAGTGCCGCAATCTGAGTGGCGAAGAAATCACATCCCAGATCAATTGCGCGCTGTGGTTCACCATCAAGAGGGATGGTGATGGTTTCGAGCTCGCCACCATTACATATCTCGTAGGTGATCGAATCACCATCGAACACAAGCATGGTGCCGGGGGGGCGCAACAGTCCACTGACGAGAATGGTCAGGGCCAGAAGCAGCCGCAAGACATTCCTACCAGTCATTCGAGTCATCCCGTGTTTAGAGCCGTACAAACAGTACCCATCGTTCTGCTGCGACACCATGAGCATTGTGTCGCGGACTGCAAGTCATATTCTCACTGTCATGCAAGGAGCTTTGTCCCACCCCGTTTACCGCCGCCTGTTGCTGGCACAGATTCTGTCTGTGCTCGGATCAGGCCTGACCACGATTGCGCTTGGTTTGCTCGCATTTGAACTGGCCGGGGGCAATGCTGGCGCCGTTCTGGGGACCGCGCTGGCAATCAAGATGGTGGCCTATGTCGGGCTGGCTCCGGTGGCCGCAGCAATCGCGGTTCGGCTGCCGCGCAAGCCCTTTCTGATTGCGTTGGATCTAGCGCGGGCAGCGCTGGTCTTGGCACTGCCTTTCGTAACCGAGATTTGGCAGATTTACCTTCTGGTGTTTGGTTTTCAGGCCTTCTCGGCCGCGTTCACGCCCACCTTTCAGGCAACGATTCCCGATATTTTGGAGGACGAAGAGAGCTATACGCAGGCGCTGTCCTATTCGCGCCTGACCTACGACCTAGAGGCGTTGCTTGGCCCGACCATTGCCGGAGCTTTGCTGGCGGTCACCTCGTTTCACGCTCTGTTTGCCGGAACCGCGATTGGCTTTCTGGCCTCGGCCGCGCTGGTCGCAAGTGTGATTCTACCGTCGCAAAACCCGGCTGCAGCGCTGGCCCCGTTCCGCAAGCGCCTGACGCGGGGGGCTTGGATCTATTTGGCCACACCGCGTCTGCGCGGGTTGCTGGCGCTTTATATCGGCGTGGCGGCGGCCACAGCGATGATCATCGTAAATACGGTTGTTCGGGTGAAGGTCGACTTGGGGTATGGTGATGAAATGGTCGCGCTGCATTTCGCAGCCAGCGGTATCGGCTCGATGGTGGTTGCCTTAGTGTTACCGCGGCTTCTGGGCAACAACTCGCCACGCACGGTGATGTTGATCGGTGCAATGATCATGACCTTTTGCATGGCACTGGCCGGAACCGGACCCGATCTGGTTGCCGGATTGGTTTTGTGGCTGGCTCTGGGGGCGGGGGCATCGTTGATCCAGACCCCGTCGGGGCTGCTTATCACACGGTCTTGCCATCCCGAGGATCGGCCCGCGGTATTCGCGGCGCACTTCGCCTTGTCCCATGCTGCATGGCTTCTTGCCTATCCGCTGTCAGGTCAGCTCGGCGCATGGATCGGGCTGTCTCCGACGTTCTTTTTTATGGCCGCTTTGACAGCTATCGCATCAATATGCGCAACGCGGTTGTGGCCATCGAACGACCCCGCGGAAGTCGCACATGAGCATCCCGCAGTGGAGCACGAGCATGCTTTTGGTGACGAGATACACCACGAGCACGAGGCCAATGGGGCGTTGCACCCAGTGCTGCATCGCCACGCCCCCCAGCGTCACAGCCATGTTTTCGTGATCGATGACCATCACCCGGTCTGGCCGAGAGTTTAGCTGGTTCTGTTGCTAAGTTCTGTCCAGGTTGGAGACGTCCTGCCTTCCAGGCACAGCTGTCCAGCGAGTGCGGCAAACTGGTTCTTCCGGATCATGTGTGCCACTTCTCTGCCTTTTCTTTTCGGCTTGCCGGCTTATCGACTGAGACACCTCTGAGAAGCTTGCTGAACCGAATGAGGAAAAACTCCTCGGATTCGCGATGCAGAGTTGTCCGCTACGAGCATTTGAGTCGTTGAATCTTTGCTTGCCAGGTGAGGTTTGGGCAACAGATACCAATCTTGAAATGTGCTACAACACGTGCTGCAATTTTTGGACGAGATCAGCACAAAATATCAGTAAATCCACTAAAGTCAGTGGCTTGTAGGGGGTTTTCAAGGGGATTATGGTGCCCAGAAGAGGACTCGAACCTCCACGTCCTTGCGGACACTAGCACCTGAAGCTAGCGCGTCTACCAATTCCGCCATCTGGGCACGGGTTGGTGAGCTGGCATTTAGACCTGCGGAACAGGGGTGTCAACGACTCTTTCCAAATATTTTGACTATCGTTTGTTCTGCGGCGCTTTGAATTTATGGGTTTCTTGTCGCGGGGGCTTGTTTGCGCCTTGTTCCCTGACCTTGGGAAGAGTATTCCAAGGTCAGGAATTCAAATAGCGGAGGGTTCCATGTCCAAACTCGTTACCATTTACGGCGGATCAGGTTTTGTCGGCCGTCATATTGCTGGCCGCATGGCCAAACAGGGCTGGCGCGTGCGCGTTGCTGTGCGCCGTCCGAACGAAGCTATGTTTGTAAAGCCTTACGGAGTTGTGGGGCAGGTTGAACCCGTAGCCTGCAACATTCGCGATGATGCATCTGTTCTTGCGGCGATGCAGGGTGCTGATGCCGTTGTGAATTGTGTGGGTGTTCTTGGGGAGCACCGCAAAAACAGTTTTGATGCAGTTCAGGCAGAAGGTGCCGAGCGCATCGCACGTTTGGCAGCGTCGACGGGCGTGACCACGATGGTCCACGTGTCAGCGTTGGGCGCAGACGCGAACTCCGCAAGTGGGTATGCGGTCTCAAAGGCTGCGGGTGAAGATGGTGTGCTCAGGCACATGCCTGATGCGATGATCCTGCGCCCCTCTGTTATTTTTGGGCCAGACGATGGTGTCTTTAACAAATTTGCTGGCATGTCCCGCATGGGGCCAATCCTGCCCTTGGTCGGAGCCGAAACAAAGTTTCAGCCAGTGTATGTTGAAGACGTAGCCGCGGCTGCTGTTCAAGGTGTGTTGGGGCAAGCGCACGGGCTCTATGAATTGGGCGGACCGGATGTCGTGACATTGCGCGAGTTGGTGCAGGAAACGATGGATGTGATCCATCGCCGCCGGCTGTTGCTGAACCTGCCCTTTTGGGTGGCAAGCATCATGGGTGCAGCGTTTGATCTCGGCTCCAAGATTTTGCTAGGCATGTTTGAAAACAAGATTATCACACGTGATCAGGTGCGTTTGCTGCGTTCTGACAATGTCGTAAGTGGCGACGCCAAAGGGTTTGCGGACTTGGGTATCAAGCCAATCGCAACCGAGGCTGTGATTTCTGACTATTTGTGGCGGTTCCGTCCCTCGGGGCAATACGATGCGATCAAGGACTCTGCTAAGAACCTGCGCGCCTAGCTCGGCCGCGACCCATTCCGGAATTGAATAAAATGCTGCGTCAGAGATGACGCAGCATTTTTTGGTTTCAAGAATAGGCAATCGCCAGCAGGGCACCGCCAAGCAAAATGCGATAGATCACATAGGGCGTATAGTTCACCGAGCGGAGCAGGCGCATCATCAGCCCTAGTGCCAGCAATGCTGCGGCAAATGCAAACACGGCGGCGATAGCTCCATCGCGCAAGGCTTGCGTATTGGCATCGCCTGCGACTTCGGCCCCGAGCAATACACCGCTTGCAATGATGGTGGGGATCGACATCAGCATCGAAAGGCGCGCCGCGTCGGAACGTTCATATCCAAGTTGCCGTGCACCCGTAATCGTGATGCCAGATCGTGATGTGCCGGGGATAAGTGCGACTGCCTGCCAAAGGCCCATGATGATCGCGTCCTTCAGCGACCAGTCTTCAGCGGTTTTTTCGGATGATCCATACTTGTCCATCCACCAAAGCAAGAGCCCAAAGCCTAGCATCGTCCAGCCAATTACGGTGATGGACCGCATGGCATCGCTTAAGCCAGTTAACTTGAGAATAAGACCGGCAATCACGACCGGAATCGTCGCGAGAATCAGATAGAGCGCAAGTTTTGCGCCGGGAGTGTCGATTCGTCCTGTCAGGGCCCGAGGGAGCCCAGCAAGCGCGATGCGGACGTCAGACCAAAAATAGACAACAACGGCACCGAGTGTTCCAAGGTGAACGGCGACGTCGATGGCTTGGCCTTGATCTTCTAGATTCGTGAGATTCGGCAACAAAATAAGGTGGCCCGAGGAGCTCACGGGCAGGAATTCTGTAATTCCTTGGATAATGGCAACTAAGAGGATGTGAAAGAAGCTCATGAAAGCGGTCCTGTGGATCAAATATACAGTACGTATAAGGTATTGTATTTATATGGAAAGGCATGAGTTTGTTCCGATGCGGACCTATAATTTGAGCAATTCCTGGAATTCTCACATCGCGGTTCAAAAAATTCTGCATTTAGGTCAGTATAACTTACTTTTATCCGGTGGGAACTTTGCGTAAAAGGGCGAGGACCAAGGAATTCAGGAGGCAGCGACGTGGCAAAGCAACCGATGCTGAAATTTGTAACCGTAGATCGCGACATGCCGGAAAAGCGTGATGCTGATGTGCGGAATCACGATTTCAACGAAATCTATGCGGAATTCGCAGAGGCCAAGGCAGCCGAACAGGCAAGCCGGTGTTCTCAGTGCGGTGTGCCGTATTGTCAGTCACATTGTCCATTGCACAACAATATCCCTGACTGGCTTCGGATGACGGCAACCGGACGTTTGAAGGAGGCCTATGAAATCAGCCAGTCCACAAACACCTTCCCAGAAATCTGTGGCCGCATTTGTCCGCAAGATCGCTTGTGTGAAGGGAATTGTGTCATTGAGCAATCCGGCCACGGGACTGTCACAATCGGTTCTGTTGAAAAATACATCACCGATACAGCGTGGGAAAATGGCTGGGTTACACCAATCACGCCTGCCCAAGAGCGTACTGAAAGTGTTGGAATTATTGGTGCTGGCCCGGGCGGGTTGGCGGCTGCGGATCGGTTGCGTCGTGCTGGCATTCAGGTCACCGTATATGACCGCTATGACCGTGCAGGCGGATTGCTGACGTATGGAATTCCGGGCTTTAAGTTGGAAAAAGACATTGTCATGCGCCGCAACAAACAGCTGGAAGACAGCGGCGTGGTGTTCAAGATGAATTGTCAGGTGGGTGTGAACATCTCTTTTGCAGATATTCGTGCGGCGCATGATGCTGTCGTAATTGCGACCGGTGTTTATAAGACACGCGATCTTCAAGGGCCTGGGTCCAGCGCGGATGGCATCGTGAATGCGATCGACTATCTGACAGCGTCGAACAAGCTTAGCTTTGGGGATGCTGTTCCTGAGATCGAGAGCGGCGAACTTGATGCACAGGGCAAAAAGGTGGTTGTGATCGGTGGCGGCGACACTGCGATGGACTGTGTGCGGACTGCCATTCGTCAAGGTGCCGAAAGCGTCAAGTGTTTGTACCGTCGAGATCGTGCCAATATGCCGGGGTCGCAACGTGAAACGCAAAATGCCGAAGAAGAAGGCGTGGTGTTTGAATGGTTGGCTGCACCCAAGGGGTTCGCGGGTGAACCGGTTTCGGGTGTTATGGTCCAGCGGATGCGTTTGGGACAACCCGATGCGTCCGGTCGGCAATCTCCTGAAGTGATTGAGGGTGCGGATTATGTGGAACCTGCTGATCTTGTGATCAAAGCCTTGGGTTTCGAGCCGGAAGATTTGCCAACGCTTTGGGATCAACCCGAGCTGGCAGTGACCCGTTGGGGAACTGTCAAAGCGCAATTCACGACTGGCGCGACGGATATGGACGGTGTCTATGCGGTCGGGGATATCGTGCGCGGTGCTTCTCTGGTGGTTTGGGCGATCAAAGACGGGCGTGATTGCGCAGATGCGATCATCGACCGTTTGAACGCTAGTGCAGCGGTCGCGGCGGAATAACGGGCGCGTACTGGTTTAATAGAAAGTTTGATGCCCTGATTGAAGGGCGTCATCTGCAGACCTTTTAGAAACAGAAAGATCATCACATGTCGACGAAAACGGGGCAATGTATGTGCGGTGCGGTGTCATTCACCGCCACCAATGTGCCGTCTGAATTCGGGTCATGTTATTGCGACATGTGCAAACGCTGGACAGGCAGCCGCATGATGGGTGTGCATGTGAATTCGGATGATCTTGTCGTGTCAGGCCAAGATGCCGTGTCCACGATCAAAAGTTCGGATTGGGCAGAGCGCGCCTTTTGCAACAAATGTGGGTCGGGTCTTTGGTATCGTGTCACTGAGGACCCCTATGCAAATGGTGTCAGTATCGCAGTCGGCCTATTGGACGATACCAGCGATATGAAACTGGTAACCGAGTATTATGTTGATCGTAAAACCTGTGCCTATGATTTCCCGCCAGAGCGGCAACAGCTTACCGAAGCTGAGGTGATCGAGATGTTTGCCCCGCCTGCCGATCAAGGAGATTCTTCCAAATGAAAGCATTAATGCTGCCTTTTGTGGTTTGGATTGCGGGTGCCGGTTCAGCGTTTGCCAATGACCTTGTCGACGTACCTGAAGGGTGTATGCCCACGGTTACAATTCAGCGAAATTCCTGTTCTGTGTCCACGATTATGCAGTGTGGCAAAAGTCACATCATGACGACGCATTCCCGTGGAACCTTGAGCGACACGCACCAGTTTGGTGCACAGTGGGACCTCGAAGGGTACGAGGCTGACAAAGGTGTGGGAGTCTTTAGCGCCGCACCCGGCAGTAAACCCGAAGTGTCTCTTGCAGACTTGTTTGAAACTGGCACATCGACCGGCCACCGGACGATGCTATTTAATTCTCGCGTCATCAAAGACCGCAAGATCGAGATGGATTCCAATATCACGCTAAGTGGTGAAGAGGTTGAGCTGAGCGGCCAAACGTTTCTTGCTGGAAATGTGGATCGCACGTTCATTCTGAACCCGAAACACGCGGGCATGAAGGTGTCCTTTGATATTCTCATGAGCAAAAGTGGCGATCTGATGATCGAGGGAAAAATGACCCGCACGGACGGGGATGATGTCGAAGTGTTTGACATGTCTCCAGTGTCGGTTGTCTGGCCCGGCGAAGAGGGTTTCCTGAGCACAAATGCCCAAAACGGCTGCGGTGAATAAGATCATGCCACACACACAACGTAATTCAGACCAAATGATCGAGGCGGATGCAATCGCATGGATTGCCGCCTCTCTAGTAGGAGAGTCGCAATGACAAAATATGACCAGAATTGGGTGCGCGCTGAAGAAGCGAAGCGCAAATGGATGGCTGAAAACGGGCTCTATACCGAAGCAGAAGAGCACGCGTCTTGTGGTGTTGGCCTTGTAGTCTCGATTGATGGCAAGCCCAGCCGCAAAGTTGTCGAAGCCGGCATTACGGCGCTCAAGGCGATTTGGCACCGTGGGGCGGTTGATGCCGACGGCAAGACCGGCGATGGCGCGGGCATCCACGTACAAATCCCTGTTCAGTTCTATTATGACCAAATCCGCCGGACGGGCCACGAACCCCAGATGAACGAATTGATGGCGGTTGGTCAGGTGTTTCTTCCGCGTACCGATTTTGGTGCGCAAGAAACCTGCCGGACAATCGTCGAAACCGAAGTTCTGCGCATGGGTTATCGCATTTATGGCTGGCGACATGTTCCCGTCGACATCACTTGCTTGGGTGAAAAAGCCAATGCGACCCGCCCCGAAATCGAGCAGATTTTGATTTCGAATTCCAAAGGTGTCGACGAAGAAACGTTTGAGCGCGAGCTGTATGTGATCCGCCGTCGGATTGAAAAAGCAGCCGCTGCGGCACACGTTGCAGGGCTCTATATTGCGTCGCTGTCGTGTCGTTCGATTATCTACAAAGGCATGATGTTGGCCGAGCAGGTTGCGGTGTTCTATCCCGACCTGATGGATGAGCGCTTTGAGTCAGCTTTTGCGCTGTATCATCAGCGGTATTCCACAAATACATTCCCGCAATGGTGGTTGGCGCAACCTTTCCGCATGTTGGCCCACAATGGTGAAATCAACACGCTCAAGGGCAATGTGAACTGGATGAAGAGCCATGAAATTCGCATGGCGTCGGCGTTCTTTGGGGATTTGGCAGAAGACATCAAACCAATTGTCCCCGGTGGCGCATCTGATTCCGCAGCCCTTGATGGCGTGTTTGAAGTCATGGTGCGTGCGGGCCGATCTGCACCCATGGCAAAAACAATGCTTGTGCCAGAAAGCTGGTCCAAGCAAGCGGTCGAACTGCCGCAAAGCTGGCGGGATATGTATTCCTATTGCAACAGCGTGATGGAGCCATGGGATGGCCCCGCAGCGCTTGCGATGACGGACGGGCGCTGGGTTTGTGCGGGTCTGGATCGCAATGGTTTGCGTCCGATGCGCTATGTCGTAACGGGTGACGGCATGCTTATCGCTGGCTCCGAAGCTGGCATGGTGCCCTTTGACGAGGGTTCTGTGGTCGAAAAAGGGGCGTTGGGTCCTGGGCAGATGATCGCGGTGGACATGGCCGAGGGCAAGTTGTTCCACGACACAGAAATCAAAGACACCCTTGCAGCATCTCGTCCCTATAGCGACTGGGTTGGCAAGATCAGAGATTTGGCTGGCGATCTAAATAGCCTGACCGAGACGGCAATCTTTACGGGGGAAGACCTGCGCAAGCGTCAAATTGCAGCTGGCTATACCATGGAAGAGCTTGAGCAAATTTTGGCCCCGATGGCCGAAGATGCCAAAGAAGCGCTGGCATCCATGGGTGATGATACGCCGTCTGCGGTGCTGTCGAACAAATATCGCCCGCTCAGCCACTTCTTCCGTCAAAATTTCTCGCAGGTGACCAACCCGCCGATCGACAGCTTGCGCGAATATCGCGTCATGAGCCTGAAGACGCGCTTTGGGAATCTCAAGAATGTGTTGGATGAAGATGGGTCGCAAACCGAAATTGTGATGCTAGAGAGCCCATTTGTCGGCAATACTCAGTTTGAAAACCTCTTGGAAGCATTCGATGACACGATGGTGCATATCGACTGTACCTTTGGTGTAGATGAAGGGGCCGGTGCGCTTCAGGCGGGTCTTGCGCGCATCCGCGACGAAGCAGAAGATGCCGTCCGCTCGGGTGCGGGTCACATCATCCTAAGCGATCAAGCGCAAAACGAAGACCGCGTGCCGATGCCGATGATTTTGGCCACAAGTGCAGTGCACAGCCATTTGACGCGTAAGGGGTTGCGGACCTTTAGTTCTTTGAACGTGCGCAGCGCGGAATGCATCGACCCCCACTATTTTGCGGTTTTGATCGGCGCCGGAGCGACCATCGTAAACGCATATCTCGCCGAAGACTCTCTGTCGGATCGTATTGAGCGTGGCTTGGCGGACGGCACCCTGACCGAAAATGTGGCACGCTATCGCGAAGCTGTGGATCAGGGGCTTCTTAAAATTATGGCCAAGATGGGTATTTCGGTAATTTCGTCATACCGTGGTGGTTTGAACTTTGAGGCCGTCGGGCTGTCGCGCGCCATGTGCGCCGAATACTTCCCCGGCATGGTAAGCCGTATTTCTGGTATTGGTGTCAGCGGCATTCAAACCAAAGCTGAACAAATTCATGCCAAAGGTTGGCGTGCCGATAGTCAGGTTTTGCCGATTGGTGGCTTCTACAAGTCTCGAAAATCGGGTGAAACACACGCATGGGAAGCTCAAACCATGCATATGTTGCAGGCGGCGTGTAACAAAGCCAGCTTTGAGCTGTGGAAACAGTATTCTGCACGTATGCGGGCCAATCCTCCGATCCATTTGCGGGATTTGCTGGATATCAAATCTCTGGGCAAGGCCATTCCGCTGGAAGAGGTGGAATCGATCACCGCGATCCGCAAACGGTTTGTCACACCTGGCATGTCTCTGGGTGCATTGTCGCCCGAGTCACACAAAACGTTGAACGTGGCGATGAACCGGATCGGGGCGAAATCTGATAGCGGTGAAGGCGGTGAAGATCCGGCACACTTTGTGCCAGAGCCCAACGGTGACAACCCGTCTGCGAAAATCAAACAGGTGGCGTCGGGCCGGTTTGGTGTAACAGCCGAATATCTGAACCAATGTGAAGAACTTGAAATCAAGGTTGCGCAAGGCGCAAAGCCCGGTGAGGGCGGCCAGTTGCCGGGCATGAAGGTCACCGACCTGATTGCGCGTCTGCGTCATTCTACCAAGGGTGTGACACTGATCTCACCGCCACCGCACCACGATATTTACTCGATCGAGGATCTGGCACAGCTGATTTACGATCTTAAGCAAATCAATCCACGCTGTAAGGTGACGGTGAAACTTGTGGCCTCTTCTGGGGTTGGCACGATTGCTGCAGGTGTGGCCAAGGCCAAGGCCGACGTGATCCTGATTTCAGGTCACAATGGGGGCACAGGCGCATCGCCTGCGACGTCTATCAAATATGCAGGTTTGCCGTGGGAAATGGGCCTCACCGAGGCGCATCAGGTTCTTGCGATGAACAATCTGCGCGAACGCGTAACTTTGCGGACCGATGGTGGGTTGCGCACTGGGCGCGATATCGTGATGGCCGCGATGATGGGAGCCGAGGAATACGGGATTGGCACCGCAGCGCTGATTGCGATGGGCTGTATCATGGTACGTCAGTGCCAAAGCAATACCTGCCCCGTAGGTGTCTGTACGCAAGACCCCGAGTTGCGTGCCAAGTACACGGGTTCGGCAGATAAGGTTGTGAATCTGATCACGTTCTATGCTCAAGAAGTGCGAGAAGTGCTTGCCAGCATTGGCGCACGTTCTCTTGACGAAGTCATTGGACGCGCTGATCTATTGGCGCAGGTGTCACGCGGGTCTGCACATCTTGATGATCTGGATTTGAACCCACTTTTGATCACTGTCGATGGGGCTGCGGATATTACCTATAACCGTGACAAGCCGCGCAATGCGGTACCAGATACACTGGACGCGGAAATCGTACGGGACGCCGCGCGTTTCCTTGAAGACGGCGAAAAGATGCAACTGTCTTATGCGGTGCAGAATACGCATCGTACGGTAGGCACCCGCACGTCGAGCCACATTGTGCGGAACTTTGGAATGCGCAATGCGCTCCAAGAGGATCACCTGACGGTGAAACTCACGGGGTCTGCAGGCCAGTCTCTGGGCGCGTTTGCGGCTCCAGGCCTCAAGATTGAGGTCTCAGGCGATGCAAATGATTATGTTGGCAAAGGTCTGTCCGGTGGGATGGTTGTTGTGCGGCCTCCGATGGCATCGCCATTGACGGCTTCTGAAAATACCATCATCGGCAACACAGTTCTGTACGGTGCCACAGACGGGTATTTGTTTGCTGCTGGGCGTGCCGGGGAACGGTTTGCTGTGCGTAACTCGGGTGCCAAAGTGGTGATCGAAGGCTGCGGTGCCTGTGGGTGTGAATACATGACCGGCGGCGTCGCTGTGATTTTGGGCTCGATTGGGGCCAATTTCGGGGCGGGTATGACAGGGGGCATGGCGTATCTCTATGATCCCGACGGCAAGGCCGAAGACCTCATGAACCTTGAAACGCTGGTGACATGTCCTGTGGCGGTCGCGCATTGGGAAGATCAGCTTAAGGGGATGGTGGAACGCCATCTGGCAGAAACCGGAAGCCGTAAGGCAGCGGACATTCTTCAGCATTGGGATATCGAAAAATCTAACTTCTTGCAGGTGTGCCCAAAAGAGATGCTCGCGCATCTTCCGGCGCCTTTGACAGAAGAAAAGACCTCGATTCCGGCCGAGTAAACTGGTCTGTCAAGACAATGTAAGAGTACCCCGCAGGCGTGATGTGTGCGGGGTATTTCTTATTCTGAGAGATGACCACCGTATCCCACTGTTGCGTGAACGCCGGGACTGGCGTAGTCACCTTTGCTAGGTTTGGTATGGTACGATGGCAAAGAAAACAGCAGCAAAACCCAAGAAAACAGAGGGCTTTCGACAGCGGCACGCCAGACGTCTTCGACGCTGGTTTCGACGAGGGTTGATTTGGGCTGTGTCGTTGGGGATATTTGCAGTTTTGTTGTTCGCTGTCGTAAACCCGCCGATCACGTGGACCATGTATTCAGAAAAGCAACGCTTGGGGCGGCTGGATTATGAATGGGTGCCGATAGAAGAAATTGCCCCTGTCTTTTTGAGATCTGTGGTCGCTGCCGAAGATGCAAATTTCTGTCACCACTGGGGGTTTGACATGAAGGCTATTCGTGCGGCTTTGGCCGAGGGTGGTGCGCGTGGGGCGTCCACCATAAGCCAGCAAACTGTCAAGAATATCTATTTATGGCAGGGTCGCAGCTGGATAAGAAAATCATTAGAAGGTCTTATCACGCCAGTTATCGAGATTGCGTGGACCAAGCGCCGAATTCTGGAACTTTACGTGAATGTAGCCGAGTTCGATGCCGGCGTGTTTGGTGTGGAGGCGGCGTCGAGGCACTATTTTGGTGTTGGTCCCGAGCGGTTGACCGCGACACAAGCCGCGCGCCTGGCCGCGGTTCTTCCCTCGCCTCGCACGCGGTCTGCGTCGAAACCTTCGGCGGCTCTGCGCAAAAGGGCGCTGTCGATTATCGATGGAGCGGCAACTATTCGTCAGGATGGGCGGTCCGCGTGTTTCGAGGATTGAAAAACTTTGTACATCAGGGCATTGAGGGTGAACACTTTCCAAAACCAATGATGTGCTGATGAATCGCCTTTTCCATGTTCCGCTGTCTCCTTTCTGTCGAAAGGTTCGCCTGTCTTTAGCTGAAAAGCGGATCGAGGTTGAACTGGTGGAAGAACGATATTGGGAACAGGACCCTGATTTTTTACGGCGAAACCCTGCCGCCAAGGTGCCGGTTCTGAAAATTGACGGGAAGATAATGGCCGAGAGCGCCGCGATCTGTGAGTACTTGGAGGAGAAATATCCTGATCCTTCATTGATGCCGCGTGATCCTGATGCGCGGTACGAAGTGCGCCGCTTGGTCGCGTGGTTTGATGACAAATTCCACCACGAAGTCACGTCCAAGCTGTTGTATGAGCGTGTGAACAAAAAGGTTATGGGCGCTGGCTATCCCGATAGCACCAACGTCAAATCGGGCGCAAAGACCATCAAATATCACTTGGATTATATGGCGTGGCTGTTGGACCATCGGCGCTGGCTTGCCGGAGATTCGATGACGCTGGCTGATTTCGCCGCTGCTGCACATTTGTCCTCTTTGGATTACATTTGCGATGTCGATTGGAACCGGTCAGAGATTGTCAAAGACTGGTACGCCAAGATCAAGTCGCGGCCCGCTTTTCGGTCCATTCTTGCAGATCAGGTTCCAGGCTTCCCGCCGCCTGCACATTATGCTGATCTGGATTTTTGATCTTCGGGTCCAGAAGCATGGGGGCTAATGATGTCGTCTGATCTCAAGGCCCGTTTGGTTGCCGAAGCACAGGCGATTGGCTTTGATCTATGCCGAATTTGTCGGCCGCATGATGTCGGGCACGTTCCCGAGGGGCTCGCTGGTTTTCTGGCACAAGACTATCAGGGCCAGATGGGGTGGTTGAACGAACGCACCCATTGGCGCAGCAATCCCGCGGCGCTTTGGCCCGAGGCGCAATCTGTCATCATGCTTGGCGAGAGCTATACGCCCGAGCACGACCCCACTGCGGTTCACACTATGCCAGAGCGCGGCGCCATTTCCGTTTATGCTCAAAACAAAGATTATCATGACATTGTGAAAAAACGCCTGAAGCGGTTGGCCAGATGGCTGATTGCAGAAACAGGTGACGCCACTCAGGTCAAAGTGTTTGTCGATACTGCCCCAGTGCCAGAGAAACCGCTTGGTCAGGCGGCGGGATTGGGTTGGCAAGGTAAGCACACCAATTTGGTAAGCCGAGACCTCGGGTCGTGGTTCTTTTTGGGGTCGGTGTTCACCACCGTGCACCTAGAAGCTGACGCGGCTGAGGTTGACCATTGCGGATCGTGTCGGTCATGCTTGGATGCGTGTCCGACTGGTGCATTTCCCGCACCTCACCAGATTGATGCACGGCGCTGCATCTCTTACCTGACGATCGAACATCATGGTCCTGTAGATGAAGATCTGCGCCCAATGCTGGGCAACCGGATATACGGTTGTGACGATTGCCTTGCCGCCTGTCCATGGAACAAATTTGCAGTTGAAGCCAGCGAGATGCGGTATTTTGCTCGGGATGATTTGAAGGCGCCCGAACTGGCGTTTTTGGTGACTTTGGACGACGCAGAGTTCCGCAAGTTCTTTTCAGGGTCCCCGATCAAGCGCATCGGCAGAAACCGATTTATTCGCAATGTGCTCTATGCCATGGGCAACAGCGGTAACGCCGAATTTATGGCACCCGCGAGTTCTCTTTGCGCTGATCCTGACATGACGGTTGTTGACGCTGCCCAATGGGCTTTGAAACGACTGAAAGCTGTCGCAAATGGACAGGCACAGGCTTAGGTGCCCGAGGGAGTATCGGGCACGCGAAACTGGAAGGGCACCTCATGACATTGTCTTTGGGAGTGGATACAGGCGGCACGTATACCGATGCTGTGCTGATCCGTGATGAAAAAACTGTGGTGTCTTTCGCCAAATCCCTGACGACCCGTCACGATTTGGCCGTTGGGATTGGCAAGGCAGTACGTGCTGTACTTGCAGAGGCCGCGGTGGATGCATCAGAGATTGGGTTGGCGTCTTTGTCGACAACGCTGGCGACCAACGCTCTTGTTGAAGGGCAGGGCGGACGTGTCGCCCTTATTTTGGTTGGGTTCCGGGCGGGTGATCTTGAACGGCATGGGTTGGCGGATGCGTTGTCTGGCGATCCTGCGCTTTTGTTAGAGGGGGGGCATAATCATGCCGGAGGCGAGGCCAAACCCTTAGACGAAGCCACTCTGCGCGACTGGTTGGAGCAGCATGGCGCTGATGTGTCTGGATTTGCTGTTGCTGCTCAGTTTGCAACGCGAAATCCCGCCCATGAAATACAGGTCTCTCGATTGATTCATGATCTTACTGGGCGTCCTGTCAGTTGTTCGCACCATCTGTCGTCCAAGCTGAACGGTCCCAAGCGTGCGATGACCGCTGTCTTGAACGCACGGCTTGTCGGCATGATCGACAAATTGATTGGTCGCGCCCAGGACGAGCTCGAAAATTTGGGAGTCACTGCGCCCTTGATGGTTGTGCGAGGAGATGGAGCATTGATCTCGGCCGATTTCGCGCGTGAGCGGCCCATTGAAACAATCCTGAGCGGCCCTGCGGCATCTATTGTCGGGGCACGATGGATGACGGGTGCCCAAGAGGCATTGGTCAGCGATATTGGGGGCACTACGACAGATGTGGCGGTGTTGCGTCAGGGGCGTCCGGCCATTGATCCGAACGGCGCGCGCGTTGGCCGTTATCGCACCATGGTCGAAGCCGTTGCTATGCGTACAACAGGTCTCGGTGGGGACAGCGAAGCCCATTTTCTGACAGAGGGCCTCGCAGGGGGGGTGACTTTGGGGCCGAGACGGGTGTTGCCCATCGCGTTGGTCGCGTCGGAATCTCCGGAAATTGTGCATCGGGCGCTTGATGCTCAGCTGCGCAGCGTCATGCCAGGTGAGTATGATGCAAGGTTCGTCCGCGCAGTCCAAGGTGTACATGCGGGCGGTCTCGAGCCGCGCGAGGCAGCGCTGCTCGACCGTCTTGGTCAAGATTTGCACCCTGTTGGAGATGTGTTGCGATCGCGCATCGAGAGTAAATCGTTGCGGCGTCTTGTGGATCGAGGGTTGGTGCAATTGGCTGGCGTAACTCCCTCGGACGCAAGCCACGTGATGCGGACTTCAGATTCGTGGGATGCCGAAGCTGCGAGCAAAGCGCTTGCCTTGTTTGGCCGCCGTCGTACGGGGTCAGGCAATATGCTGGCGCCAAACCCTGAAGACATGGCCAAGATCATCGTGGATCAACTGACGCAGCAGACGGTTTTGGCTTTGCTAGAGACCGCTTTTGATGAAGAACAAGAAGACTTTGGTCTGCCCGCGGACGTGTTGTCACGACATGTGTTGATGCAACGTGGCCTTGCCAGACATCGAGGTTTGGTGCGACTTGAGGCAGCTCTCAATATTCCTGTGGTGGGTTTGGGAGCATCGGCGCGCACCTATTATCCTGCTGTGGGCGAACGCCTTGGCACGGAAATGAACCTGCCTGAACATGCCGGAGTCGCGAACGCGATTGGGGCTGTCGTGGGCCGTGTCACCATCCGCAAGTCGGGAACAGTCACATCTCCCGCCGAGGGGCGCTTTCGCGTGCACCTTCCAGAGGGGCCGAAAGATTTCTCTGATCCAACGGAAGCGCTTGATGAGTTAGAGCAGTATTTGCGCTTCGTCGCCGAAGAAGATGCGGTTAAGGCGGGCGCAGAAGGTATTCGGTTGGTGGCAGAGCGGGACCTTAAGACGGCGCAAGCCGAAGGCCGCGAAGTTTTTCTGGAAGGTGATATTTGTGTCGAGGCGTCAGGGCGGCCACGCATCGCCGAAGCATAGTACCTCAAGCGAGCGTTTTGGGGGGAAGAAACAGAAAATGTGCCCAGTTTTCGGCAGAAGCTCTTGCGAAATCTGGGCGATCTGGGTTTTCTGATCAAACAGACCTCGACCTTGATGATTGACTGTCTTGAAACGGGTTTGACCAAAACCGGAGAGCTCAATTGAAGCGCATACTAAGAGAGCCAATTTTCCAATTCCTGATACTCGCGTTTGTCATTTTCGCGTATTTTAACGTTGTTCAAAAGGATCGCCCAGCAGAGATCGAGGTGGATCAGATTGTGATCGCAGAAAATGATCTGCGCGTGCTGATCGAACAACATAAGTCAATTTGGAATAGATTGCCCACCGAAGATGAATTGAATGCGCTCATCGAGCGCACCATCCAAGAAGAAGTGATGATGCGCGAAGCGATCGCTTTGGGGCTTGATCGTGGGGATGCCGTAATACGTGCGCGCTTGAACCAAAAAATGCAATTTTTCAGCGACTCTGCAGTTCAAATGCTCGAACCTGATGATGCGATCCTGCAGGCCTTTATGGAAAGTAATCCAGCGTCCTATATGACCCCTGCAAAAGTCACATTCGAGCAGATTTTTTTAGGTGACGCTATTGATGAACAAGATGTGCAGCAGGCCCTTGAATTGCTCGCATCCGGCGCGTCCCCCGCATCTCTTGGGCGGCGCGGATTGTTGCCCAAGTCATTGTCCCAAGCCTCTGAACAAAACACTGACGGGACATTTGGGAACGGTTTCTTTGCTCAAGTTGCGAACACTAAAATCGGTGTTTGGGCTGGCCCGGTACGATCCGGCTTTGGTTGGCATCTGGTGAATGTGGGGCAATACGTTCCGGAGCAATTGCCGCCATTTGATCACGTCCGAAACAAGGTTCTCGCAGATTGGCGCAATGAACAACGCCAGATCGTGTCCAAGGCACAATATGCGAAGTTTTTGGCGGGCTATGACATTGTCAAACCCACGGCTGCGACTCTGCAAGCGGTTCTGAGCGAATGAAGTGGGCTCTGTGCCTTGTCTTGGCGTGTTGTGTCCTTCTGAGTCCGGATCGGTCTGCGCAGGCGCATGCGCTTGATCCTGGGTATCTGCAGATCGAAAACCTGTCAGAGACCACTTGGCGTGTGTTTTGGCGCAAACCAGCTGTCGCGGGAAAACCGATGGCTATTTCGGCGGTGCTGCCCGCCAATTGTCAGGGCCCAGAGCAGGAAGCACCACGCTTTGATGGCATAGCTTGGGTTGCTCAATGGGTTGTGCACTGTCCCAAAGGTTTGATCGGCGGGATCGTTGAAATTAGGGGGCTCGAAGCAACGCAAACCGATGTTTTGCTCCGGATCGAAGATGGTGATGCGCGGATATACACCGCACGCCTCACACCAAGCGCGACCAGCTTTCAAGTTCCCGAAGACGCCTCTTGGGGGCAAGTCTTCGCAAGCTATCTGGGACTCGGATTTGAGCATATCCTAGGTGGCACCGACCACTTGTTGTTTGTGTTTGCGTTGCTGTTACTGGTGCCAACGACCACACGATTGATCGGGGCAATCACCGCATTTACGGTGGCGCATAGCATCACGTTGGCGTTGGCCTCACTGGGATATCTCAGCGTACCGCCTCCGCCGGTTGAGGCGGTGATTGCATTATCTATTGTGCTGTTGGCCGTCGAAATCTTGCGACACCAAGAGGGAAAGCCGACCCTTACACAGTTGTACCCGTGGATCGTGTCGTTTGTCTTTGGGCTTCTTCATGGGTTGGGGTTTGCGGGCGCGCTCTCGGAAATTGGTCTACCACAAGGCGATATTCCCTTGGCGCTTTTGGCGTTTAACCTTGGCGTAGAAGCTGGTCAGATTGCGTTTGTGTGCGGTGTTGTGTTGATTTTCTGGGTGATCCGGCGCGTGGCGCCAAAGTTGGCGGATATTTCGAAACATCCCGGGTCAATCGGTATGAACACGGCCGGGTATGCAATCGGTGCTGTCTCGACGTATTGGCTGGTGGAGCGCATCGCCGCATTCTAGCCCGGCAGTTCGTTCGTGGCGTGGGGCTTTCCAATCTAGACCCCTGCAAGATGCAGGACTAAAGAATATCGACTGAACCTTTCGGGCGTTGCCCGGACAGAGGCAAACCAAGTGAAGGGCGCAAGTACATGTGGCAGTTTTGGATTGATCGTGGCGGGACATTCACCGACATCGTGGCACGCACACCGGACGGCGCGCTTCGCACGCACAAACTATTATCTGAGAACCCAGAGCAGTATCAGGATGCCGCCGTTCACGGCATTCGAGACATTCTGGGGGTGGGCGCGACTGGAGCAATCGAGCCGGGCACCATTGACGCCGTAAAAATGGGCACCACCGTTGCAACAAATGCTTTGCTGGAACGCAAAGGCGACCGCACGGCCCTGTTGATCACCAAAGGTTTTGGCGATCTTCTTAAGATTGGGTATCAGAACCGACCCAAGATTTTCGACCTGCATATTCAACTTCCTGATATGCTGTATGAGCAAGCCATCGAGGCTGATGAAAGACTTGATGCCACAGGACAGATACTGACACCGCTTGATGGTGAAGGTGTCAGAGCGGCACTTCAGGTTGCCTACGATACTGGCATTCGATCCGTCGCGATTGCGTTTATGCATTCTTACAAGAACGGAATTCACGAGCTTGAAGCAGCAGGCATAGCGCGTGAGATCGGATTTACCCAGATTTCAGTTAGTCACAATGTCAGCGCATTAATGAAATTGGTTGGTCGGGGCGACACCACGGTTGTCGATGCGTATCTGTCACCGATTTTGCGCCGCTATGTTGAGCAGGTGCGGGATGCCTTGGATGGCGGGGGACAAGACCAGAAGCAGCTGTTGTTCATGCAATCCAGTGGCGGCTTGACGGATGCGTCTCTGTTTCAGGGCAAAGATGCGATCCTCTCAGGACCCGCGGGTGGCGTCGTGGGTATGGTCAAGACCGCCGCGCAGGCAGGACATGATAAGTTAATCGGCTTTGATATGGGCGGGACATCCACAGATGTGTGCCATTTCGCCGGAAGCTATGAACGCAGTTTTGATACCGAAGTGGCCGGCGTGCGGATGCGCGCGCCAATGATGAATATCCACACGGTGGCGGCTGGCGGCGGGTCTATTTTGACCTTTCGGGACGGGCGTTACCAAGTCGGCCCAGAAAGTGCAGGAGCCAATCCGGGACCTGCGTGCTATCGACGTGGCGGACCGCTTACGGTTACGGATTGTAATGTTTTGCTCGGTAAACTTCAGCCACAGCATTTTCCGCATGTGTTTGGTCCAGATGCCAACGCCCCCTTGGATGTGGAGGTTGTCCGTCAAAAGTTTGCGAACCTTGCGCGCGAGATATCCGATGAAACTGGAGACCCTGTGCTGGCCGTCGAAGAGGTCGCAGAAGGTTTCTTGCGAATTGCTGTGGAAAACATGGCGCGGGCCATCAAGAAGATCTCGGTTCAGCGCGGGTATGATGTCACCAGCTATACCTTGAATTGCTTTGGTGGCGCGGGTGGTCAACACGCCTGTCTGGTGGCAGATGCGCTGGGCATGACCAAGGTATTCATCCACCCGTTTGCGGGTGTTTTGTCTGCCTATGGTATGGGGCTTGCTGAAATTAGGGCGCTGAGACAGGGCCAGTTTAACAAACCTCTTGCGGCTCAATCGACGGCAGAGGCGGCTGAAATGATGCTGCGGATGCAAAATGCGGCATCTGACGAAGTCATGGCGCAAGGCGCGGATGCGGTTGACCTATCGCTCGTTCAATTGGCGCATGTACGTTATGCAGGGTCGCATCAGGCGCTTGAGGTTCCGTTTGGTGCAGCGCTGGACATGCGTGCTGCGTTCGATGAATCGCATCGGGCAATCTATGGATTCGCCGATCCTGATCGCGAAGTTGTTTTTGAAGCAATCTCGGTTGAGGTGATCGGTCTTGCAGACACGGTGGCTCAAGACACCCTTGAGCACCAGAACACGGACCCAGTGCCGGTTGATCAGGTTGAGATCACGGCGGGTGGAGAAATGCAAACAGCACCGCTGTATTGGCGGGATGATCTACGACCCGGACAGTCCATTCAGGGGCCGGCAATCATTTCAGAAACAACCGGTACAGTGATTGTGGAACCCGAATGGGGTGCCGAGGTCGACCAGTTTGGCAATTTGATCTGTACACGCCTTGTCGCGCGCAGCTCTGTTGAATTGGTTAGCGCCCAAGCCGATCCTGTGATGCTCGAAGTCTTTAACAATCTCTTTATGTCTATTGCCGAGCAAATGGGCGCAACTTTGGCCAACACCGCATACTCTGTGAACATCAAAGAACGTCTCGACTTTTCTTGTGCGTTGTTTGATCCAGAGGGAGGTCTTGTTGCCAACGCACCGCATGTGCCTGTGCATTTGGGATCAATGGGCGAGTCTGTGCGCACGATCATCGACGGCAATAAGGATACCATGGTCGCTGGCGATGTCTTTATGTTGAATGCGCCATTCAATGGGGGGACGCACCTACCGGATGTGACGGTCATAACACCAGTGTTTGACGACATGGGAGAAGAGGTTCTGTTCTATGTCGGTTCACGCGGGCACCACGCCGATATTGGCGGGCGCACCCCGGGATCAGCGCCGCCTGACAGCACCCATATTGATGAAGAAGGCGTGTTGATTGATAACTTTAAGCTGGTCGATCAAGGTCGGTTCCTAGAGGCTGAAACGCGTGCGCTGCTTGGATCGGGCCCTTACCCATGTCGCAACATCGATGACAATATTGCAGATTTGGCCGCTCAGATAGCGGCGAATGAAACGGGCGCAAAGGAAGTGCGCAAAATGGTGTCGCAATTTGGCATTGGCGCTGTGCAAGCCTATATGGGGCACGTTCAGGACAATGCCGAAGAAAGCGTGCGCCGGGTTCTTGGGGCGCTGACCGATGGGCGCAATGTCTATCATCTGGATTCGGGGCAACAAATTCAGGTGGACATCAAGGTGGATCGGGGTGCGCGCAAGGCCACGATCGATTTCACGGGCACATCAGAACAGGATCGCGGGAATTACAACGCGCCGATCTCGATTTGTAAGGCGGTGGTGCTCTATGTGTTCCGCACGCTGGTTGGGTCGGATATCCCAATGAACGAGGGCTGCCTGAAACCACTGACCATCAAGGTTCCAGAAGGGTCCATGATTAATCCAAAGTATCCGGCGGCAGTTATCGCGGGAAATACCGAGGTCAGTCAGGCCATTGCCGATACGCTGTATGGTGCGCTGGGCGTTTTGGCGGGATCCCAAGGCACAATGAACAACCATATTTGGGGCAACGAAACGTTCCAAAACTATGAAACCATCTGTGGAGGAACCGGAGCCGGCCCCGACTTTGACGGGGCGGATGCGGTGCATTCCCATATGACAAACACGCTGATGACCGATCCCGAAATTCTGGAATGGCGCTTTCCGGTTCGGATTGACGAGTTTTCCATTCGCAAGGGGTCCGGTGGCGTCGGAAAACATACTGGCGGCGAGGGTATTCGGCGTAGGTTGCGGTTCTTGGAAAAAATGACCACCACGGTTTTGACCTCGCATCGTATCGTCCCGCCTCAAGGTGCCAATGGCGGTGGCCACGGCGGTTGCGGTCGGAACGCAGTAGAGCGCGCCAACGGAACGATTGTCGAAATGAAAGGCAATGACGCGTTGGATGTCGACATCAATGATGTGTTCATTATGGAAACCCCCGGCGGTGGAGGTTTTGGCAAGGCCTAACGTCGAGTGAGACAGTCATGATACAAAAGGCGCCGCACTCGGGAAGAGTGCGGCGCCTTTTTAGTCAAATATGTGGATCATTATTCAGCTTGGGGTGCTGCATCGTCTTGCTTGACGCCTTTGACCCATTCGCGGGACCGCTGCAGGATAACATACAACACCGGCACGATGATCACGCCGATCACTGTGGCCGCGAGCATACCGCCAAAGACGGCGATACCAATCGCCTTCTGGCTGGCCGCACCGGCTCCGCTTGCCATCAACAGTGGTACAACACCCAGCAAGAACGACAGCGCCGTCATCATCACAGCGCGGAATCTTTGGGTGGCGGCTTCGATGGCGGCGTCGCGAATGGACATACCGCTTGCGCGGCGTTCCATGGCGAACTCTACAATCAAAATCGCGTTTTTGGATGCCAGACCAATAAGCATGATCATCCCGATTTGGGTATATAGGTTCACATCCCCGCCCGACACCGACACAGCCGCCAGCGCCCCAAACAAGGCAACGGTTACAGACAGCAGGATACCTATGGGCATTGTCCAGCTTTCGTATTGTGCCACTAGGAACAAATACCCAAAGACGACGGCCATTACGAGGATCAGAACAACCAACCCGCCAGAGGCTTGTTGCTGTTGTGCGGTGCCGGTCCATTCAAACGAGTATCCGGGTGGAAGGGCTGTCGCGGCTTCTTCCTCGAGAATCCTGATGGCATCTCCGGTCGAAAGCCCCGGGGCAGGCACCGCGGTGACGGTTGCCGCACGGAACATGTTGTAGCGGTTCAATGCGACGGGACCGAGTTCTTTGCGCACGTTGATCAGCGTTCCCATCGGCACCATTTCGCCGGCTTGCGACCGTACGTAAAGGGTATCAAGATCCTCGACCTTATCGCGGTATTCACCGTCGGCCTGAATCATCACGCGATACACGCGGCCAAACAGGTTAAAGTCGTTCACATAATAGGACCCCATATAGGCCTGTAGTGTCTGGAACACGTCAGAAATTGCGACGTTGAGGGATTTGGCCTTTTCTCTATCCAGATCAATAAACACCTTGGGAACATTGGCGCGGAATGTAGAATATGACTGGCCAATTTCGGGCCGCTGATTGGCTGCGTACACCAAAGACCCGATGGCTGCGGACAGGTCTTGGGCGGAGCCGCCGCCTGTCTGCTGCACCTTCATTTCCACACCTGCGCTCATGCCCAGACCCGAAATAGGTGGGGGGTTGAACGCAATCACACTGGCGGCGATTTCCTGATTGGCCACACCCAGAATTTGGCTCAGAATGCCGTCTGCGCTGGTCTCTTCGGTGGTTCGAGTGTCCCATGGATCAAGGTTGGCGATGACCATGGCCCCATTGGAGCTGGATCCGCTAAGCATGCTATAGCCGTTGACCTGAACAGTAGACGCCACACCGGGGATTTCGAGAATTTTGTTGCTTACTCGTTCTGCGACAGCCTCGGTGCGCTCAAGGGATGCTGCGTCCGGCAATTGCACGTCGACAAACAAATAGCCATTGTCTTCCAAGGGAATAAACCCTGCGGGCAAGGCTTTGAGCAAGCCACCAGAGCCCAATATCATCGATGCCAAGATGGCCACGGCAAGCAACGGTACACGTACCAAACGGCGTACAATACCTACATATCCGCCACGTACGCCACCGATACCTTGTTCAAATTTCGCCAACATGCCTTTGGGTGGACCATCGCGCTTCTTCAAAATCAAACCGCACAGAGCAGGCGACAAAGTCAGAGCATTAATCGAAGAAATCACGACCGCGATCGAAATGGTGACGGCAAACTGTGAATACAGCCGCCCGGTAATACCTGGCATGAACGTGACCGGCACAAACACTGCAAGAAGTACAAGAGTTGTTGCGATAACTGGACCAGTGATCTGGCCCATGGCCTTGCGGGTTGCGTCGGCAGCACTCAGGCCTTCTTCGGCGATGATGCGCTCGACGTTTTCAACAACGACAATGGCGTCATCCACCACAATCCCGATTGCCAGAACCAAAGCAAACAGCGAGATCGTGTTCAGCGACATATCAAAGGCCAGCAGAAACGCAAATGTCCCGATCAGCGAGACCGGAATGGCCACAGCGGGAATGATTGTGGCTCGTACACTTCCAAGAAAGATGAACACCACTGCGATGACCAATACAAATGTCTGCATCAATGTGGACACCACGTCTTTGAGTGACTGGTTCACAAATTTGGTGGAATCAAATGGCACGTCATAGGCCACATCATCGGGAAAGACGCTCGCCAGACGGTTTAGTTCTGATTTTACACCATCGGCAACAGCCAGCGCGTTTGCGCCGGGTGCTTGGTAAATTGCGAGAACCGTGGCGGGTTGTCCGGAAAATCGACCCGATGCGTTATAATAGCTTGAGCCCAACTCGACTTTGGCGACATCGCGAATGCGCACGATGCTTCCCGCGTCTCCGGTGCGTAGCACGATGTTCTCGAATTCCTTCGCAGTGGTCAGGCGGCCTTTGGATTTGATGGTATATTGAAACTGTTGACCTGTGGGGATCGGAGGCGTGCCGATTTGTCCGGCAGAGACTTCTAGGTTTTGTTCGCGGATGGCCTGAATAATGTCCCCTGGAGTCAGGCCAAGCCCAGCCATGCGGTTCGGGTCCATCCACATCCGCATGGAGTAGGCATAGTCCGTCATGATGTCGGCGCTCCCGACCCCTTGGACGCGCGCAAGGGCGTCTTTTAGGTTGATCGAGGCGTAATTGGACAGAAAGACTTCGTCATAGGTTCCGTTGGGTGAAGACAAGGTCACCAACAGCAACATGTTGGTGGAAGATTTTTGCGTCACAACACCAGAGCTTGTGACCTCGGTCGGGAGTGAGGATGTGGCTTGGGCCACGCGGTTCTGCACATTCACCGATGCGATGTCGGGATCTGTGCCGACCTCGAATGTGACCGATAGGGAATAAGAGCCGTTGTCGGTGCTGTCAGATGACATGTAAATCATGTCATCGACGCCGTTGACTTGGGCCTCGATCGGCGCAGCAACCGAATTTTCGACGGTTTCGGAGTTGGCGCCGGTATAGGTGGCTTTGACGCTGACCACAGGCGGCGTGATTTCAGGAAACTGTTCCACCGGCAATACAAGAAAGCCGATAATGCCCATGATGGTTAATACCAAAGAGATCACAAAGGACATCTTTGGGCGTGAAATGAAGATTGAGGAAAACACGATCTATTGCTCCTCGCCACTGCCAGCCAAAATGGCATCAACCGCAACGCCGGGGCGAACACGTTGCAGACCTTCGACGATGACGGATTCGCCTTCGCGCAAACCATCTTCTACGACAACTGCGATTTCTACCTGACGGCCCAGCGTCACATAACGTTGCTCGACAGTTTGCTCTGATCCGACAACCAGAACAAAATCACCGCGCTGATCACGTTGCACGGCGGCTTGGGGAATCATCAAGGCCTCTCGGGGTTCTGTGTCTTCGATCCGGACCGTCAGGAACGAGCCATCCACGATCAAGCCCCGTGTATTGGCAAATTCGGCTCTCAGGGTGATTGTGCCGGTGGTTGGGTCTACTTGGTTGTCTACAAATGTGACATTGCCCGATTCTTCCAATTCCGTACCATTGGGCAGGATCACAAACACATCTGGGGCTTTTGGATTATTTGCCACTTCGCCGACATCCGCCTCGAAGCTCTCCATCACGGAAATGAGTTGTTTTTCAGTAAGCGAGAATTCTACATAGATAGGGGCCGTTCTGATCAGAGTGATCAAAGGTTCCGAAGAGGGGCCCACCAATTCGCCTACGCTGACTGACGTGCGCCCGACTCGGCCGTCGAAGGGTGCGTGAACCGTGGTGTATCCGACGTCTAGCTCTGCCAATTGAATGGCCGCAGCTGCGATTTGAAGCTGAGCCTGTGCAACCTGATTGTTCGCCAGTGCGATATCGCGGTCGGCCTCGGTCCCGGCTTGTCGGCGATACAACTCTTCTTTGCGCTCAAGTTCGACTTCGGACAGCTTCAGATTGGCTTCGGATTGGGCCATATCAGCCTTGCGCGCGGCCAAATTTGCCACATACGTGTCGGCCTCAATTCTAAAGAGTACATCGTCTTTTTTGACCTCGTCGCCGTCGTGCACGGTGATCTCTTCGACAAAGCCGCTGACGCGCGCTACGATGTTCACCTTATCAATGGCTTCACCGCGTCCGATAAACGTGACTTGATCGATCAACTCGTCGGTATAGGCGGCGGCGATGGATACTTTGGGGGCTGCAGGCGTGTCCTGAGCGCTGGACATCCCGCCAAGTGCTGCGAGGGCAGCGCCGAATGCGATTGTCTTGAGTGGCTTTTGGACTGAAATTCTCATGCCGACTACCTTACAAATAAATGTGTTTACGTCTGAGCCAGATCATTTTGACCCGCAGGGCAATATTGCGCGCCCCAAGTTTGAGTGTATTCAAGCACGTCCTGCTAGGTGGCACAATGCAAGACGATTCTGCATTCAGTGCTAAACGATAGAAATCAGGACCGTAGTTGCAGAAAGGGCAATTTGTGTCGATTGCTCAATGGTACTTGCAGACTCAGGTGTTCTTGCGTATATGGCTTTCAACAGCGGCGCGCAGGGGTCCAATCCTGACGTACCACCGGGAAAGATCGACGGGCCGCGGGCCCGTTTTTTTGTGCTTGGAAACACTATATGAGTGACATGATTGCCAAAGCTGCGATTGATCGCAAACTTGCTGACATTATCACCCCTGTCATCGAAGATATGGGGTTTGAATTGGTGCGTTTGCGTCTGATGGGCGGCAACACCCATACGCTTCAAATTATGGCGGAGCGCCCCGAGGGCGGTATCGAAGTAGATGAATGCGCCAAAATTTCAAACGCGATCAGCGCGATTTTGGATGTAGAAGATCCATTGATTGATTCTTATGTGCTTGAGGTCTCAAGCCCGGGAATTGATCGCCCACTGACACGTCTGAAAGATTTTGCGACATACGAAGGATATCAGGCCAAGCTTGAAACAAGCGAACTTGTTGGAGGGCGCAAGCGCTTCAAGGGTGTTTTGTCGGGTGTCGAAGACAACGAAGTGATGATCAACATCGAAGAAGGCACCGTGGGCCTTGAATTTGACTGGTTGGCAGACGCCAAGCTGGTTCTGACGGATGATTTGATCAAGGAAATGCTCCGCCAGCGCAAAGCCGCAGGCGACATCAACGAAAACGATTTTGACGAGATCGAGACCGAAGGGTCTGAGGAGGACAAGTAAATGGCAATTACCTCTGCAAACCAGCTTGAGCTGTTGCAAACCGCTGAGGCGGTCGCGCGCGAAAAGATGATCGACCCAGGCTTGGTTGTCGAAGCGATGGAAGAATCCTTGGCACGCGCTGCCAAGTCTCGGTATGGCGCCGAAATGGACATTCGCGTCGATATCGACCGCAAAACCGGTAAGGCAACGTTCACGCGTGTGCGGACTGTCGTCGAAGACGAAGAGTTGGAAAACTATCAGGCAGAGTTCACTGTAGAACAAGCCAAGCAATATATGGAAAACCCGTCGGTTGGGGACACTTTTGTCGAAGAAGTTCCGCCAGTTGAAATGGGCCGTATTGCCGCGCAATCTGCCAAGCAGGTGATCTTGCAAAAAGTTCGCGAAGCCGAGCGCGATCGCCAGTTCGAAGAATTCAAGGATCGTGCGGGCACAATCATCAATGGCGTGGTTAAACGCGAAGAATACGGCAACGTGATTGTTGATGTAGGACGCGGCGAAGGCATCTTGCGCCGTAACGAGAAAATCGGCCGCGAAAGCTATCGCCCGAATGATCGTATCCGGTGTTACATCAAAGATGTGCGCCGCGAGACACGTGGTCCGCAAATCTTCCTTAGCCGGACAGCGCCAGAATTCATGGCCGAGCTGTTCAAGATGGAAGTTCCCGAGATTTACGACAATATCATCGACATCAAAGCTGTGGCACGTGATCCCGGGTCTCGCGCCAAGATCGCTGTGATCTCTTATGATGGATCGATTGACCCTGTCGGGGCATGTGTCGGTATGCGCGGCAGCCGTGTTCAGGCGGTTGTTAATGAACTGCAAGGTGAAAAGATCGACATCATTCCTTGGAATGAGGATCAGCCAACATTCTTGGTCAATGCTTTGCAGCCTGCAGAAGTAACCAAAGTTGTTCTGGATGAAGAAGCTGGCAAAATCGAAGTTGTCGTCCCAGACGAACAGCTGTCGTTGGCAATTGGCCGCCGCGGTCAAAACGTGCGCTTGGCGTCTCAGCTGACCAATCTTGATATCGACATCATGACCGAGGCTGAAGAATCCGAGCGTCGTCAGAAAGAATTCGAAATTCGCACCAAGCTGTTCACCGAAACACTGGACGTGGATGAATTCTTTGCGCAGCTTTTGGTGTCCGAAGGATTTACCAATCTCGAAGAAGTCGCCTATGTTGAGCTTGACGAGCTTCTGGTGATCGATGGTGTTGACGAAAGCACAGCCGAAGAACTTCAGGCCCGTGCGCGCGATCACCTTGAAGCGCAAAACAAAGCAGCGATGGAAAATGCGCGCGCTTTGGGTGTCGAGGACAGCCTTGTCGAATTCGAAGGTCTGACACCTCAGATGATCGAGGCACTGGCCAAAGATGGTGTTCTGACGCTTGAAGATTTTGCGACCTGTGCTGACTGGGAGCTTGCCGGTGGTTGGACCACCGTGAACGGCGAGCGTTCAAAGGACGACGGTATTCTGGAACCCTTCGAGATGTCTCTCGAAGAGGCGCAAGATATGGTCATGACAGCCCGCATTATTCTGGGTTGGGTCGATCCTGCAGATTTGGAAGTCGCTGAAGAGGCATCTGAAGGCGACGAAGAAACAACCGAGGAGGCCGAGGCCTGATTTAGGGCCTCGGATACAGCCAGATGGGACGCGGTGGGCGAACCAAGGAACGGGCAGCAGGCCCAGATCGCAAGTGCATTGCCACGGGCGAAGTCCTGTCAACTGACGGGCTGATCCGCTTTGTGATCGGCCCTGATACCCAAATCGTACCGGATGTGCTTGGTAAGCTGCCGGGGCGAGGCATTTGGGTGGTCGCAGATCGTGACGCGCTGACAAAGGCCATGAAAAAGGGTCTTTTTGCGCGTGCGGCAAAACAACCTGTAACGGTGCCCGATACTTTGGTCGCCGAGGTCGAAACACAACTTGTGCGCCGCGTGGTGGATTTGATTAGCCTTGCGCGCAAGTCTGGCGAAGCCGTGACGGGCTATGAAAAGGTTAAAGACTGGCTCAGCAAAGAATATGCAGAGGTCTTGATTCAAGCTTCGGATGGATCTGGCCGAGGCAAAACGAAACTAAGCACGCCACATTACGGGCACTACATCGGTTGGTTGACCGCTGAAGAGCTTGGGCTGGCATTTGGGCGACAAACTGTGATTCATGGGGCGCTTGCGTCTGGTGGACTCACGCAACGTGTTGTACAGGAAGCCCAAAGGTTAAAAGGCGTACGTGAAATTGGGGCAGCAGGGGCTGCTCAGAAGGGTAAGACAGCTAGATGAGCGATAACGACGGTAAAAAGACATTGGGTCTGCGTGGAGCAGGAGCCCGTCCAGGCAATGTAAAGCAGAGCTTTAGCCATGGGCGGACCAAGAACGTCGTGGTGGAAACCAAACGCAAACGCGTTGTGGTGCCCAAACCAGGTGGCGCCAAAGCGGGTTCTGCTGGTGGGCGTGCGGGTGGAGACCCATCGCGTCGTCCTGCCGGAATTTCCGATGCAGAGATGGATCGCCGCCTAAAGGCCGTTCAAGCTGCGAAAGCACGCGAAGTTGAAGAAGCCGCTAAGCGGGTCGCTGACGAGAAAGCGCGCGAAGAAGAACGCACGCGCCGTCGCGCCGAAGCGGAAGCAAAAGAGCGTGAACAACGCGAAGCCGAAGAGCGCGCCAAGGCGAAAGCCGAGGAAGAAGAGCGTAAAAAGCGTGAGGCCGAAGAAACGGCTAAACGTGCGGCAGCCGCAGCAGCGGCACCTGCCCCAGCAGCAACGCCACGTTCCGAACAGCCGTCTGGCCGTCCGACTCCAAACAAACCGGCACCAGCCGCGACACCGCGCAAAGCGGATCGTGAACGGGCGCAGCGCAACAAAGGCCCCGTCGACAATCGCCGGTCTGGCAAGCTGACTTTGGGCCAAGCCACCGGAGGTGCCGGAAACCGTCACCGTTCGATGGCAGCCATGAAGCGTAAGCAAGAACGCGCACGTCAAAAAGCAATGGGTGGCACTGTTGAGCGCGAAAAGGTTGTGCGTGACGTTCAGTTGCCAGAAGCGATTGTTGTGTCAGAACTGGCGAACCGTATGGCCGAGCGGACAGCGGACATTGTCAAATCTCTCATGAACATGGGAATGATGGTGACGCAGAACCAAGCGATCGACGCTGACACTGCAGAGCTGATCATCGAAGAATTCGGCCACAAAGTGGTACGTGTTTCCGATGCAGACGTCGAAGATGTCATCAAAGAAGTAGTCGATGCTGACGAAGATCTGGTCTCGCGTCCGCCTGTAATTACAATCATGGGTCACGTTGACCACGGTAAGACGTCTTTGCTGGATGCCATTCGTGATGCCAAGGTTGTTGCTGGCGAAGCTGGCGGCATTACGCAGCACATCGGTGCGTATCAGGTGTCGACAGATGATGGCACCGTGTTGTCGTTCCTAGATACACCGGGTCACGCCGCGTTTACGTCAATGCGCTCACGTGGTGCTCAGGTGACGGATATTGTTGTTCTGGTTGTTGCTGCGGACGATTCGGTCATGCCGCAGACCATCGAGGCGATCAATCACGCCAAGGCTGCGCAAGTGCCTATGATCGTTGCGATCAACAAATGCGATAGACCTGCTGCGGATCCAAACAAGGTGCGTGCAGAATTGCTTCAACACGAGGTCATCGTGGAAGCCATGTCTGGTGAAGTGCAAGACGTCGAAGTGTCTGCAGTCACTGGCCAGGGTCTGGATCAGCTGCTCGAAGCAATCGCGCTACAGTCCGAAATTCTGGAACTCAAAGCCAATCCGGATCGTGCTGCGCAAGGCGCTGTCATCGAAGCTCAGCTTGATGTTGGCCGCGGCCCAGTTGCGACTGTCTTGGTGCAAACCGGTACATTGCGTCAGGGTGATATCTTTGTTGTGGGCGAGCAGTACGGTAAAGTACGTGCGTTGATTAACGACAAAGGCGAGCGCGTCAAAGAAGCAGGACCATCGGTTCCAGTCGAAGTTCTGGGCCTGAACGGCACGCCAGAAGCAGGCGACGTGCTGAACGTCACCGAAACCGAAGCACAGGCGCGTGAAATCGCTGAATATCGTGCTCATGCGGCGAAAGACAAACGCGCTGCAGCTGGTGCTGCGACCACGCTCGAACAGCTCATGGCGAAAGCCAAAGAAGACGAAGACGTCTCCGAGTTGCCAATTTTGGTCAAAGCTGACGTTCAAGGGTCGGCCGAGGCAATCGTTCAGGCGATGGAAAAAATCGGGAACAACGAAGTGCGCGTGCGCGTTCTGCACTATGGTGTTGGGGCGATCACGGAAACCGACGTTGGACTGGCAGAGGCTTCTGGTGCACCGATCATGGGCTTTAACGTGCGTGCAAACGCATCGGCTCGGAACACGGCGAACCAAAAAGGCGTCGAGATCCGGTATTATTCTGTGATTTATGATCTTGTGGATGATGTGAAGAAAGCGGCCTCGGGCCTACTATCTGCAGAAATCCGCGAGAACTTTATCGGATACGCCCAGATCAAGGATGTCTTTAAGGTATCTAACGTTGGTAAGGTCGCGGGTTGCTTGGTCACTGAGGGCGTTGCTCGCCGGTCTGCTGGTGTTCGCTTGCTGCGTGACAACGTTGTCATCCACGAAGGCAACCTTAAGACCTTGAAGCGTTTCAAAGATGAAGTCGGCGAAGTTCAATCTGGTCAAGAATGCGGTATGGCATTTGAAAACTATGACGATATTCGCGCCGGAGATGTGATCGAAATCTTCGAACGCGAAGAAGTGACACGTACACTCGACTAAGAAAATTTCACCTGCGTCAGTCGCGGCGCGGGTGCAAGACACCAAAAAAACAGGGGCTCCCAATCGGTAGCCCCTGTTTTCGTTTTCCGTGAGTAATACTCTAGGTATCAGATGAAATTGGTGTGCCTGTGTAAAGCATGTCACCCACGCGAACCGTGATTTTTCCATTTGGCAAAGCGCACTCAAACGTGCCCTGTACCGACACGCGCGTGCCCATCGTGATGGTTCTCAACATGTCAAATCCCCCCAAGTGAAGTGACGTTATCGAAAGGTTATATGAAGCGGCAGCTTTCACATAACCGTTACCTTAGGGTAAGATATTTGATGTGAGAAGTGTTTTTTCAGATGGCTAAGGTAGCTGGAAATCTTGGGGTAGACCTACGAGTGGTTTCTATAGCCAATCTCTCAGGATCGGGATCAGCGGAATGTCGGCGGGGGGCATGTCATAGTCCCGCAAGTTTTTCGGTCTGACCCAGCTCAGGGTTTGGCCTTCTCGGGCGACCGGCGTGCCTTGCCATTTCCGACATGCGAACAGGGGCATCAACAGGTGAAAATCATCATAGGAATGTGAGGCGAAGGTTAAAGGAGCCAGGCAGCTTGCCCATGTGTCAATGCCAAGCTCTTCCTGAAGCTCGCGGATCAAAGCCTGCTCAGGGGTTTCGCCGGCTTCTACTTTACCCCCAGGAAATTCCCAAAGGCCCGCCATAGACTTGCCTTGGGGGCGCTGCGCAAGCAGCACCCGCCCGTCAACATCAATCAACGCAACCGCTGAGACCAAGACAACTTTTTTCACGATCTATAGTCCGCGTTGATGGTGATATATCCGTGGGTCAAATCACAGGTCCAAACGGTTGCGCACCCGTCCGCAAGGCCCAAATCCACGTTGATCGCCAGTTCAGCCGATTTCATATAGTTTGCGCCATCGTCTTCTTGATAGTTCGGCGATACCCACCCGTTTTCGGCAACAAGCACATCGCCAAACCGGATCGTCAACAAGTCACGATCTGCTGCTGCACCGGATTTGCCAATCGCCATGACGACACGCCCCCAGTTGGGATCTTCTCCGGCAACGGCGGTCTTCACCAGTGGAGAATTGGCAATCGACATGGCATGCGTGCGTGCATCAGCGTCAGATGCAGCACCTGTCACGCAGACTTCGACGAACTTGGTGGCGCCTTCACCATCGCGTACGACCTGATGTGCAAGATCCAACATGACCTCTTGCAGGGCATCGCGAAATGGGCCGGTCTTGGTGTTAATTGAGACACCGCTGGCACCTGTTGCAGCAAGCAACAGCGTATCGGACGTGGATGTATCGCTGTCGACTGTGATGTTGTTAAACGTGAGGTCCGTCAGCTCGGACAGAATGGTTTGCAGTAACGGGCGCGCAATCTTGGCGTCGGTGAAAATATACACCAGCATTGTCGCCATGTCTGGCGCCACCATGCCCGATCCTTTGGCAATGCCGGAAATCCGCACTGGCTTACCATCGATCTGAATTTCAACGCCTGCCCCTTTGGCAAAGGTGTCCGTGGTGCGAATGCCATCCGCTGCGTCGTGCATGGCGGAGGTCGAGAGCATGTCGCGCAGATCGTCCACTTTGGCTGTAATACGTTCGTGCGGGAGCGGTTCGCCAATGACACCTGTCGATGACGAGAAGATGCGTGTGGCAGGCAAGCCCAAACTTGCCGCCACCGTTTCGGTGACGGCCTTTGTTGCGTCAACGCCGTTTTTGCCAGTGAACGCGTTCGCGTTGCCCGAGTTCACAATAATTGCCGCACCGACGTCGCTGTCGAGGGCGATTTTCTCCTGACAATCCAGCACCGGCGCGGAGCGCGTGGAAGACCGGGTGAACACGCCAGCCATTGTCGTACCCGGTGCGAGGCGCATCAATGTGACATCCTTGCGGTCTTGATATTTTACACCTGCGGAAATGGACGCAAATTCCGCACCAGCAATTTCCGGAAGATCAGGAAAACACGCAGGTGCCAAAGGAGATTTTTCAATTGTGTCGGCCATAAATTTAGTTCCCTTCAGAGACGGGTGAAAGCAGGTCAATATTTTTGATGATCGCGGGGTCCAGAGTTTGGGCGACGGCACTGTCAATGTCGGCTTTCTCTGTCAGGCTTGCGATATGTGCATCAATCGCGTTTTCCTGAATGACCGCTGTAAGCTCTTGGGTGACCTCCGCAAGGGCAGGGGCGGATTGAACTCGCGTGTCATTCAGAATGATCAAATGCCAACCGAATTGGGTTTGAACGGGCTCCGAGACATCCCCGATGGTCATGCCGGCCACAGCGCCTTCGAACTCAGGAACCATTTCACCTTTGCCAAACCATCCAAGGACACCGCCGGAGGCACCGGATGGGCCGGTAGATTTGGCCTTGGCCATTTCTGCAAAATCGGCACCGTTTTGAATGTCTTGGCGGATTGTGGCGGCCTCTTCTTCGGATTCTACAAGGATATGCGACGCGTTGTATTCTGGGGCGCCTGCAAAGTCGGCATATTTTTCGGCGTATGCCGCACTGAGTGCGTCTTCTGTGACCGCACCCTCAAGTGCATCTTGGATCACTTCACCGGCCACAAGTTGACGACGCTGGTTTTCCAATGCCACCTCAACCCGCAGTGGAAGATCTTTGGAATATGTTTGTGCGAGCAACGTTTGTTGGATGGCTTGATTGAGTACGGCATCAAACAACAGAGCGTCTTCGACTTGGTCGTATTGCGCCGGAAGTGTGCTGCGCACCATGATCAAATGGCCCAGAGTGATTTCCTCTCCGTTGACCACTGCGATCACATTTTCGGCGCTGACCTCTTCTTCTGCCACGGCGGGAGCAGCCAAGATAAGCGCAATTGCTGCGGACCGAAGAATTCTGAGGTGTTTTGACATCGTTTTGTCCTTGGTATGGGCCGCGTAGGTTGGCGGCGTTGACACTGTTACTGCCGCCCCTTACATCGCATTGAGGCGCAGGCAATTTGCCCGTTCCCCCGTTTGTATGAGCAGGGCGCGGCACGGGCAAGCAGATGCCGCGCATGATTGTGTCAATGAAGGACAAATACACATGCTGGGTATCGGTAAACTTGCCAAAAAGGTGTTCGGAACGCCGAACGACCGCAAGATCAAGGCAACCCGCACTATTGTTGACCAAATCAACGCTCTAGAGCCTGATTTTCAGAAACTTTCCGACGAAGAGATCATTGCCAAAACCGCCGAGTTTTCCGAGCGGGCAAAAGGTGGCGAAAACCTTGATACTCTTTTGCCGGAAGCATTTGCCAACTGCCGCGAAGCAGCGCATCGCGCACTTGGATTGCGGGCCTTTGATACACAGCTGATGGGCGGTATTTTCCTGCACGAAGGCAATATTTCGGAAATGAAAACCGGCGAGGGCAAGACCCTTGTGGCAACGTTTCCTGCATATTTGAATGCGCTGACGGGCAAGGGCGTTCATATTGTGACCGTCAACGATTATCTGGCCAAACGTGATGCCGAATGGATGTCGAATGTTTTCGGCGCATTGGGCATGACAACAGGCGCTGTATATCCTCAACAGGATGACGAAGAAAAACGCGCGGCCTATCGCTCGGACATCACTTATTCGACCAACAACGAATTGGGTTTTGATTATCTGCGCGACAATATGAAAAGTGATCTGCGCGATATGTATCAGCGCGATCATAACTTTGCGATTGTGGACGAGGTCGACTCGATCCTGATTGACGAAGCGCGAACTCCGCTGATTATCTCGGGCCCATCACAAGACCGTACTGAACTATACCAAGCCATTGATGTGCTGTTTCCCGAATTGGCAGATGATCACTACACGCTTGATGAAAAGACTCGTCAGATTTCGTTTACCGATGAGGGCAATGATTTCCTTGAGCAGCTTTTGCTGGAACGTGGCGTGTTGCCAGAAGGGCAGTCGCTGTATGATCCAGAAAGCACAACCATCGTTCACCATGTGAACCAAGGTTTGCGTGCGCATAAACTGTTCACCAAAGACAAAGATTACATCGTGCGGTCCGGCGAAGTGGTTTTGATCGATGAATTTACCGGTCGTATGATGTCAGGGCGTCGTTTGTCCGAGGGGCTGCATCAGGCGATTGAGGCCAAAGAAGGCTGTGACATTCAGCCAGAGAACGTGACGCTGGCGCAGGTGACGTTCCAGAACTACTTCCGTTTGTACAATAAACTGTCCGGCATGACCGGAACGGCGTCTACGGAAGCAGATGAGTTCGCCGAGATTTACGGACTGGGCGTGGTCGAAGTTCCGACAAACCGTCCGATTGCCCGTTTGGACGAAGATGATGCAGTGTACCGGACTGCGCGCGAGAAGTTTGAGGCGATCGTTGAGATCATCAAAGAATCCAGCGCAAAAGGCCAGCCAACGCTGGTTGGGACAACATCGATTGATAAGTCCGAGTTCCTCAGTGATTTGCTGAAAAAAGCAGGCGTAAAACACAACGTTCTGAACGCTCGCCAACACGAGCAAGAAGCGCAGATTGTTGCGGATGCTGGTAAATTTGGTGCGGTGACCATCGCCACAAACATGGCTGGCCGTGGTACGGATATTAAGCTGGGCGGCAATGTCGAATTCAAAGTGATGGAAGCCATCGCAGCGGACCCCGACACCCACCCAGATGAAGTGCGCGCGCGTATCGAATCCGAGCATGCTGCCGATGAACAAGCGGTCAAAGATGCTGGCGGGTTGTTTGTTTTGGCCACCGAGCGCCATGAAAGCCGTCGGATCGACAACCAGTTGCGTGGTCGTTCGGGGCGTCAGGGTGATCCGGGTCGTTCGTCGTTCTTCTTGTCACTCGAAGATGACTTGATGCGCATTTTCGGCTCGGAGCGGTTGGACAAGGTGTTGTCGACACTGGGCATGAAAGAAGGTGAAGCGATTGTGCACCCTTGGGTGAACAAATCCTTGGAGCGCGCACAGGCCAAGGTCGAAGGCCGCAACTTTGATATTCGTAAGCAATTGCTCAAATTTGACGATGTGATGAATGATCAGCGCAAAGTGATCTTTGGTCAGCGCCGTGAGATCATGGAAGCCGAAGACCTGTCCGAAATCGCACAGGATATGCGCCACGAAGTGATCGAGGAGCTGATCGAACAGTATATGCCGCCCAAAACATATGCTGATCAATGGGACACGCAAGGCCTGCACGAGGCCTGCGTTGAACAGTTGGGCATTGATGTACCAGTTGCCGATTGGGCGGCCGAAGAAGGTGTGGATGATGATGTCATCCAAGAACGTCTTGAGGGCGCGGCAGATGAGATGATGGCGCAAAAGGCGGCTAATTTTGGCCCTGAAGCCATGCGCATGGTCGAAAAGCAAGTTCTGCTTCAGACAATCGACACCAAGTGGCGCGAGCATCTTTTGACGCTGGAACATTTGCGGTCGGTTGTTGGATTCCGTGGATACGCCCAGCGTGATCCGTTGAATGAATACAAAACCGAATCCTTCCAGCTGTTTGAAAGTATGTTGGATGGTTTGCGCGAAGATGTGACCAAAACGCTGTCGCAAATTCGCCCGATGTCCGACGAAGAACAGCAACAACTGGCCCAAGAAATGGAAGCCCGTCGTGTGGCCGCTGCAGATTTTGCGGATCACAGTGCCGCGGTTCATCCCGGAGAAGCCAGCGAAGGCTTTGACGAAAATGATCCTGCAACTTGGGGAAATCCAGGGCGCAATGAAAGCTGCCCATGTGGGTCAGGAAAAAAATTCAAGCATTGTCACGGGCGTGTCGCCTGAAATTCCGTAACAGATTAAGACCAAAAGGGCGCCACATGAGCGCCCTTTTTTTGTGCGAAGAAACTTGCGGGGCAGTACGAGTTTCGGAGTAATAGTATGTCAAAAATGATTAATGTGTATCGGCGGTACGCTCTTGCCGGAGCGACATTTTCGGTCGCCATTTCTATCGGGTTTCTCATGCAATCCGGTGAAGCCAACAGTGCTGGACGGTTGTCACAGCAGCCAGCAAGTGGTGTGACACCTGATCTCGGCGCCGCGACACCTGCGCGCTTGCCGCCAGAGGCATTGCCGCCGTTGAGCGATGTTCAAGATCTTTCAGCGTTGCCGATGTTGCCGCGCGAGATTGGCCCCAAGGCGGATTTCCCGTCACAGCCAGTTATTCTGACTGTGTCACGAGATTCTCCTGTAGGGATGATGCCTGAAGAAGAGACCACTCCGATGTTGGGGTGCGATGTAGCCTTGCTGGCAGAGCCAGAAGCCGGTGCAATGGTGCGCGTGTCCTTGTCTGCCCCATGTTTGATGGGCGAGCGGGTCACGCTGCACCACTCAGATATGCGCTTTACTGAATTGGTCGGCGCGGATGGGATGTTGACGGTGTCGATCCCGGCCCTGACAGAGCAAGCTGTGTTCATTGTGGCCTTTGCAAACGGTGAGGGAGCCGTAGCAAGCGCAAATGTCCCGTCCTTGCCGTTCTATGATCGCGTTGTGGTTCAATGGAAGGGGCCCGTGGGGCTGCAATTGCATGCTCGTGAGTACGAGGCCGATTATGGCAGTGACGGCCATGTTTGGCGTGGCGCATCGCGAGACGTGTCCATCTTGGCGAATGGTCAAGGTGGATATCTGACCCGACTGGGCAATACGCAGACCCCTGATGCGCTTATGGCAGAGATTTATACATTTCCGTCAGGTACAGCGCCGCTGCAAGGGCATGTGCGTCTGAGCGTCGAGGCCGAGGTCGACGCCGTCAACTGTTCTAAGGACGTCACGGCGCAATCGATCCAGCTGCGCAGCGACAAGCCTCCCAAATTGCAGGACTTTCATCTGACGTTGCCCGATTGTGATGCAGTTGGTGAATTTCTGGTGTTGAAAAACCTGCTGGAAGACCTGACAATCGCGCAAAACTAATTGCGGGTAGATGGTCATTGGATAACTTCTTACGTGCGGCGGTATTCGCCGCACTTTTCCTTTTTTCAAGTGCGGTTTCTGTAATCGCACAGGACGTGACGCTGACCTCTCGCGACGGTGATGTCGAAATCAGCGGTAACTTGCTTGGTTTTGATGGCGAGTTTTATCGTATTCAGACCACCTATGGTGAATTGACCGTAGATGGGTCAGGGGTGATCTGTTCTGGCCCTGCATGCCCAAGCCTGACTGCATTTGTGGCGGAAATCTCGATTTCTGGCGCAGCGACGATGGGCGAGGTTCTTATGCCGGCTTTAATCGAGGCGTTTGCGCTCAGGAATGGATACACTGTGGTGCGAACCGCAGGAGATTTAACGCGGTTTGAGTACGCACTTAAGGACGGCACGTCTGATCAAACGTTGGCGCGTTTCTATTTCCATGTCTCAAACTCGGACGAGGGCTTTGCCGATCTTCTGGCAGACGAAGCTGATATCGCGATGTCCTTGCGTGAAATACGGGCCACCGAGGCCAAACGTGGGTACGAAGCGGGACTGGGAGACATGCGCGCAGCAAACCGAAGTCGCGTGCTTGCATTGGATGGCATGGTGCCGATCGTTTCGCCGGGAAACCCCGTGAAGATGATTTCCCCCCAAACACTTGCCGAAGTCTTTGCCGGAAAAATTGATAACTGGCAGGATTTGGGTGGACCGGATGCGCCAATTGGTCTGCACTTGCTGACGCGCGCCTCAGGGTTGGCGCAAGCAGTCGAAGACCAACTGATGTCGCCAGCGCGGGAACATCTGTCCACCACGATTGAACGGCATGACCGTAATCTATCGCTTTTATCCGCCGTGATGCGCGATCCTTTTGCGATTGGGATCACAAGTTACGCTGAAACGGGAAATACGCAACGTTTGACGCTTACAGGGTCATGTGGGTTTTCTCTGGATGCCTCTCGCCAGACCATCAAAACAGAAGATTATCCGCTGACTGCACCGATGTTTCTCTATGTGCCTGCACGACGCTTGCCGCGCATCGCTCGTGAGTTTCTTGCATATACACGAAGCCCGTCAGCCCAGATCGTGATCCGGCGAGCCGGATTTGTCGATCAGTCGGCGGAAGAGATTCCCGTGAACCTGCAAGGGGATCGGTTTGTGAATGCGATTTCTGTGACTGGTAATGATGTCCCTTTGACGGAATTGCAGCGCATGGTAACGACGTTGGCGCCAATGAAGCGGCTCAGTATCTCGTTTAGATTTCAGGCGGGGTCGACACGTTTAGACGCGCAATCCAGATCCAACATTCAGCAACTGGCCCGTGCGCTTGAGGCGGGGCATTACGATGCGCGACGAATTGTATTCGTTGGGTTCAGCGATGGTCAGGGTGCCGCACCAGCCAATCGCGAAATCGCATTGCGCCGTGCGCAAACCGTGCAATCGGCCGTGATGGCGGCTGCTGAAACTGCGGACCTCGAACAGTTGGACGTCACAGTGGATGCGTTTGGCGAAGCGATGCCAATGGCGTGCGATGATAGCGCGTGGGGCCGGCAAGTGAATCGACGGGTCGAGGTGTGGGCGCGCTAGAGATATCCCTCTGTGCGAAAGCTAAGTTCGCGGGATTTTCCGATGATCAGGTGGTCATGCAGAGTGATGCCCAAGGCGGTTGCAGCAGCATTGATTTGTTCGGTCATTCGGATGTCGTCGTTTGACGGGGTCGGATCACCGGATGGGTGATTGTGCACCAAGATAAGGGCATTTGCGTTGAGCTCCAGGGCGCGCTTGGCGACTTCTCTGGGATAGACCGGTACGTGGTCGACCGTGCCTTGGGCTTGGGCTTCGTCCGCGATCAGTATATTTTTTGTATCAAGGTACAGCACCCGAAATTGCTCTGTGTCGCGGTGGGCCATGGCTGTATGGCAATAGTCTAGCAATACGTCCCAGCTGGAAAGAACATGCCTTTGGATCACGCGCGAGCGGGCCAGTCGGTGGGCCGCGGCTTCGACCAGTTTGAGTTCCAGAATCACTGCCTCGCCGACACCAGAGATTTCGGCAAGCCGTGCGCGTGGCGCGGAGAGCACGCGATTAAAGTCGCCAAAGGTATCTAGAAGTGCTCGTGCAAGCGGTTTTACATCGCGGCGCGGAATTGCGCGAAACAACACGAGTTCAAGCAACTCGTAGTCTGGTAACGCATCCGCCCCGCCATCAATAAATCGCGTCCTCAGTCGCTGTCGATGATCGCGAATATACGAAGGTAAGCGGCCACTTGGCAGAGGGGGCGCTGACGCTTCGTCCGTCGAGAGCAGCGGTAATAGCATTTCAGAGAATGTATATTGGTGGGCCATTCCCGAAGCATGGGGCGTTAAGGTTAACAAAGTCTTATTTGGTCTGGCATGCGCCCTAGTACGCAGACCCGAAGTAAATCCTTGAAAATGTAGATTGCTGATCGGCCTGACCGCGCTATTGTACCGCTAAATTTTCAATACAGGACGTTCCTATGCTTAAGCTTATTTTTCCTTTTCTTGCAGGCGCCTTCCTTGCTCTGCCCGCCTCGGCCCAAACTTTGGATCGTATCAAAGAGACCGGTCAGTTGAACCTTGGGTTTCGTACAGATGCAGCTCCTCTGTCGTTTCAGCGCGAGTCTGGTGAACCTGCTGGGTACGCCCCACAAGTATGCGTGCACGTCGGACAAGCGATTGCAAATGTGTTGAAAATGGACAACCTACAGGCAAATTTTGTTGCGGTTGATGCGGCCAACCGTTTTGACAAAGTGGCGAATGGCGACATCGATCTGCTGTGTGGTGCGGCAACCATTACGTTAAGTCGTCGCGAACACGTCGATTTTTCGGCGCCCATTTTTGTTGATGGTACTGCGATCCTGCAAATGAAAGGTGCTCCGGGGACCTTTGCAGATATGGCTGGCAAAAAACTGGGTGTGCGTGGCGATACAACCACTCAAGAAGCGCTTGAGAATTCCTTGAAGAGTGCTGGAATGGAAGCCGAAGTCGTAACCTTCGTGAGCCATGATGCCGGAATTGCCGCGATGGAGAACAAAGAAATCGATGCCTATTTTGCGGATCAATCGATCTTGGCTGGTTTGTTTTTCAACAGCGACAAAGCGGACAACTTTCAAATGTCCAACGAAATCCTAACCATTGAAAAGCAAGGTCTGGCATTGGCTCGCGGCGATGCGGAATTCCGTTTGCTGGTCGATACCGCTCTGTCGGAACTGTATGCCAACGGCACGATGCAGAAAATTTTTGCGGATGCGATCCCAGGGGTGCAGCCTGGTTTGGCAATGCGCGCCCTCTATGTGATTGCGCCGACGGTCGAGTAACGCCCAACAGTTTAGGCACCAATAGAAAAGGGCGCGGTCCGAGCCGCGCCCTTTTTGTATCAGTTGTTGTGGATCAAAAGTCAGCCCTTCATGGAATCCCAGAAGTTTTTGACTGACTTGAAGAAGTTGCTGCCAACCGGATTATTATCTTCCGAAAGCTCTTCGAATTCACGAAGAATCTCCTTCTGACGGCTGGTGAGGTTCACTGGCGTTTCTACGGCCATTTCGATGAACATATCACCAGCGCCAGCACCGCGCAGTGCAGGCATACCCTTTGAACGCAAACGCATCTGGCGACCGGCTTGGCTTCCAGCAGGGATTTTGACGCGACTGCGGCCGCCGTCAATTGTAGGAACCTCAATGTCGCCACCAAGTGCGGCCGTTGTCATCGAAACGGGCACGCGACAGAACAGATCATTTCCATCCCGCTCAAACAGCTTGTGCTGGGTGACCTCGATAAAGATGTAGAGGTCTCCGGTTGGGCCGCCGCGCATGCCGGCCTCGCCTTCGCCAGACAGGCGGATACGTGTACCTGTTTCAACGCCCGCAGGAATGTTCACTGACAAAGAGCGATCTTTTTCCATGCGCCCTTGTCCACCACAGCCCTTACATGGGTTGTTGATGATTTGACCCATTCCGGAACAGGTTGGACACGTGCGTTCAACCGTAAAGAACCCTTGCTGGGCGCGCACTTTTCCCATGCCCGAACATGTGGGGCATGTCGCAGGTTCGGCACCACCTTCAGCACCTGATCCGTCGCATGACTCGCATTGTACGGATGTGGGTACATTGATGGTCTTTTGTAGGCCGGAGTAGGCTTCTTCCAGCGTGACGCGCAGGTTATAGCGCAGATCGGAGCCACGTGCGGCACGTTGATGACCGCCACCACGACCCCCCATGAAGTCGCCGAATAGATCGTCGAACACATCGGAAAATGCGGAGCCAAAGTCGCCCTGGCCAGGGTGTCCGCCGCGTGGGCCGCCACCCATACCACCTTCAAAGGCCTGATGGCCAAATCGATCGTATGCGGCCTTTTTTTCGGCATCTTTTAGAATTTCATAAGCTTCGTTGGCCTCTTTGAACTTGCCCTCAGCTTCTGGATTGTCTGCGTTGCGGTCTGGGTGCAGCTCTTTGGCTTTTGTGCGGTAAGCTTTTTTGATCTCGTCCGCCGAAGCCCCTTTGCTGACGCCAAGCACCTCATAGAAGTCACGTTTTGCCATGGGTTACTCCTTTGGCTCGGAACAAAGCGGGCCAGTCCGGCAACCGGACCGGCCCGTCATTGGGTCCGAATAACGCGCAATTAGCGCTTGTCGTTGTCCAGATCTTCAAAGTCGGCGTCGACGATATCTTCGTCGCCAGCTTCGTCTGCCGCCATTGGTTCGTCTGCGGCTTCGTCTTGGCTGGCTTTGTAGATAGCTTCGCCCAACTTCATCGCTGCTTCGGTGACGTTCTGGATGCCCGATTTGATTTTGTCGGCTTGTGCATCATCTTTTTCAAGATCATCTTTCAGCGCGGCAATAGCCAAATCAATCGCTTCGATGGTCGTTGGATCCACCTTGTCCGAGTGCTCTTCCATCGACTTTTCGGTCGAGTGGATCAGGCTCTCAGCTTGGTTTCTCGCTTCGATCAACTCGCGACGGTCTTTGTCCGACTCGGCATTCTCTTCGGCGTCTTTGACCATTTTCTCGATGTCTGCATCTGACAGGCCGCCAGAAGCTTGGATCGTGATTTTTTGCTCTTTACCAGTGCCTTTGTCCAAAGCGCCCACAGACACGATGCCGTTTGCGTCGATGTCAAAGGTGACTTCGATTTGGGGCATACCGCGCGGTGCGGGTGGAATTTGCTCGAGGTTGAACTGACCGAGAATTTTGTTGTCGGCAGCCATCTCGCGCTCGCCTTGGAAACAACGAATGGTCACAGCGTTCTGGTTGTCTTCTGCAGTCGAGAAGATTTGCGATTTCTTGGTTGGGATCGTTGTGTTGCGATCGATCAGACGTGTGAACACGCCGCCCAATGTTTCGATACCCAGCGACAACGGTGTTACGTCCAGCAGAACCACGTCTTTGACATCGCCTTGCAAAACACCAGCCTGAATGGCCGCACCCATGGCAACCACTTCATCAGGGTTCACACCTTTGTGGGGCTCTTTGCCAAAGAATTTGGTCACTTCTTCGACGACCTTGGGCATACGCGTCATACCACCGACCAGAACGATCTCGTCGATTTCGCTGGCGTTCATGCCCGCATCTTTCAACGCAGCCTGACAAGGTTTGATAGATGCCTTGATCAGATCAGCAACCAGAGATTCCAGTTTCGCACGAGTCAACTTGATCACCAAGTGCAGAGGCTGGCCGCTGGATGGGTCCATCGAGATGAACGGTTGGTTGATCTCTGTTTGTGACGAGCTGGAGAGCTCGATTTTGGCTTTTTCCGCAGCTTCTTTCAAACGCTGCAGAGCCATTTTGTCTTTGGTCAGGTCAACGCCGTTTTCTTTTTTGAATTGATCCGCGAGGTAGTTGACGATGCGCATGTCAAAGTCTTCACCACCAAGGAAGGTGTCACCGTTGGTCGATTTGACCTCGAATAGGCCGTCATCAATTTCCAGAATGGTCACGTCGAAAGTACCACCACCAAGGTCATAAACCGCAATGGTGTGTGTTTCTTCTTTGTCCAAACCATAGGCTAGCGCGGCAGCAGTGGGTTCGTTGATGATGCGCAGTACTTCAAGGCCAGCGATCTTGCCAGCGTCTTTGGTCGCCTGACGTTGGGCATCGTTAAAGTATGCAGGCACGGTGATGACCGCTTGCGTAACTTCTTCACCAAGATAAGACTCGGCTGTTTCTTTCATCTTACCCAAGATGAAAGCAGAGATTTGGCTGGGCGAATATTTTTCGCCGCGGGCTTCGACCCATGCATCGCCATTGCCGCCATTGATGACGTTGAACGGCATGTTCTTCAGGTCTTTGGCTAGATTGGCATCGTCAACACGACGGCCGATCAAACGCTTTACGCCAAACACGGTGTTTTCAGGGTTTGTGACGGCCTGGCGTTTTGCCGGCTGGCCTACAAGGCGCTCGTCTTCTGTAAAGGCTACGATAGACGGCGTGGTGCGTGCACCTTCGGCGTTTTCGATTACCTTGGGCTGCGATCCATCCATGATGGAAATACAGCTGTTTGTTGTACCTAGGTCGATACCGATTACTTTGGTCATTTTAGATCCCTTTCACTTAAGGCGATATTTCGAGACGTGGACCCGTTTTGGCATCCAAGCCCCGATCCGGTTAGCAACGCACCTTTGGGTGCATCACGCTTCGCAGGGTATATAGGGAGCGGAAAAAGGCGCTGCAAGCACCTCAAACACAGGCTTTGCGTAAATTTGGCGATTTTTCAGAGTTTGGGCCTGTGCTAGCGGAGATTCGTATCAAAAGGCGACAATATGGCCGATTTTACCAGAAAGCTCGCATGCCATCACATGCGAGCTTTGTGTCTGTTCATTTGAATACGTATGTCATGATCTAACTGTCTGGTAGAGCAGTTAACCCGCCCAAGGTTTTTCAGTTGGCTCGTCCAATACTTGCTTGTGATAGCCTTCTACTCGATTCGCGATTAAATCACGCAAGCGATTGGCTGAGGCATCATCCAAGCAAGTGTGAATGTCACGAACCATTGAGGCCACTTCGATCTGTGAAAGCATGTTTTCTTCGGCGCGCATGATTTTTGGATGTGGCGTTGCGCGCAGGCTATCATCGTCAATCAGAAGCTCTTCGTACAGTTTTTCACCCGGACGTAATCCGGTATAGACAATCTCGATGTCGCCGACACCGGTGGACGGGTCTTTTACGCTGCGTCCTGACAGGGTGATCATTTGGCGGGCAATATCGGAGATTTTTTGAGGTTGCCCCATATCCAGCACAAACACATCGCCACCTTGTGCATACGCTCCAGCGAGCAATACAAGACGTGCGGCCTCTGGGATTGTCATGAAGAAGCGCGTAACTTCGGGGTGTGTGACCGTTAGGGGGCCGCCCGCTGAAAGCTGTTTCTGAAACAGCGGCAGAACGGATCCAGAAGATCCCAACACATTTCCAAAACGCACCATAGCATATCGGGTTGTGTCTGAACGAGTTGCCAAATCTTGAATGACCAGCTCGGCCATGCGCTTGGTTGCGCCCATGACATTTGTTGGCCGCACAGCTTTGTCCGTCGACACAAGGATAAACCGCTCGATACCCGCATGTCGGGCAGCGTCTGCGACCACTTGCGTGCCAATCACGTTGTTGCGCACCCCTTCCAGCTCGTTGTCTTCGACAAGTGGAACGTGCTTGTAGGCTGCGGCATGAAGGATAATCTCCACGCCTTCCTCGGCAATAACACCGCGCACGCGCTGTGGATTTGTCACGGATCCAAGGCGTGCTGTTACCGCGATGTTCCGTTTGCTGGCTTCCTGCATCAGCTCTTTGTCGATGGAATACAGCGCAAATTCGCTTTGTTCAAAAAGAACGATTCGCGTCGGGTTGCAGTTAAGCAATTGGCGACAGAGTTCAGACCCAATAGACCCGCCAGCGCCGGTGACCATGACAACGCGATTTGCATAGGCTTCGGCAATCTCTGGAGCATGTAGATCAACCTTGTCGCGCCCAAGAAGTGCGTCTGGGGTGACAGGTTTAAGGGCACCGTCCGAATTCCCCGACATCATGTCGATGTAAGACGGCAGGACTTTGACTTCGACGTTGAGAGATAGCAGGCCCTTGATCAGATCATTGCGGCGGGACTCGGAAATTGACGGAATAGCTAACAGAACTTGCCGAATTTTGCGCTTTTCAATCAGTTCGTCCAAATTGCTTGGCTTATACACGGGCAAACCAGCAACCATCAGGCCCTGAAGGTTGATATTGTCATCGACGAAAAATACAGGGCGCGCTTCTTTTGAGCGTTGCAAGGCCATGGCCAGCTGAATGCCCGCAGCGCCTGCGCCGAAAATAGCAACAGGCTTGCGGTCAGCTTCGTGTGCGGCAAACCGTGTTAGTACAGCAAGCCCTAATATGCGAACGCCAATTGACCCCAGAAAAAAGACAGTTCCCATAATAATTGGAACTGAGCGTGGAGCGGACAGATTGAGCAAATAGCTTACAATCATTGCCATAAACATAAGTGCAGTGGCACCTGTCGCGATTCGCAGAATGGCCCTATTTTCGAGGCCTTCAAGCTTGATTCGTTGAATCTTCAAAGCACAGATCAACGCAGTGCCCAAAAGGGTTACAATTGGGAACAATACCCAAGAGCCTTGCATCATCGGCACAGGCCATGGGGTCCCGTATCGCAACGCAAACGCTACGAACAAACTTAGAGGGATAAGAAGCGTATCTACTGTCAAAAAAATCGAGTGCTTAGCAGATCGAGGCAGCTCGTGTAGGTCGGAAATATGCATCTGAAAAATCTTCAATATATGATTTAGATGGGGAACTTCTTACAGTTTTTTTCTGTTTTGGGCAAGATATTCGTCAATGGTGATCCGCGCAGTATTGCCGCTGCGTATGAAATCTTGTTCAGACAATGGTCTTGGTTCGCACGCTGCTCGTGCTGGTAAATATAGAATAGCCAGCAAACGTTATGTTCGCTGGCCTCTGGGCATTATGTGTCGATCGAATGTACCGAACTTGTCTAACCGTGTGGTCCGGTTATCCGATGTCGGAACGGGTCACACCGATATCTTCAAGTCTGTCTGCTGACATACCTAATAGAATATTGCGGGTCACGCGCGCTTGATTCCATTGAATGAAAGCGTTACGAATATTTTCGAAAAACTCGACAACCCGCAGGGTTGCGACGGCGCCCATTGGGGCGTGATTTGCGGCAGTGCTAGCCATTTGCGCATTCCTTTACTTGTTGCCAAGAACATCCTCGGCTGTGTGGGTCATCTAGGGTGAGGTCCGATTTTCTACAATTGCTGAATCCGCAGGCCCGCAATGCACGCCTTGCATAGCGATCATGTGAGAGGAAAACACGTTGCGGCTTGCGCTTGGGAACCCCATATAAAAGAACAGAAAACGGAGGCACGCATGGCAGACGATCAATTTCCAGGTTGGCACGGCACAACCATTATTGGTGTTAAAAAGGATGGCGAAGTCGTCATCGCAGGGGATGGGCAAGTATCGCTTGGTCAGACAGTCATCAAAGGAACAGCGCGAAAAGTGCGCCGCTTATCCCCGGGGGGCTATGATGTTGTCGCGGGATTCGCGGGATCAACTGCAGATGCGTTTACCTTGCTCGAGCGTCTCGAAACCAAATTAGAGGCAACGCCGGGACAATTGGCTCGGGCCTCGGTCGAGCTCGCCAAAGATTGGCGTACGGACAAGTATCTTCAAAAACTCGAGGCGATGCTGATCGTGTCCGATGGCACGGATATATTTGTGATTACCGGTGCGGGTGATGTGCTTGAACCAGAGCACAATGTTGCGGCAATCGGGTCCGGTGGGAATTTCGCGCTGGCTGCTGCACGTGGCATGATGGACACGGATAAAACTGCCGAAGAGGTCGCGCGCGCAGCCATGGCGATTGCCGCAGATATTTGCGTTTACACCAATGGCAAGCTGACGGTCGAAACCATAAAGGCATAACACCACAGGTTCTATTGTGCCTCAAAAGGCGCATGCCAGTTTCGTGGCTTGCGCCTTTATGCGTCTGTAGACAGCGCCCAAGCGCCAGCCATATCAGGCAAGAAGGCTTCGATAGCCGCAGTGGCAACGATATGTGCCGCGCCGGTCTCTGGATCAACAACGTTGAGCCCGCCTTTGACCGCTTGAACCGAGCAGCGTCCACGCGGCATGTCGGCGACAATCGCGGCACAATCAACTTTGTCAGGCTCTTGAACCGCGACGGTGACTTGGACACGCATTTCAGTGTGTGACACACCCAGCTTGTCGAATAACGTGATGGACGAATGGTGCAGGGCATCTGCAACAGCGCGACGGGCCGCCTTGGTGTAATCTTGGCCATACAGGTCGTTGCCCGTGCCCATTTCCAGAATGATACGCTTTTCGCTCATGATGACCGCTCCATATCAAAAGACACCATCACAGCGGCATTCGCGATAACGGTATTGGCAGTTTGATCAGGCTTGGGGATGTCCAGCCCGCCTTGAACAACCCGAATTGTGGGCTGGCCGTATGGGAAAACGTCTTCGAGATCACGCGTTTTAACCAACTCGGGCTTGGCCACCCCGATCTCAACATCAATGATCATCGCATCTTTTGGGAAATCGAACAGTTCTGCGATTGATAACGAGTTATGCCAGAGCGCATCTTTTATGGCGCGTTTTGCCGCCTCGGTGTAATCTTCACGTCGAAGCGATGTGCCCATTCCGAATTCAACAACCATGCGAGTCTTGGCCATGATGTGCTTGTCCTTTTATCAAAGTTGCGCGTGCCCCAATGAAAAAGGCGCCTTGTTGCCAAGACGCCTTTTGCATTCAATTCTCAAGAGAATTCAAAGAGAGTCTTCGATCCAGCTTTGCAGAGCCGCTTTTGGTGCAGCGCCTGCGCGGTTAGATACCACTTGGCCATCTTTGATGATGAACAGCGCGGGAATACCACGAACACCCATTGCCGCAGCGGCATTCGGGTTTGAATCCACGTCGACTTTGGCGATTTTGACCTTGCCTTCAAATTCGGCCGACAATTCCTCTAGGGATGGGCCGATTTGTTTACATGGGCCACACCATTCTGCCCAGAAATCCACAACAACGGGGATATCGGATTGAGTGACTTCGGCTTCGAATGAGGCATCGGTGACAGCGACAGTTGCCATGGGTATTCTCCTGAATGGAATTTGCTTGAGCAGAACCTATGTATGCGACGCCGGAGCGTCAAGGTGGGGCGTGGATTGCAGCGCCTGTGTCACGCATTCGTGCGACAGGGGCATAATCTGGGCTGTTTTGGTCCATAGGATGGCTGTTTTGACGGTATGGTTTGGGTAAATCTGTTTCAGCGCATGGCTGTATGCGCCCATCTGCCGCAAAATACCTTCGGGCACGTGGGCTTCGGTTTTCGGCACTGTGGCGTTTGTTTTGAAATCAATGGCCGTAACTGCATCAGGCGTCACGATCAGGCGGTCAATGATGCCATGCAGGCGCGCAGTGCCCAGTTCGGCAGTGATGGGAACCTCTGCCAAGGTTGTGTCTGCGAACACCCAAGCCAGATCAGGCGATTGCAAAACTTGAGCCGCCTCGTGTGCAAGCTCTGGGATATGGGATGCGTTTGGTGGATCTGACAACCCAAGCAAAAGGTTTTCAGACATCGAGGGCCATTGAGACGGCGGGTGCTTTGGCAGATGCTCTAGCAAGAGATGTATCCAAGTGCCACGTGCCATTGCGGCCTCTTCGTCTAGCCCTGCATCACCGGGCAGTGCCTTGGCGCCACCCAGATCAGACGGAGACACGGCAACAGGCGGGTGCTCAACATCTTCTGCATTCCTTGAAAAATGCTCGGGCAGATCTGCAAGCGGGGCGGCCTGTATCTGTTCTTGTTCGACTGTAGGGCCGGACCAGTCACCGTGCGCATACCGAAGACCGGTGCCCCCTTCAAACATCTGTTCTTGCGCGCCAAGTGCCTGCATGCCGCGCTGGATGAATTCGTACCATGTCTGGCCGTCTTTGCCCAAATCACCAGCTGCCGTCACAATAAGCCATTTTTCGGCGCGGGTCATTGCCACATATAACAGGCGCAAGCGCTCGCTCAGCAGGGCGTCGGCTTTGGATTGACGCGCCTGTACAATGGCATCCGGCGCAGAGTCTGCCGAAATACTCCAAAGCGCTGTGCCCTTGTGGTCAATGATCTGGGCGTCGTTGCGGAGGATGCGCTTGCCTGTATCGGGCAGAAAAACAACGGGTGCCTCGAGCCCCTTGGATCCGTGCACGGTCATCACGCGAATGCGATTGCCCGCGCTGTCCATCTGGCGTTTGATCTCCAGTGCGTCCGCATCCATCCAGACAAGAAATCCGGTCAAGGATGGAACATTGCTGCGCTCATAAGCCAACGCCTGAGAGAGCAAGGCATTGATGCCGTCTTCGGCTTCGACGCCTAACCGGGCAAGCAACTCATGACGGCCCTTGTGGCGAATGAGGATGCGTTCGATCAAATCGTAGGGTCGTAGGAAATCGGATGTGCGACGCAGATCGTCCAGAATTGCCAGTGTGTTGGGAAAGTCGTCGTGACGCTCTCTGAGGGCTTGCCACAAAAACTTTGCCTTACGCTTGTGGGCCAAATCGTACAATTCTTGTTCGCTCCAGCCAAACAATGGTGACTTTAGCGCTGTCGCAAGAGAAAGGCTGTCTTCTGGCGTGGCGAGAAATGCCAAAAGCGCCGCCAAATCACGTACCGCCAATTCGGCACCGACCTTCAAGCGATCTGCACCTGCGATGGGCAACTCTTTGCTCTTACACGCACGAATGATTTCGTGGAACAGATCGGAGCGGCGCTGAACCAAAATCAGGATATCACCCGCTTGAACGGGCCGCTGTGAATAGACGCCGTCATCGCCGATTTTGTCCGGGATCGTTTGTTTTGTGTCGATCATCTGTTTGATCGATTCAGCAACCTGATTGGCCAGCACGACGGTATGGTGGGTCTCGCCCAAACGGTCGACGGGCTTGTACCAAACGCCCTTTTCCGGTTTTGGAGTCGCTTCGACGACGGGCCAAATATCCACACGACCCGGCATGTCGTTGTGAAAGGCGCGGTGCTTCATGTCTTGCGGGAAACTTGACCCAGTGGTGTGCGCAAAGCACTCGTCAACCAACCGCAAAATGGCAGCGGAGGACCGAAAAGAATACTCTAACCCAAGTCTATTTAGTGGCTTTCCGGCAGGAGCAAGGCGCACGGCAAATTCTTCCTGCATGCGATCGAATTCGGCGGGGTCGGCCCCCTGAAAACTATAGATAGATTGCTTTTTGTCTCCGACGACAAAAATCGTGCGTTCTTGATCTTGTCGGGCTCCACTGCCGCTGGTGAATTCTTGGGCAAGGCGTTCAATGACCTGCCATTGTACGGGGCTGGTATCTTGGGCCTCGTCCACCAAAATATGGTCAATGCCACCGTCCAGTCGAAACAGCACCCATTCCGCAACAGCGCGGTCATTCAATAAGTTGCGCGCGCGCAAAATCAGATCGTCAAAATCCAACCAGCCGCGGCGCTGCTTTTCCTGCTCGTATCGTTGCAAAAACCGATGCCCAAATGCCGAAAGCGTGGCGGATCGGCGTGCTGTCATGATCGAGAGCCGCGTTTGGCGCGCATCTTCGACACGTTTCATCAGCGCCTCGACGTGTGGCATCAAGGCGACATGTTTTGATTGTACGGCCTTGGTTGGAAACGTGCCCAACTTGGCAGTAAAGGGCGCTTTGCCGCCTTTGGTCAGAAATACGTCTTCCAGCGCTGGCAGGGCCGCAAAATTTAGCGCGGCGATTGCATCAAGCTTGGTCGCCGCCTTTTTGTCATTCACGCCACCGTGGCGCAGGGCCTCGATAAGCGCCGTGATTGTGTCGCGCTCATTCCCCAGAAACACCCGTTCTTCAAGCGCTGCTTCGCTCATGGTCACGGGTTGATCCAGAATGCCCAAGATATCGGCCACATCTGTGATCTGCTCAAAGGACATACGATGCCCAATGATTTCTCGGCAGAGCGTATCCAAACTCTCGCCCGTAAATGCGCTTGCCATCGCACGCACCAATGCGGCGTCTTGGTCCTCTGGGGCGGTGTCCTCCGCCATAGAATCCAGCACGTCCTCGCGCAACAGCGTTGCCGCGCGCTCTTCCATTTCGGCAAACATCGGTGACACGCCCGCCTCTAATGGAAACCGCCGTAGGATTGATGAGCAAAACGAGTGGATGGTTTGTATTTTGAGGCCACCGGGCGTTTCGATGGCGCGAGCAAACAACGTGCGTGCATCGCGCAAGATGTCTTGTTCATAAGGGCCGGAAACCCCCAGAGTTGCGAGTTCCTTGCATAGGTCGGCATCGGATTTCATTGCCCAAGCGCCGAGCCGTTCAAACAGGCGGTTCTGCATCTCGCTTGCGGCAGCCTTGGTATATGTGAGGCACAAAATATGTTGAGGTAACACGCCCTTGAGCAACAGGCGCGCCACGCGGTCGGTCAAAACACGTGTTTTCCCTGATCCTGCATTTGCCGAAAGCCAAGTCGACTCGAGCGGTCGTGCCGCCTGAACTTGTCGTTCTGTCGCGTCGTTCATGGGATTCATGACAGATCCTCGGGGTTGGGGGTATCCGTCGCGTCCCATTCGCCAAATCTGGCAAGCTGGTCATACTGGCCTTCGTCGCGGTCGCTTTGCATGGCGCGGCGGGCGGTAAACCCATGGGTGACGTCCGCGTAATACGCGATCAGTTCAGAAAATTCTGACCAAATTTGCGTGGCTGGCGTATCTTCAAGCGGGGCGGCGACCTCTTTTGGCTTTGGGCCCAGTCCCAGATATATCGCCGCGGCGACATCCGCAGGGTCAATATCGCGAAACCCGCCCTGTTCCGCCATCGCGGCTTCTAGCAATAGCTGTTTATCAAAGTGGGTCTGCTCGTCTTTGCTGGGCGGGGTGCCGGTTTTATAGTCATAGATCACAAGATCACCGAATTTGGTGCGATCAATCCGGTCCGCTTTGGCAACCAGAGTGAACCCCAAATCGGCAATACCTAGCTGAGCAGATCGTTCATACGCGATGGGCTTGCCGATGTTCCGCCGTGCTGTTTCCGTGTCTATGAAGTAGTCCGCAACGCGATCAAGGCGCGCACTCCACAGTGCGCGGGCTGTCGGCCATGGAACCTTTTGGGCCAAAACAGTTTCCGCAATGGACGTCAGATGTGTGCGGGTCAGCAGCGCGGGGTCAGCCGAGGCATCCTTGACGAACTGTTCCAGAACATCGTGCACGACGATCCCGCGCAAGAGCGCATCAGGGGTCTTCATCAACGGATCAAGCGGGCGAAGCTTAAGAACGTGCCGCGCATAGATGGCATAGGGATCCCGAATAAGCCGTTTGATTTCGGTGACGGACAGCTGTGTCAGGCGCGCGCTTTTGGGCGGGCGTGGCGATGGTCGATGGGCGGGTGTGATGCTTGGCGCGTGCTCGAGGGCGCGGACCAATGACAACCAGTGGTCACCGCGTCGTGTCATGGCCTCTAGGGCGGCAACGCCCCCTTGATCGGGCAACCCACTCAGCAAATTGGTCAGGCGGTTGACCCAACGTGACGGAACGGTTTGGGCCTCGTCTGACCTGATAGACCGAGAAAGCCAGACCTCTGGTGCACCGATGGCTTGCTGGAAGTCATGCGCGGCCAGTCCGATCCGGCGTTCAGGCAAGAGCAATCCGGCGTCGTGGCGCATTTTACGATTAAGCCATGGATCGGGGCTTGGGGCTTCCGGCCAACTGCCTTCGTTCAGCCCACCCAATATCACCAGATCAGCGCCTTGGACACGAGCTTCGAGCGTCCCCCAAATCAGGATATGAGGATGACCTTTGTCCCGGTCTCGTACCTCGCCCCGCCCTAATACAGCGCCGAACAGATCGGAATAATCAGTTGGTCCAATTGGGCCAGCATATTCGGCTGAGTCTCGCAGGGTTTGGATGAGTTTGGCGGCTTCGCGACCTGCGGCTTCGTCCCACAAACCACCGGAACCGTCCGGCGCACCATGGGCCAGTGTTTCTGACAGGGTGATATGTGCCTCAAGGCGTTCGGAGAACGCGTGCTCACCGCCCAATTCCTGATCGCAAAGGTTGCGAACGACCCACGAAATCCAATCGTCTAAATCTGACTTGTGCGCTGATGCCCATGCCAAAAGGAACTCTGTGTCGGGATAAGTCACACCTGCTTTGCGGATCGCAAGTTCTAGGTCCCGTGTATGTAGCAGGTGCTCGTTGCGATCGTGACCGCTGTGGCACAGTGGATGCTTGAGCAGCGTCAGCAGAGCCTCGGATGTCAATTTCCGCTGAAACAGAGCCGATACGTGTCGCAAAAATCGGCCCGGAGGTGTGAGTTGGAGTGGAATTCCCGCGCTATCGTCGGGTGTGATCCCCCATCTGTCCAATGACGCGGTGACCTGTCGTGTCAGCATTCGGTCAGGCGAAATAAGGGCGGCGGTCTGGCCGTCATGGGCCGCTTGGCGCAACCGCATTGAGATCGCCAATGCCTCTTCGCGCAGCGACGTGGCCTGAAGCAGTGTGATATCTTGGGTGCACTGTGGAATATCAGTCAGAGCGGGCCCTTCGCTGAGCCATTGATCCGTGACCGGCGCTGGGCGAAGCGCCAGAGACACCAGACGATTTCTTGCGGCAGAAGGTACCGCGTCAGCATGCCATTGAGTGACGTCGCTTGGCACTGCCTGCACGCCATCCAATAGCTTGCGAAAGCGGAATTGTGGATGATCTTCGCTATGTAAGGCTTCTGTTAGGGCACCCCAGACATGGTCGGGCATGTCGAAATCATATCCAGGTAACACCACAGCCCCCTGTGGTAACTTTGAAATCGCCTGNGGGGGGGCATTCGACCCATCTTTGAATGCGTTGTTCCACGATCAACCGCTGCCGGGACTCGGTGTCAGGTGCCGTGTCGACATTGTCGAGAAAATGCCGCGCAATCGCAAAGAACGATTTGGCGCGTTCCCAATGCCCGGATTGATCCGACACGTCCAACGCGTCGATGGTGTCGGGCGATACGCCTTCGCCGTTCATTTCGTCCATCAGTCCGGCAAGACTGTCGGCGAGATCATATAGGGATGCGCGTGCGGCAAGGTCAGGTTGAGCACGCAAAAGGTTCGAGATGAGTTGAATAAGCTCAAATCGGCGCCGTAATGGGGATACCGCTGCTGGAATATCGGAGTTGGTCGCAGCGCGGCCAAAATCGGTCAAAAGTTCGATGCGCGGCAACAAGCAGGCTGGGCCTTGATCGAACAGTATGCGAATGCGCCGCTCCATTCGGTGCGTGTTCACGATCAACTGAACGCGCGCCAGATCTTCCGGTGGTCGGTGGGCAAAGCGCGCGCGGAGTCCTTGGACAAGCATCGCAGGAAAGTCTGCACCCGGTGCAATACCAAAAATGCGCGGCTTATCAGTTGGGTCAAACATCGTTTTTGTCCAAAAGCGTTTCTGCCACTTCTATCCCTTGCGGTGACCCGACATCACACCATTGCCCCGAATAAGCGACCCCAAATAGTTTCCCTTTGGGCTGGAGCATGTTCCATAGCTCATTCAGTGAGAACGCCTTATGGGGGATTGTTGCAAGTCCGCTTGTTTTGATGATTTGGACGCCCCCGAATACCACATCCGGACCGCGCGTCAGCCGCCCGTCGTCACCGATCAGAAAGTCACCGTGTCCCTTGTGGCCCAGTGCACTTTCGGGCGGCACACAGAGCAATAGAGCATCCATAATGTCGGGGTTCCATGCATCTAAGAGCGTTTCAAACGGGTTTGGACCTTTCCAAATGGCATCTGTGTTGCTGGTAAAGACAGGCCCGCCGCCTAGCAAAGGCAAGGCAGCGCGCAATCCACCCCCTGTTTCAAGGATGTCCGGGCTTTCGTGCGAGATCAGAGCATCGCTGCCGGCCAAATGGTCGGCCATTTGTGCCGACCGATAGTGTGTATTGACCACTATTTTTTCGATGTGCGCTTGGCGGACCCACGACAAGGTGTGATCAATAAGCGCTGTGCCAGCAACCTGGACAAGGGGTTTGGGTTGTGTGGCTGTCAAAGCCCCCATTCGCGTGCCAAACCCGGCCGCAAATAACATCACAGCTGTGGGATTGTCGCACATTTTTCTTTTAGCCTTGCCAGTATTGCGTCAGTCGGTGTGGGCATATCTTTCAGAATGATGTCTGAGACCGGTGCGAGCGCTGGATGGGACAGGTTTCTTAGAATGAATTCCCAGACACGCGGGATAAAGTCGACATAATGCGGTTTCCCCGAAACCATACAGAGTCGCGCAAATACTCCGAGAATGCGTAGGTTTCGTTGGACGCCCAAGACGTGATAGGCGGCTAGAAACTGGGCTCGATCTTGACCAGTTCGCGAGACATAGTAATCGATCATGTCATTTTCGACGTTTTGCGGGACGTCGCGCCGCGCGTCTTGCAACACAGACACCAGATCATACGCCCTATGACCTGCCATCGCATCTTGAAAATCAAGCAATCCGACACGCGCAGCACCTGTCCGTGACGGCAACCAAAGAAGGTTCTCCGCATGATAATCTCTTTGGATCAAGACATCTGCATCAGACGCATATTCTTGCAAAATCGGCAAAAATGCCGCTTCAAACGTCTCGGCCAGTTCCTCATACGCAAGATCACACCCGCGCCGATACCAACGATACGATAGGGCGGCCATTTCGGTCATGATTTTGGGAGAATACGCCACAAGGTCAGACGGGGCCGGATGTTGATGCAACTCGGTGAGCACATCGGTTGCCGCAGTATAGAGCATATGCTCTTGTTCGGGGTGTTTGGGAATGACTCTTGCGAATAAATCGTCGCCCAAATCTTCGAGGAGCAAAAAGCCATTTTCGGCGTCTTGGCTCAGTATTTGGGGGGCAGATAGGCCAAGTTGAGATAAATGTTGAGCAACTCGTAAAAAGGGCCGGACATCCTCGCCTTTGTCAGCCGGAGAATCCATCAAGATCGCGACGGAATTATCCGGCTTGCGCAGTCGCTCGTAGCGTCTATTTGAAGCGTCCCCAGCGATAGGAGCACGCGCCGCATCGGCCCAGCCGGAGGCCTCAAGAAATTGCGTGAGTCGCACGTCACGTTCAGACATTTCTAAGACTTTCTATAAGTGGGAGCCAGCGATCGTCAGCCCAGCTTACCGTCAGTTTTCTGGTCTCTTCACTGGACCCCAGTTCAAAGGACAACCCAAGTGCATTCTCTGGCGCCAATTCGGCCAATCTATCGGGCCACTCAATCAGGCACAGCGCATCTTCAAAGGCATCCAGCAGCCCGAGCTCCACAACTTCGTCCGGTGCGGTCAAACGATATAAATCCGCATGCCAGATATCAAAAGCGTTAGTTTCATAGGTTTGCACAAGAGTGAATGTGGGGGATGGGACGTCTTCTGGCTCTTGAAGCAACGACTGAATGAGGGCGCGCGCAAAATGGGTTTTGCCGGCGCCGATGTCACCTGCAAGCAAAAGGACATCACCTGCGCCCAGTGATTTGGCCATCAGTGTTGCGAGAGCGGCCGTAGCATCCGCAGATGTAAGATGAATTTGAAAGGTTCCGCCAGACATGGCCGCAGATTACTATGCCAGCATCTGCCTGCAAGCGGCATCGCCTCAATCTGCGATATTTTCCTCAAGCTGAAGCGGGGGCTGAGCTAGGGTCCGTGTGTCGGCCGTCTGAGTGTCAAAAATGACGACTGTCGCACCGCCGTTCAGAGGCAGTACGCGTACATCCACAGGGGTTCCGTCTGTAAGCGAAACGTGCCGGATAATGGGGGTTCGGGCGTTTAGGTCGAGGATATTTTGTCTGATATCGCCCCACGCTTGCGTCTCGGCGCACATTTGCCGCCAGTGTTGGATTGCGTCTCGCAGGGTGTACTCGGCAAATGTTGTCTCGGGGTCAGAACGCCAGAGTTCTTGGTATGCCAAACTACAAAAAATCAATGATCCTGCAGGTGAAAATACTGCCACAGCCCGATCCAAAGCATCCAACACCGACTGACCCAATTCGAGTTCGGCTCGAAAGCGGCGAGTCAGTGATATTTCTGCGCTAATATCTTCGAACAAGAAGGCTATGGCGCCATCGGGGTGCGGTCGTCCTGAAACGCGGTATGTTACGCCCGAGGGGAGGGTCCATGTTTCGGAATATCGATCATCTGAGGCCGCGACGACAAGTTCGGCAAGATGTTCGCGCCAAGATGCATAATTCTTTGGTTCTGGCATCATCCGATTTTCTCGTAAGCGATCGAAGAACGCCATAAGATTGGGGCGTCCGGACAAAAATTCTGCTTGTAGGGATGTGAGGTCAATCAGCGCAGGATTGAACAATGCCAACTGCCGATTCCGATCAAAAATCGCAAGACCGATCGAAAGCTGGGCAAATGTTTTTGTGAGCGTCTGCACGAAATTTCGCTGGGCAATTTCCGCGTTGACGATCGCATTGGCATCAGTCGCATAGTGCATTCGGGTTTGCGCGGAATTGACCGTCGTAACATCATACCAATAACAGTGGTCCTTGGTGTGGTCAGAGATCGCACATCTGACGGCTATGTTGTCGGGTGCCTCTGACTTAAGGTCAAAAATATCCGGTATATCCGCCCCGTCCCATGGCTTGCCAAGTTTTTCGCACAGCGACAGATACGCCACATTTGCCCACACGATTGTTCCGGTGTGATCTGAATGCCAAATCGGGTAGGGCACAGCGCTTACGGCGCGATTATTCGCGGTCATGTCTTCGGTTTGGGGAGCGGGCGATGTATCTGCGGGAATGTGAAGAGAAACACGGCAAATATCCCCCCACTCTTCGAGAACAGCAATTGCGGCATCATCTGGATCAAGGGCTGCGTGTGTATGGAGCTTGTCTTGGCCTGTATGACCTTGCGACGTTGGAAAGCTGGGGAATCGCTGGGCAAGCGTTGCCGCGAAAGCGGACCATTCGACAGCATCAATATTCGCGAGGTTCAGGTACTTTAGTGCGTGGAGGTTTGCATCGATTAGGACGCCATTCTCAAAAAGGAAAACTTTTCGATGGGCGTCCAAACTTTTGTGTGTCAAGGCCAAGGCTGCACTGTTCGAGGGGCTTGGTTTCAACGCAAACCAAAAAATTGCCGTGATTACAGCCACACACAAAGGCGTCACTAGGATGATGCTAAGCGGTGTGATGTCCATTCTGGCAACCAATCAAGAATTCGAGCGTCAAATACTATCAGCCAACTTGGGTTAATAGGTGGTTAACTTTGAAGGAAAGCCCCCTTGATGGTGACGATTTCACCCTAGAATTACAGGGTTTTCACCCAGTGGGTTCTTTTCTTCCTTAAGTGGTGAGAGCAGCTCTCTTGGCCAGACGACCTCGACAATTGCACCTTTCGGCGATGGCGTAGTTTGATCTCCAGATTTGCTGAGCGACCCATTCGCAAAGCTAAGCTCGGCGCCGGTGCGTTCAAGCAGGGTCTTCGCAATAAATAGCCCCAGCCCCATACCTTCATACCCAGGGCGTTGTTTGCGGTCTCTCTCGCTCTTGCGCTTGCGTACGAAAGGATCACCGATCCGACCAATCAAGTGAGGGGGATATCCTTTACCGTCATCCATGATTCGTAGTGTGATCCGCGTGTCCGTCCACGAGGACTCGACCCAGACGTTTTCCTGCGCAAAATCGACAGCGTTTTGAATCAGGTTGCGTAACCCATGAATGATTTCCGGCCGTCGCTGAATCGCCGGCACACTCTCTGTAGGGAAGTGGTCTGGAGCTCTTTCAAAGTGAATGATCTTTCCGCGATCCAAATGTGGTTCTGCCGCTTCTTCGACCACCGTCAGGAGCGGTGCTCTACGCAAATGCAGGTCATCTTTTCCTGCGCGCCCCATTGACCGAAGAATTTCACGGCATCTGTCGGCCTGTTCCCGAATAAGTGCAGCGTCTTCGAACAATTCTGGACGATCATCCAGTTCGTCCATGAGCTCCGCGCTGGTAAGCTTGATCGTCGCAAGAGGAGTTCCGAGTTCATGGGCTGCCGCTGCAATAACGCCTCCCAAATCGGTGAGCTTTTGTTCGCGGGCTAGGGCCATTTGTGTCGCGGTTAGGGCCTCTGACATCGATGCCATTTCCGATACCACGCGCCGAGAGTAGGCTGACGAGAACACGATTGCGATCACAATGGCCACCCAAGTGCCGTACAAGAACACATCTGGGATACGCAATACGAACCGCTGCTCGGTGCGTAGGGGCATGTGAAACTCGAGCATGAGTGTCACCAATACGATGGCAACTGCCGCCAAGGATGCTGTGGATCTTGCTGACAGGACCGATGCAGAAATGGTGATCGGCCCAACAACGAGAATCGCGAACGGATTATGAAGACCACCTGTCAAAAACAGCAAAAAACATAACTGTAAGAGGTCAAACAAGATCATCAGCGAGTTTTCCGACTCGGACAGCAGTTTGTTTTCTGGAAACACAAACATGGCGATCAAATTGCCAATCACCGAGATGCCGACGGCCAAATAGCAAAGGCCATATTCCAGTTCGAGCTCGAATATGCTCTGTGCGACGATCAGGGCGGTGATTTGCCCAATGACGGCAACCCAACGCACAACAATAATTGTGCGCAGCCGAATCCAGTTGCTTCGACGTTCGCCAGATATCAACTCGGAAGAGAAATCCGTCATAATAGCGCCTTTGTGACTTGTGTGTTTCTGAACAATTGTTAGGAGTCTGCCACAGATCAATCAATACAGCTTTGGGTGAAGGGGTCATCATGGTCCGAAATTTTGCAGTAATCGCGGTGGTCGCCGTAATCGCCCTGTTGGGTGGCATGTGGTATATGTCCAAAGATGCCGCTGGCGATGATCAGTTTGCACAATGCCGACAAGGCCAAGTCGCAGGCGGCACGTCAGCGATTGGTGGGCCATTCACCTTGGTCAGCGAAACCGGAGAGACAGTCACAGACAAAGACGTCATCACCGAGCCATCGTTGCTATATTTCGGCTATACGTTCTGTCCTGATGTGTGCCCGTTGGACAACTCGCGCAATGCAGAGGCCATCGAATTGCTCGAGAGCCGCGGTCAGATCGTTCAGCCCGTGTTCATTTCCATTGACCCAAACCGGGACACGCCCGAAGTCATGGCGGAGTTTACCGATTATCTACATCCACGGATGCTGGGCCTGACCGGATCCGCAGAGCAAGTTAAAGCCGCCTCGCAAGCGTACCGCACCTACTATAAAAAGCAGGAAAGCGATGATGAAGAGTACTATTTGGTGGACCATTCGACCTTTACGTATCTGGTCATGCCCGAGCAGGGATTTGTGGAATATTTCAAGCGAGATGTGACACCAGAGCAGATGGCGGACCGAATTGGCTGTTTTGTCAATAACATGTAATTTCGGCACATCGTTTGACCCTCCTGAATTACCAAGCTAATACTTGTAGAAATTCTCTGGAGGACAGCAGCGGATGGCAGAAAATAACCTGCGCAACATCGGGCCCGACAAATCGCTATTATTGGTGGATGACGACGAGCCTTTCCTGAGACGACTTGCCAAGGCTATGGAAAAGCGAGGCTTCGAGGTCGAGACAGCAGGATCCGTTGCCGCAGGTAAGGCTATCGCGACCGCCAGACCACCGGCTTATGCCGTTGTTGATTTACGCCTTGAAGATGGAAATGGACTGGACGTCGTCGAAGTATTGCGCGAGCGACGTGAAGATTGCCGTGTCATTGTTTTGACTGGCTACGGTGCAATTGCAACGGCGGTTGCCGCGGTCAAGATTGGCGCGACGGATTACCTGTCAAAGCCAGCAGATGCCGCAGATATTATGAACGCGCTCTTAAGCCCCGAAGACGCTTTGCCGCCCCCGCCGGAAAACCCTATGTCGGCAGATCGGGTTCGGTGGGAACATATTCAGCGGGTTTACGAGTTATGTGATCGTAATGTGTCTGAAACTGCGCGCCGCTTGAACATGCATCGCAGAACGCTGCAGAGAATTTTGGCGAAGAGATCTCCGAGATAGGGGACCTATGTGTCTCTCAGGTCATATCGTTTAAGGATTTTGTCTACGATATGGCCGTTCGAGAGGGCGACGCCTTCAAGTCGATCCCAAATGCGAAACCCTCTGCTTTGGTAATACGCCAGCCCGCCCGAGTTGTCGGCGCGGATATTTGCATTGATCCAGTCATACCCCAAATCTAGCGCAGCGTCGCAGGTGGCCTCAAACAGGCTTGATCCGATCCCAAGCTTGATCTGGCCTATCTTGACGAAGGTTCCGATATCGCATGCATTTGATGGCAAGTGATCCCAAGGGCCGATCCATTGAAAGCCAAGGATGTCTCCCTGCGGTCCTGTTGCCACATGCCATGCGGAGCGATCGCGATTTGCATTCAGCCAATCCCCGAGCGCCGAAGCGGATAACGGGGTGGTCAGTGCGGAGGTGCCACCCGCAAGAATGATATCGTTCAAGAGGTCCGCGACCTCGCGCAAATCTGCTGTTGCGCCAGCGCGTACAGACATCATGCCGTCCCCATTTCTGCGATCAACGTGTGATGTCGGGCGGTAAAATCTGCTCGCACCTCGACGGGCGGGCGCAATCGGATACTAAGCCCCTTGATCAGAGATGTGTCGGGTTTTCCAAAGAGTTTATCCGCCTCGGTCTCTGAAAATCCGGCGATCTCGATGGCCTCCATCCACGCGCTGATCCGATCTGCCTTCTTGATTTGGCGTTTGATTTGCACAGGGGTGACAGCCGGCAGGCCAAAACGAATGTGAATTGCCGCCGTAAGCCGATCGTCAAGGTCGCCATAGCTGGGGCCGACGGCCGCCTTGACTGGCGATATCATGTCGCCAATCACGTATTCAGGCGCATCATGCAAAAGGGCTGCGAGACGCCATTTTGCTGGAATTTTGGGGTTTAGACGCGCAAACAACGTTTCGACAAGCACGGAATGCTCTGCCACGGAATAGGCGAAATCGCCTTTGGTTTGGCCGTTCCAGCGCGCCACAAATGCCAACCCATGGGCGATGTCTTCGATTTCTATATCCATCGGAGTGGGGTCGAGAAGATCAAGTCGTCGTCCAGACAGCATACGTTGCCACGCGCGGGTCATGCATATTCCAATCGTAATTCGTTTTGGTGGGTGGTTGCGCGCGCATCATATCATTTGCACACGCTAAGAGAAGTCCCCGCTGAAGGCTGGAATGCTATTTTAGGGTCGTCAAATCTGTCTCAAATCTTTTGGTCAATTTGTGCAGTGCACGCAGGCCTAACGCGTGATGGATCAGGGCCGTTATCCGGGCGCGCCATGTGGTGTCATAGGCGCTTGGCTCAAGTGGTGATATCGCTTGATCTGGAAAATGGCGGGCCAGAAAAAGATACAAAGACACCGATAAGGCGCGCGGGTAAACCGTATTGGTGTCCCACGGTTTTGAAAAGCCGCAGAAGTGTAGGATTTGAGGCTGCGCAAACACGGAAAACAGGGGGTAGTTTGAAGACCATTGCCAGTTCCATGTGGGATGAAGTTCGGCGATTTCGTCCATCAGAACAAGATTCACAAGCGATTGATCATGTTGCAGCAAGTGTTCGCCACGCTGGTTTGCCTCAAGCATGCGCTCCAAACACCTGTCATCGACGTACCGTGCACAATCTATGAGTTGAACGCCGGAGTTTAGATATTTTTGGTGCCGAATTTGCCGTTTTTCATAATCATGGATGGGCTTGTTCAGGTTTTTCCATTGCTGAACATCGCGTGCGCTGGCAATGACACAGTCGTTTAGGTCACATTTGAATAGAGCGCAAAGGCGGTCCGTCTGGATCATCGTATCTGCGTCCAGATACAGAATCCGGTCGTATGTTGCGTGAAAATACCTTGGCAACCAAAGCCGCAAATAGGTGGTGATGGGCAACCATCCCAACGGCAGGTTCTCCGCTGCGATCTCGGACTGCAAATCGATGTGCACAGACCGGATACCAAGGTCAGCAAAGTGTTGCGGAATATCCAATCTGTCGAGGCTACAGATCAGGACATCAAAATCCCGGTTCGGCGTGCACAGAATGGCCTGTTCCGCGCTGTACAGTGCATAGGGCAACACGTTTTGATCGACGCAATATGTGATGGCATTGCGGTGCCTTATGGGGGATCGCGACACTGGGGTGCCTCTAAATTGCTTACAAAGGATGTCGTCACTCTGCACGGAATTGGTGCCAAAGGTAAGCTCTGTCGTGTTACGGAAGCGAAAGTCACGCACATTGGATGCATCTGTGAATTGACTGAGAAACGCTGTGTTTCGCTTAGGAAACCGCCCGGCATTGTTCAAAGCGTCCGTCAGTGTTATCTGATCCCCAAATTCAATGCGTAAGGAGCAGGGCGCGATGGCGACCGATTACATTGTAAAAGATATCAATCTGGCTGATTTTGGCCGTAAAGAACTGGACATTGCTGAAACCGAAATGCCGGGCCTGATGGCGCTGCGTGCGGAATATGGCGAAAGCAAACCCCTCAAGGGGTCGCGCATTGTCGGGTCCTTGCACATGACCATTCAAACGGCTGTTCTGATCGAAACATTGGTCGAGCTGGGTGCCGACGTGCGCTGGGCGTCGTGCAATATCTTCTCGACCCAAGATCACGCTGCTGCGGCGATTGCTGCTGGTGGAACGCCGGTGTTTGCGATTAAGGGCCAAACCCTGACCGAACATTGGGACTATCTGGATCGTTCGTTCATGTTCCCCGAAGGTGCGAACCTGATTCTGGATGATGGCGGCGACGCAACTTTGTACGTTCTGCTTGGCGCGCGGGTCGAGGCTGGCGAAACTGATCTGATCGAAACACCGACCTCAGAAGAAGAGATCGCTGTTTTTGCCCAAATCAAAAAACGTATGGCGGAAACACCCGGTTGGTTCACAAAAACACGCGAAGCCATCCAAGGCGTGTCCGAGGAAACCACCACAGGCGTGCATCGCTTGTATGAACTTCACAAAAACGGCCAGCTACCTTTCCCGGCCATTAACGTGAATGACTCGGTCACCAAATCCAAGTTTGACAACAAGTATGGCTGTAAAGAGTCTCTGGTCGACGGCATTCGTCGCGCCACTGACACGATGATGGCTGGTAAAGTCGCCGTTGTTTGCGGTTATGGCGATGTCGGCAAAGGCTCTGCTGCGTCTCTCGCAGGTGCAGGTGCGCGTGTCAAAGTGACTGAAGTTGACCCGATTTGCGCCCTTCAGGCAGCAATGGACGGGTTCGAAGTGACCACTTTGGAAGACGAAGTTGCATCCGCGGATGTCTTTATCACCACGACGGGCAACAAAGACGTGATCCGCATCGAACACATGCGCGAGATGAAAGACATGGCGATCGTTGGCAACATCGGTCACTTTGACAATGAAATTCAGGTCGCAAGCCTGAAGAATCACAAGTGGACAAACATCAAAGAACAAGTGGACATGATCGAAATGCCTTCTGGCAATCGCATGATCCTGTTGTCCGAAGGGCGCTTGTTGAACCTTGGTAACGCGACTGGCCACCCGTCATTCGTGATGTCGGCAAGTTTTACCAATCAGGTTCTGGCGCAAATCGAACTTTGGCTGCGTGGCGACGAATATAAAAATGAAGTGTATATTCTGCCCAAGCATCTGGACGAAAAAGTGGCGCGTCTGCACCTTGGCCGTATTGGTGTAAAGCTGAGCAAGCTGTCGAAAGAACAAGCTGACTATATTGGCGTGAGCACCGACGGCCCGTTCAAGCCCGAGCACTATCGCTACTAAGTCGTACGAACGATCTAAGAGACGCCGCCAAGGTATTCCTTTGGCGGCGTTTTTGTGTCCGGCGCTATCTGTGCCGCGCCAGTATCGCCTTGCGATCCATATTGCGCAGCATCGAAGCAACGGCCAACGGTGGGGCGAATCCTTCGATGCGCATGACGGTTCTGGGGCTGAGCGGGGCGGAAATTTTCATGAGAACGCGGTGACTTAGGGCCTGACCAATAGGCTGAGTCCGTGCGCTTGTGCCAACGGGTCTTGTGCGGTTAAGGATCGGTATGCCGCCCAAGCGGTTCTTTTCCAATATTTCCTTGGATTGAAGCTTTTTGTTTTCGACAGGAATCAGTGCTTCGACCCATGTATCTGGCGACTTTTTTGTCCCCAAGGCGGATGGCGCCCCAAGAAAGGCCAGTTCCGCCACAAGATAACTGTTATCGGGATGCAGATACACAGCATGTGCACGCTTGTTGGACAGCACACGTTGCTCCAGATCAGGAGTTTCTGATCTGCGAATGAATTGGGTCAGCCTGCGATATGCAGTGTGGTCTTTGAGCTCGATTGTCTTGCCATCGTAATGTTTCGGCCATTGGGCCTTGAGTGTTGCAAGAAGATTCGGGCGTTGGGCGTCCAGGGCGGTGATACGTATCCAGCCCTTGGGCGGTTTTGGCATGAAGATCATTGGTGTTTGTCGTGGATCCGAGGTTACCCCCAACGTATTCCCAAAGAAGAGCCTTTGAAGAAAACTGCCGGTGGGTTCCGGCAGGTCCTGATCGTGCAGGGCGCTGTATGTTTCCTGCTGGGCCATCGCAGACACCACTTTAAGGTTTTTGAACATAAAGAACGCGTACAGAGACATGGTGATAAACAACGTCGCCAAAATTCCGATGATGACGTTGATGAGCCAACCTGTGTTTTGCCGTTTGGGTGGTGTGGCGCGTTCGAACTGGGGTGGTTCAGGTGTTTCGCCAACTTGTTTTTGAATGCGCTGTAGACGCTCTTGGAAATCGGATTGCTTTTTTGACATCTTGGAACTCAATAAATTTTTTACTGCAAAAATAGGCCATCTGTTTGCCAGTGCCATGGGGCCAAATTGAGACCAAAAACCAATTAATTTTGGCCGCTTGAGCAAGGTCTACATTTGGAATTGGACATCTGCTCGGATCTGAGTTTTCGCGTGTGTGGTGCATGAGTTGGCCAAAGGGGGAAGGGATACGCCTTTTTCCCTTTGTGATAGAAGATTGATTGTCTAACCTATGAACAGCCGCAAAACATGCGCGCACTGAATTCTGAAATTGAATTGTCTAAGGGGAGAATGAAAATGGGTAAACGCGATGATTTGATCGCCAAATATGCGGATGACCTGCGCAACAAATGCGGTATGGATCCGGATATGGATTTGCTCACCAAAGTCACCATCGGATGTGGCCCTGCAATCTACAATGATGATGCATCCACGGTTGCGTCCTCTCAAGAGAGCGAACTTGAAACAGTCAAAGAGAACTTCCTCATGAAAAAGCTGGGGCTTTCTGACAGCCCAGCCTTGATGGAAGGGTGAAGTGGTCCTGCTTTTTAGGACAGGTTTGCGGCTTGGCTAAGATGCATCTGGTTTATGTTCA
>NZ_SULI01000012.1 GCF_005518135.1 Shimia litoralis | reverse complement strand
GTTCTAATTCCTGAACGATACGTACCTAATAGAGGGCAGGTCGAAAGACCTGCCCTTTTCTTTTGTTTAAAGATGTTGTTGTTTGCAGGCACAATATTCAAAGGCACCCATTTCTATGTCACTTGCTGAAATCACGTCTCGTATTCACAAAGCAGAACAAACTGCAGGCCGCCCGATCGGGGCGACCCAGTTGATTGCGGTTTCCAAAGTCCAACCGAACGCGCGGGTGCAGGCGGTTTTAGAAAGCGGTCACAGATTGTTTGGTGAAAACAAGGTTCAAGAAGCCGCAGGGAAATGGCCACAATTTCGCGAGCAATACGATGGCGTCTCGGTACACCTGCTAGGTCCGCTTCAAACCAACAAAGCGCGCCAAGCGATGGATTTGTTCGAGGCTATCCATTCGTTGGACCGGCCTAAGCTTGCAAATACCCTGGCGCGTTTGGCGCAAGACATGGGGAAATGTCCTGACTTGTTTATTCAGGTCAATACAGGGCAAGAGCCTCAAAAGGCGGGTGTTCTCCCCGTTGACGCGGATGCGTTCATTGCCGAATGCAGGTCTATGGACCTACCTGTTAAGGGGTTGATGTGTATTCCTCCGGTGGATGAAGAGCCGTCGCTGCATTTTGCGTTGCTGGGAAAAATTGCTGCGCGCAATGGTCTGGATGGATTATCCATGGGGATGAGTAGTGATTTTGAAAGCGCGGTGGCGCTTGGTGCGACCCATGTCCGCGTTGGATCTGCTATTTTTGGGGCGAGAGACTATAGCTAAGTCACACGCTGAGGGCCTAGCGGACAATCAGGCGGGTTCCGATGTGAAGGCGCGATGCAATCCAATATAGGTGATCACGTCGAAATGCGATACAGCCCTCGGTTGGGGCCCCTTTTCGGCGGTATTGATGCAGGAAAATGGCCGAGCCTTTGCCGGGTACGGCCTTTGGCCAATTCCAATCCGTCAGAAAAATGAGATCGTAAAGCGGGTCTGGCCGCCGCAAGTGTTCATGGCTGGGCGCGTAGGGGGCTTTGACCTGCTGATTATAGGCAGGGTCTGCACTGTCATCCGACCACAAATCCCCTATTTTGATCGGCTGGGCCCAACATGTCGGTGCAAGAATTCGATCCGGGCGATAGAGCACCCCCGTAATGTGGTGAATCCCCCGGGGTGTCGCGCCATCCCCTTCTTGCTTGGTGCTTGTCAAACCGTTGCGACCAATGGTGCAGGGAAAATGGCGCCCTAGAAACCGTAGGCCAGTGGGGGTCAACACCAAATCATTTGGCCTCACAGGAAGTGCCCCGATTTGGCGGCTTTTGTCGCCAGATAGTCAGAGTTATGCGTGTTTTCACCGACCTTCAGGGGAACGCGTTCGACGACTTTCACGCCAGATTTTTCCATCATCGCAATTTTTTTTGGATTATTGGTGAGCAAACGCACTGACGAAAACCCCATTTCTTTCAGGATTTTGGCCCCAATTTTGAAATCCCGTTCGTCGTCTTCAAACCCTAAGCGATGATTGGCTTCAACGGTATCAAAGCCTTGGTCTTGCAGGCTGTAGGCGCGCATTTTGTTGGCGAGCCCGATGCCGCGACCTTCTTGATTGAGATACAGCAAGACCCCGTGACCCAGCGTTCCCATCTGGTTAAGTGCACCGCGAAGCTGTGGGCCACAGTCACACTTGAGGCTGCCTAATACATCTCCGGTAAAACAGGCGGAATGCAAACGTGCCAATACTGGCGCGTCGCGAGGTGGGCGGCCGATTTCAATGGCATAATGCTCTTCTCCTCCGTCTTCGGGGCGAAAGATATGAAGTCGTCCGGCCTCTGCAGCCTCCATTGGCAACCGAGCATGGACCACCGGATGCATGGGGCTGGTTGCCTTGAGATGGGGGGACGCCAAATCAACTGGAATCACAGTCAGGCCGTGATCTAATGCAAACTGACCTGCCTCTTGCAACGGCAACACCAGAACGGCAGGCAAGAGCCGCGCCGACTTGACCATCTTGATTGCGGCACGATGCAAGTCTGCGGACCCGTCACGCAGCGTTCGCAAGGGACCCTTCATCGGACTGTTTAGATCATCGGCAGGATCGGCCACGCCCTGAACCCACTTGAGATCAGCATCACTCGGTAGGGCAATGCGCGCAATGTCAGCATCGTATGCTCTGGCTTTTAATGTTTCCGCACGCCGAGATGTAATAGTGAGAGACAACTCGCCGTCCAGTGCGCGCAGGTCTAAAAAACGTTTTGCATCCAGTGTTTCGGCTGCAAATACCAACGCCGCTGCGGGACCATATGTTAATACGATGGGCACCCCCATACGCAAATCTGCTCGGGCGCGCGCAAGGCGTTCGATAATGTCGGGTGCAAAACGCATAGTGACCTCGAATTGACAACACAGCAGGTGTAGCGACGTTTCCGATAAGATGAAACATTTGACATCGCATTTACACGAGCGCGTGAAGGAAGTGCAGCATTTCTTGTCGAAGTCGTGAAGGCGCTCCACATAGGCTATACAAAAGAGGCAACAGGAGGCACCGATGGCCCAGCTTAAGAAAATTTTATTAGTCGATGACGATGAAGATCTGCGCGAAGCCCTGTCTGAACAGATGGTAATGACCGAAGATTTCGACGTGTTCGAGGCTGGGAACGGATCCGAAGCGATGGCCCGCGCCAAAGACAGCCTTTATGACATGATCATTCTCGACGTCGGCTTGCCTGATACCGATGGCCGCGAGCTGTGCAAACTGATGCGCAAGCAAGGGGTCAAGAGCCCGATCTTGATGTTGACTGGACATGATAGCGACGCGGACACCATTCTTGGACTGGATGCGGGTGCCAATGACTATGTGACAAAGCCGTTCAAGTTTCCGGTATTGTTGGCGCGGATCAGGGCACAACTGCGCCAGCACGAGCAATCCGAAGACGCTGTGTTTCAATTGGGCCCATATACGTTCAAACCCTCGATGAAGATGCTGATCACCGAAGATGACCGCAAAATTCGACTGACCGAGAAAGAAACGAATATTCTCAAGTTTCTGTACCGGACCTCGGATGGGGTCGTTGCGCGGGATGTATTGTTACACGAAGTGTGGGGCTATAATGCTGGCGTCACCACGCATACGCTTGAAACCCACATCTATCGTTTGCGCCAAAAGATCGAACCCGACCCCTCGAACGCACGGCTGTTGATCACCGAATCCGGCGGTTACCGGCTGATGGCTTAGGTGTGAAAGAGGTTGGAAACAATTGCGCAATACTTTGATGCAATCTTGGGATGTACCAAAGTGAGACTATTACAGCTCAATTAGGCAAATGCATTCCATCCCGTGCATATCCGGGTGTTTGATATGCTCCTCCCCGTAGGACTGGCCCGGACTTGTTCCGGGCCTTTTTTTGTGCGCGCATATGTCCACGAAGGACAGGCTCGTACGATGTCGTCAGGTATCGATCACTACAAGGACGCGCTTGGGCGTGCCTTGATGTGCGCATACCAACGTTTCAGATTTGGGTGGGTGTCTTCGACGCGATATTTCACAACGCGTGCAAAATCTACGAACACAAAGGTTGTAATATCCGCCAGCGTAAACTGGTTGGTTGCCACATAGGTGCGGTTCTGTAGATGCGTCTCAAGCATGTCAAAGAACAACCCCAGACGCTGTATGCCGCGTTGGGCAAGCTCGGGAATTTGATCGAAATTGGTCGTACCCGGAATTGCGCGGCCTTTCATGTGTGGATTGGAATTGCGCAGGGCCTCGGCAATGGGCAGGCCACATTGTGCCTCTGCAATGGCTGTCCACATCATTATGTCGGCTTTTTCGTCGGCGGTTACACCCATCAGTGGCGGCTGGGGGTACATGGCCTCTAGATACGTCGCGATGGCAAGGTTTTCGGTTAGGGCGTTCCCTTGCGCCGTGACAAGAACCGGAACGGTGCCGCGTGGATTGACCGACAAGAACTCGGGGGAGAGTTGTTGGTGCTTGGAAATGGAAATCTCACGCGTCGGAATTTCCAGACCCTTTTCGGCAATGAACATCCGCGCACGTCGCGGGCTTGGCGCTGTGGCGCAATCGTAAAACAACATGGGCATATCCATTTTTTTGGTCGTTTCAGTGTTTACGCATAACATTGACTTGTCGAGACACAGGTTAAGCGACGTGGCGTAGTCGAGGTGCGTGTATGTCTCGCCGTTCTGCCTGTGGTTTTCTGTTTTGGAATTGCGCATGGTAAGTTTTGGCTTGCGGGGCTAACTATGGGCCACACAAAAACGGAGCGCGCAAATGTCATTCACTCTGGCGACATGGAATATCAACTCTGTACGACTTCGCGAACCCATTGTTCTGAAGTTGCTAGAGGAGCAGGCCCCCGATGTGCTGTGTCTGCAAGAATGCAAAAGTCCGGTGGATAAAATTCCGACCGAAGGGTTTGCGGCACTTGGGTACACCCACATGGTTGCAAGAGGGCAGAAGGGCTATAATGGCGTTGCGATCCTGTCCAAAATTCCCATGGTCGAAGCTGGCGCCGAAGATTTTGCCAGCTTGGGTCATGCGCGCCATATTGCGGGACGGCTGGAAAACGGCGTGACGATCCACAATTTTTATGTCCCTGCGGGCGGTGACGTGGCGGACCGCGAGGTCAATGAAAAGTTCGGCCAGAAGCTGGATTACCTGACCGAAATGCGGGACTGGTTTCACGCGCACAAGCCGGAAAAATCTGTCTTGGTGGGGGACTTGAATATTGCCCCGCGCGAGGATGATGTCTGGTCTCACAAGAAACTGCTGAAAGTCGTCAGTCACACGCCGATCGAAGTGGAGCATCTGGCCCAAACGCAAGAGTCAGGCGCATGGGTTGATGTCACGCGTCAGGATATTCCGGATGGCCCGCTTTATAGTTGGTGGTCATATCGTGCCAAAGACTGGTCTGCAGCAGACAAAGGGCGGCGTTTGGATCACGTCTGGGCGACATCTGACATTTCGAATGCAGCACACGGCAGCCGCGTATACCGCGACGCGCGCGGATGGGAAAAACCAAGCGATCATGCCCCTGTTTTTGCAAGCTTTGATCTTTGATTTTTGTGTTTACAGGCCCATATAGAGGCCAACGGATTTAGAGGACGACGAACATGCTTGAACTGGGACAAGGCAGCACGGCTGCGCCCGCAAACGATCTGATAATGGACGTGAGCGAAGCGACATTTATGCAGGACGTTGTCGAAGCGTCGCAAACCACACCAGTGATCGTGGATTTTTGGGCCCCTTGGTGTGGCCCTTGCAAGACACTGGGGCCAGCGCTTGAGGCGGCTGTAACCGCCGCAGGTGGCGCCGTTAAAATGGCCAAAATCAATGTCGATGAAAACCAGGGGATCGCCGGACAAATGCAAATTCAGTCTATTCCGACTGTTTTCGCGTTTTACCAAGGCCAACCTGTGGACGGGTTTCAGGGCGCATTGCCCCCATCCGAAATCCAAGCGTTTGTAGACCGCGTAATTGAGGCAGGCGGTGGCCCTGTGGACAATGGTCTTGATGATGCCGTTGCTGCTGCCGAGGAAATGCTGACCGAAGGGGACGCGCAAGGCGCGGGCGAAACCTTTGCCGCGATTCTGGAACAAGACCAAAGCCATATTGTTGCTTTTGCTGGGCTTGCACGTGCAAACATCGCAATGGATGCGCTGGATCAAGCCGAGGCTGTTTTGAACGGTGCCCCCGCAGAGATGGCAGATGCCCCCGAACTTGAGGCGGTGCGCGCACAGCTGGAGTTGGCGCGGCAGGCAGAGCATGCGGGTCCGGTGGCCGAGCTTCGCGCTGCGGTGGCACAAAATCCTGATGACTTGCAGGCGCGGTTTGATCTGGCGACGGCGTTGCATGCGGCGGGTGACGCACAAGAGGCGGTGACCGAGTTGCTTGAATTGTTCCGAATGGATCGCGAGTGGAATGAGGGTGCCGCCAAGGCGCAACTGTTCACTGTTTTTGAAGCCTTGCCAGCGAATGACCCGATTGTGTTGAATGGTCGTCGCAAGCTGAGTTCAATGATCTTTGCGTAATCTCGGAATACAGGTAGTCTGAAGCCTATGGTTCATTTCAATGCTTCGGACTTGCCTGATACGATTGCGGTCTTCCCCCTGCCGGGAGCGTTGCTGTTGCCACGTTCTCGGTTACCATTGCATATCTTTGAACCTCGGTATCTTGCGATGTTCGAGGATGCGCTGAAAACACCAAGCCGGCTCATTGGGATGATCCAACCCAATCCCGTCCCAGGTCGTGACGAGGCGGGGCTTCATGCTATTGGCTGCGTCGGGCGCGTCACCCAATTTTCCGAGACTGAGGACAACCGATACTTGGTGACCCTAACGGGTCTTTCCCGTTTTCGGGTGATCCGCGAAGTAGACGGGTTTCAACCCTATCGTCGTTGCGTGGTTAGTTGGGAGGGTTTCCAAAGTGATTTGGGGCCCACAAACCGCGATGAGGCCTTTGATCGCGTCGCATTTCTAACGTTGTTAGAACGATATTTTGCGACCCTTGATCTGGCGACAGATTGGGACACGCTTAAGGATGCCGAAGATGAATTGTTGATCAATTCGCTGTCGATGCTGCTGGATTTTGGCGCAGAAGATAAACAGGCCTTGCTCGAGGCGCCATCTTTGCGCACAAGACGTGAAACATTGGTGACCTTAATGGAATTTGCCCTGCGCGGCGGCACAGGAGAGGACTTTATGCAATGACAGAGATATCCACACAGCAATTTGATCGGCGCATGCTCGAGGCACTTGTCTGCCCTCAAACTCGGGGCGTTTTGAAATATGATGCTGATGCACAGGAATTGATTTCCGTGGGGGCCGCCTTGGCCTTTCCTATTCGAAACGGCATTCCAGTCATGTTGATCGACGAAGCACGCGCACTGGATTGACAGTTCCGCAGCACCGCCCGAGCGGTGCGCGATCCTATTGCATCATTTTTGGTAACTCGCCTGTTAGGCCTGCCGCTTCACGCATGAACGTGCGGCGCAAGCTGGGGGTGGCGTTCACAAGTCCCATGCCAAGATCACGCCCAAAGCGCAGGATGGGATTGTCGTTCGAGAACAGTTTGTTTGTCAAATCCGTGGCTGCAACAAGCGCATGTGTGTCAAAGCGGCGCCATTCTTGATATCGCTCCAAGACCTGAAGTGCTGCGAAATCTTCGCCGCGTTGGTTGGCTTGGGTCAGGATTTCGACCAAGGCCGCAACATCCCGCAACCCCGCGTTTAGACCTTGCCCTGCGATCGGGTGCATACCGTGTGCGGCGTCACCAACCAATGCCACCCGATCTGCCACAAAGTGATTTGCGACAGTCAGATTGAGAGGATAGCTAAAGCGGGCGCCGGCCAGCTCTATCTTACCCAAGAAATCGCCAAACCTTGGTCGAAGAACCTGCATATAGTCCTCATCACTCAGGCCGTTGATGAATGCTGCGTTCTTGTTGGTCTCGCTCCAAACGATGGACGACATGTTCCCGGGCAGAGGTAAAATTGCCAAAGGTCCAGGGGGCATGAAAAACTGGTGTGCCACTCCGCCGTGCGGTTTTTCATGAGAGATGGCGCAAACCAGCGCTGTTTGCCCATAATCCCAACCGGTGCGCTTAATCTGGGCGCGTTGGGCAACACCGCTTTGGCGACCGTCGCATCCGACCAACAGACGTGTGCGCAGCGTCTTGCCGGATGCAAGCGTAACGCGAACCCCTGTTGCGTCGATGACTTGTGACACAACGCTGTCTTCAGAGATTTTGGTGATCCGTTCTTCTTCGCTTACAGCATCCAAAAAGGCGCGGTATAAAAAACGGTCCTCAAGCATGAACCCCATGGGGCCCTCTTCGATTTCGGCATGATCAAAGTGCAAGAAGAACGGCGCTGGACCTTCGCCCGCACGCCCATCGGTGACTTTGATTTCAAGCATGGGCTGGGCGTTCTGGTCCACCCTCTTCCAAATGCCGATAGCATTCAGCAGACGCTTGGACGCCAGCGCAAGCGCATACCCACGACCATCGAAATTGTCACCAGCCCGTGCATTTTCCGGTCGGGTGTCAACCATGGTCACATTAAATCCGGCTTGGGCAAGCCCAAGAGCGAGGGCAGGGCCATTCAAGCCGCCACCGGCAATCAATATATCGCTGTCATAGGTCATTGTTCCAATATGCGCGCGCTTACGGGATTGTCCATGAGTCGCAAGGCCGCTACCGTTAACAAGCGAGATTTTTGGGGGATATCATGTTTGACTGGCTTGGAATGAGCGCGGCCGATCTTGGGCGCGGGATCGGAAAGGGGTCCATCGACCCTGTCGCCTTGACGCAAGCTTTTTTGGGAGCCATCGACAGCCACGACGCCAGAGATCGCATATATTCGGTTGTTACCCCCGAGCGCGCGATTGCCGAGGCCGAAGCCTCTGCCGAGCGCGCGCGCAGGATATCGGTTGTCCCCCCTAGATGGCGTTCCGATCAGTTGGAAAGATCTTTTTGATAGTGCGGACGTTGCCACCGAGGCAGGGTCGGCATTGTTGCGTGGACGTGTCCCCGAACAAGATGCACAAGTATTGCGCAATGCGACGGCGATGGGTTTGGTGTGTTTGGGCAAAACGCATATGTCCGAGCTCGCCTTTTCCGGGTTGGGGTTGAACCCTGTCACGGCCACCCCACCCTGTGTCAATGACCCAAAGGCGGTGCCAGGTGGGTCGTCTTCCGGTGCTGCCGCCTCGGTTGCTTTTGGCTTGGCAGCGGCAGGCATTGGATCAGATACTGGTGGATCGGTGCGCATACCGTCGGCATGGAATGATCTGGTAGGTTTGAAAACCACCTCTGGGCGGATTTCTTGCGAGGGTGTTGTGCCGTTGTGCCAGCGTTTTGACACGGTCGGCCCCTTGTGCCGCACGGTCGAAGACGCCGCGTTGATGCTTGCGGTGCTCGAAGGTGGCCAAGCTGCAGATTTGCGCGGGGCGTCTTTGCAAGGTCGTCGCTTTGCGGTGCTCGAAGCAGGGCTGCAAGACGCCCGCGAGGCGCCTTTGGCTGGCTTTTGGCACGCTATTGAGCGGATGCAAGAAGCGGGTGCCGAGATTGAAACGATTGCAGCCCCCGAGGTCGATGCGGCCTTGGCCTTGTCTGGTGTATTATTCACCGCCGAAGCATATGGGCAATGGCGAGACGTCATCGAGGCCCACCCCGAACGGATGTTTGATCAGGTGTTGGAACGTTTCAGAGCGGGTATGATGTTTTCCGGACCGGATTTTGTGGCCGCATGGCAGGCACTGGAAAACCACCGTCAAAAATGGGCCGCACGCACATCGGGGTTCGATGCTGTGCTGCTTCCAACCTCACCTATCCTGCCTTCGGATAGCGCGCGCTTGCTGACGGATGAAGATTATTATGTCACAGAAAACCTGTTAGCGCTGCGCAATACGCGTGTTGGAAACCTGATGGGGTCTTGTGGGGTGTCGCTTCCCACGGGTGTGCCAAGTTGTGGATTGATGATGTTGGGTGCCCCAATGTCCGAGGAACGGCTGTTGCGTATGGCTGTGGCGACTGAGTTGGCGTTGGCCTAGCCAAGCCGCGTTCGAAACACGCAGAATAGGGTGACAAACATTGCGTTGACGCAAAAGCCACAACCGTTGGATTTGACGTCATTTTTCTGGACGAAAACCTGCTGCTTGGGTAACTTGGGTTCAAACGGGGCAATAATGATCCCGAACCTTGAGGCAGTTGAATATGTTTCCCGAGCGGTTTTCGAACCTTCCGGCTTACGCGTTTCCGCGTTTGCGTGCGCTTTTGGATCACCATCAACCGGGTGGTGACATTGTGCATATGACCATTGGCGAGCCGAAACATGCGTTTCCGGCGTGGGTTACCGATGTGATTTGTGAAAATGCTGCCGGATTTAACAAATACCCGCCGAATGATGGATCACCTGAATTGCTTGCGGCAATTTCCGGCTGGATTGCCCGGCGGTATGGGGTGGATGTCGATTCCTCTACACAGATTATGGCGCTCAATGGTACACGTGAGGGTCTGTATAACGCGGCGATGGCATTGTGCCCTGAAACCAAGGCAGGTCAAACCCCGTTGGTTTTGACGCCAAACCCGTTTTACCAAGTCTACGCTGTTGCCGCTGTGGCTGCGGATGCGACGCCAGTTTTTGTTCCAGCCACAGAACAGACGGGATTCTTGCCCGACTTTACAGCGCTTGCCCCCGATGTTCTGGAGCGGGTGGCAATTGCCTATGTGTGCTCGCCATCTAACCCCCAAGGTGCGGTGGCCAGCCGTGAGTACTGGGTGCAGTTGATCGCGTTGGCAGAGACATACGATTTCCAAATTTTTGCCGACGAATGTTATTCGGAAATCTATCGATCAGAGCCGCCGGTTGGGGCCCTTCAGATCGCGGCTGAGGTCGGCGCCGACCCGGAACGCGTGTTGATTTTTCATTCGTTGTCCAAGCGCAGCAATCTGCCTGGTTTGCGATCCGGATTTGTTGCGGGTGGGCCGGAAAGCATTCGCAGGCTAAAACAACTGCGTGCATATGCAGGGGCACCTTTGCCGCTTCCGCTCCAGCGCGCGGCAGAAAAGATTTGGGCCGACGAGGTCCATGTCGAGGAAAACCGCCGTCTGTATCGTGAAAAATTCGATGTGGCCGATGAGATATTTAAAGACATCGAGGGCTATCAAAGTCCCGAAGGTGGTTTCTTTCTGTGGCTACCTGTCCTAGACGGCGAGGCTGCGGCCCTGAAGGCATGGACAGAGACCGGCATTCGAGTGTTGCCCGGGGCCTATTTGAGCAGAGACACAGACGCCGGAAATCCCGGCCAAGCATTTATCCGGGTCGCTTTGGTGGCCCCAATAACCGAGATTCAGAACGCGCTGATCACATTGCGCGACTGTCTCTACGGAAAAAACTGAGGGTACAGAATGGCATATCAGGCACGAGGACGTGATCCATTGTTGGACAGCAATATGCAGGCGGCAATTGAAAAACGCGGCAAAGAGTTGGTCGGACTGATTTTGATTGTGCTGGCCCTGATGGCAAGCGCAATGATTGCATCTTATACGCCAAGCGATCCAAGCTGGATCTCTGCGACGGACGCCCCGATTCAAAACTGGATGGGGCGCATCGGTGCGTCGATTGCGGCACCTCTGTTTATGATCATCGGATGGGGTAGTTGGGGAATTGCCCTTATTCTTATGGCGTGGGGTACGCGTTTCGCTCTGCATATTGGCGAAGAACGTGCCATGGGGCGCGTGATTTTTGCACCGATTGTTCTCGCGCTTGGGGCTGTGTACGCGTCTACCCTCGTTCCCGGCGCAAGCTGGACACATAGCTTTGGTCTTGGCGGGCTTTTCGGGGATACCGTACTGGGCGCCGTTTTGACAATTTTGCCTGTTGGGGCGACCTTTGGGCTAAAGGTCATGTCGCTTTTGATGGGAGTCGCCTTTGTTGCCCTAAGCTTGTTTGTGTTGGGTTTCACCAAAGCCGAATTGCGTTTGATCGGACGTTTCCTGATTGTGGGTGTGGTGTTGACCTATGCATCTCTCATGACCCTTCTTGGGCGTGGCGTCGGCGGGGCAGCGCATGCAGCACAATCCGCAAGAGAGCGCCGTCAAGAACGCAAGGAAGCCGCAGAGCAACAGGTGAACGCCGCGGCCCAAGCCGGATGGGACCAAGCAGATATTGAACCGGATCCTGTGCTTGAGACACCGAAACCACAAGAAACACAGGCTGCCAAGCCCGGATTGCTGGCGCGCGTCCCGAACCTCATCAAGCGGGTCGAGCCAATGCCAGAGCCAGAGCTGGTGGAACCAGTGTTGGTCGCAGATATTCAGGATATGCCCGGTGATGACCGGATCAAAGCCAAGATTGCTGATGTCATTCGCAGCCGAGGACAACAGGTCGCTTCAGAGCCTATCGAAGATACGGCGCCTTTGACCAAGGGGCGCGGACGTGGACCTGATCCGTTGGTGCTTGAACCTGCACCGCACCATGTTGAATTGCCGCCTGAACCTCCTTTGACTGCGATGGGTGGGGTATTCTCAGCAGAACAAAACACAGGTGCCGCGCCCGCATTTGATGATGCACCAATGGTGGAAGATGCACCTGACTGGATGGCCGAGCGAGAATGGGTTGAAGACGAACTTATCGAGCCACTCCCGTTGACAGAAGCCCCAAAAATCGCGCCCGCTGCGCCGGTTATCCCGGTCGCAGAGCCGCGTAAGGTTGTGCAACATGCGCCACGCAAGGCGACGGCCCCGTCAAGCCGCGCCAAAGCCGAAGCCCAGCCTTCGCTTGCGTTTGAGGAGAAAGCGTCAGACTTTGAATTGCCGCCCCTCAGCCTGTTGGCCAATCCGATGGATATCAAACGTCACCATCTGAGCGATGATGCGTTGGAAGAAAATGCGCGCCTCTTGGAAACTGTCTTGGATGACTATGGCGTCAAGGGCGAGATCGTCTCGGTGCGTCCTGGCCCCGTGGTCACGATGTACGAGCTTGAGCCTGCGCCCGGCTTGAAAGCTAGCCGTGTGATTGGTTTGGCAGATGATATTGCCCGCTCCATGTCGGCACTTTCGGCACGTGTTTCCACCGTTCCGGGCCGAAGTGTAATCGGGATCGAACTTCCGAATGAAAATCGGGAAAAAGTGGTCTTGCGGGAAATTCTGTCGGCACGAGATTTTGGAGACAGCAACATGAAGCTGGCTCTGGCGCTGGGCAAAGACATCGGCGGTGACGCGATGGTCGCGAATTTGGCCAAGATGCCTCACTTGTTGATTGCTGGGACAACTGGTTCGGGTAAATCCGTTGCGATCAACACCATGATCCTGTCTTTGTTGTACAAGCTGACACCGGAAGAATGCCGGTTGATCATGATCGATCCCAAGATGCTTGAACTTTCGGTGTATGACGGAATTCCTCATCTTCTTTCGCCCGTTGTGACCGACCCCAAGAAAGCGGTTGTTGCCTTGAAATGGGTGGTCGGCGAAATGGAAGAGCGGTATCGCAAGATGTCCAAAATGGGCGTGCGCAATATCGATGGATACAACGGGCGCGTCGCGGATGCTTTGGCCAAAGGTGAAACCTTTAACCGGACAGTTCAAACCGGATTTGATGATGACACGGGCGAACCCGTCTTTGAATCCGAGGAAATAATGCCAGAAAAAATGCCCTATATCGTCGTTGTCGTCGACGAAATGGCAGATTTGATGATGGTGGCAGGCAAAGAGATCGAGGCCTGTATCCAACGCTTGGCTCAAATGGCGCGTGCGTCGGGGATTCACCTGATTATGGCGACCCAGAGACCATCGGTGGATGTCATCACGGGCACGATCAAGGCAAACTTCCCAACCCGAATTTCGTTCCAAGTGACTTCGAAAATCGACAGCCGTACGATTTTGGGTGAAATGGGGGCTGAGCAGCTGTTGGGTATGGGGGACATGCTTTACATGGCGGGTGGCGCCAAAATCACTCGTTGCCATGGTCCGTTTGTGAGTGATGAAGAAGTCGAAGAAATCGTCAATCACCTTAAGTCATTCGGTGCGCCGGAATATGTCAGTGGCGTTGTTGAAGGCGTTGAAGATGATCAAGCCAGCAGCATTGATGCGGTTCTTGGTCTGGGTGGAAATACAGATGGCGAGGACGCGTTGTATGATACGGCCGTCGCCATTGTGATCAAAGACCGCAAGTGTTCGACGTCGTATATCCAGCGCAAGTTGGCGATCGGGTATAACAAAGCGGCGCGTCTTGTCGAGCAAATGGAAGATCAAGGGTTGGTGAGCCCCGCAAACCATGTAGGCAAACGTGAGATTTTGGTTCCTGAGCAACATTAGGCCGAAACGCAAATGTGATCCCTGCCGGGGCTGGTGTCTGGGCGGGGAACGACTAGGTATATGGTCATGAGTATTCTACGATATATGATTGCCCCCGCGGTCTTGGTGGCGATGGCGACAACGGCAACCGCAGAACAGTTGTCTTTGAACGAAATCTCCGGCTATCTTAACGCAATGAAAACGGCGCAGTCGGCTTTTACCCAGATCAATGGTGATGGTTCTATTTCTACAGGGCGCGTGTATATCAAACGCCCTGGTCGCGTGCGGTTTGAATACGATCCGCCAGAAGAAGCGATGGTTTTGGCGAGCGCCAACACGGTGGCAATCTTTGACGGCCGGTCAAATCAACCGCCAGAGACATATCCGCTCAGACGTACGCCGCTTTCTGTGATTTTGGCACGCAATGTGAACTTGGCCAAAGCAAATATGGTTGTCGGGCACGATTACGACGGAACCGCCACGACGGTGACAGCGCAAGAACCCGAGCATCCTGAATACGGCAATATTCAACTCAAGTTCACGGCCAATCCCGTCGAGTTGCGCCAGTGGATTATCAATGACAACGCGGGTGGCCAAACCACAGTCATTTTGGGCGAAATGGAACAAGGCGTTCCGCTCAAAAATACGTTGTTCAATATTGAGATGCACATACGAAAATAGCCCCGTTTTCTAAGAAAGACGGGGCCATCGATTATCTGATACGGGCGCATTTCTCGAGCTGAAAACGATAATCTTCCGCGCGGTCTTCGACCTTTTGGGACACACGCATGAGCCACGATTTGTTGCGATAGGTCCCTCTGGCGTATCCCGTGTGGCCTTCATGATAGGCGAGATACTGATTTTTAGCATCAGATAGAGGAATACCGTTTTTCTCGCGGGTTTGGTTCATATACCAGCCCATGAAATCTGTGGCGTCTTTGATATTGTCGCGCTTCGCACCACGGTTTCCGGTTTCACGTCGGTATTGGTCCCATGTGGCATCAAGAGCTTGGGCGTATCCATATGCGCTGCTTTGGCGGCCCATCGGCAAAACACCCAATACATATTTATAAGGCGTTCGCGCATCCGAGTCGAATTTGCTTTCTTGATACAGAATCGCCATCTGGACGTTCACAGGAACATCCCAGCGACGTTTTGTGGCTTTGAATGCCTTGATGAATTGCGGGCGCTGCTTGAGGATCGAACAAGCGTCATCCAGATTGCGCGGCGGGGAATCGTACCCACCACCACAGGATGCCACTAACATCAGAACGACAATCGCGCGAAAGAATCTGCTCATTGGCCTCTCGCAAAGTTTATTATTTTGCCTAACCTTATCCTATTGGGGCGGGTGTGAAAATCACATTCCTGCGCGTCACAAGATTAGCCCGAGCAATAGCGGCAGACCAGCAACGGAAATCACGGTCGACACAACGACGAACCCAGCGACTGACTGGCTATCGGCGCCATATTTTTCTGCCAATAAGTAGGCTGTGACCGCGACGGGAGTGGCAAGTTGGAGCACCAGCACCCCGAACGAGGTCGCATCAAGATCAAAAATGACGGCCAGCCCCCAACCGATAACGGCACACACTCCGAATTTGGCGACTGATAACCATATCGCCGTGGACACATGTGTTGGCGACAATCGGGCGATGGCAACGCCAAGTGTCATGAGCATGAGCGGGATTGCCATTTGTCCGATCAACTCAAGTGTATTGGTCACGAAAGGCGGTGTTTCCCAACCCTGCCAGAGAAATACAGCCCCTAGCAACGTCGCCCAAATCATCGGCTCTCGGAGCATCTTGTCATATGATCCGCGGCCCGCGACCAACCCGATTCCGATGGTGAACGAAAGCACCGCACTTACCGCGAGCAAGACAACCGCCCGTTCAAGTCCTGGTTGGCCAAATGCAAACAATGCCAATGGCAGCCCAAGGTTCCCCGTGTTTCCAAAAATAAATGGGGCCCAATATGTGCGGGTGTTGAGGCCAGAGATCTTCAACAGAACCCAACCAACGATCATAATTGCGCCGTATCCGGCCACAGAGGCCAGTGTCAGTTTCCAGAGCGCGCCAAGATCGACGTTTGTCTTCATCAGCGCAGTGAAAATCAGGCATGGAACGGCGAGCGTCATAGCAAGGCGCGTGATGAACTGTATCGGATAGTCAAAGCCCGCCTTGACCCACGTAAACCCGATACCTGCCATGAAAAAGACGGGAGCGACAATTTCAAGGACGGTCAGAGCAAGGTTCACAAACTGTTTCCTTAAAATTGGCTGCCGGAATTGGACAAATGCCTCTTGAAAGGAGTAGCCTTGAGGGGTAGGGGCTGCAAGCTATGTTGAAGACACGTGCAAAATATCACCTTGGGCAAGTGGTTCGCCACAAAAAGCACCCTTTTCGTGGGGTGGTGTTTGATGTGGACCCAGAGTTCGCCAATACAGACGAATGGTATGACGCGATCCCGGAAGATAGCCGGCCACGTAAAGAACAGCCATTTTATCATTTGCTCGCCGAGAACGACCAAAGCTATTATGTGGCCTATGTCTCCGAGCAAAATTTGATTGCCGACTATTCCGGGGAACCGGTGGATCACCCCGATATTCCAGACCTGTTTGGGCCGTTTCAGGACGGGACGTATCCTTTACACTTCCAAATGAATTAGGCCCGCAAGATCAGGTTGTGGGTTCGATGTCGCGCCCTGCGGCCTTCCATGCGCCAAACCCACCGTCCATTTCGGCCACATTGCGCACGCCCATGTCCTGAAGTGTTTTGACCGCTAGGGACGACCGAAGTGCGCCAGCGCAGTACAATATCAGGGTCTTGTCAGTTGCCAATGCAGGTTTGTGGTAAGGGCTCTGAGGGTCTATCCAGAATTCGAGCATGCCACGCGGCGCATGAAACGCACCGGGAATCTTGCCTTCTCGGCTAAGTTCACGAGGGTCACGAATATCAACGAACAAGGCGGTGCCTGCCGCGACGTGATCAGCGGCGGCGTCCATGGATAGGGTTTCGATTTCCTCTTTTGCGTTTGCGACAAGGGTTTTGATGGGGGTAATTGTCATTTTAATATCCTATTGCACAGCCGTCTTTTCGGAAATCCGAGGCTCCAGTTAGCACACCTTTATCATCAATATGAATGGCTTGGGCACCCCCAATGGGTGTGTGTGGCTCTTCGAGGATATGCCCGAGGTCAGAGAGCGCTTGTTTTGTACGCGCTGAATATCCACGCTCGGTGCGCAGAACACCAGCGTCGGCAAAACATCTTGGTGTATCGATGGCGGATTGGGGATCCATGCCGAAATCAACCATATTGGAAATGAACCGTGCATGACCGCAGGGCTGATAGGCCCCGCCCATCACGCCAAATGGCATGGTGACGCGCCCACCTTGACGTAGCATGCCTGGAATAATGGTGTGCATCGGCCTTTTGCCACCTGCGAGTTCGTTCGGATGTCCGTCTGTCAGAGAAAATCCAGCACCGCGGTTGTGGAACAGTACACCGAATTTTTCGGATGCGATCCCAGATCCAAAGCCATGAAAAATTGAGTAAATCAGCGACACTGACATGCGATCACGGTCGACAACGGTGATATACACAGTGTCCTTATGAATGGCTTCGGTCAGTGCGGGTGCAGATGGCATCGCCTGTTGACGCGAAATAAGGGACGCGAGCTCTGCGGCGACATCGGTAGATAGCATACGCTCCAGATGTGTGGTGTGGTCTGTGTCGGCCAAAATGCGGTTGCGTGCATCATAAGCCAGTTTTGTGGCTTCTGCTTCAATGTGTGCTCGTTCAAATCCATTCGGGTCCATCGACGATATGTCGAAGTGTGACAGAACATTCAGCAATAACATCGCCGTTGCGCCTTGCCCGTTGGGAGGGTGCTCAAGCAACTCAACACCTTTGTATGTTGCGCTTATTGGGTGTGTCGCCGTGCCGCGAGTGTCTGCAAAGTCATCTAGATCATGTTGACCGCCGATCGCTTGCAACGTGGCAACCATATCCTCGGCGATTTCTCCGCTATAAAAGGCGTCACGCCCGTTCTTGGCGATTAGGCGCAAAACGTCTGCTTGGGTCGGGTTTCTAAAGACCTCGCCAACCTTTGGAACCTGCCCGTTATTCAAATAGAAGGTGCGTCCAGCACCCTGTAAAAATTGAGACGCCTCCTGCCAATCAAATGCAACCCGAGGCGCGACCGGTACACCATTTTCGGCATACTGTATGGCAGGGGCCAAAAGCGCGTCGAGACCCAGTTTGCCCCAGTCGGCCGCCAAAGTGCAAAAGGCATCGACCGAACCCGGAATTGTCACGGCATCTGCGGAATGTATGGGGACCGCGGCGAAACCGCTTTTGCGTAATGCTTGGGCCGACGCCCCAGCTGCTGCGCGACCAGAGCCGTTAAAACCATGTACGTCGTCAGTGCCAGCAGGTGAGAACAGGACAAAACAATCACCGCCAAGGCCAGCCATTTGCGGTTCGCAAATACCTAACAATACTGCGCCTGCAACTGCTGCATCCATCGCATTGCCGCCGCGTTTCAGAATGTCGATGGCGGTTTGGGCCGCCAACGGGTGAGATGTCGCGCACATGCCATTTTCTGCGAAAACGGCCGACCGCCCGGGTTGATGAAAATCGCGCATTCTGGCCTCTCGTGTCTGCCTTGCCTGAAAACCCTATTCGGAGAGGCTAGATTTGCCAATTGCCGGGAGAGTGAATTTCAAACAGTTTTTGTCCTGCCTGCGATGATACGTAATCCCAGAGGTCAGCAGATGTACCAATGCCCACCCAAACCCACCTTCGGGGAGGTTATCAAGCGTCGTATCGACGGGTGGTAGCCCTTTGTTGGGGATGCCTCCCCGTGGCATCGGTGTTCCATTGTCGCAAACCGTAAAGATTAAGCTCTCAAATGTGATTTCGCAGGTAATCTCGATACGGCCGTCCGCCTGATGGCGCGTTGCATGTTCAACAACATTGTTAAGCACTTCCCCGGCTACAATTTGAGCCGTGCCTACGTGGTTTTCAGAGATTGTGTTGTTCTCTAGAAACACACACAGATCGTTCAACGCCGTGCGTACGTTGCCTGGCGACGCCGAAAATACCAAGTTGAAGCAGGAGGTTTGTGGCATACCCTGTTCAATCCCTTTCGATATGTCCCGCCATTGTCACCTTAATGCGTAAATGCATCGGACAGGTCGCGATGGAGCTTAAAAACTGTGTCCATTCGCGTAAGACGGAACACCTTGTCGACATTGGGGTTCAGACCAGCCAAATCCAGCCGCCTATCAGTGCCCAACTGTTTCATGGCGGCGACGATTGCACCAAGCCCGCTTGAATCAATAAAATCGACTTGGGACAAATCCAAAATCACACGCGTTTCACCATTTTCTGTTTCTTCGCGCATGCGGTCTTTGAATTGGATGGCTACCGAAGCGTCGATACGCAACTCGTTGACTGAAACCACGAGGAACCCGTTTTCATGAGAGCTCGACAAATTCACATCATTCGCTTTCTGCTATTTCCTATTGCTGGAACCGTAAACCCAAAGTCTTACCAATCTGTATCTGCGCATAGGTATTTACGCGGGATGGACCTTTGTTGCGCCCCAGTCGAAAATGCCCTGAAATATCTATGCAAGGTTTGAGCCGCATTGATCCACACATTGGGTGCCCAATACCCGCAACCGGAGGAATACAATGAAGAATGTCGTCATCGCAGGGGCAGCACGGACACCGATGGGTGGTTTCCAAGGTGTGTTCGCCGGAGTTGAAGCATCCGTTCTTGGTGGTGCAGCCATTGAAGCAGCCCTAAAGGACGCGGGTGCAACAAGCGTCCAGGAAGTCGTGATGGGATGTGTTTTGCCTGCTGGGCAAGGTCAGGCGCCCGCACGTCAGGCTGGATTCGCCGGTGGTTTGGGCGAAGAGGTTCCGGCGACGACCCTGAACAAGATGTGTGGTTCGGGCATGAAAGCGGCGATGGTCGGCTTTGATCAGATCGCCCTTGGACATACTGACACGATGATTGCTGGTGGCATGGAAAGCATGACAAATGCCCCGTACATCTTGCCGAATATGCGCAACGGCGCACGTATTGGTCATCAGGCTGCGCAAGATCATATGTTCCTTGATGGGTTGGAAGATGCCTATGACAAGGGCCGCTTGATGGGCACGTTTGCGGAAGATTGCGCCGAGTCGTTCCAATTTACACGCGAAGCGCAGGATGAATACGCGCTCAAATCGCTTTCAAACGCCCTTGAAGCGCAAGAAAGCGGTGCGTTTGACGGCGAAATTGCACCCGTTACGATCAAGACCCGTAAGGGTGAGGTGACGTTTTCTTCAGACGAACAGCCGGCCAATGCGCGACCTGACAAAATTCCACAACTCAAGCCCGCCTTCCGCAAAGAGGGCACCGTCACCGCTGCAAACTCGTCGTCAATTTCGGACGGTGCGGCTGCATTGGTTCTGGCGTCTGAAGAGTATGCCAAAGACAATGGGCTTAATATCCGCGCACGTGTTGTGGGCCATGCCAGTCACGCACAAGCGCCAGCCCTTTTCACCACAGCCCCAGTACCTGCTGCACAAAAATTGCTCGAGACGATCGGCTGGACCAAAGACGATGTTGATCTGTGGGAAGTGAACGAAGCCTTTGCCGTTGTTCCTATGGCGTTCATGCATGAAATGGGTCTTGAGCGGGACAAGGTTAATGTGAACGGCGGTGCTTGCGCGCTGGGCCACCCGATTGGCGCATCCGGGGCACGTATCATGGTGACCTTGCTGAATGCCCTTGAGAAACGCGGCCTGAAACGTGGTGTTGCCGCCATTTGTATCGGGGGTGGCGAAGGTACTGCCATCGCGATCGAACGGGTTTAACCGCAAAGCGTGCAGCACGTATTGACCTGACTAAGTCGCTAGGGGCACATAGCTCCTAGCGTTTTTTATTTGGGGGGGCACGTGCCTGTAAATTATTCTGATCTGTCCCGTACTATTGCGGCTCTGACGGCTGGTGAAACTGACACAGTTGCGCTTATGGCGACGGTAGCTTGTGAAGTGCATCACAGTGATGCACGTTTCGATTGGACCGGGTTTTATCGTGTTGTCGCTCCTGAGTTGCTCAAGATCGGCCCTTATCAAGGGGGGCATGGTTGTTTGGTGATTCCCTTCTCTCGCGGCGTGTGTGGCGCTGCCGCACGGACACGAGAGGTACAGTTGGTAGCGGATGTAGATATGTTTTCAGATCACATCGCCTGTTCGTCAAGCACTCGGTCTGAACTTGTCCTGCCTGTGTGCAATCAAGCCGGTGATCTACTTGGCGTGTTTGATATAGACAGCGATCGGGTGGATGCTTTCACGCAAGAAGATGCTGAAAACATGTCGGAAATTCTTTCTGCGGTGTTTTCCAACGCGACCTAACCTCTGATACCCAATGCATGTGCAAGCCCTCGAGGGTGGCTGATCTCGTCGAGCGAGACCGGCACTCAAGAGGCAGATTTTGCGGGTGCGTGAAAAAAAGCTTGGAAATTTCATTTAGCTGAGGCATCGTGAAATTACGGGCAATAATTTCACGGACTCTCATAGTTATGTTTCATCAACCCCCAAAAGATCTCGAGACGTTAGGTGCGGATATGCGCGCGCTGCGCAAGTCGCGGGGGCTTACACTTGTCGACATGGCCGAAAGCCTTGGGCGTTCGGTGGGGTGGCTGAGCCAGGTTGAGCGCGACAAGTCAGAACCTTCGATTTCGGATTTGCGACAGATCGCCAAAGTTCTCGACGTGCCCATGTCGATGCTGTTCGGTCACTCAAGTGCGCCAGTCGCAGAGCAAGGGTACATCGTGCGGTCGGGCTCGCGCCGTCCCATGGGGTCTGGCGAAGAGGGGCTGATCGAAGAGCTATTGTCCCCCGACTTGACCGATGATTTCGAGATGGTGCATTCCACGTTTCAGCCGCATTCGGCAATGCAGGTCCCTGCCGATCGTCCAACCCAAGAAGTCGGATATATCGTGTCTGGCAGGTTGGATCTGCGTATTGGCGACCGCCAGTTTTCTGTGGGTCCGGGTGACAGCTTTCGTATCAAGCACGAACCGTATCAATGGTCCAATCCCTACGATGAACCAGCCGTGGCCGTTTGGGTCATTGCACCACCGGTATATTAAGGAGGCTGTCATGAAGGGATCATGCCTATGTGGCGATATCAGGTTTGAAACTGACGCTATACCGCAAGGGCCGTCGATGTGTCATTGCGGACAATGCCGCAAACAATCCGGTGGCGTATGGTCATCGGCCTATGTGGCAGAGGATGCCTTGGCGATACACGGGCCGGTTCGGTGGTTTGCGTCGAGCGCGACCGCGAAACGCGGCAGCTGCCCCACGTGCGGGTCCTTCCTGTTTTGGAAGGCCAACGATGAAGACACCATCAGCTTTTCTCTGGGAGCAGTGGATGGCCCAACAGGTTTAGCCCTGATCAAGCACATCTTTGTTGCCGAAAAAGGCGACTATTACGACATCGCGGACGGCGTACCGCAACGAGATTAATAAGGGAGTTACCATGTCTGATTTTCCAACCAAGGCCCGTGTGGTCATCATAGGTGGCGGCGTTGTTGGCTGCTCGACGCTGTATCATCTGGCTCAAAAGGGCTGGACGGATTGCGTTCTGTTGGAAAAGAACGAATTGACCGCTGGATCGACGTGGCACGCGGCTGGCAATGTGCCGACGTTCTCGACGTCTTGGTCGATCATGAACATGCAGCGCTATTCGACCGAATTGTACGCACGTTTGGGCGAAGAGGTTGATTACCCGATGAACTATCACCAGACCGGGTCTATCCGCCTAGCGCATACCAAAGAGCGCATGCAGGAATTTGAGCGCGCCTGTTCGATGGGGCGCTATCAAGGTATCGAGATGGAAATGTGGACCCCGGAAGAGGCCAAGAAACACTATCCATTCTTGGAAACACATGATCTGGAAGGTATCCTGTTCGATCCGTCGGATGGCGATATTGACCCCGCGCAGTTGACCCAAGCACTGGCCAAAGGTGCACGCGATATGGGGGCACAGATCATCCGGTTTTGCCCCTCAACCGGCGTGACCCAGCATGATGATGACACTTGGACTGTGCACACGGACAAGGGTGATATCGACTGTGACTACGTTGTGAATGCGGCTGGCTATTACGCACAGCGTGTGGGTGAATGGTTCAAACCCTATGGCGGCCGCACGGTCCCGATGATGGTCATGTCGCACCAGTATTTGCTGACGGAACAAATCCCCGAGGTCGAAGCTTGGTCCAAAGAGAATGGCAAAAAGCTGCCTTTGATCCGTGACGTCGACGTGTCCTACTACCTGCGTCAGGAGAAGAACGGCTATAACCTTGGTCCCTATGAACCGAACTGCAAAGGTCACTGGTTGACCGAAGACGACCAGATGCCGGATGATTTCTCGTTTCAGCTGTGGCAGGACGATCTGGACCGCATCGAAGACATCGTCACCGACGCGATGGAGCGTGTTCCATTGATGGCCACATCAGGCGTCAGCAGCGTCATCAATGGCCCAATTCCTTATGCACCAGATGGGTTGCCATTGATCGGCCCGATGCCCGGCGTGAAAAACGCATTCGAGGCATGTGTCTTTACCTTTGGCATTGCCCAAGGTGGCGGCGCAGGCAAGGTGATGGCCGAATGGATCATTGATGGCGGCACCGAGTGGGACATGTGGGCGGTCGATCCGCGTCGCTACACCGACTACACCGATCAGGATTACTGCGATCAGAAAGGCATGGAGGTTTACGGCAACGAGTACGCCATGCATTTCCCACATCACGAATGGCCAGCCGCGCGCGACAAAAAACTGTCGCCCGTGCATGCCAAGATCAAAAGTCTGGGCGGCGTGATGGGGGCCTATAACGGTTGGGAACGTGCGAATTGGTTTGCCAAAGAGGGCGACGACACATCCGAAGAATCCAGCCACACATGGGGGCGTTCGGGCCCATGGCAACAGCGTATCAAAGAAGAGTGCGAAGCGGTGCGCGATGGTGTCGGCGTTCTTGATCTGCCAGGGTTCTCGCGGTTCAATCTCGAAGGCGACGGAGCTGCGGAATTCTTGCGTGGTATGGTCACAGGTGGTCTGCCCAAAATTGGCCGGATGAACCTCGTGTACTTCTCGGATGATCGCGGTCGCATCCTGACAGAGATGTCCTGTATCCGTCACGGCGAAGATCATTTTACCATGATCACGGCCGGCGGAGCGCAATGGCATGACTTTGAAATCGTGCGCAATGCCTTGCCTGCAGGGGTGTCGTTGACCGACCACACCACCGAGTATGGCACCATGATTATCACGGGGCCAGCATCACGTGATTTGTTTGCGTCTATTTCGGATGCGGATTTGTCGCTGGGGTGGCTGACGCATCAAAAGGCCACTGTGGCGGGCAAACCGGCGTTTCTTGCACGGGTGTCGTATGCGGGGGAACTGGGCTGGGAAGTCCATTGTGCCAATGCTGATCAGGATGTGATCTATGCAGCGGTGATTGAGGGGGGCGCAGTTCCATTTGGCATGTATGCGCTGAACTCGCTGCGGATCGAAAAAGGATATCGGACGTGGAAGGGTGACCTTAGCACGGATTATTCGTTGCTCGAAGGGGGCCTTGGCCGGTTTGTCAAACTGGACAAACCTCAGGATTTCCGTGGCAAGGCCGCGATTCAGGCCGAAAAGCAGCAAGGTGTAAAGAAATCCTTTGTGACCTTGTTGGTGGACGCTGGCGATGCGGACGCGCCTTACATGTCCTGTATCTGGAGCGGTGACGAGATCGTCGGAGAAACCACTTCGGGTGATTGGGGGTATCGTGTGAATGCGTCGATTGCGCTGGGCATGGTTCGGGCTGATTTGGCGACACCAGGCACTGAACTGAGTGTCGAGATATATGGCCAGAAATGCCGTGCCGTGGTTCAAGAGGATCAACCACTTTGGGATCCCCAGAACGAGCGCTTACGGGCCTAAACATCTCGTACAAACAGGCATGTTCCTTTGACATGGGGGCATGCCGATCGATGCGCGGACCAGAAGACACAAGTGAGGTGGGAAATGACTGGTATCACACTGTTGGGCGGCTCTGTTGGGCAAGAGATTGTCATGCGATCAAGCATGCCCGCAACGCCTCTTTGGTCGACATCCGTGATGATGGAGACCCCGGAAATCGTGGGCCAAGTGCATTCGGATTACTTCGATGCGGGCGCAACGGTGGCGACGACGAACACCTACGCCGTGCATCGGGACAGGTTGGCTCCGGTACATCTTGAGCCGGCTTTCGAGCGCTTGATCGAAACTGCGCTTGAGCAAGCAGAACGAGCTGTGAGCGCCCATCCGCAGAGTACTGCGCGTATTGCTGGTTCGCTTGGCCCGTTGGGGGCGTCCTATCGTCCAGATATCTGCCCGCCAGCCGATCAAGCGCGGGGCTTGTATGCCGAATTGGTTCGCTTGATGCAGGATCGTGTCGATTTCTTTATCATCGAAACCGTGGCCTCGATTGAGCACGCCAAGGGCGCGTTGTTGGGCGCTGCGGACACGACCAAGCCCGTGTGGCTGGCGGTCTCAGTTCAGGATGAGGACGGCACGCGCCTGAGATCTGGCGAACCCCTGCAGGATTTGTCGGAGGTCATAGAAAAGTTCGCACCCGATGCGGTGTTGGTCAATTGCTCGCGACCCGAAGTTGTGCTGTCAGCCCTTGAGGTGGTGGCGCAATTTGGCAAGCCGTTTGGGGCGTACGCCAACGGCTTTACGCAGATTTCGGATGCATTTCTTCAGGACAGACCAACTGTTGATGCATTGACGGCAAGGGATGATCTTGCGCCAGATGCCTACGCCGACTTTGTGATGACGTGGATCGAACAAGGTGCGACGATCGTGGGGGGGTGTTGCGAAATTGGCCCTGCACATATCGCCGAGATGGCGCGCCGAATTGTGGCGTCCGGCTATACTGTAGTGTAGCGATGGGGGTGCTCTTCACGGAAACAGGCCCGACCGCACATGCGCATACCGTGCGTATTGATCTCTTGCTGGCTGATGACTTTGTATTGACCGAAGTTGCCGGAATCGTTGACGTGTTGATGATCGCAAATCGCGTCAGCGTCAAAACCGTCTTTGAGTGGCGCTACCTGTCGTTGACGGGCGGCATTAAGCACAGCAGAACTGGCGTGATGATCGACACACATCCCATCGGCCCGCGTCCGGATGTCGAGTATTTGTTCGTGTTGGGCAATTCGGATCCGCATAATATCGCCCTAAGTGTCCGGCAGCACGTATCGAATTATACATTTCGAAATGCCCAAGTTTTTCTGCTTGCAGAGGCCGCGAGCCGCTATATCCGCGAAGCAGGTGATGAGGCAGGTGCCCACACCACCCACTGGGAAAACTCTGCCATGATGCAAGAAGGTCAAGGTGTGCATCAGCTTCGCGGGGCTTTGGCGGTACAGGATGGGGCGGTCGTGACATGCGCTGGTATGGAGGCGACGGTGGACGTGACGCTTGGCTTGATCGGGAGGTACGTATCGGCTGCTGCCAAGATGACCGTTGCAGACATTTTGCTACATGAAAAAATTCGGGACTTTGGTACTCAGCAACCGTTTGGCGGTGCAGGGATCGCGCAAACCGGAGATCCGGAGTTGGACATGTGTCTGGAGTTGATGCAGGCAAATATCGAAGAGCCGTTGCCGATCAATGAGCTGGTGCGGGTTTTGGGAATGTCAAACCGGTCTCTTGAGCGAAAGTTCAGAATGATTTTGGGTACGACGCCAAATACGTATTATCGTGAAATGCGTTTGAGCCGCGCAAATAACTTGTTGCTGAATACGACATTGAGCATTCGAGAGATTGGTTTGGCCTGTGGTTTTGGCGGGGGGTTTTCGGGGCTTTATAAGCGATTTTTTGGTGTCACGCCGTTAGCTGTCAGAAAACAGCATCGCGTGGGGCGCCCCAAAAGCAGGGCATAGAGTGATTTTGACCGATCCTGTGACGCATATTGCACATTTTGCGTTGAAAGGGTGTGTCACGGTCGCAATAACTTAGGATTCTGGAGAAAGTTATGGCGGATCTTCCTTCCAAGGCCCGTGTGGTCATTATCGGCGGTGGCGTAATCGGATGTTCGGTTGCCTATCATCTTACCAAATTGGGTTGGAAAGATGTGGTGTTACTAGAACGCAAGCAACTGACCAGTGGCACGACGTGGCACGCGGCGGGGCTGATCGCGCAACTTCGCGCTACTGCGAATATGACCAAGCTGGCCAAGTATTCTCAGGAACTTTATGGAGCTCTTGAACAGGAAACAGGTGTTGCGACTGGCTTCAAGCGTGTTGGGTCCATCACGGTTGCACTGACTGAAGAACGCAAAGAAGAGATTTTCCGCCAAGCAGCCATGGCGCGCGCTTTTGGTGTGGATGTCGAAGAAATTTCGCCCGCTGAAGTCAAAGCGAAATATGAGCATCTCAATATCGACGGCGTTGTCGGGGGCGTGTTTCTTGACAAAGACGGGCAGGGGGATCCTGCCAATATTGCATTGGCATTGGCCAAAGGGGCGCGCCAACGTGGTGCGCTTGTTAAGGAACGCACCAAGGTACAGAATATCACCAGATCGGGCCGAAAAGTCACCGGTGTGGATTGGGTGTCGGATGATGGTGCTGATCAGGGGCATATCGCTTGTGACATGATCGTGAACTGTGCTGGCATGTGGGGGCACGAAGTTGGCCGCATGGCCGGTGTGAATGTGCCGCTGCATGCCTGCGAGCATTTCTACATCGTCTCTGAGCCAATTGCGGGTTTGAGCCAGATGCCGGTTCTGCGTGTGCCAGATGAATGCGCATATTACAAAGAAGATGCAGGCAAAATGATGCTCGGCGCGTTCGAACCAAACGCCAAACCTTGGGCCATGAACGGCATCCCGGATACATTCGAATTTGATCAGCTGCCCGAAGATTTCGACCACTTTGAGCCGATTCTGGAACATGCCGTGAACCGCTTGCCGATGCTTGGTGAGGCGGGCATTCACACGTTCTTTAATGGTCCTGAATCGTTCACACCGGATGACGCCTATCATTTGGGGTTGGCCCCGGAAATGGACAACGTTTGGGTCGCTGCGGGCTTTAACTCGATCGGGATTCAATCTGCGGGTGGGGCAGGCATGGCCTTGGCGCAATGGATGGACGATGGCCAAAAACCTTTCGACCTTGGGGACGTGGATGTCAGCCGCATGCAGCCGTTCCAAGGCAACAAAACATATCTGTTCGAGCGCTCAAAAGAAACACTGGGCTTGCTGTATGCGGATCATTTCCCGTATCGCCAAAAGGCGACCGCCCGCGGCATTCGGCGTACGCCGTTTCATCATCAGCTGTTAGAGCAAGGCGCGGTCATGGGCGAATTGGCCGGATGGGAACGGGCCAATTGGTTTGCCAACGCGGGCCAAGAACGCGCGTATGAATACACGTGGAAACGGCAAAACTGGTTCGAAAATTCTGCAGCCGAGCATCGTGCCGTGCGTGAAAACGTGGGCATGTATGACATGTCGTCGTTTGGTAAAATCCGCGTCGAGGGCCCAGATGCCGAAGCGTTTTTGAACTATGTTGGGGGCGGTGACTATTCCGTGCCGAACGGCAAGATTGTGTACACTCAGTTTCTCAACTCACGCGGGGGGATTGAGGCGGATGTAACGGTGACGCGGTTGACCGAGACATCCTATCTTGTGGTGACGCCTGCGGCGACGCGGTTGGCGGATCAAACATGGATGCAGCGCCATGTCGGTGACTTCCGCGTGGTCATTACCGATGTCACATCTGGCGAGGGTGTGCTGGCGATCATGGGGCCAAATGCACGCACTTTGTTGGAAAAGGTCTCGCCAGCGGATTTTGGGAACGTGAAGAACCCGTTTGGCACGGCACAAGACATCGAGCTGGGTATGGGGCTCGCTCGGGCGCATCGTGTGACCTATGTCGGCGAACTTGGATGGGAGATTTATGTCAGTTCGGATATGGCTGGGCATGCGTTTGAGACGCTGCATCAGGCCGGACAGGATATGGGGCTTAAGCTGTGCGGCATGCACATGATGGACAGCTGCCGCATTGAAAAAGGCTTCCGACATTTCGGACATGACATTACGTGCGAGGATAATGTCGTCGATGCGGGGCTCGGCTTTGCGGTGAAAACGTCCAAGGCAGACTTTATTGGGCGCGATGCCGTGCTTGAACGTAAAGAAACCGGCCCGCAATCGCGGATGGTTCAGTTTCTGCTGACTGATCCTGAACCACTTTTGTATCACAATGAGCCGATCCTCAGAGATGGTGAAATCGTGGGATACCTCAGCTCTGGAAACTATGGGCACACTTTGGGCGGGGCCGTCGGTTTGGGGTATGTCCCCTGCGCCGACCAAAGCGCCGCCGAGGTTCTGGCATCAACCTATGAGATCGACGTGATGGGCACACGCGTTCCCGCACAGGTGTCGCTCAAGCCGATGTATGATCCTAAATCGGAACGCGTAAAGGTCTAATAGAATTTGGTCGACGCGCAAAAAAAGGCCGCCAAATCGCAGGATGCGACTGGCGGCCGATTTGGTTTTGTCTTTATGCCTTGAGAGCAAGCTCTGGAGATAGAACATCCATGCCCAGAGCTGTGCCAACGGCATCATATGTCAGCTGTCCAGCATGCACATTCAGACCATTCAACAGATGCGGGTCATCTTGGCACGCTTGACGCCAGCCCTTGTTCGCAAGGTTCAGCATGAAAGGCAGGGTGGCGTTGCCGAGCGCTTGCGTTGATGTCCGCGCAACCGCGCCAGGCATGTTCGCAACGCAATAGTGCATGACGCCGTCTACTTCATAGATTGGATCAGCGTGGGTTGTTGCCTTGGAGGTTTCGAAACAACCGCCTTGGTCAATGGCCACGTCTACAAGCGCCGCCCCCGGTTTCATTTCCGAAAGCTGGGCACGTGAAATCAGTTTCGGGGCTGCTGCTCCGGGAATGAGAACTGCGCCAATCACCAAATCTGCCTCACGCACCAGCTCGGCAGTTGCCCCAGCTGTTGAGTATTGGTTCTTGAACGTGCCGCCGAATACGTCGTCGAGATATCTGAGGCGCGGCAAAGACCGGTCCAGTACGGTGACATCTGCCCCCATACCAGCCGCGATTTTGGCTGCGTGTGTGCCGACGACACCGCCGCCGATGACCACAACTTTTGCAGGGGCCACACCGGGTACGCCGCCCATCAGAACGCCGCGTCCGCCGTTCGCCTTTTGCAACGTCCATGCCCCAACCTGTGGTGCAAGGCGTCCTGCGACTTCGGACATCGGTGCCAAAAGCGGAAGGCCGCCACGATCGTCCGTGACTGTCTCATACGCAATCGCAGTACAACCGCTGTCCAACAGATCCTGCGTTTGTGCGCGGTCGGGGGCCAAGTGAAGATAGGTGAACAACAACTGGCCTTCGCGCAACATCTTGCGTTCGCCAGCTTGCGGTTCTTTGACTTTTACAATCATGTCCGCCATTGCAAAAATCTCTTCTGCGGTGGCGATGATTTTGGCACCGGCTGCTTCATAGTCAGCGTCGGTAAAACCTGCCCCCAGACCAGCACCTTTTTGAATAAGGGCTGTGTGGCCATGGTTTGTGGCCTCGCGTGCCGCATCTGGTGTCATGCCGACACGGAACTCTTGTGGTTTGATCTCGGTTGGGCATCCGATTTTCATCTGCGTATCCTTTGTGAATTTCCTAAGATCAGTTTCATCCGGGACGGATCGAATGTGCTGCATTTTTAGGCAGAATAAAAACATGCATTTCGAAGATTCTTCGAATATATTGATCTTGTGAGCAAGGAGTTGTTAAGAAATGTCGCTTGATGAAACGGATCGCCGGATTCTAAGAGCTGTTCAGAAGACAGGACGCATCTCGAATGCGGATTTGTCAGAGCATGTCAATCTGTCGGCGTCGGCGTGTCACCGCCGTGTGCAGAGACTGGAAACTGATGGGTACATACGGGACTATGTTGCACTTCTAGACGCGCGCAAGATGAACGTTCCATCTACGGTTTTTGTGGAAATCCGTTTGTCTGGTCAAGCGGATGAAACCTTGGAGGCGTTTGAAAAAGCGGTGGCACGTATACCTGATGTGTTGGAATGTCACTTGATGGCAGGCACTGCTGACTACTTGTTAAAGGTCGTCTCGGAAAATACCGATGATTTTGCCCGCATTCACCGTCAACATCTTGCGCGTCTGCCGGGGGTATTACAGATGCAATCGTCGTTTGCCCTTAGAACAGTATTTAAAACAACAGCGTTGCCAGTTTAGAAGCGTTCCGTTCAAGTTTGTAGTTGTTGATAGCAAGGCAATGTATCACCCAGCTCGGGTGTGGCGTGATACACCGCGCGCGCAATGGCGCGTGCAAGGCATGTTGCCGCCGCGTGCCCCAGCCAGAGCGTGTCGGCCGTCGGATCCGTGAGCGGACTGGCCGATGTCGAAACCCCAAAGATCAAATCACCGTCCATCGGTGTATGGGATGGCACAATGGCGCGCGCCATGCCGTCATGGGCTGCTGTTGCCAAGCGTGTGCACTGTGCTTGATCCAAAAGGGCGTCCGTGGCGACGATTGCAATGGTTGTGTTCTGCGCCGAAAGCTTTGTTGGAGGGAGGTCTGTTGGCACATTCGCCGCAATACCTTTGCCACCAAATTCAGAGTTTTTCTCCCATGGGGCGGCCCAGAAATGGGTGTTGTCGACGGTTGCACCGCCCAGAGCATTCACCGCGACAAGGGCCCCAACCGTGTGCCCAGACGGCAAGACCGCCGATGCAGAGCCAAGCCCGCCTTTCATCGTGGCCAGTGTCGCGCCGACACCAGCGCCGTATGTGCCAAGGTCAAAGTGTCGGCCGACGTCTGCCAAGGCCCGCGCGCCCAGAGACGCATATGGTGGTATGCTCCACGTTTTGTCCCCACCGTTCAACAGGTCAAACAAGATGGCGGCCGGAACGATCGGCACGGTTTGCTCTCCTACGGAGAACCCGCGTCCTTGGGTACGCAGAGCATTTGCAACTCCTGATGCGGCCTCGAGGCCAAACGCCGATCCACCTGACAGTACCAACGCATCGACTTGCTGAACCGTTTTGTCCGGCGCCAAAAGATCTGTTTCACGCGTGCCGGGTGCGCCGCCCATGACGTGGACGCCAGCGGTGAACGGTGCATCCGCGGTTAGGACGGTCGTGCCGGTCTTGCACAATGGATCAGATGCATTTCCTACCAAAAGTCCTGCGACATCTGTGATTAAGTTCAAGGGACCTGGCCGCATGGTTTGTTTCTATCCTATTTGAGCACCTCTGCAGGGTATCGGGAACGGACGTGTTCGCACAGCAATTTACGCCCCATCGCAAAAACTTCTTGAAATCTGGTGTGCGACTCGTGCAAGACTTTGCCAGCAATGGCGATGGCGTCGCCACATTCCGAACGCGATGGAATGCGCTTATATCCTTTACAGTCCTGAACGCCGGGACCTCTTTTATCGGAGGTCAAAATGACTGCACGTCCAGAATACTATCGTTTCCACAATGGCGAGAAAGCTCGTCTGCAATTTGAAAACTCGGAATACGCCGCGCGTGTTGCCGGACTGCGTCAGATCATGGCGGACGCAGGGGTCGGTGCTGCGGTGCTGACGTCGATGCACAATGTGTCTTACTACTCTGGCTTTACGTATTGTGCGTTTGGGCGCCCCTATGCGGTTGTGGTAACACCAACCGAGTGCGTCACAATTTCCGCAGGGATTGATGCGGGGCAACCTTGGCGCCGCAGCTATGGTGACAATATCACCTATACAGATTGGCAGCGCGACAACTATTGGCGGGCAATCCGCTCGATCACGGGCGAAGGTATTGCGATCGGCTACGAAGGTGACCACCTGACCTTGCTTCAAAAAAGCAAGCTGGATGGGTTTCTTAACCCCGCGCCTGCTGTGGATATTGCTGACCTTACGATGCGTCAGCGTATGCACAAATCGGCCGCTGAGATTGTCCTTATTCGCGAAGCAGCCCGTGTTGCCGATGTGGGTGGCTATGCCATTCGCGACGCGGTCAAGGCAGGTGTGCGCGAAATAGATGTAGCTATGGCCGGACGTGATGCCATGGAAGCCGAAATTGCCAAGGCATTTCCGGACGCTGAATACCGCGATACTTGGGTTTGGTTCCAATCCGGTATCAACACGGATGGTGCGCACAATCCGGTTACGTCGCGTGTGCTCGAGCGCGGCGATATTCTGTCACTGAACACGTTCCCGATGATTTCTGGGTACTACACGGCGCTTGAGCGCACGATGTTTGTACAAGAAGTCGATGCGGCAAGCCTGCGTCTTTGGGAGGCGAATGTCGCGGCACATGAGTATGGTATGTCCTTGCTTAAGCCGGGCGCAAGCTGTTCTGAAGTCACGCACAAAATCAACGCATTCTTCGAAGAGCGTGATTTGTTGCAATACCGGACATTTGGCTATGGCCATTCGTTTGGCGTGTTGTCGCATTATTATGGCCGCGAAGCGGGGCTTGAGTTGCGCGAGGATATCGACACCGTGCTAGAGCCTGGCATGGTGATCTCGATGGAGCCAATGTTGACTGTTGCCGATGACCAACCTGGTGCCGGCGGGTACCGCGAGCATGATATTCTGGTGATCACCGAGGATGGTAATGACAATATTACCGGCTATCCTTACGGTCCGGAATTCAACGTCGTCGGATAGGTCCCAGCATACCAAAGCCAATTGAAAGCGGGCCTTTTCATCTGTGGAAAGGCCCGTTTTGCAATATGTGTCTGTGCGTTCGAGATGTCTATTTGGGGGTGTCGGCTTGCGTGAGGTGGCGTTCGATGACTTCGAGGCGGGCCAGAACTTCGTCCCGATAGGTATCTGTACGTGCGACGTCTTCTTCGTGATGCGCGTCTTGCATTGAATTGACGATCAGACCGACCAAAAGGTTCACGACCGCAAACGTGGTCAGCAGGATGAACGGCACAAAGAACGCCCATGCATGTGGGTACACATCCATCACCGGGCGCACAATTCCCATAGACCAGCTTTCAAGTGTCATGATCTGGAACAACGAATATGCAGACCGCCCGAGGTCGCCAAACCATTCTGGGAATGCACCGCCAAACAGCTTTGTTGCCATGACTGCACCGATATAAAAGATCAGCGCCATCAAAAGAAATACGCTGCCCATGCCCGGCAATGCGGTGATAAAGCCTTCGACGACGCGGCGCAAACGTGGCGCGGTCGAAATGACCCGCAACACCCGCAATATTCGCAAGGCGCGCAAAACTTGAAATCCCCCTGCGGCTGGGACAAGGGCGATGCCGACAATCACAATATCAAATAGGTTCCAACCGTTGCGAAAGAACCCGAGGGGGCGCGCATAGAGTTTAAGCAAGATTTCGATCACGAAAATGGTCAGACAAGCTTGATCCAGAAACAGCACAATCCCACCAAAGCGATCCATGATCATTGGCGAGGTTTCCATGCCCAGAAGAATCGCGTTGAACACAATGATAGCGACAATGGTGTTTAAGAAAATGGGACTGTCGACAAGGCGCTTAACAAACTGATGCACAGGGAATTCCTCTTGAATTTCGTTTGATATGGCGAGTTGCCAAAGCCAGAGCAAGGTCTGTTGGGCGAATATTAGCGAACAACCTGCTGAAGTTGGGGTTCCCATATTTGCGCGCATTTGCGACAATTAGAAAAATTTAGGGGGTTTCGGTGATGTAAATCATGTTTACATCACCATATGAAGTCCAAGGTATTGTCTAGTAGCGGAGATTCTTATGTCAAATTTTGATGCACAGGTGCGCGAGTCCCAAGAGCAGGTGGCTGCTGCACAGGCCAAAATTTCGGAGCTGACGGGGCGGATCGAAACGGCGCGAAGCAAACTCAAATCTGGCGACGATGCGTCGATTGATATTGAAAATGCGACGTTGGAAGATGTGCATGCCCATACCGACGTCATGAATGCCAATATTGCCGAACTTATCATGGGGCTAGACGATGTTACGGCGGCCTTCTCAAAAGACTTTGAAGAGATGCGAGATAAAACCGGGTGGGAAACCTTTGTCGGAGTTTTCAGTCGTGGAAAATCAGAGTCCATGCGCCAAGAGCGTATCAAGACCGCAAATATTGATGACAAACTGCAAGATCTGATCGCGAAATCCGATGTCATCACCCAGTTGCTTGAAGGGCAGCTTTTGGTGCTGAATGAACAAAAAGAAAAGGTTGAAACCAATCTTTCGGAAACTCTGGATGAACGCGAAATCACAGTACAAGACCTTGAGCGGGTCAAAGATGAAATTCGCGCGCTGGATCCAGAAATCATTGCGCTGGAGAATAAGATTGCGGTTGAACAGGACGCAGCAGCCCGCACATCTCTCGAGACAGAGCTGGCTGATCTGAATACCAAGTACAACGCTTTGGTTCAGAGCGAGCAGGTCAGTCTGGCAAAGTCGCAGACGTTGGAGCGCTATATCGAAAAGGGCAAAACGTGGATCGACAGCTTGCAAAACCAAGCGGCCACTCAGATGGTTCTGATTAACAAATTACAGACAGACACCAAACAACGTGTGGTGCTGTACGATGCGCTTTCTAAATCTTTGAAAACGGCGCAACAGCAAGATGTGGCACACCGGATCAACGAAATTGGGGTCGCAACAGACAAAGAGGCCCAAGCCAGCATGGCCGCGATTGGGACAGCCACCAATCAGCGCATGGCCGATATGATGGAAAAACACGAAGAGCACATGGTCTTCGCACGCGACGTTCTCGAGGCCAAAGCCAAAGCGGATGAGCGGTTCGCGCGGCGCTTTGAAAAGATCGTCGAGAAACATGACAAAAATCTGTATGGCGCCTGAATGCCCCGACATCGAGGCGATCAAAAATGACATATTCTACTGAAGACCACAAAGCGCTTAAGGATACGTATGCCTCGCGCCGGTATTTCAACAAATTTGCCCGTATCACCGAGCATTTGACGCACGTTGCTGCACAGCGCGCGGCAGAAGGGGCGTTTGATGAAACTGACGCAAAGGTACTGACGCGGTATCTGTCCGAGATCACACATACGTTTCGTGCGCTGAGCATGAAGTATCTGCTGGTGGGCCGCGATACCGGACAGCATTTCGGGTCGTTGTCGATGGATACGGTCGAAAGCGGATTTCCTGTATTCAATGAATTGCTGGTGATGGCCAACGATGCGCAGCAAGCCGAACAGCACTTGCAGCATATGCCGGGTACGGCAGACCTAAAGGATCAGATGCTGCGTGCGATCATTGGTGATCGCGAGGTGCCGACCAAGCTTCAGTTCGCGTTGTCACAGCGGCTGTATTACGAAGAGTTGAGCAAAGGCGATTTGTTTTGGGCGCAAAACCACCCGCAAGCGCGTTGGGTGGAAAATCTGACCGAGGGTCGAAAACGGTTTTTGGTCCACTGGGCCGTCTATGACAGCCAAATAAATCTGCCCACAATTTATCTTATGGACGTTGAAGACTCAGGGAAAACAGGACTGCCCAAAGATGAAAGGCGCTGGCCCGAAGTCCAAGCCCACTTGATGGGTCAAAGCCTTGGGGGCCTTAAGCTGGTCACCATCGCCAAAGGGTTTGACGAGAGCTTTGATGACTTGCATCCCAAACGGCTGCGACGGTTCCATGTGGGGCCGATGTATTCAAGCGCATATACACATCAGACAGGTCCAATTCGTCAGGTGCTGGATGTTGCGCGCTCGCCCGAGGGGGCGGATTGGGCGTTGGCATGGACCTTGGAAGAATTGAACAGCGAACGTGTGCAGCACCAGAAATCTGGGTGGTTCTCAACGGTCGAGCGTGAAGTCTTTGCGTTGGATCCGTTTTCTGGTCGCGGAGTGGATACGGGGGCAACGCGCACTGAACGATCCATTATTTTGCCACAGCGCCCGTATCAGGTTTTGGAAGAGTTAAACCCCCCCGGGTTCGCAAATGTGAACAAATACGTCGTGAGCCCCCAAGGCCGCGTCTTAAGTTATTAAGATTACATTTCGGCCTGACGCCGGAATTGTTGGTCCAAGTATGTTTACTAAAGCTGAGGTGTAAGACATGAGCCTGACGTCTGATCAAATGGAATTGCGCGAAGAAGATATCCGCAAACATTATGATGCCGCTGTAGGAATGTTGAATGGCTTTGACCACACACCTCGCATTGCCAAGGCGGCCCAAGCATCCACCCCAGAGCGATCCGCAGGGATTGGAACGCGCCGCCGGTTTCGCACGACCACACCGGGTCTGGTGACCCGCAGCACCGCGCGCCCCGAGGGCGTGCATCTGATCGAGCGCATTGAAACGACAGAGGTCGATGACCCGTTGGTATCCCCGCGTCAGGCGACGGTTTTGAACGGTTTGCGGAGGGCACTGGCAATCGCATTGGCCGTGGGCGAGAACTTTTCCGAAGCCTCGGGGTTAAGTGATCTGAAACGGGATAATCTTGCGGGGGCACTGGGCCAAAGCCACAGATCAGACTTTAGCGAACTCTTGGCCGCTGAAGCCTTGGTTGTGCTGTATGTATTTGCCAATGCAACGTCGTTTCTGTTGTCGCCCCAGATGGGCGAGGTTTCTGTTGAGGTGGGGGATGTCGACGAAATCCTGACCGACAATGCACAACTGGCGTTGCACGGCGTTCTTTGGGAGCTTGACCAAGACCTTGCTGCGCTGGCAGTCGATGAGGCCAAGCTGGTGGCGTGTGTGTGCGCCTTTGCCGAACAGCTTATGGAAAAGGTGGCGCTTCGGGCGCAATCCACAGGGCGTTTGGGGGCGTTTACCGGTGCAAATTGGCGCGTCGAAGCTGACGATCTGACATTGTCGGGTTTTACGCCCGCGCGCGCTGCCAAAAGCAGCCGCCTGACCATGACGTTCAAGCAACCCAACGAGGTGGTTGGAAACCATATCGCGAAATATCAGGCGATGAAGCTGGCCAAGATGTTGATGGCCTATGACTTTGATCGCAAGCTGAACCCCTTTGCCGAATTGGGCGGTTTCATCTTTACCTTTATGGGGGATGGCAAGCCGGGCACGGGCAAGACCACACTTATTCAAATGATGGCTGGCCTGATCCATGGATATTGTGAAACGGCGGGTTATCCGTTCCGGTATCAGAACCTTAGCACCGACAATATCGACAGCTATCAAGGGAAATCGGGCCAAAATGCCAAGGCCTTTATCAACAACATTCTTGATCCACAGGCCATCGGGTTTGGGACAATTGACGATATTGACCAACTTGCCGGCAAGCGTGGCGACCGACAATCATCGGCTGGCCAGCTTGAGATCACCGCCGTCTTGATGGAGAGCTTTGCAGGCGCCAATACCGTGGTGCGGGGCAACTGTACGTTCGGGATGTTTTCCAACTATCCTGAAAATGTCGATGACGCGCTGCGCCAACGCGCTGGCGCACGGTTCTTGGTGGATGGGCCGCAAACACAGGATGACTATGTTGATATCCTTGCGCTGTTGATGGGGAAAAACCACGATATTCCGCTGGGCGATCATGACCTGTACAAGGCCCAAGCCATCAAAACCGCCGTCGCTGCCAGCTTTGAAAGCCACGCGCGCCCGCATGAAGACGGATTAAAGGTGGTGTTCGATCAGGTCCAAGGCCAGATCGGGCCGCTGGATACCATTGCCAAGCTGGGCGCGTATCTAAAGGGCATTCAGCAAGCGGACGAACGGTTCACAGGTCGCGCGATCAAGAACATCACCGATGCCGTCAAAGTGCGCGCGATGGATTTTGAATTGCCCGACGAGTGGATGGAAAACCCCGATCTGTTCCTGTTCAAAGGCTATGACGACAAGCTGGGCATGATTTCCGAGCTGCGCCAACCGATCACGGTCGAGATGGTCGTTCAGGAAATCAACCGCTATGCCGATTCCGAATTCCGCTATGCCGATAAATCCGACGAGGTCGCGATTGAAAATGCCGTGCGCGATATGGGCCGGATGGAAGAGGCCAAACGTCGGTATCTGGAGGGGAAGTGATGCCTAATGCTCGAATAGCATTTCCGGAAAGAACTGACGTTTCGACACTAATGAGTTTCGCCAAGGAGCTTGACTACTATAGCCAACATGATCGCCTGATTATCGACATGCCAAACAAGGTGTTTTGCGGCCCATTTGCAATGTTGCTTTTAGGCGCAAAAATTAGATATCTGAAAGAAAAGTGTAAAAACTTGCATGTCATTTTTGACAACTGGGATAGTCTTCCCTACCTTTCGCACATGGGGTTTTATGACATGTGCGGTTTTGTTCATGGCAATGCGATAGGGCAAGCGCCGGGAAACTCTCGCTATCTACCAATTACACGACTACGCAGCGAAGACCTTGTCGAAAAACCAACAGATCAGTTTGAAGAGATGCAAGATTTGCTGCAACGGTCCGTTGATAGAATCGCGCTGGTTCTCGCGCATGACCAATACGAGAATCGCGACCTGTACGATGTTCTTGGTTATGCTCTCCGCGAAGTTTTGCGAAACAGTTTTGAACATGGTGAGACCAACAGAGTTTATTACTGTGCTCAGTATTGGCCAACGAGCAACAAGGTTGAATTTGCTGCATGTGACTTTGGGGTCGGAGTACGCAGAGGGTTAAGTCGGAACCCGAATTTTCGTTTTGACTCTGACAAAAAGGCTCTCGAATGTTCTCTTCTTCCAAGTGTTTCCGGGCGGACTCATGAACCGAGGCGATCATCAAACTGGTTTAATTCTGGTTACGGTCTCTACATGACCAATCGTCTGGCACGTAACGGTGGCAACTTCGTAATTTGCAGTGGTAGCAGCGCTATCTGTATGACACCGAAGACCAAAGCGAATTTCGTGACTTCGTTTCCTGGAACAATATTGCGGGTAAACTTGAATGTCGGCCAAATTGGAAGTGTTCAAGACCGGCTAGCGGAGTTTAGAGAAGAGGGTAAGGAAATCGCGGCGAAGATCAAAGGCTCCGGCAATCGCCCTCCCTCTGCAATGTCCCTATTGCTGCGCAGAGACTATGCTCCGTCAAACAGGGGGCGGAGATGAAACGTCTCATCCAACGCGGCCTGATGTTTGGCAATCTGATCGAAGTGTCCTCGTCTGTTCTGGTCGAGAGGTACAATCGTGCGCTGAAGCACCTGACGGGCAAGACCACTGATCTGACCGATTTTCACATTGATATTTCGGGGTATTCCCCAGAGGTGGGTGAGGCGCTGAATGATCATCTGTATCTGAACCAAGGGGGCTGTAACCGACAGTTTATCTTGTTGACCACGGAACAGAAAACCGCGCCGTTGCTGGGGGCGAAATTTTCAACCAGCCGCGATATTCTCAAGGCGTTTATCACCGAAAACGAACCCCAGTTGTTTGCCCTGACCGCGCGTGATGCGGTGGCGGGCGAGCTGGTCAATTCGGTCTATAGCGTGACCCAACCCGCGCGCCTGTTTGATATCCGCAAGGTGGTGGTCGAGGCCGATACAACCGAAGGCACCATTCGCGATGCCGACAAGCTTGGCCAGATGGTGGATCGGTTCAAACAGGACGATGATGCGTGGTTTGATGATGTGCTGATTGCCGATATGATCACGCTGGCCAAACGTACCGGCGATGTCACGCGCAACCCTGTACGCTTGCGGCATATGGAATTTGCGCAAGACAATTTCTGGACCGCGCATTTTGGTGGGCTTTATGTGTTTCGGGGCGTGGAACATCCGGCGGCGATTTCACGGGCTGACAAGGCAACGCTGGGCGATCTGCCGATCAAATACTTGTTTGATTTCAATGACCGCAACCGGATCGCCAAGTTCTTTGAATATAATGGCTTGGTTGAATCCATTGTGATGTCACGGGGCATCGACGCTAGCGCCATCCTGCGCCAAAAGATGGATTTCATCGTGGTGGACGCCGCCCAAGACGCAGGTGTGGACCTGACCGGGGCCACACGACGCGATATTCGTGGACTGGCCCGCGCGCATGCAGATCAGTTGCCCGAAGAATTCCACGGCCTGCAGAAATTGGTGAACTGGGCCGAAAACGACGGACCTTGGCCGCGCATCACGTCCGATCATCCCGCGTATTTTTATACGTTGCGGGCGGCGGACACGGCAGATCGGGATTTGGTCAACATGTTGCTGGCTGAATTGGCCCCCAAAGATGTGCGCCAACTGTTCATTTGCCACAAAGAAGCGTTCTATGCGGCCTATGCGGGGTGGAGTGACACCAAGAAATCCTATGTGGCGGATTTTCTGGAACGAGAGTATCAGGCAGATAAGGTCGGTGCACGCGCGGCGCTTTTCGGGCATGATGCACCTATGCAAGACGTCCGACAGGATGATTTGATTGCTCAGGTTGGTCCGTGGGGCGCAGTGAGGGGATAGAAAGATGTTTGCATTGGCACGGTTGGCGATTGTTGGCTTTATCATTTTGACGATCATTTACGTCTGTGTGTCCTTGTATTCCCGCGGTGTGCGGCGCGACAAGCTTGAGGCCGAGTGGGCCGAAAACGATATGGTGGGCGACGGCGAGGCGTGGGTCGAAGAGGGTCTTAAGGACTATGACGACTCGTTGCGGCGCAAGCTTATTCTTGGCGTCTATATCCTGCCTGTGCTGGCAGTGAGCGCGATCATCTATGTTGTAAATTTCATGTGAGGGGACCGATATGGTCTATGTAAAATGGGCGTTCTGGGGCACGTTTTGGCTGCTGATTGCTGCGATATTCCACTATACGTTGCCCAAACGCGATATCGTGTATGTCACGGGTGTCGAAATCAAGATGGAGCAGTTCGGCGAGAACTCTCTCTTTTGGGCAGCACCGGATACGGGCGCCAATATCTCTGATGGCGTGGTAAAGCGGGACGTGCGTTTCATTGATACCGTTCAGGCAAACGGCCGCGTCAAGGTATACCGCAACGAAGACACGGGCTGGGGATGGCCGCCATATTTCAAGCTGGACAGCTCAAACTTGCAGGCAGAGATGCGCAACCTGACATCGACGGCTGACAACCCGAATTGGGTGGCGATCCGATATTATGGCTGGCGGTTTATTCCGTGGTCTATCTATCCAAATGCGGTGTCCATCAAGTCAGTTGAAGGCCCAGATGTGCGATTGATCCCATGGTTGAATATCACCATCCTGACGGTGTTTTTTGCATTGGTCTGGGCGATCTATGTGCGTTGGCGGCGGTTTCGCAAAGCAAGAATAGACCCCATGCTCGAAGAGGTTGGCGATAGCTTCGAAGCGGCGGGTGACAGTATTGCCGAAAAGCGTGGGCGGTTTTCGCGGTGGATCGACAGCTGGCGTGATCCGGCCAAAAAATAGCGACACACTTTGCAGGGGCGCTGTTGGATGGCCACAACTCATAAGCTTTTGCGTACTGCTGCGGTCATGCTTGTTTTGACCGCCAGCACTGGCGGTGCGCAACCTTGGGACTATGAAGTGACGCCCTATCTTTGGATGCCGTCGTTTTCGGCGGGGCTGACACTTGGGGCGCTGCCCCCGACCGAAGGGGAAACGTCATTCTGGGATGTACTGGAAGGCGCATTCCTGCTTCAGGGAGAGGCGCGCAACGACGATTTCGCGGTATTTGGCGAGTTCAACTATCTTAAGCTTGGAAATACCTATGCCCCGTCGGTGCCGGTGCTTCAAACCGACGTCGGACTAGATGGCTATATGGCGATGTTGGCGTATGCACGCACGGTCACACAGCATTCCAAAAGCCGTTTGGATGTATATGGTGGCGCGCGGTACTGGAACCTGACGCTTACAGCGCGCAACCAACTTGCTGGTGGCGCACAATCCCGCCAGGTTTGGATTGACCCCGTCATAGGTTTGCGCGGACGCCATGCTATCACAGAGACCCTCAGCGTGGATGGCGATGTAAATATCGGGGGCTTTGGTGTCGGGTCCCAATTCCAAGCGGATGTATCAGGGTCGGTTGCGTGGCGGCTTGGCGACGCGACCAAGTTGCGACTTGGCTATAGGTATCTCAAGGTTGATTTTGAGGGCCAAGCCGCAGTGGCTGATATCAAGATTTATGGGCCCTTTGTCGCGCTGGGCTTTCAGTTCTGACCTAACGCATGCCGTAGTACAGCCCCACGACATGCTCTGCTTGTGCGAAAAATAGCCAACGCGACACTGCAACACCGATGAGGTGGCTTAGAACTGCGAGAAAGCCAAAGACATGTGGATAGGGCATCGCCAAGAATATGACGGGCAGAACCGACATCAAAACCAAAGAGATCACACGTAGGTTCTGGGCATGCTTGCGGCCGACGACATATACCATTTCTTTCATCAGGTAATTTGGAGAGCTGTGCGGGTGTGCCATTGAACGTACGTCGCCTCGATCACCAAGCCCTGTTGCAGTGCCAAGGGTGTGGTTGCGCTCAGAAAAGGCGGAGTCGGTTTTGCGCCACCACACAATTTGAATGATACCAGCGGCAAACAGCAAGCCCGATGCCATGCTGACGCGTCCGGACAATAGTGCGCCACCACTTATCGCGAGAACAAGAAATAGCAACGGTGTCAGGCGTGAGTTCCATCTTGGGACGGTCTTCAGCTGGGTATAAATCATCGAAGTTGTGAAAACGGTCGCCAAGGATAACGCAGCACCCAGTAGGCCCAGCCAAACAATATGGGTTCCCGTAAATACAAGCGCGGCCGCATACAGCGCCATAGTGCCCATTGCCAGCACAGCACAGACGCCTTCGCGGCTAAGCCAACTGGTCTTCCATTGGGAAAACGCCCGCCAAGCGCGTTCGGGGTGTCCGAGATGCAGGGTCGAGGCCATCAGGCCCCCCGCCGCCAAAAGGAATGCCAGCGCAAAGAATACAAATCCGACCATTCCGGTTGGCGGGGTGCTGTCTATGCCCAGCCAAGCCAACAGCCCGAACCCAAGCCCCGAGAGAGTTGTGAATGCGATAATTGAGGGTGCTGGGTGCATTACTCGGAGCCTTCTTTTGAACCGCTGGGGAGCCGTGAAAGTTGAGAGTCTATCCAGCCCAAGAACCCGGTCGGCGTATCGTGGACTGTATCCAGATAGGGCGCGAGAGGATTTTCTTGGCCCCATGTGTCTTTGATGCGGGGCGGAAGGTATTTGTTTACGGGATTGGTGCCTTGTTCTGGCATGAGATCCATACCACCACGGTCTTTGACAAGGCGCGACACATGCGAGTCCGGATCGGAGAAATCCCCGAAATGGCGCGCACCCGCTGGGCAAGTCCGCACACAAGAAGGCTCGCGGTCAATTTCGGGCAGGTTTTCATTATAGATGCGGTCCACACAGAGCGTGCATTTCTTCATCACCTTCTCTTCCTGATCCATCTCTCGCGCCCCGTATGGGCAGGCCCACGCGCACAGGCCGCAGCCAATGCAGTTGTCTTCGTTGACCAGAACGATACCGTCTTCGACACGTTTGTAGCTGGCGCCAGTTGGGCACACGGTCACGCAGGGTGCGGTTTCACAGTGCAAACATGATTTTGGAAAATGCACCGTTTGGGCGGGGCCGCTTTCTGGCTGGACCTCATAGGTATGTACGCGATTGAGAAACGTGCCCATCGGCTCTTCGCCATAGGGGCGTTGGTCCGACAGTGGTGCGCCATAGTTTTCAGTATTCCAACCTTTGCAAGAGATTACGCATGCGTGGCATCCCACACAGGTATCCAGATCAATCACAAGGCCGAGTTTGCGGGTGGTGGTTTCGGGAAGTTGGGTCATTTTCCGACCTTCCATGCAAGGCTGTCTGGCCCTGTTGGGACTGGGGACTTTATCTTTGGAAACTCTGACTGGGTCTCAGTCAGCGGTGCGGTTTTCTCGATTTTGACGCGCAGATCAAACCACGCGGCCTGTCCGGTGATCGGATCCGAGTTGGCCCATCTGAGCCCGTCGCCCTTGGCCGGTAGCAGCTCGTGAATGAGGTGGTTCAGCAAAAAACCCTTGGTGGCTTCCGGTGCGTTTTCGTCGAGCGCCCAAGTGCCTTTGCGTTTGCCGATGGCGTTCCATGTCCAGACGGTATTGTCATTCAGGGCAGCCTGATGTGCAACAGGCACGGTGATAGAGCCATGCGCGGACGTGACCTTGGCCCAGTCACCTTCGGTGAATTCATGTTTTTCCCAGATCTTTGTCGGGAGGTAGAGCGGGTTGGTGCCGTGAAGCTGGCGCAGCCACGCGTTTTGCGACCCCCAACTGTGATACATGGCCATCGGGCGTTGGGTCAGTGCGTGGATGGGGAATTCTTCGGTGTCTACGTGGCTGTCCTCAAACGGGGCATACCATGTAGGCAGTGGATCCATGACTTCTTTGAGGCGCGCGCGTAGGTGTTCGGGCGGCTGACGCTCTCCGTGGCCCTCGGCCGCGCGTTGGAATTTGCGCACGGGTTCACTGTAAAGCTGGAACAGATATGGGGTGGGCGCGTCAAAGATGCCCATACCCACAGCCCAGTTTTGATAGTCCATGTTCCATGGCTTATAGTAGCTGGCCGCCTTGGGCAGATGTTCGACAAAGAATCCGCCGTTTTCGATGTATTTATCAAGCTGTTCGGGGTTGGGGGCACCGCGGCCCACGTCAGAGCCATCGCCACGGAACCCCGCGAGTGGGCCAATACCGGGTTTGCGTTCGTGATTGACGATGTAATCAGCATAATCCTGATACTTGGCACTGCCGTCGTCATTGGTGAAGCCGGGCATGCCAAGGCGATTGGCCAGCTGTACCAGAACGGTCTGAAATCCCCTGACCTCGCGGTCGGGTTCAATGACGGGCCAACGGATCGCGTCTGCGGCGGCGTCGGCCTCGCAAATCGGGCGGTCCAGCAGGCTGATACAATCATGACGTTCCAGATAGGTCGTGTCGGGCAGGATCAGATCCGCGTAGGCGACCATTTCAGATGAATAGGCATCAGAATAGATGATATTCGGGATGACATAGTCCCCGTTTTCATCTGTGTCGGTTAGCATGTCGATGACACCACGCGTGTTCATGGAAGAGTTCCACGACATGTTGGCCATATACATGAACAGCGTATCGATTTTGTATGGATCGCCTGCATGGGCGTTGGAAATCACCATATGCATCAGGCCGTGCGAGCTCATCGGGTTTTCCCATGTGAACGCCTTGTCGATGCGTGCAGGGCTGCCGTCGGGCTTCAACATCAGATCTTCGGGGCCATGCACGAAGCCAAGGTGTGGTCCATCTAGGGCACAACTTGGTTTTGCGCCGCAATGGGGCTTGGGGTGTGCTTCGGGGGGTTTGGGGTAGGGGGGCTTAAAGCGAAATCCACCTGGGGTTTCCACGCTACCAAGGATGATCTGGAGCACATGCAACGCACGGCAGGTTTGGAATCCGTTCGAATGGGCCGAGATACCTCGCATCGCATGAAAGGCGACAGGACGCCCGATCATCTCGTGGTGTGTCTCACCGCGGAAATCGGTCCATTCTATGGGTAGGGTGATCGCCTCCTCGAAGGCCACTTGGGCCAACTCGGCAGCGATCCGGCGGATTTGATCCGCCGGTATACCGCACCGTTCAGATACCGCCTCGGGGGCGTATTCAGACGAGAGGTATTTTTCGGCCATCAATGCCATGACTGTGCGGTGTGTTTGGCCAGCGTGGCGATAGCTGGCGGATAGATCGGGCTGAACACCTTTTCGGTCAAATGGAGTTGGTTTGCCTGTGGCGCGGTCAATCACCAGAGGTTTGTCATCGTCATCCCGCAGGAACAGACCGGTTTCTGCGTCCACCAACACAGGTGCATTGGTGTATTGTGTCAGATAGTGCAGGTCAATCTTACCCGCTTTCATCAGTTCGTGCACGAGCGACAGTATGAACAAGCCATCCGTGCCGGGTGTGATACCGACCCAATCGTCCGCCACAGCATTATAACCCGACCGCACCGGGTTAACGCCAATGATACGTGCGCCGCGTGCTTTGATCTTGCCGATGCCAGCTTTGATCGGGTTGCTGTCGTGGTCTTCGGCCACGCCAAACAGCATGAACAGCTTGGTATGGTCCCAATCAGGTTGGCCAAACTCCCAAAATGCGCCGCCCATGGTATAGATGCCACCCGCCGCCATATTGACGGAACAAAACCCACCGTGAGCTGCAAAGTTGGGCGTGCCAAAGTTCTGAGCCCAGAAACCAGTGAACGACTGCGATTGATCGCGGCCTGTGAAGAATGCCAGTTTTTCAGGGTTGTTCTCGCGGATCGGCTTGAGCAGGCTCACTGCCATATCCAGCGCTTCGTCCCAAGAGATATCTTCGTATTCGCCTGAGCCACGCGGCCCGACCCGTTTCATCGGGTTACGTAGCCGCGAGGGTGCATTGACCTGCATGATGCCCGCGGATCCTTTGGCGCATAAGACGCCTTTGTTCACAGGATGGTCACGGTTGCCTTCGATATACGCAACATGACCGTCTTTCATGTGAACGTTGATGCCGCACCGACAGGCACACATGTAACATGTTGTTTTACGGATTTCGTCCGAAACATACGGCGACGTATTGATCTGAGGCTGTCGAGAGGTCATGCGCGGTCCTTGCCTGTTTCGGATACGTTAGAAGAGATAGCTGAGGTTCGCGACATTTTTCCGAACATGCGCTTGATCGTAGTCAAAGTTTCTTGGGTTTCGCAATTAGCGTGGAAAATAATTCTCAAAATCGTGCTCCTTGCGCGAGCAATGTCAGCGCATCAGCAGCAATTTTGCGTTCTTCCTGTGCCGGCACAATCCAAACTGGCGTCCTTGAGGTTTGTGGGCTTAAGCGAAGTGCATTCGATTGGTTGTATGCCCGATCCATGCCCGCGCCAGTCCAGCCAAGATTAGCCACAATCCGTCTGCGGATTTCGGGGCTGTTTTCTCCGATTCCGCCAGTGAAAACCAAGGCATCCACACCCTGCATTGCTGCGATCATTGATCCAGCGTGCCGTGCGGCCCAATAGCAAAAATGCTCGATTGCAAAATCGGCCTGTGCCGTTCCTTGCGCCAACAGGGCGCGCATGTCGGATGTTCCGTTGGAAAGGCCAAGCAAGCCGCTTTTGCTGTTGAGCAGGTCGCGTGTTACATCCAATCCATCTTCTTCGACAAGCCGGAGGACGGCGTTCGCGTCAAGTGATCCTGCGCGTGTGCCCATTGTGAGCCCCTCAAGCGGAGAGTACCCCATCGTGGTGGCAACTGACCGGCCGTCTTTAATGGCACAAAGGGATGCTCCGTTCCCCAAGTGGAGAGCAAGAACTCGCGCGGGAAGCGGTGTCGATGTGAGGTCGGGAAATAAATCAACAAGCGATGCATACGACAAGCCATGGAACCCATACCGTCGAATACCGCGATCCGTGATCTGTTGCGGCACCGCGTAGTGGGTCGCAACATCAGGGTTGGTCGCATGAAATGCTGTATCAAAACTCGCGAATTGCGGTAAGTCAGGGGCCAGTTTGGCCAACGTGTCAATCGCAGCCAAATTGTGCGGATTGTGCAACGGAGCCAAGGGAATATTGGCTTGTATACGCTGGCGTATGGTCGGTGTAATCTGACTTGGCTGGGTGAGGTTCTTACCGCCATGAACAACGCGATGTGCGGCCGCTCGTAAGGTGGATGCCTGAAATCCCAATTGACCCAGACCCGTAAGTATCGCGGAAAGAGCTGCCTCGTGGGTGGGCAAGTTTTGGGGGAAATCTGTGTCTGCGATCCGCAGTTGAGAAGCGCCCCCGATCCCGTCGGCCATTCCAGACAAAATCGGTGACAGCATTGTATCAAACAATGCAAACTTAATCGAGGACGACCCGGCGTTCAGAACAAGAATGGGGCCCTGTTGGCCGGGTCGACTCATTTACTTAGCTGCCCTTTTGCGGACGCATATCGTCGGCAGAAATTCCGGCCACGGCGACTGGATTTTTCATGGCGTCGCGGCGGAAGGGTTCGCCCAGTTCTTGGTTGATCATCGCTTCAATCAGCGTGGTAATGCCATTCTTTTGATCTTGCATGGCCTGGTTCATGGCCGCGGTAAGCTCGTCCATTGTGCGTGCTACGACGCCTTTGAGGCCGCAAGCGTTGGCAATTCCGGCATATGAAACTTGAGTATCAAGCTCGGTGCCAACAAAGTTGTCGTCGAACCACAGGGTCGAGTTGCGCTTTTCAGCACCCCATTGATAGTTTCGGAACACCACTTGGGTCACGGCGGGCCATTCCTCGCGACCAATGGCAGTCAGCTCGGTCACGGCGATGCCGAAGGCACCATCACCCGAGAACCCGCAAACCGGCGTGTCAGGGCAACCGATTTTGGCACCAACCACGGCTGGCAGGCCATAGCCACAGGGCCCAAACAAACCCGGTGCCAAGTATTTCCGGCCAGCTTCAAACGAAGGATATGCGTTGCCAATAGCGCAGTTATTCCCAATGTCTGACGAGATGATCGCATCCTTGGGCAGTGCAGCCTGAATGGCGCGCCACGCCATACGTGGGCTCATCCATTCGGGTTTGTCTGCGCGGGCACGCTGGTTCCACGTCGTGCCGGGATCGTCGTCTTCGTGATCCATGGAAGACAGTTGTTGAGCCCATGTCGATTTGGCTTTTGAAACCATGTTCTTACGATCCGAACGCCCGGCATCACCGGCGTCATCGGTGAGCTTTCCAAGGATGGACGTTGCGACCTTTTTGGCATCCCCAATAATCCCCACGGCGATGGCTTTGGTCAAACCGATGCGATCGGGGTTGATGTCGACCTGAATGATTTTCGCGTCTGTAGGCCAGTAATCCATGCCATAACCGGGTAGAGTCGAAAATGGGTTCAGGCGTGTACCCAACGCAAGAACAACATCCGCTTTTGCGATCAACTCCATGGCAGCTTTGGACCCGTTATATCCAAGGGGACCTGCGAAAAGTGGGTGGGATCCAGGGAAGGCATCATTGTGTTGATAGCCACAGCATACAGGGGCATCAAGGCGTTCGGCCAAATCCATCGAGGCAGGAATTGCACCGCCAATAATTACACCTGCTCCATTCAGAATAACGGGGAACTTTGCGGATGACAGCAGGGCCGCGGCCTCGTTCAGGGCGTCTTCGCCGCCAGAAGGGCGCTCGAAGTCGACGATGGCCGGAAGGTCGATGTCGACAACTTGTGTGAAATAGTCCCGAGGTACGTTGATCTGGGCCGGAGCGCTGTGACGTTTGGCTTGCATGATGACGCGGTTCAGAACTTCTGCCATGCGTGACGGGTCGCGCACTTCTTCTTGATAGCAGACCATGTCAGCGAATGCGGCCATTTGCTCAACTTCCTGAAAACCACCTTGGCCCATGGTTTTGTTGGCAGCCTGCGGTGTTACCAAAAGCAATGGCGTGTGGTTCCAGTATGCGGTTTTGACGGGCGTCACAAAGTTGGTAATGCCTGGCCCGTTCTGAGCCACCATCATCGACATTTTCCCAGTTGCGCGTGTATAGCCATCGGCCATCATGCCGCCGGACCCCTCGTGGGCACAGTCCCAGAAAGAGATGCCGGCCTGACCGAACAGATCCGAGATGGGCATCATTGCAGAGCCGATAATGCCAAAAGCATGTTCAATGCCGTGCATCTGCAGGACTTTGATGAAAGCCTCTTCGGTAGTCATTTTCATGGCGGTTCTCTCCTGAATCGCGAAACTTGAATTTTAGCTACGATAACGTTCTGCAGCACGGCGCGGTTAGGGCCAGTGGGTGCGCTAGAATATATCCAGTTTACGTATTTGCGCGCAACGCATCCGCAATCAGCGCCACTCCTTCGGGAATACGCTGAGTTGGTATGGATGAATATGCGAGACGATAGAAATTGCGTGGCCGGCCTGTGCCATGAAAGAACGTACGTCCGGGCTCAATCAAAACGCCTTGCTCTCGCAATGTTTGCGCCAGAATTTCGGTATCAATGCCATCTGGGGCCTGCATCCAGAACGAAGATCCGCCATGGACACCCTGGCCCGCGATGGTCAGCCGGTGCTCGTCCAAAGCGCTTTGCATCGCGGCGCGGCGCGTGCGTAGCGCTTCTCGAATGCGCCGGACCAAGGCGTCGTAGTGCCCAAGGGACAGGAAATAGGCGGTCGTGCGTTGAATGTGCCCCGGTGGATGGCGCAAGACGCTGGCGCGCAGGGCGCGCGCCTCTCGGATAAAGCTTTCTGATCCGACGAGATATCCAAGGCGAAGGCCGGGAAATACCGATTTTGAGAAACTCCCAACGTAGATCACGCGCCCTTCTGTATCCAGAGATTTGAGCGCGGGTGATGGCGAGTTCAAAAAGGACATTTCGAATTCATAATCGTCTTCGACGACGAGGGCGTCCAGTTCGCGCGCACGTTCGAGCAACGCGTGTCTTCGGGCCATGGGCATGGTTGCGGTGGTTGGGCATTGATGGCTGGGGGTCGTGAAAATAACATCCGTTTGCGGCGGAATAGAGTCGGGCAAAAGCCCATCCCGGTCAACCAGCAAAGGCGCCAAGTGACACCTGGATTGTGTCAAGATATCGCGTAGCGCGTGATAGCAGGGGTCCTCTATGGCAGCCATACGCCGCTGGGTCAGCAAGACTTGTGCTGATAGCCAAAGCGCATTTTGGGCGCCCAAAGTGATCAGGATTTCCTCGGGGCGTGCCGTGATACCGCGCCTTGGCAAAGTATTCCGCGCGATAAATTCGACCAACCGAGGGTCATCTTGATCATAATAGTCGGTCGTGAGGGCCGTGAAATCCTTTTGCCCAAGAGCCTGAAGCGCACATAGCCGCCAATTTGCATGGTCAAACAGTGTCGGATCGGCCTGCCCGTAAATGAATGGATACCGAAAGCTAGCCCAGTTTTGCGGTTTGACGGGGGTGTCGCCTCCGGTAAAACGCCGTCCGATTGCGCGCGACCAGTCGATCGTGTCTTCACCGCGTTGTTGGGGGGAAAAATCTGGGGGAACCGGCGCATTCTCGGACACAAAATATCCAGACCGACCGCGCGACATCAGATAATCGTTCGCGAGCAATTCGGTATAAGCCAAAGTGACGGTGATCCGACTGATGCCCAAATGGGTTGCCAGTTTCCGCGTGGATGGAAGCCTTTCCCCACAACGGAATCGGCCGGACAAAATGCCCTCGGCAATCATTTGTTGAATTTGTGATTGCAAGGTGCCTTGAAATTGGGGGCTAAGAAAAAACGTTTCTACGGCGATCGTCATGTGGAAGCTCTGGCCTTATTGAGCATCCAATCTGGCCTGATTGCGAATCGAAATCAAGCGTTTCGGTTCAGTTGGGGGCGTGCAGTGCCAAAGTCGCTTGGTGCGAGAGTGCAGTGCCCGCGCCAACGGCGCGAGCACGGTAGGGGATTTTTGGGGCTGAAATCAGCCAAAGACCTTGGTCAGCGCGCGGTCAACGGCATCTGTGATCGCGTCGATGTCGTCTGCTGTGGCGATCAGCGCAGGCGAGAAACACAAGACGTTGTTGCGGTCTGGAATGGAACGGTTGGCTGCCCCGATAATGACGCCTTGCGCGCCACAATCGGCCACAACAGCCATCACATCTTTTTCCGCTACAGGTTCTTTGGTGTCGCGATCTTTCACAAGCTCTGCACCAAGGAACAGACCTTTGCCACGCACATCGCCAATGACGCCATGCTTTTCCATCAACGCATCGAGATTCGCTTTCATGCGGTCCCCCATTGCGGTGCAGTTCTCTAGCAGGCCTTCGTCTTCGATGATGCGCATGTTTTCAAGCGCGGCCGCAGGTCCTGCAGTACATCCACCAAACGTAGAGATGTCACGGAAGTGGTTCAGCTTGTCATCCGGATTGTCTTTGAACAAATCGAACACTTCTTCTGTGGCAACCATACAGGCAATCGCGGCATAGCCCGAGGCAACGCCTTTTGCCATGGTCACAAAATCGGGTTTGATATCATAGTGCTGATATCCAAACCATTTGGTTCCTGTGCGCCCGACGCCACAAACAACTTCGTCAATGTGAAGCAGAATATCGTATTTCTTACAAATTTCCTGCACGCGCTCCCAATATCCTTCTGGGGGAGTGATGACGCCGCCACCCGCGGTGACAGGTTCAAGGCAAAGAAGTCCTACTGTCTCAGGACCTTCCTTGAGGATGACGTCTTCGATCAAATCTGCGGCGGCCCGCCCGAACTCGGCTCCGGAAAGATGCTCAAGACCCAGTTCGTGTTTGCGATATTCCATGCAATGCGGGACACGTACAAAGCCCGGAGCCAGTGGACCATATTGCATCACCCGCTCGTCTTGGCCGCCAGCAGACATCGTGGCAAGAGTTCCACCATGATAGTCACGGTCCCGGAACAGAATCTTGTATTTCTTGCCGTCATACTTCTTGTGGGAAATTTGGCGGACAAGCTTGAAAACCTTCTCGTTAGCCTCAGAACCCGAGTTGGTATAGTAGACGCGGCTCATGCCCGGCATCTTTGAAATCAGCTTTTCCGCGAACAGCGATCCGGGAATAGATCCAGCAGATTGCGCAAAGTAGCAAAGTTTCATCAATTGGTCATGTACAGCTTTGGCAATAGACTCGCGCCCATACCCTACGTTTACAGTCCATACACCGCCAGAGACTGAGTCGATGTATTCTTTTCCGTTTTGATCCCAAACGCGCATATCTTTGCCTTCGATAATGACGCGCGGGTCGCTGGTCTCAAAAGGTTTATGCTGAGTTAGGTGATGCCATACGTGGGCTTTGTCTGCGGAGACGACCTTGTCCAGATCGTTGTCGTTGAAGTTGCCGTCCATCGGTGCACCTCGTATTATGTGAGTGGAGTTTCCTACTTTTCGGGAAACATAAATGGGCCGGAAGAATCCGGTATATCCTGATGGCATCCTCGCTGGATTTTGCATCAATTCAATAGGGCCAGAGCTATTGATGTATAAGTCCAGCGAGTTTTTTTTACCGTGAGCATTTTTGTGAAAATCTCGTGGAAAATTCATTGTTTTTAAGTTGGTAGGGGTCGGTGTTCCAAGGTGTGGGCTGTTGGAGGGCGACAGCAAAAGAAGGGTCTGAGGTGAAATAGTTGTTGATCGGTGATGTATTTTCCCGTCGGATTGAATGCGTCGGGGCGCGAACCCTGTCCAAATCCGCAAGAGGCGCAAGTGCCCGGCGGATACAAATGCACAAAGAGTGCAGATCAACACGGGAGAAAATATATGCCTATCAAACGAAAGTTGACTGGTGCGGTTGCAGCGATTGCCTTGCTAAGCGGCGCGCAAGCCGCAATGGCAGAAGATCTTACGGTCGCCTACTTTCTAGAGTGGCCAATGCCATTCCAATACGCCAAAGCCATGGGTACCTATGAGAAAGAACTTGGCGTCGCGATCAACTGGGTCAGCTTTGACACGGGCACTGCGATGAGCGCGGCAATGGCCTCGGGCGATGTTCAAATTGCGGTTAGCCAAGGTGTTCCACCCTTCGTTGTTGCGACGTCTGCAGGGCAAGACATCCAAACGGTCGATGTCGCAGTGAGCTATTCCGAAAATGACAACTGCGTTGTTGCCAGCGCACTGGAAATTGACAAAGACAGTGCCAGCGAACTCGCCGGTAAGAAAGTTGCAGTGCCGTTGGGAACCGCTGCACACTATGGCTTCCTAAGCCAAATGAACCATTTTGGCGTAGACATCGGAGGTCTTGATGTTGTCGACATGGCCCCAGCTGAAGGCGCGGCAGCGCTTGCGCAGGGATCGGTCGATATGTCGTGTGGCTGGGGCGGTGGTCTGCGCCGTATGAAAGAACACGGGAATGTCCTGCTGACTGGTGCGGAAAAGGAAGCGCTGGGAATTTTGGTATTTGACGTGACTGCCGCTCCTGCGAACTTTGTCGCTGAAGAAGGTGATATGCTTGCAAAGTTTCTCAAGGTTACAGCCGACGCAAATGCGATGTGGAACAGCGGAGATCACATGGCAGAGATGTTGCCCGTCATTGCGAAAGACGCCGGCATGAGTGAAGAGGACGCGAAATCGTCTCTGATGACGTTCTCGTTCCCATCAATTGATGAGCAACTTGATGACAAGTGGCTTGGTGGCGGCGCGGCTGTCTTTATGAAAGGTGTGGCCGACGTATTTGTGGCTGCCGGGAGCATTGATGGCGCATTGGATAGCTATGCTGCATCTGTGAACACTGCGCCGCTGGCTGCTGCCAAAGGCATGTAAAAGTGTACTGAGGCGCATAGCCTCAATACCATCTTAGGGCGGGCCTTGGATCACAAGGCTCGCCACATTTTCCACTGAAATTGAAAGGCGGACCATGTCAGGACTGTCGATCGAGAGTATCTCAATGAGGTTTGACCTGCCCGACGGTGGCGCGGTTCAGGCACTCAAGGATGTGAGCCTGCATCTTAAAGAAGGCGAATTGCTAAGTGTTTTGGGACCTTCTGGGTGTGGTAAGACCACCTTGCTCAACATCTTGGCGGGTTTTTTGGCTCCGACAGAGGGCCAGATTGTGATGAACGGCCATACTGTGCTTGGGCCCGATGCCGAACGGGGCATGGTGTTTCAGCAGGGCGCTCTTTTTGAATGGATGAGCGTGCGGGAAAACGTCGGCTTTGGCCCCTCGATGAAGGGGATGCCCAAAGAAGAAAAAGCCGAGATTGTGGATCATCTGCTGGATGTGGTTGGCTTGCAGGACTTTAAAGAAAAGGCGGTATACGAGTTGTCGGGCGGCATGCAGCAACGTGTTTCGCTTGCGCGGTGTTTGGCCAATGACCCTGATGTGATCTTGATGGATGAACCTCTGGGCGCTCTGGATGCGTTAACGCGAGAAAAGATGCAAAGTTTGGTTCTTAAGCTTTGGAAGGAAACCGGAAAGACAATTATTCTGATCACCCATTCGGTGGAAGAAGCATTATTGTTGGGGGAACGCCTGATCGTGATGGCACCTCGCCCCGGGCGGATCCACAAGGAATATGAGCTGCCATTCGCGGATATGGGCGTTGGCCAAGATCTTCGAGACGTCAAAAAACATCCCGAGTTCGCTGAACGGCGAGAGGAAATTCTGGGTATGATTTGGGATATGGAAGAAGAGATCATGGGCCGTACGGAGGACGCACAATGACATCGTTGATCCCGTTTCTACTCTATGCAGGCATATTTATCGGATCGTTTTACGTGGTGCGGTTCATTCGGCATCGCACAGCCATCCGTGATTACACCTCTCTGAAAACCGTAACGTTTGGGGATGAAAGCGCGGTGCGCTCGAACCGGACGGCTTCGATTATTTCGATCGTCACGATCTTCTTCATGTGGGGAACATTTACCGGGTCTGTTATTGTGCCTTCTTTCCTGCATATGCCGGGCCCTTATGTTGGGGATGGGCAATTTGATGTGGTCGTTCAAGCGCCAGATGGCACCAAGGATTCATCCACCGTGTACTGGCGGGTGGCACAACCAGATGCTGATGCCATGCCGCAAGAAGTCGATGAGGGAACTGGGGCGGCGCTGAACGATACAGTCCTGATCCGCAAATATCGAAGTGGACAGGTACGTTGGGATGTGAACGATACCGCCAAACGTAAGGCGGGCGCACGCATCGTCGAGGTTGACGGTCAGCCCGTAAATTTCGATCACAAACGTCGTGATGACAATGGAAATCTGGTTGACGAAAAACCCGAGATCAGAGTCGAAAACGCCACAATCACGTTCACAGACAAAGGGGCGCTGAGCGTATCTCCGACCAAGGGCATCCAGATGGAGCCAATCTGGCTCCCGCCTCCGGAGGACGTATGGACGCGATTTATTGAGATTGCCAGTGACGGGTATCAGGGGTCAACCTTGCTCGAGCATCTGGGGTATTCGCTGTTTCGCGTGATTCTTGGCTTCTTGTGTGGTGCGCTTGTGGGGATTCCTCTGGGGTATGCCATGGGGCTGAGTAATTGGTTCCGTGGTTGGTTTGATCCGATTGTGGAGTTCATGCGTCCGGTGCCGCCACTGGCATTGATTCCCCTCGTCATAATTTGGGCTGGGATCGGAGAGGCAGGTAAAATCATCCTGCTCTTTCTTGCGGCGCTGTGGATTATGGCGATCGCCGCCCGATCCGGGGTTTCAGGCGTCAGTATTTCCAAGGTTCATGCGGCGTATTCTTTGGGGGCAAGCAAACGCCAGATCATGCGTTATGTCATTGTGCCCAATTCGTTGCCGGAAATCTTTACTGGCGCGCGGGTCGCGATGGGCGTCTGCTGGGGCACGGTTGTTGCTGCCGAACTTGTGGCGGCGTCGCAAGGCACCGGTATGATGATCATGGTGGCGTCCAAATTTCAGCTGACGGATATCGTCATCATGGGGATTATCCTGATTGGGATTATCGGCTTTGGTATCGATATGCTGATGCGCTGGGCCGAACGTGTCTTGGTGCCTTGGAAGGGCAAGGGCTGATCCGTCAGAGAAATATCGCGCCGAGTCCGTTTCGGCTCGCATAGCAGACAAGCAGCCGCAAGAGATATCTTGCGGCTGCTTTCATGTGTGTCACCTGACGGCAAATGTGTCGAGAGACCACGTTGGTTTGCCTATGCGGGCCATGGACACCAAACCAAAGCCAATGTAGTCATGCCCGACTATGGCTAATAAATCTAAATCCGATCCGAACTATAAGGTGATCGCCGAAAATCGGCGGGCACGGTTTGACTACGCAATCGAAGATGATCTCGAGTGCGGGATTCTCCTTGAGGGATCAGAGGTCAAGTCTCTGCGCGAGAACTCTGCAAATATCGCAGAAAGCTATGCCGCAGTCGAAGATGGCGAGCTCTGGTTGGTGAACAGCTATATATCACCCTATAATCGCGCCATGTTCAGCCACGAAGAAAGGCGCCGACGCAAGTTGTTGGTCAGCCGCAAAGAGTTGTCTAATCTTTGGAGTGATACGCAACGCAAGGGCATGACCCTTGTGCCATTGGTGATGTATTTCAACCACAAGGGTTTGGTCAAACTCAAGATTGGGATCGCCAAAGGCAAGAAGCTTCATGACAAGCGGGCCAGTGATGCCAAGCGCGATTGGGGACGTCAAAAGCAACGGCTGTTGCGGCACGGCGATTAGGACACGGATTGGCCGCAAGTCTGTTTGCGCCCCTTGCTTCTGAATCACACCAATAGTAGTCAGGTGACTGACAAAAAGGGGGTTCTTACGATGCTGGATAATCCAAAGACACTTGTCTCAACTGAATGGCTTGCCGCGCATTTAAAAGATCCGGATTTGCGTATTCTGGACGGTTCTTGGTACATGCCAGCGCAAAATCGGGACCCCAAAGCAGAATACGATGCCGCACATATTCCCGGCGCACGTTTTTTTGACATCGACGAAATTTCCGATCTGCGTTCTGACTTGCCGCATATGGTTCCTCCGGTTGAGAAGTTTATGTCGCGATTGCGGGCTCTTGGCGTTGGTGATGGGCACCAAGTGGTCATCTATGATGGTGCCGGGCTGATGTCCGCAGCGCGTGTCTGGTGGATGTTCCGTTTGATGGGGCAGACTGATGTGGCGGTGCTAGATGGCGGGCTGCCCAAGTGGCGCGCCGAGAACCGCGACATCGAGGACATGCCTCCGATGATCCGAGATCGGCACATGACGGTGCGCCGTCAAAATCAGATGGTCAAAGATGTGACACAAGTGGCAAGTGCCTCCAAACTGGGAGACTTCGAGATCATCGATGCACGATCGTCAGGACGGTTTCGTGGCGACGAGCCTGAACCTCGCGAAGGTTTAAGATCAGGGCATATTCCTGGTTCTAAGAATGTGCCCTTTGCGACTTTGTTTCACGATGACGGCACGATGAAAGATCCTGCTGACCTCAAAGCCGTTTTTGAGGACGCGAACGTGGATCTTTCCAAGCCTGCCATCACATCCTGTGGATCAGGTGTTACGGCCTGTATCCTAAGTCTCGCCATGGAGCGTTTCGGCAAGACCGACCACGCTGTTTATGACGGATCATGGACCGAATGGGGAGCATTCCCCACTGTCCCAGTTGCAACCGGAGAAGCATGATGCTTAGCAACCTCAAAGCACAACCAGCAGACAAAATCCTTGCCCTGATGGCGATGTATCGCGAAGATCCGCGCCCTACCAAAATTGATTTGGGTGTTGGCGTTTATAAAAATGCACAGGGCGTGACGCCTGTTATGCGGGCTGTAAAAGCAGCCGAGCGTCGCTTGGTCGAAGAGCAGACAAGTAAGGCTTATGTCGGTCTGGCTGGCGATCCCGCGTATTCTGATGCGATGATCAGCCTGATCTTGAGCGACGCCGTGTCCAGAGACCGCATTGCGGCTGCTGCAACTCCTGGCGGCACTGGTGCTGTGCGTCAGGCGTTCGAGTTGATCCGCAACACAAACCCGAATGCAAAGGTATGGGTGTCTAACCCGACATGGCCAAACCACGTGAGCATTCTGAACTATCTGAACATTCAGAACACAACGTATCGGTACTTTGACAGCGAGACGCGCGGCGTGGACTTTGATGGCATGCTCGAGGACCTGTCAGAAGCAAGCGCAGGCGATGTGGTGCTGTTGCATGGGTGCTGCCACAACCCAACTGGTGCCAATTTGAACTTGACGCAATGGCAAACCGTTATTGATCTGTTGAACGAAAAAGGTCTGATCCCGATGATCGACATTGCCTATCAAGGCTTTGGAGATGGTCTGGAAGAAGATGCGGCTGCCACACGTCTGGTTACATCGTCGGTGCCTGAATGTCTGATTGCGGCAAGCTGCTCTAAAAACTTTGGTGTATATCGCGAGCGTACAGGTCTGTTTATGGCGATCTCTGAGAAAGCCGATAATACCGCTGTGACACAGGGAAACTTGAACCACCTCAACCGCCAGAACTTTTCATTTCCGCCGGATCATGGTGCGCGGGTTGTCACAACAATTTTGACAGATGATGCTCTGCGTGCGGATTGGGCCAGCGAGCTTGAAGATACGCGATTGTCGATGCTGGGCCTGCGCGAACAACTCGCAAGCGAATTGCAACGTCTGTCGGGATCGGATCGTTTCGGGTTTCTTGCACAACATCGCGGAATGTTTTCTCAATTGGGCACAACGCCTGATCTGGTCGAAAAGCTTCGCGCCGATTACGGGATCTATATGGTGTCTGACAGCCGTCTGAACATTGCTGGCTTGAATGCAACGACGGTTCCGATCCTGGCAAATGCGATCGTCGAGTCGGGTATCTAATCTCTGGCCAAGATAACGAAAAAGGCCGCTTTTAGATGCTTCTGAAAGCGGCCTTTTGCATTTCTACCCGTTTCAGGCCCAGCTCAATGTTTGGAGTGTGATTACCCGGTTTGGCAGGTTTATCGCGGGTCTGCGGCGGAGGTGGATACAGCATGCGGGAAGCTGCTCGATCATGTCCCACTGCCGCATCAGTGGTGGATAAATTCCACCCTGATGGTTGTCTTGGAGGGGCGGTCTCGTGGGTAGTTGTAATCCGTAGCTTCGGTCTCAGTCGCGCCAGTAGTTGTTTGCTTGGGCCACAGTTTGAAAGTTCGTTGCGACGACGTGGGACGCCATTGTCAGGCTGTCAGCGTTGTTAGCATAGTCATGCCGTAAGCTGCTGCGTGTTTCGTCGTCAGGTTGGGTTTTCTTTACCGCCATTCGCGACAATTTGATCGCAAGTTCATACCCTTGCTCGGGGGTGTTGGTTTGCAGCGTTGGAAGCCAAGACATCGATTTCTCCAATTTTTTTTGATACAATCTCCACAGCTTTGCGGCATCACGGGTCTTAAGTAAACAGCGGGTTTGGCGATTGGGTGATCGGCGAGATGTCTCGTCGCTTGGCAAAATATGTGGAATTGGCAGCGCGGGTTTTACGGAATGTGCTGTTCGTAGCAGCGGTCACCAGCTGACCTGAGTGTTTGGGCGGTGACTGCTGCTTATGCGAACACTGCCATCCACACACCCGCGAACATCACAGCCCCACCGATTGTGACGCATGTGTGCCAAATTGCATATCGGAAGGGCATCGTTTTGCGAACATAGAACGCGGTTCCCACGACGTAACAGGCAGAGCCGCCGATGATGCACCAAAGGCTTGCGACAGGTAGATTGGTCAGGTCGGGCAGGGCGCTTAGGCCAATCGCCCCCAAGCCAAGATATGATGCAGTTGACCAACGTGACTTGACGGTTTCACTGGTGACTTTGTTCCAGATGGCCACAAAGGTCAGCCCCCAGCAAATCCAAAGCAGGGCGAACGTCCATGTTGTTCCACCAAGCACAAAGAACGGGGTAAATGTGCCGGTGATGCTCAGGTATATGGCGGCGTGATCGATGCGTCTCAACAGGGTGCGCCGTTCATGCCAAGGCATAAAATGATAAAAGCACGACGCCACATTGGACAGAAGTGCCGACACTGCATACAGCACAACCGCGAGAACCACGGTGTTTTCATACGCATTCGCCGTCTTGTAGACGAGCACACCACCTGCCGTCAAAATCATGACAAGCCCGAAAATGTGTACGATTAAGTCCATGCGCCGGTGCGTCGGGTCTGAGCTTGGAAAATTTTCTGTGGTCATGGTTGTCTCTGTGGCAAGGCTATTCAGATTTAGGAGTTGGCTGCATGTGTGTCCAGACTTCCGAAGGGTCACCCATACCGGCGGTGTTACAGGTGCCGAGCCTCCCTTTAGACCGGGACTGAGCAACCCTTGGCTTGACTTAGTAAAAAAGCCCGCCCATCCATTGAATAAGTGTTCAATACCAAAAAGAGCGAATTTGCCTATTTTGAAAGCGGAGTGCGAAGGGTACGTGGGGGCATTGATCTTCAACTACGATGCATGCGCCAATCCGTTGACGTCATTTTCAACTCAAGCTGCCCTCGGAAAAGGCCGCAACGAAACATAACTGAATTCGGTGACAGGATGACAAATGCTAAGGTCGGCAAGCCGGCAGCCTCGCAAAAATCGAGAACCGCGTCGAAAGAAGTCCGACGCCAACAATTGATAGATGCGACCATTGAAAGTATCGCTAAGCACGGGGTGTCGGGCACCACGATGACAACGGTGACCGGGTTTGCAGGCCTGTCGATGGGCTTGGTGAATTTTCACTTTAAGAACAAAGAAACACTGTTTGAAGAGACGCTACGCTTTCTTGCGGAAGAACACCGCGATCAGTGGAAGAAGAGCTATGCACGGGCGGATCTAACCCCTCAGGCAAAGCTTTTGGCGATTGTGGATGCGCATTACCATGCACGCATCAACAACCGGAAAAAGATCGCGGTATGGTTTGCCTTTTACGGAGAAGCGGCAAGTCGGGCCAGATATCGCGCCATCATGGAAGAGATCGATCCAGAGCGCTGGGACATTTCCGTCGATCTTATCCGAAAGATCATTTCGGATGGCGCGTATCACAGCGTAGAGGCCGAATGCATCGCAGATACGCTGGAAGGTCTCTACGACGGGTTCTGGCTAAATATCCTGATGTATCCCGCAAAGTTCTCGCGACAAACCGCCAAGAGCCGCATTCGTGCCTATTTGGCAGCGACCTTTCCGCGTCATTTCGAAACCTCACACCCAGAGGCTGAAAAAGAAGCAAAGTGAAACGCTATATCTGGCTCTGCCGCAGAATTGGAGTGAGGTCGAGGGTACCCCAACCGCGAGATACAGTCATCCTGCAAGCGCAGCGAACTGGCTAAATCCGTTGTCTTGCATATCAAATTTTTTCGTCCTGATCATCTGCGCGACCTCGATACGTTCGAGCTTTGTTGCAGATGTGTTGTGACGTTCGGATATCATGACAGGTCGGTATGCTATTCGCAGTGGAAACGGTGTCGCCCCGTTGAGCGAAAGGTGTCTACGGTCTGGTGCAATGGGACGTCGCTATGGCAGAGATGTTTGCGAACGCGGGCGATGCGGCTGGCGTGATTGGAAAATGGCATATTGGTCATGCGAATGGGCGGTGTCCGACCGGCCATGGATTTTGCGAGTGGTGCGGGGTTCCCTATCCCACAAATGAATCTGACTATCCTTCGTTAGCAAAGTTGTCGGGGAGCGGTGTTTCTAAAGCATTGCGTTTTGCAAAGCACGAAAGGGAACACGCCTTAGAAAAGTGTAAGGCGCAGCTATTTGAATTGCTGGAGGCAATCGAACCAATTCAAGCGCCGGGCCGCTATATCTGGGCGGCAGCACTGGCATAGCCCCCCGAAGCCCCGTCAACAAAATGCACATGGCTGTCTTCGGTGGCGGCGGGCACAAAACAGGTCATCATGGCCTCGTCCTGTTCGTGCAACCCATAGTGCACCAACCCTTTTGCGCGTGCCTGAGCCAGCAGAGCCTTAATTTCGTCTCGGGTCGCTAGATCACAATCTATGGTCATCTTGAGGCCATCGTCAAATTTTCGATAATCGGCGTTGCGGGCCGTCATCTCGCGGTAATGGCGGGGTTCGAAATTGCCAAGCCGCATGCCGGACATAAACAGGCCCCAAATCAACGCGTTGGAAAACAACAGCTTGGCACTTTGCCACCAGAGCGGGCGGGTTTTGCGCGACACATGCGCCTCGAGCGTCAGCCCGTCAGGGGGGAACCGGAACGCAGGCCCTTGCGGTGGTACCGGGTGGCCTGACCTGTTCAAACGATCAGACACCGCAAGAACATCTTGCGCCACTTTGGCAAAATCCGCCTCAGAGGTTGTCTTGGATGGTTTGACCACAAGGGACAGAACCATGCCATTTTGGGCCGCAATGTTTGACCACCGGCACGACAATCCGGTTAAATCTGGTGGGGTGATGGGGTCCACGTCTGGTATTTTAAATCGCCCGGCTTTCATTTCGGCCTCGGCCCATGCCAGACCGCCGCCAGAGAACATCGCATAATCCACGCCATCGCTGGCCTTGAGCCGTGCCACACGAAGGTCATGACCAGCATGTCTGATTTGCGAGACGGTCACTGTCGCAATACGCAGTTTAATTCCAAACTCTTGGTCTGCCCAATTGCGCACCGCGCGCAAGGCGGCCTCGGCTGTGTGTCGGTGTTCGGGGCGCACCACAAATCCCGCGCCATCGCCGCCAAACACATAGGGAATGCGCAAAGGTTGCGCGGCATTGATCTGGGCAGAGATGACCGCAGCGCCCACCATGTTGACCGTTTTATAACGTCCGACGGCGATCTCGGCTGTGGAATTGACAACATCCGCGACCCCCAAGACCCATTCATCCGGCAGGGTCGAATAGTGTGCGGGATTGCAAAGATGTACAAAATCAGTCGTCGCAACCATGCCTTCAAAGGCATCGCTGGTATCGGGTAAATGCGCCATGTCCACTCTGCTTTTGATTTGTTCACCCTAAATACGTCAGCACCAAGGTCTTGGATCATTAATTCATGCGTTTTGATCTGACCCTGCTGTGCGCACCAAAGTATGGATGCTCGCGTGCAGGCCGTACCCGAGAATGTGCGCTTTGCGGTGGGGCATATTCCTGCCGGAGTGGTGCCTGAAATGCCCGAGACCTTGGGCAACGACACCTCATTTTGCGATGTTGTGTGGAAAAATCTTGAATTTTTTGAAATATTCGGTCAAAAAGCCACATGATAGTGGCAATATGAGGAAAGGCTCCGCCTTTCAGTGTTTAATATGACGGATGAACTCACACATTCTCACCGAGAGGTAGAGCTTCTTGATGCAGTGCGCAGGTTGGGAGGGTTTGCTAAGAACTCTCAATTGGCGGGTATTCTTGGTGTGTCAGAGGAAACCATCCGGCGTTCCATCAAGTCGCTGTCAAAAGCCGGTGCCGTCGCACGGGTCCATGGCGGAGCGTATCTGGTCGGAACACAAAGTGACCCAAGTTACTTTCGGAGAATCGCCGAGAACTCTGAACAAAAGCGCCTTGTCGCTCGGGAGCTGTCACAGTCCATTGTTGATGGTATGACGCTATTTTTGGATGTTGGAAGCACCACAGCATTTGTTGCGGAAGAGTTGCGGCAAAAAAGTAATTTGACGATTGCCACAAATTCAATTCGCGTGGCCCAGTCTCTTGTCGGTCAGAGCGGGTGCCGTGTCTTTCTTCTTGGGGGCGAGATGCAGGCCGATGAATTGGGCGCATTCGGTCACGTTTGCGAGCGTCAGGCGCGTCGGTTCTGCTTCGACGTCGCTGTTTTAAGTGCTGATGCCCTGAATTCAAAAAGCGGCTTTCTGTATCTGAACCCTGCGGAAGCCAGCCTTGCGGCTGTTGTCAGTGAGTGCGCCGAGACAACGAAAGTGGCGATGACGCACCACAAGTTTGAAACCAAGGCTCCGCATTGGGGGTTTTCCCCCAGCATCGTCGAAACGTTGTTCGTAGATCAAGAGCCACCCCCGAAGCTGTCTTCGACCCTAAAGCAATGGGATGTCAAAGTTCAGCTCGCGCATGGAAAGAAGTCAAAATGATTGAGGTAAATGATGCTGTTGTTGCCCATGTAAATCGCTTGGCAGCGCTGGCCGGTGAGACCGCAATGGGGTACTTTCGCAATCCTCTCGAGGTCGAACTCAAAGACGACGAAAGCCCGGTTACACAGGCGGATAAGGCTGTAGAGGTGTGTGTCAGGACCTATTTGCAAAAGCATTTTCCAGACGACGGAATCGTGGGCGAGGAATTTGGCCAACTGGATCAATCTAACAAGGTTTCAGACAATGTTTGGTCGATCGACCCCATTGATGGAACGCGCTCGTTCTTGTCGGGGCATCCGTTGTTCGGCTTTCTGCTTGCGCGCTTGCACAAGGGCGTCCCCGAAGTGGGTGTAATTGGAATGCCTGCATTGGGTGAAACCCTTGTGGGGCGCCGACGTGTTGGAACCACACTCAATGGTCGTCAGGTATTTTCGTCAAGCCAGACCTCACTAGACAGCGCAATCGTCTTCATAAATGAGGGCGAGAAGCTTATCGCAGAATGCCCTGAGGTGCTTTCGAATATTTTGAAAGTCGGTCACACGCGCCGGTTTTCTTATGATTGCTATCCCCATGCCCTATTGGCGATGGGGCAAGTGGACGTGGTTGTCGACTATGATCTTCAGCCCTACGACTATTTGCCGATTGTGGCGGTGGTTGAAGCCGCCGGAGGTGTTGTGACTGATTGGCAAGGCAATCCGCTGACCTTGTCTTCTGGCGGAACCGCCATTGTGTCGGCCGCAACGCCAGAGCTGCATGCGCAAATCTTGAGCGAATTGGAAATCTAAGATGGCGATCATCAGCTTCTTGGTAAGTTTGGCGGGGGCAACAATGCTGTTGCTGTTTGCTGTTCGTATGGTGCGTACCGGAATTGAACGCAGCTACGGGGCATCATTTCAGCGTATGTTAACCCAAAACCAAAGCATGCTGAGCGCCAGTTCGTCTGGCTTGATGCTTGCGATCGTCCTGCAGAGCTCTGCGGCCGTAGCGCTGCTGACCGCTGGTTTCGCGGCAAGCGGCTATCTTGCGTTTTCAACGGGTTTGGCAATTGTGCTTGGTGGCGATCTTGGATCGGCGCTCATTATTCAAATTTTGTCCTTTAAGATGGACTGGCTTGTGCCCTTGCTTTTGGCAGTTGGCGGTTGGCTCTTTGTCAAAGTCGAAAACAAAAAAGGCCGTCAGCTGGGGCGTATTCTTATGGGAATCGCCTTTATTCTTATTTCGCTGCAGTTCCTGAGAGAAGCGGTCGCACCGATCCGCGACAGCGCGTTTTTGCCAGCGGTGGCTGACTATTTGGCGCGTGATTTTCTCACAGCCTTTTTGGTCGGTGTTGCGTTGGCGTTCGTGATGCATTCAAGCGTTGCGGCCATATTGATGTGTGTCACCCTCGTTCAGATTGATGCCATTCCGTTTGCTGCGGCCTTGTCGTTGATGCTTGGGGCGAACATGGGCAGTGCGCTTATCCCGATTTGGTTGACACGCGGCATGAACACGGACGCGCGGCGTATCCCGATTGCGAACCTGATTTTACGTGGGACCTGGGCGGTTTTAGTGTTGATGGTTATCAATCTGGCGTTTGATCCCTCCGTGCTGTTATTCACTGAAGCTGGCCAATCTCTGATCTATGCGCATATCGGGTTTAATCTTTCGCTGCTGGTGTTGATGCTGCCGTTTTGTCGGGGGCTGGAGGCTCCTTTCACACTGTTGTTTCCGACTTTGACGGCGGCGCAAGCTGATGCGCAAAACTTCCAAACCGCCAGTGCTCTCGATACGGCAGTTCTGGAGTCCCCAACCCAGGCGATTTCGAGCCTCAAGAGGGAGTTGCTGCGCATGATTGATATGGTCGAAGTGATGTTCCGTTTGGTGCCGGATATGTACGAGCAGGGAGATGAAGAGTTGTTTCAGTCCGCTGTGGATCAGGACGAAGTGGTGAATTCAGCGCTTTCCGGGGTCCGGTCCTATGTGGCCAGCATGCCGCAGGATGCCTATCGCAAGCAGGATATCAAAGCAGTTCGCGGTCTGATGGATTATGCCATTCGACTGGAAACCGCCGGGGATGTGATCTCGAAGAAAATTGCATCCGTCGCAAAAGAAAAGCGCGACGGGCATATGCGGTTTTCTGATGAAGGGTGGAGTGAACTGTTAAAAATGTATGATGGCGTGCGCGCAAATCTTCAGCTTGCGAGTAATGTTCTGATCTCGGATGATCTCGAGAGCGCGCGTCTGCTGGTCGTGGAAAAAGCAGAGTTTAAGCGGGCAGAGCGTAAGAGCCGCAAGCGCCATTTGGCGCGATTGCAGGGTGGCAGAGTCGAGAGCTTTGAGACCAGTGATGTACATTTGGAAACCCTACGGGCGTTGAGAGATATCAATAGTCACATTTCAGCGATTGCCTACCCAATACTCTATCGCAATGGGCAGCTTCTCGAGACCCGTCTCATCGAAAGCTTGGAGCTAAAAGAAGCAAACTCATAAAGGGTGGAACGTATTACAACGGTCTATTGCGCGGCCACGGCGATACCCTCACTCGCGATTGGGTCTCTCGGGCCCCGTATATCTGTCGCTATTATGGGTGGCACGTATCGTGGTGGCCCGGACCTCGACCAATTGAATGGACAATCCCCCTCGGATTTGGCAAAGTTTTGCAAAATATTGTCTGAGTGGAGAAATGCCAATGCTACCAGCGGAGCGTCACGCAATTATTCTGAAAGAAGTCGCACAACAGCCTGCTATTTCTATTCGTGCGCTCACTGAGAAGTTAGGCGCGTCCCGTGAAACAATTCGCAAAGACATCGAGCAGTTGGCTGGCGAGAACAAGCTGAACAAAGTGCGTGGCGGGGCGACCCAGATTCGAACCGAGGAGCCCGCGGTTGAAATGCGTGCCGCGACAAACCCAAAAGGGAAGGCGCGAATAGCGCAGCATGTTCTGGATAAAATTCCAAATGGTGCGTCTGTCATTATCGACAATGGGTCAACGACGCTTGCCTTTGCACGTCTGTTACGAGAATTTCGTACAGATCTTTCTGTTTGCACAAATGACTTAACAATCGCAGAGCTTTTGGGGCCGGTTACAAGGGAGTTGACCATATTGGGCGGCCGGTTGGACGTAAAGGAGAACGCCACATTCGGATCAGCGGCGATTGAGAACCTGTCGCGGTTTCGAGCGGAATTTGCCGTGATTGGTGCCGGTGGACTCAGTGGAAAGGCACTTTTTACTGACTTCTCCCGCGATGCGGCGGACTTGCGACATCTGATGTTAGAGCATGCAGAGCACGGCTTTGTGTTGGCTGACAGCAGTAAATTTTCGGTCGTTGGTCAGGTGGTTATGCGGCGGTTCCCTGCAAGCACAACCGCGGTGCTGGATACGGAACCACCCGCCGAGGTGATGGCTGCATTACTAGAAAAGGCAGTTGCATTCGAAATTGCATAACTGCCAATAAAGAAAAATATTGCCAAATTTTGCCAAGTTGCAGTAGGGTGAGTCGAACAGATTGATTCCTTTGCATGGAGCTTGGACATGGCGAGTAAGAATTTCCCGGACAGAGCGCAGTACGTCATCATTGGTGGGGGCATCGTCGGGTGTTCCGTTGCATATCACTTGGCTAAGATGGGTCACACCGATGTCGTACTGCTGGAGCAGGGGCAGTTGAGCTGTGGGACAACGTGGCATGCTGCGGGTCTTGTGGGGCAACTTCGCAGTCAACCAGCGATGACGAATTTGATCCGGTATTCGACTGAGCTTTATGCACAGCTCGAGGCCGAGACAGGTCTTGCGACTGGGTGGAATGAATGCGGATCGGTCACCGTCGCCCGAAGTGATGACCGTATGACGATGCTGTTGCGCACAGCCGCCGCAGCGCGTGCGCAAGGTGTGGATGTTGATGTTATCACGGCTTCCGAGGCTCAAGATAAATGGCCGGTGATGCAGGTCGATGATGTCAAGGGTGGGCTATGGATGCCTGGAGATGGCAAAGCGAACCCCACTGATCTGACGCAGTCGCTTGCCAAGGGTGCACGTATGAATGGTGCAAAGATCATCGAGGGCGTGACCGTCACCGATATTTTGACCAAGGATGGCGCGGTCACGGGGGTTGTAACGGATCATGGCACAATCGAAGCTGATGTCGTTGTCAATTGCGGGGGCCAGTGGGCACGTAAACTGGGTCAGATGTGTGGGGTGAATGTGCCGCTTCATTCGGCCGAGCACATGTATATCGTGACCGAGCGGATCGAAGGTGTGAACCCTGACCTTCCAGTGCTGCGCGATCCCGACGGATATATCTATTTCAAAGAAGAGACGGGCGGTCTTGTGATGGGGGGCTTTGAACCAGAAGCCAAGCCGTGGGCGATGGATGGCATCCCGGACAAGTTCTTTTTCCAACTCTTGCCGGACGATTGGGATCAATTCGAAATCTTGCTGGAAAATGCGCTGATCCGTGTCCCACAGATGGCGGATACCGGTGTACGCAAATTTTATAATGGCCCAGAGAGCTTTACGCCCGATAACAACTATCTGTTGGGCGAGGCACCGGAGCTTAAGAACTTTTTCGTCGGTGCGGGCTTTAATTCGATGGGGATTGCCAGCGCTGGCGGGGCAGGGCGCGCCTTGGCAGAATGGATCGTCGAGGGTGGGCCTACTTCGGATTTGTTTGCGGTCGATATTCGACGGTTTGCAAATTTCAACAACAATCCAACTTGGCTGCATGATCGGGTCAAAGAAACGCTTGGGTTGCACTATGCGATGCCTTGGCCCAACCGCGAGCTGGATACCGCACGCCCGTTTCGCCGGTCAGCGTTGTTTGATCGTCTCAAGGCCAAGAACGCCGTCTTTGGATCAAAAATGGGCTGGGAGCGCGCGAATTTCTTCGCAGCTGAAGGTCAGGACCCTGTTATTGAATACAGCTTTGGACGTCAGAATTGGCACGACAATGTTGCGCAAGAGCACAAGGCGACACGTGAAGACGTTGCGGTCTTTGATCAGAGCTCGTTTGCCAAGCTTCTGGTTCAGGGGCGCGACGCCTGTGAACAGTTGAACCAGATTTGCGCCGCGAATGTTGACGTTGAAATCGGTGACACGGTGTATACGGGGGTGCTGAATGAACGCGGGGGGTACGAGAGTGACCTTACCGTTTTGCGTCTGAAAGCACAGGAGTTCATGTTGATCACCGGATCTGCACAGGCCGTGCATGATGCCGATTGGATCCGGAAAAACTTTGATGAAAACGCCCATGTGTTTCTGACCGATGTGACCGCCGCGTGGTCTGTTCTTGCGGTGATGGGACCGCGGTCGCGTGACGTGCTCAAGACGTTGACCAAAGCTGACTTGTCGAATGAGGCCTTCCCGTTTGCCACATCTCAGGAAATCGATCTTGGGTATGCGACTGTGATTGCCAACCGGATGACCTATGTCGGGGAACTTGGGTGGGAATTGCTTGTGCCCGTCGAGTTCACAGCGGGAGTCTATGACGACTTGATGGCCGCTGGTGCGGAATTCGGTATTCGGGATGCAGGCTATTATGCGCTAGAGGGTCTTCGTCTGGAAAAAGGGTTCCGGGCTTGGAGCCGCGAGCTGACGCCGGATATTTCACCCCTTCAGGCGGGCCTAAGTTTTGCGGTCGATTTCGACAAGCCAGGTGGGTTTATCGGAAAGGATGCGCTGCTTGCGGCGAAAGCCGATCCGGATCACATGAAAACCCGCATTATTCAACTGGTTCTGGAAGACAGTGCCCCGCAACTTTGGGGCGGCGAGGCGGTGCTCTGCGATGGTGAAGAGATCGGTGAGGTCCGGTCTGCCGCCTATGGCCATACACTGGGAGCCTCAGTTGCGCTTTGCCAGTTGGATGCGACAGAAAAGGTCACAGCGGATTTCATAAGGTCACACACCTTTGAAATTGATCTGGCGGGTATCAGGTTTGCGGCCAAGGCCCATCTGCGGTCACCCTATGATCCGAAAAGTGAGCGGCCAAAAGCAAATGGCTGAAAAAGGTTAGCCAACACGAGAAAAGGGTGCCGTCTCATGCTTGTTACGCCAGTTAAAAATGCGACGGCACAAAACACCACCACGGTGGGCTTTTTGTGCGCAGACGGAATGCCTTTGGATCAACTCGCGCTTGGCTTAGAGTATTTAAAGTTGGCGGGGCAATTGTCCGGCGATGAAGAATACTCGGTTGTTCTATTGTCAATTCACGGTGGGGACATCACGACGTCCTGTGGGATGGGAGTGTCGACGAACCCCATCGGGCGCGATGGTGCCGACTTTCACGTTCTCGTTCTGCTTGGTGGTCTCCAATCAACCAGTGAGCATAAGCGCTTGCGGGCGCGGACAGTGAGGGGGCACCTAAGGGTGGGGGCGATTGTGATAGCCGTTGATCGGGCGGTGTTTGCTCTGGCGGAAACCAAGGTGCTGAATGGTCTGACCGCGAGCGTGTCTGCGGATTTGGCGCTGGCATTCCAAGAACAATTTCCAGACGTTCAATCAACCCGAGAAGACAGTTTCAAAGCGGGTCGAATATGGACTGCAAGCGCTGGTTTTTCGTTTCTAAGCCTGTTGTCTGGAATGGTGGCGCGCCAGTTGTCACAATCAAAATTGAATGAGCTAAATCGGAATTTTTTGACCTATCGGCCAACACTTTCTTGCGGTTGCACCCTCAAACCTGACGGACTGGAGAGCGGTGACACTGGCAATGAGGCGGTTGATAAAGCGATTCACTATTTCCGAACGCACATGGAGGAGCCGCTTCCACTTAGCGATGTTGCTAAGAAAATAGGCGTTTCTTTGCGGCAGCTCGAAAGACACTTTAGGAGTGCGACAGGGTTGTCTCCTAAAGCGTACTATATCTACGAGCGGATGGAGCAAGCCAAGATGATGGTGCATGCGACGAATATCTCCCTCCAAGAGATCGCGCTGGCAACCGGTTTTGGATCCTATGCAACCCTTTCATATAGATACAAAAAAACATTTCAGGTCACGCCGGTCCAAGAACGGCGTCAACGCGCACAGAGGGAAAATTTCTATTACGTTGGACAAAACAATAGGTGCGCAGGAAATCCGCAAGAATTCGTACTATAAGTTCAATTTATGTAGTTGTAGGAATTATCGATTTTTCTTGTTGAACCAAAGTGCGAAAGATACCCTTGTCAAAGACGCCTATTCAAAGGTGCGAACTCACGCTGCCAATAACGGCGATAACCAACAGAGGAGAAAACTAGATGTATAAAACTAGAGGGATAACTTCGGTTTTGGCGGGGGCGCTCATGGCGACCTCGGCGATGGCCGAAACTGAACTTACTGTCTATACGGCTGTCGAGGCCGAAGATTTGGCGCGCTATGCGGCGACGTTCAATGAAAGCAATCCGGATATCAAGATCAATTGGGTCCGTGACTCGACCGGGATTATTACAGCGAAACTGCTGGCCGAACGCGACAACCCACAAGCTGACGTGGTCTGGGGTTTGGCTGCGACGTCGCTTCTGTTGCTAAAGTCGGAAGGCATGCTTGAGGCTTACGCTCCTGAGGGTGTTGGCGAGCTAGATCAAAAGTTTGTCGATAAAGATACTCCTCCTGCATGGGTTGGTATGGACGCGTGGGTTGCTTCGGTGTGCTACAACACGGTCGAAGCAGAAAAGGCTGGCCTGACGCCGCCTAAATCATGGCAAGACCTTACTGATCCTCAATATGCTGGCCACGTGATCATGCCGAACCCAAATTCATCGGGCACTGGTTTCCTTGACGTTTCGAGCTGGTTGCAGATCTTTGGTGAAGAAGGTGGTTGGGCGTATATGGATGCGCTTCACGGCAACATTGCGCGCTACACCCACTCGGGGTCAAAGCCATGTAAACTGGCTGCGGCTGGCGAAATTCCGATCGGTATTTCCTTTGCATTCCGCGGCGCAAAATCCAAAGCTGCTGGGGCACCTCTTGAAATTATCGTACCGACAGAAGGCGTCGGCTGGGATATGGAAGCCACCGCGATTGTGGCGGGTACTGCAAATCTGGAAGCCGCTCAAAAACTGGTCGATTTCACGGTTACCAAGGGTGCGAGTGAAATGTACAACACAGGGTATGCTGTTGTAGCCTATCCCGGTGTTGCCAAGCCTGTTGAGCATTTCCCGGAAGGCTTGCTTGAAGCGATGATCGACAACGATTTCGAATTCGCTGCGAACAACCGCGCAGCAATTCTTAAAGAATGGCAGAGCCGTTACGATGGAAAGTCAGATCCTAAGTAATACTCCGATGCGAGGAGCAGCTATTGCTCCTCGCAATTCGCATGACCTCCCCACCACTTCCCGCGAAAAGTTTCCGGCAAATCCCGGAGCATCTGGCGTGCGCGCCAAACGATAAAGTAAGGACCAATCCAGTGATGCAACCTACCGCCTCAGGCGAACTTTACCTCAGTATCGAGAACCTATGGAAAGCTTTTGGTGACTTTTTGGCCCTCAAAGATATTTCTCTTGATATCAAAGAAAGCGAATTCATTTGCTTTCTCGGCCCATCAGGTTGCGGCAAGACGACATTGCTGCGCGCCATTGCCGGTCTTGATCTTCAGACCAAAGGGACGATCATGCAAGATGGCAAAGACGTTTCGAGCTTGCCACCGTCCGAGCGTGACTTTGGGATTGTTTTTCAGTCCTATGCACTGTTTCCAAATCTGACGATTGAAAAAAATATCGCCTTTGGACTTGAGAATGCTGGCCGGAGCAAGTCTGAAATCGCAGTACGTGTCCAAGAATTGCTAGACCTTGTTGGCTTGCCAGATCAGGGCAAAAAATACCCAGCGCAGCTCTCGGGTGGTCAGCAACAACGCATTGCGCTGGCGCGTGCAATCGCCACCAATCCGGGTCTGCTGCTGCTGGATGAACCGCTTTCGGCCCTTGATGCCAAAGTACGTGTGCACTTGCGTCATGAAATCCATGAACTGCAACGTAAATTGGGCGTTACCACGGTCATGGTGACCCACGATCAGGAAGAAGCTTTGGCGATGGCTGACCGTATTGTGGTGATGAACCATGGTGTGATTGAACAGGTCGGATCTCCTACCGAGATTTATCGGGAACCTGTGAACCTGTTTGTTGCCGACTTCATCGGTGAAATGAACCAAATCCAGTCCACAGTGATTGAAGGTGGTCGACTGAGTGTGGGTGAGAAAACATTCGCCTGTCACGATCATACTTTCACCGACGGAGACCTTGTTGTGGCTGCGATCCGCCCCGAGGATGTAATTCCACACGAAGACGGCTATCAACCAAGTGCGCAAAACCAGAACTGTATTGATGTTCTGCTGCACGAGATGGAGTTCTTGGGATCATTTTGGCGGTGTCGCTTGCAAAATGAACGGTTTGGTCAATCCGAGTTGATTGCCGATTTTTCGATCAACGCGGTGCGCCGTCTTGGACTTGGCGCTGGCAACAATATGGTCATTGAACTCCCTGCTGATCGCCTGATGGCCTTTGAACGCCCGGAGGTGGGGTGATGTCAGTTTCATCTACAGAATTGTCTCAACTGCCAGCCGGACCAAATGTAAAAGGCAAGCTTAGCCGGGATGACCTGGTTATGCGTGGCGGCATGGCTGTGATCGCCTTGTACCTGATTGTGACGCTCGCGTTGCCGCTCTACACGATGTTGTCCAAGTCGTTCTCGACCTATCAGGTTCAACTGTCACAATACGAATTCCAGGTTAGCGATGAAGATGGCATCTATGATGGGACCATTTTCACCGGAACCGAGCTTAACAATACTACGGGCGTATATGACCATACCGACCTGAGCACGGGCGCGGACGGACGTTTGCCGGTCTCAAAATTCTTTCCTGATTTCAGCTTTCGCAGCTCGGTCATGTACCAGCTTCGCAATACGGCTGAGGGTGGGCGCTTTCTTGTCGGGTCGACGCTTCACGACAGCACCGAATGGCTTGAGGTTGACTCAAATACCTTCCGACGCGTTCAGTTGCGCCCGGTAAAAGCCAGAGGCATTGATAACTTCGTCAATTACTTTTCGACACCGGCGTTGTTTAACTCTATCAAGAATTCGCTTTGGATTTCTCTGCTGAGTACGGTTGTGACCGTGTCTCTGGCATTTTGGTTCGCCTATGCGCTGAACCGGAGTTGCATGAGATTCAAAGGGCTGTTCCGGTTGGTTGCCATGGCCCCAATCCTTGTGCCGTCGCTTTTGCCTGGCATTGCGCTGGTCTATCTGTTCGGCAACCAAGGGATGCTCAAGGAGCTGTTGTTTGGTGCCAGCATCTATGGGCCGATCGGGATTGTGATCGGCTCGGTGTTCTTCACCTTTCCACACGCCTTCCTCATCATTTCGACCGCTTTGGCCATCTCTGATGGGCGTCTTTACGAGGCGGCGACAAGTTTGCGCGCGTCTCCGTGGCGCACTTTCTGGACAGTCACCATTCCTGGTGCACGCTATGGTTTGATCTCTGCGGCCTTTGTTGTCTTCAACTTGGTGATTACCGACTTTGGTTTACCCAAGGTGATTGGCGGCCAGTTCAACGTTCTGGCGGTCGATATCTATAAACAGGTGATTGGACAGCAGAACTTTGAGATGGGGGCCGTTGTGTCCGTGATCCTGATTATCCCGGCGTTCTTTGCCTTTGGGATTGATCGCATGGTGCAATCAAAACAGGTTTCGTCTCTGACGGCCCGGTCGGTACCTTTTGAACCTAAGCCGAATAGCAAGACTGATAGTCTGTTCTTTGTGTACTGCAGCATCATCGGCTTGTTTATCATTGGGATGCTGGCCGTCTGTCAATTCGCCGCCCTGATCAAATTCTGGCCGTATGATCTTAGCCTGAGCCTGAACAACTATCAGTTTGATAAAATGGACGGCGGCGGTTGGGGGTCCTACTTTAACTCGATCAAACTCGGCCTTTTGACTGCCGTCGTCGGTACATCAATCGTGTTCTTCGGGGCCTATTTGGTCGAAAAATCCAACGGATTTTTGGTCGGTCGCGCAGCGTTCCAAATGCTTGCGATGCTGCCAATGGCAATTCCGGGCATGGTTCTGGGGCTGGCTTACATCTTCTTCTTTAACAACCCGTCCAACCCCATGAGTGGAATTTACGGCACAATGGCGATCCTTGTGATCTGCTCTGTTACGCACTTCTACACGGTCTCGCATTTGACAGCTGTGACAGCGCTCAAGCAGATGGACAGAGAGTTTGAATCAGTATCTGCATCTTTGAAGCAGCCCACGATGAAGCTCTTCAGTCGGGTCACGGTGCCTGTCTGTATGCCCTCAGTGCTGGATATCTCGATCTACTTGTTCGTCAACGCCATGACAACGGTGTCTGCGGTGGTGTTCCTGTATTCTCCAAAAACATCACTGGCGTCGATTGCCGTGCTGAACATGGATGATGCAGGCGATATCGCACCCGCAGCCGCAATGGGGATGATGATCTTCTACACAAATGCTGCGGCGCGGATCATCCACTTGATTGCTTCAAAAGGGCTACTCGCAAAAACCCAAGCGTGGCGGAAACGCTAGGGGTCTTGATGACAGCTTAGACACTCTGCCCCGTCGCGTTAGCTCGCGGCGGGGTTTTCTTTTTCCGCCAGCGTTTTACGGGCAAAGTCCATGAAGGCACGGATCACTCTGACATCTCGACGCTGAGTGAGATGCACCATGGTTTCGCTCATTTGGATATTGGCATCTTGAAGTTTGATGGGCGTAAATCGATCATCGCGCACAAACTCTGCCAGAGACACAAATCCAATACCGGCACCAGACGCGACAACCTCTCTGACGGCCTCGCGACCCTCGGCGATAATCGCCGGCATAAGGGTGATGCCTTGTTTCTTCGCCTCGTCTTCAAGCTTTTGACGGGTCTTTGAGCCGCTCTCGCGAAACACAAGCGGGTAATTGGAGAGCTCTTCGATCGTAAGTGATTTTTTTGAGGCAAGTAACACATCTCTTGAGGCGAACGCGGTGATTGCCGTTGAGCCAAGATTCAAGGCTTCCATGTCTTTGCCTGGTGACAGGCTGCCGACGATCCCGATTTCAGCGTTATAGGCGCGTAGATCCCCCAAAATCTCTTCCGTATTTCCGGTGCGCAGTACAACAGAGATATTCGGGTATCTTTGTCGAAATTTGCCCAAAACAAATGTGATGTGGTGCGCCGAGTCTGCAATGATCCGCAGCTCGCCGTCGACAACCGAGCTTTTCGACGAGAGGTATTCATCCATTTGCTGTTCGAGCTCAAAATACTGTTTGGTAAATTGAAATAGCTGTTCCCCCTCAGATGTGAGGCGCACGCGCTTTCGCTCTCGGTGAAACAACAGGATGTCGTGATCTTGCTCTAGTTTCCGGACCTGCTCAGAAATGGCGGGTTGCGTTAACAGCAAAAATTCTGCGGCGCGTGAAAACCCCCCAAGATGGGCGACATAGTGGAACGCCCTTAGTTGACTGTGTCGCATCTGACCTCTCCAAATTCATGCATAAGCAGAGCCTATATATCGATTGCTAATTGCAATTTCACATATGGGAGATTTTTCTGCAATGGTGAACTCGAACGCCACTTTCCGGAGACAGTGAATGCCCACTCCTAATGCCAAACTTGAACCGCCGAGATTAGGTGAACCTTACCTGTTGACCCCCGGCCCATTAACCACCTCTTACGCTGTAAAAGAGGCGATGTTGCGCGATTGGGGCAGCTGGGATGACGACTTTCGCGGCATGACTCTGGAAATACGTACGCGCCTTTTGGATTTGCTGGGTGACGGCAAAGACGACTTTGATTGTGTGCCGATGCAGGGCAGCGGATCTTTTTCTGTAGAAGCCATGCTTGCCTCGTTTATTCCACGTGATGGCAAGGCGCTGGTTTTGGCGAATGGCGCCTATGGCATGCGCTCTGCGCAAACGCTGGATTACCTTGGTCGCGCAAATGTTGTGCTCAACAAAGGGGATTATCTGCCGCCACGCGGAGACGAGGTTGCCCAAATTTTGGCTGACGATCCTGCGATCACCCACGTGGTTGCGATCCACTGCGAGACCTCTTCGGGTATCTTGAACCCCGTCGAAGAAATCTCTGAGGTCGTGTATGCCGCTGGGCGCAAACTTTTGATCGACTCGATGTCAGCGTTTGGCGCGATCGAGCTGAAATGCGCTGACATTCGCTATGAGGCGATGGTGTCATCAGCGAACAAATGCATCGAAGGCGTGCCGGGATTTGGTTTTATCATCGCGCGCAAAGCTGAGCTGGAAGCCGCAAAAGGCAACAGCCACTCACTGAGCCTTGATGTGCATGCGCAGTGGGCGCACATGAACAAAACCGGCCAATGGCGATTTACGCCACCGACCCACGTGGTTGCGGCTTTCCTCGTGGCGCTGCGCGCGCACATGGACGAGGGCGGCGTTGCCGGACGTGGTGGACGCTATACCCGAAACCGGGATGTCATGGTTGCCGGTATGCGCGAACTTGGCTTTGAAACGTTGCTCAAGGACCGTTGGTTGTCGCCAATCATCGTGACCTTTTTCTGCCCATCTGACGAGCATTTCGTCTTTGATGATTTTTACGAGAAGATGAAGAACAAAGGGTTCATCATTTACCCTGGAAAATTGACAGTTGTGGACAGTTTCCGCGTTGGCTGTATTGGCCAGATGGATGAGCATGTCATGCTGCAGGTTGTTGCTGCGGCCAAAGAAACACTGGAAGAGATGGGTGTTGCCAATGCCGCTCCTCCTGCAATCGCACTTGAAGAACGCGCCAAGCTGGCCGCTTAAGAATAATAAGGAAATTCCCCGATGACCATTCAAACTCCTGTTGTCGCCAATGGACGCGCCTATCCGGCCCCTAAGGTTTGCGCGATTGCGATCTGCCTTGACGGTTGCGAACCAGAATACTTGGACAAAGCCATTGCTGATGGCTTGATGCCAACCCTCAAACGTATGCGCGAAACTGGGACCGACCGGTATGCACACTCGGTTGTGCCGTCCTTCACCAACCCAAACAATCTGTCGATCGCGACGGGGCGTCCTCCGGTCGTACACGGCATTTGTGGGAACTACCTGTACGAGCGTGAAACTGGCGAAGAAGTCATGATGAACGACGTGCGTTTCTTGCGTGCCCCAACTCTGTTTGGTGAGTTCTATAAAGCTGGCGCGCGGGTTGCTGTTGTCACTGCCAAGGACAAGCTGCGGGCTCTGCTCGGTGCTGGTCTGGAATTTGACCAAGACCGCGCCAAGTGTTTCTCGGCTGAGAAATCCGATACATCCACACAGGAAGAGCACGGTCAGGCCGAAGCCAGCAAATGGCTTGGCATGGCGCAACCCGAGGTCTACTCGGCCGAGCTTTCAGAATTTGTTTTCGCGGCGGGTGTCAAGCTTCTGAAAGAATGGGCGCCAGACGTGATGTATCTGACCACCACGGATTACGTTCAGCACAAGTATTCGCCTGATCAGGCCGAAGCCAAAGCGTTCTATGAAATGTTCGACAAGTACCTGACCGAATTGGATGCAATGGGTGCCGCGATTGTTGTGACGGCTGACCACGGGATGAAACCCAAGCACCATGCCGATGGATCGCCTTCTGTTGTGTATGTTCAGGACCTGCTGGACGAATGGCTGGGTGAAGCAGCTGCACGTTTGATCCTGCCGATCACTGACCCCTATGTTGTGCACCACGGTGCCTTGGGATCCTTTGCGACGGCATATTTGCCCGAAGATTGCGACCACGAAGACATCATGGCCAAGCTGCGTGCCACCAACGGCATTACTGATGTGCTGACCAACGCCGAAGCAGTCGCCCGTTTCGAACTGCCAGCAGACCGTATCGGGGACGTTGTTTTGGTATCGGGTGAAAATATCTGTATCGGCACATCCGAGCACCGTCATGATCTGGCTGCTTTGAATGAACCGCTGCGCAGTCACGGCGGTCTGACCGAACAGGAAGTCCCGTTTATCTGTAACCGCGTCTTGCCCCTGCCTGAGCGTCCCGTTCTGCGCAACTTTGACGCCTTCTTCTACGCGACAGCAGCAGCTGCGCTTTGATCCGGAGGGTTCAATGACAAAAACAGAAATCCGCAATGAGGGGATGCGTATCGGTGGAGAGATCGTCTTCACCGACGACGTCATCGAGGTGAAATACCCTTACACCGAAGAAGTGATTGGCACGGTCCCTGCGGGCACTGCCGAGCACGCCAGAAAGGCGTTTGAGATCGCCGCAAACTACAAGCCCAAACTCAGCCGGTACGAGCGCAGCCAAATTTTGCAGCGCGCGGGCGAATTGATTGGTGAGCGTCGCGAGTACCTCGCAAAATGGCTGACGCTTGAACTTGGTATTTGCCATCAGCACGCCATCTATGAAACCAAACGTGCCCAAGATGTCTATCAATTTGCTGCCGCACAGGCGTTGAATGATGACGGCGAGATTTTTTCGTGTGATCTGACGCACAACGGCAAAGAGCGTAAGATTTTTACCAAGCGCGAGCCTGTAAAAGCGATCTCGGCGATCACCCCGTTCAATCACCCTTTGAACATGGTCAGCCACAAGATTGCACCGTCGATTGCCACCAACAACTGTATGGTGTGCAAGCCGACCGAACTGACACCACTCACGGCGATTGCTCTCGCTGACATCCTCTATGACGCGGGCCTGCCGCCAGAAATGTTCCAAATCGTAACCGGGTTGCCGCAAGACATCGGCAAGGAAATGATGGTGAACGAACATATCGATATCATCACCTTTACTGGTGGCGTACCCGTTGGCAAACTGATTGCAGAGACTGCAGGTTACAAGCGTCAGGCGCTGGAACTGGGCGGTAATGATCCGTTGATTGTATGTAACGATCTGTCTGATGCCGATCTGGAGAAAGCAGCGACGATTGCGGTGGCAGGAGCCACTGGGAACTCGGGTCAACGGTGTACAGCGATCAAACGTATTCTTGTGCAGGAGAGCGTCGCGGACAAGTTTGTGCCATTGGTGCTGGAAAAGGCCAAGAAGATCAAATTTGGTGATCCTCAGGACCCTGAAACCGAACTGGGGTGCGTGATCCACGCACAGGCGGCAGAGCTGTTTGAAAATCGTGTCTTTCAGGCGGCCAAGGAAGGCGCAGAGGTTCTGTATCATCCGGAACGAAGAGGCGCGCTTTTGCCACCAATCGTGGTCGACAAAGTGCCTCATGACAGCGAGTTGGTAATGGAAGAGACCTTTGGGCCGATCATTCCGATCGTGCGTGTTCCCGACAACGACGAAGACGTCATGGCGATTTCAAATTCGACCGACTTCGGACTGAGCTCTGGTGTGTGCACCAACGACTTGAACCGCGCCATTGCCTATATCAATGGTCTTGATGTGGGCACATGTAACATCTGGGAACAGCCGGGATACCGGATTGAAACCTCTCCGTTTGGTGGCATCAAGGACTCGGGTAACGCAGTCAAAGAAGGCGTCACAGAAGCGATGAAGTTCTTCACCAACGTGAAGACATATTCGCTTCCTTGGCCAAATTGACGAGCAACGCTTCTCTAAAGAACTCTCCCTGACTGTGGAGCCCAGAATATCGGGCTTCACTTTTTTGACCGAGGTACCATGAACCAAACTGTCGTACATACCGAAGGTGAATCTAACACGTCCGAGGCGCGAAAGTCGTGGCAAGCAAAATCGGCTGGGCAGAATTCTGAACCTCTGTTGAAACGGGATGCCAAGGCATTCCTGCATCAAAGTCTATCGAGTCCATGTGTTAGCACAATTGCCAAGGCCGAAGGTATTTGGATTGAAGATTCAGATGGCCGTCGTTTCATGGATTTTCACGGCAACTCTGTACATCATATTGGATGGGGGCACCCCAAACTGATTGAGGCGATCAAAGCTCAGTTGGATGATCTGCCGTTTGCACCTCGCCGGTTTACCAACGAACCAGCGGTTGAACTTGCAGAAAAGCTAGCCGAAATCGCTCCGGGTGACTTGAGTAAGACATTATTCACGACGGGTGGATCAGACGCAAATGAAGTCGCGTTGAAAATCGCCCGCGCAGCGACAGGTCGTTTCAAAACCATCAGTTTCTGGGATTCATTCCATGGCGCGGGTCTTGGGGCCGCAAGTGTCGGCGGCGAGGCAACATTCCGCAGTCACATCGCTGGCCCGTTGTTGCCAGGCACCGAGCACGTGGCGCCCTTTGCCTGTTACCGGTGCCCGTACAATCATGCGGGCCCTGATATTTGTGGGCTGGCCTGTGCCAAGATGGTGGAGTTCGTGCTGGAACGCGAAGGGGATGTTGCGGCTGTCATTGCGGAACCTATGCGCGCCGTCCCTTACGTACCCCCAGCAGGGTTTTGGAAGGCCGTGCGTGAAGCGTGCAACCGTCACGGCGCCTTGTTGATCATGGACGAAATTCCCACGGGTCTTGGGAAAACTGGCAAGATGTTTGCGTTCGAACATGACGATGTTATCCCCGACATCGTGACGATGGGCAAAGCCTTGGGTGGTGGTGTTCTGCCAATTGCGGCCTGTATTGCGCGCAAAGAACTGGATGTGTGTGGCGACTTTGCGATTGGGCATTATACCCACGAAAAAAATCCAGTGACGTCCCGTGCCGCTTTGACCACGATTCAGATCATTGAAGAAGAAGGATTGGTCGATCGGTCTGCAGAGCTTGGTGCATATGCGATGGCGCAGCTTCAGGATCGTCTTGGTTCCGTCCCAATCGTCGGTGATATCCGCGGACGTGGATTGATGTTTGGCGTTGAGATTGTTCAGGATCGTAAGGACAAAACAGCGGGAAATGCGCTCGCTGAAAAGATTTATTATGCATGTTTGGATGCGGGTCTGAGCTTTAAGATATCGCAGGGATGTGTGCTGACACTTTCGCCACCACTGACCATTTCGCGCACTGAGCTGGACGCTGCCCTAGATATTGTCGTGACGGCAATCCGGTCCGTGGCGTGACGCTTGGGGTTGGCCTTGTTGTCTTGGCCGCAGCGCTTTTGCATGCAGTTTGGAATGCTCTGGTAAAAGGCGCAGCTGACAAAGCCGTAGTCCTAGGTCTAATTTCTCTTGGGCATGTTGTTCCGGGGCTATTGGTGGTCGCCGCCGTGCCATTGCCGCCTATTGAAACCGTGCCGTTCATTGTCGCGTCAACCGTGATCCACTGGGGATACTATTATCTCCTGAACAGCGCCTACAAGGTGGGCGATTTTAGTTTGGTGTATCCGATTGCCAGAGGGTTGGCCCCGGTTCTGATTGCGCTGGGATCTCAAATCTGGATTGGCGAAACCCTCCCGTTGCTGGCGTGGGTAGGCATCCTGACAGTGTCTGGTGGGATCATGATTTTGGCAGGGGGGGTCTTTGATGGCACGTTGTCCCCCATTGCAATTGTCACTGCGGTCGGGGTCGCAATTTCTGTGACCGCGTATTCTTTGGTTGATGGCGTTGGCATTCGGATTTCCGGCAACCCGCTCGGGTATATTGGGTGGCTTTTTGTGGCCGAAATATTCGTCGCAATTTACATTTTTTGCACGCGGTTTGAACGCTTGCGTGCTGTGTCGATGCGAACGGTCGTCATGGGGTTTGCAGGCGGTGCGATTTCGGGGTTGGCGTACGCCTTGGTGCTCTATGCCAAGACACTTGCGCCTCTTGGTATTATCTCGGCTCTTCGAGAGACGTCCGTGATCTTTGCCGCGTTGATCGGCGTTATCTGGTTTCGTGAAGGCCCTGCAAACAAGCGCTTGGTGGCCGCAATCGTTGTGGTTATTGGAATTGGAATTATTGCGATGGTGGGCTGACCAAGGCGCGTCTCAAAAGAATACTCGGAGTCTTAGAATTATCTCGACAAAGCCCACAGCCCTTGTTTCTGTAGGCATAACTTCAAACTGAGGGTTTCGAATAATCGCCCTCCTGCAAATGGAAAAAATATGTCTGGAACACTTAGTTTTGATGATCTGAAATCCGCCGTCTCTGCAGGAAAAACTGATACGGTTCTGGTGTGCTTTGTCGACATGCAAGGGCGGTTGATGGGCAAGCGGTTTCACGCAGTCAACTTTGTGGAAACGTCATATAATGAAACCCATTGCTGTAACTATTTGCTGGCCACCGATTTGGAAATGGCGACGCCTGACGGATATGCTTCGACCAGTTGGGAAACGGGGTATGGCGATTATGTGATGAAGCCGGACCTTGGGACGATCCGGCCTGTCCCTTGGTTGGAAGGGACCGTCATGGTTTTGTGTGACGTGCTGGATCACCACACGCACGCACCTGTGCCACACGCGCCCCGAGCGATACTCCAAAAGCAGATTGCTCGATTAGACGCCTTGGGCTTTGAGGCCAAAATGGCGACCGAGCTCGAGTTTTTTCTGTTCGACAAAAGCTATGACGACATCCGCAAAGATGGGTTCCGCAATTTGCAACCGGTGAGCGGATACAACGAAGACTATCACATCTTTCAAACCACCAAAGAAGAAGGCGTGATGCGACCAATCCGTAACCATCTTTTTGCGGCCGGATTGCCGATTGAAAACACCAAGGGCGAGGCCGAAGCAGGTCAGGAAGAATTGAACATCCGCTATTCACCAGCATTGGACTGCGCGGATTTTCATTCCATCGCCAAGCACGCCATCAAGGAAATCGCATGGCAACACGGCCACGCGGCAACCTTCTTGCCCAAATGGCATCATGATCGCGTGGGGTCCTCGAGTCACGTCCATCAATCGCTTTGGAAAGATGGTGCCCCGGTTTTCGTGGATGCATCCGCCAAACTTGGGATGTCCAAGTTGATGGGGCATTATATGGCGGGCCTCATCAAATACGCCCCTGATTACACCTATTTTCTGGCCCCCTACGTAAATAGCTATAAGCGGTTTTCCAAAGGTACGTTTGCCCCAACCAAAACGGTTTGGTCTGTAGATAACAGAACCGCCGGGTTTCGGCTGTGTGGCGAAGGAACCAAAGGGGTGCGCGTGGAATGTCGCATCGGCGGCTCTGATTTGAATCCTTATCTTGCTCAGGCCGCGATGCTGGCCGCTGGAATAAAAGGGATCGAGGATCAGTTGGAGCTTGCACCACCCACAACTGGCGACGTGTATGAGGACGCCAAAGCGGGCGACATCCCACAGACGCTGCGAAAAGCCACCGAGACCTTGCGCAACTCGTCATTTCTTCGTGAGGCTATGGGGGATGACGTTATCGACCACTATACGCGTGCGGCGGAATGGGAGCAGGAAGAGTTTGATCGCGTCGTGACTGATTGGGAAATCGCACGCGGTTTTGAACGGGCCTAGGGTCCCTGATCCAAAACGTGGGTCGCGATCCCAAGATTTTTAACCGAACACTGGCAAAGCTGTTTGTCAGAAATCCACCAAATGAATAGGGCTTAACACGATGTCCATTACCGCCAACTGGTCTTACCCCACTTCCATCCGTTTCGGTGCAGGCCGTATTTCGGAAATTGCAGACGCATGTGCTTCGGCCGGAATTCGCAACCCCTTGCTTGTCACCGACCGCGGCCTGGCACACATGGAGATCACCACCAAGACGCTTGATTTGCTTGAGGCAGCCGGCCTTGGACGGGCGATTTTTGCGGATGTGGACCCGAACCCGAACGAAAAGAATGCAGCCTCCGGTGTAAAGGTGTTCAAAGACGGCAACCATGATGGTGTGATCGCGTTCGGAGGTGGGGCCGGGCTGGACTTGGGGAAATTGGTGGCGTTCCTCGCTGGGCAGACGCGCCCCCTGTGGGATTTCGAGGATATTGGTGACTGGTGGATGCGTGCGGACGCAGATGCGATCGCGCCGATTGTTGCTGTGCCAACAACGGCGGGCACGGGTTCTGAAGTGGGGCGTGCGTCTGTCATTACAAACTCGGTGACAGAACAGAAAAAGATCATTTTCCACCCCAAGTTTTTGCCAAGCGTCGTGATCTGCGATCCCGAACTTACGGTCGGAATGCCCAAGTTTATTACCGCAGGGACCGGACTTGATGCCTTTGCCCATTGCGTCGAAGCATTCTGTTCACCGCATTATCACCCGATGTCTCAGGGGATGGCCCTAGAGGGGATGCGGTTGGTGAAAGAGTATTTGCCACGCGCGTATGCAGATGGTGGCGATATCGAAGCGCGGGCACATATGATGTCGGCGGCTTCGATGGGGGCAACAGCCTTCCAAAAGGGGTTGGGTGCGATACATGCATTGTCGCATCCTATTGGCGCGATGTACCACACACACCATGGCACAACAAACGCAGTGTGCATGCCCGCCGTTCTCCAGTTCAACAAACCAGAAATTGAACACGTCATGGGTCAAGCTGCGAATTATCTCGGCATCGACGGGGGCTTTGACGGGTTCTGCACGTATGTGGATGATCTGAACGCGTCTCTTGGGATTCCCAAGTCTCTGACGGCTCTTGGCATTGATGCCCCTGATATTGACCGTATTGTTCAAGGGGCTCTGGATGATCTAAGCACTGGCGGGAATCCGGTGACGATGACGGCGGAAAATACGCGTCGCTTGTTGCTTGAGATTGTCTAGGGCAGTGACGTTCTTACGGATTTGATCCCGCGCAGGGTCTTCGACATCTGCGCGGTTTAATGGGCCATTTCTGATGCTCCAACGTTGTTCATTCGGACGCCATTCCGACTGGGTCAGGCCACAGCCCAGCACAGGGCTACTTGCCGGAAATGTACTCTAGCATCAACTTGCCGAACATTTGGGCCAATGCCTCTTCTGCGTTATCATCGCCGACGATGTTTGCGACGATGTTGCGAAAGGCGGCGATGGCGACTTGCATGGCCTCGTCCCCCGCAATTTCAGCTCGGTTTTTGCCACGCAGATAGTCAAAGACCAGCGCCATCTCGGACGCAAAGTTTTGACGTAAAGCATCCGCCAGCCGCTCTAGGTTCTCTTGCTCGGACAGGTTCGGATCGACAAAATTGGCGTCAAATCCTGTCAAAATTTGTCTGGTACAGGCCAGGAATAGGTCTTCTTTGGTGGGGAAGTAGTGATAGAGCGCGCTTTTCGAGACCCCCAAATATGAGGCAACCTTGCGCATACTGGTCCCTGCATACCCGTGATCCGAGAAGTACTTCGCGGCCCGCTGGGCTAAATCCTGACTGTGGGCTTGGTGGTCGACAATTTTCGGCATTTTATTTCGTCCGTTTGGTCTAGATAAGATTGACATGAATGCCAAGAAGGGTCCATAGATGATTAAATAGTCCGGTTGGTCGAAAAAATTGGCGATGTCATGCCTGATCTACTCTTTTCTGTGAAACTTGTTCACATCTTATCCGTGATCCTGATGGTCGGAGCGACTATCATAAACGGCGTTATCCATTCTCACGCGCGCCGATTGCCCCCGACTGAGGCGACGGCGTTGTTACAGGTAATTTCCAGCGTCAACTTACTCATGATGGGTCCATCATTGTTGGTCATTCCGGTCTCAGGTCTGTGGATGGTCAAGCTATTGGGGTATGACGTGTGGACGGGCTGGCTGTCGTTATCGATCGCTCTAAGCATGGCACTTTGCGCCGCCTTTCTGGTGGGGGATCGTTTCGAGCGACGGTTGCTAGATATCGCGCAACAGGCATCACTTGGGAAACTTATGCGCCTGCCGACCTGTTATGAAATTACGTTTGCCAAAGCAGCGCCCATAGGAGGTGCGGCGTTAGTGATGAGCGTCGCGGCGCTGGTCCTTATGGTCTTTAAGCCGTTCTGAGGAACAGCGACGACCCGAAGCGAAAGTGTGTGATGATGACAACCAAGTATGGCGGGGTGGACCGCGCGCATGACAATTCTGTTGGGATCAAGGTGATCTTTGCCGTCTTACACGGCTGTGTCGTAACGATCTGTCTGTGGCTGGCCTTTGGTGGGATCGTGTGGCCCGACCCGATACGCGCCAAAGTGTTGGCCACCGCGGCAGTGTTGTATTGGCTGCGCCACATGATCACCCTGTTCGTGTTGTTGCAGCGTAAGGTCGCCTTGTCTGAAGGGCTGGGGTTGACCGCTTTCATCGCGATCTTCGAGATCGGCTTCCTGCTTTTGGGCGCCGGGGTGATTTCTGGGAAGGCCACACCGTTTGGCGTGTGGGACGGTGTTGGCCTTGCGCTTTTGGGAATCGGATCTTTTCTGAATACGGCTTCCGAACTTCAGCGCCGCCGGTGGAAAAAACGTCCAGCTTCAAAAGGGCGTTGTTATACGGGCGGATTGTTTGGGTATGCGATGCATATCAACTATTTCGGCGACAGCATATTGTTCACCGGATGGGCCATTCTAGCGGCATCGATTTGGGCGTTCTCGATCCCTGCATTGATGACGTATTTGTTCATATTCTACCATATCCCACCGCTTGATGCGTATCTTGCGGATCGCTATGGGGATGAATTCCGCGTCTATGCCAAGAAAACGGCAAAGTTCGTGCCGTTCCTCTATTAGGCACGGATGACCACCGGCCGTGCCTCGCCTATGGATGGTCGGGCTGCAAGTTGAATGCGTTGTCGTCTCCCTCGCGACAGCTATCCAGCTTTGGGTGATGGTTCAGGCATTTTGTCGGCGTTGGCTTCCGCCCATTCGTGCATCGCCTGGAGCAAGGGCCCCAAGCTGTGCCCCAAGGGTGTGAGGCTGTACTCGACATGTGGTGGAATTGTCTTGAAGTCTTGCCGAGAGACAAAGCCGGCCTCCTGTAGCTCGGTCAGTTGACGTGTCAGGGTCCGGTGCGTGATGTTTCCCAAATTCCGTTGAAGTTGGTTGAAACGATAGGAATCCTGAGAAAGCCAAAACAAAATCAACAACTTCCAGCGACCAGAAATCGCGGAAATCAATGTCTCGACGACACAATTTTTATCCGGTCCAGATATTTCCATTACAGTATCCTAGATGATCGTACTTGTTGTTTGGGCCATGCAAATTTACCTAGGGATGACAACATAAGCAAGCAGCAGGTGCCGTCATGGTCAGAAAGAAAATCGTCATCGTTGGTGGGGGGTATGTTGGATTTGAGGTGGCCAAGGAACTGGATGCGCATGCCGATGTGACGCTGATTGAGCAACGCGAGGCTTTTGTCATGCCGCCTGCAGCCATTCGCGCCATTGTTGATACGACGCTGTTGGATCAAATCATCCTGCCCTATGATCATTTGCTGACCGAGGGCCAAGTGGTTCGTGGACGTGCTGTGTCGATATCGCAGTCTGATGTCACTTTGGAAAACGGGGCGGTGTATCCGGCTGATGTCATCGTCGTCGCCACAGGATCGTCCTATGCGGCTCCGTTTAAACCAGCGGGCCAAAGCATCGATGATTTTCGTCAAGCCAGCGCACAGGTAAGTGCGCAATTGACCGAGGCGAAGTCGGTCGCCATCGTTGGGGCCGGTGCCGTTGGTACGGAGCTTGCTGGGGAAATTGCATCGGCGCACCCGAGCAAGGACGTGACGTTGATTTCGTCGGATGACAGGTTGTTTCCGATGTATCCGGCTCGGTTGGGAGATCAGCTCAAACGCAAGCTTGAGCACCTTGGAGTTTCCATTGTTTTTGGACAAAAAGCGCAAGATTTGCAGAGTGTAGACATGCCCTTCAACGGTTCGGTTGCCTTGGCCGACGGGCGGGTAATATCAGCCGATCTTGTGTTCCCCGTGATTGGATCAAAACCACAATCAAAGTTGCTCGAAGCTTTGCCGGGCGTCGCATTTGGTCCGTCTGGCCGGGTCAAGACCGACCGCTGGATGCGCCCTGCGGGACTTTCGAACGTCTTCGTTGCCGGAGATATCGCAGACCTAGGCGATGGTATGACGATTGTCGCGATTTCCCGACAGACCCCATGGCTTGTTAAGACCTTGAAGCGGGTTCTGGGCGGTGGACCTGTTGAAGAGCAAAAGGCTTACACGCCATGGAAGTTGCCGCCGATCTTGGTGCCGCTTGGACCGGTAGTTGGCAACAGTTGGCTCTTCTTGACCGTGGGTGACTGGATCACCCGCAAGATGAAGGGGAGCGCGTTGTTCATACCTAAGTATCGCAAAGCGTTTGGTCTTTCTGGTGACAAAAAATAGGGTGGTTGGCTTAGGTGACCGCCCAGCCCGTCTGTGGTTTGGCTCGTAGGTGGGGTTCGTTGTGAAAATGCCGCATGAATGAGTGGTATTGCGCGGAAATTCCGCAAACTCTCTTTTGCTAGCGCGAACAACGCGCCCTTTACGCATCTATTATCAGATATCTGGTTTGAAATCGCGACAGGAGAACACACCGATGAAAAGCCAAATGCATGTCTATCAATCTATTGCCCGCGCGGTAAGCGAGCACGGCGTCGATACGATGTTTGGATTGATGGGCGACGCCAATCTGTTCATGGTCGACAGTTTTGTGCGGGACTGTGGCGGCCGGTTCGTTCCTGCCGCGCACGAGGGCAGCTCGGTACTGATGGCGTTGGCGCATGCCCACGTTGCAGGTAAAATAGGCGTCGCCACAGTGACGCATGGCCCTGCACTGACCAATTGCATCACGGCGCTGACGGAGGGCGCAAGGGGGCATATTCCGATGGTTTTGCTTGCGGGGGATACACCTGTCGCCAACCCGCGGCATCTTCAAGGTATCGATCAACGCGAACTGGTTAAAGCAACCGGAGCCGGTTTCGAGCAAGTTCGGACGCCCGACACGGTTGGCATGGATGTTGCGCGGGCCTTTTATCGAGCACAAGTCGAACGTCGCCCTGTCGTTTTGAATATGCCGTCTGACTTTATGTGGCAGGAGGTGACGCACGAGCTTCAGGTGCTTGACGTATTCACCGCACCGGGGGGGGTTGCCCAAGGCGATATTCTGGACGAAGCCATCGGTATGATCGCGTCTGCGCGTCGACCATTGATATTGGCGGGTGGCGGGGCCGTTGGAGCGCGCGACCAGTTGATTAAGCTGGCTGATCGGCTTGAGGCCCCGCTTGCGACAACGTTGAAGGCCAAAGGACTATTTAGGGATCATCCGTATAACATCGATATCTTCGGGACACTTTCCACGCCCGCAGCTTATGAGTTGATTGCGCAATCTGATTGTATCGTTTGTTTTGGAACGGGGTTGCACGACTTTACGACGGACCGTGGCAAGTTGATGAATGAAGTGGTCCTGCTTTTTAGGACAGGTTTGCGGCTTGGCTAAGATGCATCTGGTTTATGT
>NZ_SULI01000011.1 GCF_005518135.1 Shimia litoralis | reverse complement strand
TGTATCCATTCAATCGGGTTGGATACATCTTAGCACGCTGTCCGAATTTGCCGGACCACTTCAGTTTGACGCGATGTTCAGCGCCGCATTCTTGCCATTGCAACCTAAACTGGCAAGAATACCGACAACGCCGAACATTGAGTAGTAATAGAATGAGGTGGTTTAATGAGGTTATTGATAGCGGATGATCATGATCTAGTACGCGAAACGATTGGCGCGTTCTTAGAGCAGGAGAAAGGGGTACAAGTGACCCACGCCTCAAGCCTCTCAGAGGCCATGTCTACAGTGCGCAAAGCCCCCGCGTTTGATCTTGTTCTGCTGGACTACTCAATGCCTGGAATGGATGGGCTTGCCGGGTTGCAAACCATGCTCAACGAAAATGGGGGAAATCCTGTCGCTTTGATTTCAGGAACCGCCAGCAAATCAATCGCCGAAGAAGCCCTTAGAATGGGTGCGTCCGGTTTTTTGCCCAAGACACTTGCCGCCAAAACGCTCACGAACGCGGTCAAATTTATGGCGATGGGGGAAACATTTGCCCCAATCGACTTTATGACCGCCGCACCGGAAGACACACAGCCCGGACTATTGACCCCCCGCGAGTCGCAAGTGCTCAAAGGCATTTCTGAAGGTAAATCCAACAAAGAGATCGCGCGTGATATCGATTTGCGTGAGGTCACAGTCAAGCTGCACATCAAGACCCTAAGTCGGAAACTGGGAGCCAAGAACCGGACCCATGCCGCAATGATTGCTCGCGATCAAAAGCTGCTTTGAGGCAACGAAATCTCGGCCGTCCATAATATATTTCACACTTTCTGACGCGCAACTTGCCTCCCCACCCTATTGAGGTTTTGGGCTATCCAAGTGGATAGCCAGATGGCCTTTCGCATGCGATTTCTACTCCTTGGGCAGAGCACCTATCTGAAACATTCACGCAATTTTGGAACATATCACGGCACCTCCCACGTTGGGGAACCGCCGTACCAAACCAAAAGGGACGTGACATGAACAAGTGTATTTTCGTAATCGGCGGCGACGGATTTTGTGGATGGCCGACAGCATTACATCTTTCAAAGTTGGGCCATGACGTCGTTGTGCTCGACAACCTCACGCGTCGCACAATTGACTCTGAACTTGGCGCAAACAGCCTCACGCCCATCGCACCGATTGAAACACGCCTTGAGGCATGGACCGAGGTGAGCGGGAAAACAATTGCATTCGAAAACATTGACGTTGCTGTCGAATATGATCGCCTCGAGACACTGATAAAAATCCATCAGCCGGATTCGATCATTCACTTTGGCGAACAGCGCGCCGCCCCCTATTCAATGAAGGGTGTCGAAGAAAAACGGTATACTGTCGACAACAACATCAGTGCCACCCACAACGTGCTGGTCGCACTGACCAAGCTTGGCCTTGATACCCATCTGATCCACTTGGGCACGATGGGTGTGTATGGATACGATGACGACGGGATCGAAATCCCAGAAGGCTATCTCAAGGTTTTTGTGCCAGACGACAAACAAAACCTGTTCACGCGACACATCCTCTACCCCACGAACCCGGGCAGCGTGTATCATATGACCAAATCCATGGATCAATTGTTGTTCCAGTTCTACGCCAAAAACGATCATCTGCGGATTACCGACTTGCATCAAGGGATCGTCTGGGGAACGCAAACTGCCGAAACCAAGCTGGATGAGCGCCTGATCAACAGGTTTGATTATGATGGGGATTACGGAACCGTCCTGAACCGTTTTCTAATGCAAGCAGCGATCGATCATCCCCTTACCGTTCATGGCGTTGGCGGGCAAACCCGTGCCTTCATCCATATTCAGGATACGGTGCAGTGTATCGCACTTGCCGTCGAAAACCCGCCGCGCCGCGATGGCAAAGTGAAAATTCTGAACCAGATGACAGAAACGCGATCAGTTCGCGAAGTTGCCAACATTGTCTCGGAAATCACCGGAGCAAAGATCGCTTTTGTCGATAATCCGCGCAAAGAAGCCGCCGAAAACGGTCTTCGGGTGTCCAACCGCACGTTCATTTCTTTGGGCCTAAAACCCGTCACCTTGCAAGAAGGTCTAATGGAGGAAACGCGTGAGATCGCCGCCAGATACTCGGATCGCTGTATCCGCGAGATGATCCCGTGTGTGTCGGTATGGACCGAGAACGAGCTTCCGGGCGTGCTGGACCGCAAGAACACTGGCGCCAAAGCGGCCTGAAAAACAGTGTCGTATCAACACCGCGTGGAGGTGGGTTGATACGACACGTATTTTTCAAAAGGACATATTATGCGAATGATTGGCATTGGGTTGCTCGCGTTCCTGATCGCGGGAGCCGCATCAGCGGTGACATATTTCGATATCTGGGCACGGGGCTTACAAGCCGCCCATGACATCCTCGAAGAACCACAACTGGTGTTCGGTCGAGAGCAAGACACCGTGCCATCGACAAGAAAGGCAGCGCGCGCCATCATCCGAGCGCATTCCCCAAACGGTCTCATTCTTTCCGGATTCCCTGCCTACCAGAGCGCGTCATTTTCAATGCCAATTGATACGCGCCCGACATCTGGACACCTCCAAATCGATGCGACGTTTCAAGTTCTAGAGGGTGTTGAAGGGGCATTACGCGTCTCGATCAACAACACCCGAAGAGCAGAAGTGTTGCTGCGTCCAGGTGAGGCAGCACGATCCCTCCAGATTGTTTTGACACAACAAGAACTGGCGGGAGAGCGGCTGGTTGTCTCGTTTTCGTTACTTGGCCACGGCGCAAAGCTTGCCTGTGGTCCCGATGGTGCGATTAATGCCATCGTCGAGATCGAGACGACCAGCGGAGTATTTCTGACGCTTGCGACTCCTCTTAGGTCAGTGCGTGATCGGGTGATCACCTGGGGCCACCAAGTTCACATTGCATGGCCCCCCTCGCAATCAAATGCGCAACGCTCAAATATTTTGGCGCAAGCTGCACACATTCAGAGACACGGATATTCCACGCGCTTTGTTGATCAAGGTGATACTGGGGTGCCCCAAGGGGCGGCGCTGGCTCCTTCCGAACTGATCGATGCTCAAGACTTTGCCTTCACAACACGTGCAAAGCGTCTCGTTTGGCCGACATATTTCGCCAAGAAGGGGCCAAACGCGGGCGTCCGGCGTTTTCAGCGCAGCACAAGTTGGCGCGTCCGGTATGATCTGGATCGATATCAAGATTACAGCATGCCCGACGGCCTAAGTCTCAGGTTATCTCTTGGGCCACCGCCTGCAGGGGCACACTGGACATTGACCACCACATTCAATGCGCGACTAATCGACATTCAAATTATTGATGAGGCTGTTCAGGACCATGCTTTAGACTTGGGTCTGCCCGCAGCCTATCAAGACAGGTTGAACGTGATAGAGATCACTGTAACGTCGTCTTATGATCCGGATGGCCTATGCAATCACGGACCCGAGTTGATCGCAGAAATCCGCGCAGAAAGCCATCTATGGGCTGGCGGGGCTCAATTCGGAAACGAGCTTCAAAAGCTACGCTCACGGCTGGCAAATCACGTCAGTTTTTCGCTTAAGACACGGCAAGATATCTCTGCATCTGACGCACAGGCGGTCGCACGATTGCTGGCAAATAGCCTTCCGGCACAGTTGCAACACGCCCAAAAAGACCCTGACGTATTCGTCACTGTTTTGAGCCGCAAAAAATCACTGGACATCCTGACTGCATTGCCACCGAACCCGGATCGAACATGGCTGGTATACCTTGATGAGGTCACACAGGTTCCCAAATCTCACCCGGTCACACCCCATGCGGCCCCGAACATCCACGCACCCGTTGCTCTTTTGATCGCTATTGCGGGCGCGCACCAATGAGTATCGACGATCGCGAAAAAATCAACTTTGTCTCTACAGACAGTGCCCCCAAGAGGTTTGCCGGATTTGTATCTCCTTGGCGTGCCCCCCTCACAATATTGGTCTTTTGCGGCATCGCGTTGACACTTTTGTGGCTCATCAACATCGAACCGTTTAGCACCATGTTTCCAAATCGCGACTTTGTATTGTCGCCCTACGATGGACGGCATGCCGTCTCCGTCCGCATCTTTATGCTGTCGTTTTATATCGCTTTTGCGGTGGGGTGCTCTGGTGCACCGATGGGCCGTCTCCTGTTTGGACTTGACCTTGTGCTCACATACGCGGCCCTCGCAGCCGCTTTGGATTTGGCGAACTCGTTACTAAATTTCTACCTTGGATACAGCTATTCGTTACATTTCAGCGCGATCATAAGCGGCCTGCTGGGGTTTGCAGTGTATTCGTTCAAACTGTTGGAACGTGGACGGATGCCTGCACGCATTCGTATCGAACGGCGTCCAATCAAACAGTCCCGCGCGATTCTGCGACTTGCAATCTGCTTAACACTCGCGGCCCTTGTATCAGCCTATGCGAGTGGGCTTGAGTTGACGGTTGTGGACTGGATGCGCCGCCACACGCTACTTGGCGGGATCGGTCCCGGTGTTTTTCTGTTTCTACCGGTGTTGTTCGGACAACTCTATGTATTGGCCATCATCGATGTTTGGCGCGCCAAAGCCCAGAGGTTCACCCCCGCAGTTTCGATCATCGTGCCAGCCCATAACGAAAGCTATATCATCGTCAACACCATCGAGGCGATGGATCAAGCGGCTGCGCATTATGGGGGCAAGGTGCACATCCTTATTCTCAACAACAACTCCACAGATGACACCGAACATCTCGCAAGCATGGCGCTTGCAAACTGCACCAAGGCCACCGGCGAAGTTCTAAATGTGCCCACACCTGGTAAATCGCATGCGCTCAACGCAGGACTGGATGCGGTTCAAACAGAATACTTCGTGCGAGTAGATGCCGACACCCTATTGGGCCAAGACAATCTGTCCCGAGCAATGCCGTATTTCACGGATCCAACGGTTGGGGTTGTCGGCGGGGTGCCGATCCCCCCCGGCGGGGCCTTGTTCGACCGTGCCAGATTGCTAGAAGTTCTTGTGAAACACGGGTTCTATTCGGTTGCCATGGGCGCCGTTCAGGGCGTGGTAGGCATCCCCGGGATGTTTGTTGTCTATCGCACCGAGCACCCCCGCTATCTTGGCGGGTTTGTCGAAGGTATGAACGGTGAAGATACCGACATCTCGCTGCGTGTCGGCGAACTGGGGTTCCACTCGGTTGTCGATCCCAAGATCAGATATATTTCCGAAGTACCTGCGTCTTACACCCATATGCGCGAACAGCGCATGCGCTGGTTTCGATCAATTTATCACATCAGCTCGCGTTGTCGCGACCTCATCTACGCAGACCGTCTCTCTTTGCGTGGTAAAATCATCTTGCCCTATATGCTGGTGAACTCCGGTCGACGCGCAATGCTTGTGCCTCTTATCCTGTTTGGATGCATGGAGTATTTTTCGGGCTTTAACGTGGGGTCACCGATTATTTGGCAATCAATTGTCGCCGTGATGGTTGGTGCCCCCGCCATCGTCGCCGTGGTCTCTGCTCTGCTAAATGGCCTTCCGCGCGGTATTCTTGCGTTACCGGAATATCTAATTTTCAGAGTGCTACGGGCGTATTTCACACTTGAATCGATGCTTTCGATTTTGATCAAGAATGATGGGGAGAACATAGAGGTCGCCGTAAAGCGAGATATCGTGTCCAATAAACCAAGAAAGATCGCGTAATGTTCAGCCCCTACACGCGTTCTATCAACATTTTCTGCCGTATGGCGCTCATCATCGGCATGCTCTTGCTGTCCAGCGCGCTGCGTGCAGAGGTTTTCAAGTTTCGAGCAACCCAGTCTTTTGCATTTGAACGGGGGGCGGATGTCGCCAACGAGGACGCATTGGCCTTTGCGGCCACGTCCCTTGAAAACCGCATGAACGCGACGACCACGCTATCATGGCGAAAACGACTTGATAACGGCAACACATTGGCCTTTTCTCAAACCTTTGAAGCGCTCGCATATCCGAAATACGATAACCTAAATCGCCTGACATCACACACGCAAGCCGCCTACCGGTTCAAACTTGGGGCTCGGAGCCGTTGGTCTGTCCAATTGAAAACAAAGTACAGCATGGCAAAGGCACTCGAGCAGACCATCTATCAGCGTCTGCGCGCAGGAGCGACCTTTCGCTTTCGTGCAAATAAGGTAAATACGCTGCGCTTTCGCGCGCGATTGGGATATCGGGATCAGAACGACCTCCGCTTTCGCGGCTTTGATCAACGCGAAGCCCTTATCGAAATTGGCCACGACAGACGGTTGGCCAAGCCCGGTGCGCGCATATCGACGACAATCTATGCCGAAAATCGCCGCGCAGATGCCAGAAAATTTAGTTATGATGAATACGGCCTTCGGTTCCGAGCAAAATATCCGATACATCGCGACCTTGCCGTGCACGGCGGCGTGAGCCTCTATCGGCGCAACTATCATGGACCATTTTCAACTGCGATCCCGATTTTTCGGAAGGAAACGCGTATCAAAGCTGCCGTCGAGGTGGCCAAGGTTTACTCGGACCGCATCACGGGCTTTGCGCGTATCGGATGGGATGCCAATCAATCGAGCATCTCTTTACGCGACTATCAGGGCCTGACCTTCGGGATTGGGTTAACCATTCGGTTGAAATAGGTTTGCTTGTAAATGAACCAAAGACCGGGGGTCTGTGGCGGAGGAACAGGGATTCGAACCCTGGGAGGGCGTTAACCCTCGTCGGTTTTCAAGACCGGTGCATTCGACCACTCTGCCACTCCTCCGACGTCCCCTCCCTAATATGACAGAATTGATTCTAAAACCCTTAACAGGGGATTTTTTGCCGATCTTGGAACACAGACTTTTATTGCTGGGTGCATATCGCTACACTGCGTCCAAACGCAGCCTCTCAGGGGGCTGTTACGGGCGGCCAAACACTGGCCAAGCGGCAACGACCGCAGACAGGCAAAGGGCAAAGCATGACAATCACCAACACCCGATACGCGGGGTTTGCGCGCAAACGCAGTTTGCTTTTGGCGCTGGTCGCCTCAACGGCGCTGATGGGGTGCGAAGACATGGAAGGTTTTTCTCTCTTCAAGCCTGCTGATCAATCCCCCGAAGCAGCCTCTCAGACAACCAAACTGGTTGAGCGCGACGTTGAAGCACCTGATGTGTTCTCGGTCTCAGAAGCTGGCCTTTGGGATGGACGGCCCTCTCTTGGCGGAGTGTGGGCAGCGCACCCTGATGTTGCAGATCCAGAGCGCGTCATTATCCGCAACGAAAGCAACGGAAAATTTGTGATCGGCGCCCTTTTCCGCAGAGAGCGTGAAATTCCCGGCCCGCGCATCCAAATCTCGGCTGATGCAGCAGAGGCACTAGGCATGTTGGCCGGACAACCCGTGGAACTTAACGTGACGGCCTTGCGCCGCGAAGAAGTTGCCCCGGAAGGCGAGGCAGAACTTGCCGAAGCTCCCGAGGTCGACTCAGAAGCGCTCGAACCGCTTGCGGCGGCAACGGCGGCGATTGCCGCCGCAGAAGCAGAAACCAAGCCACCAACTCAGGCTGTGACGTCTGAAACAGCGCCTGCCCCGCAATCCTCATCTCTGGACAAGCCGTATCTTCAAATCGGGATTTTCAGCGTCGAGGCAAACGCCAAAAACGCCGCCGCACAAATGCGTTCAAATGGCATGGTGCCTTTGAACAAAAAAATGTCATCCAAGAACAAAACCTTCTGGCGCGTTCTGGTCGGCCCCGCCAGCAACAAATCCGAGCGCAGCGCCCTGTTGAAACAGATTCACGGTGCCGGCTTTACGGACGCATACGCCGTTTCAAACTAAGACCTATGACGGAGATCTCTATGATCCGGATACTTCAACGCTTCTTGTCAGCCACCTTTGTAATGTTGCTGCTTGTGAGCCAAGCAAGCGCGTTTGAAACCCGTGCCAAAGCCGCCTTTGTGATGGATCAGGGGACCGGCACCATTTTGTTGGCGAAAAATGCGGACGAGCCGCTGCCCCCCGCATCTATGTCCAAGCTGATGACCCTATATATGGCCTTCGAAGCAGTCCGCGAAGGTCGCCTGTCGATGGAAGAACGGCTGCCTGTGTCTCAGCACGCCATGAATTACAAAGGCTCTACGATGTTTTTGGATACCACCGACAAGGTGAAAGTATCCGACCTGATCCGCGGCATTATTGTATTGTCGGGCAATGACGCCTGCGCCGTGATTGCCGAGGCTCTGTCACCTGACGGCACCGAGGCCGGGTTTGCACGGCTGATGACCCGCCGCGCGCGCAAGCTTGGGATGACAAATTCAACCTTTGCCAATTCTAACGGCTGGCCCGCCCCTGGGCATCGCATGTCGATGCGCGATCTTGCTCTTTTGGCCAACCATTTGATCGCGGATTTCCCCGAGTTCTACCCGATGTTTTCGGAGAAAGAATTTGCTTTTGATGGACGCGCGCCGGGAAACACCAAGAACCGGAATCCGTTGCTAAAGCTGAACATCGGCGCAGATGGCCTAAAAACCGGACACACCACCGAGGCTGGCTATGGCCTTGTGGGATCGGCGCGTCAGGGCAACCGCCGCGTCATATTTGTAATTTCAGGCCTGAACAGCACCCAAGCACGGGCCGAAGTGTCCGAACAAATCGTCAATTGGGCCTTCCGCCAATTTGGTGAGAGCACGCTTGCGCGCAAGGGCGAGCGCGTCGCCACAGCCGATGTCTGGATGGGCAGCGCCCCACGCGTTGGATTGGTTCCTGCTGATGACGTCACTGTGCTTTTGCCATTATTGACAGACGCCGACCTCAAAGCAGAAGTGGTCTATAACGGACCCATCCAAGCCCCGATCACCAAAGACCAAGTCCTTGCTGAACTGGTGATGGTCCCCGAGGGCCTTCCGGAAATCCGCATTCCACTGGTCGCAGAACAAGACGTTCCCGAGGGCGGCTTTATGGTGCGCATGCGCACGGCAATCTCGGTCTTGATGCAATCATCCGGTATGCCATCTGGTGAAACTTCATGAGCGCAGGCGGGCGGTTCATCACGTTTGAGGGCATCGACGGATCTGGGAAATCCACCCAGATCCGTATGCTTGCCGACACCTTGCGCGGTGACGGATATGATGTCGTGCTAACCCGCGAACCCGGAGGTTCGGAGGGTGCCGAGGAAATTCGGTCTTTGGTCTTGGAAGGTGATCCTGACCGCTGGTCAGCAGAAACGGAAATACTGTTATTTACGGCCGCAAGGCGCGATCACTTAGAGCGCACCATATTGCCAGCACTGGCCGCAGGCAAAGTCGTGTTATGTGATCGGTTCGCCGATAGCACCCGCATGTACCAAGGTTTGTCGAGGGGCGATCTGCGCGGTATTGTGGATCAGTTGCACCGCTTGATGATTGGTCGCGAGCCTGATTTGACGATCCTGCTTGATATGGATCCTGCGACAGGATTGGCCCGCGCAAAATCCCGACAGACCAGCGAAGAGCGCTTCGAGGATTTCGGGCAAACACTTCAGGAACAGATGCGTCAGGGTTTCTTGGCCTTGGCCAAAGAATATGCACCCAGATTTAGGGTGATCAACGGCGATCAACCTCTTCAAGATGTGGCGCATGACGTCGCCCAAACCGCGCAGGCCCATCTCGCATGAGTTCAGATACGCCCCTGCAGGCCGATCGCGTCGAAGGTGCCCCACATCCGAAAGAAACCCAGACCCTGATTGGTCAAGGGGGCGCCGAGCGTGACTTTCTCGAGGCCTTTAATACACATCGCTTGCATCATGCGTGGCTTTTGACAGGCCCACTTGGGGTGGGTAAAGCCACGCTGGCTTGGCGGATTGCGCGGTTTTTGCTGGCCACGCCTCCGGAACAAGATGGCGGCCTGTTTGGAGATGCCCCTCCGCTGCATGACACATTGGATATCTCGCCCGAACACCCCGTTGCACATCGCATGTTGGCAGGGTCCGAACCGGGTATGTTTTCCATCACGCGCTCGGAGAACGAAAAAACCAAAAAATTGCGGGATCAAATCGTCGTTGACGATATTCGCAAGCTCACCCATTTCTTAACAATGTCGGCAACCGATGGCGGCCGTCGGGTCGTCATTGTCGACGCTGCCGACGAAATGAATGTCAACGCGGCCAACGCCCTGCTGAAAATGCTGGAAGAACCGCCCGCCCTGACCACAATACTTTTGATTTCACACCAACCCTCACGCTTGCTGCCCACAATTCGCTCACGATGCCGCGAATTGCGACTGGCCCCACTGTCCCCGCAAGATATGCATGCCGCGCTGGTGCAAGCCGGGGCCGGAGCTGATGAAGGCCCTGCCCTGTCGGCCTTGTCAGCCGGTTCCGTTGGAGAAGCCTTGCGCCTGACGCGCTTGAACGGTCTTGAAATGTACCAAGAGATTGTCGGCATCTTTGCGCATACCCCATTGCCAGATCGCCCCCGCGCCATGAAGCTGGCCGAAAAAGCCGCCGCGCGAGATGGGTCAGATCGGTTCGAGCTGTTGCTCACCTTGTTCGAGACATTCTTGGCGCGCTTGGCACGCACTGGTGCCACCGGAGCAGCCCCCACACCAGAAGCCGCGCGAGACGAAGCACAAGTATTGCTGCGCCTTTCGCCATCACCGCACGCCGCGCGCGCATGGGCCCAAATTGCCCAAGAAATTTCAGCGCGCACGCGCCACGGCAAGGCGGTCAACCTTGACCCTGCCGCGCTTGTTCTAGATACGGTTTTCAAGATTTCCCAAACTGCAGGCCGGTGACCCGATGACCCAGATATCTGAAATTACCGACAGCCATTGCCATCTTGATTTCCCGGATTTTGAAGGTCAACTTGACGACATCATCGCGCGCGCGCAACAAGCTGGCGTCACCCGCATGGTCACCATTTGCACGCGCCTGAAAAATGAACCTGCCGTACGGGCAATCGCCGAAGCACACGCCCCTGTGTATTATGCAGCCGGCACCCACCCAATGAGCGTGGCCGATGAACCCATGGCCACCTTTGATGAACTGGTCTTGCTTGCCCGCCATCCCAAATTTGTGGGCATCGGGGAAACAGGTCTCGATTATCACTACACCGCAGACAGCAAAGACATTCAGCAGACATCGTTGCGTGTCCATATTGCCGCCGCACGTGAAACCGGATTGCCTCTGATTATTCATTCGCGCGATGCTGATGACGACATGGCCCGAATTTTGTCTGACGAATACGCCAACGGTGCCTATTCCTGTGTCATGCATTGTTACAGTTCGGGCGCTGAATTGGCCAAGACGGCAGTTGATCTTGGGTTCTATCTGTCGATGTCAGGCATCGCGACATTCCCGCGCAGCCAAGATGTCCGCGATATCTTTGCCGCAGCCCCCGTCGAGCGCATTTTGGTGGAAACCGACGCGCCCTATCTTGCGCCACCGCCCCACCGAGGCCGTCGCAACGAACCTGCTTATACAGCCCTGACTGCGCAGATTGGTGCCGATGTCTTTGGGATGTCATACCCAGATTTTGCGGCGCAGACCCAAGTCAACTTTGATCGGCTCTTCACCAAAGCATCACAACTGGTTGTGACGTCATGAGCGCGCGCCTGACATTCACAATACTTGGTTGTGGCAGTTCGGGCGGCGTGCCCCGTCTTGGCGGGCATTGGGGTGATTGTGATCCGACGAACCCAAAAAACCTTCGACGCCGCTGTTCGATGTTGATTGAACGCACCACCGAAAATGGCTCGACGACGGTTCTGATTGATACGTCACCGGATATGCGCAACCAACTCTTGGATGCCAATGTCGGGGAACTGAATGCGGTGGTTTATACCCACAACCATGCGGATCACGTTCATGGTATTGATGATCTACGGATGATTGTCTTTAACATGCGCAAGCGGCTGCCTGTTTGGGCCGACGGGCCAACACAGGACGCCCTGTTTTCACGGTTCGGGTATGCTTTTGTACAACCCGCAGATTCGCCGTACCCACCAATTTTGGACATGCACACGATTGATGGCGATGTCGTGATTGACGGCGACGGTGGGCAGATCACGCTTACCCCCATCAAGGTCAACCACGGAAGCATCGACGCCCTCGGGTTTCGCATTGGCGACCTTGTGTATATGCCGGATGTTGCGGAAATTTATGACGATGCATGGCTGCAGCTGCAGGGACTTGATTGCTGGATCCTGGATACGTTGCGCCGCACTCCTCATCCGACACATGCCCACTTTGAGAAATCTCTGGAATGGATTGAGCGCGTCGCCCCAAAACGCGCGGTCCTGACCAACATGCACATTGATCTGGACTATGCCGAGGTTTGCGCTGAAACCGCAGACCATATTACCGCCGCGTTTGATGGTATGCAGATTTCCTATGACCTCTGACCCTTACGCCATATTGCGCACATGCAGGCGCTGATCGACGTTATCCTTCCGGTCTTTCTTGTGATCGGGTTTGGCTATGCTGCGGCGTGGCGCAAGCTGCTGACACATGCACATATTGACGGGTTGATGCGGTTTGCGACCAACTTTGCCGTGCCTGTTCTATTGTTTCGCGCCATTTCCCGCCTTGATCTGTCGGCTGATTTTGATGGTGCCCTGCTTGGGAGCTTTTATGCGGGCGCATTTTTGTCGTTCTGCGCCGGTATGCTGGGTGGCCGATTTTTGTTCAAACGTGATTGGGAAGACAGCGTCGCCATTGGCTTTGTATGCCTGTTTTCCAATTCCCTGTTGTTGGGCCTCGCAATCACGGAACGCGCCTTTGGCCCGGATGCCTTAACCAGCAACTATGCCATCATCGCGATCCACTCGCCATTTTGCTATGGTCTGGGCATCACCGTCATGGAAATCGTCCGTGCGCGCGGACAATCCTTGATCCGCGTTGTACCCACGGTTCTAAAGGCCATGTTTTCAAACGCTCTGATTGTGGGCATTTCGCTGGGTTTCATCGTCAATTTGGGCCATGTGCCCTTGCCGGAAACCGTGAACGTCTCTGTCGACCTCATGGCACGCGCGGCTTTGCCTGCTGCGTTGTTTGGCATGGGGGGCGTGTTGTATCGGTATCGCCCCGAAGGCGATCTGCGCACAATTCTGTATTGCTGTGCGGTCTCTTTGATTTTGCATCCCGCTCTTGTCTGGACCTTTGGAAGCTGGAACGGGCTTGATCGGGACGCCTTTAGATCCGCCGTGCTCACGTCATCCATGGCACCGGGTATCAACGCCTATTTGTTTGCAAATCTGTATGGCCGCGCTCAGCGCGTGGCCGCGTCGACCGTCTTGATTGGCACGGCGGCCTCGATATTCACTGTCTGGCTGTGGCTTGGCGTCTTGCCCTGACCTCGTAAAACAGTGCCTTGATCTGGCGTCATGCCGACACCATGTGATCATGACACAAACGGAGTGCCTGAAATGACCGCGCCAATTCGAGTTGATATTGTCTCTGACGTAATGTGCCCATGGTGCATTGTGGGGTACCGCCAATTAGAGCAAGCCGCCCAAGAGACTGGCATCACGATCGAGCCATATTGGCACCCATTTGAACTGAACCCGGATATGGTGCCCGAGGGCGAAAACCTGCGCGATCATATCATGCGCAAATATGGCAGCACCGCCGAACAGTCCCAGCAAGCCCGCCAAAACCTACAGGACATCGGGCGCTCGCTGGATATCGATTTTCAATTCAAAGATGATGGGCGCATCTACAATACGTTTGCCGCGCATCAACTTTTGCATTGGGCCCAAACCTTTGGCAAAGCACATGAATTAAAACAAGCGCTGTTTCACGCATACTTTACCGACGGCCAAGACGTTTCGCAGCATAGTGTATTGGCCAGTACTGCGGGCTCTATCGGGCTTGATCCGGTCGAGGCCATGACTGTGGTCGACGACGGACGATTTGCCGATGTCGTCCGCGAGAAGCAATCTTTTTGGACCTCCCGCGGTGTATCTGGCGTGCCGACGATGGTGTTTGAAGGTCAGCAGGCAACATCTGGCGCCCAAGGCGTCGAAACCTTCGCGCGTGTCCTGCGACATATGGTGAACGCGAATGGTGCCGCTTAACCGACGTTTCGGGCTGGCCTGTTCAATCGCTTATAGCATGCCGTGCTCTTCAAGGACGGGCCTTGCGATGCGGAAACATTCGACGCCTTGCGGAACACCACAATAAATCGAAATCACGTGGATCGCCGCGCGAATTTCTTCTTTGGTCACACCGTTATTGATTGCCCCTTTCAGGTGCAGTTCCCATTCGTGCATCTTGCCCAGCGCACCAATCATCGACAAGTTCATCAGGGATCGGGTTTTAACGTCAAGCGCCTCGTCTCCCCAACCAAATCCCCAACACCAGGCTGTCATCGCCTCTTGAAACGGGCGGGTAAAATCATCAGCGGCCGCCAAATTGTTTTCCACATACGCGGCACCGAGTGTATCTTTGCGTTTCTTCAGGCCTGCGTCGAACAGATCATCCATGGTGGTTATTCCTAAACTGGGTCTCAAATATTGTGGTTTGGGCGGCGTCAAAGCGCTTTGCCGTCGGTTTCTGCTGCCAAAAGATGCTCTGCAATCCTGCTGGTATCTTTCAGGTGACATGTCACAGCTTGGGCGGCAGCGTCTGCATCTCCCGAGATCACCGCATCGCAAATTGCCTGCATGTGATCTTGTCCGCTGCGCTCTCGCTCTACGCATGACAACGTCATTCGGCGCAAGCGGCTGATCCGACCATTCAGGCGTTGCACAACTTCCCACGCCACATGGTGCCCTGCGCCTTCAAAGATTTCTGCATAAAACTGGGATGTTGCGCGAAACAGAGATCCGGTTTCCGCGCTGCCAAACGCATTTTTTAGGCTTCGCAAGGCCGCCTGAAGGCTTTGCGCACGCTGTTTGGTCATGTTCTGAGCACACGCCCGTGCGGCAGCTGTCTCAAGCATCTTGCGAATATCGTAAATTTGTCGGGCGTCATCCCAATTCATCAGAGCCACAATGGGGCCGCGCCCGGGCAAGATTTGCACCAGACCTTCGGCTTCGAGATAGCGAATTGTTTCACGTACGACGGTCCGGCTGACCCCCAGCTGATCACATAACGGGCGCTCGACCAGACGCTCTCCGGGTTTGAAATGCCCTTCGATAATGGCGTCACGCATCCGCTCCTGAACCATGTCACGAAGCGTTGCAGGAGGATGTTCGATTTTCAAAAGTGATGCTGTCGTCATCCGCACATCGTATCAATTGGCCCCGTTGGGCGCAAGATATTTGACATACTAGATTATGGTATACCATACTATAGCGACATCGAATCACAGTAGGTCCTCACAAATGCCCGCAGCCATCCGCAAGACGCTCCTCCACGTCGAAGACACCTTCATCGAAGGCGGGAAATCCGCTGCCACCCCTCTCAAAATGATCGCAGCTGTCGCGGTTATTCAGAACCCTTGGGCGGGGCGGGGTTTTGTCGACGACTTGCGCCCGGAAATCCACGATTGTGCGCCCGGCTTGGGTAAGCTGCTCACCGAAATGGTGCTTGAGGCCGCAGGTGGCGGCGACAAAGTCGAAGGATACGGCAAGTCGGCAATTGTCGGTGTGAACGGCGAGGTCGAGCACGGCTCGGCGCTGATCCACACACTGCGCTTTGGCAACCATTACCGCGAAGCGGTGGGCGCCAAGTCTTATCTGGCGTTCACCAACACGCGTGGTCCGGCCAATGCCCCGTTGCAAATTCCGTTGATGGACAAAAACGACGGTGGCAAGCGCAGCCATTATCTGACCATCCAGTTGCAAGTCGCAGACGCCCCCGGTCCGGATGAAATCGTCATTGCGTTGGGCGCATCTATCGGCGGCCGTCCACATCACCGAATTGGGGATCGCTATCAAGACCTTAAGGAACTGGGCCATGACGTTGACAACCCTGCAGCTGTCTGATCCGTTTGACACCCTGACCTATCGCGAGGCCGGGTCCGGTGCGCCGGTTGTGTTGATTCATGGGGTCGGCATGCAGTCGGCCGCATGGGCTCCGCAAATCGCGGCCCTGTCCAAAACACACCGCGTGATTGCGCTTGATATGCCGGGCCACGGGGGGTCCTCCCCCCTCCCCCAAGACGCGCAACTACCCGCCTTTGTCGACTGGCTTCATGCTGCGTTATCCGCATTAGATGTTAAACACGCCAGCATCGCTGGACATTCGATGGGCGCGTTGATCGCCGCTGGCTATGCCACCACGTATCCCGCCAACCCTCAACGTGTCGCCCTGTTAAACTGTGTCTATCGACGGACCGATGACGCCCGCACCGCGGTTGTGACCCGAGCCGATCAGATTCGCACCGCTGGCTTTGATCTGGAAACGCCCCTGACCCGATGGTTCGGCGATAGCACCATTCAGCAGGCCGCCCGCGCAGAGGTCGCCAAATGGCTGAGCGATGTTGATCTGGACGGATATGCCACCGCGTATGGCGCCTTCGCGCGCGGTGACACTACCTATGCAGATCGTCTTGGTGACATAAAATGCCCGCTCCTGGCGATCACCGGCGATGGCGATCAAAACTCTACACCCAGCATGTCACAGGCCATGGCAGATGCCGCGCCTCAAGGACAGGCTTTGGTCATCGCGGGACATCGGCATATGGTTAACCTGACGGCTCCTGATGCCGTGAATAACGCCCTAATACGCTGGCTGGCCACACCATCTGAAGGAGGAACAACATGACCGAGATTGATCCACGCGAATTGCGCGATGCCTTTGGCGCCTTCATGACGGGCGTGACCGTCGTGACGTCCCACGACGTAGACGGTGCCCCGCTGGGCTTTACCGCCAATTCATTCAGTTCGGTGTCGCTTGATCCGCCTTTGGTTTTGGTTTGCCTCGCCAACAGCTCTCGCAACTATGACTCGCTGTCCAATGCCGATGGCTTTGCGGTCAACATTCTGGCGGAAACACAAAAAGACGTATCCAACACCTTTGCCCGCCCAGTCGAGGATCGGTTTGCCTCAGTTGACTGGCAACGAGGACCGCATGGATCCCCCGTGTTTGACGGCGTGTCGGCATGGTTCGACTGCTCTATGTTTAAAACAGTTGATGCGGGCGACCACTTGATTCTGATCGGCAAAGTCGAAGCCTTTGAAAACAGCCCCTACCCTGGTTTGGGGTATGCACGCGGAGCCTATGTCACCCCCGCCGCCGAAGCCGAAGCACTGAGCAATAGTGCGAACCTCAAGGTATCCGCACTGATCGAACATCAGGGCAAAGTATTGCTTGCCGATGATGGCAATGGTCGCCTGATCTTGCCCGAGATCAAAGTGGGCAAAGATGGGGCGACGGCCGCTCTTAGACGGTTGATCGACGCCAGTGGCACCGACGCCGAGCCCGGATTTATCTATTCTGTGTACGAAGACGAAGCGCGCGAAACGCAACATATCTCGTTCCTGTGCCAAGCCAGCGGAGACACCGCAACGCAAGGCGCTTTCACTGACCTGTCGCCCTCGACCTTGATGGACATCGCAGACCCTGTGGTCTGCACGATGCTCGAACGGTTTGCAGGCGAAAACCGGATGGGGAATTTCGGGGTATATTATGGCAACCAGGTCAGCGGCAAAGTTCGCCCGATGACATCAGGGAGTTGAGGCATGAAGTTCTCGCTTTTTGCGCACATGGAGCGCATTTCCTCGGATGAGGATCAAAAAAAACTGTATGACGAATTCGTTGAACTGTGCAAAATCGCCGATCGCGGTGGCATGCATGCGGTCTGGACGGGTGAACATCATGGGATGAATTTCACCATCGCGCCCAACCCCATGCTGAACCTTGTCGATCTGGCGCGTCACACCAAAAACGTACGTCTTGGCACAGGCACCGTCATTGCACCATTCTGGCACCCGATCCGTCTGGCGGGTGAGGCCGCGATGACAGACATCATCACCGATGGTCGCCTGGAACTGGGTATCGCGCGCGGGGCCTATTCATTCGAATACGAACGCTTGATGCCCGGCATGGATGCATGGGAAGCAGGCCAGCGCATGCGCGAACTGGTGCCAGCCGTCAAAGCCTTGTGGAAAGGCGATTATGAGCATGACGGGGAATTCCACAAATTCCCAAAAACCACATCATCACCTCAGCCAATGCAACAAGATGGTCCCCCCGTCTGGATTGCGGCACGCGATCCAAACAGCCACGAATTTGCGGTGCAGCAGGGCTGTAACGTACAGGTCACGCCACTGTGGAATGGTGACAAGGAAATCAATGACCTGATGGGCAAGTTCAACGATGCTTGCAAAAAATTCCCGGACAAACCGCGCCCCAAGATCATGCTGTTGCTGCACACTTATGTGGGAGACAGCGAAGAAGACGTCAAACAGGGCGCAGTCGAGTTGAACCGTTTCTATTGTTATTTTGGTGCATGGTTCATGAACAAACGCGATGTTTCACAGGGTTTGATTGACCCGCTGACAGATGACGAAATCGCGGCGCATCCGTTCTATTCCCCCGAGGCCATGGAACGCGATCTGGTGATTGGCACGCCTGAAACAGTGATCAAACGCCTTAAGGCTTACGAGGCATTGGGTTATGATGAATATTCGTTCTGGATCGACAGTTCGATGCCGTTTGAACGCAAAAAGGCCTCGCTCGAACGGTTCATCAACGACGTGATGCCAGCCTTCGCCTAAGATCCAGATCAGGAAAAGAAAATGCATAGCTTTCAGCAGTACATCAACGGGTCCTTCGAAGACGCCACAGACCACTTCGACAGCATTGATCCCGCCACTGGTGCCGTTTGGGCAAAAATGCCTGACGCCTCGGTCAAAGATGTGAACCGTGCCGTAGAGGCTGCTGAGTCTGCATTTTTCTCTTCTGAATGGGCATCCATGACAGCCACGGCACGCGGAAAACTGCTGATGCGTCTGGCCGAATTTATTGCCGAGGCCGCGCCGCGTCTGGCCGAATTGGAAACTCGTGACACAGGCAAGATCATTCGCGAAACCAGTGCGCAGATTGCCTATGTCGCAGAATACTTTCGGTATTACGCAGGGCTGGCTGACAAAATCGAAGGCGCACATCTGCCCATCGACAAGCCGGATATGGAGGTGTGGCTGCGCCGCGAACCCATCGGTGTGGTCGCCGCGATTGTCCCGTGGAATTCGCAACTGTTTCTGTCTGCCGTCAAAATCGGCCCTGCGTTGGCAGCAGGGTGCACCGTGGTTTTGAAAGCCTCTGAAGAAGGTCCCGCGCCGATGCTGGAATTCGCGCGGATCTTTGATCAGGCGGGGTTCCCCAAAGGCGTGTTGAATATCATCACAGGCGGGCCTGATGTGGGCGCGACCCTGACCAGTCATCCGTCCGTGGCGCATGTCGCCTTTACTGGCGGGCCAGAAACTGCGCGCCATATCGTGCGCAATTCTGCGGAAAATCTGGCGTCAACCTCGCTCGAGTTGGGGGGGAAATCGCCGTTTATCGTGTTTGACGACGCCGATCTGGAAAGCGCCGTGAACGCGCAGGTCTCGGGCGTATTTGCTGCCACGGGTCAAAGCTGTGTGTCGGGATCACGTCTTGTTGTGCAGGCGAGCATCAAAGACGAGTTCATCGCCCGCCTCAAGGAAAAGGCCGAGGCTATCGTGATCGGCGCGCCAAACGACATGAAAACCGAGGTTGGCCCGCTGTGTACAAAACGTCAGCGCGACACGGCGGTACGGCTGATCAACCGCTCTGTCGAACAAGGGGCAATACTGCTTACAGGCGGCCACGCAATTGATGGCGACGGATATTACTTTCCACCCACCATTTTGGATTGCGACGGTGCGCCAGACGCCGATAGCCTAAGCAATGAGTTCTTCGGCCCGGTCCTGTCCGTGGTCAGCTTCAAAACCGAAGCCGAGGCCATTGCGATTGCAAACACCACACAATTTGGGTTGGCTTCGGGTCTGTTCACGCAAAACCTGACCCGCGCCCATCGCATGATCCGCGCCATCCGTGCAGGTATCGTGTGGGTTAATACATACCGCGTCGTCAGCCCGATTGCACCGTTTGGCGGGCATGGCCTGTCTGGTCACGGACGCGAGGGTGGCATTGAGGCGGCCCTGGACTATACAAAAATCAAATCCGTTTGGCTGCGCACCAGCGACGACCCCATCCCAGATCCCTTTGTGATGCGCTAAAGAACTGTCAAACAAACCACCATGTCAGGACGGTATGCTCGCGGCGACAGAGCTGTCGCCAACCGACGCATGTCTGAAATAAACCTGCGAATCGTAAAATATGAAGGGGAGTAAATGGTGCGGCCGAGAAGACTCGAACTTCCACGGGTGTTACCCCACAGCGACCTCAACGCTGCGCGTCTACCAATTCCGCCACGGCCGCACGCCTTGACTTGGTGACGGGTCTATAGCGAGTCGCCACACGGATGTGAAGCAGGAAAACGCACCCCTACCAAGGTAATTCCAACTTGCTGCACCCGGTTCCCATTTTGACATTCACGCATTATGTACAGGGAACCTGAATTGGAGTGTTTCTGATGGTCGAATGGATCGTTCAAGACGGCCTGCTGGATTACGACGACGCGGTCACGTTTATGGAAGCCCGCGCCAATGCGATCCACAAAGGTGATGCCGACGAGTGCATCTGGCTGGTGGAGCATCCCCCGCTGTATACGGCAGGCACATCCGCAAAGCGCGAAGACCTGACAGACCCCGACCGGTTCCCTGTGTACACGTCCAAACGTGGCGGCCAGTATACCTATCACGGTCCAGGTCAACGCGTGGCCTATGTGATGCTGGATGTCGGCAAACGCGGGCATGACGTCCGAAAATTTGTGCATCAACTCGAAGAGTGGGTCATCGCGACATTGGCCGAATTCAATTTGCGTGGCGAAATTCGCGACGGGCGCGTCGGCGTCTGGATTGTCAGAGACGACAAACCGTTCACCGCGACCGGCGAGAAACCAGAGGACAAGATCGCAGCGATCGGTATTCGGATTCGCAAATGGGTGAGTTTTCACGGCATATCTATCAACGTGGAGCCTGAACTTGATCACTTTGATGGCATTGTCCCCTGTGGCATTACCGAACACGGGGTCACATCCCTTGTAGACTTGGGGCTTCCAGTCACGCTCGACGATGTGGACGTTGCTCTAAAAAGGACTTTCCAGTCAGTGTTTTCCGAGAGTTGACCAAGGACAAGTCGGCAAAGGGCACGCGCATCCAGATGTCAATTCATGGCTCAGCGTGCACATCAGCAGCAATTGGCTGTTCAGACTGGCGCGCCAATTTGCCTGTTGCACATCGCTACGTCATGAACGAATGTGCGGTTCGGACGCGTACCTAAACCTCAAGAGGCACACTCATGAAAACTCTTTTTGCAGTAGCCGCAGCTACACTCGCTTTGACTGGCCCCGTATTGGCCGAAGGCGACGCAGCCAAAGGCGAGAAGACATTCAAAAAATGTAAATCCTGCCACATGATTGTATCGCCAGAAGGCGAAACAATTGTCAAAGGCGGCAAGACAGGCCCGAACCTTTATGGTGTGATCGGCCGCGTTGCTGGCTCCACAGACTTCAAATACGGCAAAGACTTGGTCGCTGCTGGTGAAGGTGGTCTGGTTTGGGATGCTGAAAGCCTGACAAGCTATGCCAAGGACCCAAAGGGGTACCTGAAAGAAGTCACAGGCAACAGCAAAGCCAAAAGCAAAATGACATTCAAGCTTAAGAAGGGCGGCGAAGACGTTGCCGCGTATCTTGCATCTGTCGCACCGGCACCTGCTGCAACCGAAGAAGCAGAAACGCCCGCAGCAGAGTAATTCTGCACGCGACGATCGACTATTGAGCCCGCGCAACATCAGTTGCGCGGGCTTTTTCATGCCCGTCAGGGTGATTTGCTGATTCTGAATTTTCTCTATTTGACGAAATCGTGTCGCAGTAAATGGCCCGTTCAGGAAAGAAATTCGGGAAATGGGCGTATCTGGGCCCGATTTTGATCCAAATCAAACAGGGTGCGACACTTTTTTTTGATCTGCGTCAAAGACTAACATTGCCGCCCAAGGCCGACATATCTAAAAAGAAGGATGAACCATGGCGCAAGGGGGGACTCGTGCGCCTTTTAATACATCAACAGGAGGCAAGACATGGCGGACGCAGCCATTCACGGCCACGACCATGAAGACGAGCGCGGATTCTTTACCCGCTGGTTCATGTCGACCAACCATAAAGACATCGGTATTCTATACCTGATCGTATCAGCCCTCGTCGGTTTGATTGCGGTTCTACTCACCGTGTACATGCGCCTCGAGCTCATGGAACCCGGTGTTCAATACATGTGCCTCGAAGGTGCGCGCTTTATCGCGACCGGTGCGGAATGTACGCCAAACGGCCACCTTTGGAACGTTATGATCACCTATCACGGTGTTCTGATGATGTTCTTTGTGGTGATCCCGGCGTTGTTCGGCGGCTTTGGCAACTATTTCATGCCGCTGCAAATCGGTGCACCGGATATGGCATTCCCACGCATGAACAACCTGTCCTTCTGGATGTATGTGGCAGGTGTGGCTCTGGGTGTGGCGTCGATGCTATCGCCTGGTGGCAATGACCAGCTTGGCTCGGGTGTTGGTTGGGTTCTGTACCCGCCACTGTCGACCAATGAAGGCGGCTACTCGATGGACTTGGCGATCTTCGCGGTTCACGTATCAGGCGCGTCGTCGATCCTTGGTGCGATCAACATGATCACAACCTTCCTAAACATGCGTGCCCCAGGCATGACGTTGTTCAAGGTTCCGTTGTTTTCTTGGTCGATCTTCGTCACCGCATGGTTGATCTTGCTGTCCTTGCCAGTTCTGGCAGGCGCCATCACGATGTTGCTGACAGACCGCAACTTTGGCACGACCTTCTTTGATCCTGCTGGCGGCGGCGACCCAATCCTGTACCAGCACATTCTTTGGTTCTTTGGTCACCCAGAAGTTTACATCGTTATTCTTCCCGGTTTCGGCATCATCAGCCACGTGATCGCAACGTTCTCGCGCAAACCCGTATTTGGCTACCTGCCAATGGTTTGGGCGATCATCGCGATCGGTGGTTTGGGCTTTGTTGTGTGGGCGCACCACATGTACACAGTCGGTATGTCACTGACCCAACAGTCCTACTTTATGATGGCGACAATGGTGATCGCGGTCCCGACTGGGGTCAAAATCTTCTCTTGGATCGCCACCATGTGGGGCGGCTCGATTGAATTCAAAACGCCAATGCTGTTCGCCTTTGGCTTCCTGTTTCTGTTCACCATCGGTGGCGTAACAGGTGTGGTTCTGTCTCAGGCCAGCGTCGACCGCGCATATCACGACAGCTATTATGTTGTGGCACACTTCCACTATGTGATGTCGCTGGGTGCTGTGTTTGCGATCTTTGCCGGTGTCTATTTTTACTTCGGTAAAATGACCGGACGCCATTACTCAGAGTTCTGGGGCAAGATCCACTTCTGGGCGTTCTTCATCGGTGCAAACCTGACGTTCTTCCCACAGCACTTCTTGGGCCGTCAGGGTATGCCACGTCGCTATATCGACTACCCAGAAGCCTTTGCATACTGGAACAAAATCAGCTCTTACGGCGCGTTCCTATCATTTGCATCCTTTATCCTGTTCTTTGGCATCGTCATCTATGCGCTTTTGCGCGGTGCACGCATCACAGAGAACAACTATTGGAACGAATATGCGGATACGCTGGAATGGACACTTCCGTGCCCACCCCCAGAGCATACATTTGAAATCCTGCCTAAGCAGGAAGACTGGGACAAAGGCCACGCACACTAAGGTGCTGGCATACGAACCAATCATGCAGGGCCGCAGACAAAATCTGCGGCCCTGTTCATTTGAGCGGATCACGGTGACGTATCAACACCCTCTGACCCGACCTTAGTTCAGTTAAATCACCGCACACTGCTAACAAATTGACACCAACGACGAGTATCGGACCATGCCATACAGATGGCCCACCCCCACTCAATCCCCCCTAATCCTTGAACTCTGGCCGCACCGGTCTTTGCCCCGCAAAGGGTTTGCCGTAATCGTCATGATGGCATTTACGCTCGGCACGGTGCCACTTTATGGCTTGCTTGGCACCGTGGTTCTTTGGGGTATTTTGCCATTTATCTTGCTGGTGGTGGGCGCCCTGTGGTGGGGGCTTGAACGGTCCTATCGAGACGCCAACGTTTACGAGTCGCTCACATTGGTCGATGACGACCTTGTCTTGACCCACACTCCTGTACGTGGACCTGACAAAGTCTGGAGCTGTAATATCTATTGGGCACGTGCCGAACTGCACATCAAAGGTGGCCCGGTTCCGCATTATGTCACTTTGTCGGGAAACGGTCGAACCGTCGAGATCGGCAGTTTTCTCTCCGAGGATGAACGTAAAGCTCTCTTCACCGAACTCCAAAGCTTCCTAAAAAATTACCGTGCCTAGTACCCAGCGGGCAGTTTCTCTTCCCAGATATGAAACGCAGGTGGCATTTCCTCTGACCGAAACTGTGCCGGACGCCGACCAAAATGTTTGCGCAGCCTGTTGACCTCTTCGGTAAGGTCATACCACTCGATAACCTTGCGCAAGGCTCCGACTTGCAGGCCCAACGTTTGCGCGGTCGGCTTGCCGATTGACCCGTTGTGACGGCGGATGGCGGCCAACACATGTTCAGGATTGATCGAACCGGTTTGTGAAAAATTCTGTGCCCAACTCTGATGATCGTAGCGCGCCATCACATCCGCAACCCGTGGAACAAATGTCAGCGCCCCACCGTATGGGCACCCGCGTTCCGTTTCAGCCACCACCGACACGGTCGGAGCCATGTCTTCGTACAAATACAATCGGAACCCATGCGTTTGATAGGGCTGATACCCCTTTAGTCTTGATCTCCATCGCGCCAAAATGCTCTCTGCAAATTTGGTACGATACGCCTGATCAATCCAGTCATGATGATCGGCCCAATATTCAAGCGCCCATAAGTGAATATGGTTCGCAGCCGACTGCATGATCGGAAATTCGCTCTCAAAGGACAGTGGCGTTTCGCAACAGTCATCTAGGAACCGCGCCAGATCGGGGCAACGCGCCTTGGTAAAGGGTGCAATTTCCAAGCGTATTCCTTTTTCTTCAATTTGCGTTAAGGTCGATGGTTCACATCATACACGAGGATCGATCGAATGGCCGTATCTCTACAAGTGATTTACCCAATTTCTGACGACACGCACTTTGACTATGACTATTACACGACAACGCATATGGCTCTTGTTGGGCAACACATGGGGGATCACATCCAAAGCACCCTTGTGACCAAAGGCCTTGCGGGGGGACCAGATACCCCACCTGCATTTTATGTTGTCGCCACTATGGTCTTTGCCGATCAGGCCGCAATGGGAGAAGCCATGGGCAAAGCAGGCCCTGTCATGGCCGACATTCCAAATTTCACAAATTCTCGCCCGCACACCTTGGTTGGCGACGTTATCGCCTAGGTCGGCCACCGCACAATTGCGGTGACCTATCGATTTGTGACTGGGGGTGGGGGCGCTTACGCCAAATCGCGTTCGACCAGATCTTGTGCAATTTTTGCATAGGCCTGCGCCATAGCGCTGTCGCCCGTGGCGATCGGCGTGCCGCCATCCCCGGCCAATCGAGTATCCAAATCGATTGGCAGCGTTCCCAGCAAAGGCACGCCCAACTTTTCGGCCTCGGCGGCGACACCACCATGCCCAAACAGATGCGCCTCGTGACCACAGTTGGGGCACACATAGGTCGACATATTTTCAATCAACCCCAAGACTGGCGTGTTCAGCGAGTTAAACATATCAAGCGCTTTTCGCGCGTCCAGCAACGCCACATCCTGCGGAGTCGAGACGACAATAGCGCCAGCGATTTCCGTTTTTTGACAGAGAGTCAGCTGCACATCACCGGTTCCCGGTGGCAAATCGACGATCAACACATCAAGATCCCCCCACTGAACCTGACCAAGCATCTGTTGCAGGGCCCCCATTAACATTGGCCCCCGCCAGACCACCGCCTTGTCTTCTTCAAGCATGAACCCGATCGACATGATCGTCACCCCATGCGCCTGAAGCGGTATGATCGTTTTGCCATCCGGCGAGGCAGGCCGCTTGTTGACACCCATCATTCGCGGTTGGCTAGGGCCATAAATATCCGCGTCCAGCAAGCCGACCTTGCGTCCCTGCTTGGCCAATGCGACCGCCAGATTGCTTGATACCGTTGACTTGCCAACGCCGCCTTTTCCGGACCCCACTGCTAGAATGCGATCCACACCAGCGACTTTCATTGGCCCCTGTTGCGGTTTGGGGTGCCCTCCAATCTTAAGGCTTGGCGGTGCCTTGGGGGCCGCCGCGGGCCCGTGAGCAGTGAGAGCCACCGAAGCAGATGTCACCCCGTCCAGAGACTGGACTGCGCGTTCAGCAGCTTGGCGTAAGGGCTCCATTTGGCGCGCCATGTCAGGCGACGGTGCCTCGATCACAAATCGCACCGCTCCGTCGTCGATCATCAAAGCACGCACCATATCGCGCGACACCAGATTTCCGCCATCTGGCAACTCTAGTTTTTGAAGAACGTTTTGTATCTGGGTTTGAGAAACCGCCATGTTCCACTCCTGTTATGTTGCGAAAGACAGAGCCTTAATCGGCGCGGCAAGCAAGTCACAATTTTCTCAATGCCATATTTTTCAAGCGCTTGCCTATCAATTCACCAGATGACGTTGACGTAAGGGTAGTATTCGCATGCTGCATAGCAGCATTGCATAGCTGTGCATTGTGCACCTGCAGCATGCTCCTATATCCATATTCATAACGACGCAGCGAACAGCGTTTCTGAGTAAATGAGGTAACCCCGATGGCTATGACCAGTGTGAATACTGCCACAGCAAAAAGTGAAATTGACCGCCTGGCAGCGGCTTTGACCACTATGGTGGACCGTTACAAAAAGAACCGCGCCGTGCGCCGCACACTTCGTGAACTTGACGCTTTGGGAAACCGCGAGCTCGCCGATCTTGGCTTGAACCGCTCGAGCCTGAACCGCGTCGCATATCAGGCGGTGTACAAATAGAGATCAACTATTCAGAAAACCAATCTCCTCCCTCGGTTTTCTGTTCATGGCGGCGATAACGCTCTCCTCCCTGTTATCGCCGCGAAAATTCGGGCCAAGCGCCCAACAGAGATCAAGGCACTTCCTCCTCCTCCCTGAGGTGTCTTGTAACTCAGCGGCGGCACCTCTCCTCCTCCCTGGTGTCGCCCCAAGAAATTCGGGCCAAGTGCCCAACAGAGATCAAGACACTTCCTCCTCCTCCCTGAGGTGTCTTGTAACTCAGCGGCGGCACCTCTCCTCCTCCCTGGTGTCGCCCCAAGAAATTCGGGCCAAGTGCCCAACAGAGATCAAGACACTTCCTCCTCCTCCCTGAGGTGTCTTGTAACTCAGCGGCGGCACCTCTCCTCCTCCCTGGTGTCGCCGCAAGAAATTCGGGCCAAGCGCCCAACAGAGATCAAGGCACCNGAAATTCGGGCCAAGCGCCCAACAGAGATCAAGGCACCTCCTCCTCCTCCCTGAGGTGTCTTGAGAAAAAGAACGGCGGCGCCCTCCTCCTCCCTGGCGCCGCCGTTTTTCTTTTCTAAGTATCGATTCGCAGTTACCCTTCCGGAATGAACATTCTGAAGAGGCACACATGCGGATATTAAAGGTATGGATTTGGTTGGCGTGCCTTGTGGCACCGTCTTTTGCGTCATCGATGGAGTTTCAAGTTCGAGATGACCTTGTTCCGCGTCTCAACCAGCTAGAATATATCTATCCCCCTACGTCGCCACGCGACTACTCTGACGTACGGCCGCCTGCATTTTCTGGATCAAATTTTGCCGGCGACAACGGATATGACGCGGTCTTTTATTTGTCTGGCCTGATTGAAAAGGGAGACGCGGAAAGATTCATCAAATTCCATACCGACCGACGATACTACAGCCAGAAAATCGTCCTAAACAGCCCCGGCGGGAACTTTCTTGAGGCGCTGAAAATCGGCGCTTACCTCAAGGAACAACAGGACCCCATGGCAGGAGATCCCTACGCGTGGGAGTTCGCCGTTCTAGACGGCGATCGGTGTTTGTCCGCCTGTGCGCTGATTCTTGCGATGGGCGGTAGCATTGAAGGCCCGCGCATCGAAAGCGGAGCCGAGGTCGGGTTTCACATGGGAATACTTCCAGAAAGGCAGGCCCAGAGCACTGCAAATGTACGCGACATCATGAATTTGACCTATGATATTGTGTACGAATACACCCAACTGATCGAAGACGGTCTTCTTTCTCCGCTGTTGCTGCGCGAGTCGCTCAAGCACCGCACGGCCAAAAGCTTTTATTTTCTGCACGCAGGTATGCGCAGTTGGCAAATGGGCTTTCAACCTGTCGCGAAACCAAAGAATGCTCCGACAATCAATCTTGTGGGGTTGGACCAAGGGGCGATTTTTCGGATTTGTAGCGCATGGTCCTACGCCTCATATGACAAATTGTCTGCATCAACCCAACGCGGCATCGAACACTTTGGCGACTATGAACCTCGTTTGCCACAGGCCGCGACGCGGATGAAAGACATCTTTGATACCCTAGGCACCGATCTGATTACACGTAAGCTGCCGGACGCTCAGTTTGACGTGATTACCTGCTCGGTTTCTCGCAACAAAAACGGGCTGGTGTCTGTCGCAATATTTGATCCCAACCTGTTGGGCGTCGAGGTCCCGCCCCCCACGTGTAAAGGGTCTCGACGTATGCAAGGCTGGTGCGCCAGTTCCCCGACCCCGACCTATCCTCTGAATGTGCCGCTGTTGGCTGATTCTCTTGGATGCAGTGGCGGGGTTTTTCTCAAGAAAACGCCAACGGACCTCCAGAACTGGACACCCGATTGGGCCGAGATGCCGTCGACCCGCACCGGCGTTGCAAAGCGCGAGGTTAATATTCGCCCAACGCCCGGCCTAGGCGACACCCCGACCGGCACGCTTGCGGCAGGAGCGACTGCCAAAATAGAAGACTGCGCCATCACCAACGACCGCCAAGGCGTGTTCTTTCGCATTCGTAGCGGCAGTCAATCAGGTTGGGTTAGTGCGCGCTTTATTCTTGAAGACAGCGGATTAATGTACCCGGTCACGCATTAGGCAGATCTAAAACGGAATATCATCTGGCGCGGTCACAAACCGCGCCACAACCTTCTTGAGACCTGCTTTTTCGAAATCCACACCCAGTTTGTCGGCTTCGATTTCCATAATGAACCCATAGCCAAACTTTTGGTGGAACACGCGATCCCCGACAGAAAAGCTGGCCACAGCTTCAAGATCGATGATGGGATTGCCCTTGGTCTTGGGTTTCGCGCCACCCGATTGCCCGGCCCGCGTTTGCATGCGCTTCCACCCCGGAGAGTTGTACACATTCGCTGACTCGGCCCGCGCTTCGATACCAGATGCCGCCCCCGAGCGGGACGCCGCGCCAAATCCGCCACCATAAAGGCCCGGCGGAGTTAGGACTTCAACGTGAGCTTCGGGTAGCTCATCAATGAATCGCGATGGCATTTGGGATTGCCACTGCCCATACACCAATCGGTTTCCTGTAAAAGAAATGGTGCACAATTCTTCGGCCCGCGTGATGCCCACATAGGCCAGACGACGTTCCTCTTCGAGGCCTTTAAGGCCACTTTCATCCATGCTGCGTTGCGACGGGAATAACCCGTCCTCCCAACCAGGAAGGAACACCGCCGGAAATTCCAACCCCTTGGCACCGTGCAACGTCATGATGGTCACTTTGGGTTCAGCTTCGTCGCTTTCATTGTCCATGATCAGGCTGACGTGCTCCAAAAACCCTTGCAGGTTCTCAAAATTTTCAAGCGCTTTGACCAATTCCTTAAGGTTTTCCAACCGACCGGGGGCCTCTGGCGTTTTGTCGTTCTGCCACATCGTCGTATAACCGGATTCGTCCAGGATAACCTCGGCCAACTCGATGTGGGTCACATCCGGCGTGCCATATTCCGGTGTTGGGGCACCCTGTATCGGCCCATCATCCAAGACCGCGTCATCATCCAGTTGAACTTGAATTCGCGGCCCCAACATGTCGCCGCGCCACCGCGCCAGATTATCCACCAAGAGCTGCAGCTCTTTGCCGCCCTTTCCACCAAGCCCCTTTTCCTCAAGCAGAATACGCGCGCCCTCAATCAACGACACACCGTTGGCCCGTGCGCAGGCTTGTATTTTCTGCTGGGCGACATTGCCCAGACCACGTTTGGGTGTGTTCACGATACGCTCGAACGCTAAATCGTCATCAGGCGAGACCACCAGCCGGAAGTAGGCCATCGCATCGCGAATTTCCAAACGTTCATAGAACCTTGGGCCGCCAATCACGCGATAGGGCAAACCAATGGTCAGAAAGCGGTCTTCGAACGCGCGCATCTGGTGAGACGCACGTACCAAAATCGCCATATCATCCAAAGATCGCGCCCCCATTCCGCGCGTGCCGCGCTGCATCGATTCGATTTCTTCGCCAATCCAGCGGGCTTCTTCTTCACCATCCCAATGGCCGATCAGGCGGACTTTTTCGCCATCTTTCCGGTCGGTCCAAAGGGTCTTGCCCAGCCGGTCCTCGTTGCCTTGGATGATATTGGAAGCGGCAGCCAGAATGTGCTCGGTCGAGCGGTAATTCTGTTCCAACCTGACCACATGCGCGCCCGGAAAATCCTTTTCAAACCGCAGGATATTGCCCACCTCGGCCCCACGCCATCCGTAAATGGATTGATCATCATCGCCCACACAACAGATGTTCTTGTGGCCCCCCGCCAGCAGGCGCAGCCACAGGTATTGGGCGACATTGGTGTCTTGGTATTCATCCACCAGAACATAGCGGAACCAGCGACGATACTGTTCAAGCAGATCGGTGTGCTTTTGAAAGATCGTCACGACATGCAGAATGAGATCCCCGAAATCACAGGCATTCAATTCAAGCAGACGCGTTTGGTATTGGGCGTATAATGTTCCCGCCATATTGTTAAATTGTTCTGCGTCATCCAAAGATAGCTTGTCTGGCGTCAACGCACGATTTTTCCATCCGTCAATCAGGCCAGCCAAATGACGTGCAGTCCATCGTTTGTCATCAATGTGATTGGCTCTAATTAGCTGCTTTAGAACGCGCTGTTGATCATCCGAGTCAAGGATGCTGAAGTTTGACTTGAGGTGTAGTTCAGGGCGGTCCGCAAATTCATTCCCAATATTTGGGTTGGGAACAGGGCCTTGGTCAAATGCCCCCACTTCACGAACAGTGACAGCGTTTCCAACAGAAGAACTTCCCACAAGCTCCGCGTGTCGCCGCAAAATTTTGACAGATAACGAGTGAAAAGTGCCCATCCATTTTATTGGTGCGGGTAGATTAAAGGGTGTTTTTCCCAACCGTTCTTTCATCTCGCGCGCGGCCTTGTTTGTAAATGTCACGGCCAGAATTTCATTGGGCTGCGCTCTGCGAGTCATGATCAGGTGCGCCACCCGCGCCATCAGCGCTTTGGTTTTCCCAGTGCCCGCACCGGCCAGCATCAGGACCGGGCCATCCAGCGTTTCAACGGCCTCGCGCTGTGCCGGATTCAATTCATCCAGATACGGCATGGGCCGCGCGGCCATTGCACGCGCGGACAACGAGGCGCCTTCGAAGGCATCATGTTCATCAAAACTGCTCATGCGCGCCAATCTAGCCGTTCTTGCACCCAAGGGAAAGGCACGTTCCACTTATGTTCCCGCCGTTTTCTGTGGACAATCGGCGCCCAACCCCCAAAGCTATGGCATGGATTTGCACAGCCAATACCCCGCTCTCTCCGATCTACGCGCCCGCGCCCGCCGCAGGGTACCGAAATTTGTCTGGGAATTTCTGGACAGCGCCACCGGTAATGAGCACACCAAAGCCCGCAACAGGGCCGCATTGGACCGCGTGTTGTTCGAGCCATCGATTCTTCATGGTGAAATCACACCCGATCTCAGCACAAACTTGTTAGGCCAGACCTACCCACTGCCAATCGGGATCGCGCCCGTTGGTATGTCCGGGTTGATTTGGCCCGATGCAGAACGGTTGCTGGCCAAGGCCGCCAAGGCTGCCAATATCCCCTATTCCCTGTCGACCGTGGCCAGCCAAACGCCCGAAACCATATCCCCGTGTTTGGGCGATCATGGCTGGTTTCAGATGTATCCTCCGCGCGACGAGACCATTCGCAAAGATATGCTTGAACGGGCACGCGCGTCAGGGTTCAGCACCTTGATCCTAACTGTGGATGTGCCCGTCGCCAGCCGCCGCGAGCGTCAGGTCAGATCCGGTTTGACCACCCCGCCACGTTTGACACCTCGGCTATTGGCCCAAGTCGCAACCCGTCCAGCGTGGGCCATGGGAACCGCACGCATGGGCATGCCCCGCATGCGTCTGATAGATGAATATGCCGAAAACCTCACCGGACTAAGCTCGACCAACCATGCGGGGTATTTGCTTAGGACATCGCCAGATTGGACGTATTTGGCGTGGCTGCGCGAGCATTGGAAAGGTCCGTTGATTGTCAAAGGGGTGATGCGCGCACAGGATGTGCCGCACCTTCAGGCAGCAGGCGTCGATGCGATCTGGGTCTCTAATCATGCGGGTCGGCAATTTGATGGGGCTCAAGCGACGATTGATGCGCTTCCTGCGATTCGCGCGGCCACAGACCTGCCCATTATTTTGGACAGCGGCATCGAAACCGGACTTGATATCTTGAGGGCGCTGGCACTGGGCGCAAATTTCGTCATGCTCGGGCGGGGGTTTCATTATGCGCTGGCCGCATTGGGCGCCAAAGGCCCTGCGCATTTGGTCGACATTCTTGACAAAGATTTGCGCGCCAACATGGGCCAACTTGGGGCAACCCATCTAGACGAAGTAAGTCAGAAACGAATCTGATTGCGCAAACATGTCGCAAGAGAAAACACAGGTGCCGTTCTAACAGACAAGGATTGGTGCGATTCCCTGCACAACTTGTCCAAAATTACGCAGTCCTTGGTATTGCGCGAGCCTGCTCGCGTATCTTACGCCTTGGCAACTTTAACGACAGACACCAATGAAGGGGAGCCTGCCGATGACCACCTTTAACAAGATCCTGATCGCAAACCGTGGCGAAATTGCCATCCGTGTGATGCGCGCCGCCAATGAAATGGGCAAGCGCACGGTTGCTGTATTCGCCGAAGAAGACAAACTGTCTTTGCACCGTTTCAAAGCAGACGAAGCGTATCGTATTGGCGAAAACATGGGGCCGGTTGCGGCATATCTGTCGATCGACGAGATCATCAGAGTCGCAAAGGAATGCGGGGCCGATGCCATCCATCCCGGCTACGGTCTCCTGTCGGAAAATCCGGATTTTGTGGACGCCTGCGCCGCAAACGGCATCACCTTCATCGGTCCCAAAGCGGCCACGATGCGCGCTCTGGGCGATAAGGCCAGCGCCCGCAAGGTCGCGGTCCAAGCGGGTGTTCCCGTCATCCCCGCAACCGAGGTTCTGGGCACCGATATGGACGCCATCAAAGCGGAAGCAGCCGAAGTTGGGTATCCGCTTATGCTCAAGGCCAGTTGGGGCGGTGGCGGACGCGGCATGCGCCCGATCTTTTCTGAAGCCGAGGTCGAGGAAAAGGTACTGGAAGGTCGCCGCGAGGCCGAAGCCGCTTTTGGCAACGGCGAAGGGTATCTGGAAAAGATGATCACCCGTGCGCGCCACGTCGAAGTTCAAATTCTTGGCGACAGCCACGGTAATATCTATCACCTCTACGAACGCGACTGTTCGGTCCAACGCCGGAACCAAAAAGTCGTCGAGCGCGCCCCTGCGCCATATTTGTCAGAAGCCCAGCGCGAAGAAATTTGCGAGCTGGGGCGCAAAATCTGCGCACACGTCAACTATGAGTGCGCCGGAACTGTCGAATTCTTGATGGATATGGAGACTGGCAAGTTCTATTTCATCGAGGTCAATCCACGCGTTCAAGTCGAGCACACGGTCACCGAAGAAGTCACGGGGATCGACATCGTGCAGGCCCAAATTTTGATCGCCGAGGGCAAATCCATTGCCGAAGCCACCGGCAAAGCCAGCCAATATGACATCCGCCTGAATGGGCATGCCCTGCAAACCCGCATCACCACCGAAGACCCGCAAAACAACTTTATCCCCGACTATGGCCGTATCACCGCCTATCGGTCGGCAACGGGTATGGGTATCCGTCTGGATGGCGGCACGGCCTATGCAGGTGGGGTGATTACCCGGTATTACGACAGCTTGTTGACCAAAATCACGGCGCACGCACAAACACCTGAAAAAGCCATCGCACGGATGGACCGCGCCCTGCGCGAATTCCGTATTCGTGGCGTCAGCACCAACATTGCCTTTGTCGAAAACCTGCTGAAACATCCCACGTTTCTCACGAACCAATATACCACCAAATTCATCGACGAAACGCCTGCGCTGTTCCAGTTTGCAAAACGTCGTGACCGCGGCACCAAAGTGTTGACCTATATTGCCGACATCAGCGTAAACGGACATCCGGAAACCACAGACCGTCCAGAGCCAGCGCAGGATCTCAAAGCGCCGCGCGCGCCCAAACCAAAGAGCGATCAACCGGCTTACGGCACGCGCAACTTGCTGGAGGAAAAAGGTGCGCAGGCTGTTGCCGACTGGATGAAGGCGCAACCCCAGCTGTTGTTGACCGACACAACAATGCGCGACGGACATCAAAGCCTATTGGCAACGCGCATGCGGTCGATTGATATGATTCAGGCAGCGCCAGCCTACGCTGCGAACCTGCCACAGCTGTTCAGCGTAGAATGCTGGGGCGGTGCCACCTTTGACGTGGCATATCGTTTCTTGCAGGAATGCCCATGGAAACGCTTGCGCGATTTGCGCGCCGCCATGCCAAACCTGCTCACACAGATGTTGCTTCGGGCGTCGAACGGGGTGGGTTACACCAACTATCCGGACAATGTCGTTCAGGAATTCGTGCGTCAGGCTGCGGATACAGGCGTTGACGTCTTTCGGGTGTTTGACAGCCTGAACTGGGTTGAAAACATGCGCGTTGCGATGGACGCCGTCGTGGACTCTGGCAAAATCTGCGAAGGCACGATTTGCTATACAGCAGATTTGCTTGATAGCAGCCGCACGAAATACGATCTGCAGTATTATGTCGATATGGCCAAGAACCTAGAGGCCGCAGGAGCACATGTGCTTGGTCTCAAGGATATGGCGGGTCTGCTCAAGCCTGCGTCTGCGCGGGTGTTGATCAAGGCTCTTAAAGAAGAGGTTGGGCTGCCGATCCACTTCCACACGCATGATACATCCGGTATCGCAGGGGCGACAATCCTTGCCGCCGCCGAGGCAGGTGTAGATGCCGTCGACGCCGCCATGGATGCGTTCTCGGGGGGGACGTCCCAGCCATGTTTGGGGTCAATCGTAGAAGCCCTGCGCCATACAGATCGCGACACTGGTTTGGATGTGGGTGCAATCCGTGAAATCAGCGAGTATTGGGAAGGCGTTCGCGCCCAATACGCTGCGTTCGAATCCGGCCTCGCGTCTCCGGCTTCCGAAGTCTACCTGCATGAAATGCCCGGTGGCCAGTTTACCAATCTCAAGGCCCAAGCCCGTAGTCTTGGGCTCGAGGAGAAATGGTCAGAGGTGGCCCAAACGTACGCCGATGTGAACCAAATGTTTGGGGATATCGTCAAAGTCACACCGTCCTCCAAGGTCGTTGGAGACATGGCCTTGATGATGGTCAGCCAAGGTTTGACCCGCGACCAAGTTGAAGACCCCGACACCGATGTGTCTTTCCCGGACTCGGTGGTCGACATGATGCGCGGCAACCTTGGGCAACCTCATGGTGGTTTTCCAGAGGGGATCACCCACAAGGTTCTTAAGGGCGAAGCGCCCAACACAGAACGCCCCGGCAAGCACTTGGCCCCTGTTGATCTTGACGCCACGCGCGCCGAGCTTTCCAAAGAGCTCGAGGGGTATGAGGTCGATGACGAGGACCTGAACGGTTACCTGATGTATCCCAAGGTCTTTTTGGATTACATGGGTCGGCATCGCCTTTACGGGCCAGTGCGGGCGCTTCCAACGCGCACATTTTTCTATGGGATGGAACCTGGCGAAGAAATCACGGCAGAAATCGACCCCGGAAAAACTTTGGAAATCCGTCTTCAGGCACTTGGCGAGACCGACGAAAACGGCGAAGTCAAAGTGTTCTTTGAACTCAATGGTCAACCCCGTGTCATCCGCGTTCCAAACCGGTTGGTAAAGTCCACGACCATCCAGCGGCCCAAAGCAGAAGCGGGCAACTCTGATCATATCGGGGCCCCGATGCCTGGTGTTGTCGCAACGGTCGCCGTCACACAGGGCCAGCAGGTCAAAGAAGGCGATATGTTGCTGACAATTGAAGCCATGAAAATGGAGACAGGCATCCACGCAGAACGCGACGCCACGATCAAGGCAGTGCATGCGCAGGCTGGCGGTCAAATTGATGCAAAAGATCTGTTGATCGAGTTCGAATAAGACATACGGCGGCGCAGACAACAAATCTGCGCCGCTGCTTACTTCCAGAGACCGTAGGTTTCCTGAAAATAGGCCTCGGTATGGCGGTCGGCCTGATCCCTGTCGGCACCATCCAAAACCGCCTCGTGCAGCGCATCCGTTTTATACAGCGCGAAGGACGAAGGTTCTATTTGACGCGGAACCACCCAAACAGGGTGTCCGTTTTTCATGGCTTGCCCTGACAACCAGCAATCATCAACACTCCACATAATGTCGGGGATTTCGAACGCATCCTCTGAAAAGAACGACGCGCGTACCATGACACCTGCGTGGCCCTCAAAGATGTCCCGGTATCCACCAAAAATATGCACACGCCGACCGATATGGGTCGTCGGCTGTTTCAGGACCCGCGTTTTGACCCAATACACCCCCATGCGCGCATAGTTCTCAAGGTCGGTCACGCGCCACGTCCGCACTGGTCGACGCAAAGATTTGTCCACGCGGTCGTCCCATGGCGACCCCAGTACATCGTGTCCGCACACCGCAAGACACGCATGCGGCTTGTGGCGACGTTCGCGCAGGAAACCGGCCGCCCATGTGCGCCGATACACCATGTCATCATCACAAAACAAAATGTCTATATCCTGTCCGCGAAACTCTTTGATCGCGGGCAAAATTTTGGTCGCCGGACCATAGTCTTCATCCGTCCGGTGAATCTCGACGCCTTCGGGCACATCCGGCAAAACTCCGTCCCAGTCAGGAAACCGCCGATACGCGTACGGGATATACAGAATAACCTTTTCCGGCTTCACCGATTGGCGCAGCAATCGCCGCAAAGTCGGACCAAGCGAAGAAAACCGCGAAGGAATGGTCGAAAGTGTAATCACGTAGCGCATTGTGTCAGCCCCAAATGCCATAAGTCTCGCGGAAATACCGCACCACGGCCGCATCCAGTTCACCACGCCCCTTGCCGTCAAACTGGTTCAGGAACAAGGCGTTTTGGTCAAATCCATAGTCGGTCACCCGTGATTCAAGATTTGGCTCGCCCCACCCACCAACGACCCACGTCGGATGTCCTGCACGTGTGAGTTGCCCCGAAAGCCAGACATCATCGACTGGAAATGCAAACTCCGGGATATCATAGCTTTCCTGAGGGAAAAACTCGGGGCGCACAAGCACGCCCAGATACCCCTGAAACCCGTCGGCGTACCCCGGGCGCAATGTCGAGCGCCGTGGCGGTTCAATGAAATGCCGCCCCGTAAGACGCGCCCCAAGCCAAACTCCGAACATCCGGAGTTGAAACGGCACATCCAGCACACGCCATTTGCGCAACCATCTTGGATGTTCCTCGTATGTGCGCACGGTTCCGGGCACGGGCGGAAATTGCGCCCCACACACCGCAAGGCACGCCTGAGGGTGTTTGGCCCGACTGGCCAGCAACCGTTCGATCAAATGTGGCGGGTAAATCTGATCATCATCCCCAAAGAATATCTCGGTGTCCGTCCCGGCGAACTCCTTGGCCGCCGGCAACACTTTGGTCGCGGGACCATAGTCTTGATCCAGCACTCGAATTTCAACGCCATCAGGAACCTTGGGAAGCTGACCGTCATATTCGGGAAACCGGCGATATGTGCGCGCGATATACAGAATGATCCGATCCGGCGTGACGGTTTGGGCCAGTAAACTGTCCAGAGTTGGGCCGATCCTGTCGAAGCGCGGCGGAATAGAAGAAAGCGACACGATGCACTGTGACACGCGATGGCCCTCGATGCTTGTAAATTGAATTAGGTCTTTCTAACCACCTGATCCACAGATGCAAAATGTCTTTTGGAATAGGGTTCATAACAATACGGGCGAATTCCGCCCGTTCATGCAGATGCGACGAGGCACATCACCGCGTTGCACGCATTCAATGCCTAACTGTTTTATGCGCCACCCGTGCGGTGTTCTGCCCGACTACAGGGAGTTTGCAGGCTCGACGCGACCACGTCACCGTAATCAACAGTAGACGTACGATCCGAATCCGAGCGCCCCTCGACAGCAAAACCAATCAATATTACGGCGGCCAGCGCCCCCAAACGCATATTCTCTAATGTGATCATTTAATCCTCAGTCTTTCTATATCCTAATGCGCCACCAGCACCGGTGCGCTGCCGTGCTCTGCAAAATCAAGTTGCGCGGTAAATGCAGACGGCACCAGAGATTGGAACGTCAGCTCGAACACCACATCCGCCCCGTCAAACCCCCCGATCTCAAAAGGGGCGGGCAACGGCGTCGCCGAAGCGCCACTCGCGGACAGGCCGTGCAACACAATTGGGGTACTCCCAAGGTTCAAGATTGTAATCTTAAGCCGCATCCAACTCTGTTTTGCCGACAGAACTTTGGCATCGGCGGATACACGCGCCGCGCCATGGCCAGCATGCGCAAAGGCTACAACGGGGAATGCCGAGAGCCCCATAATCAGGGTGCGACGCGTCAACTTGGGAGAAAAATTCATGTTCATATATCCTATACGCCGCAGATCAGGGGTTCCGTCGCTCAAATGACATTTTTTTCGCTGTTGGTCCATTTTCCTCTTGCGGCTTCGCCCGAGTCTAATTAGATCACGGCTCACCCAAGGAAGCGGGCGTAGCTCAGGGGTAGAGCATAACCTTGCCAAGGTTAGGGTCGGGCGTTCGAATCGCCTCGCCCGCTCCAATTTATCTCTGAAATGAGAGAACAGTGAACAAGGCGCAGCTTAGGCTGCGCCTTTTCGCATTTTCAGGCCTTTCGGATGACATTGAAAGAAATTGCAATTTTTCTCTTGCGGTGACCCAAGACCTTGAGTATTCCACGGCTCACCCAAGGAAGCGGGCGTAGCTCAGGGGTAGAGCATAACCTTGCCAAGGTTAGGGTCGGGCGTTCGAATCGCCTCGCCCGCTCCAATTTCTCTCTGAAATGAGAGAACGGTGAACAAGGCGCAGCTTAGGCTGCGCCTTTTCGCATTTTGCGGCACTTGATTACCCAGCCAGTGTGAGGGCCAGAGCGTTTTGGCGCTCGATCACTTTCGGCACGTCTAGCGTCGTCACGTGGCCATCGCGCACAATCTGTTTTCCTTCAACGAAAAGATCACGCACCTTTGTTGGCCCAGCCAGCAACAGCGCCGCAGGGTCCCAGCTTCCGGCGCTTTCAATGCCCGTCACATCCCAGATCGCAATATCAGCCCGTTTTCCAACCGCGATTTGACCGCAATCATCACGCCCCAGAACCTCTGCGCCACCCCGAGTCGCAATTTCCAGTGCCTCGCGGGCACTCATGGCGTCCGCACCCTGAGAAACCCGTTGCAGCAGCATGGATTGGCGTGCCTCAAGTACCAAGTTGCCTGTATCATTGCTGGCAGACCCGTCAACACCAAGCCCAACCTTGACGCCTGCATCACGCATGGCGCGCACAGGTGCGATTCCGCTGCCCAATCGGCAGTTTGAACAAGGACAATGCGCGACACCCGTTCGGCTTTTGGCAAAAAGATCAATTTCCCGACCATCCAGCTTGACGCAATGCGCATGCCAGACATCGTCACCAACCCACCCGAGATCTTGGGCATACTGACCGGGCCGACAGCCGAATTTCTCAAGGGAATAAGAGATATCCTCTTCGTTTTCAGCCAGATGAGTATGCATCATCACGCCTTTGTCCCGCGCCAGAATCGCAGCATCGCGCATCAGGTCGCGGCTGACGGAAAACGGTGAACATGGCGCAACACCGACACGGACCATCGATCCCTCTGACGCATCATGAAACCGATCAATGAGGCGGATCGACTCGTTCAGGATATCAGCTTCATTTTCGACAAGGCTATCTGGGGGCAAGCCCCCATCGCTCTCACCAATACTCATCGAGCCATGCGTCGGATGAAACCGCATCCCGACCTCTGCTGCTGCGTGGATCGTATCATCCAATCGTGCCCCATTGGGATACAGATACAAATGATCAGAGGTCAAAGTGCATCCCGAAAGCGCAAGCTCGGCCAAACCAACCTGTGCTGATACAAACATTTCTTCAGGGCCAAATCGGCTCCAGATCGGATAGAGCGTCTGCAACCAGCCAAACAACAACGCATCCTGCCCGCCAGGAACCGCGCGTGTCATGCTTTGATACAGATGATGGTGCGTATTCACCAAACCGGGTGTCACCACACACCCTGCGGCTTGGATGACCTCTGCGTCGCTGACCAAATCACTGCCGATTTCGGCAATCACGCCGTCTCGAAGACGGATATCAACTTGGGAGAGTTCGCGCCGCGTGTCATCCATTGTCAAAACAGTGGATGCATTTCGAATCAGAATTTCAGACATATCGGAGTCCTTTCACACTTCATATGGCCCGCTTCGGAAACTGAAGTGTGACGACGCCGACAGAAGACGGGCAAAGGACTCGACGCGCGGAAAGGCTACAGCGACACGTCGGGCCACTCAATAAGTTTTTAGAATCTCAAGCGCCATCGCATGAATTTGTGCGTTTGCGGCGGCAAGAACCCGCCCGCCCTGATGGGCTGGACCGCCCTGCCAGTTGGTGACAACACCGCCTGCGGCCTCGATCACTGCAATGGGTCCTTGAATGTCATAGGCATTCAACCCCGCTTCGATCACGAGATCAACCTGCCCCGCAGCGATCAAAGCATAGGCATAACAATCCATCCCATAGCGGGTCAGCTTGACCTTGTCAGACACCGCCCGAAATCCGGCGCCTTCTTCCGGGCTTCCCACTTCAGGAAATGTCGTAAACAAGATGGCATCGGACAATGATGTCGTCTGACGTGTGGCAAGCTCTTGGCGGCCAAATGGGCCTTGAACATATGCATGCCCAAATCCCCCCACAAACCGCTCTTGAATATAGGGCTGATCGACAATGCCAAAGATGGGGCCTGTGTCATCAGAGACAGCAATCAGAACCCCCCACGTCGGTGTGCCGCTGATAAATCCTCTTGTGCCATCGATTGGATCAAGCACCCAGGTCAACCCGTTTTTACCTGCGCTTTGTCCGAACTCTTCGCCCCAAATGCCGTCGTCAGGTCGCATTTTCGCAAGCACATCGCGCATCGCAAGTTCTGCAGCTCGATCCGCTTCGGTCACAGGATCAAAGCCGTCTTGCAGCTTGTTGTCTGCAGACAGTCCAGGTTTGCGAAAATATGGAGTGATCACAAAACGAGCGGCATCCGCCATCGCAAATGCCGCTTCGATCAGCGCGTTTCTTTCACTTGCGTCCATCCACCCGATCCCTTTGCCTTTACAATCATTGCGCTAGCCTAGGGGGAAGAAAAACTCAAGCTACGTCACTTAAAACCCGAGCAAGCTCGAACAAACGGCGACGCTGATTTTCTGGGATAGAGTAATAAGAGCGCACAAGATCCAGCGCCTCTTTATCGCCCATCAAATCTGCAGGCACTTTACTTGGTGTATCCGCAGACTGACCCTCGGCCTCGTCAACTTCGATTCCTTCGAAGAAAAAGCTGACCGGTACTTCAAGCGCATCAGCGATATCCCAAAGACGAGACGCGCTCACGCGGTTTGCACCGGTTTCATATTTCTGAATCTGTTGAAATTTGATGCCAACTTGCTGTGCCAACTGTTGTTGGGTCATACCCGTCAACCAGCGGCGCTGGCGGATACGTTTTCCCACATGGACATCGACAGGGTGCGTCATCACACGACTCCTCAAAAATTTAACTTTGGTTCGAACAATATCCCATGAGCCATCCACAAAACAGCTCATAGAGTTTTCCCAAGTCGCCGCGCATCCCTACAGCGACAGCCTTACACTAGCAGTTTTGGACACGTGATCAAGGTTTTTGACACAAGCCTACCGCTACCTCCCCTTAGCGCGCTCAATCTCAGCTTGTCCTAGTGACGTTGCGGAACTCGACTGGATGGGTCATTGGCGTTGTTTTTGACATCAAAGAACACAGTATGTATCCGACACTGAACTCTGGAGGTCCTATGCGCGCATTTGAAATCACATCACACGAAACACCCGGGAAAGTTACAGACATTCCCGTTCCCACCCCCGGCCCCGGCGAGATTCGCCTGCGCATTCATGCCTGCGGATTGAATTTTGCGGACCTCCTTATGCAAAAGGGCACCTATCAAGACACCCCTGCCCTTCCGTTTGTGTGCGGCATGGAGGTAGCAGGCGTGGTCGATGCGCTTGGAGAAGGCGTGACAGGCCCAGAAGTTGGGACACGCGTGGCCGTGTTTGGCGGCAAAGGCGGTTTGGCCGAGTTCGGCTGTTTTGATGCTGTACGTACCGTCCCCATCCCAGAGTCAATGTCGTTTGAAGACGCCGCTGCCTTCTTGATCGCCTATGGCACCAGCCATGTCGCCTTGGATTATCGTGCGCGCCTACAACCGGGCGAAACTTTGCTTGTACTTGGCGCAGCAGGCGGCGTCGGACTGACCGCCGTTGAAATCGGCAAGCTGATGGGTGCAACCGTGATCGCGTGTGCGCGCGGCGCTGACAAACTTGCCGTGGCCAAAAAGGCTGGCGCTGACCACCTGATTGACGCCACACACCAAGACATTCGCGCCGAAGTCAAAGCGCTTGGTGGGGCTGATGTGGTGTATGATCCTGTTGGCGGAGACCAATTCAAAGCCGCTTTTCGCGCCTGTAATCCCGAAGCGCGTCTCTTGCCGATCGGCTTTGCCAGCGGAGATATCCCCCAAGTTCCCGCCAACCATTTGCTGGTTAAGAACCTGACCGTGATGGGCCTCTATTGGGGGGGGTATCTTGGTTTCAAGCCACAAGTGATCAAAGACAGCCTGACCACACTCTTTGAATGGCACGCTGCGGGGCGCATTACTCCGCATATTAGCCACGTGGTGCCCTTGGAAGACACCACAGATGCGATGGAATTGCTGCGCAGTCGCAAGTCGACTGGCAAAGTCGTTGTCACCATGCCCTAGGCCGCTCTGCGAAACATCAACGAGGCAAGATCACGTGCCTCGTTGAATTCTCAATCTGACCGCTTTCTATTTACCGACGGCAACCAACCGACGCGTTGCCGAAGTTGTCTCTTGGCGCCCATGGAGGGGTTGGAACCCTTTTCTCAACAAATCAGCCAAATACGTGATCACCTCACCCTTGGCTTCTTGGGCGCCGTACATGTTGATGTGCTGCACACCAAGGTCTGGCAAGGCCCCACCATGGTCGATCACCTCCAGATGCGGTGGCTCTGTGCCTTCGATCATGGCCATCACCCCTAAATCTGCGCTGACGGTGGCTTCAACAGTGCGTTCAGATTCTGTCTCGACGGCCATTTCCCATTCGATGCCCGCCTGATCCAACGCCCGAATGGCCCCGACCCTAAACAAACAATTCTTGCCCGAAGCCATGCGAAAAGGCCGCCTGCGCCATGTCGCCCCGCCGGGCGCACCGATCCATGCCAATGGCAAAGTGCACAATTCTTCGGCTCCGGCCCCAGTTTCAGGTTCGGTGGTCAGAATAAGGTCCGCCTCGCCCTTTTCAAACTGCGGCTTCAGCCCTCGGGTATAGGACGCGATCAAATGCACCTTAATCCGCGGGTAAGCCGCCGCAAACTGCTGCATCGCACGTGGAATTACGGGGTACACAATGTCGTGCGGCACACCCAGAGTGATCTCGCCTTCAAACTCGTCATGCGTCAAACGACGAATCACCTCGTCATTCAGGGACACCATCCGGCGCGCATAGCCAAGCAACTGTTCCCCAGCTGGCGACAAAGCAATGCCACGCCCAGATCGGTCCAAAAGGTCGACACCGATCAGTTCCTCAAGTCGCTTCAACTGCATCGACACCGCTGACTGTGTCAAATGCAGGAACCCAGCAGCCTTGGTCACCCCTCCAAGGTCGGCCACGGCCACAAAGCTTCGCAGGGTTGTTACGTCAAGATTTCGCATATCATCACATATCCTGATACATCACTTCATAAACATTCGTTTTTAAAATTTATCACACAGTGCCATATACATCAAACAAATTGATACAAACACACAAAACCATCTCAAATCGAGAAAGGACAAGACTATGACTTCTGTAACTGCCCTCGGTCGCCGCGCCGGTCTCTTTTCCGCCAAGTCATTCCGCATTGGTGACCTGATCGCCCTGCGCCGCCAACGCAAAGCGCTGGCCCGTCTGGATGACGCTGCATTACGTGATATGGGCCTCAGCCGCCAAGATGCTGCTCTCGAAGCCAAGCGCCCTGCATGGGATGTTCCTTCCACTTGGCGCTGCTGAGTCGGAAAATCTGTCAAATTTGGCTGTAATTCCTTGAAATGACGCGCAGGCTCACCGATATTAGACACAAAGGCGGCTTGACCGCTCAATCGTTCAATATCGGAGGCTTTGATGGCTGAATTTGACACAATCCAGGGTACCGCAGGTTCGCGCGCTGCCCAGATTGACGCGGGACTTCGCGCCCACATGAACAAAGTGTACAGCACCATGTCCGTTGGCATGTTGCTGACCTTTGCGGTGGCATGGGCCGTTGGCTCTACACCCGAACTTCTTGGTATGTTCCGTGATCCTATGACGCTCAAGCCGAATATCTTGGGCTGGATCATCATGTTTGCGCCTTTGGGCATGGTTTTTGCCTTTGGGGCCGCGATTAACAAACTGTCCGCTGCGGGCGCACAATTGTTCTTCTATGTGTTCGCCGCCGTCATGGGCCTGTCACTTTCTTGGATTTTCGTGGCCTTCACCGGATTTTCGATCGCTCAAGTCTTCCTCGTCACCTCGATCGCGTTTGCTGGTCTGTCCCTCTATGGTTACACCACCAAGAAAGACATATCGGGTTGGGGATCATTCCTGATCATGGGCGTGATCGGCATTTTGGTGGCCTCGATCATCAACATTTTCCTTGGCTCGCCTGCAATCCACTTCGCAATCTCTGTGCTCGGCGTTTTGATCTTTGCTGGCCTGACCGCCTATGACACGCAGAAAATCAAAACAACTTATCTGCAAATGGCGCATTCCGGCGATCAAGAGTGGCTGGGCAAGGCCGCCATCATGGGCGCGCTGAACCTGTACTTGGACTTTATCAACATGTTCATGTTCTTGCTTCAACTGCTGGGCAACCGCGAATAAGCAACCAGTTCGGATAATCAGATACGAACATCGGGCCGGTCATATGTGACCGGCCCGTTTTGTTTTAGCACAGTCAAAAGCGCCTTCAACAGACATCCCGGATCATCTGCACCGCCGGGAAATACACTCCCGGCGCCAGCGTCAGCTCTATCTCTCCATAGGCTTCAAATCCCATCGAAGCATAAAATGCCTGCGCGCTCAGGGTACTCATGCAATGCATGCGCTGCATTCCAAACCTGTAGGCCGAAGCCAAGGCATGCTGTGTCAGGGCGCGTGCCACACCGCGGCGCAAATGGTCAGGATCCGTCGCCAAATGGCGCATATGGCCATCTCCGACGGCTGAGATGCCTCTTGCGGGGCTAAAGTCTGTCCAGCCCCCTGCGCCGATCACCACGCCTGTCTCGTCATCCTCGGCCAGAAAATATGTCCCACACCCCAACAACGATGGCTGCGCCGACGTAATAAGCGGCAAGGCAGCGCGCAGCGTTGTAGGTGCATAATCGTGACACAAGAGCTGAGGGTAAGAGCGGCGCAGTAACCGCGTTACGGGCACTCTGTCGGACGCACCAGCGGCGCGAATAGAGAAAGATAGGGGGGGCATAATCGGCTTCCTGGAATTTCGAATTTGGAAATTCAGGTGCAGCCGAAAGCGTCAAAAGCAAAAAGCCGCACCAGAGTTGGTACGGCTTTTGCATGTGTCTAAGAAAGTGATCTTACTTGATCTTGCCTTCTTTGTACTCGACATGCTTGCGCACCACCGGATCGTACTTACGTACGACCATCTTTTCGGTCATGGTTCGCGCGTTCTTTTTGGTCACATAGAAATGGCCCGTGCCCGCGGTCGAGTTCAGGCGGATCTTGATTGTGGTAGGCTTCGCCATTTTTCTTCTCCTGCGCGAGGCACAACGCCTCGTGAAAATCTCATGAAGGTGCCTTTTACGGATGCCTGCGCCCGAGTCAACAGCTTGTTGGCAAGAAACCCAGCATTCATCACAGGTTTATGTCGATCCGTGCATTTTCGACCCTGATTTTTTGCGCAGAGGGCCTATAAGCCGGATTTTGTCCAAGGAGGAACCCTCCTCTGGATGACCATTCATCTTGAGAATCTGTTACCAGATTCTCTCTAGCTGCCAACCCGAACCTCTGGGCCAAAGCGTCCCTGCGGCGATATCGGCGAACCGATCAATCCCGCGCGAGGTTCCTATTCGGCATTGCTCCTGGTGGGGCTTGCCTTGCCGGTCCTGTTACCAGTCCCGCGGTGGTCTCTTACTCCACCGTTTCACCCTTACTCTGGTCTGCCGCAAGCGACACACCAAAGCGGTCTGTTCTCTGTGGCGCTTTCCCTTGGGTTGCCCCAGCCGGGCGTTACCCGGCACCATTGCCTTGTGGAGTCCGGACTTTCCTCGCGACCCTAAGGCCCCGCGGCCATCCAGCCCTCTGCGCCCTGACCAAATAGGAGGTCACACAGGAATGGTCAACTCGTGAGATACAGTGCCCGGCATCTTACCTCAGCCGCGCCAATGCCGTGGCGATCGCCATATCTTCCGATGCTAGCGGGCCGCGCCCCCAAGGCCGAAACCTGAGGCGCATCGCGTTAAGCAGGGTCTCAAAAGGGCACTCGGGGTATCCAAAGCGATGTAAGGCGGCACAAAATTGCGCGACATCGATCTCTGGACCCAGCACCCCATCTGGCCAAATGGACAGCCCTTGGCGGGCCAATCTGCGCCAGTCGAAACGCGGGCCCGGATCAATCTTTCGATCCGGTGCCATATCTGAATGTCCAATGACATCTATGGGGGCGATTCCCCATCGCGCCATGACATCCTGCATCAACGTTTCCAGCGCATACATCTGTGGTTCGCTGAACGGGTGATCTCCACAGTTGGCCAGCTCGATGCCGATGGAATGTGAATTCACATCCTGAATGTTGCGCCACTGGCCAGCACCCGCATGCCACGCCCGCATGTCTTCGGGCACCATGCTCCAGACGCATCCGTCTTCTGCGATCAGGTAATGCGCGGACACCTCGATGTCAGGGTCACACAACCGATCCAGCGCGGCTTGGGCGCTGTGCATCGCCGTATAGTGCAGCACGATGATTTCTGGCGCTCCCACTGCACGTCTGGGCCCATAACTCTGGCACGGGGCATACAGCATCTCGCTCACAGCGCTCAACCGCCCCGCGCAGCCTTGCGAAATGGGGCAGGATTCCAACCACACGCATAGCCATCGCCGTCAGGGTCCAAGCCCAACCGATCATTCTTTGGGCCACCTTTGGCCAAGAATGCGCTTTGGGCTTCGTTGCTTGATGGATATTTCGCACATGCCTTGGCATGGCGGGATTTACTGGTGAGGCCAATGCGACCATACGCTTGCGTGCCCACCGCATGCGTTGTCGACAGTGCAAACGCAACGATATTCGGACCAGAGTTCGTTCTGGCAGGCACGGCTGTCGGTTGAATAAGTTGATAGTTGGCCGAATTCTGTGCCTTGCGCGCAGCATCGTCTTCTATCGAGCGCCGAGACCCGACAGCGGCAAAATCATTTTCATCCGAAATGCCCGCATTGCTGCTTGTTCCTGGTGCAGGATTGGACGGGCTTGCATGCACAACGCCGTCAGGTGTCTTTTGCGGGCTACTTGGTGTTGCGCGGCTCGGTGACGCTGGTTCAGCCGCGCTCGCACGCGCAGCCGTAACAGCGCTGGCTGTCGCGGGTGGTTTGGCTTGAGGTGTCTGCACGGGTGCCGAGGTGACTCGCACGCTTTGTGGTTTGGGTTTTGACGCCGCAATGGTTGGAACCGGTTTAAGCATCGCCTCTTCAGACACAGCCGTCGGCGGTGGAACCGCCGCAACGGTCTGCACCGGTGCGGGGGGGGGCGGTGACAACACCGCATTGTCAAACCCAACGCCTGCGGCGCTATCGGGAATTTTGGGTTGGCATGCGGCCAGCGCCAAAATGGCGCAGCCTGTCAATATAGCTCGCATGTCGTGTGCCTGCTCAATGTTGTTTTGAACAGGTTTACCACCATTTTCCGGGCTTGGCTACAAAACCGGCAGCTGTCTCAAGCGCATAGGCAGTATTGAGCAAATCGCCCTCTTCCCATGGACGGCCAATCAACTGAAGCCCCAACGGCAAACCTTGGTGGTCCACACCTGTTGGAACCGAAATACCAGGCAATCCAGCAAGGTTTACGGTGACGGTGAATACGTCGTTCAGATACATTTTCACCGGATCTTCGTTGTCCATCTCGCCCAGACCAAAGGCCGCCGATGGCGTCGCCGGTGTCAGGATGGCATCAATGCCCGCGGCAAAAACCTGTTCAAAGTCACGCTTGATCAGCGCGCGCACACGCCGAGCGCGGTTATAATACGCGTCATAGAAACCAGCAGACAATACATATGTGCCCACCATCACGCGGCGCTGGACCTCGTGACCAAAGCCTTCGGCGCGGGTCTTTTCGTACATCTCGGTGATGCCGTCCCCTGCCGCCAGATTGGCGCGATGACCATAGCGCACACCGTCATAACGCGCGAGGTTCGAAGACGCTTCGGCCGGCGCAATCACATAATACGCGGGCAACGCGTATTTTGTATGTGGCAAGCTGATATCGACGATCTCAGCACCTGCAGCCTTGAGCATCTCGCGGCCTTGCGCCCACAGGGCTTCGATGTCTTCGGGCATGCCGTCCATGTGATATTCTTTTGGAATACCGATCTTTTTCCCGCGAATGTCTCCGGTGAGCATAGCTTCGAAATTTGGCACAGCCAATTCGGCACTTGTGCTGTCTTTGGCATCATGACCTGCCATCGCCTCGAGCATGATCGCCGCGTCCCGCACGGACTTTGTCATCGGACCCGCTTGGTCCAAAGAAGACGCAAACGCAACGACGCCCCAACGCGAGCACCGACCATACGTCGGCTTAATTCCCACAGTTCCGGTAAAGGCTGCGGGCTGTCGGATCGAACCCCCGGTATCCGTTCCGGTCGCCGCCAGACATAGATCGGCTGCCACGGCTGCCGCAGACCCGCCAGACGACCCGCCGGGTGTCAAAGCAGTATCGTCGTTGCCACGGCGCCACGGGCTGACCGCATTTCCGTAAACTGAGGTTTCGTTCGAAGACCCCATCGCAAATTCATCCATGTTCAACTTGCCGAGCATCACTGCGCCAGCGTCGAACAAGTTTTGCGTAATGGTAGATTCGTATTCGGGCTTAAACCCTTCAAGGATCGCTGAGCCTGCTTGGCTCGCAACACCTTTTGTACAGAAAAGATCTTTGATGCCCAATGGCAACCCGCACATGTCATGCGCGTCGCCTGTCGCCAAACGCGCATCCGCTGCTTTCGCTTGCGCCAAAGCAATGTCTGGTGTGTGGTGGACAAACGCATTCAAGGCCCCGGATGCCTCTGCGGCGTCCAGACAAGCCTGTGTCAAATCCACAGAGGTGATTTCTTTTGCGCGTAGTTTATCACGGGCCTCAGCAAGACCTAGTGTATTGAGATCAGTCATTATTCTACTACCTTCGGAACCGCAAAAAAGCCTTCGCGCGCATCAGGCGCGTTCTTGAGCACCTTGTCTTGCTGATTGCCGTCCGTCACTTCATCGACGCGCCGCTTCAGGCGCTGCGGTGTGACCGACGTCATCGGTTCAATCCCTTCGACATCGACTTCGTTCAACTGTTCGATAAAGCCGAGGATGGTGTTGAATTCCTGCGCCAGCGCGGGCAGCGCGTCCTCTTCGACCTTGATCCGCGCGAGCTTTGCCACGCGCGCGGCGGTGTCCTTGTCAATCGACATGCCAATACTCCGGTTGCAACTTGGCCCAAGCCTTTAGCGCCCCGCAAAGGGCGGTGCAAGCACTCAGCCCGACCGAAGGCCCCAAACTGGACCCCCCTGCCCCATTTTGAGGATCGCAAATCAGCCCCACGGCGTTGGCCAGTCCCGGGCTTTGCCCCAGCAGGCACGATCGCAAGACGGGCCTTTCCAAATGACGAAGCCGTGTTAACGTGCCGCAAAACCAACAGGGAGAATGACATGAAAATCATCTGGCTTGGGCACGGATCATTGCGCATTGAAACGTCAGGGCAGGTTCTGCTGGTTGACCCATGGCTGACGGACAGTCCTGTTTTGCCGCTGGACAAACAGGACGAAGCTGTGCGCGGCGCGACACACCTGATCCTGACGCATGCCCATATCGACCACGTCGCCGATATGCTGCCGCTGGCGCGCAAGCTGTCGATCCCGATCGTGGGTCAGTATGATCTAATGTCCCATTGGGGCGCGCATGAACACGTTGACACCGTCGGTTTCAACAAGGGCGGCACCGTCGATTTGGGCGGCGTGCAGTTGACCATGGTCAACGCGGTCCATTCCTCGACGATGGCCAGTGAAACAGGCCCGTTAGCGGCTGGCAGCGAATGCGGATATATTCTGCGCGCCGAGGGCCGCACGATCTATATTTCCGGGGATACGGACATAATGGCGGACATGGACTGGATCGGTGATTACTATCGTCCGGACGTCGGTATTCTGAGCGCTGGTGGCCATTTCACCATGGACATGAAAGCCGCCGCATATGCCGCCAAGCGTTATTTCAATTTCAAAACCGTGATCCCCTATCACTACCGCAGCTTCCCGATCCTCGAACAATCGGCCAAAGATCTTGCCGAGGGGCTACCGGATGTGGACGTAATCGAGCCGGAAATCCTGCAACCAATCGAATTGTAAGTCAAAGCCCGCCCCCCTCGCCCAAGCCCCCTTTTTGCCGGCGCTAGGGCGCAGGTGGGTGGCGGGCAAGGTACGTCGCCCTAACGCCGCTTGCCTGCAAAAAAGGCACGTAACAGGTTTTCGGCTTCCAAAGCCCCGATCCCGTCATAAACTTCGGGAGTGTGATGGCTTTGAGGGTGGTCAAAAACCCGCGGCCCATGCGCCACGCCGCCGGACTTTGGGTCATCGGCACCATAATACACCCGCGCGATCCGCGCCTGTGATATGGCGCTGGCGCACATCGGGCATGGTTCCAGCGTCACGTACAGGTCAAATCCGGTCAATCGCTCGGACCCAAGGATCAATCCCCCTGCACGCAGCGCCAGTATCTCTGCGTGCGCCGTCGGATCACAAAGCTCTCGCGTCCGGTTTCCGGCCTGCGCCACCACCTGTCCGTCTGGGGACACGAGCACAGCGCCAACAGGCACTTCGCCCCGCGCCTGTGCTGCGCGGGCTTCTTGCAGCGCCAAATCCATATAGCTCGTAAATACCATCCCTAAGGGATGCACCGTCAAAGCCCCTTTCGCAATCCCTGATTAAGCGCTAGGAACCCTGCATGACTCAGCAAACACCAGAAGGCGACCGCATCGCCAAAGTTCTTGCACGAGCCGGCGTTGCCAGCCGTCGCGAAGCCGAACGCATGATCCAAGCAGGGCGCGTCAGCGTCAATGGCAAGACACTTGCCAGCCCTGCACTGAATGTGACGGACAAAGATCGGATCACCGTCGATGGCAAGCCCATCAAGGAAGCCGAGCCGGAACGCTTGTGGCTGTACAACAAGCCAACAGGTCTTGTGACGTCCCACAAAGACGAAAAAGGCCGCGAGACGATTTTTGACGCTCTGCCCGAGGACATGCCGCGAGTCATGTCTGTCGGACGCCTTGACCTGAATTCCGAAGGCCTGTTGTTGCTTACCAACGACGGAGACATCAAACGCAAGCTCGAACTGCCCTCAACGGGATGGCTGCGCAAATACCGCGTGCGCGTGAACGGTCGCCCGACCGAGGATACATTGGCCCCCTTGCGCAAGGGGATCACAATTGAAGGCGAGCGCTTTCAGCCCATGGAGGTCTCTCTTGACCGTCAGCAAGGCGCCAACGCGTGGATCACTATTGGACTTCGCGAAGGTAAAAATCGTGAAATTCGCCGGGCTATGGAAACCGTCGGTTTGGCTGTGAACCGCTTGATCCGCGTCTCTTACGGACCTTTTCAACTTGGTCAACTCAAATCTGGCGAAGTCGAAGAAATTCGCCGACGCGTCATGCGCGACCAGCTTGGTCTTGATGGCGGCAAAGCACCAGAAGCCCGCCCAAAACCAAAGCGTACCCGCACACGCTAAAACCATGCGGCCCACCATGACGTGACCCGCAAGGTGGGCCTAACTTGCGATGCGCAAAATATCGCGCCCTCAGGCATGAGTTATCGCACAATATGTTCCCCCTAGTATCCGCGCGCGAAACTACCTAAGTTTTGGGCAGGCTTAGCGGGGGAATTGGACACGATGTCCGGCACTGGGTTACAAAAACTGGCATTTGTATTGCTTGTGATATTGATCTTTTATGTCTCCATTGCAGGGGGCGTGTAATGGCGCAGAAATTTGGCGGAAAATTCAGCCCCGACAGCCACGCAAGTTCGGAGCCGCTTCAACCATCAGGCACGTTTCAAAACGCCAAGCGCAGCCGCGTGGGCGGGCGCATCAATATGCTGTTTATCGCGCCTCTGCCCCTTATTTGGCAGGCATTTGGCAACGGTCCAGTGGCGCTTGGCCTAAATCTTGGCGCTCTGGCGATACTGATATGTGCCGCATGGCTCACCAGAGAAGGCCTTTTGGCACAAGAAGCCTATGACGCACGCAAAGTGGCACGTCGCCCTGTTTTTCCGCGCAAAATTGCCGGATCGTTCTTAACGGGCATCGGCTTGGCGCTTGCGGGATGGGCGTCTGGTGCGGGAGTTCCAGAGGCAGCAATTTACGGTGTGATCGGGTCGGCTCTGCACGGCTTCGCGTTTGGGCTTGATCCGCTTTCGGACAAGGGCCTCGAAGGCGTCGACCAGTTCCAGAATGATCGCGTTGCACGCGCCGTCGACGAGGCCGAAACCCATTTGGCCGCCATGAGCGATGCCATCATGCGGTCAGGTGATCGCGCGCTCGAAACGCGGGTGGCGCATTTTCAAACCACCGTACGCCAGCTGTTTCGAACCATTGAAGACGATCCCAGAGATTTGACCGCCGCTAGAAAGTATTTGAGTGTCTATTTGATGGGCGCACGTGATGCGACGATCAAGTTTTCGGACATTTATGCACGTAATCGCGACGCCCAAGCCAGAACAGACTATGAAGCGCTGCTCAATGATCTGGAACAGAACTTTGCCGCGCGAACGCAAAAACTGTTGCTGGATGACAAGAGCGACCTGACAATCGAAATCGAAGTGCTGCGTGAACGACTGCAGCGCGAGGGCGTCCGCAGTGACGCACACTAGCCCAAGAGGTAAATTCAATGTCTGACACTGTACGTCAAAAAGCCCAAGCCACCCTTGCTCAGGTCGATGAGATCACGGCGGTTGTGCTGCCCGAGCCAACCGACGCAGGGGCCGTTGTGTCATTGCAAGACGCCGATGCGCCGTTAAGTGAAGAAATCACAAAACGCATGGCTGAACTGGACATGACCAACACCACGTCAATCGTGGCCTTTGGATCAGGCGCCCAAGCCGAGCTTCAGGAAATCAGTCAGGCGATGCTGGCCGATGTCCGGAACAAAGACGTGGGCCCTGCAGGAGATAGCTTGCGCAGCATTGTGACCACGATCCGCGGTTTTTCTGTGAACGAACTCGATGTGCGACGCGAACGTTCGTTCTGGGAAAAACTGATCGGACGGGCGGCCCCATTTGCTAAATTCACCGCCCGCTTTGAAGAGGTTCAAGGACAGATTGACAAGATTACAGACAATCTGTTGACGCACGAACATACGCTGCTCAAAGATATCAAGTCGCTGGATATGCTGTATGATCGCACGCTCAACTTTTACGACGAGCTGGCTCTTTATATTGCGGCGGGTGAAGCCAAAATTGCCGAGCTGGACAGCACGGATATCCCCGAAAAAGAAGCCGCCGTTCAAGCTGCCAACGAGACCGATCAAGTCATGGTGGCACAAGAACTGCGCGATCTACGCGCTGCCCGCGATGACCTTGAGCGCCGCGTACATGATCTTAAGCTGACACGACAGGTCACGATGCAATCGTTGCCGTCCATTCGTTTGGTACAGGAAAATGACAAATCTCTGGTGACCAAAATCAACTCGACACTGGTCAACACAGTGCCGCTTTGGGAAACACAACTGGCCCAAGCCGTCACCATTCAACGGTCCGCAGAAGCCGCCGCCGCAGTGCGCGAAGCCAATGATTTGACCAATGAACTTCTGACGTCCAATGCAAGCAACCTGCGTCAGTCCAACAAGCTGATCCGCGAAGAAATGGAGCGCGGTGTCTTCGACATCGAAGCCGTGAAACAAGCCAATGCAGATTTGATAGGCACAATTCAGGAAAGCCTTCAGATCGCAGACGAAGGCAAGGCCAAGCGCGCAGCCGCCGAAGAAGACCTCAAAGTGATGGAAAACGAGTTGCGCGACACGCTGGCGTCTGCCAAAGCCAAGACAACAGGTCTTGGGGACACAACCTCGACCTCTGTACCCGGAGCCTGATCTTTCTTGATGCCGTTCAGAACTCTTGCCCTGACTTGCGCGCTGGCGGCTTTGGCTGCCTGCGATGGCTTGTCTCCGGGCAAGACTCCGCAGGCGACCGTGCGTCCGGCGCCAACCGCACCGTCACAAGATAGTGAAAACCTGAGACGCCATTATGCGCACGTCCAAGCCGATTTGTTGGCGCGCGGGTTGCTGCGCACGGATGGTGGCGGGCCTGACACGCCGTATACGGCGGACATGCTTGCCAAAAACTTTGAACGTATTGCCTTTTACGACGAATATGCGCGCGGTGGCGGCTTGCGGCGCTCAAGTGGGCGCGCGGGCCAGTTACGCCGCTGGACGGCGCCTATTCGTGTGAGCATGCGTTTTGGCCCCTCGGTCCCCGACACGGTGCAAACTGCAGACCGTGCTTTGGTCAACGGATATCTCGGGCGCTTGGCGTCTGTCACCGGCCATCCAATCACAGCCAGCCAATCGCGTGCCAATTTCCATGTATTGGTCATGGGGTTGGATGATCAGGCGGCGCTGTCTGCACAGGTCAAACAGATCATTCCAGGTGCCAGCACATCAACGCTCAATCTTTTCCGCAATGTGCCACGCAGCATTCATTGCCTTGTTGTGGCCTTCTCGGATGATAAAAACGAAAACAAAGTCACAAGCGCCATCGCCCTGATACGTGCCGAACATCCTGATTTACTGCGTAAATCCTGCTATCACGAAGAAATTGCGCAGGGGTTAGGCCTTGCCAACGATAGCCCCGATGCGCGCCCATCCATATTTAACGATGACGACGAATTTGCGCTTTTGACCACACACGACGAGGCGCTGTTGGCGATGCTGTATGATCCTCGCCTGTCGATTGGTATGCCGCTGGAACAGGCGCGGCCAATTTTTCAAATAATGGCCCGTGAAAAGGCTGGACGTTTATACTGACCCCGAAAGGAGACCTGTTTCATGGGTATCTTCGATTTTCTGACTGGTGAATTCATTGATGTTATCCATTGGGTTGATGACACAAGGGACACTATGGTCTGGCGTTTCGAGCGTGAAGGCCACGAAATCAAATACGGCGCCAAACTGACGGTACGCGAAGGTCAATCCGCGGTCTTTATCCACGAAGGTCAATTGGCAGATGTGTTTACCCCCGGGCTTTATATGCTCGAGACCAACAACATGCCGGTTCTGACAACGCTGAACCATTGGGATCACGGGTTCAAATCCCCCTTCAAATCCGAAATATACTTCGTCAACACGACGCGGTTTAACGATCTTAAATGGGGTACGAAAAACCCAATCATCTGTCGTGATCCGGAATTTGGTCCCGTGCGACTGCGGGCGTTTGGCACCTATTCGATCCGTGTCACAGACCCTGCGCGGTTCCTCACCGAAATCGTCGGCACAGATGGTGAGTTCACCATGGACGAAATTTCGTTCCAGATCCGCAACATCATTGTGCAAGAATTTTCGCGCGTTGTGGCGTCTTCGGGCATCCCGGTGCTTGATATGGCCGCCAACACTGGCGACTTGGGCAAGTTGGTTGCGGCAGAAATCTCAGGGACTTTGGCCGAATACGGCCTGACGATGCCAGAGCTATATATCGAAAACATCTCGCTGCCACCCGCCGTCGAAGAGGCCATGGACAAGCGCACGTCCATGGGCATCGCAGGCGATTTGGGGCGTTTCACCCAATATTCAGCCGCCGAGGCCATGACTGCCGCAGCCCAAAACCCAAATGGTGGCGGGGGTATGGGCGCAGGGCTTGGCATGGGAATGGGGATGGCCATGGCCCAGCAGATGGCCCAAGGTCCGTGGGGCGCGCGCCCTGCTCAATCTGTGGCACCTGCGGCCACGCACCCTGCCCCGCCACCTCCCCCGCCCGTGGAACATGTGTGGCATACCGCCCAAGATGGGGTCACCAGCGGCCCGTTTTCCAAAGCTGCGCTTGGCCGCATGGCGACAGGCGGCGAGATCACGCGCGACACGTATGTTTGGACCGCAGGTCAGGACGGATGGAAACGAGCCGAAGACGTGCAAGAACTTGCACAACTGTTCACCATTCTTCCTCCACCGCCACCCGGAGCCTAACTCTTAAGCCTTTGGGGTTTCCGGTTTATCTGCGATCAGGATAGGCCGACCTCCGGAGGCTTTTACAAGACCCTCTATCGCAAGGCCCATGTCGATGTCACAGAGCCCCACGCCGCCACCTGCCCCAAAGGAGCTTCATCGGTTTCCGTGCGCCCAGTGTGGTGCAGACTATCGATTTGATCCCACGGCAGGAACTTTGGTGTGTGATCATTGTGGCCACACATCCGCAATGCAAGAAACCCACCAACCCGTGATCAAAGAGCTTGATTTTCAAAGCGCGCTTGAAAATCAACTTCCCTCAGGCGAGATCGAAGAAACACGCGTCTCAACCTGCCCAAACTGTGCGGCACAAGTCGAATTTGACCCTGCAACACATGCCGCTGAATGCCCGTTTTGCGCGACACCTGTAGTGGCTGACACTGGCACACACCGCCACATCAAACCACGGGCGGTTTTGCCGTTTGCCCTTGTTGAACGCCAAGCACACGATGCAATGAACGACTGGCTTGGGCGGCTTTGGTTCGCGCCGAATGGCCTTCGGGATTATGCGCGCAAGGGGCGCAAGATGCATGGGATTTACGTACCGTTTTGGACGTATGATGCCCAAACCAAATCCCAATACAGTGGTCAACGCGGCACCGTGTATTACGTCAGCCAAACGGTGATGGTGGATGGGAAACCGCAACAGCGCCAAGTTCAAAAAATTCGCTGGTCACCGGCCGCTGGACGGGTCGCACGATTTTTCGATGACGTGTTGATTCTGGCCTCTCGGGCGCTGCCAAAATCATATACCGATGCGCTTCAGCCATGGAATCTTGGCGACCTCCAACCCTATAGCCCCGAGTATCTGGCCGGATTTCGCGCCGAAGCCTATACCATTCCGTTGGAAGATGGCTATGACGAGGCCCGCGCCCATATGGACCGCATTATCGAGCGTGACGTCCGGTTTGATATTGGCGGGGATCGCCAGCAAATTCACAAAATAGCCACTCAAGTTAACGAGATCACATTCAAGCACATCCTGCTGCCTGTCTGGCTTGCGGCGTACAAATATCGCGGCAAGACCTATCGTTTTGTAGTGAACGGCCAAACCGGGCGCGTACAAGGCGAAAGACCTTGGTCTATCTGGAAAATCACCTTTGCGGTCTTGTTCGGCGCGGTGGCCGCTGGCATCATCGGATACTTCATTTCCCAATCACAATAAGAATAATTCATGACCCCCCATAGTGCTCTTCAAGATTTGCTGACCGATCGTCATTCTTGCCGCGGGTTCCTGCCCGACGCAGTGGACCGCACCACCATCGAAACCATTTTAACGGATGCAGGACGCGTGCCGTCGTGGTGCAACGCCCAACCTTGGCAGGTCACGGTTACATCCGGCGCAGGCACTGATGCGTTCCGCAGCGCGATGCTGAATGCGTTTGATACCAGCGCTCCAAATCCGGACTTTGCCTTTCCTGATGGGTATTCGGGGCCGCGCAAACAGCGGCGTCAAACCTGTGGATTACAACTGTACCAAGCCGTCGGTATCGGACGTGGCGACAAACAGGGTCGCGTGACGCAAATGCGTGAAAATTATGCATTTTTCGGTGCGCCGCACGTCGCACTCATCACCACCGCAGCCGAGCTCGGGCCATATGGTGCCTTGGATTGTGGCGGTTATATCACCGCCTTTTGCCTAAGTGCGCAGGCGCAAGGTGTGGCAACCATCCCACAGGCCGCCATCGCGTTCTATGCCGATACCGTCAAAGCGCATTTTCAGATTCCCGAGGATCGGCTGGTCTTGGCCGCAATTTCATTCGGGTATCGCGACGACGTACATCCGGCCAATCAGTTCCGCACGGAACGCGCCCCACTTTCCGAAATTGTCGATTGGCACGACGCCTGATTGATTTTCACGACGATGGTGCGGTGTGACTAGGCGATTGGACCAGCAGATTCAGCGGTCTCGGCTGGACCCACATTGGGCGCATCCGCATCGTGGCGTGCCCAAAACCGTCGGATTTCAGAGTCTGACGGATATTTCCCGGTAAAGACTTTGATATAGTCGGGCATACGTCCAATGCGCTCGTGCCAATCTTCTGTGACTTGCATCGAAATATAACCGATTTGCGTATAGATGATGCTCATGCTGCGCACCTCAGCCTGGACATCCGAGTAGCCAAACCGTTTGAACATGTCAGCGATGGCACCACTGCGACATTTGTCTGCCTCGTCAAGCCGAAGCTGCAACGCGTCGTCATTGCGTGCCCAATTGCGCACGGCGAGATCAAGGCGCGCATCAAACAGGCCACTGTCCAACCAACAGTCAAAAAGGTTGAACATCGCTTCGCAAATTGATTCGGCATAAGCCTCGGTCCGAGCCACCAGATTTCCGGTATTCTGCTCTTCCCAGCGGCGGATCATTTCCTCAAGCAGTGCTTCTCGGCTTTTGAAATGCCAGTAAAAGCTGGTGCGTGAAACCCCCAACATCCGCGCCAAAGGCATCACTTTGACGGCCTCAACACCCTGTGTCGTCAACAACTTATATGCCGCATCCAGCCACGCGGCTTCTGCAACGGTGTGTTTGGGAGAATTCTCTACATCCATGATGGGGTCTTTACTGCACCGGGGTGGGTATCACAAGTATCTTGACACATATGTCGATTAATACAACATGAGTGTCAAACTTGGCAAATCTTCTGCTCGGAGCCTGATATGACAGACCAAATTACAGCCCCAGCCCGCACATCCCGCCGGTCCCGTCGCGCAAAAGGCGCTGAACCGCGAAGCGGTGCTCCCGGTCAAAACCCGCATTTGGAAGTCCCGTTCATCACACGCGGGGTTCCGACGTATGACCTGCTCAGTGATGAGAGCCTGCAAAAAATCGAAGACGCTGCGGACCGCATTCTTGCCGAGATCGGGATCGAGTTTCGCGAAGACCCCGAGGCCGTGCGGCTGTTCAAGGCCGCGGGAGCTACCGTGACAGAGATTTCGGCAGAGGCGTGGAACCTCAAGTTCGAACCCGGACTTATCCGCAGCTTGCTTCAAACTGCACCGGCCCGATTTACCCAGCACGCCCGCAACCCCGCCAACAGCGTGGATATTGGCGGCGATGCGATGGTGTTTGCGCCTGCGTATGGATCGCCGTTTGTCATGGATCTGGACAAAGGCCGCCGATATGGCACGATCCAAGACTTTGAAAACTTTGTGAAACTCGGGCAAAGCTCGCCCTGGCTGCACCACTCGGGTGGCACAATCTGCGAGCCCACCGACATTGCCGTGAACAAGCGCCATCTTGATATGGTGTATGCCCACATGCGGTATTCAGATCGTGCGTTTTTGGGATCCATCACTGCCCCAGAACGCGCCGAAGATTCCATTGAGATGTGCCGCATTCTTTTCGGTTCGGATTTCGTGAATGACAACTGTGTCATCATGGGGAACTTTAACACCACATCCCCGTTGGTCATGGACGGCGTCACCACGCAGGGCATTCGTGCCTATGCGGCGGCAGGTCAGGCCTCTATTCACTTGCCATTTCTGTTGGGAGGTGCCGTCGCGCCGCTTACCATGGCGGGGGCTGTCGCCCAATGTCTGGCCGAATCCATGGTATCTTGTGCCCTGACACAACTGGTACGCCCCGGTGCGCCCACCGTATTGGGCAGTTTCCTAAGCTCCATGTCGCTGCGCTCTGGCTCGCCCACATTTGGCACGTCAGAACCAGCGCTTGGGTCTCTGGTGATGGGGCAGCTTGCGCGCCGATTGCAGCTTCCTTTGCGGTGTGCGGGAAACTTTAGCACATCCAAATTGCCGGATGCGCAGGCCATGCAGCAGGCCATGATGTCGATGATGTCGGCTGTGCAATGCGGCGCCAACTTTGTTCTCCACTCCGCCGGATTTTTGGACGGTCTCCTGTCGATGTCATATGAAAAATTCATGCTCGACAGTGATTTATGTGGGGCGCTGCATGCCTATTTGAAAGGGCTAGAGGTGTCTGATGAAACGCTGGGCATCGATGCCCTTGCCGAAAAAGGACCAGGCGAACATCTGTTCGGCACGGCGCATACCTTGCGCCATTACAAAACTGCATATTACGATAGCGCGTTGAACGACGATCAGCCGTTTGAAACATGGGACGAGCAAGGCGGCGTTGACATGGCAACCCGTGCCAACACACGCTGGAAAGATACACTGGCGCAATACGAGGCCCCCGCCATGGACGCAGGCACAGATGACGCTCTGCGCGACTTTATCGACCGCAAAAAAGCATCAATGCAAGACGCATGGTATTGAGAGAACAGAACATGAGCACAGACCCCCTATTACAGCCGTATCACCTCAAGCATCTGACCCTGCGCAACCGGATCATGACCACCAGCCACGAACCGGCCTATCCCGAAGACGGCATGCCAAAAGAACGCTATGTCGCCTATCATGCAGAACGTGCCAAAGCGGGCGTCGCGCTGACGATGACAGCAGGATCTGCCGCGGTCAGTAAAGATTCCCCTCCGGTGTTCAACAATGTGCTGGCCTATAAGGACGAGGTGGTTCCGTGGATCAAGACGCTGACCGACGCCTGTCACGAACATGGGTCTGCGGTGATGATCCAATTGACCCATTTGGGGCGGCGCACCACGTGGAACAAAGGAAACTGGCTGCCGTCGGTGTCATCGTCCAAGCATCGCGAACCCGCCCACCGCGCATTTCCCAAGCTGGCGGAGGACTGGGACATCGAGCGCATCATCACCGATTTTGCGGATGCGGCTGAACGTATGAAAGCTGGCGGCATGGACGGCATCGAGCTTCAGGTCTATGGGCACTTGCTGGATCAGTTCTGGTCCCCTCTGACCAATGACCTTGACGGGCCGTATGGCGGTCAAACGTTGGAAAGCCGGATGAAATTCCCGATGGACGTGCTGGACGCGGTCCGCAATCGGGTCGGTCAGGACTTTATTGTCGGACTGCGGTACACCGCAGACGAGGCACAATCGGGCGGCATTTCCGCCCAAGAGGGCCTTGAGATATCCAGACGGCTTGCCGACACTGGACAGGTGGATTTCCTAAACGTGATCCGTGGGCGTATCCACACAGACCCCGCCATGACCGATGTGATCCCTGTTCAGGGTATGAAAAATGCACCGCATCTGGATTTCGCCGGCGAGGTGAAAAAGGCCACCGGTTTGCCAACGTTCCACGCCGCGAAAATCCCGGATGTCGCGACAGCACGCCATGCAGTGGCCTCGGGGTTGCTGGATATGGTCGGCATGACACGCGCGCACATGGCCGACCCGCATATTGTCCAAAAGATTATCGAAGGTCGCGAGGACGATATCCGCCCATGTGTTGGCGCCACCTATTGTCTGGACCGGATTTATCAAGCCGGCGATGCCCTGTGTATGCACAACGCCGCAACCGGGCGTGAATTGACGATGCCACACACCATTCCTGTGGCTGGCGCCAAGAAAAAGGTCGTCATTGTCGGAGCAGGCCCAGCAGGGCTTGAGGCTGCGCGTGTCGCTGCGGAACGTGGCCACGATGTCATCGTCTTTGAAGCGGCGGCAGACCCCGGTGGCCAAGTCCGGCTTACCGCACAATCAGACCGACGCCGCGAAATGATCAGCATTATCGACTGGCGGATGTCGCAATGCGCCGCCAGAGACGTCGAGTTTCGATTTAACACATGGGCAGAAGCACAAGACATCACGGCCTTGAAACCGGATGTCGTCATCATCGCGACCGGCGGTCTCCCCAATACAGAGTTGTTCGAAAGCGGCGTCGAGCAAGACCTTGTCGTCACCAGCTGGGATCTTATTTCTGGCGACGTCAAGCCGGGCAGCAATGTGTTGATCTATGACGAAAGCGGCGACCACCCCGGATTACAGGCTGCAGAAGTCGCCGCAAATGCGGGCGCCAAAGTCGAGATTATGACTCCCGACAGGATGTTTGCGCCCGACATTATGGCCATGAACCTTGTGCCGTATATGCGATCACTACAGGAAAAAGATGTGACGTTTACCGTGACGCGCCGCTTGCTGGGCGTCGCCAAAGATGGCAACCAACTCTGTGCGACGATTGGCACGGACTATAGCGATTTCACATCCGAAAAAACATATGACCAAGTGGTTGTGAACTATGGGACGCTGCCGCTGGACGACGTGTATTTTGATCTTAAGGATCAAAGCACAAATGGCGGCGCGGTGGATCATGATGCCTTGATAGAGGGCCGCCCACAAACCCTGTCGCGCAATCCAGATGGCACGTTCCAACTCTTTCGGATCGGGGATGCGGTCAGCGCACGCAATACGCATGCCGCCATTTATGACGCGCTTAGATTGGTCAAGGATATCTGATGCGGATCGGTGTGATCGGCACAGGCACCATTGCATCGGCAGTGATCCGCGGCATCGCAAACGATGACCACCAGATCGTTGTGTCTGACAGGAATGCCGAGAATGCACAGGCACTTGCCGCGGCCTATGCCTCGGTCACGGTCGCCGCAAATCAAGACGTGCTTGATGCGGTCGACGTGGTGTTCTTGGGCACAACGGATGTGGTTGCCCGGCGGGTCCTGCCGGATCTGGAATTTCGGCAGGATCACGTTGTGATCTCTCTTATGGCTGGCCCCACATTGCCAGAAATTGCCGCTTTGGTCGCGCCTGCAACCGCCGAGGCGTTGATGATCCCCTTTCCATTCATTGCACAGGGACAGTCACCGATTTTGTGCTATCCCGCCTCGGATGTGGTGCAGCAGCTCTTTGGGGCCACCAACAGCGTTTTGGCAATGTCTACGATGGCAGAGATGAACAGCTATCTGTCCGCCCAAGCCCTGTTGTCGCCCGTCCTTAAGATGCTGGCGCAAGGCGCCGCGTGGCTTGGCACCCAAACCGGAGACCAGACCAACGATCACCAGAAAGCAGAAAAATTCCTGCGGCTATTGATCGGGGGCAGTTTGCTTGCCGACCCTTTGGACACGCCGGATGTTGTGGCATCTTTGATTGCTGATCTGGATACACCAGGCGGATTTAATGCCCGGTTGCGAGACCACATGGCACAACACGGAACATATGATGCCCTCGCTCAAGGGCTTGATCTACTTTCCTCCCGATCCCAGGAGACACCAGAATGAGCTATCGCCACATTTTTCAACCTCTGACGCTCAGGCATAAAACCCTACGCAACCGTATTGTGTTTGGTGCGCATACCACGAATATGGCCAAGGACGGTTTCCCCACCGAAAAGCACTTGGCGTACTACCGCGAACGGGCACTTGGCGGGGCGGCGATGATTGTCGTCGAACCGATGCCCGTGCATCCCTCTGCGGTGCTGACACGTGGCAACTTTCGCCATTCTTCCGATGCGGTGATCGAGCACTTTCGACCTGTCGTGCGTGCCTGTCAGGACGAAGGCGCCGTTATGATCCAACAACTGTATCACGTGGGAGCACACGGCGATTGGGACAATAGCTGGCACGCCAACTGGTCACCCTCTGGCGGCCCGAGCTATCATGATTGTGATGGCAGCCACGCCATGACACCCGAAGAAATAGAGACCACCATCGACAGCTTTGTGCAAGCCGCCAAACGGTGCCAGCAAGCCGGGTTCGACGGTGTGGAAATATGGGCGGCCTATCACTGTCTACTTGACCAATTCTGGACCCCGTTTTCAAATCAACGCACCGATGACTGGGGCGGCAGCCTTGAAAACAGAACTCGTTTGTCACGCGAAATTTTGGGGCGCATTCGCTTGGCTTGCGGAGATGATTTTATCATCGGGTTGTCGGTGAACGACGAGCCCGACGTCCAAGCCGCATTGTCCCGCGAAGCCACAACGGAAATTGTGGCATATCACGACGCCCAGAAATTGATGGACTATGTGACCTGCGGAACTGGCAGTTACTTTGATTTTCACAAACTCATGCCGTCGTTTCAATACCCCGAAAAGTTGGGGGTCGATCTGGCGTCCCGTCTGAAATCTGTGGTCACCCATGCTGTGGTCACCGCAGAAAGCCACATCCGCACCCCCGAGAACGCTAATACCGTTTTGGGGGCGGCCGATGCTGATCTCGTGTCGATCGTACGCGGGCAAATCGCCGATCCCCACCTTGTGGCCAAGGCGCAGCAAAATCGCGTCGACGACATTCGCGGATGCCTCTCGTGTAACGAACAATGTTGGGGACGGCGCGGGCGTGATTACTGGATTTCATGCCTGATCAACCCATCGGTGGGGCACGAAGATATTTGGGGCGGTGACCGTTTTTCACAGGCATCGAACCCGCAATCTGTTTTGGTGATCGGAGGTGGCCCGGCAGGCCTCGAAGCCGCGCGCGTTGCGGCAGAGCGCGGTCATCGCGTCACACTGGCAGAAGCCGGGCCGGACTTGGGCGGGCAATTCAGGCTGGCAGGTGCGCAACCAAGGCGCGCCCAGATTTTGGATTTGATTGGGTGGTATGAGAATCAGCTTGAGAAACTGGGGGTGAAGGTCAAGCGCAACACGTATCTTGATGCGCAGGACCTCGCAGATATCACCGTGGATCAGGTGATCCTAGCCACAGGCGCTTTGCCCGATGAAACCGGATTCCAAAAAGCTTTGCCGCATATTTCGCATTTACCCGGCATAAACGCCGGACATGTATGGTCGGTCGAGGACGTAATGGGCCGTGCCGCGCGATTGGGGTCAAACGTCATCGTGCTGGACGAAGCTGGACATTGGCGGGGCATCGGAACGGCGTGGAAACTGGCCGAAGACGGGCATCAGGTGACACTTGTAACCCCTGCCCCTTTTGTGGCGCAGGGGTTACACAGGTCAGCGTCGGATGTTCCGGTGCGGACCCGTCTGGCGCAGCTAGGCGTCAGATTTATCACCGAGACGGCCATTACAAACTGGTCGGGGTCGACCGCCAGCATTCAATCGTTGCTCACTGCCGAAACCACCTTTCTTGATGCAGAGTCTCTGGTGCTGGCGACAGGCCGCAGGTCTGTTGACGCGATGGCGAATGACCTGCACCAAGAGCGCTTTAGCGTGCAGATCATCGGAGACGCATTGGCCCCACGCAATGCCGCTGCGGCGATCTATGAAGGGCGTAAAACGGGTCTTAGTCTTTAGTCGGCGATACGCATTGCTTTGATTTGTCCATTCTGAACGTAGGGCTGCGCGCTGTGGTGGATGCTTTCAGACCGATCGGCGCCAACATGTCTTGGCTTGCGAAACCAGAACATCTTGCCCCAGCTTTGCCATGTGCCAACGGATGGCGCATCGGGATTCGTGGGAAAGCGGGCGCGCCAGCCATCCGGAAGCGGGACGCCGCAATCTTCGGCGTTTTCCAGCATCCAGACCAAAGGAATGTTGGCCAACGGGCGTGCGTCTTCAAAGGTGCCAAGCTGACCACCTATGTCCCCATGAGATCCACGAAACCAAACCTGCTCGGCCTTTCCATCCCAGCCGTTTGGGCATGTCCAGAGCACGGGTTCAAACACTTCACGTGTCTCATCAAGGGCCAACGCATGAAAACCGTGTTTGATCGTTTCACCAAGGTGGTGATTGTGAAACGCATGCCGATCTTCGGTAAGCCGCCAGAAAAAGGGCAACCGCAAGCCCAGCGCCTTAACCGTGTCCCAAACCCCCACCATTTCAATTTCGACGCGGCGGTGGCAATACGCCTCGGAAAAGGCATCCGCGGCATCCCCGTTCGGGCTGCATTCATACAGACGATATGCTTGGCGCACGTTACGTTCCGTAGCATGAGCCGCCTCTAACAGCCCAACTTGGTCGATTATTCCCGCAAGTGACCGCACAGCAAATGCCCCCCGCGAGTATCCCATGAGGAAAATTTTATCCCCCGGCCGATACCGTGACGCCAAAAACCCGTATGCCCGCCGAATTTGCTGGTTCAGCCCTCGCCCCATCAGCACATCAATCGTTGAACGCCAATCAGGCCATTGGACACCTGCCTCGTAATACAACGTCAATTGCCCGTTCATTTCCTGCAACAGCCGATACGTGCGCCCCGCGTTGGTTTCATACCCCGGCTCTAGCGTCGATAATGTTCCATCAAGAATGATCACATGTGTTTGGGGGCCGCGGCCACGCGTCTGTGTGTGACTGGATTGGAAAGGCTTGCCAAGCCAGCCCCAAATCGTTTTGCCAACCTTTGAGAGTCCCATTCACAATCCCGAACTTGATGTCATTCCATAAATGGCCCGTTCCACCCGCACACGATACACCATGACAGATATCTATTATGAGCCGAAAGGCGACATGATGATCACATAGGATGACACTTCGCCTCAATCACCCCCAAGTCTACAAACTTTGCCGTGAACGGTTGGTAAAGCCCCCATGCGCAAGCGGGCATGGGGGCTTTCATCACTTGGGCGCCGCTTGGCGGCCGATATATCAGGGGCAGATCAAGCTGCGTATGCTCACTAGGTCATGAGCATCATATGCCTGTGACCTGCTCCCATGGGGCGGCAACTGTGACGACGTCTTGCGCGCCATAGCCATTGAATTGCGTGGAAATCGACGCCGTGTACGCCCCCATCGCGCGGATCAACAAATAGTCACCTTCGGCGATATCGGTCGGCAAGGGCATCGGGTCTGGCAACCGATCAAGGCTGTCACAGGTTGGCCCAAACACCACACGCGATGTCATGGCACCTGATGCGGCTCTGCCATCGACGCGCACCACGCTCACACGATCGGGCAAACCAATATCGCGCAATTCAGTCAGCGCACCATAGGCCCCATCGTTCAGAAAGATTGATCCATCACCACGCACTGCCTTGACCCTAAGGCCCAAAGTAAACGCCTCGGCCACCATCGCGCGCCCTGGCTCACATACCAGTTTTGGTGCCGCATCCCCGAATGCACGCGCGGTTTCGGCGGAAATTCGATCAAAAATCGCTTCTAGGTCAGGCGCTTGCCCAGAACGATGCGCAGCGAACCCGCCACCGACATTCAACCGCTCCAATGTGACGCCAGCCCGCCGCGCCACATCCGCGGCTTCGACAATATACACAGCCCATGCCTGCGGATCTGCACATTGGGTGCCTGGATGAAAGGTCATCGACGTTGCAAAGCCCATGTCACGCGCTTGACGCAACAGCAACACAGCCTGATCTGGGTCCGCGCCAAATTTGGCCCCAAAATCATAGGCTGCGCCGGATACCGGCAACCGCAACCTGACCGAAATTTCCGTGTCCCGACGCGGGACATCTGCCAATTTCTCCAATTCTCTACTGCAATCCACCGACCAGCTCGAAATACCATGCCCTACGGCCATGGCAATTTCATCCACCGAACGCACGGGGTTATGATAATGCAAAACCGCATCTTGCTTTGCCGCACGTACCTTAAGAATTTCGGCAGGCGACGCCACATCGAACCCTTGGATGCCCGCAGAAATCAGATTGTCCAGAACAGCCGCATCATCATTGGCTTTCACCGCATAGGTGACAAACCCGTCAAATCCCTTGAGAAATCGCTTGGCGGTCGCCTGCAACACATCGGGTGCGAAATACAAAACGGGCGCATCTGGCTGAAACTTTTTCAGATACCATTGGGGGGACGGCCAAAGAGCTGGTTGATACTGCATATGGAAACCTCAAATCCTGTTCCCCTTTAGGATGTGCCACTTTTCTGTCGATTTCATGCGTCATATCGGATATATTGATGCAAATTTTCGGCGATATGACGGACACCTGGTGCAATTAGACGAAACAGATCACGCCCTCTTGGGTCTTTTGGCCGAAAACGCCCGCGCACCCGTGGCATTGCTAGCGCGCAAGCTCGGCCTTGCGCGGACAACGGTTCAGGCCCGCATCGACCGGCTGGAAACCAGCGGGGCCATTTCCGGATATACCTTGCGCCTTGGCGATGTGGCCCGCCCTCGAATTCGCGCCACCGCATTGGTATCCATTGAATTACGCACGGGACCTTCGGTGTTGCAGCGCCTCAAGACGCTGCCGGCCGTTGAAACGGTTCACACGTCATCAGGGCGTGTCGATTTGATTGTACAAATCGCAGCCAACAGCACCACCGAGTTGGATGAAACATTGGATCGGATTGGCGAAACAAAAGGCGTGAGAAGCTCTGAAAGCTTGATACACCTCAGCACAAAGCTCGATCGCATGCGCACCTGACAGGCCCCAAAACATCATGACGGCTGCGGCGCAATGGGCATAAGGCCCTTGGGGTCATATGAAAACAGCGCGCCACAGGCGCTCTATTTGGTCACGCCCCTTTCCCTTTGCCCCTGCTTTCGGTAATTGATCCTGAAACCCCAATGCATGCAGGACCAACACCGATGGCGATGGAAAAAACATTCGACGCGACCCAAGCCGAAAGCCGCCTCTACGAGGCATGGGAAAAAGCAGGTTGCTTCACAGCCGGCGCGAACGCGTCACGCAGCGAAACCTATTGCATCATGATCCCGCCCCCCAATGTCACGGGCGTTTTGCATATGGGGCACGCGTTCAACAATACGCTTCAGGACATCTTGATCCGGTGGAAACGTATGCAAGGGTTCGACACCCTGTGGCAGCCGGGCACAGACCATGCCGGAATCGCCACACAGATGGTTGTAGAGCGTCAATTGGCCGAAACCCAACAACCGTCACGCGCCGAACTTGGTCGTGAAAAGTTTCTGGAAAAAGTGTGGGACTGGAAAGAACACTCCGGCGGCACCATCGTCAACCAGCTCAAGCGTCTCGGCGCGTCCTGCGATTGGGATCGCACCGCCTTTACGATGGCGGGCGCCCATGGTGACACGCGCGTAGGCCACGAAAACTCGGCCAACTTTCATGATGCCGTGATCAAGGTATTTGTCGAAATGTACGACAAAGGCATGATCTATCGCGGCAAGCGCCTTGTGAACTGGGACCCTCATTTTGAAACCGCGATTTCCGATCTCGAGGTCGAGAACATCGAGGTTGCGGGCCACATGTGGCACTTCAAATACCCTCTCGCGGGCGGTGCCACCTATGAATACGTCGAGAAGGACGAAGACGGCAATGAAACCCTGCGTGAAACCCGCGATTACATCTCGATCGCAACCACACGCCCTGAAACCATGTTGGGCGATGGCGCCGTGGCCGTTCACCCGTCGGACGAACGCTATGCCCCGATTGTGGGCAAGCTCTGTGAAATTCCGGTTGGTCCCAAAGAACATCGCCGCCTGATCCCGATCATCACAGATGAATACCCCGACAAAGACTTTGGCTCTGGCGCGGTGAAAATCACCGGTGCGCATGATTTCAACGACTATCAGGTCGCCAAGCGTGGCGGCATTCCGATGTACAATCTGATGGACACCAAGGCCAATATGCGCGCCGACGGCAAACCATATGCCGAAGAAGCCGCCGAAGCCCAGCGCATTGCCAATGGCGAGGCCACGTTCACCGAGGCGTCCATTGCCGCGATGAACCTTGTCCCCGAAGAGTACCGCGGCCTTGACCGCTTTGAGGCGCGCAAACGTGTGGTCGCCGACATTTCGGCCGAGGGCCTTGCGGTCATGGTTGCAAACCCGCATTTCTCTGCGGATCCAGAGCGCGACGAAGACGGCAACATCAAAGATGAACGTTCTATTGCCCAAACCATCCCATACGTCGAAAACAAACCTATCATGCAGCCCTTTGGCGATCGCTCCAAAGTGGTCATTGAACCGCTGCTGACCGACCAGTGGTTTGTCGACGCGGATCGCATTGTTGGCCCAGCACTGGATGCTGTCCGCGATGGCGACGTAAAGATCCTGCCTGAGTCCGGTGAAAAGACCTATTACCACTGGCTGGAAAACATCGAACCTTGGTGCATTTCTCGTCAGCTCTGGTGGGGGCATCAAATTCCGGTTTGGTATGGCCTGAACCTAAAGGCAGACGGCGTGTACGACGACGAAGGTGATGGCGCGCTTGATCTTGTGGAAATGGGCCGTTTGTTGGCCGATCAACAGTTGTTGCTGGGCGAAGAAACCCATCATTGCGCAGCCACCTTTGACGATGTGAAAGCACAATTTGCAGACGTCGAGGCCGGATTGCCGACACCTTTGAACCACGCCACCGTGGTCGAAGTCGAAAACCGCGCAGAAGCCATCCAGACCTTTGCCGCAGGGCTTGCCCAGTATGAGGTCACCCAAGACCCAACCGTCTTGGTCTATCCTGTGTGGCGCGACCCTGACGTGCTGGACACATGGTTCTCATCCGGTCTTTGGCCAATTGGGACATTGGGTTGGCCCGAAGACACCGAAGCCTTGGGGAAATACTTCCCGACCTCTACATTGGTGACTGGCCAGGACATTCTGTTCTTCTGGGTGGCCCGCATGATGATGATGCAGCTGGCTGTCGTGGATCAAATTCCGTTCGACACGGTGTATCTGCATGGTCTTGTGCGCGACGCCAAGGGCAAGAAGATGTCCAAATCGACAGGCAACGTCGTTGATCCGCTGGACATCATTGATGAATACGGCGCGGACGCGTTGCGCTTTACCAATGCCTCTATGGCGTCTTTGGGCGGTGTTCTGAAACTCGACATGCAGCGTATTGCCGGATATCGCAACTTTGGCACAAAGCTCTGGAATGCCTGCCGATTTGCCGAAATGAACGGCGTTTTCGAGGCCGACGTTACCGCCATTCAGCCCTCAAACACATCCAAGGCCACGCAGACAGCCAACCAATGGATCATCGGTGAAACCGCAAAAGTGCGCGAAGACGTTGACGCCGCGCTGGATGCGTATCGCTTTAATGACGCCGCACAGGCGCTTTATGCGTTTGTTTGGGGCAAGGTCTGTGACTGGTACGTCGAGTTTTCCAAGCCTCTGTTCAACTCGCAAGACGACGCCGTGATCGCAGAAACCAAGGCGACCATGAACTGGGTGATCGACCAATGCCTGATCTTGCTGCATCCGATCATGCCATTCATCACCGAAGAGCTCTGGGGCACTTTGGGCGAACGTCAAAAGATGCTCGTGCATGCAGATTGGCCAACCTATCAGGCGTCTGACTTTGTCGACCCCGAGGCTGATCGCGAAATGAACTGGGTGATTTCGGTGATCGACAACGTCCGGTCCGCGCGTGCGCAAATGCACGTTCCTGCGGGCTTGAAAATCCCGATGTTGGTCAGTGAAATTGACGCTGCAGGCACCGCCGCGTGGGACAGAAATCAGGCATTGATCATGCGCATGGCGCGTATCGATAGCCTGACCAAGGTTGATGCCTTCCCCAAAGGGTCAATCACCGTCGCCGTCGAAGGCGGCAGCTTTGGTCTGCCACTGGCAGAAATCATTGACATTGATGAAGAAAAAGCCCGCCTTGAGAAATCTCTTGGAAAGCTTGCCAAAGAACTTGGTGGTTTGCGTGGTCGCTTGAACAACCCCAAATTTGTGGCTTCGGCCCCTGACGAGGTTGTGGAAGAAACCCGCGAAAACCTTGCCCAACGCGAAGAAGAAGAGGCCAAGCTTAAGACTGCGCTGGCGCGCCTTGAGGAAATTGATTGATCCGATCAAAACAAAACCACGAAAAAGGGCGCCTCGCAGCGCCCTTTTTTGATCTCAGTGCAAGCCCCGAATATCAGGTCGCTGTCTTGAACACGGGCAGACGTTTTTGAAGATTGGCGGCAATCACTTCCATTTGGTGCGGCTTACCGATCAACGCCACTTGCACGCGGCTTTCTTCAAGCAGAACGGCATCAGGATCGGCAATATTCTCTTCGGCATAAGAAATAAGCTGTTTGGCTGTTCTTATGGCCGAGGGGCTTTTGTGTGAAATCTGTTCTGCCAAATCCATCGCAGCCGCCAGAGGATCGTCGGCCAATTCGGTGACCAGACCCCATGTCTCGGCCTGCTCTGCCAAAATCGGGGTTGCGGTATATGTCAATTTTCGGATGACATCGCTTCTGGTCAAATGGGGTAACAGAACCATGCCGCCCATGTCGGGGATCAATCCCCACTTCATTTCCATAATCGACATCTTTGTGCCCGGCGCGGCAATACGAATATCTGCACCCAGCGAAATCTGGAAGCCGCCGCCAAACACCACCCCGTGCAACGCCGCAATCACTGGCACAGGAATTTTGCGCCATACCATGGCAACCTGCTGAAACCGATTAGCGTTACCATGCGTGCGCGGCATCGCAATCTCTTCTGGGTCCTGTGCAGCCATCGCCGCGAACGACATCACATCCAAGCCTGCACAGAATGCGCCACCCTCCCCCGACAGCACCACTGCACGTACATCCGCATTGTCGATCAGAGATTCGCCAGCCTCGATGATAGCGTCGATCATGTCGCTATCGAGCGCATTCATTTTGTCAGCACGCGTTAAGGTCACTTGCGCAATGTGATTTTCTATTTTTACGGAGACACGTGCCATCTCATTCATCCTGTCAATTTGTTCTGTTGCCGATACTTTCACCCGAAGGTGTTTCAAACACCAGCATAACGTTAGGGCACAATCCCCTTGCCGTTGCCGCGCGGTTGGGCCAATTTCGCGCGTATGACAGGTCCTCGCTATACCCGCCTCGCCCAGAGTTTGCCCTCGACTGTACCATTTGTTGGTCCGGAAACGCAGGAACGTGCCATGGGGCATCCGTTCAAGGCCCGCCTTGGCGCAAATGAAAACATCTTTGGCCCCTCGCCCAAGGCGATTGCGGCCTTAACCTCGGCTGATCCCGATATATGGATGTACGGCGACCCCGAAAGCCATGACTTGCGGCACGCGCTTGCCGCGTTTCACGACGTAGACCCTGCGAACATTGTCGTCGGCGAAGGTATCGATGGATTACTGGGGTATCTGGCGCGCTTGATCGTCGAAGACGGCGATGCCGTTGTGACCTCTGACGGGGCGTATCCGACGTTCAATTATCACGTCGCGGGTTTTGGTGGTGTGCTTCACAAGGTTCCCTATGCTCAAGACCATGAAGACATCGGCGCCCTGCTCGCCAAAGCGGCCGAGGTGGATGCAAAATTGGTGTATCTTGCCAACCCTGACAATCCGATGGGCAGTCACCATCGCGGCGCGGACATTGTTGCCGCGTTGGATGCGATTCCCGACGGGTGCCTTTTGGTGCTGGACGAAGCATACGTTGAACTGGCCCCCGAAGGCACGCAGGCGGAATATGACATCGAAGATCCGCGTGTGATCCGGATGCGTACATTTTCCAAGGCGTATGGCATGGCCGGTGCACGGGTTGGATACGCGATGGGCGCACGCGATTTGATCACCAGCTTTGACAAAATTCGCAACCACTTTGGCATGAACCGAAGCGCCCAAGGCGCGGCATTGGCTGCTTTGAGCGATCAGGCCTGGCTCGCTGACACCTGTCACAAGGTCGCCCTGTCACGCGACGCTATTGCAAAAATAGCCCAAGACAATGGCCTGACCGCGTTGCCCAGCGCCACCAATTTTGTCGCCATTGATCGCGGCCGTGACGGGCCCTATGCCAAGAGCATTCTCGACGGCCTTGTGGCGCGCGGCATTTTTGTCAGGATGCCATTTGTAGCCCCGCAAAACAGGTGCATCCGGGTAAGCTGTGGTCCCGCAGAAGAGATGACCAAATTCGCTGATGCATTGCCACAAGTGTTGGCGGCGCTCGACTAGGGACTGTCGGCTCACGACACTGTAAGATGACGCACGACATGTTTCGCATTAATGTGAGGCATGAAAGGAGCCGTGATGGCCCGCCCGATGCAAAGCGTAGAAAATTACACCAACACCTGCCTTGTGATGGCATTGGTAAACTTAATTTGGATCTTTGGCGTGCTCTGGGCCGTCTGGGGCTGGTTTGCGGTGTTGGTCTGTGCCGTTGGGCTCAACGCGCTGATCACGCGTTTGGCTCGCCACAATTAGCGTAGTCTGAATGCATCTATTGATATGCCGTCATCTCTTTTGGTCGTATTTTTCTGTTCTCAGACAAAGTTATGTCGCCCGCTGGACACACTTGCGCCTACCCGCATAGTGTCACAGACTGGGAACCTAACGCGGCGCAGCCTATTGCATCCCGCACACAAATACCTCAACAGCCTGAAAACAGGTTTGAAAACAAGGTGCCTTTGACGTGAGCGAGAGCAACAACCTCAGCAAAGATCAGCAACGCGGCCTTCTCAAATGGCTTTGGTCCAACTTTCTTAAGAAGTATTCGGGCCTATTGATCATCGCGATGTTTTTCATGACCATCGAAGGATCAATGCTTGGGGCTGTCAGCTATATGATGCAGCCCATGTTTGATGATGTCTTTTCCGCTGGCTCGCAAGCAGCGCTTTGGACCGTTGGATTTACGATGTTGGGCATTTTTACGCTGCGCGGGATATCCGGTTTGGTTCAAAAGGTCACCATGACCCACATCGCCCAGAACACAGCGGCTGACGTGCGCACAACGATGCTGGACCGGCTGATGGTCCAGGATAACGCCTTTCACCAGACACATCCCCCCGGATATCTGATCCAGCGCGTGCAAACCGACGTACAGTCCATCAACGCCGTCTGGTCGGCCATTATCACCGGCGCAGGACGCGACGCTGTTTCACTTGTCGCGTTGCTAGCCGTTGCAATCAACGTCGACTGGCGCTGGACGCTTGTTGCATTGATCGGCACACCTGTTCTGATCTTACCGTCCTTGGTCGCCCAGCGCTTTGTACGCCGGCGCGCGCGCGAAGCCCGCGATTATGGTGCATCTCTGTCCACGCGTCTTGACGAAGTGTTCCATGGCATCATCCCTGTGAAACTGAACCGGTTGGAAGACTATCAGTCCTCGCGTTTTCGCAATATCACCAACAAGTTGGTGGGCACTGAAACGCGTGTTGTGCTTGGCTCGGCAGCCATCACCGCCATGGTTGATGTGATGGCTGGCCTTGGATTTCTGGCAGTCATGATTTACGGCGGTGGGGAAATCATTGATGGCGAAAAATCCGTTGGCCAATTCATGAGCTTCTTTTCGGCAATTGCCATTTCATTCGAGCCTCTGCGCCGCTTGGGCAACATGAGCGGCCTTTGGCAGGTTGCGGCCTCTGGAATCGAGCGCATCAAAGAAATCATCGAAACAGAACCTACACTTAAATCTCCGGCATCGCCCAAGCCTGCGCCCAAAGGCGTGCCCGACGTTCGCTTGACGGATGTAACCCTGTCGTATGGCGACGCCAAAGTTCTACAAAAAACCAATATGCTGGCCGAATCCGGCAAAACCACCGCCATTGTCGGCGCATCCGGTGCTGGGAAATCTACAATCTTTAATGTGCTCACCCGTTTGGTTGATCCTCAGTCAGGGAAAATCGAAATCGGGGGCGTCAAAAACTCAGACATGTCCTTGGAAGCGCTCCGCGACATGTTTTCTGTCGTGTCGCAGGATGCGTTGCTCTTTGATGAAACCCTGCGCGAAAACATCACACTCGGCAAAGAAAACGTATCCGAAAAAGACCTTCAAAAAGCGCTGGATGCGGCACATGTAACGGATTTCCTCAAGAAACTACCCGAAGGGTTAGACACGCCCGTGGGGCCACGCGGATCAAATTTGTCAGGCGGTCAACGTCAGCGCGTCGTGATTGCGCGCGCTCTGTTACGGAACACACCCATTCTGCTGCTGGATGAAGCCACCAGCGCCCTAGATGCTCAGTCCGAGACGGTGGTCCAGAAAGCGCTCGACCAGCTCTCTAAGGGGCGCACAACGCTTGTGATTGCGCATCGCCTGTCCACGGTCCGTGAAGCAGACAAAATTGTTGTGATGGACAAAGGACAGGTTGTGGATCACGGGCGCCATCAAGAACTCTTGGATCGTGGCGGGCTGTATGCCGATCTGTATCGCCTTCAGTTCAACACTGACGGTCTGACCGCAGAAGAAAAGGCGTTGCAACAAGCGGTGGTAAACACCGACACCGGCATTCAAAAACCAAAAAAGTCATTTTGGGGTCGCCTGATTGCGCGCTTGCCACAGATTTAAGGCCGGCGCCTAACGGCGGTATGATTGCGCCAGAGATTGCGGCGATACGCCAAAAAAATATCTGGCAAGCGTCCAAAGGTTTTTTCCACTACGCCGGAGCCAGCCTTGGCTTTGGTATTTTTCAGGGCTTGTTACGGCAACCGCATCAAGCGCGATGAGTTTCCCTTTTAGCAATTGTGCCAAGGCGACATCTTCCATCAAGGGCATGTCTGGATAGCCCCCCACATTCTCCAGAAGCGATCGTGGCAGCAGCATTCCTTGATCCCCATAGGGCAGATCAAATGCGCGTGCGCGCCAGTTGGCCCATCCGGCGACCCATCGCCCCATCATGCCGCCCTGCTCAAAAGATAGACGAAAATACCCGGCCTTGGGCGTTGATAGATGCTCTGCCGCAACCGCGCTCCAACCCTCCGAAAGCTGCGTATCGGCATGCAAAACCATCACCCAATCTCCGTGTGCATGTGCCTGCCCTGTTGCGATCTGTCCCCCCCGAGAGGGCGCGGTGTCAACGACAGTCGCGCCAGCCTCTTGGGCGATACGACATGTTTGATCCACCGACCCGCCATCAACAACGATGACATCACGAATGACGCCAGCCTCCATCCCTTCGAACAAGGACAGCAAGCAACCCGGCAGGTGTTTTTCTGCGTTCAAGGTTGGTATTATAACCGAAACTGGTGCGCGCATATCTGCCCCCCCCTGTTGCATAGGCAATTTCTGTCTATATGAACGAAAGGACATAGAACAGGACACCCCATGACCTACGCGCGCGATGTATTTGCCTTAACCGGACCGGACACCGAACATTTCCTTCAAGGGTTGGTGACCAATGATCTTGCGGGCCTGTCCAAGGGGCTTGTCTATGCGGCCATCTTGACCCCACAGGGTAAATACCTTGTTGATTTCTTTTTGATGCAACGCAATGGGACGATTTTTCTTGATGTCGCCTCAGAGCTGGCTGATGGACTGTTGACGCGGCTGTCGATGTACAAGTTGCGGGCAGACGTCACCATTGATCGCACCGATCTTCATGTGCATCGCGGGATTGGGGCAGCACCGGAAGGTGCCTTTGACGACCCGCGTCACTCACAGTTGGGCTGGCGCGCCTACCTCGAGACACCGCAGGCCTCCGACATGACAGATTGGGACGCCATTCGGGTCGCGCATTGCATCCCGGAAACCGGAATTGAACTGGGGCCTGATACCTATATTCTCGAGGCCGGATTTGAGCGCCTGAACGGTGTAGATTTCCGCAAGGGCTGTTATGTGGGCCAAGAGGTCACCGCGCGCATGAAACACAAAACAGAATTGCGCAAAGGCTTGGCAAAAGTCACGCTTGACGGGCAAGCCCCCATAGGAACCAAAATATCCCGTGATGGCAAAGACTGTGGCGTTTTGTTTACCCAAGCCAATGGCCAAGCGATCGCCTATCTGCGGTTTGATCGTGCCGGAACCGGTATGGTGGCAGGCGATGCGGCAGTTTCTTGGGAAGCCTAGCACCAGAAATCAAAGCGGACGGGTGCACAATTTCAGATTCACCGCGTTTTTGGTCGTAAAAATCGCATAAAAATGATGTCCCCAACGTCCAATTTGATAAATTGACGTGAGGTTACATTCCTCACAAAAAAGGGGCCGCCCGACAGGCAGCCCCAAATAGCATCTCAATAAAACGCTTATGCCCGTTCTGAGTATTCCATCGCATCTGTGTTCACGACGATCATTTCATCAACACCCACAAAAGGGGGCACCATGATCTTGACGCCATTATCAAGAACCGCTGGTTTGAACGAATTTGCGGCTGTTTGACCTTTGACGACCGGCTCGGTCTCTACGATCTGGCAGGTCACCTTTTGCGGCACAGTGGCGTTCAGGGCCTCACTCTCGTGGAACTCGACCACGATTGTCATGCCATCCTGCAAGAACGGGCGGCGATCGCCCAAAAGTTCCGCAGGCAACTGAATTTGCTCATAAGTTTCGGTATCCATAAAGACCAGCATGCCGTCATCTTCATAGAGAAACTGTTGATCTTTTTGCTCAAGGCGCACGCGTTCGACCTTGTCGGCGCTGCGAAAGCGTTCATTCAATTTGGACCCGTTGCGCAGGTTGCGCATCTCGACCTGAGCAAAGGCACCGCCCTTACCGGGTTTGACGTGATCCACTTTAACAGCGGCCCAAAGACCACCGTTATGCTCCAGCACATTGCCGGGGCGAATTTCGTTTCCATTGATCTTAGACATATGACAAAACCGTGACGTAAAGGTTGATAACGTGTTCACCGTACCTATATCTGGCCCGTTGACAGGTGGCAAGGTAGCCCATCTCGTACAGGCATCAGCGGAGGTATGCGCAATTTGCATACAAGGCATGCGAATACAGGCTACCCGAATCGATAGAACTCGGTCATAAGAAGCGGCACGCCGAAAACACAAGAGCAATAATACAAGGACGACGAGATGAGAGATTTCGTTGATGGTACGGCCTTCAATAACGAACAGGGAAACCGCGCACGCAAGCTTTTTGCTGCTGTTGTGTTGGCTGCTCTGGACGATGCCATTGCTGATGACAAAAAGTATGGTAATGGCCCTGAACAAATCGCACGCTGGGCGCGCTCGCGCGACGGCCGCGAAGTACTAAGCTGTGCGGGCATTGACCCAAACGAACGTGTTGTTGCCGGTCTTATGGACTTTGTGGGCAAGGGTGTCCGAACATCCGTGGCCCTGTCCCGTGAAGAAAGCGAACGTCGCAACGCAGCGCAACAGGCCGAAGCGGCCTGATCAGGGTCGACTTCAGGAAATACGGCGCGCCCTCTGAGGCGCGCCTTTTCTTTTGGGCGTAAGACAATCGGGTTTCATCATGCAGGAAAATCTGCGCGGCAGCCTTTGGATGATGGCCGCGATGGCTGGTTTCGCCATCGAAGACACCATGATCAAACTCGCCGCACGAGACCTGCCTGTGGGCGAAATCCTGATGATTTTCGGTGCTGGCGGGATGCTGGGTTTTCTGTGCTTAACCTGGCAACGGGGCGAACGGGCCATCGTCCCCGAGATCATCACTCCAGTCGTAGGTTTGCGCGCTCTCTCCGAGGTCATTGGTCGACTGTTCTTTACACTGTCCCTTGCCTTCACAGCGCTCTCAAGCACCTCGGCAATCCTTCAGGCCACACCCCTCGTTGTGACCCTAGGTGCGGCACTCTTTTTTCGCGAACGCGTCGGTGCGCGCCGGTGGGTGGCGATTTTCATCGGTCTGCTTGGGGTATTGCTCATCCTGCGCCCTGCCCCAAGTCTGTTTGAACCCGCCAGCCTTTTGGCCGTGATCGGAATGTTGGGCTTTGCTGGGCGCGACTTGGCGACACGCGGCGCGCCTGCGACGCTGTCGCATATGCAGCTCGGGATCTACGGGTTCTTTGTAATGATCCCTACTGGCTTGATGCTGCTGCTATGGGAAGGGCACGCGCGCTGGCCTTCTCTGGATCAATGGGGATGGCTTGGCGGAGCAATTTTTTTTGGTATAGGCGCCTATTATGCGCTGACCTCTGCCATGCGTCTCGGGGACGTGTCTGTCGTGACACCCTTCCGATACACCCGCCTTGTATTTGCGCTGGTGTTGGCAACGCTGATCTTTGGTGAGACCCCAGATATACTAACGCTTGCAGGAGCTTTGATAGTCGTCGCCAGTGGGCTGTATACCCTAATGACAGCCAGACCTAAGGCAGCGTGATCAATCCAATTCGTGCGCGGCCAAGGCGCGGTGAATTTCGCGACGTACCAGTTTGCGCACGTTCCGTGTGATCCGTTCGCCCAAAGCGCCCTGAAGTTCTTGACGCACGATGTCACTCACCAACTCACGCAGCATAGCCTCGTCAATATAGGTCTCATCGTCATCCGCAATCGTCTCTGTGTCCGGGACAATTGACGACTCAATCGTTTCGGCAACAAATTCTTGTGCTTCAACTTCAATTCGACCTGCGAGCGACGCCAAATCCGCCTCGGGTGCGGTCTCGTCAGATGATCTGCCACCAAAGGATGTCGCCCCGGATGTATCTTGCCATGCCAGAGGCTCAACATCCGTACCTGCGTAATCGCTGTCACCAGGAGAATCCGGTTCAAGGACAGTGTCCTCGTCATGTGCCACGGCGCTCCAGCGCAGAATACGCGAATCGATCTCGTGAGGTACGTCCTCAAGATCGGCGGCTAGGGGTGCGCCACTCTCGCTCGACACTTCTGACAATGAGGGCCGTGGGGCCTCAGCAGCCGTTTCCTCTGCGTCATCGCTCCAAGCAGCCTGTGCTGCGATCTCGTCCAAATTATCCCGCGCCAAATCAGAATCACCCAACTGAGCAACAGTCTCGAGCCCCAGATCCTCATCGCCAAGCGAAACAGGCGCATGCTCCGGTGTATCTGTGTCAGAAGCCCAATGTTGCATAATCGAATCTGCCTGAGATGCACTCTCGGGATCGGCAGACACATCAGGGGATTCTTCGCCTTCGACACGCAGCGCAGGTGTCAAAACCAGACGATCCTCGCACTCTATCTCAGGCGTTGGGTCAGAGGGAACCTGAGCGGTTTCAACCTCGGACAACACTGGCTTTGAGCTTGCTGCGGGATGACGACCATTCTCCGAAACCAATCGACGAATCGAGGACAGAACGTCCTCTATTTCCACATTTGTCACAGCGTCAGTCATCTCTATGCACCACTCTTGCCTCAGCAGAAGTGTACCCCCTGCCAAAAATTATCACAACAGATAGAGAGAATTGTTACTCTTTACCGATAGCTCGAAGAACTTGATCCAGCTTCTTACCGCGCTTGGACGTGAGTGTCGGCGCATCTTTCACCATATTATAATAGGCTTCTGGATCGTAAAGTTCGACACGCAGATTGAGTTGCTCGGCTGTCAGCTGCCCCATGGATGCCAGCACGCCATACGCGGCAATGTACTGTGCGGCACGGGCCGTAATGCGGTTTGATTCGGCATCCAGCAGATCTTGCTCGGCAGTCAACACGTCCAAAGTTGTCCGCGACCCAAGCTTTGCCTCTTCGCGCACACCTTCAAAGGCCACGCGAGATGCTTCGACCTGACGACCACTGGCAGCCAATTGAGCACCGGCAGCGGACAGTTGTGCCCAAGCGTTCCCTGCGGAACGGCGAACGTTATGGCGCGTTACATGCAATGCGGCACGGGTGGCATCGCGCTGCGCCATAGATTTACGGAGCAAGGCCGACAAGCGCCCACCTTGGTAAATCGGGGCGGTCACGTTAAATCCTAGTGACCCAACTTGGCTCTCATAGGTTTCACTAAAGGTTTCCTGAACCCCGTAAGCCCCCTTGAGCTTTACCGTGGGGCCAAGAGAGGCCCGTGTACGCGCAACATTCAATTCAGCCACTGTGATTTCATGCTTTGCACGAATCATATCGGGATGCGCACGTACGGCGACGGCTTTCACCTCGTCACCTGACTTTGGCATTTTAGGTGCAGATGTCGGGGCGACCAACGCCCCAGGCTGATGTCCTGTCACCGATGCAAAATACTCTTGCGATTGCATCAACTGGCCCTGAGACACTGCCAAGTCGGCACGTCCGCCGGCCAAACTTGCCTCGGCGAGGGCAACATCCGTGCGGGTTACTTCGCCAACTTCAAACCGATCTTGAGCCGCTTGCAGTTCGCGCGCCACCAAACGCAGGTTATTTTGACGTAATTCTACGATGCGTGCATCGCGCACCACATGCAAAAACGACTGCACGGCATCAAACAGGACTTGTTGCTCAACAGAGATCAATGCCTGACGTGTTGCCAGAACAGTTTCGCGCGAGGCTTCAACCGCAAGCTTTGTCGCACCATTATCATACAGCAGTAGCTCTAAAGACAGGCCCATTTCGGCCACATTGGTTGCGCTATGTGCACGAAGACCTGCCGACGACGCTGTGATCGCGCTCGAGTTAGTATACGTGACATTGCCGTACCAATTGATAATCGGACGCAGCAAGGCATATGTTGCAGCCGCATCTTCGTCGGCGGCACGCAGCAATGCTTGGTTTTGGTCAAGCAAACCGTTGTGCTCGTACGCAGAGGCCATCGCGTCCGCAAGTGTTTCAGCCGAAGCCGACACAGGCATCAGCGCAGCGCAGGCCGCCGCGAAAAATCCTGCTCTTAGAGTTCGAAATATGCGCTTGGCCATGTATGTCTCTCAAATCAGTATTTTGTTGGGCAGGCCCTACACGTTTACAATGTAAATGCGTGGTGCTTTTCAAAGCCAGGCAATACAGGTGCGCTGGCATTGAACGAAAACCGCCAATTCACGGTCCCATCAATCATATAGCCAACCCGAACAACCCCGAGAGCGCCCTCCATGAAGACCCCAACGATACGTCCGCCATCCTTGAGTTGCGCCAAGAGCGTTTCTGGGACGCGCTCGACCGCGCCTTGAAGCGTCATAACATCGTAAGGACCATGATCTGCTGCCCCTTCGCTTAGGAGGCCCTGATGCAAAATCACATTGTCTGCACCCTGCTCCGCCAGAATGGTCTGCGCCTCAGCCACGCGCTCTTCGTCATCTTCCAGCGCAACCACTGCCTCTGCCATACGCGCAATGACTGCAGAAGAATATCCAAGGCCAGACCCGATATCCAAAACCAGCTCATCTTGCTGAATATCAACTGCATCTAGCATCTTGGCCAAGGTGCGCGGCTCGAGGATAACACGCTGCCCCCCCAGATCCACGTTTTCGCCAATATATGCAGCTTCACGTTTATCACGTGGTACAAAGGCTTCGCGCGGCACAGACAGCATCGCATCAATAACAGGGTATTTGGTGACATCAGAAGGGCGGACCTGTGTGTCAACCATCGTAGTGCGCAGGGCAGTGTAATCGGTCATACTAAACTCGTTCGTTCAGACTCGGGTTAGCTTCTATTGCCACAGATACCAAGCGTCGGCAATGTGATACACATAATTTCATGTCACAGAGCCCTTGCAGCCCCGCAACAGATCAGCTATCTCCCCCGGACCACACGGCGGCGAGTTGGTAGAGTGGTTATGCAGCGGATTGCAAATCCGTGTACACCGGTTCGATTCCGGTACTCGCCTCCAATAAAATCAATGACTTGCGTCATTCTTCCTCTCCTTCACTGCCATTTTTGAAACAACCGTTGAAACTTTCACGTTTCGGTCTTGCTTCGTTCCATTTGATTTCTTGCCTCTTGCGCGCGCTTCGCGAGCTCTCTTTGCCGGATTGGGCCGCCGTACTTTTTCAGCATTTCAACGCCTGAGTGACCGGTGACGGCTTTGACCATCTCGTCATCACATCCGGCCAAATAAAGCTCGATCGTCGCATTTTTCCTGAGCCCATGCGTTTTGTAGTAGCTCGCCTTCTCGTGCTTCATCTTCTTTTTGATGGTGCGCATTTCCTCCGCAACAATCCGGTAGCTCACTGGCCGACCCTTGGCGTCGGTCACAACGGTGCCGTCCATTCGTGCGAGCCCGTCGAGGTGGGCTTTCAGGCGGTCGGTAAGCGGGATCCACAACGGCTTGTCGGTTTTGCCCTGCGTGAAATCGAAACCTTCATCGGAAAAGTGCCCCCACTTCATCTTCACGACATCGCCGATGCGCTGGCCTGTTCCAACGCAAAGCTCGTAGACCAGCCGCGCTCGATTTGAAGCCAGTGCTTCGAACTCGTCACGAACATCATCTGGCCAAGGTTCCCAACCGTCGCTCTGCTGCTTGAAGAGCGGGATGCCCTTTGCCGGATTGCCGTGCTCTTTCTTGATAAAGCCAATCAATCGCGCGTGATTCATCAAGACGACCATGACTTGCACGAGATAGTTGGCTTGCCGCCAATGATCCGCATTGGCGCGGTGAAGCTCATATATGTGATGGGTTTCGATCCTGGCCGGGTCCTTCTCGGCCCAGATCTCGCGAATGTGGCTGATGTACCGCCGATAATCGGATCTCGTCCGGGGCTTCAGCTTCTTGTAGGCGTCGCTCTCGTAGTAGCTAAGAATCAACGCCTCAAAATTGCGCTTCACCGGCGCAGGCGCTGGTTTTCCCTTCAGCAGGCGATTGTAGTGATCCCAAAATTCCGGCGTGCCCGCTTCCTCGTGCATCATGACCGAGATACCGCGTGAACGCCGGATGAATCGGAGGTAACCCCTGTCATTATAGACGTATTTTGGCAGGCTCTTTCGGGTCATTCGCCCATTCTCAAGTCACTATTGAGAAAGTCGTCGGCTGCCTCTGGCGCGACCATGTTGGCATCGACGATGACGCTGCCATCGGGCTTGATCTCGAATTTCGCGCGTTGCCAACCTGCCTCCCGCGCCTCGCGGATGAAGGCCGAGGCTGCCTGTTTCGCCTTTGTCTGTACACTTGCTTTGGTCATCGTATTGGCACCTCTCTCACCTTGTTAACAACGCGCATTATCACCCTGATCCATAATGATTTTCCCAAATGCACTAGGTGCAGAACGTCTGTCCTTCGCTGCGCGAATGGCGCGGATCACTTCTGAGTTTTGGGAGTTTCCATTGCGATCGGACTCCGCCTTGATCCACTCCTTGAGCTCTTGCGGAAGTCGAAGCTGCATTGGTTTACGACTATTCATGAAACGCCTCCAGGTTGAAAACACACCCCATTAGTGGCACTTAGCCACTATTGCGTCAATCGAATTTTATGGCACAGTGCCACTATGTCAGAACAAAGTGCTCAAAATCAGGACAAGTTCATCGTGCGATTGCCGGATGGCCTTCGTGACCGGATACGGCTGGCAGCCGAGAACAACCACCGTAGCATGAACGCTGAGGTCGTTGCCCTCCTTGAAGAAAACTACCCCACACCAGTCCCGGAAAACATCAGCGACCCCGCAGCCCGAATGCTATTCTGGCTCGCCAAACGAATCCGACGGAGAAGCCCGAAACCGGGCTCACCCAGAGATAAGCAAGCCGCCCTATACGAGCGTATTGCGGGCGATATTTCAGAACGCATGAAGGATATCGGGGCATAGCATTAGTAGGCCACCCACTCATACCCGTGATTGCCTTCGTGGTCCTCCCATTCAACGCCGACCCCGCGCCGCCAATTTGATGACGAACAGCGCCGCGACGGCAGAACCCATTGCGGGGCAGCCGCTGGCGTGGTGCGTTGCCAGCCGAATTCGCCCTGCGTGCCGTAGGTCCCGAGGCGCATGTTGTAACTCTCAGAGCAATCGTCGTCGCGACCGCGTTCTCGATGGCTGTAGTGCCGCACATCCCAAACGCGGATCGAGCGTACGAAGTCGAATTCCAAGCCACTGATGTCGATATCGGCACCGCCTTCGACCACCTGCGCTAAAATGAATTGACCAAGGTTCTCTCCCGTTAGAGTGCTTGCGTCCCAAACTCGTGGTGCCGTGCTTTGCAACGGACCTCGCTCTGCAACCCCCATCGGACACCGCCAGATCTGCAACGGCGGCTCGATCGGCCAAGGCGTAATCCGCCTAATGAAAACCGCACGAGCATGGGCACATTCTGCTGAAGCTGGCCACCCGCCAGCCAGGCAAAGCAGAATGGCGCAATCAACTTGGTAGGCTTTTGCTGCCTGCGGAGCCAAACTGGAAACGACACTTATGGCGACCCCGCCAAGCAAATATCGGATGGATTTGAGCCACATATCAATAAGCGCCTTTCGATTTCACTACTATAATATTGATGGTTGTTGCCCAACTTCGCCCCGCACACCATATGCGAGCAAGCGAATAGATCCACTCGCGCGCGCTTTGTGGAATATATTCCGTAGAGCAATTCTTGTGATCTGGCCGAATACAGGTCATGAAATTGAGGGAACAAGTAGGGTTAAATATCCGGAATCTAAGAAATTCCAGAGGATTGAGCCAAGAACAATTAGCTTTAGCTGCTGACCTGGATCGCAGCTATATCAGCGAGATCGAGCTCGCGAAATTCTCAGCATCGATCGATGTTCTAGAGCGGATCGCGTATGCTCTCGAGGTCACTCCCAAGGAATTGTTTAACGAGAGGGGCTAGTTTTGCCCGAATTTGAGAGTGGTCGCACAACCGCCGAAGCCATCGGCCGTATAACGTGCATCAAAACAGGCGACGAAATCGGCCTACTTTATCTGTGGGATAACGGCGACACGCAGGCAGCGCTGCACGAAGACGGCCTGCTTCGATCGACAATCTGCCCAGAGCAAAATGCAGAACCGGACCTTGGTGCAAATCGCGGCTAAGGGCCGGAATGAGCCCATATTGACAAATGCTGCATCGTGCCCGAACAACAGCGAAGCGCGACAAGCTGACTTTAACAGCAACCGAATTGATCGAAACGAGACGTTCACGCGACGCACAAACATTGCAGCGCCACCTTACGTTGCGGCCATTTTTTGAGTGTGCAAGCCTGCGAATCTTGACACATACTGCAGATAAGCGTGCTTTCTTGATCTCGAAGCGATCGGATTGAGCCTATGCAGCAAAAGGTTAACCATCTAGCAGTCGCGCGAATTGTGCATCGACCAGTTCCAGAAATCGTGTTGCGAGGCGTGTGGGTTCTCGAAGCGCTGGCAGCAACAGATCGTATTGAAAAGGCTGTTCGGGATGAAGCGGCTTTGCGACAACTTTTTTCGCAACGGCGAAATTAGCGGCTGTGACGGGCTCGACGATTGAAAGTCCTGCACCACCCGCCACAAGCTCACAGATGGATGCAGATAGCTGAGCCTCTGCGACGACACGAGGTCTCGCATTGCCAGCCGCCATAAACACGTCAGTTTCGGATCTTGTCGAAATCTCAGATCCCAGAGCGACAAATGGCTGTTCATGAAAGTCGCTCGGCTCCAAATAGGCCTTCTCAGCAAGAGGGTGCCCAATTGGCAAAACAGCTCTCATCGACGCAGTGAATATGGGCCTGCGTGTCACTGCCGGATGTTCCGCTTCAATTGCTGCGAACCCAAGGTCGAATTGTTGAGAACTGACGTGTCGGAGAACCGCTTGAGAACTTCTTGTTCGAAGCGACACTGAGACGCCAGGCTCGTCTCTGATAAAGGAAGCAATGACGTCGGGTAGGAATTTCAATGCCAAAGCAGGCATACCCGCGATCAACAAGCTGCCGGTTCGGAAGTCCCGGATATCTTCCGCAACGCGCGCAATCTCGGCCAGACCGACGAATGATCTCTCCACCTCTTCGTAAAGAGCCAAGGCCTCGGATGTCGGTACCAACTGGCGGCCGCGTCGTTCGAACAGCGCAAACCCCACAACGTGTTCCAGATCTGAAATCATTCTGCTGACAGACGGCTGTGTGGTGTTCATGACGGTCGCTGCTGCGGTCACCTTGCCCGTTTCAATGACGGCGCGGAACGCTTCTAGCTGGCGATGTGTGAGGTTGGTCAACATGGTGGATACATATCATAAATGTATGATTAATGCAAAAATGAGAATTTTTCGTATGAAAATAGAAATGCGATCAACTCATCAAGGGGGATTCGCATGTCAACGAAGACATCTGACATCACAGTTATCGGTGGCGGCGTTGTCGGTCTGTCTGTGGCTATCGGGCTATTGCGGGCGGGGAATCGCGTTACTGTCCTTGACGGGGCGGACGGTGATCCTCGCGCGTCACAAGGCAATTTCGGCCTCGTTTGGCTGCAAGGCAAAGGCGCGAGCTACGCACCCTATGCACATCTGACCAGCGAAGCCGTTTCTGGCTGGCCTGAGTTTGCATCCCTCATCGAAGACCTCTCCGGCGTTAATCTCTCATTGGATCAATCTGGTGGGTATGAGTTCTTTACCGAAGAGGCAGAGTTCCGAGACTTTGCCGCCGACCTGAAACAGCAGCAGCAGTTTCTTGGCAATCACTTCAGTTTTGAAACCATTCAGGGCGATGATCTGCGTCGGTCGCACCCTCAGATTGGGGCCGGTGTGGTGGGTGCTACATTCTCTGCGCTCGATGGCCATGTGAATCCCCTGAGGCTGCTGAAAGCGTTGAAACAAGCAGTTGCCGCTTTGGGCGGCGAGATCGTGAACGATGCGCACGTGACGGATGTTTCCGGTGGGAGTTCGGGTTTCGACTTCTCGCTGCGTTCAGGCGCACATCACGGAGCCGATCGCGTGGTGCTGGCAGCAGGGCTGGGGGCGGCGACCCTCGCAGAGAGACTTGGGTTTCAGACACGGGTCAGGCCCCAGCGGGGCGAATTGCTGATCACAGAAAAACTGTCCGAGCGTTTGCCATTCCTGTCGAGCACGATCCGCCAAACGGATGAAGGCGGCCTTCAAATCGGCGGAACCAAAGCCGATGCGGGCTATGATGATAGCGAAACTCTGGATGTCATGGCGGGCCTTGCGCAACACGCGGTGACCGTCCTGCCTACGCTACACGACCTGCGTGTTGTCAGGGCCTGGGGCGCGCTGCGTGTGATGTCGCCAGACGGCCATCCGGTCTATGCCCGCTCGTCCACGCTTCCCGGCGCGTATCTAGTGACCTGCCACAGCGGCGTGACGCTCGCCCCGTTCCACGGCGGCGCCCTGGCCCAATGGATCGACGACACCACTGATGCACCAAATCTGGGGGCTTTCGATGAAGATCGATTCACGCTTTCTCCCGCGGCCTGAGGCAGAGGAGTGCATCACCATGACGCTGGATGGCGCGCCCATCGAGGCGCTGCCCGGAGATACTGTTGCCGCTGCGGTGCTTGCCCATTCGGGCAAAGCGTTTCGGACCACGGCCCATGAAACGCCACGTGCGGCCTATTGCATGATGGGTGTGTGTTTCGAATGCCTGTTGGAGATCGATGGCAAAGCGAACGTGCAGGGCTGCATGACAGTTGCAGAGGATGGTATGGTGGTCCGCCGCCAAAACGGATTGCGCAGGCTGAACGGTGATACAGATGAGTGACGCGGATCTCATCATAATCGGCGCAGGACCGGCGGGCATGGCTGCAGCGTCGTCCGCAGCGCGCGGTGGTTTGCGCGTGTTGCTTCTGGATGAACAGCCGCGCGCAGGCGGGCAAATCTATCGCGATTTTGCATTGAACGCGGGTCGCAAAGCCTACTTGGGCAAAGAATACTTGGCAGGACGCGCCCTTGTTGATGGGCTCGACGTGGCAAATGTCCGGCAGGAATTTGGCGCCTCGGTCTGGCGGCTGGAGCCGGGATCGCGCGTTGTCTGGTCTCAAGACGGGGTCAGTCGGGTCTCAACGGCCCCGCATGTTCTTCTGGCGGGCGGCGCGCAGGAGCGCCCGACCCCATTCCCCGGATGGACATTGCCTGGTGTCATGTCAGCGGGTGCCGCTCAGGTGCTGATGAAAAACGCAGGCCTGCTCCCGCGCGACGCTGTTTTGGCAGGGTCGGGGCCACTGCTATATCTGATCGCCGCGCAAATGATTGACGCGGGTGCGCCGCCGAAAGCGCTGGTTGAAACACAATCCATGCGCAGCTTGATAGGCGCTTCCCGCCATTTGCCGCGTGCGCTGTTGGCAGCACCCACGCTGATCAAAGGCCTCGGAATGATCCGCAAGATCAAACGCGCTGGCGTACCGCGATTTACAGGCGCGTCGGGATTTGTCGCGACGCAAACTGCGACAGGCGATTTATCCCTCTCATTCAATTCCGCTGCCCGAACACGTACTCTGGTCACGCCGCTAGTACTCATGCATCAAGGCGTAGTTCCTTCCACCCACATGAGCCGCGCAAGCGGTGTTAAACATGTGTGGAACGATGTGCAAAAGGCGTATCAGCCGGTCACTGATCAATGGGGCGGCACCGACGTTCCTGGGTTGCACATCGCGGGTGACGGTGCTGGGATCGGCGGTGCAGATGCAGCGAAAGCTGCGGGTGAGCTTGCGGCTTTAAACATTCTGCACCGGCTTGATCGGCTAAGCGAAGACAAGCGCAACCAACGCGCGGCGGGACCGCTTGCTGACTTGCGGCAGGCTATGGCGATCCGCCCTTTTCTCGATGCTGCATACGCACCGATCCCAGAACTTTCCGACCCAGTGGGTGACACGATTGTCTGCCGTTGCGAGGAAATTTCCGCCGAGGCCATCCGCACTGCCCACCGCAGCGGCGCCCAGGGTCCACGACAAGTCAAGACCGCGACACGCGCCGGCATGGGACCCTGCCAAGGGCGCATGTGCGACCTGACCGTTCGCGGCATCCTCATATCCTGCGGCGCAGAGGCAACAGTACCACGCGCACGCACACCCATCAAACCTGTGAAGCTCGGCGAATTGGCCGCGCTCGCACCGTCTCAGGAGGCATGATCATGGCTGATCACCCAGCACTCAAAGTTGATGACTTGCACAAGAGTTTTGGCGCACATCACGTCATCAAGGGCGTCTCGATGGAAGCGCAAAAGGGCGATGTGATTGCAATCCTCGGGGCTTCTGGCTCCGGCAAAAGCACGTTTTTGCGTTGCATCAACCTGCTTGAGACACCCAATTCCGGCGATGTTTACCTCGCCGGTGAGAAGATGCGCATGAAACAGAACCGGCATGGCGAAACGGTTCCCGAGGACATCAGACAGGTTGAGCGCATGCGATCCCGCCTCGCGATGGTGTTCCAAGGGTTTAATTTGTGGTCCCACATGACGGTGCTGGAGAACGTGTTGGAGGGCCCGGTTTTCGTTCAGAAAACCCCAAAAGCAGAGGCGCGCGAAAAGGCGCAAGCATTGCTTGCCAAGGTCGGGCTTTCGGACCGCGCCGACTATTACCCTGCGCATTTGTCCGGCGGCCAACAGCAGCGCGTCGCCATTGCCCGCGCTTTGGCGATGGACCCGGATGTGATGCTGTTTGATGAGCCAACTTCGGCGCTTGATCCTGAGCTTGTGGGCGAAGTTCTCAGCGTCATGCGGGATCTGGCAGACGAGGGCCGCACAATGCTTGTCGTTACCCACGAAATGGGTTTTGCGCGCGATGTTTCATCCAAGACCGTGTTCCTGCACCAGGGCGAGGTCTGCGAAGAAGGCGCGCCGTCTGAACTCTTTACCAATCCAGAAACCGAGCAATTCCGGGCCTTTTTGTCCCGAATGAACTGATCCAATCCAAGGAGGAACCATCATGATCAGAAATACTATCCTCGCCGCAGTTGCGGCATTTGCAGTCGCCGGACCCGCATTGGCAGCAGACCCGCTGCGTGTAGGCGTTGAGGGGGCATACCCTCCGTTTTCGTCAAAGGAAGCGGACGGCACGCTTGTCGGCTTTGACATCGAAATGGCCAACGCGCTTTGTGCAGAGCTTCAGCGTGAATGTGTTCTGGTCGAGCAGGACTGGGACGGCATGATCCCTGCGCTTAAAGCACGCAAATTCGACGCTATTGTCGCATCGATGTCGATCACCGAAGAGCGCAAGACCCAGATCGACTTCTCCCAGAAGTACTACCAGACGCCCGCGCGCGTTGTTGCTGGCAATGATTCCGCCATCGAAGGGACTGCCGAGAGTCTCGCGGGTAAGCGCTTGGGGCTTCAGCGTGGTACAACCCACCAGTGCTACGCCGAGAAATTCTTCCCGGATGCGGAAATCGTTCTGTATGCAACTCAGGAAGAAGTCTTCCGCGATCTGGCCATTGGCCGTATCGACGCACAGCTGGCAGACAGCCTGCTGGCGGAAAAGAGCTTCCTGTCCACTGATGAGGGTGCGAAATTCGGCTTTGCTGGTGGCGATCAAACCGATCTGGAGTGCTATGGCGAAGGTGTTGGGGTTGCGGTTCGTCAGGGCGAAGAAGAGTTGCGCGATGCGATCAGCGCAGCGATCCTTGCACTGCGCGAGAACGGTACCTACGCGCAGATCAACGATAAGTATTTCCCTTTCGACATTTACGGCGGTCGTCCTGAGTAAGGCTGCGATCACTCGCGGGGCCAATCGGCTTGGCCCCGCGAATTCAAACGGAGATCACCATGGACCTCATTTTCGAATATCGATCTCAGCTGGTTGACGGCACCATTGTGACGATCCAACTGGCATTGGCGTCCTTGGTTGTCTCTCTGGCTCTTGGTCTTCTCGGGGCTTGGGCCAAACTGTCATCGTCGCGCTTGGCGCAACGATTGGCAGGCGTCTACACCTCTGTAGTGCGGGGAGTGCCGGACCTCGTCTTGATCCTTTTGGTCTTCTTTGGCGGGCAAGTAACGGTAAATGCGATCGGATATTCCACGGGTCTTTGGGGCTATGTGGACGTCAACCAATTCGTTTCCGGCTTTATGACCATCGGCGTTATTTTCGGCGCCTATTTTACCGAAACATTCCGCGGAGCCATCATGGCAATCCCGCGTGGGCAGATCGAGGCCGGGATCAGCTGCGGCATGCCAAAATCGCTAATTTTTCGCCATGTCATTTGGCCACAAATGGTGCGCTACGCGCTGCCGGGCTTCACGAACAACTGGCTGGTACAACTGAAGACCACTGCGCTGGTCTCTGTCATCGGTCTGCAAGACCTTGTCTACAATGCTTTCACCGCGGGACGATCCACGGGAAAATTGTTTACCTTCATGGCCGCCGCCTTTGTGATTTATCTGGTTCTAACAGCGGTATCTGACCTCGCGCTGCGCGCGCTGGAGCGTAGATACAGCCGCGGTGTCGTGAGGGCGATGTGATGGAAGCCATTCTCGACTTCATCCCACTCGACATCAGTTTGGTCGCTCAGAACTTTGACCGCTTTCTGTGGGGCGTTTGGGTCACTCTGAACCTGACATTTCTTGCGCTCCTTTGCGGCGGCGTGCTCGCGATCCCGATGGCGATTGCCCGGGCATCACGGCATCCGATATTCAACCCGATGGTCTGGACATACACCTATGTGTTCCGCGGCACGCCACTTTTGGTGCAGACCTTCCTGATTTACTACGGGCTGGGTCAGTTTGAGGCCGTACGCGAAAGCTGGCTCTGGGATCCAATCCTGTCGTCTGCCTGGTGGTGTGCCTTTATCGCCTTCACCCTTAACACGGCCGCCTACACGACAGAACTGCTGCGCGGTGCGATCATCGACACGCCCAAGGGCGAAGTCGAGGCGGCCATCGCAACCGGGCATTCTTATGGGTCTCGCATGCGGCGGATCATCCTGCCGTCCGCATTCCGCCGGGCGATCCCAGCCTATTCGAACGAGGTGATCTTCATGCTGCACGGCTCGGTTGTGGCCAGCACCATCACGTTGCAAGACATCCTCGGTGTCGGTCGTTGGCTGAATGGACGCTACTACCTTGCCTATGAAGGCTTCATCACGGCGGCTCTGCTGTATTTCCTGATCGTCCTAGTGATCACATGGGTCTTCCGTTGGCTGGAACGCCGCTATCTGCGCCACCTTGCTGACCGGCGCACAGATGCCCCTGCAGATGCCACACTCGAACCGACACGCTGAAAGATGAGAACGCAATGATCGAACGAAAGCACACGAACGCTCGCATGAGCAAGATCGTCACCCACAACGGCACCGTCTATTTGTGTGGTCAGGTGGGCAGCGGGGCGGATGTTGCCGAACAAACCCGCGATTGCCTGTCACGTGTCGACGCCTTGTTGAAAGAGGCGGGGTCTTCCAAGAAACACATCTTGCAAGCCATCGTCTGGCTTGCGCATATGAATGACTTCGATGCGATGAACGAGGTCTGGGACGCTTGGGTGCCAGAAAACTACGCACCCGCGCGCGCCTGCGGTGAAGCGCGTTTGGCAGGATCAGATCTATTGGTCGAGGTGATCGTGACCGCAGCCGTAGATGAAGGAGCATCGCGATGAGTGTAGGAAAGTGCATCCTGATTGGTGCTGGCATGGATTGCGGAAAACGCCGTCGGGGCTGCGTCATGGGACCCGATGCCTATCGCACCGCTGGGATTGCTGAGGAATTGTCTTCGCTTGGGTGGCAGGTCGAAGATCGGGGCAATGTTGATGGACCGGTTTGGGTTGAAGACGCACCGAAAGGTGAGGTTCACGCTTTGACCGAATGCATCTCATGGACAGAAAAACTGGCTAAGGCGTCAAAGACGGCCATGAAACAAGGGTTTCCCGTGTTCATGGGGGGCGATCACGCGTTGTCACTCGGGACTGTCGCAGGTGTTGCGGCGCATGCGGCTGAACGAGGCAGACCTCTTTTTGTGCTGTGGCTTGATGCTCATCCCGACATCAACACGCCCCAGACTACGACGTCTGGCAACCTGCATGGCACACCGATTGCCTATCTAACCGGGCAGGATGGTTTTGAAGGCTTTCCGCCTGTTCCCGCACCTGTTCCGACCGAAAACGTCTGTTTTATCGGTCTACGTTCGGTCGACAAGCCAGAACGTGAGTTCATTCAGCAATCTGGCATGACAGCCATCGACATGCGCTACATCGATGAGCGGGGAATCGCAGCACCCTTGCGCGAATTTCTCGAAAAGGTCGCTGCCGCGAACGGACTACTGCATGTTTCGCTCGACGTAGATTTCTTGGAACCGTCTATAGCACCAGCCGTTGGCACGACTGTTCCCGGCGGCGCGACCTTCCGCGAGGCTCATCTTGTGATGGAAATCCTCCACGACAGTGATCTGGTGACATCACTCGATCTCGTCGAGCTTAATCCTTTTCTCGATGATCGCGGCAAGACCGCAAGCCTGATGGTCGATCTAACCGCATCCCTGTTTGGCAGGCGCGTATTCGACCGCCCCACCCATAGCTATACTTGAGGCCCTGAATGTCCGCACCTTCCACAACAACGGCTCCCGCCCCATCCGATCTCGCCTTCATTCGCTTTGTCAGCGTGGAGAACATGATGAAACTGGTCCACAGCATTGGCGTAGAGACCATGCTGAAAGACCTGTCGCGCTATATTGAAGATGACTTCAAACGATGGGAGCAATTCGACAAGACCCCGCGCGTCGCCAGCCATTCCGAGGAGGGCGTCATCGAACTGATGCCGACATCCGACGGTGAGGATTACGGCTTCAAATACGTGAATGGCCACCCCAAGAACATGAGGGAGGGCCTGCAAACTGTAACGGCCTTCGGCCTGCTTGCGCGTGTTGATACGGGCTATCCCGAACTTCTGACTGAGATGACCTTGCTTACAGCTCTGCGGACGGCTGCGACAAGCGCGATGGTGGCAAGCCATCTGGCACCAAAGGGAGCCACGACAATGGCGATGATCGGCAATGGCGCGCAATCCGAGTTTCAGGCCATGGCGATGTGGGCGGTCAATGGTGTGAGCACGCTTCGGCTTTACGATATTGACAGCGCAGCGACCGACAAAGCCGTTCGCAACCTGTCAAGCCAAGGGTTCAAGCTGGTCGCTTGCGCGACACCGGAAGAAGCCATCGAAGGTGCTCAGATCATTACTACATGCACAGCCGATAAACAGTATGCCACAATTCTGTCGGACAACATGGTCGGGGCCGGTGTCCACATTAACGCCATTGGCGGTGATTGCCCCGGCAAAACGGAGTTGCACAAGGACATCTTGGCCCGTTCTGACGTCTTTGTGGAGTATCCGCCCCAGACCCGGATCGAAGGCGAAATTCAGCAAATGCCTGATGACTTTCCTGTCACCGAGATGTGGCAGGTCATTACAGGCACCACGCCCGGACGGACAAATGACCGCCAGATCACGCTCTTTGACGGTGTAGGCTTTGCCATCGAGGACTTCAGTGCACTGCGCTACGTCCGCGACCAGCTCCGCGACATTCCCTATTTTGAAAAGCTCGACATCATCGCTGACCCCGACGACCCGCGGGATCTCTTTGGCATGCTTCAGCGCGCAAAATAGAATGTTGACGCTTTGTGATCTGGAGCACAAATTAACAGTCTGAGTGTCCTTAGTGCCGTTGGCATCGGCCGCAAAGTGCGCAAAGCAGACCTCAAAACCCAAGAAACGAACGGCAAAAATCCCCCATTGGCGACCTTCGCCACCATGATTGTGAGTGGCTGCTTTCGCGACGACGCAGCCACTCCTAACTACCACTCCTCAAAACTTCCAAAACGCGCGCATAGTCTTCGCTGACTGCCCGCACTTGCTCAAAAACCTCACGTCGCTCTTGGTCCTGGCACCGGAAGTACTGTTCGGCATCGTCAAAGTATGCCTCTGCGTCACGCCTCAACAGGTCAGCATATGCCCTGACATCATCGGGATCGGTGGGCATCCATGGCGGCACAGGCGGCAGGCAACTGCCCGCGATCGCGGCAGAACCCCAACTCAAAATAGCCAGTGCTGCCCATGTTTGTTTCAAAAGCGCCATATTATCTTGGCTCAACCACTCCGTTGCAGTAAATTTGTTTCAACGCATGAAAGGCGCAACAACTCAAATTGCACCTATTGATTGCAAAGTTATAATATTGTATCGGTTCGGTAGTCCATGAGGGACTGCCGGGCTAATGCACAATTCTGCAAGGCTCGATCCTATGAACTTGATGCAAGACGCCCCCAATGTTGTCAGTGTTGAATGTCACTGAGAACTGACCCGGTAGAGGTCAGAATTGTCACTGAGAAATGACCCATGTGTA
>NZ_SULI01000010.1 GCF_005518135.1 Shimia litoralis | reverse complement strand
CATAGTTCATCTCCTTTGTTGCAGTAAATGCTATCAAAGGAGCGGCATCAAACCGTGACAGGTCCACTTGTGCTTCTTGTTCGATTATCTGCAAACGCTTGATGCAGCAAACGCTCCACCTCGTTTTCATCATCAACTTCAACTGCAAACACACAACGGAACGGCAACGGCACACTTGTATTATCAAGCGAACGTAATCGTTGTTCCAAATTAGTAGTCCTACCAATCTTCACATAGTTTTCGAACGCTGAATTTACGAGAACGTATACGACACCCAATTTGCACACTCCAATAGCAACCTAAAACGCTACAGATATGCTAAAATCACTAAACCATAACGTCAACACACACTGCATCTGCTTCAATTCTGCTACGCATAAAAAAAGGGCTGCGAAATACGCAACCCTTTGTTTTATATGGTAAATTCGAAGGTTCGAACTTAGCGCTTGGAGAACTGGAAGCTCTTACGCGCTTTGGCCTTACCGTATTTCTTACGTTCCACAACGCGGCTGTCGCGTGTCAGGAAGCCTGCGGCTTTCAATGCGCCACGCAGCGAGGGTTCATACAGTTGCAGAGCTTTGGAGATGCCGTGCTTAACCGCACCCGCTTGACCGGACAAGCCACCGCCTTTGACGGTTGCGTATACGTCAAATTCACCTTCAACGCCGGCAACCGTAAACGGCTGGCGCAGGATCATTTGCAGAACGGGACGTGCAAAATATGCATCTTGCTCTTTGCCGTTCACAGTCACTTTGCCGGAACCAGGCTTGATCCAAACACGAGCAACAGCGTCTTTACGCTTGCCAGTCGCATAGGCACGGCCAAGTTCATCACGAACAGGTTCGCGAGGCGCAGCAGTTTCAACAACAGCTTCGACACCAGCAACGGCGGTCAGCTCTTCGAGAGAATTGATTTGATCAGCCATTGTTTAGCTCCGGGTGTTCTTGGAGTTCATGGATTTCACATCCAACACTTCTGGCGCTTGCGCCTCGTGGGGATGCTCGGACCCGGCATATACACGCAAGTTGGTCATAACTTGGCGTGACAGACGGTTGCCTGGCAGCATACGCTGAACCGCTTTGGTCACAACGCGCTCGGGGTGTGCACCCTCGAGGATCTCGCCAGCCGTGCGGGATTTGATCCCACCTGGGTGGCCAGTGTGCCAATAGTAGTTTTTGTCCGTGCGTTTTTTGCCGGTCAATTGGATCTTGTCCGCATTGATCACGATGACATTGTCACCCATGTCCATGTGCGGAGTAAAAGACGCCTTGTGCTTACCGCGCAGGCGCATGGCGACGATCGATGCGAGACGACCAAGCACGACGCCTTCAGCGTCGATGATGATCCATTTCTTGTCGATGTCTGCCGGAGTAGCAGAATAGGTTTTCATAGTGGTCTACCTGATGTTTGGTTGACAGATGGGCCGTATTCCGGCGCACCGAAATTCGATTGGGGGGTTATATACGTGTGCCAGACACGGTCAAGCACCATAAAGTCCATTATATTGTTTGAATTCAATGACTTGCAAAATAGGTATCAATATACCCCACATATTTTCACCTGAATGCTCCCATAATGACGGAATCTTACTCTGGAACACAAATTTCGTTTTTCACGATCGCAACGATGGTCCGGAACACCAGACCCGTCATGATGACCAGAAGACAGCACAACAACCCCGCTCCAATGATCACATGCGCCCCAGACCCCGTCAGCGTGGCGAACTTAAAAGAGGCAATGGTCAATGCCGCGACGGGAAAGCTCAGAGCCCACCAAGGCAGCGCAAAAGGAAGCTTGGCCAGCTTTGGCAGTTGAACAGCCACCAAAATGGCAAACACATAGCCTGCATTCAACAGCACACGCGCAAAACTGTCGATCTGCCCGGTCAGGCTAAGGTATCCAAGAAACCCAACCGCCGGTGGGGCGATCAAGATCACCAAGGTCGGATACAGTTTCGCCGGAATCGGGTTGTGAAAGATAAGCCGGTTAAACACCAACGTCAGCAAAACCACCCAAAAAACTAGCCCAGCCGAGAAAAACAGCCATGAAAGCTCGACATACCCCAATTGGGCGCCAGCGATTGGGGCGATGACATTGCCCACTGCCGGAATAAACCAAGCGGGTGTCAGTTGACCGACCTCAAAGCTACGGTGGCTAATCCAGCCGGACACAACGGCGATGGTCAGCATGCCTTGCAGAGCTGCGCCGATCACCCAAACCCCATCTGCCGCATCTGGATAATGCGGCAACAAAGCCGATGACATGAGCAAAAGAGAGATCGAAATCGCCGGAAAGAAGGCAAGTCTGACTGGGTGGTTCCATTCAGCCTGAACCGCGGCGTGATACATGAATGCCTTGGCCAGATACAACAACGCAAGCACCACAAACGTGCCGATGCCGACCCACATGACCATTTTGGACGCAGCCCCCACCAATGGCCACACATCGGCAGCGCCATGCAAAGCCAGCGCGAGCCCAAACAAGCCCATGGTGACCGCAAAAAATGGAACGGGAAAGTGTTTTAGACGTGATTCAGTAGTCGCCATCGAGGTGCCCTTTCCGAACAAAAATGAACACGCCTGCAATTACATATAATTTTTGGAATATCAACAGATCATCCCTTGGGCATGTACGCGCAATCGGATGTGGTGTGAGGCCATCAAGACCGTGTCATCGCGGAGGAATGGAATAGGTCATTGTGGATCGTGCGACCGGGTCCGATTTGCCTTCGGAGTACAACAGAATATCCGTCACTGACAACGCCTTGCCTATTTTCAACAATGTCGCCTTGGCAATCAAATCCTTGCCAGCCTCGGGTTTGCGCATAAAATCAATGGAACATCCGGTTGTCACCGCCAAAGCCTGTTTCCCGATTTGGCCCATCGTGGCCACATAGGCGGCCACATCCGCAAGAGCAAACATTGACGGACCAGATACTGTTCCCCCCGGACGTAGATGGGTGTCATTAATCCGCAACCGCATCACGGTGCCAGTGTCATCCAATTGTTCGACGATGAACTGCCCTTTTATCTGGGGAAAAATTTCGTCAAGGAACGCGTTCATCTCGTCGACAGTAAATTGTACAGGCATGCTTTTCTCCATGATCTCTTATCGTTAGAGTTGCCCCAAAGTCACCGGAGGACAAGATGGCAATTTTGGAACGTCGCGACGTAAATGCGGTCGCACACTTGACGATGAATGCACCCGAGCGGCTCAACGCGCTCTCGGATGAAATGCTCGCAGCTCTCCAGAGCACCCTTGGCGAGATCAAGGATGATACATCGATACGTGCGGTTGTACTTTCCGGGACGGGCAAGGCGTTTTGCGCCGGACATGACCTTAAGCAAATGACCGCAGGGCGTCAGGCCGAAGACGGCGGCAAGGCGTATTTCAAGGACCTGTTTGATCGCTGCGCGACCATGATGATGACAATTCAAGCCCTGCCCCAGCCGGTGATCGCCCAAGTCCACGGCATCGCCACCGCAGCAGGATGCCAAATGGTTGCAACCTGTGACATGGCCGTCGCCGCCGAGGGCACGAAGTTTGGCGTCAATGGTGTGAATATTGGACTTTTCTGTTCGACTCCGATGGTGGCGTTGTCACGGAATATTGCGCGTAAAAAGGCGTTCGAAATGCTGACAACCGGAAAATTCATCGACGCTGACGAGGCAGAGAAATTAGGCCTGATCAATCATGTCGTTCCGGCACAAGATTTGGAAACCAGTGCAACTCAGCTTGCTGAAACTGTCGCGGCCAAACTGAGCGCGGCTGTGAAAATCGGGAAAGAAGCCTTTTACACCCAAGCAATGATGTCGACTCAGGATGCATATGCCTATGCTGGGAATGCGATGGTCGAAAACATGCTGTTTCGCGATACCGAGGAAGGTATTAGCGCATTTTTGGAAAAACGATCTCCTGACTGGAGCCAATAAGCGTTTCCACGTATTCAACGGTGTTTTTCCTAACTCGCGGTTAACCTTGGGGTTGAAATAGGCCACAATAAGACGGAACAGATCGTTCGTTGATGCGCTCTGGCCAGATGGCCTGCATCTATCGCGAAATGATCGTACAACGATTCGCTAGGCCTCCATTGGTCCGCCAATGGGACGCCGGTGCGCAGCTTTTCGCTTGGGGCATTTATTGCTTACCTCGCCCCCGAGCGAAAGCTGCGCCACCTAATTTTCATTATCTTTGGCATGGTTGAACGCCACACGGCATATCACTTGGCTGCCGAACGCGATTGTTTCCAATCAGTGCGCCCTCTGTTCGCGGATTTGCGCTAGGTGAGGCGCGGGTCTCGTGGCATAATGTGTAAATCGCCCATGCGATGTGACAATACCAAGCGCCTTTGAGTGGAAGTCCCTCCAACGCTGCCGGAAACCGGCGGTGCAGATGTTCCACAATGGCAGCTTGGCTATGTTCTCAAGACCTACCTTACCGATGCAGCGCGCGAGCTTAACGCTCGGCGCTGCACTGGTTGCCTCTTTCCAAACGCCCTTGGCTGTCCTATGTCGCCTACTATGACCCAAGATTTACATATCATCGGCGGCGGAATGGCCGGATCAGAGGCCGCTTGGCAGGCCGCAAACATGGGCGTATCGGTGGTGATCCACGAGATGCGGCCCAAAGTTGAAACCTTCGCACATCGGACAGGTGACCTTGCCGAAATGGTGTGTTCGAATTCATTCCGATCGGATGATCACGAACAAAACGCTGTGGGGTTGCTGCATTGGGAAATGCGGCAAGCCAACGGGATTATCATGGCAACGGCTGACAAGCATCGCCTGCCCGCTGGGGGCGCCTTGGCGGTCGATCGCGATCCATTTGCCCAAAGCGTGACCGCAGCCTTGATGGATCATCCAAATATTCGCGTGGAATACGGTGAAATCTCCGAGCTTCCGACCGAAGGCCATTGGATTATTGCGACAGGCCCTTTGACGTCTGCGGGTCTTGGGGCAGCCATCCAAAATGAAACCGGTGCCGATGCGTTGGCGTTTTTCGATGCCATTGCCCCGATTGTGTATGCCGACAGCATCGACATGGATGTGGCATGGATGCAGTCACGGTATGACAAAGGTGACACCGAAGCCGAGCAAAAAGCGTATTTGAACTGTCCGATGACCAAGGACCAATACGAGGCGTTTATCGATGCCTTGCTGGCGGCCGATAAGACCGAATTTCACGAAGGTGAAACAGCAGGATATTTTGACGGATGCCTACCCATCGAAGTGATGGCGGATCGTGGTCGCGAAACCTTGCGATTTGGCCCGATGAAACCCGTCGGTCTGACAAATAGCCACAAACCAGAAGACAAACCCTATGCCGTCGTCCAACTGAGAAAAGACAACGCATTAGGAACGCTCCTTAACATAGTGGGGTTTCAGACAAAAATGAAATACGGGGCGCAAACAGATGTCCTGCGCATGATCCCGGGACTGGAAAATGCGAGCTTTGCGCGATTGGGCGGAATTCACCGCAATACCTTTATCAATTCGCCGACGCTGCTAGACGAACAAATGCGCCTAAAGTCCCGACCCAATATCCGGTTTGCCGGTCAAATCACAGGTGTCGAGGGCTATGTCGAGAGTGCAGCCATGGGGCTTCTCGCGGGCCGTCTGGCGGCCGCTGAAATTTTGGGCCGGACATTAAACACGGCGCCGCTGAATACGGCAATGGGTGCGTTGGTGCACCACATCACGGGCGGTGCTGACGCCAAAACGTTTCAACCTATGAACGTGAACTTTGGCCTTTTTCAACCGGTTGACGGGCTTAAAGGTGGGCGGCGCGGACGCAAAGATCGCTACAAAGCCTATTCGGATCGCGCCAAAATCGATTGGCAACACTGGCTGGACGCTCAGTCAGAAGAGTAGAGGGCGCAAGATGTTTCGGACACGGTTTGCGCCTTCGCCGACGGGCCCACTGCATCTTGGTCACGCCTTTTCCGCGTGGTGCGCACATGACGCGGCCCGCGCTGCAGGGGGCGAGTTTCTGCTTCGGATCGACGATTTGGATCAATCGCGCGCCCGCACGCACTGGGAACAGCAAATTTACGAGGATTTAACGTGGCTTGGGATCACGTGGGACGGCCCGGTACGACGTCAATCAGATCATCTTGATGACTACGCGGAAGCGCTCCGCAAACTGGAAGCGCGGGGCCTCACCTATGCCTGCGCATGCAGCCGGCGCGATATCGAACAGGCCGCAGATGCGCCGCAAGAAGGAGTGCCCACGTTTGGACCTGACGGGCGTATATATCCCGGAACCTGCCGTACACTTGCCCTGCCACAGACCGACGCGCATTGTATTCGTCTTGATATGGCCAAAGCCTGCACAGTTGGGTTACCAAAATCTTTTCACGAAACAGGTCAATCGCGCCACGGGACCCATGCGCTGGAGGCGCAAACCCTTCTGCGCTCAGTCGGCGACGTTGTGCTTGCCCGACGCTCGATGGCCGCAGCCTATCATCTGGCTGTTGTCTTGGATGACAGCCAAACCCAGATCAGCCACGTCATTCGCGGCAAAGATCTGTTTGATGCCACGCCCATCCACGTCTTGCTACAATCCCTGCTGGGCCTAAGCACCCCAGAATACCATCACCACGACCTTGTTCGCGACGATGCGGGCAAACGTTTGGCCAAACGCGACGACGCGCGCGCGATCGCGAAATACCGCGCTGATGGCCTTACGCCACAAGACCTGCGGACCATGGTGGGATTGTAATTTTCCGATCATTGACCTCAAGACGCGCTTAAACCATTGGCGCCATCAATTCAGTCTCGCTGCCCTCTCTGACCGCTGTGTAAAAGCAACTGCGCCGGTTTGTGTGACATGCTGGACCCGTTTGATTCACCGTGACCAACACACAATCACGATCACAGTCCAGTCGAAAATCGACCAGTTCTTGGACATTGCCACTGCTCTCGCCTTTGATCCAAAACGCCTGACGCGAGCGCGACCAGTATGTGACGCGTCCAGTCTCCAGCGTTTGGCGGACGGCATCTTGGTTCATCCAAGCCATCATAAGAACGTCTCCGGTCTCGGCGTCTTGTGCTATCGCCGGAATCAAACCAGCTTCGTTATACTTTAAAGTGGTAGGATCAAATTCCATGACAATTCTCCTTCACGAACCCTTTGCATCTTCGGTTGCGCTCTCTATCTAGGAATCACGTGGTAAAGGAAACCGACATGTCCGGCGAAAATGATCTGATCAAGTTGTATTCAGGGCGCATTCTGGCGCTGGCAGCGGAAATTCCACATACGGATCGCCTTGAAACCCCAGATGCGACAGTCAAGAAACGCTCGCCTCTGTGCGGGTCGACGGTAACCGTCGACATCGCCCTTGCGGATGGCCGGATCAGCGCATTTGGCCAAGATGTCAAAGCCTGTGCATTGGGTCAGGCAGCGGCATCAATTGTCGGCGGCAACGTGATCGGGGCCAGCAGATCAGACATCGAAACCGCACGCGACTCGTTAAAAATCATGTTGAAACAAGACGGCCCGACTCCCCCATCCCCCTTTGAGGGACTTGAGGTGTTACGCCCTGCGCGCGAATACAAGAACCGCCATGCATCGATCATGTTGGCGCTCGAGGCGACGCTCGAAGCGTTCGATCAAGCCGAGCAAGCGCACTGCGCCTAAGTCCAGATTTGCAACCACGATAAAAAAACCGCCGCGCTTCTGACAGGAAACGCGGCGGAGTTGGTGCGTGTGCAACCATGGACCCATTTGAAGAGAGAGTGAGGCAACCCCTTCTTGGACTTGGGACAGGCAGTGTCAGTCGCGATGCATCAAAGTTGGGGACAGGATGCAGAACAAGGTCCAAACACACACGCAGGCAAATTTCTCAACAGGTTACGCAACTCCAGGCACATGCAGCGCCACAAGCAACATCACAACCAGCGCGGCGCCACCAATGGCGTCCTGAAACAATGTGTCACCAGAGTTCCGGATCACAGCTTTGATTTGGGTCATCATGGGGCGTCTCCTGCGAATTGATCTTCCGTTGCCCCTTTGTTCTCATATTCTTAACGCTGTGTAAAGAACTTTATGAGAACATTTGCGAACATGAGGGAACAAAACATTTAACCTACTGAGATTAAACGGATCGCCTGATCTTGCTCCATCAACCACAGTAGAACACGTGCCGCCTGCCCTCTGGGTGTTTCCAATGTGGGATCATCTGACAACAGCTTGCGGGCATCACTTTGGGCAACCGCCATCAGCGCCGACTGGTTTTCCAGATCGGCAATGCGGAATTTTGGCAGACCCGATTGCGCGGTGCCAATCAAATCTCCTGCGCCGCGCATTTCCAGATCGGTTTCGGCAATTTTGAACCCGTCTTCGGTCTCGCGCAATGTGGTCAAGCGTTTCTGGCCGTTTTCACTGAGCGGGGCTTGGTACAACAGAAGGCATGTCGACGCCTGTGACCCACGCCCGACCCGCCCGCGCAGCTGATGCAACTGGGCAAGACCAAAGATCTCTGCGCGTTCAATCACCATGATCGTAGCGTTGGGCACATCCACGCCCACTTCGATCACCGTCGTGGCCACCAATACCTGTGTTTCGTTGCGCGCAAACGCCGCCATGGCCGCATCTTTTTCTGCGGCTGGCATTTGTCCATGCACCAGCCCGACAACACCTTCGCCCAGCACAGCACGCAGATGCTTAAACCGGTCTTCAGCCGCCGCCAGATCAACAATTTCGCTTTCGTCCACCAGTGGGCAAACCCAATAGGCCTGTTTGCCCTCCGACACCGCTTTCTGGAGGTGATCCACCACTTCTTGCATCCGTGATGTCGACACCAACGCCGTTGAAATGGGCTGACGGCCTGGGGGCTTTTCGTCCAAGATTGACACATCCATATCGCCATATTGGGCCAACGATAACGAGCGCGGAATCGGTGTGGCCGTCATTACCAGCACGTCGGCGCCGGCGCCTTTTTTACCCAGTTCAAGCCTTTGGCGCACACCAAATCGATGCTGTTCATCCACAATCGCCAGCCGCAAATCGGCAAATTTCACATCTTCTTGAAACACCGCATGTGTCCCGACAAGAATGTGAATTTTGCCTTGTGACAAAGCGGCCAATTTTGCGGCGCGTTCTTTGCCTTTGTCGCGGCCAGTCAGAATTTCCAGCACCACCCCAGCACTTTCGGCAAGGGGCTGTAGCCCTGCAAGATGTTGGCGCGCCAAGATTTCTGTTGGCGCCATCATGACGCCCTGCCCGCCTGCCTCGACCGCGACCAGAAGTGCCATAAACGCCACGAGGGTCTTTCCGGCCCCGACATCGCCCTGTAACAGGCGGTTCATTCTCAGGTCCGTCCCCATATCGCGTGTCACATCGGCGATTGCGCGCCCCTGAGCATTTGTCGGTTGATAAGGCAAAGCCGACAAGACCTTGCGTTGCAAATTCCCTGTGGCCTCGCTGATGATACCTTTGGCGCGTTGCAACTTAGATCGCGCCAGCGCCAACGTCAGCTGGTGGGCGAAAAACTCGTCATACGCAAGCCGCGCACGTGCAGGCGTGTCTGATGCCAAATCCCGCGCATGCGCCGGAGCATGTGCCATCTGTATCGCCGTTTGCCAATCAGGCCATTTTTCTTGGGACTTTTGCCCCGGATCAATCCATTCCTCGAAGGCTGGACATCGGGCAAGTGCGGAAATCACCGCCTTGGTCATCACCTTTTGCGACACGCCAGACGTTAACGCATATACCGGCTCAAACACAGGAATACTCGCGGCATCCTCGATTGTGACGATGTGGTCCGGATGCACCATTTGCGGCACCCCGTCGAACAACTCGACGCGCCCCGAGATCAGACGCCGTTCCCCTTCCGGTAGGATTTTTTGTAAATACTCGCCACGCGCATGAAAAAACACCAGCTGAAAACTACACTGCGCATCCTCGACGTTAATCCTGTACGCGCCCCCCCGAGATCGCGGCACCAAATGGGCCCCGATTTCGACTTCGACCGTTACTGTGTCTGGCAGGCTGACCTCTAGCACAGAGTCGCGGCGTTGCCGATCAATGCCCGAATACGGCAGAGACAGCACCAGATCCTTCGGCTTTTCTATTCCGATTTGTGCAAGATGTTGTGCAGTCTTAGGACCGACACCATCAAGAGAGGTCAGGTTCGCAAAGAGCGGAAAAAGAGCTTCGGGGCGGCCAGTCATAGTCCCTCAATCAAAGATAACCACGTGTCTTCATCAAGGGTTTCCACGCCCAATTCAGCAGCTTTTTTCGCCTTGGATCCCGCCCCAGGTCCCGCGACAAGGATATCTGTTTTCCCGGAAACCGATCCAGACACTTTGGCCCCTAAGGCCTCGGCGCGCGCCTTTGCCTCGGCCCGTGTCATTTTTTCCAAAGTGCCGGTGAACACGACCACCTTGCCCGCTACCGGGCTGCCATCGGTTTTGGGGCGTTCGGCATCTTGCACTGACAAATGCGCCACAAGGGCATCAATCGACTGGCGTTCATGGTCCTGAGCAAATGCAGTCACCAAAGAACGCGCCATGACATCGCCGACACCATCAATATCCAACAAATTCTGCCAGTCGGGCCCCTCGAACTCTTTGGCGCGGACCATGGCGTTTTCAAACTCAGCCCATTGCCCGTAATGCATGGCAATCAAATTTGACGCCGCCTCGCCAACGTGGCGGATACCCAAGCCAAACAGCAAACGGCCAAAACCGATTGTGCGTTTGCTCTCTATGGCTTGAAACAGTTTCGTGGCACTTTGCGCGCCCCAGCCCTTGCGGTTCTTTAACTTGGTAAAGTTATCTGCATCCCGCGCCGCCAGTGTGAAAATGTCTGCGGGTTGGCGAACGGGTAGATCTGGATCGTCATAAAACATCTCGATCTGTTTTGCGCCCAAACCATCTATATCAAAAGCCTTGCGCGAGACAAAGTGCTTAAGCTTTTCAACAGCTTGCGCCGGGCAAATTATTCCGCCTGTACAATATCGCACGGCATCACCCGGTTCTCGAATTGCATCAGAATTACATCGGGGGCAGTTGTCCGGAAAGACGTATGCCAAGGCGTCTGTTGGTCGCTTGGACAAATCCACATCCGCGATCTTGGGAATTACATCACCTGCGCGGTAAACCTGGACCCAATCGCCAATTCGAATGTCCCGTCCGTCACGAATCTCTTTGCCTTTGCTGTCCCTGCCCTGAATATAATCTTCGTTGTGCAGCGTCGCATTCGACACAACAACACCGCCCACGGTCACCGGCGACAATCGCGCAACCGGAGATAACGCCCCTGTACGGCCCACTTGAATGTCTATGCTTTCAAGGCGTGTCCATGCCAATTCTGCGGGAAACTTATGCGCAATTGCCCAACGTGGCGTCGTCGAGCGAAACCCAAGCCGTGCCTGAAGATCAAGCCGATCCACCTTGTAGACGACGCCGTCAATGTCATATCCCAACGTCGCACGCTGGGTCTCAATTTTGCGATACTGTGCAATCAATTCGACTGGGGTGTCGCAAAGTTTTGTCAAAGGATTGATCTGAAAGCCGAGATCGGCCAGCTTTTGTATGGACCCCATTTGTGTCGTGCCAAGGGGGGCGCTCAGGTCCCCCCACGCATAGGCAAAAAACCGCAAAGGGCGCGCCTGTGTTATGCGTGCATCCAACTGGCGAAGTGACCCTGCTGCGGCGTTGCGCGGATTGGCAAAGACTTTTGCGCCGGTTTCTTGTTGTCGTGCGTTCAAAGCGTCAAAATCTGCGTGGCTCATGTACACTTCGCCACGTACCTCAAGCACCTCTGGCGCATGTGTCAGTGACTGGGGAATGTCAGATATTGTGCGCGCATTTTCTGTCACGTCTTCGCCCGTGGTTCCATCGCCACGCGTTGCCGCTTGTTTCAGAATTCCGTTTTCGTACCGCAATGACAGGCTGAGCCCATCAATCTTGGGTTCGGCGGTGAAGGCAAGCGGACCATCGTTTTGTCCCAGATACTTTCGGATACGATCCACGAAATCCGTGACGTCATCATCTTCGAACGCATTCCCAAGCGACAGCATAGGAACCGCATGACGAATCTTCCCAAAGCCATCTGACGGCGCAGCACCGATCATGTGGCTTGGGCTGTCACCACGCGTTAGATCAGGGAATGCCGCTTCAATATCAGCGTTTCGGCGCCTAAGAAAATCATACTCTGCATCCGAAATTTCAGGCGCATCTTGGCCATGATACGCGGTGTTGGCTTGCGCCAACAGGCCCGCCAAACGTTCAAGTTCGGCGCGCGCCTGCTCATGTGTCAGTTCAGAAATGTTAAGTTCGGCCGTCACCTGATCGCTCTCCAATCACATTTTATCAAGTGATAGGCGGCTGTCGCGGTGACGTCCAGTGGCAAGGTTTAGGCGCGCAAAGCCATACGCTCTTGATCGTTTTGGTCCATGGGCTGTGGATCTCGCAAGACATAGCCACGCCCCCAAACGGTTTCGATGTAATTGTGGCCATCGGTGGCTTCGCTTAGTTTTTTGCGCAATTTGCAAATAAAGACATCAATAATCTTAAGCTCTGGTTCGTCCATTCCCCCATAGAGATGGTTCAGGAACATTTCTTTGGTTAACGTCGTCCCTTTGCGCAACGATAGCAATTCAAGCATCTGGTATTCTTTACCAGTCAGATGCACCGGCTTGTCACATGCGGAAACTGTTTTCGCGTCAAGGTTGACCTCCACAAGCCCTGTTTGGATCACAGACTGGGAATGCCCTTTGGATCTTCGGATAATAGCATGAATGCGTGCGACAAGCTCCTCGCGGTGAAATGGCTTGGTCAAATAGTCATCCGCGCCAAATCCAAAGCCTTTGATTTTGCTTTCGGTGTCATCAGCACCGGACAAGATCAAAATAGGAGTATCGATCCGCGCAAGACGAAGCTGGCGCAACACTTCATGACCATTCATGTCCGGCAACCCAAGATCCAACAAAATAAGATCGTAATCATAGAGCTTTGCAAGATCGATCCCTTCTTCCCCCAAATCGGTTGCGTACACATTAAGGTTCGCATGGGTCAGCATCAGCTCGATACTTTTGGATGTGGTGGGATCGTCTTCTACCAACAGCACACGCATATTATTATCCTCATCTCTGGGCTTGTTAAGATTAACCGTGACGAAAAAAGGTTAACCCACAGTTACCGCTTAGATAAAAACTACATAATCTACCTATGGTTGTCTATACTTTTGCAACGCGGTGGCCTTAAGCGCCTCAACGCCATGGATGGACACCGCTGTCACCCATTCAGAAAACTCTTCTTCGCTTAAACCATATCTTTCCAGAGCTTCGGATTGAGAGATCAACCCGTATAGCACGCCGCGCACAACCGCAGCTTTGCGCGACGCCACCCATCGTCGTGTATTTACAGGTGGCAAATCCGCCTGTGTTAACACCTGTCCATCGGCCATTGTCACCGTTCGTGGTCGTTCCACTTTCTTCAAAAACATCACTCTATCCCTCGCAACTTGGGCTATGCTGGGACAGATCGCTTAACAGCATGTGAAACTGCCTCTTGAGAGTAGTTAGGATTTTCATATATTCTTGGCGACTTCTGATCGGAGAGACTCATGCCGCTGGATCGCGCGCCCAAACTGAATTCACTTGGTTTTGCCAAACCGCCCTCTGAAACCCGCGTGGTCGTTGCCATGTCCGGCGGCGTCGACAGCTCTGTCGTTGCCGCCAAGCTGGCTGACGAGGGCTATGACGTTGTTGGAGTTACGCTCCAGCTCTATGATCATGGTGCCGCTCTTGCCAAGAAGGGCGCATGCTGTGCCGGCATTGATATTCATGATGCCCGTCGCGTCGCCGAGGAAAAGGGCTTTCCTCACTATGTTCTCGATTACGAGAACATTTTTCAGGATGCGGTGATAGACGAATTTGCAGATAGCTACCTCGCAGGGGCAACCCCCGTGCCCTGTATCCGCTGCAATGAACGTGTGAAATTCAAGGATTTGCTGGAAACGGCCAAAGACCTTGATGCCGACTGCATGGCGACCGGACACTATATTCAGCGAAAAATGGGGCCAAACGGTCCAGAACTCCACAGCGCGGCCGACGCGTCGCGCGATCAGAGTTATTTCCTGTTTTCCACGACCCGTGAACAACTTGATTATTTGCGATTTCCATTAGGGCATTTGCCCTCCAAGGACGCCACACGCGCCTTGGCGGCCGAATATGGCTTGGCCGTCGCAGACAAACCGGACAGTCAGGATATCTGTTTCGTGCCGAACGGCGATTATGCCAGCGTCATTGAAAAACTTCGACCCGGTGCCGCCGAACCCGGTGACATTGTTGACCCGGATGGCAATGTGCTTGCGCAACACGAAGGTGTTATTCACTACACCATCGGGCAGCGGCGCGGCTTGGGCATTGGAGGGCTTTCCGAACCGCTGTATGTGGTGAAACTGGACGTTGACACCAAACAGGTCGTCGTCGGCCCCAAGTCTATGCTGGCGACCCGTGTGGTGCCTGTGCGGGAAATCAACTGGTTGGGCGACGAGCCGTTAGAGTCGCGCAAGGAATGGCACATCAAAGTTCGCGTGCGCTCTACGCGGGCACCAAGTGACGCAATTTTGCGCCCCATCGGCCCCGACAATGTCGAGGTAGAGCTGCTGACGCCAGAACAAGGCATTTCCCCCGGTCAGGCCTGTGTGTTTTATGACCCTGACAGCAGCCGCATCTTTGGCGGGGGCTGGATTTGGCGGGGGTACTAACCCCTGCCGTGCCTCACACAGCGGTCAGAGCACATCTGTACCGCTGTTGAGCAACACATAGATCCCCACCGCGACCATGGCATAGGGGCCAAGGGTCTCTAGGCGCGTTGGAACCGCGCTAAATGTGGTCGCGATCCGTGACAAAAGGATGCCCAGACCGCCAAGCCCAACGACGGCCAGTCCGGCCCCCAGCACGGCTGAAATACGATACGCTGGCAAACTGTCGGCCAGCAAAGGCGCCATGACGGCCAAACTATCCATTGAGAGGCTCAGAAACAGGGCCGTTGCGCCTAGCAGAGAACTTTGGGACAGCGTGGATGTTGCGTGTGACTGCGTGGGGGCACGAAACTGCTGTAAAATCCCCCGCAATCCAAGCACCAAGGGCACCACGCCAAGATAGCCGGCGTATTGCGTAAACCCCTGATCTGCGCCGACGGCCACCGCCATCGACACCGTCAACACAATCACTTGCGACAGCACAAATCCCGCAACAGCGCGCGGCGCCCCAAGCGTGAGCATCATTCCGGTCAACAGCGCCAGATTATCGAGATTGGTCAACACGTGCGCCGCCCCTGCCGAGACCGCAAATCCGACATGCTCCATCATCAGCCGAGGCCGTCCAAGACCGCCTTGGCCGCACGCAGGCCCGGCTGTTCCTGCCCCAGTCCCAAACGTTCCATAGTCAAAGTCATTGCCGCAGATTGCGCCGACGGGTCTTGTAAGACCTGCACCAAAGCCTGTGCGATGTTTTCAGGCACAAAGGCGGGCCCCAAAAATTCTGGGACGACACGGGTGTCTGACACCAAGTTGACCAAGGTCACTGTATCAATCAGCGCGGCCCTGCTCATGATCTGCCAACTGAGCCAGCTCATATCATAGGCGATCACCATAGGTGTCTGATTGGCGGCCAGTTCCAGAGACACGGTGCCAGATGCCGCCAGCGCCACATCTGCCGCGCGAAAGGCCGCGCGTTTGGTGGCTTGGGCGGTCTCAAAATCGGTCTGTGTCGGATCAAGCAATATCGGAGCAATATCCCAGCTTTGGGTCAGCTCACACACCATCTCCGCCACCGGAGCCGCCGCCGGCACCACGACACGTGCATTTGGTACTTTGGCGGCGACTTGGCGCATGGTCTCGCCAAAGGCCGGTGTCAGCCGTGACACCTCGCCTCGCCGTGATCCAGGGAGCGCCAACACCAGAGGCGCATCGTTGATGCCAAAACTGGCGCGAAATTCTGCCACTTCGGCATCGGTCGCGATGGGTTCACAGACCACCGGATGCCCGACAAAGTCACACCGCATACCATGGGCCCGCATATAGGGGGGTTCAAAGGGCAACAGCGCCAGAACCTGATCGATCATACGCGCCATCTTGGCAGCACGCTTGGGGCGCCACGCCCACACCGATGGGGCCACATAATGCACAGTCCGGATCGTACTGGCCGCCTTGACCTCCTTGGCCACACGAAGGCAAAAATCGGGGCTATCAATTGTCACTAGAACATCTGGTTTTGCGTCAAGAACCGCTTGGGCGGTTTGATGCATGCGTCGCTTCAAATGTCGATATTTGGGCAGCACCTCGGCAATGCCCATGACGCTAAGTTCATCCATAGGAAAGAGACTTTGCAATCCCTGCTCTGCCATCAATGGGCCGCCAACCCCGATAAATTCAATATCTGGACGGCACGAGATCAGGCCTTGCATCAGCGCCCCGCCCAGCCTGTCACCAGACAATTCGCCCGCGACAAGAAAGACCTTCATCACATCACCCGAGCGAGCAGAAACAATCCGGTTTGATCTAGTGCGGCCAGCGTGGCCTCGCGATCCAAAATCACAACCTTACCTGCCGAGACGACAATACCATCCAGCCCAGCCTTGGCAGCATTATGAATCGTCTCGGGTCCAATCGCAGGCATATCAACGCGCAAATCTTGGCCTCGCTTGGGGATTTTGACCAAAACCCCGCCCTTTTGACGTCTCAGGCGCTCGGGCGTGTCTGCAACAAATCCCAACAGCGCATCCGTGCCTTGCAAGGTCTCAATCCCAAGGCAAAGCCCGTGCGCGACGACCGCGCCCTGCCCCACATCCAAAGGCGACAACGCCAGCAAGATATCCGTGGCCCGTGCGGCATCAGACAAATGCGATGCACTTGGTTCTTCTCCAGCAATCAGGCCTTCTTGAGCGGTGATCTCTGGCATCAACTCATGAGCCCCGACGACGTTGAAACCTTGTTCCTCGAATATCGCAATAACCAAACGCAGAACCGCGTCGTCACCACTTTGAAACGCAGCCATCAGCCGCGGGGCAAGCGTCATCATTGTGGCATCAAACTGTGTGGGGTCCAAAGGTGGGCGTGCCATCCCCCCCGCAAAGACAACATCGGTAATTCCATTGGCGCGCATGTCGTCAAACAATGCACCCAACTGGTCAAAGCGATGCTCGGAAACCGGCGCCAACAGGCGATGCTCTACGCCATGAAACACCACACGCATCGCCTCTGGATACGCCTTGGACAGTTGAAACGGCAATGCGCCAGAACCAGAAAGGATCGCCAATGTCTGCATGGGTCAGCCCGGTGTCAAGAACGAACGATCCGTTTCGCCCGTTACAAATTTCACAATCTCTTGCACATAGTCGCTGTCGAATTCTTCGCCCATGCGACGTGCACGCTCCTGAAATGCGCCCTCGCCCTGTGCGAGCATCTGGAACGCCGCGCGCAATGCGGTGATATCAGACCGGTCCACGCCACGGCGCTTGAGACCGACAAGATTAAGACCATCCAGTTGCCCGCGTGGCCCCTGCACCAACCCAAAAGGAATCACATCGTTGGTCACCATCGACACAGCGCCAATGATGGCCCCGCGCCCGATGCGCACAAACTGGTGGATGCCAGACAGGCCCCCGATGATCACGTCGTCTTCGATGATGCAATGTCCCGCCACAGCAGAGGAGTTCACCACAATCACGCGATTTCCAAGAATGGCATCATGCGCGATGTGGCATCCCGCCATAAACAGACAATCATCCCCCACACGGGTGACGCCGCCGCCGCCCTCGGTGCCAGGGTTCATCGTGACATGTTCACGGATTCGATTGCGTTTGCCGATCACCAGCAAAGAGGCCTCGCCGTTGAACTTCTTGTCCTGTGGAATTTCGCCAATCACCGCAAAAGAAAACACAACCGTGTCTTCGCCGATCTCGGTCTGTCCTGTGATCACCACATGCGACTTTAGTTCGACGCGGTCATGCAAGACAACCTGCGGACCCACCACACAGAACGGCCCAATCACACAGTCGGCACCGATTTTGGCCCCGTCTTCGATCACTGCAGAAGGGTGAATGCGGGCCTGATCAGAAATGGCCATATCGGCTTACTCCTTGGGAAGATCCATCATGGCAGTAAATTCGGTTTCACAGGCCATCTCGCCATCAACAGACGCAACGCCACTGAATTTCCAGACCTTTGCGCCCGGCTTGCCGCGCACAGTCGTCAATCGCATTTCCAAACGATCTCCTGGCACGACCATGCGGCGGAATTTGCATTTGTCGATGGACATGAAATAGACAAGCATATTCTTGTCAGCCATATCCAAAGCCGTTCCGACCATCACCGCCGCAGTCTGCGCCATTGCTTCGGCAATTGTGACGCCGGGCATGATGGGCTTTCCAGGAAAGTGTCCCTGAAAATGCGGTTCGTTCATTGTGACATTCTTGATGCCCGTCGCAGTTTTATACCCGTCGATATCAATGACTTTGTCGACCAATAGAAACGGATAGCGATGCGGAATGATCCGTTGGATCAGATGAATATCTGCTGTCTGCAATGTCTCGGACATCAGGCGCTCCTGCTACGTGTCTGTTGTACTTGAAGATAGCCCTAACAATCCCAGCCCAATTGGGCAAGCAAGTCAGGGGATTTGACGAAGCCCGGCCCCATCGCCAATGGCCAAATTCAGCCGAGCAATAGCACGATCCGTAATATCAATTGCATCATTTGACGCAAGAACCGTGCGACGTTCCATAATCACAGACGCCCCTGCATCTTGCATCAATTCGACAAGGATGGGGCGTGTGGCATTGACAAAAGCAACCTGTTCTTGGTCGCGCAGCTGTTCGATCTTGCCAGCCTTCGTGTCTTGGATGCGCCGGATATCTTGGACGCGCACATCAAAGGCATCCGCAACAGCGCGAAAATCCTGTGCCGTCATCTGTTTGCGTTTCTCGGTTAACGCCTTTTCTTCCGCAGTCAGCTCTGCTTCGATCTTGCGATTTTCCGCCAACAGAATGGATTGGGCGGCTTCGATCTCACGCCCCACACGCAACCCGAACTCGGATTCTGCAAAGAGGCGATCAGACTCGACCGTAAGAATGGCAGAGACTGTCACATCTGACGTTTGCGAAACGACTGTGGTGCTAACCAGAAAACTGGCCAGCACCACAAACAAAATATGAAGTTGTCGCGTCATAGACACCTAGAACTGCGCGCTGATAGTAAAGTCAAAGTTCTGTTCAACGTCATAAGTCTCTTTTCTCAGAGCCTTGGTAAAGTTGAAACGAAGCGGACCGATAGGCGTATCCCAGAACAAGGAAACACCGATCACGTGACGCAGACTAAAGTCTTCGTACAGCACATTCGCGGATGAGTTATCCAGCCCCCACAAAGAGCCAACATCATAGAATACGCCACCATTGATCCCGTATTCTTCGGGCAAGCCCAAAGGAAACTCTGCTTCAAAGCGTGCGACCGCAAAATAGTTACCACCCAACGCATCGTCTTGGGTTGCTGTCACACCGCGTTCACGTGGGCCGATCCCAAACGGTTCAAAGCCACGCATTTTTTGCGAGTTCAACACAAAACGGTCGGTGATACGGCTGTCTCGGTTTGGCGAGTAAAGCGCGCCACCTTCAAACACAGCGCGCAACGTGATCTCTTCGTGATAGACTCGGGTTTGCGCGACAGCTTTGGCAGTAGTCTGGATGAACTCATAGTCGCCGCCCAACCCGCCGAAGTCTTGGCCAAACTCAAGCAGAACACCGCTATTTGGATCAAGACCGCGATCGCGTGTGTCATAGCGATAGCTATACCCCAGAGAGCTTTTCCAAATGTCGCCAGTGGCCGCTTCCGAGTCAATAATTGATCCTGGAATGGCTTGCGAGGCTGCGATCTGAAGCTTTTCGTTCTTACCGGTGTACTTCAAGGTCAGATTGCCAAACTCGCTGACTGGGAATGACAGCGAAGGCGAAAATTCCCCAACTGTGTTGCTAAAGCGGACCTGATCAGGTTCGGCTTCTTGATACCGCAGCACCAAACCGAATGCCAAATCCCGACCCAGCAAGAACGGCTCGACAAAAGTAAAGGCATAGTCATCCAGCTCGGACGCAGTCGCGAACGACAGCGACAGTTTCTGGCCGCGACCAAGAAAGTTATTCTCGGAAAACTTAACGATGATGCCGATACCGTCGTTGGTTGAATATGTACCACCAAACGACAGTGACCCAGTGGGTTTCTCGACAACATCGACATCCACAACAACCTGATCGGGTGACGACCCCTCACGCGCATTCACTTCGGCGTTCTCAAAGAAGCCCAAGGCGCGGATACGCTCGGCACTCTCGCGGATTTCACGCGGGTTAAACGGGTCACCTTCTACAATGCGGAATTGTTGACGGATCACGCGGTCAAGCGTCGCCGTGTTACCCTCGACATCAATACGTTCCACAAAAATGCGCGGTCCACGCACGATCGCAAATTCGATGTCAAGCGAAAGATCGCGTTCATTGCGCGTGATCCGTGGATCGACGCGGACAAAATCGAGACCTTGCTTAAGCGCCAACCGCTCAAGACGCGCAATCGAGCTTTCGATCAGCAGCGGGGAATATACCACGCCAGGTTTGATCTTGAGTGCGTCCAGATATTCGGACGCGACCGCACCTTTGACTTCGCTCACAGCAGAGATTTTTCCGAATTTGAATTGCTGACCTTCCTGGATATTGAAGGTGACAAAATATCCGTCACGTTCGCGGGCCAGTTCCGCGTTTACGCCGGTGGTTCGAAAGTCAACAAATCCACGTGACAGGTAAAAATCACGCAACACTTGCTTATCAAACTCGACACGGTCGGTCACGAAAGTGTCCTGCTTGATCAACCCGCGCAAAAGTCCGGCTTGTTTTGTGCCGAGAACACGGCGCAAACGGCGATCCGAAAACTCTTTGTTTCCGACAAAGCTGACACGTTCAATCTCGGTGACGCCACCTTCAAAAATTTCGAATACAAGGTCAGCGCGGTTTTCACTGCGACGGATCACACGTGGGGTCACACGTGCAGCCATACGCCCCTGCAAGGAATACGCCTCGGCAATATTGGCCGCATCGCGCTCTGCAATGGACGGGTTCAAAACATGTCTGGACTGGGATTGGATCATCCCTGCGAGCGCATCATCCTTAAGACGTGCGTTGCCTTCAAACCGGATCAAGTTGATCGTGGGAAATTCTTCGACTTTGATTTTCAAAGACGTCCCCGACGGTGTGATTTCCACAGTTTCAAACAAGCCGCTGGCCAAAATGCGCTGATACGCGCCATTCAAATCGCCTGCGCTGACCGTCTGGCCCTTTTTGATTCCCGCATAGTTGAGGACCGCAGCAGATTCGATCCGCTGGTTTCCCTCAACATTGATTGTATTGAATTGATAGTTCTGCGCCAAAGCAATACCTGGCAGGGCAAGCAAAAGCGCTGAAATTAATAGAAAAATAGCGAAACTACGCTGTGTTAATTTGGTGGTTTCCTGGGCCTGCACCCGTGTCACCGCTCTTTTTTGTTTGGTCATTCCCAAATCCTGCAAGACATCCCGGTTGGGTCGTCACTAGCGGGTCAGGCCCCCGATGTCAAAATGGCAAAAGCCGCACCGACAAGATTAACAATGAAGTGAGTTATCCACAGCACTATCCACAGGCCAACAATATTGCGCGCGACACACAAAAATGCGCCGCGAAATCAGATGCTTCTACTGGGGAGACCGCTTAAAAGTGGCCCAAAGACCCAAGATAGGCCGCAAGCATCAAGCCAGATACAATCGCTGCAAGAAACAACAATCTGTCCCAGTTGATGTCGATCAGCAATCCGATAGCGCGATAGCCCTGATGAATGGTTTGCATGGTCTTAACCCTTGTTTGGTCTTGGTCCTATGCCCCAACCCTATTGACAGAATGGGGCGGGAATGGGGCAAGGGCATGACCGACCTGCGACAATCGCCGCAGGTCTATGCGGATCACGATACGCTTATGGGCAAAACAGATCGTTGGTCAGACCAAAGGTCATCATCCCAAGCACAATTACCAAGCCAATGGTCATAAGCACCCGCACAACACCATCACGCGGTGGGCGCCCTGCAATCGCTTCATAGGCATAAAATACCAGATGCCCACCGTCCAACATCGGGATGGGGAACAGGTTCAACATACCAATGGCTGCAGAAAGTACCGCAATGAACCAGATAAAGCTCTGGGCGCCTTGACTGGCCATGGCACCAGACGTTTGCGCAATGCCAACCGGGCCAGACAAGTTGCAGGTGCTGATCGCGCCTGTGATCATATGATACAGGCCGGAAATCGACCCGCGAATAATGGTGCCCGTCTGACGTACTCCGCCCCAGAGGGCATCGCCAGCGCCTATGCTTTGGGTTGCAGGATCAAATGCCAATCCTCCGCCGATTCCGATGCGCCAATGGGTCTTGAACCCGCCATCAGGTTGCGGTTCATCCACACGTCGCGGTGTCAAAGAAAACTCGTGCGTGGCCCCTGCCCGCCATACCGTCAAAAGCACAGTTGCGCCCGCACCGCCTTCAATTTCGGCTTTCAACTCGGAAAACCCTTGAATCGCGGTGCCATTCACAGCTGTGATGACATCCCCCTGTTCCAAGCCCGCAGTATACGCCGCAGATTGGGGCGCAAGATGCAACACAATGGGTGGATACAGATACGGACCTGTGGCCTCGACTGCTTGGCCGTGACGCAGCACATCATAAGACAGTGACTTCTGAATAGGCAGCGCTGTGGTGAACGCTTCAAATTTTTCAGGCTCATCGAACCCCGGCACGGCTTGACCCGAAATCGCAGTGACCTCATCACCTTCTTGTAATGTGTATGCAGGCGGCGGCAGATCACGCAGATCGCCCACAATCAGGGTATCTCCGATTTGGCCGCGCGACAAAAAGATCGCACCGAACACCAAGATGGACAGAATGAAATTGAACACAGGCCCCGCCAGCACTGTCAGCGTGCGTGCCCACAAAGGCGCACCATGCATGGTTTGACGACGCTCGGCATCGCTCATTTCATCCATGGCCTCGCCGTCTTTGCCGCTGGCCGCGTTCGCATCGCCTTTGAACTTTACATAGCCGCCCAGTGGAAACGCCGCGATTTGCCATTTCGTGCCCCGCTTGTCATAGCGCGACCACAACACCGGACCAAAGCCCAAGGAAAAGACATCAGCCCCAATTCCGGTCCATCGCCCAACAATATAGTGCCCGTATTCGTGGATCGCGACGATCACCGAAAGCGCAACAATAAATGCCATCACAACCCAAAACGTGCTGCCAAAGCCCGAAATCAAACTCAAAATATCCACGTGTCGTCCTATTTATTGTCGCGTTGCCATGATGGCATCGGCGCACTTGCGTGCGAGATGGTCCGTTTTCGACACGGTATCAAGTGTCATTTCGTCATTAATGAGGCAGGCATCCGATGACATTTGCGCGAGCACCTCTTCGACGACTTCGGCCATCTGCAAGAATCCGATGCGCCCATCCAGAAACCCGTCCAAGGCGCATTCTTTGGCCGCATTAAACGCAGCACCGCTGTGCCCGCCCATGGCGAGAACCTCGTGCGCCAAACGCAGCGCAGGATAACGTGTCATGTCAGGATCCCGAAACGTCAGTTGCCCAAGCTTGGCAAGGTCCAGCCGTTCGACCGGAAGGGTGCGCCGCTCTGGCCAATGCAAGGCATAGCCGATGGCATGGCGCATATCGGGTGGTCCCACATGCGCCATCAACGCGCCGTCCGTAAAGCCAACCAACGCATGTACCATAGATTCCGGATGCACCAACACTTCGATCATGTCATGCGGACATCCAAAGAATTCTTTGGTTTCAATCACCTCAAGCGCTTTGTTAAACATTGACGCACTGTCAATTGTGATGCGCTGGCCCATGTTCCAATTGGGATGGCTTGACGCCTGAGCCGGCGTGGCGTGCGCCATATCTTCAAGGCTCCAGTCGCGAAAGGCGCCTCCGCTTGCGGTGATGATAATGCGCTCGACAGCATCAAAATCTTCGCCCACCAATCCTTGAAAAATCGCCGAATGCTCACTGTCGACGGGCAAAATGCGCGCATTGTGATCCCGCGCGGTTTGCATGATCAGTGGCCCTGCCGTCACCAAGGATTCCTTGTTTGCCAAAGCCAATGTCGCGCCCTGCTCAAGCGCCCGAAGCCCTGGCGCAAGTCCGGCCGCACCAACGATGGCCGACATCACCCAATCACTTGGCCGCGCGGCAGCGTCTTCAATCGCCTGCGCCCCTGCGGCCACCGCGACCTCGCTGCCCGCCAGCGCGTCGCGCAGATCGCCCAACAATTCTGGATGGGCCGTCACCGCGACATCCGCCTTGAGCGCCCGCGCATCTTTCGCCAACTGCGCAATATTGCGCCCGCCCGTCAAAGCCACCACGTCATACGCATCGGGATCACGCGCAATCAGATCAATTGTATTTTGCCCAATCGACCCCGTCGCACCAAAAATTGAAACCTGTCTCATCAATGCCCCGCAGGAAGGCCCACAACCACGCCGAAAATCAGCACCAACAATGCAGCCCCCATCATGCCATCAAACCGATCCAATAATCCCCCATGTCCGGGGATCAAATTCGAACTGTCTTTGATTCCGGTGCGGCGCTTGATGGCGCTTTCTGCGGCATCCCCCATTTGCGAGGCGAACGCTGTCAGAACACTCATCATAACCAGCATGGGTCCACCGAAATACGCCCCGACAAGAGCCGCAACAACCCAGCCACCAATTGTGCCAGACCATGTTTTCTTAGGCGACACCTTTGGCCAGAATTTCGGCCCGCCAACCACACGCCCGACGAAATACCCTGCGACATCCGTCGCAATCACGACCAGAACCAGCCAGAGAATCCATTGAATGCCGCGCACATCGCGCAATACGATCAATCCAAAACACGCCAGCATAAGAGCCGCAACATATGCGGCATAGATCATCCGATCTTTTGAGAGTTGCGTCGCCCCCACAATGGCCGGTGCAATCAAAACCGGTAGCACGGCCTGACCAGGTAACAATGTCGCAATATAAATCGCAAACCCAGCCAAGGCACCCATCGGGATATGCAGGGCTGGCCGATCGGGCGCCATCATGCGGGTCAGTTCCCAGACCATTCCACCGCCCACCAAGGCCACAAGCGCAAAAAACCATGCGCCGCCAAGCCAAACGGCCAGAATTCCAACCAGAGCCATGACAGCCGCAGAGCCGACACGCGCCGGTAAATCGCCCCACTTTCCTGAAGATGCGTTCATGGTTTTACCCCCCCGAACCGACGATCTTTGGATCCAAAAGAGGACACCAGTTCATGGAACACTTCTGCAGAAAAGTCCGGCCATAGGGTCTCTATGAATTCGTATTCGGCATAGGCGGATTGCCACAGCAAGAAATTGGAAATACGCGCTTCACCACTGGTTCTAATTACCAGATCCGGATCAGGTAAAACATGTGTATCCAGATACTTAGGCAGGGTTTCTTCATCTACATTTTCTGGCAACAGCGTCCCGTTGGCCACATCTTGCGCAAGCCGCTTTGTGGCGCGTGCGACCTCGTCGCGTCCCCCATAGTTCAGGGCAATCGTTAGGTTTGTACCGGTGCAATGCGCGGTCAGAACTTCGGCTTCATCCATCAGCCCGCGCAGCTTTTTGTCCAGCTTGACGCGGTCACCAATAAACCGGACCCGCACGTTCTTTTTGACGAACTCTTGCATTTCCTTAAAGATATAGCGCCGAAACAGGCTCATCAATCCAGAAACTTCGATTTGTGTGCGCTTCCAGTTTTCGGTCGAAAACGCGAAAATCGTTAGGTACTTAACGTGATTTTCCGGGCAGGCCTCGACGATTTCACGCACACGGCGCGCACCGGCGTGATGCCCGAAAAGGCGCGGACGCCCACGCGCCTGCGCCCAGCGTCCGTTGCCATCCATAATGATCGCCACGTGACGGGGACCGGTGTGTTTCTCAGTCTCTGAACCCATGTCCGGCCCCTTTTAAATCGAGGTCAAACCTGCATGATCTCGGCCTGCTTGTGCTCAAGCGCGGCATCAACATTGGCAATATACTTGTCTGTCAGGTCCTGAACTTCGGATTCCCAAATCTTTTGGTCATCTTCAGACATGCCGTTGTTCTTGGCCTTTTTGATCTTGTCCATACCATCACGACGAATGTTGCGCACCGAGACGCGCGCATGTTCAGCGTACTGCGCGGCAACGCGGCTCAATTCTGTCCGGCGCTCCTCGTTCAGCTCAGGAATTGGCAGCATCACGATTGTGCCATTTGTCTGAGGGTTGATGCCCAAACCACTGTTCATAATGGCTTTTTCAACAGCGCCCACCATGGATTTGTCCCATACGTTGATGGTCACCATACGCGGTTCGGGGACGTTCACGGTCCCAACCTGATTAATGGGTGTGCGTTGGCCATATGCCTCGACCATCACCGGCTCTAGCATTGTTGCCGAAGCGCGCCCCGTCCGCAGGGAGGCAAACTCGGTTTTTAACGACCCCATGGCGCCATCCATGCGGCGTGTCAGGTCATCAGTATCAATTTCAAAATCTTCATCTGACATGGTGTATGCTCTGTCTGTTGTTGGGCCTATTCGGCCATGTTTCATCTGCCAGTGTAACGGCGTTAGCCAACCTTTGTATAGGTACCACGCCCCGCGAGAATGCCGCGGAACCCGCCCGGCTCGTCCAACGAAAACACAATGATTGGCAAATTGTTATCCCGCGCCAAGGCAATTGCGCTCGCGTCCATCACTCCAAGACGTTTGGCAAGCACATCATCATAGCTGACGGTGTCATAGCGGACCGCGTCGTCAAACTTGGCCGGATCCTTGTCATAGACGCCATCGACCTTGGTGCCCTTAAAGATCGCTTCGCAGGTCATTTCGTTCGCACGCAGAGTGGCGGCAGTGTCGGTGGTGAAATACGGGTTCCCTGTGCCAGCAGCGAAAATGCAGACACGCTTTTTCTCAAGGTGTCGCACGGCACGGCGACGGATATAGGGCTCGCAAACCTGATCCATAGGAATTGCCGAAATCACACGGGTAAACACGCCAAGCTCTTCCAATGCGGATTGCATGGCCAAAGCATTCATAACCGTGGCGAGCATGCCCATATAGTCTGCGGTTGTACGCTCCATACCTTGGGCTGATCCGGAGAGACCTCGGAAAATGTTCCCTCCACCGATAACCATACATATTTCGACACCCAAATCATGCACGGTCTTCACCTCTTGGGCGATACGTTGCACGGTTGGCGGGTGCAGGCCAAATCCCTGATCTCCCATCAGGGCCTCTCCCGAAATTTTCAACATTACTCGTTTGAAAGTGGTATCGGCTTGGGCTGTCGCGTCGGTCATGTTGCACTCCGTCTGCGCAAGGATTTAGGATTGGGCGCAAAATGTCGGAAAACACGGATAGTTTCAATGCGAGATATCACATTTCAGGTCAAAGACCTACATTTGGACTGGGTACTGCGATGACCCTGATGTCTCGTATTTCACCTGAACAACCGGTATTGATTGCAGGCCCCACGGCAAGCGGCAAAAGCGCGTTGGCGCTTGAAATTGCCGAGAGCCAAGGCGGGGTGATCGTGAACGCGGACGCCATTCAGGTGTATGATAACTGGCGCGTTCTGACGGCTCGTCCCTCGATTCATGATGAAACATGCGCAAAACACCTGCTTTATGGCCACATCCCCTATGATTCCGAGTATTCTGTGGGACACTGGCTTCGCGACGTGTCCGGTATTCTTGCGCAAGGTTTGCGCCCGATTATCGTTGGCGGAACCGGATTGTATTTCACCGCCCTGACCCAAGGGCTTGCCGATATTCCTGCGACACCAGCCGATCTGCGCACACGGGCAAACGCGCGTGTTGCGGCCGAAGGATACCAAGCGCTACTTGCGGAACTCGACGCCGAGACAAAAGCGCGAATCGATATCCAGAACCCGATGCGTGTTCAACGCGCATGGGAAGTCTTAACCGCCACAGGTCGCCCGCTTGCCGTGTGGCAGGATGAAACACCGCCGCCGATGCTGCCCGTTAAGACATGTGTGCCCGTGCTATTTGACGTCGACAAAGAATGGTTGAACGCCCGCATCGCGCGCCGGTTCGCCCAGATGATCAAGCTTGGTGCGCTTGAAGAGGCACGCAGCAATTTGGCACACTGGAACCCTACATTACTGTCCTCAAAAGCCATTGGAGCACCGGAACTGATGGGCTATTTGCAAGGCACATGCACGCTGGAAGACGCCCAAGAGAAAGCCACGGTGGCCACACGTCAATTCGCGAAACGCCAACGCACTTGGTTTAGATCAAAAATGAAAAACTGGCATAAATACAACCCAGAATTATGAATGCCAGCTTGCATTATCAGCACATTTAGGACATTCAGAACATGAAATGTCCGGAAAAAATGTACAAATTCCATCATTCCTGACCCGACCACCCAATCAAGGCGGTGTGCGGAAAATCACGCATGACACCCCCATGTCAGCACCATCACAAACACCTGACACGCTTCCCCATAATAGCATCCAAGTTATGACACTTGCCCAGATGACTATGGGAGAACAATGGTTGCTCGAACAGTTACATGTGCGTGACCACCATGTTCTGATTTGGGTTACCCGTGGACAGGGTCGCCTATTGCTGCACGGGCTTAGGCGTGGATTTGGCGCACATAATGCCATTTTTGTTCCCGCGGGTAAGCTGCTCGCCCTGGAGTTCGGACGACAGGTACAAGGCCAGGCCGTGATCATTCCTGATGACGGGCGCGTCCCTCTGCCGGATCGCACCCAACAACTCAGACTTCAGGATGGATTGGCACAAGCAGAATTGACGGGCCTGTTTGATGATCTGCGCCGCGAGCTGCATGAACAACGCCCGTTCTTAACCGAGTCCCTGACGGCGATTGCCGCCCTGATCTCGATTTGGCTGCGTCGGCAGATGCAGTTGGATACCAGCAATGCGCGTGCAAGTGCCGCCGAACGTATTGTCCGGCGATATTGCACGCTCTTGGCCGAAGACTTTCACTCTGGCAGAGCCATGGCGTCTTACGCCGAAGATCTGGACATTACGCCAACCCATTTGACACGTGTCTGCAAGCAATGCGTCGGGATCACTGCCGCCGATATGCTGTCGCAAATGATCCAACATGATGCGCGCCTGCAATTGACGCAAACCGACACACCCATCAATGAGATCGCCTCAAGCCTCGGGTTCGGCAGTGCTGCATATTTCACGCGCTTTAGCCAGCAACACTTTGGTGACTCCCCCAGTCAAATTCGAAAACTCGCCTCCGCCAGACGCTAGGTTTACGCGTTACCTGTATTGCAAGGTCACCCGATGACGTGTAGCCATCTTTGTGCCCCCCCCATAAGTTTATGACATGTCACGCTTTGCCCCCCTTCCCGACCCGCCATATTATGCTGTCATCTTCACCGCTTTGCGCTCCGCCGGAGATCACGGATATGACGCGATGGCCGAAGATATGGGCGACCTTGCTGCGCAACAGCCCGGGTACCTTGGCGTTGAAAGCACTCGAGATGCCGATGGGCTTGGCATCACGGTCAGCTATTGGCAGGATGAGACCAGCCTGAAAGCTTGGAAAGACGTGAGTACGCATCTTTTGGCGCAAAAGCTTGGGAAAACACGGTGGTACGATCATTACACCGTGCGTATTGCCAAAGTTGAACGCGCCTATGAGGGTCCAACAGGGCGCTAACTAGTCTTCTAGCAAGTGTTCGTACCGTGCATCCGTGAGGGTCTTCATAAAGGCCACCAGCGCATCGATCCGCTGATCATCCAACGCGGGCCCCTCGGTCAGTTCTGCGACTGAAAGTGTTTTTGCCACCTCGGGCATGCGCCACATCTTTCCGGTCTCGGGATTGATTTGGCGGGCTTTGGCTTTGCTGTTGTATTTGTTGTAAAACAACACAACTGTGCGCAAGTCTTCGAACACACCATTGTGCATATAGGGCCCCGTCACAGCCACGTTGCGCAAAGTCGGCACCTTGAAGCGGCCTGTTTCTGCGGCATGATCCACCAATGGGTTCAAGATCAGCCCAGTATCCACAAACCCCTGCGCCACACCATTTTGCGCACGCACCTTGTGATTCACTGGCACGCCAATGTTGTGATATTCATAATTCGAAAACGTTTCTTGCGGGTCAATTGCGCTGGTGCGCAACTGGTGACACAGCGCGCAATTTGTAAATTGCTCGGAAAAGAACAGCACCCGCCCCAACTCTTCTTGTTTTGACAGCGCGATCTCGCCGCGCAAATAGCGATCGTATTTAGAATCAAACGGTGCAAAAACCTCTGTGCGCTCAAACGCAGCGATCGCTTTTGTCATCCCATCATAGGCTTGATCGGCTTGCGCAAACACATCTGCACCAAACAAATTCTGCATCGCACGGACATAGTCCGCATTTTCCTGCAACCGATCCGCCACGGAGGTTTTGTTAGGCATTCCCATCTCAATCGGGTTCAACGGAGGGCCGCCCGCCTGCCCCTCCAGATCGGCCTCGCGCCCATCCCAAAACATACCGCCGACGTATTTGCCGTCTTTGTTCCGGTGAAAATCGGGCGTAAACGCCGCATATGCAGCGGTCGGTGCTGTACGGTCGCCCAGTGACTCGCCGTCATCTCCGAGTGACACCGCCTTGCCCGCGGCCGTTTCTCTGGGGTCAACAAACCCGTATTCTGGATCGTGACACGTCGCACAAGATTGCGTGCGATTGGCAGACAAATTTACATCAAAAAACAATGCCTCGCCAAGCGCCTCAAGGCTGTCATAGCGATTTTCGGCATATCCAAGCGTTGGCACCCCCAAAATACCCGAAAGCGTTCCCGCCAGAACCCAATTGGTCAACCGTCGCATGTCATGTCCTTTTGAATTGGTAGCTTGAGGGTGACAATACATGTTTCACAAATCGAGAATTTGATCTAGAACAATTTCCGACTATTTTAATCAACTATTAGATTAAGCCCATGATACCTCAAGCCAAGTCGTATCGTTGATTAACTTCCCCAGATGATGCGCACGTATTTTCGCGTTTCCTCATACGGGGGAACGCCACCGTATTTTTTTACGGCCTGCGGACCGGCATTATACGCCGCCAATGCCAACCGCCAAGAACCGAACTTGCGATACTGTTTGGCAAGATACCTTGCCCCCCCATCCAAATTCTGTTGCGGATCCAGCGGATCGACCCGCAACCTGCGGGCCGTCTCAGGCATCAACTGGGCCAAGCCAAGTGCACCTTTGTGCGATTTCGCCGACGCATTCCAATTCGACTCTTGCTGAACAAGCTTGAGAAACAAGTCGACCGGCACACCATTTCGCAAGGCAGCTTCACGCGCCATTGCAAGATACGGGCCATTGTATTTACCTTGATAGCTGCCATCCCCCCACTTGCTGGGCGTATAGATGGGCTTTGGCTTGAGGCGGACAGAGTTTTTGTATTGTTGCTTGGCACGCGTATCGAGCACTTTGGTCTGAGACCGGAACAGCTTTTTGTTGGACTTGGATGACAGATAATCCGCTGCTCCCGCAGGGAATGCAGAAATCAATGCCAATGCCAGCCCACTATAAATCAAACGCTTCATGCGTGATTGCCTGCCTCTGCTCTTTTCTTGCGGGCAATATACGCTATTTCTTGGGTTTTTCCAGTCGCCCTATCAAACAAGGCCGTCCAAAGCATCTTTTCGCGCAGAAATTCTGTGGGTTTCTGTGAAAAGCGGCTTTCAATCACGTCTCTTGAATGGTCTATGATGGCGTTCATCACGAAAAAGAATCTGAGGGGGGACCGCATGGCCGGCTCTATCAACAAAGTCATTCTGGTCGGAAATCTGGGAAACGATCCAGAAGTGCGTAGCTTTCAGAACGGTGGCAAAGTGTGCAACCTGAGCATCGCGACCTCTGAAACATGGAAAGACAAAAATACCGGCGAGCGCCGCGAGCGCACCGAGTGGCACCGCGTCGCCATTTTCCAAGAAGGCTTGGTACGGGTTGCAGAGCAGTATTTGCGCAAAGGCTCCAAAGTCTATCTCGAGGGCAAACTCCAAACCCGCAAATGGCAGGACCAATCCGGCCAAGACAAGTACAGCACCGAGATTGTGTTGCAGGGGTTTGACGGCACATTGGTCATGCTAGATGGCCGAAGCGGCGGCGGCCAAGGTGGCGGCGGAGGCCAAGGCGGTGGCTATGGCGGCGGGTACGACAGCGGCCCACAACAAGGTGGCGGCTATGGCGGCGGATATGACAGCGGACCACAAGGTGGCGGCGGTCATGGCGGCGGAGCCCCTTCACGTGATCTGGATGACGAAATTCCATTCTAATTACAACAAACGAGTAAGCAGTAGATTTATAAATCTATCGACTTTCTGAAACAAAAACAAAGGGCTGGCACTTGCCAGCCCTTTGTCGTTGTGAACAAGACGTCAAAGTAAACCAAAGGCTTACTCTGCATCCCCAAACCCATATGTTTCAGTGACATAATCGATATCTTTGTCACCGCGTCCAGACAGGTTAATCAGGATAGATTTACCTGGATTTTGTGACGCCTCACGCATTGCAAACGCAACGGCATGCGCGCTTTCGAGTGCGGGAATGATCCCTTCTTTACGCGACAGTGCGTAAAATGCGTCCAAGGCTTCTTTGTCGTTCGCCGACGTATAATTTGCACGTCCGGTCCGGTACAAATGGGCGTGTTCTGGCCCAACACCCGGATAATCAAGCCCGGACGCCACCGTATGTACGGGTGCGGGTTCACCATTTTCGTCCTTGAGCACCATGGTGCGGAAACCATGGATGTCTCCGTCTTCGCCAAAAGAAATGGTCGCGGCATGCTCGCCAAGCTTGGATGATGTGCCCATCGGCTCTACACCATACAGCGCGACATCTTCATCATCAATGAAGCCGGCAAAGATGCCCATGGCGTTTGATCCACCACCAACGCACGCGCCAACCATATCCGGCAATCCGCCCGTCATTTCGATAAACTGCTCTCTTGCCTCAATGCCAACGACATGCTGAAAATCCCGCACCATTCTGGGGAACGGGTGTGGCCCCACCACAGACCCGATTGCAAACAAGGCAGTATCAGCCTGAGGGACATACGCTTGGAATGCGGAATCCACCGCCTCTTTCAGGGAGCGACCACCAAACCCGACGGGCACGACAGTGGCTCCCAACAGTTTCATCCGGGTGACGTTTGGTGCTTCTTTGGCGATATCAATTTCGCCCATATGGATTTCGCATTCCATTCCGAAATACGCAGCCGCAGTGGCCAGCGCCACACCATGTTGCCCCGCGCCGGTTTCCGCCATCAACTTGGTTTTGCCCATATGCTTGGCCAACAACGCCTCGGCCATACAGTGGTTCAACTTATGTGCGCCCGTGTGGTTCAGATCCTCGCGTTTTGCATAAATTTGCGCACCACCAGCCATATCTGAAAGGTTTTTCAGATAGGAAATCGGCGTCGGTCGCCCTTGGAAATGCGTGCGAATATAGCGCAGGTCCCGAATAAACTCGGACGACTTCGAAATTTTGTCATAGCTCTCGGCAATCGCCTTGAAATGCGGCTCCAAGACGGGCGGCAGGTCGGCCCCTCCGTACTCCCCGAAATATCCGTCACGTGTGGGGGTACTTTTGAGATAAGACGACATGGTTCCATTCCTTCAAATTTGTTCAGGAGGAACTCTTGCCCAAAGTTTCAGCACATGTGATGGGGCGTTTTGCCGCGCCACCCGATTGGCGCGCCGTCCATGCAGATGGACCGCGTTGACGACCGTTCGATACGGTCATCAATGCGGCTGTATCAACGCATTATCAACGCTGTGCCAAGGCCTCTTGCAGAACGGTTTTCACCACATCGCGCGGCACATCCCCCGTCACAAAAGCAGACCCAATTCCACGTGCCAGAATAAACCGCAGCTGGCCATCGACGACCTTTTTATCTTGGCCCATCAAGTCAAGCAGCCCATCGGCATCCGGCAGATCACCTTCAATGTCAGCAAGATCAACCTTCATGCCCATGTCCCGCAGGTGGGCGCGCACCCGACTTGGGTCTTCTTGTGGGCACAACCCCAACCGTGCAGAGACCTCGAATGCCAAGGCACATCCAATTGCGACACCTTCACCGTGCAACAACCGATCTCCATATCCTGTGGCGGCTTCCAAAGCGTGGCAAAATGTATGCCCCAGATTGAGCAGGGCGCGATCCCCCTGCTCTGTTTCGTCCCGCGCAACAATGTCGGCTTTCATTTCACAAGACCGCTTGACCGCGGCGATCCGTGCCGCCTCGTCTCCGGCAGCCATGGCAGGCGCTTGCGTTTCCAGCCACTCAAAAAATGCAAGGTCGCCCAACATGCCGTATTTCACAACCTCGCCGTACCCCGCCAGAAAGTCGCGCGGCGTCAGCGTGCCCAGAACATCAATATCGGCCAACACAAGGTTAGGCTGGTGAAAGGCTCCGATCAGGTTTTTACCTTGCGGGGCATTGATTCCCGTTTTTCCGCCAACCGAAGAGTCCACTTGCGCCAATAGCGATGTCGGAATTTGGACAAACCCGACGCCCCGCCGCAAAACCGACGCTGCAAACCCTGTCAGGTCTCCGATCACACCGCCACCAAAGGCCACAACCAGATCGCGGCGCTCGACTTTCTGCGCCAGCAACCATTCGACAGTGCGCTCGAACTGCGGCCAGCTCTTGGTGCTTTCTCCGGCAGGCAAGACCAGCGCATCCATGTCAATTCCACCACGCGCCAATCCGGCCCGCAATGTTTCAAGATGAAGCGCAGCGACGTTTTCGTCCGTGACCACGCACACACGCGGTCGCGCCAACATCGGTGCAATCAACTCTCCTGCGCGCGCCAAAAGTCCAGGGCCGATATGAATATCATACGCCCGATCCCCCAGCCCCACATGCACCGTTTCCATCATTTGTCTTTCTCCAATACGTCGGGGCGCGTCAAAAGCACATCAACAACGCGTTCTGCCATGTCTTCAATTGAAAATTGTGGCGCGGCTTTGACCGACAAATCCGACAATTGATAAACTGGGACACGTGCGTTGAATATATCACGCAAGGTGGCCTTGGGGTCTGGCGTGCGCAACAAAGGACGCGTGTCCTTGTGCTTGACACGTGACCACAACAACGACAAATCCGCATCCAACCAGACCGCAACGCCTTTTTGGGAAATCACCGCCCGGTTGCGCTCGGCCAGATAGGCACCGCCCCCTGTCGACAGAATACCCCGTTCTTCATCCAGCAACCGTTCAATGACTTGCGCTTCTTTTTCGCGAAAGAACGGTTCTCCGTCACGGGAAAAAATCTCGGCAATACTCATATTGGCTGCTTTTTCGATCTCGGCATCCGAGTCGAGAAAAGGCACATCAAGACGCTGTGCCAGTGCGCGACCAACAGCCGTTTTTCCGGCCCCCATCATGCCTACTAAAACCACGGTTTTCTTAAGCATCAATCCCATCTTTCGCCCGCAATCGGCCAAGCCTTGCCCAAAATTCATCTTTCGTCATTGAATGACGTGATCTTACGCAAAAGGCCAGTTATAAGTTGGAAAAAATGAGCAGAGAAAAATGGGGAATATGATGGGCAAACTGATCCGCTTGATATTGGTGTTGGTCGTTCTTGGGGCCGTCGGGTTGGTTGCATATGCGTATCTGGGCCCCATTTTCGGCGCTGACTTCTCTGCGCCACAACAGGAAATACGCCAACCGGTTACGCTTGATGGCAATGAAGGCTAAACCTCTCGAAAGTGCCCTCGCGCTGATGGCAACCAGTTTCGCATATGCAGATCAGGGGGATGCCCCACTGTCTGCGATTGACTGGTTGAACGAAACGCCGACGGTGACGCTTGATATAGGGTTGCCCCCATCAGAGCCTCCGATTGCGCAAAACGCGACCACGCCGGATATTTCGGTCGACACCCTTGACCAGCCGGGCCGTGATGCGGTGGGGCTATTGCCGTCCCATGTCACAGGCCTGCCCGCGTCGCTTTGGCACAACAGCGCTGCCCTTGAACTGGCACGATTGATTGATGCCCAACGCCCCGAAGTCCTGCCTGCGGTGCAAGCCCTGCTGTACACATTGCTTCTGGCAGAGGCGAACCCGCCGCACGATGCGGGAACTTCAGATCGTCTATTGCAGTCGCGCGTTGACAAGCTTGTTGAACTGGGTGCCATCGAACAGGCCAACGCCCTTTTGGAACGTGCAGACCCCTCTGCCCCGTCTTTGTTTGCGCGTTGGTTTGATGTCACATTGCTTTTGGGGCAGGAAGACGCCGCCTGCTCAGCACTTCTCGCGGCCCCTCATCTGGCGCCGGATTATGCCTCGCGGATCTTTTGCACTGCGCGTGCGGGCGACTGGAACAGTGCGGCTCTGATGCTCGACAACGCAAATGCACTTGGGCTTTTGACGGATGAGCAAGACGCCTTGTTGCTACGCTTCTTGGACCCGGAGCCATTTGCCGACCAACCGATCCTTGTCGCGGCGCATGCGCCCACCCCCCTGACGTTTCGCCTGTATGAAGCCATCGGAGAGGCCCATCCGACCACAACCTTGCCACGTCCGTTTGCGCATGCTGATCTGCGCGACATCACCGGCTGGAAAGCGCGCCTTGAATCCGCCGAACGTCTGGCGCGCACGGGTGCCTTGCATGAAAACCGGTTGCTGGGCATCTACTCAGAGGGCAAACCTTCGGCATCTGGCATGATCTGGGATCGTGTGGACGCCATTCAGTCCTTTGATTCAGCCCTAGAGTCCCGAAACCTTGAAAACGTGGCGGCGACATTGCCGGCTGCTTGGGCGGCGATGCAATCTGTCCACCTCGAGGTCCCATTTGCAAGTCTGTTTGGCGCGCGCTTGTTGGGTCTGCCGCTGAATGGTGTCACGAAAAAGCTTGCGCGTGATATTGCGTTTCTTTCGTCTGATTACGAGCGCGCTGCACGCACAGGCCCTCGTGATTTTCTTGCAATGCTTGCCTTGGGCGCCCCACCGCGAACGCCGACCAATCCAGTGCATCGCGCCATTTCTGACGGGTTTCACGACGCCCGCGTCCCACAAGAAATCACCACGATGTTGGCGCGCGGACAATTGGGAGAGGTCATCCTGCGCGCCATGTCCCTTATGTCTGACGGGGCCGCAGGAAACCTAGAGGCCCTGACCGACGCCATCGCCATCTTCCGGGCCGTAGGATTGGAAGACACGGCACGCCGCGCAGCGTTGCAAACGGCCATCCTTGATACGCGAGGATAACGCATGGAGGATCGCAGATGGATTTCTACATTTATCGAGGCGCAAGCAGCGGAACTTGGCGCGTCCCAAAACACCCAAAGCGGCTATGCCAATGATCTGAACAGTTTCCTGGACTGGGCTGCATCAAAAGGGCGAAGGTTTGCCAAAGCCACCCGCGCCGACATCGAAGACTATTTGATATTTTGCGACACACAAGGCCTTGCAAAATCCACGCGTGCAAGACGTCTGTCCTCGATCAGACAATTGTTTCGGTTCGCCTATGAAGAGGGCTGGCGCGACACGAATCCTGCCTTACAGATCAAGGGACCAAAACAGGACAAACGCCTGCCTAAAACACTGGACGAATCCGAAGTCGATCGCCTGATTGAGGCCGCACGCGTCACGGGCCGCACGCATATCGACCGCGTGCGCAATACCTGTTTGATTGAATTGCTGTATGCGACAGGTATGCGTGTGACCGAACTTGTGTCCCTGCCCGTTGCTGCCACACGCGGAAACCCCGATATGCTATTGGTCCAAGGGAAAGGCGGCAAAGAACGCATGGTGCCTTTGTCACCTCCTGCGCGCGAAGCACTTACCGCGTGGATTACCATCCGAGACGAAGCGCAAAAACTTGCGCAATCAAACGGCAAGCCTGCATCCAAGTCGCTTTTTCCCTCACGTGGCAAAGCCGGACATATGACGCGAAATCACTTCTATCTGCTGATGAAAGACTTCGCAGTGGCCGCTGGCGTTGCGCCAGCCAAGGTAACCCCCCACACATTGCGCCATGCATTCGCCACGCATTTGCTGGCAAATGGCGCAGACCTGCGGGTGATTCAAACTCTGTTGGGGCATGCCGACATTTCCACCACCGAGATTTACACGCATGTGCTTGATGAACGGCTGCGTGACCTTGTCATGGAACATCACCCGCTTTCAAACGGATCCCAGCGCGCGAAATAGGTCACGCATCCCTTGATTATGGCGCTTGGCATCCCCATAACTCGGACATGGATAAGACCCTTGAAGCCCCCTCCGAGTCCCTTGCCGCTCTGGCAACATCTCAACCTCTGGATTCCGCATTTTGGATGACAGCCGCAGCCATTATTGGATTGTTGGTGCTGTCCGCCTTTTTCTCTGGGTCTGAGACCGCACTGACCGCGGCGTCACGCGGCAAGCTGCGCACGCAAGCCGACAAGGGCAACAAGGGGGCAGCACGCGCGCTGCACATCACCGAAGACAACGAGCGGCTGATCGGGTCGGTTTTGCTCGGCAACAACCTTGTGAACATTCTGGCCGCCTCGCTGGCGACGGCGTTGTTTACACAGGCCTTTGGCGAATCTGGCGTGGCGGTTGCCACTCTCGTCATGACGTTGTTGGTGTTGATATTTGCCGAAGTGCTTCCCAAAACCTATGCCATCACAATGCCGGAAACCGCTGCGGCCAATGTCTCGCGCCCTATCAGTTTGATCGTGACTGTGTTTGCCCCGATCGTATCTGCGGTACGCTGGTTTGTGCGCATCATCTTGCGCTTGTTTGGGGTGCAAACCGACCCAGACAGCCACATTCTGGCAGTGCGCGAAGAAATTGCCGGCGCCATTCAGTTGGGACACTCTGAAGGCATCGTTCAAAAAGAAGATCGCGACCGTATTTTGGGCGCGCTGGATTTGTCTGATCGCACGGTTGAAGAGATCATGCTGCACCGTTCGGGCATTGAAATGGTCGACGCAGACCATGATCCGGCTGATATCCTAAGCCAATGCTTGGAGAGCACACACACGCGGTTACCCGTATTCAAGAATGACCCCGAAAACATTATCGGGGTGATCCACGCCAAAGACCTGTCGCGTGCTATCCACAAGAAAGTCTTGGACTCCACGACCGACTTTATTGGATTGGCCGATTTCGACATCTCCGAAGTCGCCAAAGATCCTTATTTCGTGCCGGAAACCACATCGCTTGACGACCAGATGCGCGAGTTCCTGAGACGTCATTCGCATTTTGCGCTTGTGGTTGACGAGTACGGTGCGCTGCAGGGATTGATCACGCTCGAGGACATTCTGGAAGAAATCGTTGGCGAAATTACCGATGAATTCGACACTGGCGACGAACCTGACATTGCGCGCTCGGACGATGGGCAGTTCTTGGTTGATGGGGCGATGACAATTCGCGACCTCAATCGCGCCACCGATTGGACATTGCCGGATGACGAGGCCAACACCGTTGCTGGCCTTGTAATTCACGAAGCGCAAATGATCCCGACCGTCGGTCAGGTCTTTTCGTTCCATGGCTTTCGATTCGAGGTGACCGGACGAGAGGCGAACCGTCTGACCAACCTGAAGATTCGCCCTTTGTAAAAATGGGTTTGCACGCGCACCTCTGAACACAGCAGACTCCGTCGCGACGAGCGTTCACATCCAGTGATATGCCACGCCACGAAACGTCATCAGTTCAAGACGGATTATTCTTGCGCTGTTAATAACAATCGCGTTTCTGTCGCGGGTGCTATTCTTTTTCGGAGCCCACGCATGCAAAACGTTCAAGGCATTCTGCTTGTGGTCCTCGCAATGGCGGGGTTCACGCTTGAAGATTTGTTTATCAAAAAGCTGTCGGTTTCATTGCCGACGGGGCAAATTCTGATCATCCTTGGTGTTTTCAGCAGTGCCATCTTTGCAGGCATCGCCATCGCGAAAGGCCAATCCTTGGTGGCGCGTGCAGCGTGGGGGCGTGCCGCTCTGATCCGGGCCTGCAGCGAAGCGATGGCAGCAATGTCCTTTGCCTCCGCGCTGGCGCTTGTGGACATCTCGACGGTTGCAGCTGTCTTTCAGGCCATGCCCTTGGTGATTACCATGGGTGCGGCGATATTTCTTGGGGAACATGTCGGCTGGCGACGCTGGAGCGCCATCGGCGTCGGTTTCGCAGGGGTGCTTTGCATTATCCGTCCCGGATTTAGCAGTTTTGAACCTGCCACGCTGTTGGTCATTGTGGCCGTCTTTTCGGTTGCGCTCCGCGATCTCATCACCCGCAAAATTGACGCCTCGGTGTCGGCATATGTCGTATCTTTTCAAGGTTTTGGCTCGCTCGTCTTTGCCGGAGCAATCCTCTTGCTCTTTACAGACAAACCCACTGTGGCGCCTGATGTCGCCCAGTCTGCTATGTTTGCCGGCGCGGTTTTGTTTGGCACCATGGGGTATTGGGGCATTGTAACCGCTATGCGCGTTGCGGATGCATCGGTGGTTGCGCCGTATCGATACAGCCGATTGGTGTTTTCAATTTTGGTCGGAACAATTTTCCTGAATGAACGGCCCGACGTTGCGACGCTGTTTGGCGCGTCTTTGATTATCGGCTCGGGGCTGTATACCTTCTTGCGTGAGCGACGGTTGGCGGCTCATCCCATTGAGGTGGCCTAGTCCGTTTCGCCGAGCGTCGCCCACGCACGGTACAACAATGCCCACCCCGTTGGCGCAAACATGTCGCTGTTAGCCCTAACGATCCCGCTGAGGCCGGTCACACCGTTTACATTCACTCAACCCCTGCTATGAAACGCGCAACTGATGCATTTTCCTAAGGAATAGAGTTCATGAGCACGATTATCGACATTCACGCCCGCGAAATCCTCGACAGCCGTGGCAACCCCACCGTCGAAGTCGACGTGATCCTCGAAGATGGCACAATGGGCCGCGCGGCTGTCCCTTCGGGAGCCTCGACAGGCGCTTATGAAGCCGTGGAAAAACGCGATGGCGACGCTGCACGCTATATGGGCAAAGGCGTTTTGGAAGCCGTGGCCGCGGTGAACGGCGAGATCGCCGAAGAACTGGTCGGCTTTGATGCCACCGAGCAGGTTGCGATTGACCAAGCCATGATCGAACTTGATGGTACCGACAACAAGGGCCGCCTCGGCGCAAACGCGATTTTGGGTGTGTCTATGGCCGTGGCCAAGGCAGCTGCCGATTTCACCGCACAACCTTTGTATCGCTATATCGGCGGTACGTCTGCGCGCGTTCTGCCCGTGCCGATGATGAACATCATCAACGGTGGTGAACATGCCGACAACCCCATCGACATTCAGGAATTCATGATCATGCCGGTCGCCGCGACCAGCATTCGCGAAGCTGTGCGCATGGGCTCGGAAGTCTTCCACACATTGAAAAAAGAACTCACGGCGGCGGGCCTGTCCACAGGTATCGGCGACGAAGGTGGCTTTGCACCGAACATCGCATCCACACGCGAAGCTCTGGATTTCGTTCTTAAGTCCATCGAAAAGGCCGGATACAAACCTGGTGAGGAAATTTACCTCGCGCTCGATTGTGCTGCGACCGAGTATTATAAAGACGGCAAATACGTTCTGTCTGGCGAAGGCAAGGCCCTGACGTCAGAAGAAAACGTTGCCTACCTTGCTGCTTTGGTCAACGACTATCCAATTATCAGCATCGAAGACGGCATGTCCGAAGATGACTGGGATGGCTGGAAGGCTCTGACAGATGCGCTTGGCGACAAAATTCAGCTGGTGGGTGATGATCTCTTTGTGACCAACCCAGACCGTTTGGCCATGGGCATCGAGCGCGGTTCCGCCAACTCTATGCTGGTCAAGGTAAACCAGATCGGATCGCTGACCGAGACCCTCAAAGCCGTCGACATGGCACATCGCGCAGGCTTCACAAATGTGATGTCCCACCGTTCTGGCGAAACCGAAGATGCCACCATCGCGGACCTCGCGGTTGCGACCAATTGCGGCCAAATCAAAACCGGATCCCTGGCGCGCTCTGACCGGTTGGCAAAATACAACCAATTGATCCGCATCGAAGAATCCTTGGGTGAAACTGCAGAATATGCAGGACGCTCTATCCTGAAATAAGACATCTCAGGATCATCAAATCAGGCCTCGCGATGTTCGCGGGGCCTTTTTTATTGTGAGCCAGCTAACCTCTGTGCAATCCTAAGCTTAGTATGCACAAGGACAAGCTTGGAGAGTATCGCGTGGTCACATCGTCTGGTTATGAAATATATACGCTTACACTGGACTTTCTTGCCAAGCACCCATTTGACCTCGCTGCCGCCCCGGACGCCTTCCCCGAAGACATCTACAAAACCGCGATGGAAACCTTGTTTGCCTCGCGTACAATTTTGACCGCAACTGATTGGGCTAAGTCTTCAAACTCTAAAATGCATCGCCCCCCTGATGGAAACGATCACGAGGCCATACGCCGAACTATTTTCGCCACCCGAAACGTTGCCGATGATGTGTTGGCGTCGTCCGTCTTTGCGCCCTCTCAGGATGTCATAATTCTGTTAGATCATGTCCCGTCTGTACGCTTTGGCTGTGTCTCTGGAAAGTTCGAGCGCATTGTGGCGGTAGCGGGCGTGGTCGCGGCGACAGGGATTTTTGGGGTCGCGCTGGATCATTACTTAACCCGCCCTAATTTTTCGACAAATTGTGCACTCAATATCACGTCCCCAAAGGCGCTCCCGACACATTTTGCCACGCAACTAAGCATGAAAAATGCAATGTTGTTTGATCCAGAGAATAAAGCGTGTGTGGTTCTGCGCCAGCGGTTGCTTGAACTTGCAGGGTATTACCAAGGGCCTATTGATGGCGTGTATGGCGACATCATGATTGGTGCAGAAATCGCCTTTGCAACAAAGCACATGCTTGCACCAGAGAAACTGGATACGTTGTATACGCGCCTATCCGATACGCTTTGAACAAGGCACGGGGTAGCTCCGCTCACGTGACGTCATCATGTTCACACAACTCTGTCTGTCCTAACTTTGTCGAAAGACACACACAGGATCGCGCATGTTGCATACTGAAATCCAGACACCTCATGGCCCGCACACAGCGACCGCATTGAACCTGTCCGATAACGGACCAGCATTACACTTTTATCATGCAAACGGCTTTGGTCCGGAATGCTACATGCCGTTCTTGTCTCATTTAACCCCGCACTATGCCGTCAGCGCGCTGAAAATGCGGCCATTGTGGCCCACCCAGCCGATGCCGGTCGCGCGCAAAGGCTGGCGGCAATACGGCGATGATCTGATTGCTTGGCTTGATCACCAGAACCTCGGGCCTATCCTTGCTGTTGGGCATTCGATGGGGGCTATTGCAACCGCCTATGCTGCAAATGCGCGCCCCGATTTGTTTCGCGCGCTGGTACTTATTGAACCTGCTGGAGCCAAGCGGATGAATGCTGCACTTTTGCACAGCCTGCCTTACCGCTACCGCCACCGGATCAAGGTCGTGGACAATGCCTTGCGCCGGCACACGACATGGTCTGATCCCGAACATGCGTTTTCACATATGCGGCAAGACCCTGTTTATAAACGCTTTGACGATGCGCAGCTGCGCCATCTTGTGACCGAGACGACCACCCCGCACGAGTCAGGACTTGTGCTGGAATACCCGCGACACTGGGAAAACCACAACTATTTGACCGCGCCATATTCCCTTCCTGCTTTGACGCGCCTGTCAGTCCCCACACATATTATCATGGCAAAACCCAGCTTCTTTAGCGCGCCGGAAACCACGGCCAAGCTCAAAGCCAAACGGCCGGATATCGAAATCACGCACATGCCAACACATGGGCATCTATTGCCATTAGAAGCGCCTGATGCGGCCGCCAAAGCCACGTTAGAAGCTGTCACTCAGCTGGCCAACTCGACGGCCGATCCAGCCAAGGGCCTTGCCAAAGCGTGAGGATGTAGGTCACAAGTTTGCATCCTTGGAAACGGGCCGCACCTATGCAAAACCTCACCGCCGATCAAATTATTTCCCGCCTTGACCTTCAACCACACCCAGAAGGCGGATTTTACCGTCAAACATGGATCGCGTCGGGCCATGAAACGGGCCGGTCCGTGGGCACCAGCATCTATTTCTTACTCAAGGATGGCGGATCAAGTCACTGGCACAAGGTCGATGCCACTGAAATCTGGCACTATTACGCGGGCGCCCCGTTGGTGTTGTCGCGATCTGAAACCGACCATGGTCCTGCGACCGATGATATTCTTGGCCCGGATATTGGAGAAGGACAGTCCCCGCAGCTGATTGTCCCAGAACATCATTGGCAGGCCGCGCGCACGTTGGGGGCTTGGACTCTGGTTGGTTGCACAGTGTCGCCTGCGTTTGAATTTGACGCTTTCACTCTCGCCCCGCCCGGCTTTGACATTCCACGCCTGTAACAACACCACCCAGCCCCGGAAACATTCGGACGAAATTGGCAGGGCTCCAGCCGCGCTTTGCCCCTGCAAGGGCAAAGCATATCCTGCGTGCATGCCACGCATGCACCCCGCTTGAATAAGGCCGCCCAGTGCGCGCGCGCTATTTTCCGTCGGGCTGACTAAGGAGACCGCCGCCAACCAATGCGCCCACACCCGTTGTGCTGGGACAAGAGGTTGGCAAGCCCTTGGCCACACGAACAGCAAGATATGCAAATGCCTGTGCTTCAAGCATGTCCCCATCAAGACCGACGTCTTCCACTGGAACAACCGGGCAATCCAAGGACACCCGCAACATTTCCATCAATACGGGGTTCTTTCGCCCGCCCCCCGTGACCAAAACTTTTTCGGGAGGGGCCGGTAAATGCGTCATGCCAGCAGCAACCCCGGTGGCACACATGGCCGTCAGCGTTGCCGCTGCATCCGCATCGGACAGTTCTCGAACCAATTCAATCATTTCAGAAAAATCATTTCTATCCAACGACTTTGGTGGAATTTTCGAAAAATACGCCTCGGCCAGAAACAACTCGAGAGCCCCTGTTTCAACGGTTCCTTGCATTGCAATTGATCCATCAAAATCACAATCCAAACCAAGACGTTCGCGCATCAGATCATTGAGTGGCGCATTGGCAGGACCTGTGTCAAATGCCAGCAGCGCCCCTTCAGCTTCGGGCGCAGGTTGGCGTGGGTCCACCCACGTGATGTTGCCAACGCCCCCAAGGTTCAGAAAACACAATGGCGCCTGCGCCCCTATCCATTTTGCACAGGCGAAATGGAAAAACGGTGCCAACGGTGCGCCTTCGCCACCTAATTCGACATCGGACGACCGAAAGTCAGACACGACGGGGACCCCCAAGGCTTGTGCCAAAACCGCGCCATTTCCAACCTGAAGCGTGCCGCGCCCTCGCGGATCATGCGCAAGGGTCTGACCATGAAACCCAATCAGGTCCACGTCCGGAAAGTCGGACAGAACCTCTTGGTGCACCGCGTCGATCACATCTGTCGCGGCCTCGACCTGTGGGCCAAACCATTGCCCAAGAGCAGCGGTCAAACACTGGCGTTCCGCGCCAGTGTACGGCCTATATGCGTGTGCACCAAAGCCTGTGATGACCGTGCCATCGGTCTCGACGATGGCCGCATCCACCCCATCCAATGACGTTCCAGACATCGCACCGAGGGCGCGAAGTGTATCTTTGCCTGATTTGGCCTTCAACATGGCCTTTTCCTTTGCCTCAACGCCGCCTATACACAGCCGGCACATAATACGGGACCGATACCATGACCTACCACCCCAAATCGGAATTCATCCGCGTGATGATGGAACGCGGCTTTCTAGCGGATTGTACCGATTATCAGGCGCTTGACGAGGCTTTGATGAATGGCGTGGTGCCAGCCTATATCGGCTTCGATGCAACGGCAAAGTCCCTGCACGTCGGTAGCCTGATTCAGATCATGATGCTGCGTTGGCTACAAAAAACCGGACACAAGCCCATTACCTTGATGGGCGGCGGCACAACCAAGGTCGGAGATCCGTCGTTTCGCGCCGATGAGCGCCCGCTTTTGACCGCAGACCAAATTGACAGCAATATCAGCGGTATCAAACAGGTGTTTGCCAAATATGTGACCTATGGCGATGGCCCAAGCGACGCGTTGATGCTCAACAATGCTGAATGGCTCGACAACCTGAACTATCTCGAGTTCTTGCGCGATATCGGGCGGCATTTCTCGGTCAACCGCATGTTGGCGTTTGAATCGGTCAAATCACGCATCGACCGCGAGCAGTCTCTGTCGTTCCTCGAATTCAACTATATGATCCTGCAGGCCTATGATTTCCTTGAGCTGAACCGTCGATACGGTTGCTTGCTGCAAATGGGCGGCAGCGACCAATGGGGCAATATTGTCAACGGAATCGACCTGACACGCCGTGTGATCGACAATCAGATATTTGGCCTTACATCGCCGCTTTTGACCACATCAGATGGTAAGAAGATGGGCAAATCCCAAGACGGTGCTGTCTGGCTAAATGCTGACATGCGCTCGCCTTACGAGTTTTGGCAGTTCTGGCGCAATACCACCGACGCTGATGTCGGTCGGTTCCTCAAATTGTACACAGAGCTTCCGATCGATGAATGTGAGCGTCTTGGAGCGCTGGAAGGCTCGGAGATTAACGACGCCAAGATCGTTCTGGCCAACGAGGTCACAACGCTGTGCCATGGTGCCGAAGCAGCCGCCGCAGCGCACGCCACGTCACGTGAAGTGTTCGAAAAAGGCGGCGTTGGCGATGATTTGCCGACACTGACCTTAACCGCCGCCGACGTTGCCGACGGGATTTCAATTGTCCAGTTGATCGTGAAATCCGGCCTTGCAAAAACAGGCAAGGAAGCCAAGCGGTTGATCGCTGAAAACGGTGCCAAGCTTGATGACGCGCCGCTGACCAATGCTGGTTTGATGATTGATGCGGCGGCGTTGGCCTCTCCGATCAAGTTGAGCGCAGGCAAAAAGCGCCACAGTCTGGTGCAACTCGACACGTAGATCACATGGCCCGCCCCCGCGAGGGGGCCGGCCCATCCGGCCTGATATCAGGCGGCCAGCAGCTCCCGCGTTTCTACCCACTGGACAGGTGACCACGGCCTCGGCTATCTGAACACATGTTCATTTCCCAAGGCCTTCGGAGGTTCCCCCTATGAAACTCGACACCACAGCTGCCATCATTACCGGAGGCGCGTCCGGCCTCGGCGAGGCAACCGCCCGCCATTTTGCAGCAAACGGCGCAAAAGTTGCCATATTCGACTTGAACGAAGAGCTAGGTCAAAAAGTTGCGGCCGAATTGGGCGGGACATTTCACAAGGTCGACGTCACCGACGAAGACTCGGTCGCGGCAGGAATTGCACAAGCCAAAGAGGCCATGGGGGGCATCAATGCCGCCGTGAACTGTGCGGGGATCGCCCCTGCGGTTGCTACGTTGGGGCGCAAAGGCCCGCATCCGCTTGGCACCTTTAAGCAAACAATCGATATCAATCTGGTCGGAAGCTTCAACGTTGGACGTCTCGCCGCCGAAGCCATGGCAGACAACGACCCGGATCAGGACGGTGCGCGCGGTGTCATCATCAACACGGCCTCCATCGCGGCCATGGATGGTCAACGTGGCCAAGCCGCGTATGCCGCCTCGAAAGGCGGGATTGTCGGTCTTTCTCTGCCGATGTCACGCGATCTGGCAAAATACGGCATTCGTGTCATGGCCATTGCCCCGGGCATTTTCTTGACGCCCATGCTGATCGGGTTGGGACAAGAGATCATCGACACCCTGTCACAAGATGTGACCTGCCCCAAACGACTGGGTGACCCGAACGAATACGCCCGCCTTGCCCAATTCATCGTAGAATGCGGGTATATGAACGGCGAAGTCATTCGGATCGATGGTGCCCTGCGCATGCAGTAATGCCACTGCAAAACCGCGTTCAGCCCACATCGGACATATTGGCCGTTCCCGTACGCGGGCAATTTATGGGCAATCGCGGAATATTACATACCGATGATCGCCAGTTGAGACATGTCCGCTGGCGACATCAGGCTTGGGTGTGTTGCCTGACGGACTTCAAAAACCGAAAACGCCCACTTATGGCGCCGCGCCATTACACCGAACTGTTTTTCTTTGACGAACCCGTGGCACTTGCCGCAGGTCACCGCCCCTGCGGGGAATGCCGACGTGCGGCCTATAAGGCCTTTCTTGCAGCAGCAAACCATGCGGGGCCAATTGCAATCTTTGATCAAAAACTGCATCAGGCCCGCGCCGTTCCGCGAACATTTGGACAGCGTCGCGCGATCCGGCACTTTGATGACCTGCCGGATGGCACCTTTGTCCAAATGGACACTGGTCAGCCTGCGCTGATCTGGCAAGATGCCCTGTTTCCCTATCAGCCGAGCGGCTATCTCCCCCCTCTGACACGGCCAAAATCGGGCGAAACCCGCGTGTTAACACCCGGCCCAAGCCTGATTGCCTTGCGCGAAGGGTATCAAGTTTCTCCGCGCATCGTAGAGACCTGACAGCGCCCTAGCCTTCGGCTTTTTCCTCAAGCACGAGCCACTCTTCCTCTGCATCCGAAAGCGCATTGTGACGTTCCACCAAAGCATCCGTCGCTTTCTGAAACTTGACCGGTTCCTTGGAAAACATCTCGGGGTCTGACATGAACTCTTCGAGTTTGGCAATCTCGGCCTGAAGCCGTTCTATGATACCGGGCAGCGCATCAAGCCGATGTTTCTCTGTAAACGACAGTCCGTCTTGGGGGGCTGTTGCCTGCTTGGACACCACAGATGCTTTTTGCTTGGACTTGCTTTCTTTCTTAGGGGCATCTTCGCCGCGCTGCGCGCGATAATCGCTCCAGCCGCCCGCATAAACCGTGGCCTGCCCATCGCCTTCCATTGCCACAGTTGTCGTCGCCACGCGATCCAGAAAATCGCGGTCGTGGCTCACCAACAGCACAGTGCCGTCATAGTCATCCAACAACTCTTGCAGCAGATCCAGCGTTTCAACGTCCAGATCGTTGGTCGGTTCATCCATCACCAAAACGTTGCTTTCCTTGGCCATCAGTTTGGCCAAAAGCAATCTGGCTTTTTCGCCCCCAGACAAAGACCGAACCGGTGCGCGCGCCTGACGTTCATCAAACAGGAATTCCTTGAGGTATCCCACCACATGGCGCGGCATGCCGCGTACCATGATCTGATCCGCCTTACCCGAGACACGCATATCCGGATCGCCCGTCAGACTGTCCCAAAGGGTCATGTCCGGATCAAGTTGCGCGCGTGCCTGATCAAAGACGGCAGGCATCAAGTTCGTGCCTAAGGTCACGGTGCCGCTATCGGGGGCAATTTCCCCCATCAACAGCTTGATCAACGTGGTTTTGCCAACACCATTTGGCCCGACAAAAGCGATTCGATCGCCGCGCTGCACCGTCAAAGACAGCTCTTGCACAATCGACTTTTCGCCAAATTCCTTGGTGATCGATTTTGCATCCATCACCTTTTTGCCAGACTTGGTCCCCGCCTGAAGCGCCATAGCCGCCCCGCCTTGGCGCCGAATCATCGAAGAGCGTTCCGCGCGCAGATCACCCAAGGCACGCACGCGCCCCTGATTGCGCTTACGGCGTGCACTGATGCCTTCAACCGCCCACCGCGCCTCTGACTTGATCTTACGATCCAGCTTGTGGCGCTGCATGTCTTCATCTTCCCAGGTTTTGTCACGCCACGCCTCGAACGCATCAAAGCCTTTTTCCTGGCGCCGCACCATTCCCCTGTCAATCCAAAGAGTTGCACGGGTAAGTGCACGTAAAAATGCCCTGTCGTGCGAAATCAGCACATAGGCAGTGCGGGTCGTTGCCAGTTCATTTTCAAGCCAAGCAATCGCTTCGATATCCAAATGGTTGGTGGGTTCGTCCAACAACATCAGATCCGGTGCTTCGGCCATCAGGCGTGCCAGCGCCGCGCGGCGCCGTTCTCCGCCTGACGCGGTGTCTACGGGACGGGCAGGATCAAACTTGAGCCCCTCGCCTGCTCGTTCGACCTTGTACATTTCGCCAGCATCCAAACCTGCCGAGGCAAAATCGCCCAACGTCGCATATCCGCTCATGTCAGGATCTTGTTCCATGTACCCCACGGAATTGCCGGGCGGCACGACAATGTCCCCAAGATCTGGCTCTACAAGACCGGCCATGACCTTCATCAGCGTGGATTTTCCGGACCCGTTGCGCCCGACAAGCGCCACGCGATCACCGGGCTGCACCACAAGGTCCAAGCCATTGAATATCGGATCTCCACCAAAGGTCAGGGAAATGCCGTTCATTTGTAATAAGGGTATACGTGCCATGCTCTCGGGCTAAACCGGAGACAGGGTCAGGTCAACCAACCCAGAGCCGTGTTTGGAAAAATACCCACATCAAGCAGCCATGATTCGCAACAATCGCTTGCGGCTGGCCGGAATTGCGCGAATCTCAAGTCCGGTAAAAACATGAAGCGTGTTCAGCTCGTGGTCCACCACAGCGTGGTCGCTGACCCAGCCCCCCATCAAAAGATAGGTCCGCAACAAAGGTGGCATGCGCAACTGTGCCAGTTTCAAATCAGGTTTGCGCCGCAACCGCGCTGCAAACTGGAATACATTTGGGGCTTTGATTTTGGGCAACCAGCGCTTGGGGGCCAGATGCCGATCCCGCAAAACTGCAAACGAATCAAAATAGGCACCTGCATCCGTTCCAAGAAACGAAGAACATCCAAACAACATATCAACCGAGTTTTCATCGACATATCGCGTCATTGCCGCCCAAGCGACACGCACAATATCAGGATCGTGATAGTCCGGATGCACGCAGAACCGTCCCATTTCGACCATGGTGCCTTCGAAGGCACGCAATGCACTAAGTTCGTAAAACTGCGCCGAATATGTGCGATCAATCTCTGTACCGTTTTCAAGCGGCAGATAGCGAAAGCAACAGACCAAAGTGCCGCTTGATATCTCTTCGACCAACATATGCGTACAGCGAGGATCAATTGCATCGCAATCCAGTACACCATCATCATACCCAAGAAAGCTAAGCCGACGCAGTCGCTGCGCCGCTTGGACATCTTGGTCTGTGATGGCGTGACGCGCTCTGTATTGCCCTTTGATCACCCCGACCATTTTGATGCTCCGCACTCATTATTCCCCAAACATAGAGGAAAACTTGCAACATCAGAATGACAAATCGGTGTTTCTCTAGAAACCAGTCGGAGAAATGTTTCCGATATTTCCCAATACCTTTTTCAAGACTGACTCGTCTTCGATCCCATTATCGGTCACACGCCGAGCAATCGGCACCTCTTGTCCGTCTTCCAAATTGTATCGTGCGATCTTTTTTACACGCTCAGAAGAATCGAATGTGATCGCAACCATCTGGCGCTCCAAGACTTTGGGACGTCTCGCACCATAATGTCTGACCCGCGTACGTACGTAATAATAGCCGCTTTTGTTCAGAACCCCACCCGCAGACGGCGTGCCCACAGCTTCGGCAACCGAATCTCTTGTGTCGACACCCACCTTGAGTTTCGCCAAGTCTTCTTCGAGCGGAACATACCCGTGATTTCGGTACTGCGTCGTGCAAGCCACAACCACCGTCAGGCAAAGCCCCAGTATCGCCAGTTTCCAACGTTTCGATCTTGCCGTCATAACTGCCCTCTTGTCTTGGCTCGCATCGCCTTCTATCCCGCTTACAGAAACAATCCCCTTGGTTCAAGAATGGAAGCGCCAAACACATGACCGGAGAGACAGCCCATATTGCCCCGTATCGCGTTGCAGACCTGTCCCAACGCAGCCCGACACGGTTTTCACTGCGCCCGGATTCGGATTTTCTCAAAGCGCTTTGCGAAACCCTTAAGGTATCTGACCTGCGAAAGGTGACATTCCAAGGCCAAATCAGTGCCCTTGATAAAGCCGACTGGAGCTTGGAAGGGCACCTAGGCGCCACAGTCGTACAGCCCTGTGTGGTCACGTTAGCCCCCGTGACCACACGCGTCGAAGCAGATGTCACGCGGCGGTATTTGGCCCAAATTGAAACATTCGACGACGACGAGGTCGAAGAAATCGAGATGCCAGAGGACGAAAATGCCGAGCTTTTGGGCACACATATCGATGTGATGGACATTCTCGCAGAAGCGCTTGCGTTGAATGTGCCGCTGTATCCGCGCGCAGAAAATGCCGATCTGAAAGAAACAGTCTTTACGGAGCCGGGGAAAAAGGCCATGACGGACGAAGATTCCCGCCCCTTTGCTGGCCTCGCGAGTTTGCGTGGCAAGCTGTCAGGAGACGGGGAAAAATAACCCCTTGCGTCTTGCGAAATTCACAGTATTTTCGCGCGCTCATTGGAATTTAGAGTTGGACTTGGCCGCGCGTTCCGCGTAAAGCCTCGGAACGCTCAGGAAATCGGGCTCGATGCCCCAGTAAATCGAAGGTTGCGACAATGGCTGTCCAGCAGAACAAAGTTTCGAAATCGCGCCGCAACAACCGTCGTGCACATGATGCATTGGTTGCCGCGAACCCGAATGAATGCCCTAACTGTGGTGAGCTCAAGCGCCCCCACCACGTATGTGCCTCTTGCGGTCAGTACGACGACCGTGAAGTTGTCGCCATGGTCGATGACGTCGATCTGGACGAAGACGCGGCATAAACCAACTGGGATTGCGTCCGCATGACCGCTCTTAGCGAAAACCCGAAATCGGGTGCCGGACGCACCACAATCTCTGTTGACGCCATGGGTGGCGATCGCGGGCCGGCAGCTGTTGTTGCCGGCATTTCGCGTTCGGCCAAGGTGAATCCAGATATCCGCTTTATCTTGCATGGCCCCAAGGCCACGCTTGAAAAGCTTGTCGCCAAAAAGAAACCACTGGCCGGGCGTGTCGAGATTCGCGACGCCCAAGATGTGGTGTCTATGGAAGACAAACCCAGCCATGTGATGCGTAACGGCAAGGCCACATCCATGTGGTCTGCAATTGATTCTGTGCGCGCCAAAGAAGCAGACGTCTGTGTGTCCTGTGGCAACACAGGTGCGTTGATGATGCTATCTGTTGTGCGCCTGCGGAAATTGCCCGGTGTGAACCGCCCTGCGATTGCTGTGTTGTGGCCCTCTCGCAGCGCGCAAGGCTTTAACATCATGCTTGATGTCGGAGCAGATATTCGCGCCGACGAGCAAGATTTGCTTCAATATGCTTTGATGGGCGCATCTTATGCGCGCAACGGCATGGAGCTAAAGCGCCCGCGCATTGGCCTGTTGAATGTCGGCACCGAAGAACACAAAGGCCGCGCCGAGCTTAAGTTGGCGCATGACCTGATTACGCAAAATGCGGATGCGGCAGAATTTGATTTTGTCGGTTTTGTCGAAGGCGGTGACATCCCCGGAGATGTGGCGGATGTCATCATCACCGATGGTTTCACTGGCAATATCGCCCTAAAAACGGGTGAAGGTACTGCAAGCCTGATCGGCAGTCTGTTGCGGGAAGCCTTTAAATACTCGCCTTTGTCGCGCCTCGCCGCGCTCTTGGCATATACATCCCTAAACCGCCTGAACGAACGCATTGACCCCAGACGGGTGAATGGCGGCGTTTTCTTGGGTCTGAATGGCACTGTGGTTAAATCGCACGGCAGCGCCGATGCGACCGGTGTGTCAGCTGCGGTAAAACTGGCGTTCAAATTGTCACAGTCTGGCTTCTCGGAAAAACTGGCTGCGCGGGTTGCATCCGCCGTAAGCCTGCCCCAAGATGACCCGATGTCAAAGGACAATAACGGAACAACATCATGACTCTACGCGCCGTCGTAAAAGGCGTTGGGCATTATTTGCCCGAACGAATTGTTCCAAACTCGGAATTCGAACAGACGCTTGATACATCCGACGAATGGATTCGGAGCAGATCTGGTATCGAGCGACGTCATTTCGCCGCCGATGGCGAAACGACGTCTGATCTTGCTGTGCACGCGGCAAAAGCAGCTCTGACCAATGCCGGCATGCAGCCCGATGACATCGACGCCATCGTGGTCGCGACATCGACGCCTGATTTGACCTTCCCGTCTGTGGCGACAATGGTTCAGAGCAAACTGGGTATGACGCAAGGCTTTGGATTTGATGTCCAAGCGGTATGTGCCGGATTCGTTTTTGCGCTGACCAACGCCAACGCGCTGATTCTGTCAGGGCAATGCAAAACGGTTTTGGTTATCGGGGCGGAAACCTTTAGCCGTATCATGGACTGGACAGATCGCGGAACATGCGTGCTGTTTGGGGATGGTGCAGGCGCATTGATCGTCGAAGCCCAAGTTGGCAACGGCACCTCTGATGATCGCGGTATTCTGTCGGCCGATCTGAATTCTGATGGCCGTTTCAAAGATATGTTGTTTGTGGATGGGGGTGTGTCGACAAATGGCGAGGCAGGTAAACTGCGCATGCAAGGCAACGCATTGTTCCGCCAAGCCGTCGAAAAGTTGACATCAACCGCGCACACAGCCCTTGAAAAAATCGGCCTGTCCGACGACGACGTCGATTGGATTGTCCCACATCAAGCCAATATTCGCATCATTCAGGGCACTGCCAAAAAGATGGGCGTGCCAATGGATCGTGTCATTGTCACCGTACAGGATCATGGCAACACATCTGCCGCATCAATCCCGCTTGCACTGTCGGTTGGCGTCGAAAAAGGTCAAATCAAGACCGGTGATCTGTTGGTAACCGAGGCCATTGGCGGCGGTTTAGCGTGGGGAACCGTGGCCTTACGCTGGTAAGGCCGTGAACTTTCCCTATCAATGTGACCATATTCACAGATAAACAGCCCTTTCCAAGTGGTTGATATTGACTCGTAAAATTGCTTCCCCCTACAGTTGCTGTAAATAAGCGAGGGGGAACGACAATGACCGAAAAAACAATGACACGCATGGATCTAAGCGAGGCCGTATTCCGAGAGGTTGGCCTGTCACGCAACGATTCTTCGCAATTGGTTGAAAGTGTTCTCGCGCATATGTCCGATGCATTGGTTCAGGGCGAGCAGGTCAAGATTTCGTCGTTTGGCACCTTTAGCATCCGCGATAAAGCCGCCCGGATTGGCCGCAACCCGAAAACGGGCCAAGAAGTGCCAATTAATCCACGCCGGGTTTTGACATTTCGTCCGTCACACCTCATGAAAGACCGCGTTGCAGACGGCAACAAAAGCTAAAACGGAGCAAGAGCGATGGGCAGTAAATCCAGAGACGCCTTTCGCACGATCAGCGAAGTTGCTGATTGGCTGGATACGCAATCGCATGTTCTCCGGTTTTGGGAGAGCAAATTCACGCAGGTTAAGCCCGTCAAGCGTGCGGGCGGCCGTCGATATTACCGCCCTGCCGATATGCTTTTGTTGGGTGGTATCAAAAAGTTACTGCATGATGATGGCCTTACAATCAAAGGCGTGCAGAAGCTTCTGCGCGAGAAGGGCGTGAAACATGTGTCTTCCCTTTCCCCGCTTCTTGATGACCACGAAGAGATCACTCAGGAGATCGCCACGCCCGAGATTTCTGAGGACACGCCTGACACTAACGACGAGCGCGGCACCGTATTGAACTTTGCCACGTCTCAGCCAGCGTCAGACACGACACCGGTACCCGACGCGCAAGCCACGCCACAGGACACGCCCGAAGATTCGCCGCCGATCGCCGATCTTTTTCAGGCAAAAAGTTCTTCTCAGAACGAAAGCACGCCAGAGATCGCCGATACGCCAGAACCTTCATCCGACATCCCTCCGAGTGAGTCTATTCCTGCATTTGTTCAGCGTGCAAGCATCCCCCCAGCAGAGACCAAGCCGGCCATCGACACTCAAACTTCTGAGCCCGCGCGTGATGAAGTTTCTGACTCAAACGCCGAACACACGCCTGTAGAATCAGCCGCTCCAGTCAGGGCTTTGACCGACGACACAGATGCTCAGCCTGTCGACGAACCAAAAGAGGCGCCCGAATCCGACCCAGTTAAGACATCAGAGACACCTGACGCTCCAGATTTTTCAACGAGCGACACCTCTGTTTTGACAACCCTTGCCTCAAGTTCTGGCGTGTCAGCCACCAACAGGCCGCAAGCTCAGGCAGTACTTGCCCAGTTGAGGACCCTGCGTGACCGGATGACCCAAAGCGTGGATGCCTGAAAAAAGTTGTGCTTTTTGACTTGCCCCTGCCCCCAAATTCGCTATGAACAGCCCATCGTCGGGCTATGGCGCAGCCTGGTAGCGCGTCCGTCTGGGGGACGGAAGGTCGCAGGTTCGAGTCCTGCTAGCCCGACCATACAAAATCGCCCGCGTGCCGTAAGGCCCGGGCGTTTTGCATATCCGGGGAGACGACGATGACAGGTGTATTGCCAAGCCAAGCCATTGAAGAAATGGTGAATTCAGGCGAGATCACTGCCACGCACCCCGTGCTCGCAGAACAAATCCAACCCGCTAGCCTTGATCTTCGACTGGGCATGGTCGCTTATCGTGTGCGTGCATCCTTTTTAGCAGGCGCAGATCGTTCGGTTCAGGATCGCCTGTCAGAGTTCGAAATGCATCGCATTGACCTGTCTGATGGCGCCGTGTTGGAAAAGGGCTGTGTCTATGTTGTGCCCCTTATGGAGTCTCTTGACCTAACCGAAGGTGTGCAAGCCGTCGCAAATGCCAAGAGTTCGACTGGACGGCTTGATCTGCTGACTCGCACCATTACAGATGGTGGTGTTGAGTTTGACCGCATCCCAACCGGATATTCTGGGCCGTTGTATGCCGAAATCTGCCCTCGTTCATTTTCCGTCCTTGTACGTCCGGGCATGCGCCTGAATCAAATTCGGTTCCGTGCCGGACAAAGCATCCTGTCCGATCAGGATCTCGCTGTGCTGCACGACCGTAGCCCGTTGGTCGATGGCGACGCGGTCATCGATGACGGTCTTGGCTTTTCCGTTGATCTTGAGCCCACTCAGGGCGATTTGGTCGGCTATCGTGCCAAACCCCACACAGGGGTGATTGATCTAGACAAAATTGGTCATTACGACCCAGCCGAATACTGGGAAGAGGTGCGCAGTGCAGATGGTATGATCATTCTTGATCCCGGTGCATTTTACATCCTTGTAAGCCGAGAAGCGGTTCACATACCGCCAGCTTTCGCAGCCGAAATGGCCCCCTATCTGGCGATGGTCGGAGAGTTTCGGGTTCACTATGCTGGCTTTTTTGATCCGGGATTTGGGCATGACGCAGCTGGTGGTTCTGGATCGCGCGGCGTGCTGGAAGTCCGCTGTCACGAAGCGCCGTTTGTGTTGGAGCATGGCCAAGTGGTCGGCCGGTTGGTGTATGAACGTATGGCAGATGTCCCAACCCAACTGTATGGGTCAGGTATCTCATCCAACTATCAGGGTCAGGGTCTAAAACTATCGAAACACTTCAAGGCGTTATAACCCCTATTTCAGGTTATCCCCCTGTGACAAATCCGGTGTAATTCCCGCTTGAACGCCTCTTTCAAGATGCGTCGACAGCACAACATAAGTGCGCGTACCTCTGACGCCCGGCATATCATACAGACGCCACAGGAAGCCCTCCATGGCTTCTGGACAATCCATCCGTACCTTTAGAATAAGACCGGTGTCGCCTGTCACTGCGTGCACTTCTTCGACTTCTGGTAACTCTCCCAACGCCATGATGCCTTCGGTTTTGCCCCAGCCAGCGGCCTCGACATGCACAAATGCCAAGAAATCCTTGCCCAAGGACGGTCCGTGTAAATCCGCGCTGGTGCGCTTGATCACGCCCGTCGCCCGAAGTCGCTTGACCCGTTCATGCACTGCAGGTGCCGATAGGCCCACCTCTTTGCTGAGATCAGCATAGCTACGTGTTGCGTCTTCGCTCAAGGCACCTAATATTTTTCGATCCAAACTGTCCAATGCACGCCCGCGACCCGCATTTCGCCGAACATCATCTGTTTCTTCTGGCTCGCGATCCATTCCATATTCCCCGAATGAAGTTCTGTTGATATCAGAATAGCCGAACCATGTTAGAGAATCCAAGAGACTGAGATATGATCCTTCTGCTTATGATATCTGTTGGCCTCATTGGCGCTAACTCCCTGATTTTGTCCCCCATTGCGGCAGATGTAGCGCGTGGTTTGGGCGCAGGGTCGGCAGCCGATGTAATGACTGCCTCGGCGATCTATGGAATCGGAGTGGCCGGGTCTGCCCTGTTGCTTGCGTCGCGCGCAGACCGAGTTGGCGCGCCCAAGGCGTTGCAGCTGGCGCTTTGTCTGGTGATTGTTGGGTTGGGCCTAAGCACCGCCGCCCCAAGCTTGTGGTGGCTGTCGATTGGTCAAGGCATTGCAGGCATCGGCGTTGGCATGGCCTTGCCTGCGATCTATTCACTGGCTGCCATTATCTCCCCCAAAGGCCAGGAGGCCCGGACAATGGGCATGGTCTTGACCGGCTGGACCCTTTCGATGGTCGGCGGTGTCACGGCCTCGGCCTATATCTCCGAGCTGGCGGGCTGGCGAACTGTGTTTGGTGTTCTCTCGATCGGCATGGTCGCAATTTTGGTCACCATTCGGCGGACACACTTTCCCCATGTCGCCCCATCTGGCCACGCAACATCGCCCATCAGCGCGTTGAAGGTCTCCGGAATTATGCCGGCTTTGTTCTCGGTCGCGGTTCTTGGAACCGGTTTCTACGGAATTTACAACTACTTGGGTGCCCATTTGGTTGGTGCGCTTGATCGGAGCGTGAGCGATGCGGGCTGGCTGACACTTTCTTATGGTCTGGGTTTTGGCGCGGCCATGCTGTTTGATCCTTGGCTTGATCGCGTCGGTCCACGATGTGGGCTTTTGGTGGTGTTTGCCGGACTGTCTGTGTTCTATGTCGGGATGTCTTTGGTCCAAGCCAACTATGTCTGGCTGATTGCGGCTATGTTTGGATGGGGTGTTCTTCAGCACCTTGGCCTGAACCTGACGGTAAGCCGTCTTAGTATGCTGGATCCAGGTCAACGCGGTGCAATCATGGGGCTGAATTCAACCATGATGTACCTAAGTGTATTCTGCGCAACAATTCTGTTCCGCCCAGCCTTTGAGTTCAACGGCATTCAAATGTGTATGTGGATTTCCGCAAGCCTTGCTGTGTTGGGCGCAGGCGAAGCCATCACGTCACGACTGCGCGCCAAACAAACACTGGCGTCCTAGAAACGACCCAACCGACGCAACGCACGTGTGCTCTGGCGCAGACGCGTCGACATTTGCTTGCCATCTTGTTGTAAGGCGCGCTCGTCTTGGGGCGTGGCGCGCCCTGCACTATCCTTTTTTGACAGCGCATTCACACCCGCGTCGATCCCAAAGCTCACGAAACGGCGCACTACCATGCGGGTCACCATGTTTATCAATTGGTTCGCGTTCATACTGGCCTCGGTTTTGTTTTGTTACCTTGACACCTAATATAGACGGAAAATGTGCAAAATATAAGGCTTTGCCCGAAATTGTCTGAAACCCTAGTCCTCAAACAACTCTGACTGCCCCTCTGTGGCCTCATCCTCAACGTCTTCGCCATCCCTCACCGTGGGCATTGCACCCGGTGGCGGCCGGTTTTCCAAGAGCCCGGCAGCTCTGAGTTCCTTGAGTCCCGGCAAGTCTCGCGCATTCTCAAGCCCGAAGTGATCCAAAAATTCGGTGGTCACCACAAACGTGACGGGGCGCCCAGGGGTCATCTTGCGACGGCCAAATCTGATCCACTCCATTTCCAAGAGCTGGTCAACGGTGCCTCGGCTGACGCTGACCCCGCGAATTTCTTCAATTTCTGCACGGGTTACCGGTTGGTGATATGCAATGATGGCCAATGTTTCGATCGCGGCCCTCGAAAGCTTGCGTGTTTCAACCATTTCTTTCTGCATCAAGAAGCCAAGATCAGGTGCAGTGCGCATCGCCCAAGCATCCCCCACCTTGACCACACGCACACCGCGCCCTTCATAGCGCTTGCGCAAATGCACCAACGCCTCGGCCGCATCACAGCCGTGTGGCATGCGACTGTTCATATCTTTGATCGTCACAGGGTCAGCGCTGGCAAACAATATGGCCTCGCACATGCGCTCTTGCTCTGCGATTGGGGGCGCCTCAAACAGGCTCTCTTCTTTGTCTTCCACAGCCTCAGGCATGGTCTTCATCTTTCTTACGGACTTGGATCGGGGCAAAAAGCTCGGGTTGCCGGATTTCAATTTTGCCCTCTTTGGCCAACTCAAGCGAGGCCGCAAAGGTCGCTGCCGTCGCCGAGCGCCGCTTTTTCGGATCGTTCTCCCATCCTTGCGGGAGATAACTCAGGATATCGGTCCACTGGCCAGCAAACCCAATGAGACCGCGCATGCGATCCAAGGCCTCTTCCATGGTATACACAGACTCGCGATCCATCACGAACGGGCGAAAATCATCGCGCGTCCGGATGCGGGCATACCCCTGCATCAAATCCAAAAGGGTCGCCGTATATGTCACGCGCCGCACCCGCTGAACGTCTTCTGGTACCCCGCGTGCAAAAAAGTCGCGTCCACGCCGATCTTGCGCCATCAACTTGGCAGCGGCATCCCGCATCGCCTGTAACCGCTCGAGCTGAAACGCCAGATGCGCAGCAAGCTCTTCCCCAGAAGGGCCGTCTTCTGTGGGGTCAGGCGGAAGCAGCAATCGTGATTTCAAAAACGCCAGCCACGCGGCCATCACCAGATAATCAGCGGCCAGTTCAAGGCGCAGACGTTTTGCGCGCTCTACAAAGGTCAAGTATTGCCGGGCCAATTCCAAAACTGAAATCTTGCGCAGGTCGACCTTTTGCGTGCGCGACAACATCAGCAGCAAATCGAGAGGGCCTTCGAACCCCTCGACGTCAACAATCAGCGCCTCAGCAGCAAGGCGTTCAGCAACCGATTGTGCCTGTGTATCTTCAAAGCTGTCTTCAGCCATGCCCCAGCCCAATAACAAGGGCTTTAAGTTCAGCATCAAGCGCCGAAATGTCAACAGAAACGGGTTCAGACCGGGCTTGGAGCACTGCAATCGCCCGTTTTTGGGCTATATCCGTCATTTCTCCGGATGCATCTACAACCTGTTGCATTTCGGACAGGGTGCCGTTGCAGTGCAAAACAACATCACACCCGGCGGCAATCGACGCCTCTGAGCGTACCGCCAATGGCCCGCTCAGCGCCTGCATTGAAATGTCATCTGTCATGATCAGCCCATCAAATCCGATCTCTTGCCGGATCATGGACATCACCTTGGAAGAGGTGGTTGCTGGCGCATCATCAAGGGCTTCGTACACAAGATGGGCGGTCATCCCCATCGGCAGATCATTCAACGCCTTGAACGGCGCAAAATCGCGCACCAAATCTTGGGAGGACACGGAAACACGGGGTAAATCCAGATGACTGTCCGCTTGGGCGCGGCCATGACCAGGAATATGTTTTAGAACAGACAACACACCGCCGTCGCGCATACCATCCGCCACAGCGCGGCCAAGACGCGCCACATGCACAGGATCATCGCCGTAACATCTATTTTTCAGAAACGGGTGCGTGGTGTCACAGGCAACATCCACCAGAGGCGCACAGTTTGCATCCACGCCGACAGCGCGCAAATCAAGCGCCGTAAGCAGGTACCGCAAATACATGGCTCTTTCGGCGTTTTCGCCAGCAGCTTGCACGAAATCTAGGGGCGCAGGCCACGCGCGCGACAAAGGTGGCCGCAGTCTTTGAACCCGCCCACCTTCCTGATCAATCAAAATAGGGGCATCAAACCCGACACAGTCACGCAAATCTTGGCACAACGCCGATATCTGATCCGCCGACTCGATGTTGCGCGCAAACAAGATAAACCCAAACGGCCGCGCAATTTTGAAGAACGCGCGCTCCTGAGACGTCAAAGAAAGCCCTTCGCACCCCAGAATAGTGGCCCCAAAATGGCTCACCGTGTGGTCACCGGAATACAGTCGGCTTTTTCTGCCTTGAGTGCCGAACACAGACGCCGTGCGTCATTTACGTCGTTAAAGCCCATCGCCCGCAACCGGAAGAACACGCGGCCACCGCTTGTGGCTTTTTGGATAACGCGCGTTTTGTCACCGAGATAATCCCCAAATCGGGCATTCAGCTTATCCCATTCGACGACCGCGATTTCTGCACTGGCGAATGCGCCCAGTTGCACCATACGTGTACCCGCCGGAATATCTCCTGCTTGTACCACGGTTGGCAACGCCGCAGCCGCCGGGCTTGCTGATGCGACCTTTACCGCCTGCCCCAAAGTTGCAGGACGCAATTGCGGACGCAGCGATGTCTTGATCCCACCCTTAATCTTGGGCTTGGCGGGTGCCTCAGCTATGGCTTCTGCTTCGGGCATCTCGTCAACCGGTCCCAAGGCAACCTTGACGGGGGCCGTATCCGCAGGACCTGATGTGCTCAGCGGCGTGGTATCTCCGGCGATCTGGGCTGCAAGCGCCTCGATCGACATCATTTCTTCATTTTGCAAAGGCTCTGGGGCCACAATAGCTTGCGCTGGCGATGCCGCGCGGGCGGGTGTCGAAACACCAGTACTGGAGGCCGTGGGCGCGGTCGGAGCGCGGGCCATCACAACATTTGTATCTTCTTCATTCAACGAAATCGGTGCTGGTGCCAGCACAAAGCGATCTGCTGGTTTACCCGCTGTGCCGATGGCGGCCACATCATTGACCGACAATCCTTGGTGATCTGCCTGGCGCCCACCCGGGTTTTCGGGTTGAATACGCATCGGGCCTTCGACAGCGCGCACAACAGGCACCCCGCTTACATCCCGTATCAAGAGCTTGTACCCCCAGACACACGTCCCAACGACAAGCGCCAGCGAAATCGCCGCCCCTGCCCAATTGACCACGGAGGTGCCTGTGTCTGCCACGGATGGGGGCACGGTTTGCCCCGACATCGGAATCTCTGCCATAATCGCCTCGCTGCCGCGACGATACGTTGTCGCCGGGGTCATCTTGCCTTTGCCTCAACCCCGCGCGACGTACAGCTTGATTACCGCATCTCCTGCGCAGGAGTTACGCCGAGAATACCAAGACCTGCAGAAATAACAACGGCTACGGCACGTGCGAGCGCAATTTTCGCCTGAGATGTGGCCTCGTCCCCTTCTTGAATGAACCGAAGTTCGGTCAATTCGTTGCCGCGGTTCCACAAGGCATGCAGTTCGCTGGCCAGTTCATACAAATAGAACGCCACGCGGTGTGGCTCATTTGTACGGCCAGCAAGCTCTACCAGACGCGGCCATTCGGCCAGTTTCTTGGCGACCGATATCTCGGCTTCGTGGCTTAGCTTGGTCAGATCAGCTTGCGCCAATACCGCATCATCTGCTGTAATTCCGGCCTCGTGGGCTTTGCGCAATACCGAACACACCCGCGCATGTGCATATTGCACATAGAACACAGGGTTGTCCTTTGATTGCTCCAGAACCTTATCGAAATCAAAATCAAGCGGCGCATCATTCTTGCGCGTCAACATCACAAACCGGGTCACATCCGGGCCAACCTGATCCACCACGTCACGCAGTGTCACAAAGTTGCCTGCCCGTTTGGACATCTTGAAAGGCTCGCCGTTTTTCCAAAGCTTAACCAATTGCGTAAGCTTGATATCAAGGGGAACCTGACCATCTGACAGCGCGGACACCGCCGCTTTCATGCGCTTTACATAGCCACCATGGTCGGCTCCGAACACATCAATAAGAGCGTCGAAGCCTCTGGAAACCTTATCATAATGATAGGCAATGTCTGGCGCAAAATAGGTCCAACCACCGTCTGACTTCTTGACGGGGCGATCTACGTCGTCACCGTGTTCTGTAGACTTGAAGAGGGTTTGCTCGCGCGGCTCCCAATCTTCGGGCTTCTTGCCTTTGGGCGGCTCAAGCACCCCCTCATAGATCAGGCCCTTGTCGTTCAATTCTGCAATCGCGGCTTCGATCCGTCCGGTGCCATAGAGCGACTTTTCGGAATAGAACACATCCATTTTAACACCAAGTGCCAGCAGGTCAGCACGGATCAAATCCATCATCGCATCGGTCGAAAAGGTGCGTACATCTTCGAGCCAGACGCTTTCGGGTTGATCCAAAAGGCTGTCACCATGCTTTGCTTTCAGCGCCTCACCGACTGTCACAAGATAATCACCCGGGTAAAGACCTTCGGCAATCTCTGGGTTCAATCCATTGGCTTCGCGATACCGCTCGAACACCGACCGTGCCAACACATCAACCTGTGCACCACCATCGTTGATGTAATATTCGCGGGTCACATCAAAGCCGACAAAATCCAAAAGGCTGGCCAAAGCATCGCCAAACACCGCACCACGAGTGTGGCCAACATGCAGCGGTCCGGTCGGGTTCGCCGACACGTATTCAACGTTCACCCGCTTGCCCTGCCCCATATCGGAACGCCCGAACCCAGAACCGGTCGTCAGAACGGCCTTGACCAAGCCCTGCCACAATACAGGTGCCAAACGTAAGTTCAGGAACCCAGGACCGGCAACTTGTGCGCTATCAACGCGGTCGCTTTGCGCCAGTTTTTCAGCCAGCATCTCGGCAATATCACGCGGCTTCATCTTGGCAGGTTTGGCCAAGACCATCGCCGCATTTGTCGCCATGTCGCCATGCGCTGGATCGCGCGGTGGCTCGACCGTGACATTGTCAAAGCTCACCCCTTCAGGAAGGGTGCCTTGGGATTGCATCTGTTCCAGCGCCGAGATCACCAGCGCGCGCATTTCGGTGAAAAGGTTCATAGGACCCGTCCTTTTGATTTAAAGGCGGGTTTATCATTGCTGACGGTCAGGTCAACCGATCAGGATAGATCAAAGAGACGCGCATGTTCCTGCAACGCAAAGCGATCCGTCATGCCTGCGATGTAATCTGCCACAATCCGCGCAAGGGCCGTCTCGTCCGTGGCCGACCGAATGTCGGGTTGCCATGCCGCTGGTAATGTCGACGGGTCCTGCATGAAAAAGGGAAACAGATCTTCGACCACCTTGGTGACCTGCGCGCGTTTGACCATAACAGACGGCGCACGATACATACGCGTAAACAAGAACGTGCGAATTTCTTTCAAATCCGCCCATAGCGTCGGCGAAAACTGCACGACAGGTGCTCCATTTGCGCGCACATCCGCCACGCTTTTTGCTCCGCTCTGAACCAACAAATCGCGCGAGACATCAATCACATCGGCCACCATCACGCCAAACACCCGCCGCAAGGCTTCGTGGCGCCGACGGATTGGGTCCAATCCCGGATAGGTCGCATCCACCGTCGCATAAGCCTCTGAAACAATGGGTAAGTCCATGATATCATCTTCGTCAAACAATCCGGCGCGCAACCCATCATGCAAGTCGTGATTGTTATAGGCAATGTCATCCGCCAGCGCCGCAACTTGGGCTTCTGCGCTGGCATATGTGTCCAGCTCTAGATCGTGAACCGCATTATAGTCGGCCAAGGCGTGCGGCAACGTGCCCGTGACGGGGCCGTTGTGTTTCGCAATCCCCTCGAGGGTTTCCCACGTCAGGTTCAGACCATCAAACTCTGCATAATGACGCTCGAGTGACGTTACAATTTTCACGGCCTGTGCATTGTGATCAAACCCGCCATAAGGTGCCATCAATGCGTCAAGCGCATCTTCGCCGGTATGCCCGAACGGCGTATGTCCCAAATCGTGAGCCAACGCGACGGCTTCGGTCAGCCCCTGATCCAAGCCCAAAGCCCCTGCAATGGTGCGCGCCACCTGAGCGACCTCAATCGAATGCGTCAGGCGCGTGCGAAAATAGTCTCCCTCGTGCTCGACAAAAACTTGGGTTTTGTGTTTGAGACGCCGAAAGGCGCTGGCGTGAATAATTCGGTCGCGATCCCGTTGAAAACAAGATCGAAAAGAGCTCTCCTCTTCCGGCACACGCCGTCCCCGGGCGTTGGCTGGATTGGATGCATAGGCAGCGCGCATGATGCTGGTCCTTGTGGCCTGTCACTAGGGTTTCTATATTGTATATGAACGCCGTTTAGAACCGGCCATTTTCGCGCGACCTCGTGTCAGGAGTCACAACATGCAACTGCCGCCAAAAGTAACAGACAGAGCCTTTGAACGGCTTGCCGAAATCGGAGCGGGATCACAGGGACAGGCCCTGCGCGTCGCCGTCGAAGGTGGCGGCTGTTCCGGGTTTCAGTACGAGATCAAACTGGATGCGCCATCACAAGATGATCTGGTCCTAGAAGGCCACGGCGAAAAGGTGGTTGTTGATGCCGTTTCATTGCCGTTTCTGGCCAATGCTGTCGTCGACTTTACCGAAGAATTGATCGGGGCGCGTTTTGTGATTGAGAACCCGAATGCGACAAGTTCATGCGGCTGCGGAACCAGTTTTTCAATGTAAATCAGCACACTATCGTGCGATCTTAATTTTCTGCATGACATCCAATTGACGCGCCTTAAGCCAATTCGCCCACGGATAGGGGGCGGGTTTCGGCTGAAGCTGTTCATAGATCAGGAAAATGCCAGAGCCGATCACAATCGCCACCCCCAGATATACGTTCGCGGCGGGGATCTCGCCAAATATCACCGCGCCAATCACCACCATCCACACAAATTGTAGGTTCATCAAGGGTGTGACGGCATAGGCCGCCATCAACCGTAACGACACCACCAGAAGCCAGCGCGCCGCAAACAGGAATATCCCGTAGCAGACCACCCACAGCAAATCCGTCACGGGCATCGCGACGTAGACAAAGGGCAATGCCATCGCCATTGTCACCCCGAGAGCCATGTTCGGATAAAAAACCTGAGCCAGCGCGTTGGTCTCAAATTTGCCGATATAGCGCGCCAGAACCATCGACATCGTGCCACAAAGACAGGCGAAAACGGCAACCAGGTGCCCGATAGACACCGACATAAGGCCGCTCGGAAACAAACAAAGCACACCAATGAAACCCGCAACCAACGCTGCCCACGCCATTGGGCGCGCATGTTCTTTTAAGACTGGTGCGGAAAATATTGCCGCAAAGATTGGCATCATACCGATGAAAACAAATACTTCAGCGAATGGAAGCCACCGAAAGGCATAGAAAAAGGCAATCGATCCAATCACGGTGAGCATGGCACGCAAGGCCATTGCCCTTGGGCACGATGTGCGCAGACTCTGCGGCGTATTCCCAAAGCGCGCCGTTCCCCACGATAAGGTCGCGACGATGACCCCTGACAAGGCAAATAGTTGCGGTGCCGCATAGCCGTTGGCGATGAACTTTGTGATCGCATCCGCAGATGAAATCATCAACGTATAGACAACGACCAATCCAGTGCCCGTCAAAACTGCTTGATCCACTTTGGCCATCACATTGCCACCAACGCCAGACTTGTTCGCGCAAACCCTTGAAAGAATGCGCCAAATTTGTCTGATGAGGTTTCCGCCCAAGAGACCACAACTTGTGCGTCTTCTGACAGTTGATCCAGCACCAGCGGACGCATGGCTTCCCAATCGTCTGTACGGGCCTCATCCAGATTATACATACATTCGGACAATTCACGCAGAGGCCCCGCGGTGCCTTCAGGGCGGAAAAATGCCATCCGATCATGAGCCATCGGCTTGAAAAAACCCTGTTGGCCACAGGTCGACATCATCCAGTTGCATACCAGAAACTCGTGGTAATCGTCTTGCGGTGTGACTTGCCCCCCGCTTTCCACGTCAAACAGATGTGTGTGACGCACAAGCCAGGTCTTCCAAATCTCTGGCACTGCAAAGCCACCGTATGTCAAAGCGATACAGACTTCGGCCAAAAGGTCGGCATTTTGTTCCAGAAAGGCAAGCAGCCCTGTAAACTCTAGAGATGTGCGGGTCTCTGTATCAAGCTGCGGGTCCTTGCGACCATATTCCGACAGGTAAAAGACCGCATGCGTGAGTTCGTAAGCCGCCTTTTTGTTTGGCATTGCAAACGTTGCAGACCGTGCAATGAACTGACGCATCCGGTCCTCGAGACCGCCGTCGCGTGCAAATGGGTCCTGCCCCCGTCGTGCCATCAAACGGCGGGCTTCCATCCGTTGTAAATCAGACAGCTCTGCATGAGCAAACCCTTGTTCGGCAACCCAATCCACCAATGCGGCACCTTTTGATCCCGCCATGCCAAGATCTTCGAGATCCAAACATATCGACAGCAAAAACCGATAATACTGCGGAAAAAACTGCAAGCGCTTTTCGACTTGGGCATAAAACCCTTGGTAGGTCATCAGAGCATCTTCACCGACCTTGGCCCCAGAGCATTCGAGGATGTTCAAAAGCTCTGCATTTTCCTTGAGCCAAAACACATCGTCACCAAAACGGCGGTGCTTGGCAAAGCTTTGCATCAAGGCGCCATAGCGGTCTTGATGCGACTGTCGCAGGGACGGGACGTTCAATTGGACGATATTGGACATGGATATTTCCCTTTATTCTAAAGGGCGCGCTCCATACGCGCCCCGTTCCCTGAGATCGTGGTTCAGAGACCAGAAGTGAAAAGCTCTGCGCCTTCCCCTGCTTGGGCTTGAACAGTGGCCTGAGGGGCCAACCCCGATGTGAACATCTGTACCAAGCCAGAGGTAAACATCTCGACAGCATCTCCGCTTTCTGTTGATGTCCCTGTTGCCGAAAGGCCAGACGTGAACATTTCAAGGCCTTCGCCTGCTGTTGCTTGGGCTTGTGATGTCGGCGCAAGACCGGACGTAAACATCTGTACCAAACCGGATGTGAACATTTCGACCGCGTCACCGCTGTCGGCCGAATTGCCGCTTGCAGCCAAGCCTGAAGTAAACATTTCAAGGCCTTCACCAGAGATCGATTGCGCTGTGCCGGTTGGTGCAAGTCCGGATGTGAACATTTGGACCAGACCAGATGTAAACATTTCTGCGCCATCTCCGGTCAACGCATCCGTTGCCATTTCAGGCGACAAACCTGACGTAAACATCTCAGTATTGAGACCATCATGCAGACTGGTTCCCGAGCGTGGCAGCGCACGGTTTGCAAACGTTTCATTAACCATTTCGACAGATTTTTGAGCGAGCATTTGATACCCTCCAGGTTGAAGTTTTGAGCACCATCAGGATTGCACGTATAACGGGTCTTGCAAAACAATTTTTCTCGCTATTGGTGCTTATCTCAAATTCACACAACACAAAAAGTCACACTAACCCATTGTTTATGAACTGTTAAATTGTGAGAAATTTTTTTCAAAATTTGGCCGTATTTATGCCTAATTTGTGCCACATTTCAAAATACACACGTAAAAGTTGCACTTCAGAGGCACGGTTTTTGACCGGAAATTGGGGAATCGGATGGCAAGATTCGCGCCGCTTTGCGACCGCACTCCGAACGCCCCACTGGTTGCTGTGCGACAAATATTTACCAAGAGTTAACGAATAGCACGTCTTGCCAGTGGCATCCGCTTGCGAGATACACAAAGATACTCTGGAAATTTGGTCAGGAGCGCGCCATGAAAATCGCCACCTTCAACATCAACGGCATCAAGGCTCGAATAAATGCACTCCCTGAATGGCTTGATGAAGCGCAGCCAGACGTCGTTCTATTGCAGGAAATCAAATCAGTAGACGAAGGGTTCCCGCGCGAAATCTTTGAAGATCGTGGATATAGCGTCGAAACACACGGTCAAAAGAGCTTTAACGGCGTGGCCATTCTATCGAAGCTGCCGCTAGAGGATGTTACGCGGGGACTTCCCGGAGATGAGAGTGACGAACAGGCCCGCTGGATCGAAGCGACCGTGATGGGCGACACACCCGTGCGCGTCTGTGGCCTGTACTTGCCGAATGGCAACCCCTGCCCCGGACCAAAGTACGACTACAAGCTTGCATGGATGGAACGACTACACGCACGTGCGCAGGACCTTTTGGCGGCGGAGGAACCCTTTTTGATGGCAGGGGATTACAATATCATCCCCCAAGACGAAGACGCAAAGCGCCCCGAGGTATGGCAGCAAGACGCGCTGGCCCGCCCTGAAAGCCGCGCGGCTTACAGGCGCATCTTGAACCTTGGGTTCACCGAAGCGTTCCGCGCCCGCACCCACGGCCCAGGTCATTATTCATTTTGGGATTATCAAGCCGGTGCTTGGAACAAAGACGACGGTATTCGCATTGATCACTTTTTGCTAAGCCCGCAATGTGCCGATCTGTTGCGCGACTGTCAGATAGACAAAGATATACGTGCGCGCGAAAAGCCGTCAGACCACGTTCCCGTCTGGGTGGAATTGGACGCATAAGTCAGGGCACGCCAAAACGCGGCGCCTGTTACTGGTCTTCTTGCGTCACATCGTGGCGATAAATCCAATCGAACTGATGCAACAGTTTTTCTGGCGCAACTGCGGAGCCCATACGCAATCCCAAATGGGCAGCCATCCGCAACGGCGGGAACGACAGGTGGTATTTCCACGCGTTTTTGCTCGCCGTTTCGACGACCTTGGAAACGCGTGAATAACGGCGTGCCTGATACCGCGCCAACCCCATTTCCATGTCTGGCGCGCGCCCCAACGCATCCGCCAGAACCCATGCATCTTCGATCGCCATAACCGCGCCCTGTGCCATAAACGGCAAGGTTGGATGGGCAGCATCGCCCAACAGCGCACAGTGATCTTGATGCCAGACCTTTGCGACCGGATGCCGGAACAACCCCCAAAGCCCGACCTCGGACACCTGAGCCAGGCACTTGGCCGCCATACCGCCGAACCCTGAAAACGCGGCACGCACGTTGTCGGGATCATCCGTGTGCGCCCAACCCTCATCCGCCCATTCGCTGCGTTCCTGAACCGCGACCAAATTCACAAGGTCCCCGCCACGCAATGGATAGCTGACCAGATGTTGGCGCGGTCCCATATGCACACAGGCAATTTCCGGGTGATCCATCACGTTTGGAACGGTAGCGCGCCACGCCACTTGGCGTGTGAAAAACGGTGCCGATGTACCATTCAAACTGGGCCGCAGTTTTGAGTGTAGCCCATCCGCCCCTATCACGAGGTCTGCAGAGAACTTTGCCCCATTTGTCATATGGACAACAGGTGCCTGCCCGACATCGACGCGGTCAACTGTTTGCAGCAGCCGCACGCGAATTCCGGCTTTGCGCACCGCATCCGCGAGCAAATCAATCAAATCTGCCCGATGCACAAAGAAATAGGGCTGATCATCATCCAAGAGCCCGAGATCAAGACGCGTGACCAGTCGCCCATGCCGGTAGTCGCGCAATTCAACGGCCTGCCCGCGCACGGCGACGGCTTCAAACTCTGGTCCCAAGCCCAGTGCCTTGAGAACCACAAACCCGTTTGGGCTGACTTGTATGCCGGCTCCGACCTCGGTGATCTCTGCAGCTTGTTCCAGCACCGTGACCTGAGCCCCTTTGGCCCGCAGCGCCAGAGCCGCAGTCAACCCGCCAATGCCAGCGCCAATCACGATCGTATTGAGTCCCGATATATCCATGGCAACCTTTTGGAACGAAAAACGCCGGGGCAAAACCCCGGCGCTCATAGTTTTTGCATTTTGTGATCGGATCAGTCGTCGCGGTGCACTTTTTCACGCCGTTCGTGACGTTCCTGTGCTTCCAAACTCATGGTTGCAATCGGACGTGCATCGAGACGTTTCAGCGAGATTGGCTCGCCTGTGACTTCGCAATACCCATACTCGCCCTCGTCAAGGCGACGGATAGCAGAGTCGATTTTTGCGACAAGCTTGCGCTGGCGATCCCGCGTGCGCAGTTCAAGCGCCCGATCGGTTTCTTCCGAAGCGCGGTCTGCAACATCAGGAATATTGCGGGTACTGTCTTGCAGTCCTTCAATTGTATCCCGGCTGCCAGCCAACAGTTCTTCACGCCAATTATTCAACTTCCGGCGGAAATACTCGATCTGCCGGTCATTCATGAATGGTTCATCTTCTGCTGGACGGTAATCGTCGGGCAGGAAAGATTCAGCTTTCATATCTGCTCCCTCTGTGTGGTCGACATCCGCGAACATAGTGTCATCAGACATCGAGCCCCCCTCTCATAGCTCCGGCATGTAACGCAGCGCCACGGGATTGTCACTACCCCTAGCATGTCATTGCGGTGAAATTTTGTTCGAGATACTGTGCTGCCTAACAAGTGATCACATGCAGGAAATTTTCATGAAATTCGAAGGCACCAAGTCATACGTGGCAACCGACGATCTGACCGTGGCGGTCAACGCGGCTGTTGCACTGGAACGGCCATTGCTCGTCAAAGGCGAACCAGGCACAGGCAAAACCGAGCTGGCCAAACAGGTTGCGGCCTCTCTGGGGCTGCGCATGATCGAGTGGAACATCAAATCCACCACCAAAGCCCAGCAAGGTTTGTACGAGTATGATGCCGTGTCGCGCCTGCGTGACAGCCAACTGGGCGACGAACGTGTGCATGACGTGAAAAACTACATCAAAAAGGGCAAGCTCTGGGAAGCCTTTGATGCAGATGAAAAAATCGTCCTGCTGATTGATGAAATTGACAAAGCCGACATCGAGTTTCCCAACGATCTGTTGCAGGAACTCGATAAGATGGAGTTCCACGTCTACGAAACAGGTGAAACGATCAAGGCAAAGAACCGCCCGATCATGATCATCACCTCCAACAATGAAAAAGAACTGCCTGACGCATTTCTGCGACGCTGTTTCTTTCACTATATCCGCTTTCCGGACGCTGACACGATGCGCGCAATTGTCGAAGTGCACCACCCTGGCATCAAGGAACAATTGCTGACGACCGCCCTGACGCAATTCTATGAAATCCGCGATACGTCTGGTTTGAAAAAGAAACCCTCGACATCCGAGGTTCTGGATTGGCTCAAGCTGTTGCTTGCAGAAGATTTGGATGCCGAAGACCTGAGGCGCGACGGGGCAAACGCCTTGCCGAAATTGCATGGCGCGTTGCTCAAGAACGAACAGGACGTTCACTTGTTTGAACGTTTGGCATTCATGGCGCGCGCGAAGCGGTAATCTGGATCAAAGAATCCGCATAATAACAGATCATTGCCGCCGCATCGCCTGAAGTGCGGCAATGACACTTTCGATTGTACGTACCGGTAATTTTGTCTGATCTGACAAGGCTTTCATCTGCACAACTGGCATTTCGAGCGTCAGGTCTGCCATTTTCTCACGAAAAATGTCCGCCCTATTCCCACGTAGCCGCATGACAGTTCCATCCGTCATCCGAATGGTGACAAAATTTTCTTCTATCTCTACGGCAACATCGCTGGATATTGATAGATCGGGGACTTCCTCAGCAGTTGACAAAGCGGATGCGCTGCCTGCACCTTCGGCCGCAACCCACATTTCTGGGGCACCAACATCTCGGATTGTAAGACCATCAACATCGACCTCGGCAGCTGCAGTTTCCTCACCAAACGCGTCTCGCTGGGATTTGGCATATTTTTCTGCCTGACGTTCTTTGTATTCCTTGCGCTTTTGACGACCAGCCGCGCCAATCTCTGCCGAGGCGCGAATGGTTCTGACAATCTCTGAGGATTGAAGTTCGGCCAATTTGGCAGTTTCGTCAAACGTCAGCTCTCTAGCCACATCCAATCGCGCATAGGCCTCAACCAGTTCAATCATCCCTCTAGGAATTTGACACCCTGCAATATCAAATTCTGCGGCTTCGTGGTGTCTATCAACACTTCCACGCCACGATTTCGAAACACACTCATAAAACAGGGCACCCGATTATTATTTGTTACAAACATAACGGGAAATCACCGCATTTCCAATCAGAACTCTCGCGATCAGGCTTTTCTTTTCACGCAATTCCGTCTTATTCTTGCCCCAAATTTCCCTGTATGGTTTTCGAACCCGAGCTTCAGCACAGAATGGCGGATCACATGAATACCAAGTCTGATATTGTCATTCGCCCCTTGCGCGCCTCGGATGAAGCCCAGTGGCGCATATTGTGGACCGGATATCTGGAATACTATGAAACCGTTCTTCCCGAAGAAATCTATGTCTCCACCTTTGCTCGATTGATGGGAAATGACCCACAGGATTTTTCTTGCTTGGTTGCTGAACAAGACGGGCATCTTGTGGGATTGACCCACTATCTGTTTCACCGTCACGGCTGGAAAGTTGAAAACGTCTGTTATTTACAAGACCTTTACGCCACACCAGACTCCCGTGGCACGGGTATCGGACGCAAATTGATCGAAGCCGCCTATGAGGCGGCGGACGCTGCGGGTGCCCCAAATGTATATTGGCTGACCCAAGATTTTAATGCCCCTGCGCGCAAACTTTATGACCGCATCGGGGTCTTAACTCCATTTATTAAGTACCAAAGACCTTGATACGTAGAACCCTTATCCCTCTGTGCTTGGCCCTAAGCGCCTGTATGCCGACACCTGACGGCGAAACTCCGACCCGTGGCAAGATATCTGATACATCGTTGCCGCCGATGAAGGTGTTCGCAGTCCCCCAACCCAGCGCCCCCACACGGTCCAATCGCGATATAGCTCGCGACTTTCTGGATCTGAGTTTTAAGCTGGAAAGCGGGCGATCCTTGCCAGCAATGACCCGGTTTGAGGGTCCGATCACCGTACGTGTGACTGGCAAACCACCCGCCACCCTCAGCGCAGATTTGTCGCGTTTGCTATATCGCTTGCGCAACGAAGCCCGTATCGACATTACCCAGACACGCGCAAAAGACGCCAACATCACCATTGAAGTCGTCACACGTTCCCAAATCAGCCGCGCCCTGCCGCAAGCGGCATGTTTTGTCGCCCCGAACATCACCAGCCTGTCTCAGTATCGTGGGTCGCGCCGCACAGCAAAATCAGACTGGGGTCAGCTCAAAAAACGCGAAACCCTCGCGATTTTCTTGCCCAATGACACCAGCCCACAAGAAGTGCGCAACTGCCTTCACGAGGAACTGGCCCAAGCATTGGGTCCATTGAACGACCTGTATCGTCTCTCGGACAGTGTCTTTAATGATGATGATGTGCATTCGGTTTTAACCGGATTTGATATGACTGTGCTGCGGGCGTATTATGACCCCGCGCTGGCCAATGGCATGACTCGTAATCAAGTTGCACAGCGTCTCCCGTTAATCCTGTCGTTGATCAATCCGCGCGGCGGCCGGCTAAGTTCCAACCCACTCCCTGCCACACCTCGTACATGGATTGATGCGGTCCAAACAGCGCTTGGCCCCGGATCCGGCGCGGCTGAACGCAGGAATGCCGCAGCACGCGCCCTAAAGATTGCCAAGCAACAAGGTTGGCGCGACCATCGGCTTGGGTTCAGCCATTATGCCATGGGGCGGCTACTGCAATCTTATGACTCGGCCCAAGCCCATACACAGTTTTTGTATGCAGACCGCGTATTTCGCCAAACCCCCTTGGCCGGACCACACCGCGCCTTTGTTGCCACCCAGCTTTCTGCCCACGCCATTTCGGCGGGACGCGGCCAAGAAGCCCTGAATTTGATCAACCCGCAGCTTGCGACCGCAGCGAAATATGAGAACGCCGCCCTGCTCTCGAGTCTGATGCTTCTGCGTGCTGAAGCGCTGGAATTGGTGAATCGCCCTCAAGAAGCGGCTGATACCCGTCTGGACAGTCTTGGCTGGGCGCGGTACGGATTTGGCCCGGACTGGGCCGTGCGCGCAAAAATTCGCGAAATTTCGGCGCTTAGTCCGCTGAAAGGGAGATACTAAGTCAGATGTTTGTACTGTTCGGTGGCCTGATTGGTGCCATTCTCGGTGGTCTCACCGCCAAGCGGCGCAAGGGTAAGGGATTAGACATCCTGCAATATGCCGTTGTTTATGCTTTGATTTTTGCTCTCGTTGGCATGTTTATCACGCTTGTCATCCACCGTATGGCGATCTGATCTTATGTTTCTGCCGTTCTTCGAAAACCTCAGAGATGGTGGTGTGCCCGTCTCTCTGCGCGAGTACCTCAGCTTTCTAGAGGGTGTCAAAGCTGGCCTTGTCACCTATGACATCGAAGCCTTCTATTACCTCGCCCGCACGGTGATGGTGAAAGACGAGCGCAACATCGACAAATTTGATCGTGCATTTGCCGCAACGTTCAAAGGCTTGGACCAGATCAGCATGCAAGACGTGCTGAACGCGGTGGACATCCCCGAAGAATGGCTGCGCAAGATGGCCGAAAAACACCTGAGCCCGGAAGAGATGGCCGACATTGACGCGCTTGGTGGTTTTGACAAACTGATGGAAACGCTCAAAGAGCGCCTGAAAGATCAAGAAGGGCGCCACCAAGGCGGTAACAAATGGATTGGCACCGCAGGTACATCGCCGTTTGGAGCGTATGGGTATAACCCCGAAGGCGTGCGGATCGGCCAAAAAGAAAGCCGACACCAGCGCGCGGTCAAGGTCTGGGACAAACGCGAATTCAAAAACCTCGATGACACGATCGAACTTGGCACACGCAACATTAAGGTGGCTCTCAAGCGGCTGCGCAGGTGGGCACGTGATGGCGCGGCAGACGAATTGGATCTGGACGGCACAATTCGGGCCACTGCCGAACACGGATATCTGGACGTCAAAACCAGACCAGAGCGCCGGAATGCCGTAAAAGTACTGTTGTTTCTAGACGTTGGCGGCTCAATGGACCCGCATATTCGCGTCGTAGAAGAATTGTTCAGCGCCGCGCGCACAGAATTCAAACACCTTGAGTACTTCTATTTTCATAACTGTTTGTACGAAGGCGTCTGGCGCGACAACTCGCGTCGTTGGCAGGAACAGATTCCAACGCACGAAATCATGCGCACCTATGGGCCTGATTATAAGTGCATTTTCGTCGGTGACGCTTCGATGTCTCCTTACGAGATCGCATATCCGGGTGGGGCTAACGAACATTGGAACCAAGAAGCGGGCCAAGTCTGGCTTGATCGCGCCCGCGCGCAATGGCCCTCGAACCTTTGGATCAATCCGCTGCCGGAACAATATTGGGAACATACGCATTCTATCTCGATGATCCGGGAAATTTTCGAGGACCGCATGGTGCCAATGACCCTAAAGGGGATCGAGGCAGGTATGAAAGACCTCACCCGGTAAACGCACTCTGCATGTGTCCACACCCATGTCTGGCGCGCTCGCGTGGCAGCGCGCGCTGACGCCTGCAAGGATTGTAGGATGGGAGGTCACTGGTTGATTTTTTCGTTGGGACGCTCTTGGGTGGTGTAGACATAATTCAGGACAGCACCATGCCCCGACATTTTTCCACACAAGAATACAATATGCGCCAGAACCGGGCGGTCGCCGCTGTCTCTGACGCGGCACTGGATGCCATTTTGATGTTTGCACCCGAAAGTCAATATTGGCTTACCGGATATGACACATTCGGGTTTGCCATGTTCCAATGTATGATCTTGACCGCGCAAGGAGATATCCATCTTCTGACGCGTGCGCCGGATCGTTTGCAGGCGCTTCAGACCTCGACCCTTTCGGCGGACCACATACACATCTGGGTAGACATCGAGGGCGTAGATCCTGTGGCCCGGCTGATGGCCCTTCTGGCCGAATTGGGCGTCGCCCCCAATCGCTTGGGCTTTGAGTCGCGGACAGCAGGCCTGACAGATTATTGGGGACACCGCTTGCGGACCGCCTCGCCCAATTTGCAGGATCACTCGGACCTGTTTCCCGAATTACGCCGCCACAAATCACAAGCCGAAGTCGACATGCATCGCAGGGCTGCTGCGTTGTCGGATGATGCTCTCGATGCGGCACTGGCGCACACGCACGCAGGCGCTTTTGAGGGCCAAATCCTTGGGGCGATGCAGGCTGCGGTTTTGGACGCAGGAGGCGATTACGCTGGAAATGAGTTCATCATCGGATCTGGCGACGGGGCGCTGTTGTGTCGGTCGGCATCTGGCAGACGCCACTTGGACGCGCAGGATCAGTTGACCCTTGAATGGTCGGGCGCATTTGCACGGTATCATGCGGCAATGATGCAAACATTGATCATTGGCCAACCGCATGAGGCACATATCCGCATGCATGCCGCCGCCCACGAGGCCCTGTTGGCCTGTGAAGAGGCCATAAAGCCCGGCGCACCAATGGGAGACGTCTATGCCGCACATGCTCGAGTGTTTGATGCACATGGTCTGCATCATGCGCGGCTGAATGCCTGTGGCTATGGCATGGGGGCCGTCTATGCGCCAATCTGGGTGGATTTCCCAATGTTTTATGAGAACAACCCGACCGTTATGCAGGAAAATCAGGTGTTCTTTTTACATATGATCCTGATGGATCAGGACTCTGGGCGGGCCATGTGCCTTGGGCATTCTGTGCTGGTCACTCGCGACGGGACTGAACGATTGTCACGACATGCCCCCGATTTGATCCAATGCTAGACCAAACCGTGGCTTGCCCTTTGTGGGCGATACCCCCATATCTTTGACATGTTGCGCTTTACCCCAATCCTGTTGGCCCTAATCTATGCTGTGGTTGTCTATCGCTTTTCCGCGTGGCGTACCTCTCGAGATCTCGACAGCCGTTCGACAGAACTGGCTGATCCGGCGCTTGTGCCGCTTATTCGCAAAATGGCGCAAGCGCTCGACCTGCCCCGCATTCGCGTGCATATTTTTGAGATTGAACCCGTCAACGGCCTTGCCGCGCCAGATGGGCGTATCTTCATTACCCGCGGATTTTATGAACAATATCGGGCGGGCAATGTATCTGCCGAAGAACTGGCCAGCGTGATTGCACATGAACTTGGCCACGTTGCCTTGGGGCATTCCCGACGTCGGATGATTGATTTTTCCGGTCAAAATGCACTGCGAACTGCATTGGCCATGGTCTTGGGGCGATTTTTGCCAGGTATTGGCGTCATGATCGCAAATTTGGCCACATCCACCTTGGCGGCACGGCTGTCACGCAGCGACGAATACGAAGCAGATGCCTATGCTGCTGCTTTGTTGTCAAAATCCGGCATTGGGACATCTGCCCAAAAGTCGCTGTTTGAAAAACTGGAAGCCTTGACCAAATCGCGTGGAGGCACGACGCCGGCATGGTTGTTAAGCCATCCCAAAACACCACAACGCATCCTCGCCATAGAAGCCCTTGAGAAAAAATGGGGTGTGTCCGGCACCTGACTTTAGCACCCGCTCCCACTGTCGCGTGCCGTTGAGACCAGACGTGTTGACTAAGCCAAAGCCTTGGCAAGTCGTGGCAAACGCGCCTTTTTGAGCAGCTTTCGGAGATCCCACGTGTCGCCAGACAGGCGTTCGGCCTCTTGACGGACAGCTTCGGCGACATCCCCCACCAAGTCTGGATGACGCCCCCAAATCTCTCGCAAGAAGGCATCAGGATCGGCGCGATCAAGACCTTCTTCGGCCAAAGTCTGGCGTGGGAAGTCTTTGGCGTTCATGGTGATGATCACATCCGCCGACCCGGAAATCGCCGCTGCCAGAACATGCACGTCAGCCGGATCAGGCAAATATAGCCGGTCTTCCAAAGAGGGCTTCCATGTGACCGACGCATTGGGCCAATCCCCCCGCACCAACGCGATTTCTGCACGCGCTTGGGGTTCGCCTGTCGGGCCCAGTTTACGTGCGGCACGCGCCCATTCTTCAAGAATGCGGTCGGACCAAAGCGGCGCAAACGCCCCTGCCTTGGCCACGCCCAACAGGATTTCACGCATCACTGTTGGGTACATCACACAGGTATCAAGCAGTGCCCGCGTCACAGGCGATAGAACAATGCTTTGAGATATCCGCTTTCGGCAAGCTGAGGCATCAAGGGATGATCAGGCCCAGCATAGCCAGTATGGATCAACTGCGCATGGCGCCCTGCCCGTCCGATCCCCCGCGTGGACGCGCCACGAAACCGTGCCAAATCCGCCGCATGCGAACATGAACACAGGCCAAGATATCCGCCTTCGCGGACCAACGGCGCCGCAAGTCGGGCAATCCGTTCATACGCACGCAACCCTTTTTCGAGCGCGGGCTTTGATGGTGCAAAGGCAGGAGGATCACAGATGACAACGTCAAAGGTTTCCCCTTCTTCTGCCAAAGCTGTGAGCACATCAAATGCGTCGCCTTTGCGGGTTGCAAAACGGTCCGAAACTCCGCCCTGCTCGGCGCCCTGCTCGGCCAATGACAACGCGGCCGCTGATCCATCAACCGCCAACGCGCTTGTCGCACCAGCAGCGAGACTGGCCAGAGAAAAGCCCCCAACATGCGAGAACACATCAAGCACTTTGGCCTCTTTGCAAAGAGACGCTGCGAACCGTTGGTTCATCCGCTGGTCAAAATACAGACCGGTTTTTTGACCACCCGTCAAATCGGCCAGATACGTCGCGCCGTTCATGACCACCGAAACAGGCGCGCTGGGTGCCGTGCCAACGACCACACCACTGTCATCCTCCAGCCCTTCAAGGCTGCGCGCGCGGCCTGCGCTATTCTTAAGAACCGTGCTCACGCCGGTGACTTCGACCAAGGCCGCCACCAATGGCTCGAGCAACACATCCGCCCATGCGGCGTTGGGCTGTACCACAGCCACATCCCCAAACCGGTCAATCACGACACCAGGCAAGCCATCAGCTTCGGCATGGATCAGGCGATAAAATGGCTGATCATAAAGCCGCGCACGCATCTCCAGCGCGCGGGCCAGTTTGGCGGTAAACCACGCCTGATCAATCTGGGCCGTCGGGTCGCGGTCAATCATCCGGCAAAAAATGCGGGAATTCGGATTGGTCGCAACCACCCCCATTGGAGTACGTTCCGAATCTTCAAGAACGGCTAACGTTCCGGGACTCAGAGCGCGGGATCGGCGATCTGTGACGATTTCATTATCATAAACCCAAGGGAACCCATGGCGCACAGCGCGCGCATTGGCTTTTGGTTTAAGGCGAACAACGGGAAAAGAGGACGGCATCATGCCGTCCTCCTATAGCTTTCTGCGGATCATGGAAAGATCAGATTGGCTTTACAGGTTCCAAAGGCACAATCCGTGCTGTCACGCCCTTTTTCGGGGGAACCCATCCAGTTGCCAAAGTCATCTCTTCGCGGATCACACGGGCCAAATGCTGTGTGATGCGATATTTCTGTGTCAGGCCGCGTGCCTCGGCTTGAATAGCCTTGGACCCGCCATACCCTTCCAAATCTGCTTTGATTTCGCGTGGACCACGGATCACCGCGCCGGTTTGCGGATCACGGATCGTCATCACAAATTCGATCGAATGGATGCCACCAACAGAATAACGCGTTTTTTCGGTCAAAGCGTGGAAACGCTTAAGTTCGATTTCGACCATCACGGGCAACGCGCCCTGCAGTGGGCTTGCGCCAACTTGGATCGCATCTTCGAAAATCGCGCCGATTTGTTCGTAACGGTTTCCATAGGGATCACCGCGCCACACAATATCCCCACCGGGATAATAGCTGTTGGCCTCGGAAACTTCCAAGCTCAGAGGGACATTCACATCATACCCGGCCAGTTGGAAAGACGGTGCAGGCGCAACCATTTCGGTTGGCATTTGCTCCATCGGGGTATTCCGTGAAGCTGTATCCACAGTGGCACAGGCGGAAACGCCCAAGCCCAAAATCATCATCAATGCTGTCAATCGAACACGTTTCATGTCCATTACTCCTTGGACCCCAGGTCCGTTAGCGTCTTGGACAATTTGATCCTGAATTGGGGCAAGAATGCGTCAAATCTTGTTCAATTCAGAGGAATTTCACCCCATTTACCGGGCTAGATCCCTTATTTTCTTAGAGTTATGGCCTTTTGCGTGACCGCCATCCGCCACGCCGTTTTGGATTTTGGTCGCTAAACAGGCCATGTCGCAGCACATCCGTCATCGGGTGATGTGGGTGATCGGGGCGATATTTTTCCAGCAAATCCCGAATCAATTCGTGCGGATCACTATCAAGCGGTACCCCCAGCGCCCAATCCAAAAAGATCGAGCGACATTGCGAGTCATCGATACCGTCTATGTTATATGACTCGCGAATAAGTCCCTTGGGATCCCAAACCTGATCAGTCATTATTGTGCCTCCAGCGGGTGCGTCAGGGACGCGTCAACAATTGCGCGAGCAATTTCGGTCTGCCGTTCCAGTTCGCCCTGCAAGTGCGCGATCGTATCAAAAGGTGTTTCACGCAACAGCATCGCGGCACCGCCTTCCCCGATCGTGTCAGGAGTCAGAACGTGTTCACTCAGCAATTTTGAACCGGCTTGTACTGTCCAGAACAAATCATATGCTGCCAACAACGCGCTTTGATCTGCGGCATTCAACCACCCGATACCGACACCCGCCGCAAGACCCGAAGCAACGTCACGCGCCACACAGCCAGACAACAACGCCGACGTTTGCGACAATAGCTCGATATCTTGCATCCGCCCTTTGCCAATTTTGGCATCCCATGGGCCTTTGGAGGGTTTGGCCGCCGCAATCTTTTCGCGCATTTCGGCCACATCAGTGCGGATTTTGGCCTCGTCTGGCTGGACCTGCAAAATCTCTGCGCGAAACGCTTCGATTTCCGCCATTAACCCCGCATCCCCTACAATGGGTCGCGCCCGCGTCAGCGCCAGATGCTCCCACGTCCACGCTTGATTTTGTTGGTAATCCTTGAACGAGGCCACCGACGTAGCAACGGGACCTTGTGTGCCGGACGGGCGCAGCCGCATGTCAATTTCATAGAGACGCCCTTGCGGCATCTGGGCGGTGACGGCCGTGACCATGGCTTGGGTCAGGCGCGCATAATACGCGCGTGCGGCCAATGGGCGACGCCCTTCCGAAGCATCGACCCCGTCCGCATCATATATCACGATCACATCAAGATCCGAGGCCGCGTTCAATCGCCCTGCCCCCAAAGACCCCATGCCCAGAACCATCGCGCCACGTCCGGGCATCGGTCCATGCTTTTGCGCAAAGGCTGCCGCGACTTCGGGCCAGAGCGCCCCTAAGGCGGCACTTGCCAAATCTGCATAATGGGCGCCAGCTTCGGCGGCGGTCACAATACCGCGCAAGTGATGCACGCCCACGCGGAAATGCCATTCTTTTGCCCAGCGACGTGCCGTGTCCAATTTGCGCTCGTAATCCGGTTCTGCCGCAAGAATTTCAGCAAGCTCCGCAGTCAATCCTTCTGCACCGGGCCACGGCGTAAAGAACGATCCGCCAATCACCGCATCAAACACCCCAGAGTTCCGCGACAGATGCCGCGCCAACGCAGGGGCCGTGCCCACGATATCAACCAACAAATCCACCAACTGGGTGTTGGCTTCAAATAGCGAAAACAGCTGAACCCCGGCGGGCAAACCTGCCAAGAACCCGTCCAAAGCCACCAGCGCCTGATCGGGGTGGGGCGTGTGGCTTAGTCGATCCAGAATTTCCGGTCGCAAGCGATTGAAAATTTTGACTGCGCGTTCACTGCGCAGCGCGGGATAGCTGTGCCAACGTCCCATGATTTCAGGGTCAAACGCGTGATCCCGTTCAGATTTCCCTTCGTCAGGGGCAAAGAACCCTTCGGTGAGGTCATGCACCTCGGTGAGCCGGCCAATCACATCCTTGCGCAATGTTTCGACGTCTTGCCCCATCAAACATGCGATGCGCTGCACGCCTTCATCAGATTTTGGCATGATATGGGTCTGGGCGTCGTTGATCATCTGAATGCGGTGCTCAACCTCGCGGTGCGCTCGATAGTGGCTCGCCAAAACATCTGCGACATCTTTTGGGATCCAGCCCTTTTCCGCCAAATGGCCCAAGGCAGGCACGGTGCGTCGATCTCGCAAATACGGATCCCTGCCGCCAGCGATAATCTGGCGGGTTTGTGTGAAAAATTCGATCTCGCGAATTCCGCCGCGTCCCAGCTTCATATTATGTCCTTCAAGGGCCATAGCCCCTCCCAGACCTTTGTGCTCGCGAATGCGCAATCGCATATCGTGCGCATCCTGAATGGCCGCGAAATCCAGATGCTTGCGCCACACAAACGGTGTCAACGTCTTGAGAAACCGCGCTCCGGCCTCAAGATCACCTGCCGACGGGCGCGCCTTGATATAGGCTGCCCGTTCCCATGTGCGCCCAAGGCTCTCGTAATAGCGTTCGGCCGCTTCCATGGCCAAACACACAGGCGTCACCGCAGGATCAGGCCGCAATCTAAGATCGGTCCGAAAGACATAGCCATCGCCGGTCAGATCATTCAGCATTGCGGACATTTTACGTGTTGCCCGAATAAAGCTGGCGCGTGCATCGTGGTAATCTGACGGATCAAACCGTGTTTCGTCAAACAGGCAAATCAGATCGATATCTGAGCTATAATTTAGCTCGTGCGCGCCCATCTTGCCCATGGCAATCGATACCATCCCACCCGCAGTGGCCACATCATCCTCGGTTTGACCCGGCAGCTTCTTGCGGCGGATTTCATGTGCAATCGCGGCCTTGAGCGCCAGATCACTGGCCAAATCTGCAAAATCCGTCAATGTGCCAGTCACGGTTTCCAGCGGCCACACACCTGCAATATCCGCCAACCCTGTCAGCAACGCAACGCGACGCTTGCCCATCCGAAGTGCAGCGCCCAACTGATCTGGCGCGACCTGCTTTAACTCTTGAAACAACGTCTCAATCGCCAATTCGGGGTCTTGCAGCGCCTCGGGCAGCCAAACACGTTCTTTTTCCACAAGCGTCTTAAGATACGGGCTGCATCCGCCGGTGCCATACACCAGCGCTGCCAGGTCCCCCTCGAGAGACGGCACAAAGGCCAATGTGTCAGTTGCGCGCTCGGGGTCGAACGCATGCGGCAGGCGGGTGATACGTGACAGGAAATCCATGTCGTGAAAATGCGTGTTACCCGCGCCATGGTCAATGATTTGAAACAAATCAAATACGTTTTGCCGCAGCTGACCGTGCTGCCAGTTTTCTCAGTGTCAAAAGTGACGAGGCACGATCACGAAGTCACGCCCCCCACCCCGCCTCATTCACACATCCCACCGCCTCGGCGGGCTTTGGATATCCACGGACTCTGATCTGCGTCAACGCATGTACTGGCCGTTTTCTGCTAAAATTATTGCACCAAGGGACCTATCAGGAGGCTTTTCAGTCGATGACTTCTCGAGGCAAATATCTCTTTCTCATACGAGCGCTTACCTTTGCAATTTTGTTGCTCGCTTTGCTGGCGATACCGCGATTTGGATGGTGGAGCGCCAGCGCGCTGATCGTCGGATCGGTGGTTGTCTATTTTTGGGCACCCCGCCCCGCAAGGCCAGCAGGAAGTCTGAGCTATGATCGTGTCAGCGCAGTCGTGCTGCCCGATTGGCTTGGGCTTATTTTTGGCAGCATTATGTGCGCCCTTCCGGTTTGGGCTGCCCCGTCCATGGGAACATCCGACTGGGTACACCCAATGGCATGGCTTGTCTGGCCGATGGGGCTTTGCATGGCATCATTTACGGTCATCGGCTGGCGGTATGAGTGCCTGAATTTCGTAGTCACACCAGCCCATCTGAGCATCGATACCGGGGTGGCGAAATACGACATCATCTGGGATGACATACTCGGAGTGTCTCCTTGGAAGCGAGATTTGCCGCGTTGGATGCGCCGTTTGACTCCAATTTTGATCTCAATGGGCCATTACACGCAAGCTGGCGCGATTGTTTTGGCGCGTGAGAGCTCGGGGATATCTCTGGAGCGCAAGGGGCAGAAACCATTTGTAATTTCAACAGACGGTTTTGAAACCAACACACAAACCCTCATGGCACACATGATTGCGCGCGACATAAAAATCGGACGCGGCCTGTCACATCTGGCCCCTTCCAAACGACATCATAAAACGATTGGCGAGGCGTAAAAGATGCAGAAAATTGGAAAACTTTGTGGGATCATCTTTGCTCTCCTTTGCTTGTGGGCAGTCCCCATGACAACCAGCGCCCACGCGCAGGGCTGGCAGGACTATGAGCTGCCACATATAACCTTTTCCACGCCGCAAGATTGGGAAATCACGTATAGCCAACGCGATGTTGAATATGATTTTGCCAGCCCAGACGGTACGTTTTCTCTCTGGGTGAACTGGTGGTTTCCTGACGAACCGTTGCTTGGATACGATGACATCGTCTCGCACCGGACCCTCACATTGGCAGGGAAAACCGCGCTGCTCATCCATATAGAAACTGAAACCGAACGCTATCTGACCATCGCGTTCCCCGAAGACAAAAACAGCGACGGCGAGGTCTTGTTGTTCCAACTGATTGCGCCAATGAGCCTGACCATCACCAACCACGAGAAAATGATGGACATGCTCACGGGTCGGTTTTTCTTTGACGGGCAAAAAGTTCAACCCAACAGCAGAACCCCCTTCAGTTCTGGCGAGAAATCTTCTGCTACCGCCCCCAAGGCCACCCCTGCCCCACCAAGCCCCAAGCAAGACGCGCCCCCCCATCAAACCACATCCGCACCGGTCACCCATTATTATGACGCGGATACTGATTTTTCGGTGCCGCACCCTGTTGGGTGGGAAACACATACCGCGCAAGGCAATGGCCTAAGCCAAGTCGCGTTGGTGGCCCCTGAACAGGATGCGATGGTCTTGGTGATTGCAGCGCGGGGGCAAGATGCGCGATCCGCAACCGATATGGCGCTTGGTTTGTTGTATCGGGATTCCCTGATCATCAAATCAATCGAAGACGAAGCCTACCCTGAAATTGGTCAATCTTCGGCCCACGCTGTCGAAACAGTCTCGAAGATTTACTCCATCAGCAATATTGCGATGCCTTATACTCGTGGCAGGGTCTGGGTCTATCAAGGGGGGGATACCGAAAACGCCTATGTGATCGTCACTATTCGCCCCACTGACGCCACCCAAGACCGGCAAGATCAACTGGCGGCCATCGCCACAGGATTTCGCTTTGGAGCCCCGCCATCTTCGGCAACGTCACCGGCGACTTCACCGGTATTGTCCCCCAAAATCAAACTGCCGTCCAAATCATCGAAAGAGTCCTTGGGCGAACAATGGCTCGCGCAGCTGGAAACCCATTTTCAAAGCGAATGCATCCTTGAAACGCTCGTAGGCTCCTCGCGTTCAGCACTGACTGTGATGAAGACAGCCAACGCCGAGCCGCGGTTTTTGGCGACCTGTATGAACGGGGCACATCCGATTTTTGCCGCAGACTTCCCCTATGACCCTCAAGGCCAAACGTCGGACTATTTTTACCCGCTGTACATTGAAACGTTTCAGGCCAACGACAATTCGGATTTTTCGTTTCTGGCCATTCAGGATCAACTTTTGCTGACGTTGACGCTCGAGGACGACAACTCGCTCAGCCTTGAGGTGACAGAGTTGTCCGCGCCTGAACCTTTGCCATCCCCCAAAGATGCCACATCCTCACCGGATGACATGCGTGCCGTACTAGGTCCGGTCCAGATTTTCGATGGTCACTCTCTGGCTGATTGGGAGCCTTTCGCCTTTGAAGGCGGTGATTTCGACCTGCACACCAATCTTGGACATGGGGGTATGCACATCAGCATTCCCGACGATAAAGGATGGGCCAAAACAGGTCTGATCTATCGTGGACGCGCGTTCGAACTCCCCGAGAACGGCGAGAAAACCAGCCTTGAAATCTCTGTTCTCATGGATGCGGACGCCTCCAACAGCCTGACCATTGCGATGCTGAATCCCGAGAAAGACACAACAGATCCGTATGAAAGCTATCTGTTGCGCTTTCATCTCGTCAAAAGCGGTGACCTTGGCGTGCTCTCGGCCTCGGCAAAAAACATCTCGCAAACGGCGCGGCTTTCGTTTCTGTGGCCCGCAAATGACACCACCGTACGGTTCATTCTGCGATCGGATGACGTGTTTGAACTCCGCGACGCAGAGTCAAATGTTTTGGCGCTGTGGGATATTGGAAAACCCATGTCAAAAGGCCCTTGGTCGTTGGCCGTCTATGGTCAGGTGCCTCGAAAGAACACCGGTTTTGATCTTGTGATCAAGGACATCACCGCAACAATCGCCCCGACGCCAGACACCCCCGATCCGGATAAGGTCGGAGCACGGAACGTGGCACTGTTTGATGGCCGTCAGGTAAGTCCGAACTGGGTACCTCTGCAAAACGCGGAAAATCTGTTTCGATCTCGCGCATATTTACAAGGTGGCACTCTGAAAATTGGCTGGCCACAAGACGATACCGGCGCCAAGTATCTGGGCATTTATACCCCCGAACCCGTTATTTGGCTCGACACCTTTCATGAAGGCGCTGAAACCAGACTTACGGTCACAATTGACGGCGCTATAACCAACGATTTCGAGGTGGGCCTGCAACAAGCCTTTGGCCTGTACCACAATATGTTGAGCAATGGCGCGTGGGTTGCCAGTTGGCGGCGGCAGGACGACGGGACGTTCACATTTCGCACCGAAGTGCGCGGACACGATGGTGCATTGATTGCCGAAGGTCTGTCTCAAGTTCCTAATCAATTTGACATTGTGCTGACCCCAAAAGGCGTCGCCATCGACGGTGTGGGGTTGCCGTCTGGCGTCGTGCCATGGACGCAGCTTATCGATGGTGCGGGTCTTCGTATTTGGACCTATGCGATGGCATCAAAACAAGGGAACGCAAGCCTTGGCCTGCATGGTATTGATCTGAAACACACCCCTGCCCCCGCGATGCCACCCGCAGCCCCCGCCGCAGGTGTAGCACCTCTGGCACAGACGGTGCTGTTTGACGGCACACTTGATGCGTCTTGGCAGAAAATATCTCGCGGGAATGCTATTTTCCAAGACTTGGCCCGCATAACTGATGCTGGACTTGTGTTGGCACGGCGGGAAAATCCCCCCAACAATAACAAGATCGCACTGGCCAGCACCGAAAAGATCATTACCCTTGATGAACGTGTCCAACGCACGCCGTATCGGCTCGATATTCAACTGGATCCTTCCGAGCAAAACCTTGGTGGCTGGATTTACTTAACCGAAAACCCTGACAATCCATACGATACCGCGTCTGTGGCGATCGAGCTTGAGCGTTTGACCTATGGCCCAAACAATGGCGGGCTGCGCGTGCGGATGTACTCGGGACATATGTATTATTCGCATCTTGAGCGCACGTTTCAGGCCGACTGGCTCGCGACTTGGGATGGGATGCTGTCGTTGGTCCTTGGCGACGGCGCGGCTGGCCTGAAGTTCGGCGACACCCTGACGCATGCCATCACAACCTCGCGGGTCCAGCGCGGGGGGGCCTATCGCCTGATGTTTGAACCAGGGCAGCGCACCCGACCTTCAGAACAGGCCCTGACGCTGGCCAAAGTCACAGGCGGCTGGATTACGCCCGCCAACATGACAGCCCAAGATCGCTGGCTGCTTGTCGATGATGAAACATTTGATGCCGACGCGTTCGCTGACGAATTGGCCATCGGGATAATGGGAAATTAATCATGCAATATAAAGCACTAAAATATAACACTAAAATTTCCATTTTCGGTCTCGCAATTGCCCTTGGGTATGCCATTGCAACACCTCTTGCGGCGCAAGCTCCCGTGATATTTCCAGATGACTCTGCGGTTCAGTCCGAGCGCAACGCCAAAGACACCCATGCCATCAGCCGCTGGACGGGCCTGCCGCATGATCGGCAAATTCTGGTTTTACAGGCGCTTGGGCTCAAGCTGCCGCAAGCCTTTTACGATTGTGTCTGTCGCTCGGCAAATTACGGACAACCCGGCACCAGCCAGTTCTATCATCCCGATACGATTGGCACCTATGACCCGCGATATTCCTGCCAACATCCCGGCCCACCCTGCATTGTGTCGGGGTATGGATGCGGTCGCCATGATCTGCCAAGTGATCCGCAAATCTTTGAAAACTGTGGAAAAATCGAAGGACTCGAGGGGGGAAACCCCATGGACAACATCCTCAGCGCACTTGCAGATCGCGCCAACCGCAAGGCGCTCACCGGAAATCCCGTTGTCATGCGCCCCAAGCCCGCCAAAGAAGCAGCCCCGGATTGCAAAGCTCAGCGCGCGCTGGCCGGGCTTCCTCCTATTGAGAAGGCAAAAGACCCCATTCCACCTGAGCGGAAAATCTATGCAATTTCACCTCAGATGCAGGAAAAACTAGAGAATATGCATCTGAGCCAAGCAACCCAACAGAAGATTTTGGCATCGCTCGCCAAGGCCTTGGCCAGCGCTCCACAGATCATTCCGTTTGGCGATGAACAGGACTTACGGATCGATATGGATGTCGCCGAAGTTGGGATATCCACGGACAAAAACGGCAACCCCTATATTTCCGAATTCGTTATGAAGATGCCCGAGCTCCAAGAAAGCGACACAGATTTTCAGGATTGGATCAAATGGAAAAAGCCGAATTTTGAGGCGGCAATCACCTTTGATCCATCCGACCAAGACGATGCAATCGCAGGGATCAAGCCCAAGGGCTATCGAGTGGGATTTGCTTGGGATGGCAAGCTCGAAGCAAAATTCGGCATCGATTTGGACCCGTCAAAGTCGGCAGCAGACTACTATGACGGGGAATGGCAAAAAGAGTCAGAATATAGTGTTGTCAGGTTCTTCGAAAACACGTTGGCAGATTTCGACTTCTATTTTGGCACGGCCGCGGATGCGGTGTCGTTCGAGGTTGCCGGTAACAAACTTTCGGTCGGCCCCGAAGTGACCTGGAAGATCAAGGACCGATATTCAAAGTGGCTGTTCTCAGACATGAACGACCAGTTCGATAACCTGCTTGAGCACCAAAAACACTGGGAGGAACGGCGTGGCGAAATGATCCGTCGCGAAGCCGCGAAATATGGCGTGGATGCCCGCTGTTTCTCGACTGGGAAAACCATTTCACTCACGCGAGCAGCCTATGAGAAGCAAAAACAATCGAACCCATCCCTCGGTGCGCCTTTCGCTAACCTGACAGGCAAGTCGACAGCATCCGGCGGAGCACGGTAACCTTTGCCCAGCAGAGCATGTCGAAGCCACGCGATTGGTCTTGGCTGGCGCTTGCCCTGCGCAGCTGTCCCAAGAAAATGGACTCAGGGCCGCTACTTCAAGAACTTGGCGGGCGTGGCAGCGTCCAGCCAAAGCGTACGCTGGCAAGCCGCAACCCCACAGCCAGCAAGACGGCCCCAGACGCTGCGGGGGTTTCCGCAATCCCTAACCACAGGCAACTGGCATAGGTTGTCGCTCCGGCAAAGGCAGCCAGCGCATAGACGTCCTCGTGCAACACGCGCGGGACTTCGGCGGCCATAATATCACGCAATACCCCCCCGCCAATTGCGGTCATCACCCCCAAAAGGATCGCGCCCGGCGGGTCCACCCCAAGAACCAGCGCTTTTCGGCACCCTGCCACTGCAAAGACACCAAGGCCGATCGCATCCAACAGCATCACAGGCCTCTTGAAACGCTCGATCAGCGACGTAAAGAAAAACGCACAAAGCCCAGCCACGGCTGCAATCGCCATTGGCCAAAACGTGCGCAACGCCTCTGGTGGGACCGCACCCAGCAACACGTCACGAATGATCCCGCCAGCGACCCCGGTTGCGATCGCAAGTACAAGAATGCCGAAAACGTCGAAATTGCGTCTGATCGCAACCATCGCACCGCTCAGCCCAAATACAAAAATACCCAACACATTCAATATGGAAAACAGTAAGGTTGCCGACATATTGCCCCGCTTTCGATGTCATCTGCTTCACAGTCGCTGAAGACGTCGACAAATGAAAGGTTTTCCATTTTCACGCAGTTTTGCACGATCAGAACGCCTGTCAAAGACATTGAAATGTGATGATGACATCATCAAACGGCGGTTCTGGTAGGTATTCTATTCTATTTTGACAATGTGTTATTCCACCGGCGGCAAACAGTGTGACACCAATTCGGAGGTGAACCCGATCCTCCGGCCTCTAATTGGCGGAATACAGGCGCCCACCCCTTAAGGTGCTTCAGCGAATACCATGATCCCAATTTCATAAATCCCCACAAACCACCCAAACAAAATTTCAATTTTAATTCAATGCGTTAAGATGGCACCATCAAACTTATTGCAATTCATTCCTTCTTTATGCGACGGAAATTGACTCCCTCCCCGTACAAGGAACAACCGCGCAGGATTGTCTTGATGGCGGCACCGAACAGAGAGACCTCACCCGCAATACATGTGTGACCATTCGGCACTTTTCATTACCTCTGGTTCAGATAGATCTTGAAAGTGGAATAACAAAAAAGCCGTTTCGACCGCCCCCCGTTAAAAGGACTTATTCGATGAATTTCCGCCCACTTCTAATTCTACCACCACTGGTTGCCGCGGTTATCGGGTTCGTCTGGCTTAACAAACAGGACACAGCCCCGTCGTCAGTTGTGGAGAAGCCGCCACTGGCGGTCCGGGCGATGACCTTGCAGCCTCGCGCGCTACAAGCGACGGCAACGGGATATGGACGTGTCGAGGCCGCGCGGGATTGGATTGCCGTCGCTCAGGTTCAAGGGCGGATCACCCATCTTGTACCCGATCTGGCCGTTGGAACCATTGTTGAGACGGATCAGCTTTTGGCACAGATTGATCGCACCGATTATGAATTGGATCGTGAAAAAGCTCTTGCCAACATCGCCTCAGTCGAAGCTCAGCTGCGTGAACTGAGCCAGCAAGAGGCGAACTCCAAAGCCACCCTAGGGGTCGAAACCCGCATTCTGGAAGTGGCAGAGGCCGAATACAAACGTGTGGTTACATTGGTTGAACGCGGCACATCCACCCAAGCCAAGCTGGATAGTGCCCAAAAGGTTTTTCTCAGCCAAACATCTTCGGTGACCAACCTAAAAAATACACTTGCCCTGTACCCTGCCAAACAACAATCTTTGCAGGCCACGCTTTCAGTGAGAAAAGCTGAACTTGCCGAAGCCGAGCGATCCATCTCCAAGGCTGCAATTTACGCCCCATTTCGGGGCCGAATTACACAAGCAAACGCCGAAGTCGGACAGTTTACGCGCAGCGGAGATACTTTGTTGGAACTTGTTGATATTTCAACAGCAGAAATCACCGCAGAAATCCAACCGTCTGAGTTTGGCCCGATGATGGCCGTCGCATTTAGCAAACAACAGGGCGAAGACACGGTTGTAGACACCTCTCAAGCCGTTGAAATATTAAAAGGCTTGGGGCTTTCCGCGGTTGTGCACCTGGCCGTTGCCGGGCGTGAAGGAACATGGCCGGCCGAAATTGTCCGTATGCGCGGCTCAATGGACAACGACACTGGCGCCCTTGGCGTTGTCGTTCGTGTTGTTGACCCCTTGGTCAGTCGCCGTGCCGTGATGCAACCGCCGCTCAATATTGGCACATTTGTTTCGGTCACATTCACCACGCCACTGGTGGACGGGCTGTTGACGGTGCCGCGCACGGCGGTCCGTTTTGATGATGCAGGCAAGCCATTCGTCTATTTGGCAGATTCCGAGCATAGATTGTCTCGTGCTCCGATTAAACACGGTCCGGTGATAGGCAAAAATGTTCTTGTCAAAGAAGGTCTCACCGGAGGTGAAACCCTCGTGCTTTCAATGCCCAATCCCCCGGTGATCGGAATGCAGCTCGACCCGCTTCTGCAAGACAAGGGTCAGTGATATGATAGGCTGGTTTGTCCGTCATCCCGTTGCTTCAAATTTGCTGATGATACTGATCTGCGTATTGGGGGTTGCCTATCTTGGCGACATCAAACGCGAGACATTTCCCGAATTTGCAGCAGACACCGTCACAGCCTCCGTGATCTATCCGGGCGCTTCGGCTCAAGACGTGGATGAAGACATCTGTTCGTCTCTCGAGGATGCGATCCTCGGCATCACGGGTCTTGCAGAGCTGAATTGTTTGTCCATGGATGGACGCGCGTCGGCCACCGCAGAACTGGAAGAAGGCGGCGACGTTATTCAGTTTTACAACGACGTATTTTCTGCCGTCTCGGGCATCAATGATCTTCCTGATGCTGCTGAAACTCCGTCGGTCGAGCTGGGAGGGCGCAAAGAACTTGTGGCGATGGTGGCCGTGTCGGGTATCGACGGAAAACAGGGGCTGAAATCCTATACTGACAAACTTGCAGATCGTCTCCAAGCGATCCCGGGCGTGACCGAAGCACAGGTTTCAGGGATCACAGATCGTGAATTACGGGTCACATTTGACGCTATGGCATTGCGGCAATATGGGGTGTCCAGCCGAGATATCGTGGCGGCCGTGAATGCGCGAAGCTTGCGCCAGCCCCTTGGCGAAGTCGACATCGCTGCGGGCAAGCTCACTTTGCGGTATACGGATGCGCGACGTTCGATCACCGACTTGCAAGACCTGATTGTGCTACAGAATGCGTCGGGTGGGATGGTCAAACTGGGCGATCTGGCGAAAATCAGAATTGTGGATAAGGATGAAAATACGCAATCGTTTATCGATGGCCAACAGGCCGCGATCATCAATATCTTCAAATCCACTGACGCGGACTCCTTGCGCACTTTTGACAAGGTCAATGCAGTCTTAGAAGAGGCGCGCGAGACCTATCCGGCCCCTTTTCAAGTGACTGTGACGCGCAACATGACCGATCTGGTCAAGGAACGCCTTGCTCTGATCCTCAAAAATACCGGCACCGGTCTTATTCTGGTGTTTGCGACAATGTGGTTGTTCTTTTCATTGCGCGAAGCGTTGTGGATTTCGGCGTCGTTGCCAGTATCGTTTCTGGGCACATTGTTCCTGATGCAGGCATTTGGCATCTCGATCAACATGATCACCCTTGTGGCATTATTGATGGCCGTCGGGTTGATCATGGATGACTCGATTGTCATTGCGGAAAACATCGCGCGCTGGCGCCAAAAAGTGGGGGCACGCGAGGCCGCCACAAGGGGTACCCTTGAGGTGCTTCCGGGCGTGGCGGCATCGTTCCTGACAACCGCCTGTGTGTTTGGGCCATTGATGTTCTTATCGGGTGACATGGGGCAAATTTTGCAATTCATCCCGATGGTTCTGTTGCTGACACTCGCCATTTCGCTGGTCGAAGGGTTTCTGATCCTGCCCCACCACCTAAGCCACTCTGACCAAACTGGCCCGGCCACATATCGCGAACGCCCCGCCGGACGGGTACTTGAACGCTTCAAGGAAGGGATCGTCATTCCAGTGGTCGCCGCCTTGTTAAAGGTGCGCTATCTGACCGTCGGCAGTGTCATTGGCGCGCTGATCCTGTCAATTGGGCTTGTGACTTCGGGACAAGTCAAAGTCACAGGTTTCCCATCCATCGAAGGCGACACCATTCAGGCACGCATTTCGCTGTCCACTGGGATGCCCCGCGAACGCACCGTCGCCACGGTAGACCAATTGGTGGACGCGCTCTATCGCGTCGATGCCACATTGACCGAGAACACCGAGGGCAGCGCCCCGTTGGTTGAGCGGGTGCTGGTGCAATACGCCACCAACGCAGATGTCGACGATAACGGGTCGAACACGGCCACGATTGTCGTAGATCTCTTGGAAAGCTCCAAACGGAATGTCAAAGCAGATGACGTTCTAAGTGCATGGCGCAAGGAGGCCGGGCCCATCCCGGACCTTCTTCAATCGAGCTTTGCACAGGCAGAGATGGGACCGGGTGGATCGGATTTGCATGTAGAGGTCTCTGGGCGCAACCTTCAGGACGTTGAGGCCGCGACCAACGAAATCCGCACCACCCTGCTCGCCCGCACAGATGTCAGAGAGGCCTTTCAAGATTTCTATGGTGGCCGTCAGGAGGTTCAACTTATGTTGAACGCTTATGGCTACTCAGTGGGCCTGACCCCGCAGTCTCTGGTCGAACAATTGCGCAACGCCTTTTCCGGCGCTGAGACAGACAGTTTTCGAACAGGTGTATCCAACGTTACGGTTCAGCTTCAGCTCAGCGACACGATTGAACATCTTCAGGCACTGGAAAACTTTCCAGTATCCATTGGCAACGGCAAGCAAACCGCATTGTCCGCCGTCGCCGAAATGCGTCTGACACAAAGTTTCCCGACCGTTAATCGCAAAAACGGGCTGGCCGTCGCCACGATCACCGGCCAGATCGACCGCACCGCCATCACATCGTCCGGGATTGCCAAGGTGGTGACCGAAGAGATCGCGCCCGAGATTCAGAAAACATACCCAGACATCCAAGTCTCAATCGGAGGCGCCGCAGAAGATTTGGGTAAATCTCAGTCTTCCATGTTGACCAAATTGGTTCTTGGGCTGTGTGGCGTGTATTTGGTTCTGGCCTTCCAGTTTCGGAGTTATTCACTTCCTCTTGTTGTCATGCTGTCCATTCCTTTTGCACTCATTGGAACCATTCTTGGGCACTGGGGCATGGGGATCGATCTGGCAATGCCCAGCTTTATCGGCTTTGCCTCGCTGGCGGGCATCGTCGTCAACAATGCCATTCTGTTTCTCAGCTTTTTTCAGACCCATCTGAAAGGCGGCAACCACGCAGCCGCAGCCTTGGATGCCGTGCGCGAACGCTTCCGGCCAATTTTGTTATCGACCGGTACAACGGTGGTGGGCTTACTACCTTTGATCGCAGACAGCAGCCCACAAGTGCAGATAATGGTGCCATTGGTCGTCTCGGTCGCAGCCGGTTTGACCGCATCAATGATCCTTGTAGTGCTGGTGTTGCCATCCCTGTTGACCATCTACTTTGACATATTTTCTGTCTCACGGTGGATTTCCCGTTTTGATGCGTCTCCCGACTAGAAACTGCGTAGCTCCAGACACGTCATGATATGCTCGCGAGTGGCAAAGCAATTTGTGCACACGGCACTTGGGAAAAGAGAACTCACAGCATTAACAGCAGCCAAACCCAATTTCATGGGTTTGGCAAAATGCGCGTCGGCAGCTTTTTTGGGTATGGGTATCCGTACCTTGAATTTTGTTACTTTATAAAATAAAACTTTGCTCAACGAGGGAGTTTAGCACATGAGAAAGCGCGCCGCGTTACGGCAGGCGGATATATTGGGTGTTCTAGAGGCGTCCGACAGGCCAATGACGGCGTATCAAATTCTTGAACGCCTTCAGGTCACTGAGCCGGACATTGCGCCCCCCACCGTCTATCGCACTCTTGCCGCCCTGACCGACCAGGGCCGCGCGCACCGTCTTGAATCGATCAAAGCCTTTGTACCTTGCCGGTGCAGCCACGTCGAAAGCGTGCCAGTATTGGCGATCTGTGAAGACTGTGGATCGGTTGACGAACATGACGGCAGCGACCTTCTGCCAAAGCTCACTGCTTTGACCGATCAAAACGCTTTTCGGGCGGAACGACACATTGTTGAAATTCATGGGTTGTGCGGCACCTGCGCGACCTAATTCACTTTAACCATTCCGGACTGGATGAACTATGAAATACGCATTGTCTCTTATCGCGCTTGCCGCCGCTTTGCCTGCATTGGCCGAAGACACGCGCCACGTTGATGCCCATGAACACGGTGTTGGAACACTCGATATCGCCGTTGATGGCACCACCGTGGCGATGACGTTCGAAGCGCCAGGCGCAGATATCGTCGGGTTTGAATATGCGGCGAAAAGTGACGCGGATCTTGCCGCTGTTGATTTGGCAATCGCCACACTTGCTGCGCCGCTCGATCTGTTCGTAATGCCGGATGCGGCAGGATGTACTGTGGTTGAAGCGCTGGCAGAACTTGAAAGCGAAGATGCGCATGACGATCACTCAGGCGAGAAACACGATGGTCACGCGGATGAGAAACACGATGATCACGCGGATGAGAAACACGATGATCACGCGGATGAGAAACACGGGGACGATGATCACGCACATGAGGAACACGGGGACGATGATCACGTGGATGAGGCAGGACATACTGAATTCCATGCGCAATACACGCTGACCTGTGAGCAACCTAATGCGCTGACCAAGATTGAGTTCGCTTACTTTGATGCTTTCCCCGGCGCCCAAGAAGTAGACGTGCAGATCATCACGGCATCTGGGGCACAGGCGTTCGAAGTGGCACGGGACGCACCGGTTCTAGAATTGGAGCATTGAACGAAGGTGACTGATACAACACTCGAGATCACCGACGTTGCCTATCGTTGGCCGGGACGGGCCGGGTTTTCTTTGGTGATCCCGCGCTTGTCAGTTGCGCAGGGCGAGTCTGTGTTGTTACTCGGCGAAAGCGGCTCTGGGAAAACGACGCTATTGTCGCTGATCTGCGGTACAATCCTGCCGGATCGGGGACGGGTTTGTATTTCTGGGACCGACATCACCACAGTATCGGGTGGTGCTCGAGACAAAATTCGGGCCGAGCAGATTGGTGTGATCTTTCAACAGTTCAACCTGCTGCCTTTTGGGTCTGTGATGGATAATATCCTTCTCCCCCTGCGCTTTGCCCCCACGCGGCGCAAACGCGTATCGGATGCACAGGCTGAGGCATCTCAACTGTGTTACGCGCTTGGTCTGCCCGCAGGCGTGACCGATGCAAAAACCACGGCTCTAAGTGTGGGGCAACAACAACGCGTCGCAGTTGCGCGCGCCTTGATCGGGCAACCGCCGCTGATCATCGCGGATGAGCCTACATCAGCCCTTGATGCAAATAGTCAGACGGCCTTTCTGGATGTGCTGTTCGCACAAATAGCAACGCACAACACGTCGCTTTTGATGGTCAGTCATGATCCGCGCTTGGGCGCGCGTTTTGATCGGATCATCCGCATGGAAGACATTGCCCAGATCAAAAGAGCAGTGGCATGATTTTGCGCCTTGCCATTGCCTCGCTGTTTGCGCGTGCGCTGACCGTCGGTATGACCATCCTTGCCATCGCGCTATCGGTGGCGCTGTTTCTGGGCGTTGAAAAGATACGAACCGGGGCAAAATCCAGCTTTTCTGATACGATTTCAGGCACTGATCTGATTGTTGGAGCTCGGTCAGGGTCTGTGCAATTGCTGCTGTATTCGGTGTTTCGCATCGGCAACGCGACCAACAACCTGACGTGGAAAAGCTATCAAGATATCGCGGCGCGATCTGATGTGGATTGGATCGTGCCAATTTCATTGGGTGATAGCCACCGCCAGTTCCGCGTGATGGGCACAACCCAAGCCTTTTTTGAGCATTACAAATACCGGCAAGGCAGATCATTGGCGGTATCTGACGGTGCTCTTTTGGATGACCTGTTTGATACGGTTATCGGAGCCGATGTTGCTGCAACGCTGGGGTATAGTGTCGGAGATCCAATCATCGTCGCCCACGGCCTCGCGTCGTTTTCTGAACATAAGGATCAACCGTTCCGCGTATCCGGCATTCTGGAAAAGACCGGTACGCCGGTTGATCGCACCGTCATCGTCAGCCTGAAAGCGATTGAAGCCATCCATGTCGATTGGCAAAGTGGCGCAAAGACACCCGGAAAATCTACGCCTGCGCAAGTGATCCGCGAAATGCAATTGACGCCCAAGGCGATCACCGCAGCGTTTGTCGGCGTCAAAAGCCCCTTGCAGACATTCGCGCTGCAACGGGCCATCAATGAATACGGCCAAGAGCCATTGCTGGCGATCCTGCCCGGCGTTGCCTTGCAAGAACTCTGGGGCATTGTTGGCATTGCGGAAACCGCGCTGCTTGCTGTGTCCGCAATGGTGGTCGTCACGGCTCTCATCGGCATGATGGCCACAATTTTTTCCAGTCTCAACGAGCGCCGTCGCGAGATGGCCATCTTTCGGGCCATGGGCGCGCGACCTTTCACCATTCTGAGCATGCTTGTCTTAGAGGCCATGATGACGGCCGCGCTGGGGGCATTGCTTGGATTGGCCTTGCTATACATAGGGTTGGTCATCGCACAGCCCATTCTCGACAGCGCCTTTGGCCTATGGTTGCCGATTGGGGCGCCCACGCTGCGGGAAGTCTGGGTGATCCTTGGGGTCATCTGCGCTGGCGCAATTGTGAGCCTTGTGCCCGCAGTGAGGGCCTACAGAATGTCTGTCGCTGATGGTATGATGGTCAAAACGTGATGCAAGAAATGAGGCGAGTGGAATGATAAATCGCAGAGCAGCATTGATGCTATTGCTTGGGTCGGTTGCCACGCCAAGGATGGCGTTTGCAGCAACACCGCGGGAAATCACGTGGGATGATCTTCTCCCGCCGGGGCTACCCTATTCCGAAATCATCGGAGAGGGCGAAATGGACGAAGCGAATGACACGTGGAACCCGATCTATGACGCCAACGGGGTCAAGCTGAATGAAGACCTTAATGGTGCCTACATCAAAATGCCCGGGTTTATCATCCCCTTTGACGTCAGCAAAAATGGGGTGACTGACTTCATGCTCGTGCCCTACGTCGGCGCTTGCATCCACACGCCACCACCGCCCCCGAACCAGCTTGTGATGGTGAATTCCGCGCGACCGTGGCCCGATGATAAACTTTGGGATCCTGTCTGGGTCACAGGGACCATGAGTACCCAATTGCAATCCACCACACTCGGTCAAACTGGCTATTCGATTAAGGCCGACGAAATGGAAGTATACGTATGGTGAACTGGCATGTGTCGCGCCGCATGGTCCTCGCGAGGACAAGTCCAGTGTGGCTTACGGTTCAAACCACCCAAGATGCCGCAATATGGCGAAGGTCTGCTTTTGCACTTGGCCGTATGCCTAAAAGAACCGTCTTGCCTTTGCCTCATAGTCCTTAAACGCTGATCCGTATTGCTCCTCAAGCCATGGCTCTTCGGCGAAAGGCGCAGCTATCAGAACGACAATTCCAGCCGAGCCGACAAGCGCAGCGACTGCTGATGCACAAAGCACGATCCAACCAACAATCATTGTAATATCTGCCACGTACTGTGGATTGCAGGAGTAGCGACACATGCCGCTTGCCCGGAGCGATCATTTTGCGCCCCTGGTTTGGGCGACGCCGAACTGCGCGACTTTTAACCATACGACCACGTTTCCGGCGCCAATCAGGGGAACACCCACGCCAAACCGCAACCAATTTGGGATTGGCAGGTTTCCCCATTCCATGACGCCGAGGCCGATCAATATCCCAAAGAGGGCGAATGTCTGAACTCAAACCAGAATAGGAGTGGCCATGGTATAGCGCTTTGGCGGCCAAAGGCGGCGGCCAGGATATGCGATGGACCAAAGCATCGCAGCAAAATGATCAGGCCGGTGAAGATTATGACAGTCGGCATCATACGGCGTCATGTTCATGCTGGGTCATTTCGCGTCGCTCTTCCAAGGCTTGGCGCACGATTTGAAAGGCCGATGACAGGAACAAACCGGCCATGATCGTCGCCACAATCAGGTCAGGCCAACCCGTTGCCGTGCCCCATACACCAAGGGCTGCAAACATCACCGCGACGTTCCCAATGGCATCATTGCGCGAACACAGCCAAACCGACCGGACATTGGCATCGCCGTCTTTATAGCGGACCAAAAGCAAGACGCTCGTCAGATTTGTGAGTAGCGCAAGAAAGCCGACAACGCCCATGATCTCTGCCGTGGGGACGCCAGCATAGAATACGCGGTAGACGGTCGATCCGAACACCCAAACGCCCATCAGAAGAAGGCTGACACCTTTGAACAGTGCCGCATTCGTTCGCGCCCGAAGCGAGGCCCCAATGACCGCAAGTGAAATGCCATAGGTGAGCGCATCGCCCGCAAAGTCGAGTGCGTCTGCCTGCAACGCCTGAGACTTGGCCAAATGCCCCGCTGTCATCTCGACAAAGAACATCGTCGCATTGAGGGCTATGACGATCCAGAGCCGTCTTTTGTAGTCAGCTGAAACGCCGTCGAACTTGGCGTCATGTCCGCAGCAACCTGCCATCACACGGCCCCCTTTACCATCGAAATGGACTTGGCAGGCACAAGGTTGTTGTCCCCACCAGGTATCGTCGGGACAGATCCTGCGCGCATCTGCGCAACTCGCCTATTCATCCAATGTCGAATGGCCAGTCGATAGGCCAGCCCGCGAAATTGAGTAAGTTGCCGATGATTTGCATAGAAGGCATCCGGGTTATCAAAGACCCCGAAATCCCGATTGATCCCAGTCTTTTGGATGTAGGTGCTTTGACCCGCCCAAGCGACGTTCGGCGCTTGCAGGCAATCGGTGCCTGCCCCGTAAGCACAAAGCGACATACGCTCAGGAAACGCGGCTTGAAGCACCGACAAAACGGCTTGATCCAGAATGAAGCCCTCAAGCTCTAACCATTCCCCCCGATACTGTACTTCAACCCACGAATGGATGATGTTGCGCGGTGCAAGCGGATAGACCAGTTCTGGCACCACACCGCGTTGCAATCCTTTGTCGATGGTAAAGCCGTGAAACCGACAAGGTATACCCACGGCGCGCAGCAACGCCATCAGCAGCGTGCCCTTGGTGTTGCACTGGCCGTAGCCATCCGCCTGAAGTGGTCCGGCAAATTCGGACAGCGTGCTAAGATGTATCCAACCCGATTGAATGGATACAAGA
>NZ_SULI01000001.1 GCF_005518135.1 Shimia litoralis | reverse complement strand
CTTGTATCCATTCAATCGGGTTGGATACATCTTAGCACGCTGTCCGAATTTGCCGGACCACTTCACAGAGTAGCGCCATCAAATACGCTTGGACTATGACGCGCCAACAAGAGGCCGCCGCAAGGTCGTCCGCGGATAGGTCTTTGGGCGATCTACAGTACGAGGCGGTTGGCGCGGATTTACAAAAAGAACTTCTCCGATCCATCGCTAAAATCGTGTACATGAACCGTGACCTGATCGTCGCTAAGCGTCACCACACCGTAGGCCGGGGGTTCGAAATTCGCCGCAATACGATCGGCGGCTCCGTCAAGTTCCAAGGCGACCTGATGGTTAAGACCGCGCATGCAGGAATAGCTGATGCCCCGCCAATTCCCAAAAATGGTGCGATGCACATGGCCAAAGAACAGATGCCGGATACGCGCCTTGTGAGGGGCGATGACATCATAGAGCGCCTCGGCATCCTGCAACATGATCCGGTCCATAGATACGATGCCTGTCTTGATCGGCGGGTGGTGCATGAACAGGATGACTGATCCATTGGTTTGCTCCAGTTCGCGATCCAACCAGGCTTGACGCGCGGAGCAATAGGCGCCCGCATGGGTTTCTGGGTCTTTTGTGTCCAGCAAGAGGAACCGCCCGAACGGGGTGTCAAAACCGCTTTGTACAAACCCGTTTTCGTCGCGGGGAATCTCTGGGAAGGCCTCAGTAAATGCCGCGGTGTCGTCGTGATTGCCGACCAGTAGGTGCAGGGGGATGTCGAGCTCTTTGATTTCGCGCGAAAACCGCGCATAGGCCGCCGTGTCGCCCCAATGTGTCATGTCACCGGTCAGGACAACAAAGTCCGCATCGCCGTGTTCTGCATTGATAGACGCGACAGCGGCCCGCAGCCGCGCGGCGGGGTCTTGGCCATAAAGCTCCCCTTCGCCGATGACATGAGTGTCGGTAAGATGGATAAATTTCATTCTACGGCCAAGGGCTTGGCCCAATCGTTCCACTCGGTCCCAGCACTAAAAATCGGTCCGTCCCAAGTGAACGGGATTTCATGAATGGTGGTACCCGTGTCCTGTGCAAGGATCACCCCATAAGACGGGGCCATCGGAGCGCCCTGCAGCAGCTCCTGCTCGTTCAGATTTGGCAAGGATTGGTTCCCGGTCGAGCGGACGGAAGCAAAAGGAATTCCGCACCAAGTCCCGTGCACAGGCGCATGGACATGGCCAAAATGGATGTAGTCGATACGATCACGGTACTTTGTCAAAAGCTCGGCCAGTGGTGCGCGGTCTTCTGGCACAAGGGCGATCTTGTCTTCGGCAGGCAGGCCAAGGGACATGGCATTGTGATGCATGAACAGGCGCGCATGGGTGCAGTGTAGGAGTTCGGCCTCCAGCCAGTCGCGGCGGCGGCTGCAAAAATGGCCTTCGTGGGTGCAAGGCTCGGTCGTGTCGAGGTAGATCAGGCGCGTGCCGTCCACCGTTTCTGCGTGGTTGATGAAACCCGCCGCGTCTTTGGGGTGGTCCGGGAAGGCAGCAAGAAAGGCCGCGCGGTCATCGTGGTTGCCGATCAAAAGACGCACGGGACAGGGCAGATCGATCAGGGCATCCACAAGGGCCGCATAGGCAGCGGGTTCGCCCCAGTGGGTCAAATCGCCTGTTATGATGATCCGCGCGGCATCGCTGTGCTGGGCCCGCACATCGTCGAGCGCTTGGGCGAAACGTCTGTGGGGGTTCAGACCCCCCATGCGTTCACCGGGGACCGTCAAATGAATGTCGGAGATTTGCACAAGCTTCATGGATCTTAGCCTTTCTAGAAGAGATATCTGGCCGCCCTCGGAAAGGGCGGCCAGAGGTTGGTTTAGCCATTTGGCAGAAGATCCGCGATTTCCTCGACCAGCTCGTCTTGCAGTTCTTGCATGTCGGTGGCATCGCCAGTGACGATGCGTTCGATCCCGTCATAAATCACCTGCGTGATCGCCAAGCCGTTGTCGCCGGGATAAGCCAGCCAGTCACGCAGCAGCGGAAGTTGGTCCACGGCAGTCTGCTTGTTGGGATTCTGCTCGTAGAAATCGGCCAGAATGATCTCGTTGGCAGCCTTGTTGGGGGGCATGTAGCCGGTCGTCATGGCGACCTGGGCAGCGCCCTCACCGGAGGTGATGAACTTCAGCCATGTCCAAGCAGCGTCGCGCACCGCAGGGTCATCCGAGGTCGAGGTCAGCAGCGCCGCGTTGCCGCCCGCAGGCAAACCCATTGGGGCGTCGTCAAGGCCCGGGAACGGGCCGGTCACCAGCTCGAAATCGCCCTGGCTGCGTTCAACTGTGCCCAATGCGGAAGTGGACCAGAACATCATGCCAATATCGCCTGCAGAGAAGGACGCAAGCGCCGCCTGCCAGTCGAGGTTCTGCATTTCACAGCCCTCGAAAATCTCTTGCATCTGCTCCAACGCAACCAGAGCCTCTGGGCTGTCCATGGTCACGTGGCCTTCTTCGACGATAGCTTTGTCCTGGCTCCACAAAAGGGCTTGTACGAACCAGTTGCCGGTGATGTTCCAGCCCCAGAAAATCGGGTTCTCGACGCCATTGGCTTTCATGGTCTGACAGGCGGAAATGACCTCGTCCCAAGTTGTTGGAAGTTCGGTGATGCCACCTTCGCGCATGATATCCATATTGTAGTAGCCAACCGGCAGGGAGATCGAGAACGGCAGGCCGTAGACTTCATCGTTAAATGTGGACAGGGACAGCATGGCTTCGTGGTAGCCATTTGTTTCAAAATCGGCCTCGGCGGCAATGAACGGTGTCAGCGACTGGGCGATGCCCTTGTCGACCAACGGTGCCTGACGGTTCAGGCCCTGCATGGTGACGTCTGGTAGATTGCCAGCTACGGCTTCGCGCAGAACAGTGTTTGTGGCATCCTCGTAGGATTCGTAGGTGGCGCGGAAGACGACGTCGATGTTCGGGTGGGCTTCGTTGAAGGCCGGCATCATTGCTTCATACGTCACATCAAACAGGTGGCTATAGGGATAGGCGAACTCGATCGTCACCTTGTCCTCGGCGAAAACGGCGGTGGCGGTAAGCGCCAAAGCCATTGCAGTTACGGTATTTTTCATTATCTCTACTCCAGTTGTCGGGGACGTCCGGTTTGGCGATTGGTAGACCCCAATGATGTTCCCCGTTTGGGGAGGTGATTATCCCCTTGCGGGGCTATGTGTAGGGCGGGCCAAGGCGCGCCCTACTTCATTCCAGACAGCGTGATCCCCTCGATAAAGCGGCGTTGGGCTAGCAAAAATGCGACGATCAAAGGTGTGACGATAACAGTGGCCGTGGCCATCATCGGACCAAAGAACGACCCATCCCCGTCGCCTTTGAATTCGCGCAGACCCAGTGGCGGCGTGAACAGATCGCGGTTTCCGGTCACGACGATGCGCGGCCAGAAATAATCATTCCAATGGGCCACCACAGAAAAGATCGCGAAAGCCAAAAGCGCGGGTATCGCGGTGGGCAACATGACCCGCCAGACGATGGCCAGCTCGGACATCCCGTCCATCCGCGCCGCATCAATCAGATCGTCAGGCACAGTCATGAAGAACTGACGCATCAGGAAAATTCCAAAGACCGAGATCGTCCACGGCACGACAAGGGCTGCATAGGTGTTGGTCAGTCCCAGCTTCGCCAACCCGATATAAAGCGGCAACGCAATGGCGTGGACAGGGATCAACAGGCAGAACAGGACCAGCCCAAAGACAGCATCGCGCCCCCAAAATTTTAGCTTTGCCAGCGCATAGGCGGCAGGTAGGGCCACAACAATCTGGATTAGGAAGATCGATGCCGTGACGAAGACGCCATTCAGCAGATAGCGGACAAGCGGCGCTTCGGAGAAAGCTTTGGAATAGTTGAACACAATGGGCCGCATGGAACAGTCCGCCTCAGCCTCGGCCAAAAGAGAGGCCTGCACGCTGGCGTCGTCTTGCCCCACAAACCGCGCGCGGGCGGCTTCGATATCGGCACGGTCTGGCTGGCGCAGGGCGACGCAGCGCGGATCGACCATCATCTCCTGCCGACCAAAGAAACCGCCTTCACCACGGTCGATTTCTCCAGGGCTTTTGAACGAATAGCTGACCATCATGTAGAAGGGCGCCAGCACGATTATCGTGCCTAGGATCAGCACCATATGTTTCCACCAATCATGTGTCATCAGTAGTGCACCTTGCGTTCGACCAGCCAGCGCTGGATCAGGGTCAAAAACATAACGAACAGCAGGAACAACATCGTGATGGCCGAGCCCATTCCGATCAGATTCTGCTGGATGCCTTTCTCGAAAATCGCGAACATCATCACGTAAGCGGATTTGTTCGGTCCGCCCCCCTGGGGCCAGAAGGCCTCTATCGTGTCAAAGACTTGAAAGGCGCGGATACAGGAAATGGTCACGACAAAGACGGTGGTTGGCCCGAGGGCGGGCCAAGTGACCAGTCGGAACCGCTCCCACCCGGAGCGGGCACCATCCATTTCGGCAGCGTGGTACAGCTCTCGGTGCACCGACGTCAAACCGGCCAAAAACAACACCATATTGAAGCCGAAGCCCTGCCAGATTCCAATGAAACAAACCACCCAGATCGCATAGTCACGATCCCCGAGCCACAAAGGGAAACCCTCGGAGCAGCCACCTGAAAAGAAGGGGATTATCTCAAACCATGTCCCGCAGGTCATCTCCAACGTGCGGTTCACCATGCCAATGGTCGGATGCAGCATGAATTCCCAAGCAATGGCCATCGCCAGCATCGTGGCCATCACTGGTAAGAAATAGATCGTCTTGTAGATGTCCCCGATCCGGCCCAACGAGTGGACCAGCAAGGCCGCCCCTAGGCCAAGGCCCACGGAAATTGGCACCACGGTCACCACATAGGTAAATGTCGCGACGAACATCTTTTCATAAGTGGAGCGGGTGAACAGGCGCTCATAGTTCTGCACTCCGACCCAGTCGAAGCCGGGATTGCCCAACGAATAGTTGGTGAAAGACAGCACACCGGCCACGATAATCGGTACCAGAAGGATCAGAACCATAAGAAACAAGGCTGGCGATGCCAACGCCCAGCCTGTGCGCGCTTGCCTGTTGTCGACTTTGAGCGTGGTAACGTCTGCTGCGACGTTGGGATCAACTGCCACCATGTCAGGCCACCTCACGTGCGGTGGTTGCGGCAAGTTCGATGTGGCGCAACCGCATGCCCTCAGCGTCGAATATCATGGCCGCGCTCAGATCAAAGCTCAGACCAACCTGCGCACCCAAACCTAAACTCTGGCGCTGCGCTGGCATGGCCCGCATGGTCACCCGCGATCCATCGGTGTCTAGGGCAACTTGGGCAAAGATTTCGGACCCGAGATTTTCTATATGCACAATCCGTCCGGTCAGACGTGGCGCGGATTGTGTCAATCGCAGGGCTTCGGGCCGCAGGCCCATCTGCATCATCTTCGGGCTCTCGATGGAGAGGCCAGAATTCAGGACCTGATCAAACACCGTTAGCTCGGTGCCGTTGCGCTCCAAAGGCAAGACATTGATCTTGGGCGAACCGATGAATTCGGCTACGCGAATGTTGTCAGGGTCTTCATAGATCACATCAGGGGCGGCACATTGCAGGATTTCACCGCCCATCATCACCGCGATCCGGTCGGACATGGTCATGGCTTCGACTTGATCATGGGTAACGTAGATAAACGTCGCCTTCAGGCGGCGGTGCAGCTCGGCGATCTCTGCGCGGGTCTGAACGCGCAGTTTCGCATCAAGGTTTGACAGCGGCTCATCCAACAAGAACGCCGCCGGATCGCGCACCAAAGCGCGGCCCAAAGCAACACGCTGTCGTTGCCCACCCGACAATTGCCCGGGCTTGCGGTCAAGAAGTGCCGCAATTTCCAAAATCTCGGCCGCATGCCGGACCGCTTGGCCAATATCGGCTTTTTGCGTCCGCGCTCCTGGCAGGATACCGCCCAGCACTGGCAACCGCTGCAGCGCTGTCATTTGGCGCATCTGCAAAGGCACAGCAATGTTCTCGGCCACAGTCAAATGCGGATACAGCGCGTAGGATTGAAACACCATCGACAAATTGCGATCCGCCGCGCGGAGCTGTGTCACATCCATTCCACCGATTGCGATGTTACCGCTCGTCGGTGTTTCAAGCCCAGCAATGATCCGCAACAATGTCGATTTTCCGCAGCCAGAAGGCCCCACCAACGACACGAATTCTCCATCCTTCACATCCAAGGTCACCCCTTTCAAAACGGAGGCTTCGCCGAAGTGCTTGGTGACAGATGCGATCTGCAAATCTGACATTTGATTCCCCTTTGGTACAGCCAGAGAAGTAGGGGCTGAACACAACCGTTTTGTGTCGTCATATTAGTGAAACCGATGGGTTCTATCTGGGAGGCGAAAGGAAAAATCATGCGCCCAAACCACCATCAGTTCGAAGCATTTGCCTATGTCGTCCGCGAGGGGAGCTTTTCCGCCGCTGCCGCGCGGCTGGGCGTCACCCAATCCACGATCACACAACATATTGCGAATCTTGAAAAAAGTGTCGGAACGCATCTCCTGCTGCGCGGTCGGGATGGCGTGGAACTCACCCCGACCGGACAGGATTTTTACGACCTCGCGGACCGCATGATCGCGCTGAGCGCAGAAGTCACCGAGCGGCTCGAGGGGTTCAATGCCATGAAAGAAGGTCGCCTCAAGATCATCGGAAATGCGCCACAACCAGCATTGAAGATCATTGCGCGGTTTCAACGCCGATTTCCTGATATTCGTGTCGATTTCGGGCTTTACGATTGGACGACAGCCAAATCAATGATCGGGAACCGCCTTGCGGATGTCGGCTTGATCACGGATGCGCCTGATCATGAGCATTGGGAAAAGATCCACATAGAAAGCGCGCGTTATATGATCTATTGCCGCAGCGATCACCCCTTCGCCAAGCGCGCTAAGATTTCACTGGCCGAGCTTGAACAAGAGACGGTCATTGTGCCGGAGAAGGGGTCGCTCACGCGACGCTTACTTGACCGAGCTTGCGATCGCTACGACATATCGTTCAATCGCGTGGCCACGATGACGACCTTCCCCTTGATGTGCGAAGCTGTGTTGCAGGGAATTGGTGTGGCGCTGTTTTTGCAAAACAGCAGCCTCATCAAAAACAATCTTTGCGAAATTGACATCGAAGAAATGCCAGAAGCCCGGAACACGTCCCTTATCGCCACCAAAGACCGCACGCGGTTGAAGCTCGTTTCCGAATTCATCAATGCCGCCATTGAATGAGCCCCCTGAGCGTTCAGTTTCACTTTGTGAACCTAAGACGAGTGGTTCATGTATCTTGCAGCGCTGGACGGTTTGGGCTCCTTTGTCCCGCAGATTGTTGTTGCCGCCATTCGCGCAACCGCTGCGGGGGCAAATCTGACAAGGAGAAAAGCGCGGGCAGCGCTCGGTTCTACGGGGGTTGTGCGTAAGGTTTGCATTGGTTGATGCGCATACCCAACGACCGTGTGAGGACTGACGGCAAAGGTAGGTCGGTTTTCTTGCCACGAGATGGCCGACTGGCCTTCCTTTTTACGACCGCTGGCCCAGACTGGCGGGGATTTTGGGGAGATGGCCGCAGCGAGTGGCCGGGCAACCGGGGATTGCAGTTTCGGAAATCGTGATTGGGTCATGCGACCTCCGCCCATGGTGGCACCCGGGATTTGGGTGCCGCGCCGCGCAGGAACGTTTCGCCGAGACCCATTGCGACACCGCTGGGCTCGGGTACTTCGGGCAATGTCGGTTGCGCCCGCGGAAGAGCCAGCATGCGGTCGGGATTCACGGTAATAGTCGCGCAGAATTTCCCGCAGGTTTGGAGGCCGTATCACATGGCGGTCCTCGCGACCCTTGCCCTGGTCAACACGGATTAACATGTGGTCACTGTCGATGTCGCCGATCTGCAAATGGCTGATAGCGCTGGCGGGCAGCCCGCCGCCATAGGCAACGCTGATGGCAGCGCAGTATCGCAAGCCGGGTGTTGAAAGTCGGTGCACCGACACACCGTTCCTTCATATCCAGTTGAAACGCCCTCAGTTCGTCCGGTGTTGCTCTATCCCCCGCGTGACCCAGAAACCGGATGAAATCCCGCATCACCGCAGGTACATCGCATGCAACTTTGGCTACAGCCCCTTGATCAGCATGTCTTCTATTAATCGCTGGCGTCGTTTGGGAATATTTTGATCCGTCATCAGATTGAGAAGGTCCCAATCGTCAGACAGGTTCGTCAGTTCGCAACATCCACAGCTCCAATCCGCGCGCTGTACCCGCACAAACACCAATACCGCAAGACCAGTCTCGTCCTCGCCACGCATAAGAAACGCAGTAGATAGCCGCAGAATAAGCCTGTTTCCCGTGCTGCGAAACGAATATTTATACCCTCTCACACGTCAAAAATCACGAGCACAAAGGTCGTGAACCGTATTTGAGCTTTGAGGAGTTTGCTCAGGTTGCAGGGGGTGATGCACACCGCCAGCCGCCGAAAGCTCCGGTACACCCATATCATCCGTGAAGGGAGCGGGGGTACAATTGGCAGACATGATCGCGCCGAAAAGCCATTGAGGCGTCACAGGTAAAACGTACGTAGAAGGGGGGTAAGTGGTACCACCTCCCCGGCTCGAACGGGGGACCTCCTGATCCACAATCAGGCGCTCTAACCTACTGAGCTAAGGCGGCACTGTCACGCGATTTACATATCCTGTTCAGCGATTGCAAGCGCCTAAAACACAAAAACATCGCTTTGTTTCTCAAGAATGCCCCGAGTACCTGACGCGGGCCGCAAAACACGGCTATTCGCCGAGCAATGACGGACACCGACAGCACAGGTCGACGAATTTTTCATTTTGTTCAGAGTCTAATGCGCGTTGTACCTTTGCGCGCACAATGGATTTCTGCTGTGCGCATCACGTGGCCGGAACACGGTCCCTGAGGTCACCCAGCTTGCCAATTGCTTCAATTCGCGCTAGGCGAATTCTTGAAACAGGAGTACAGAAATTGGGCATCAACACCGAACGCGACATCGAAGCCAACCTCCAAATCGGCCCGACCGATCAAGGATTTGTGCGTATTTTCATCGAGGCCAATGGCGTAGAAGTTCCTATGGATTTCTCCCCAGAGGAAGCTGACGAAATTGCCGAAGAAATCAGAGCCGCAGCCGCGACCGCCCGTACAGTCGCCAAATAAGCGACGCTGGTCATAACCCAGCCCCCTGCCCTTTGGGAACCGCACTGACACTGCGCAGTTTGCTTGCACCCCCTTGTCGCGCGCACACCGAAGGATTAGGTAAGCCTTGGCGGGTTCTGCCCTTCTCGTGATACGGTAGCATTCCGGTGGCCTTAAGCAAATCCGAGGGAGCTGGCTCTGTTCTGACCCTGGTCTGATTACCTGGCGCCCACCTGTACATACAGGTCCTCGGGAATGAGAGTACCACACGGCTGCGATTGCGGGCCCGCCACATTTCCCCTCATAGAATCAAAAAGCAGCGCCCCTCAAGGCACTGCCATCTTCCTGAACTTTCGGAAATCGGGTCGCTAAGTAGACTGCTCGCGTTTTGCAGGAGCTTTCGCAGCAACCGGAATCGGAATCAGACTGGGCTGCATCACAGGTAACTCATCCCGCTTGCCGCCGGACGGTGTGTCTTTGTCGGCCATCCGCATGATTGTGATGGAAAATTGCACACCAGCGAACACGACACCGTTGAACATGAACAACATCACAACCGCAATAAGACCACCCGATGTATGCGTGACAAGGTGCCAAAGGTTTCCAACATTCAGATACAGCAGCATGCCGACAAACATCGCCGACAGGCCGAAACCTGCAAAGACTTGAAGAATATATAACCGAATAAGCTTGGGCATCGCACCGTCCTCTTCTGGATAAAGATAATATTCCAAAGCAGGAATATCGCAAGTCACAATTAGCGATCGCACAGATATGCAGATCGGCTATGCGTCAGGGCTTGTGCACGGGAACTCCCTGCTCTTAGGGTGAAACCGACCTCAAAGGATGCAGAGAATGTCTGACGCCAAAACCACTGCTCGCAATACCGTCAAAGCCCGCATGCCCGAAATCTCAGACTGGACGCGAACCATCTGGGACTACGGCGAGACCGCGTGGCGCGAGTACAAAAGCTGTGATTTCTATGTCGCACGGCTGCGCGAAGAAGGGTTTGAGGTCGAGGTCGGGTCTGGCGGAATGCCCACAGCATTTTGCGCCACTTGGTCAAACGGTGATGGCCCAACGATTGGTGGATATGCCGAATACGACGGCATCCCCGGGAATTGTCAGGCCGCAGAGCCGGTGAAAAAGCCGCGCCAAGGGTTAGGTCCGCATGCTGGCGGCCACACGGATCCGCATTCCGCCCTTGGGATGGGCGCATTCGGCGGGTTTCTTGCGGCAAAGGCCGCGATGGAGGCCCATAACATCAAGGGGCGTCTCAAGTTTTTTGGCGAGCCCGCAGAAAAGGTGCGAGGGTCAAAGCCGATTCATGCGGCCGCTGGATATTATGATGATCTAGATGCGGCACTGTCCTTTCATCCGTTTTATATGGCGCCGCTGTGTAACACAGTGCGATGGGACACCCATTGCGGGGTTGGCTATGGGGTAATCTATGAATTTACATGTGATGCACCCGAAACATGGATGGCGGGTGCCGAGGCATCGCCGATCCCCGCAAGCCACGCCGCGGCCCGTGCACCCGGGGCAACCGATGCCATGATGCATATGTACAATTCTGCCAAAGCCCTGCGAGAGCATGTCATGGCCCCCGGCCAAAGCTGGTCAATGAATGAAACCATCCTCAGCCACGGCCAAGCCACAGCCGACAACATCCCCGCACAAATTGCGCAGATTCAATATTTCATCCGGATTTCGGAAATCAGCGAGGCCGAGCATATCATACGTGGGCTGGATCACTTTGCGGACTTGGCTGCGAAACTCTGCCACTGTCAGTGGCGACGTCACTGGGTGGCGAAATCGCGCCCTGGCTTGGCCAACCACGCGTTGGCCAAGGCCACATATGCCAATCTGGAAACCGTCGGTGCGCCAGTTTGGGGACAAGAGGCCCAAGACTTTGGCCGCGCCATTCAGACCGAACTTGGCTTGACCCCAATGGCATCGCCCTTCTTGCCAATGATCTCGGAATTGACACCGCCAGAGCAAGCCGAGGAAGCGTTGCGTCAGATGCTCCCCCCGACGCAGAGACATTTCACATCTGATGATTATACCGAGTTTTGCTGGCATGCGCCCACCGTACGTCTGTATATTGGCCGCCCGGCCTTGGCAGCGCCAGAAGGGTTTGCCTATCCGGCGTGGGCGATGAATGCTATGGGGGGCGACCCGGCCTGTATTGACCCAATGATCGAAGTCGCCGCCCAAGTGATTGCCATGACCGCGCTGGATTGCCTGATGCCCGAAAGTTCGGTTCTGGCTGATGCAAAAGACGAATTTGTCACGCGTACGGGCGGCGGTGTTGGCGGCGATGCATGGATCGCACCACTCTGCGACTACGCGCCGCCGTTAAATTTCCGCTGGCCGGAATATGTCACCACACGCCGCGGAGAAGACTGGGTCATTCCACGGCGCTAGGTCGTCTTGAGATGGTCTGATTTTAGCATGCACGCGCGGCATGCGCCGCGAAACTTAAAATGCTTCGGGGCGAGCTTCGCGTGCCATATGATCGAGAACAGCGTTCACGAATTTGCCTTCTTTTCCATCAGGGAAAAAGGCTTCGGCAACGCCGACAAACTCGGAAATTGACACTTTTGGCGGCGTGTCGGTCTGTGTGAATTCTGCGCCCGCAGCGCGGAAAAGCGCGCGCAATGTCGGATCAATGCGCGCGATTGGCCACTTGGCCACAAGTGCACGGTCCGTCATTTGGTCAATCGCAGCCTGATGGTTCACCGCGTTTTCAAGCAAGATCGAGAACAAACCGACATCGCCGTCGATCATCTCGTGGTCTTCGAATACCTCGCCAAACCGATGGTCCAGAAACTCGATCCGCACCTGATCAAAGGTTTGGTTGGATTGTTCCATTTGATACAGCGCCTGCACAGCATAAAGCCGCGCCGCTGATTTCATCTTACGTTTCTGGTTACCTGAAAGGGTCATGCGGTAGGGTTGTCCTTGAGTTCGCCGGCGAGCTTGAATTCTTGGGCTTCTGGCATAAAGCCCACGCCTTTGCGTTGGGCGCCCCATTTACGGGTCAACGCAATCAGATGCAAGGCCGCAGCAGCAGCCCCGCCACCTTTGTTTTGATCCGCCGGATCGGCGCGCACTTCGGCTTGTTTGCGATTTTCCACGGTCAGGATGCCATTGCCGATGCAAAGCCCCTGAAGCCCCAACATCTGAATCGCCCGCGAGCTGTCATTGCACACGGTTTCATAATGGGTGGTTTCCCCACGGATCACACAGCCCAAGGCGACATAGCCGTCAAAATTTGACAACCGTTCAGCGATGCCAATGGCCGTCGGAATTTCCAAAGCGCCAGGAACTTCGATCACTTCGAACGTCCCGTTGGCGGCTTCGATCTCGGCTTTGGCCCCTGCCAGCATATTGTCAGCAATGTCTTTGTAATACGGCGAGATCACGATCCCCAATTTGACCGGCTTGTCAAAGCTGGCCCGTGGCATGATGTAATGTTGTTCTGCACCGGCCATGGGTTAACCCTCGCTTTGATCTGATGAAATTGGGTGGGTTCCCACAATCGAGAGCCCATAGGCATCCAAGCCTAGGTATTGGGTCATAGGCGAATCTGTCAAAAGAACCAGCTCGGACAAGCCAAGAGACGACATGATTTGCGACCCGATCCCAGTACGTTTGATAATACGCGGCCGATCATCGTCCTCTTCACCAAAGTCCAGCTTGGGGTGCGGTTCGCGGAACAAAAGAACCGCGCCACGGCCCTCTTGCGCCACAATGCGCATCGCATCGGTTAATTCGTCACGCGGCTTAGGGCCAAGCCCAAGGACATCTGCCAGCTCGTTCAGCGCGTGCGTACGCACCAACACAGGGCTTGGCGTGGTGATATCACCTTTGATCAGCGCGACGTGGTCGGTGCCACTGATCTGATCTGTAAAGACCCGCATTTCCCACTCACCGCCGACTTCTGCGGTGACGGTTTGACGGCGGGTCTCACGCACAAGGTTATCATGCTTGTGACGGTACGCGATCAAATCAGAAATTGTGCCAATTTTCAGACCATGTTTTTTGCCGACCTCAACAAGGTCAGGCAAACGCGCCATGGTACCGTCTTCTTTCATGATCTCACAGATCACACCGGATGGGTGCTTGCCTGCCAAACGCGAGATATCAACCGCCGCTTCGGTGTGCCCAGCACGTACCAAAACGCCGCCTGCACGCGCGCGCAGAGGAAAGACATGCCCGGGTGTCGCAATGTGTGCACTGGTATTTTGTTCGTCGATGGCCGTCGCGACCGTCAATGCGCGGTCTTCGGCGGAAATTCCGGTGCTGACGCCTTCGCGCGCTTCGATCGACACAGTAAAGGCCGTTTCATGACGCGACGAATTATTGACCGCCATCATGGGCAGCCCCAGATCGTCTATGCGTTGCGACGTCATCGGCAGGCAAACCAACCCACGACCATACATGGCCATAAAGTTGATCGCGGCAGCATCCGCAGATTCGGCCGGAATCACAAAGTCACCTTCGTTTTCGCGGTCTTCGTGATCGACAAGGATATACATCCGACCCTGACGGGCATCTTCGATGATTTCTTCAATCGGGCTGATTGCGGCGCGCAGCGCCTCTTCTACGGGGCCGGGTTTTTCAAAAGACATGGGCTCTCTCTCGCCAAACTATTGTCAGCCAGATAGCCCAACACCGTCCTGAACACCAGAGGCAGCCGCGCCAGTTCCTTAGCCAAACGCGACGTAGTTCGGGTCAAAGCCTTTTTTGATATGGTCTACGCCGCTACTCAGCTTCGGCAAGACGCGCCACATACCGCGCCAACGTATCAATTTCCAAATTGATACGATGCCCGACACGCGCATCCCCCCAAGTCGTCGCAACCTTGGTATGCGGAATAAAGTTGATACCAAAATCACAACCGGACACTTCGTTCACCGTCAAGGATGTCCCGTTCAATGCCACAGAGCCTTTGGGGGCAATAAATTTCGCCAATGCCTGTGGCGCACGCAAGGTCACCCGTGTGCTGTCGCCTTCATCATGCATCGCGATAACTTCGGCGACACCATCAACATGGCCAGACACAATATGCCCACCCAGTTCATCCCCAACCTTAAGCGCGCGTTCGAGATTCAGTCGCCGGCCCGTGGCCCATACATCCAAATTGGTTTTCGATACCGTTTCCGCAGAAATTTCTACATCAAACCAGTCATCACCCAGTTCTATGACCGTCAGGCACACACCATCACAGGCAATCGAAGCCCCAAGATCAATACCCTGAGTATCATATGACGTCTCGATCCGAGCGCGCAAATCCCCGCGTTTTTCAAGGTCGCGGACCGTGCCAATATCGGTGATAATCCCTGTGAACATGGGCCTATTTCCTACTAAGTAATTCGTCGGATCAGACCTAGCGTGCCCCAGCCCTGCGCGCAAGTCGCCTTACTTTCGCCCAAACATTCCGCTAAGGTCTCTTCAAGAACTTGCGTATAAGACAGGTTACAATGGCACATTCGAGCGGCGACAATCGCGTATTTCTCTTTTTACAGGGTCCCCACGGCCCATTTTTCAACGTCTTGGGAAAAATGCTCCGCAAATCTGGCGCAACCGTTTGGCGTGTGGGGTTTAATGCGGGTGACCAAGCCTTTTGGCGCGATACCGACAGCTATTTACCCTTTGAGCAGACCCAAGACTGTTGGTCAGACACATTTTCTTCAATTTGTGCGGACAAACAGATCACCGACCTTGTGCTGTACGGCGATGTGCGCCCCATTCACGCCCAAGCCGTCGATCTGGCCCGCAAGGCAGGCATTCGAGTTCATGTCTTTGAAGAAGGATATCTGCGCCCCTACTGGGTCACCTACGAGCGCGATGGATCAAACGGACATTCGCGGCTTATGAAAATGGATATCGCTGATATGGAAACAGCGCTGGAAGGCGCTGACATGGATGCGCCCATGCCCCCCGGACACTGGGGGGATATGCGCCAACACGTATTCTATGGCGCGCTCTATCATTGGTTCGTGATGTTTCAGAATCGCAAGTATCGCAATTTTCGCCCCCACCGCGCCCTGAGCGTGACCCGCGAATTCAAACTGTATGTGCGCCGCCTATTGTTGATGCCGGTGCATGCGATCGAACGACGCTTGGCGACGTTCCGCGTGAAACACGGTGGGTTCCCGTATCATCTTGCGCTTTTACAACTTGAGCACGACAGCTCATTTCAAAAACATTCTCCGTTTTCAACCATGACCGAATTTCTGGATGTCGTGCTTGATGGTTTTGCCACTGGCGCCCCAAGTCACCATCATCTGGTTTTCAAAGCCCATCCACTGGAAGACGGGCGTGTCCCGTTGCGCCATGAAATCGCGCGGCTCGCCAAAAAATACGGTGTCAAAGATCGGGTGCACTATGTGCGGGGCGGCAAGCTTGCCCAACTGTTGAATCATGCACGTACAGCCGTCACCGTGAACTCAACCGCAGCGCAACAGGTACTGTGGCGCGGCATTCCACTTAAGGTGTTTGGCGATGCGGTCTATAACCAGCCTGAATTCATCAGCCCCCAACCCTTGAGCCAGTTTTTCGCCACGGCCACACGTCCGGACAATCGCGCCTATAAAACCTATCGCCGGTTTCTTTTGGAAACCAGTCAGGTTCCCGGCGGCTTTTATTCCTCGCGCGGCCGTCGACATTTGTTGCGCCAAGTGGTTGATATGATGCTTGCACCCGAAGACCCATATGATGCGTTGCGCTTGGGAACAGCGGCACCGAGGCAACAGTTGCGTCTTGTGAAACAATAGACACAAGGTCTAGCGCTGGATTTTCAGTTCGGATTCCGGTAAGTTAAGAAAAAAACCTGAGGCAGAACAATAACAGGTCGAGGAGACCGAGCAGTGAAATCCGTACAAAACCGATGGGTGAGGTGCGTCGCCCTGTTGGCGACAGTCGCCATGGTGTCCTCGTGCAGCCTGTTGCCGCGGACAGGTCCGAACAAGCGCGAAATTTATTCCGGTTCGGTTCAACGTGAAGGCGACGCCTTTGTTGTCGCCGTCAATGATCGCGTGACACGTACCACCGCAGTTGTCCCTGCGTTGGGGTTTTCCAATGATTTTCGCAATGCCGCGCAATTGGGGTCTGACACGATCAGACCAGGTGATGTGCTGTCTTTGACGATCTGGGAAAACGTCGACAAGCCGTTGCTTGGTCCCGCCGGACAGGTCTCTGCCGTTTTGACCGAAGTTCAGGTCGACGGCGCTGGCTTTATCTTTGTGCCGTACGCAGGGCGCATTCGTGCGGCTGGCAACACCCCCGAATCTATTCGCCGCGTCATCAGCAGCAAGCTTGAAGAGCAAACACCTGATCCACAGGTCGAAGTCCGCCGTGCTGCCGGTGACGGGTCAACCGTGTCATTGGTTGGCAGCGTTGGCGGCCAAGGCGTCTATGCCATCGAGCGCCCCACACGCACATTGTCCACAATGCTTGCACATGCAGGCGGTGTGACCATCACGCCGGAAATCGCACAGGTCACCGTTTTGCGTGGCAATCAGCGCGGCCAGATTTGGTTCCAAGATTTGTATGAATACCCAGAACTGGATATCGCCTTGCGCGCCGGAGACCGCATTCTGGTCGAAGAAGACACCCGTGCCTTTACCGCACTGGGGGCCACAGGCACACAAAGCCGCGTCAACTTTACGTCTAAGAACCTTTCCGCGATCGAAGCCATTGCCCAAGTTGGCGGTCTGACGTCCAACAGCGCAGATCCAACGGGCGTCTTTATCTTCCGGAACGAACCTGAAGAAATCTCTAATCAGGTCCTAGGTCGTACCGATCTCACAGGTGCACAACGTATGGTGTATGTCTTAAACCTGACTGAACCTAACGGCATGTTTGTGGCCCGTGACTTTGTCGTCCGAGACGGCGATACGCTTTATGTCACAGAAGCCCCCATCACCACATGGAACAAAACCATTGCAGGTCTAACCGGCTCGCTGGGTGGCATCAGTTCGGTTGACTCACTGGCGCAAATTGCTGGTCTGTAATGCCGTTACCTAAACTTGACGACACAACCGCCGCTGAGCATGGCTCGCGGCGGTTGTTTGCCTTTAACGGCGGTTTTTTCTGGCAAAAACGTCTGCGACGCATGCTGTCGCTGGCGGGGTATGATCTGCGTTTGGGTCGACCAAAGCCAAAGGATTTGATTGCTGTCTGGGGGCAAAGCCCGACATCGGGGCGCGGTGCGGCGGTGGCAAAACGCACAGGCGCACGCACCCTCTATGTCGAGGACGCACTTCTGCGCTCGGTCTTGCCGGGACGCGCGGGACAGCAACCTCCGATCGGGGTTATGTATCGACCACAAGGCCCCACATTTTGATCCGACAACGCCCTCTGATCTTGAGACCATCCTGTCCTCGGCGCACCTAGATGACAGCGCGGTGCTAAATCGTGCCCGCACAGCCATTGCCCGTATCAAAGCGGCCCACCTGTCAAAATACAGTGGCAATGACCCGACCCTGCCCGCGCCGGACCCGGGATATGTTCTGGTGATTGACCAAACCAGAGGAGATGCCTCTGTCACTGCCAGCAAAGGCAATGACGCGCTGTTCCGCGAAATGCTGGTGTTCGCCCAAGAGGAACATCCCGGATGTCGCGTTCTGATCAAATCACATCCCGAAACCGCCCAAGGTCTGCGCGCGGGGTATTTCGGCCCGCAGGATGAGAGTGATCGCGTCAAGATCATCAGCACCCCGCACAGCCCGTGGGCCCTGTTTGAAGGTGCTGTGGGTGTCTATACCGTCTCTTCGCAGATGGGGTTCGAGGCAATTTTCGCAGGCCATAAGCCGCGCGTCTTCGGTCAACCCTTCTATGCTGGATGGGGATTGACCCAAGACGAATTTCCGGTGCCGCGGCGTACGCGCATACTTACCCGCAGCCAGCTTTTTGCCGCCGCAATGATCCTTTATCCGATCTGGTATGACCCGCATAACGATCAGCTTTGCGAGCTTGAAGACGCCATTGATGCCCTCGAGGCGCAGACAAGCGAATGGCGCGAGGATCGTCATGGCTGGGTGGGGCACGGCATGCGTCTCTGGAAGCGCACACCTCTGCAAAAGATGTTCGGCCGATATAAGCCCATGCGCTTTGACCATTTTGCCGATGGCGCGCGGGACATGGCGTGGGGCACGACCTATGCGCCACCAAATGCAGTGCGCATCGAAGACGGCTTTTTGAGATCACGCGGTTTGGGCGCACAATTGGTCCCTCCGCTGTCATTGGTGTGCGATGATCTGGGCATTTACTATGACCCCCGGCACAAAAGCCGCCTCGAAGCCCTGATCGAGACACGGCGCAACTTGCGGCCGGATCAAACACAACGCGTCGAAGCCCTCATGGCACAAATGTGCACCTTGGGGGTGAGCAAATACAATCTGACAGGTGCCTTGCCCCAATTGCCAGAGGGGCGCAAAATTCTGGTTCCAGGTCAGGTCGAGGATGACGCGTCCCTCACCTTTGGCGGCGCGGATATTCGGACAAACGCCGCACTTTTGGCACAGGTACGAGCGCAAAACCCCGACGCGATTGTGATCTATAAACCGCATCCGGATGTCGTGGCTGGATTGCGCAACGGCGCCGTGCCCAACGCGACTGACTGGGCCGATGTGGTTGTGACCTCGGTCGATATGCATGATCTGCTCACGGCCATCGACGAAGTTTGGACAATGACCTCGGGCACGGGGTTCGAAGCGTTGATCCGCCGCAAGAAAGTGGTCACGTTTGGCGTTCCCTTTTATGCTGGCTGGGGCTTGACCGAGGATCGTGCGCAATGTCCTGACCGTCGCAGTGATGGCCTTGCACTCGAGAGCCTCGTGCATGCTGCATTGATTGATTATCCCAGATATTTCGACCCCAACACAGGCTTAGCCTGTTCCGTAGAGGTCGCCATTATGCGCCTTACAAGCGGAGACATCGTCAAGCCGTCGTTGGCCATTCGAAATCTGGCAAAGCTTCAGGGCATATTTTCAGGATGGAGCAGGCTGTGGCGCTGATCGATTAGGCGCGCATGCGTTCGGGTTTGCGCCAAATACACATGATATCCTGCCCCAAACGTCGTTGTTCCACGAGATCAAACCGCGGGGCACGCGCCAAGGCAGCAACCCCCAAAGCCCCCACAGACGGAGTGCCTTCGGCCCCAATAGCGATGCCCGCCGTGAAGGTGACCAATTCATCCACCACGTCCGCCGCAAGCAACGACGCCGCAAGTGCACCGCCGCCCTCACAGAACACACGCGTCAGCCCCTGCGATCCCAATGCCTGAAGCACAGCGGTCGGGCCCAAATGCCCGCCCTGCTGGGCGCACGGCAACAGCATCGCCCCCAAATCTTGCCACGTGCGCACCAAGTTCGCATCCGCATCATGCCCATGCAGCAACCATACAGGCACATCATTTGCCGTGCGCGCCAGTTTCCCCATCAGAGGCACATCCAAACGGCGTGACACAACAACACGAACCGGTTGATGAGACACACCGATATCTCGCACTGTCAAAGACGGATCATCGGCGCGTGCGGTTCCAGCGCCAACCATCACCGCATCATGCGTAGCACGCATCGCATGCACGCATCGGCGGGACTCTGGTCCGGTGATCCACTGGCTTTCCCCTGTGGCGGTCGCTATCCGCCCATCCAAGGTGCTGGCCAGCTTAAGTGTCAAAAACGGACGCCCTTGCTCAATTTTTTGGAAAAACCCCTGCAAATCAGCTGCGGCTTCGGATGCCATGACACCAGTGGTCACCTCAATCCCTGCGGCACGCAACATATCAAAGCCCTGCCCGGAGACCCGCGGATCACTGTCGGTGACAGCGGCGACGACGCGCGCAACCCCCGCGTCAATCAGCGCCTGAGAACACGGCGGCGTTTGTCCATGGTGGGCACAAGGTTCCAGCGTCACATATGCTGTTGCCCCCCGCGCCTGTGCGCCAGCCTGCGCCAGTGCCTGCGGTTCGGCATGCGGACGACCACCCGGTTGCGTCCAGCCACGCCCGACAATCCGGCCATCGCGCACGATCACGCACCCCACAGCAGGATTGGGCCAAGTACGTCCTTGACCACGTCGGCCCAAAGCAAGGGCCAACGACATATATCTTTGATCTGACAGGATTAATCTTCCGGCGCTGTTTCCGGGCGCAATTCCGAGACAAATTTGTCAAAGTCATCGGCCGCCTGAAAGTTTTTATACACACTGGCAAAGCGCACGTATGCGACGGTGTCGATCCGCGCCAAAGCTTCCATGACAATTTCACCAATCGTTTTGGATTGGATGTCAGTTTCGCCCATGCTTTCCAATCGCCGGACGATGCCGGAAATCATCTGGTCAATGCGCTCGGGCTCGACAGGGCGTTTTTGCATGGAAATACGAATGGACCGCTCCAGCTTGTCACGATCAAAATCTTCGCGTCGCCCATTGGTTTTCACAACCACCAAATCGCGCAACTGTACACGTTCATATGTGGTAAAGCGCCCGCCGCAAGCAGGACAAAACCGCCGACGACGAATGGAGACATGATCCTCTGCCGGACGCGAGTCTTTTACTTGAGTGTCAATATTTCCGCAAAACGGGCAGCGCATGGCCTTCCCCTTTATGTTCTTCTGCCTCTTGGACTAGGGCATCTTCCCAACTTATCCACAGGTACTATAGGGAACCCTCTAGAGTTTGGGTAGAGGATAATTGCAACCCCTAGATACAGAGGGATACCGCGTAAGGGGAATTTTTTCTGTATTTCCCCCTGCTGCTCAAAAGCCGCAGCACCTATATCAGTATCAAGCCAAGTCCCTTCGGCTTATCAATTCATAAACTTTATGCGCCGCAGCCTCGTGCTTGCGGCGTTTTTTTATGTCGACACATGCGCAACCACATGGCGGGTGTGCGGCGCGGTACGGTGCTCAAACACATAAATCCCCTGCCACGTCCCCAGAACAAGGCGCCCCGAAACCATGGGAATTGACAAAGACACCGGCATCATCGCGGCCTTGATATGGGCTGGCATGTCGTCTGGCCCCTCGTACGTATGGGTTAGATACGACATCGATGGATCAGTTGTCGGAGGTACTAGGCGGTGGAAAAAATTGCGTAAATCCGTCTGGACCTCGGGATCCGCATTTTCCTGTATCAACAGGCTGCAACTTGTGTGGCGCACAAATAACGTCACAAGCCCGTCTGACACGTCTTGCCCCTTTAGCCAGCGCGTCACATCACGGGTGAATTCATAGAGCCCCTGCCCTTGGGTCTGGATCGAAAACTGGGTATGCATTTGACGTACATATCCCGAGGCTCCGCAGCAAGGCAACGCCCGTTCGATGCTGCAACGCTAGCGTGGACCGCGCTGACCCGCGAGACAATTGTCAAAGCCCCCTTTTCAATCTTATCGGACTGGGGTAAAGGGGCCACTTCACGCGGGAATACAGCCTTGGAGGATTCCCGCCCTAAACATATTGGAGAATTCTAATGGCTGGACAGATCCCTGATCTTCATGCCGAAGTCCGGACGGGGACAGGCAAGGGCGCCGCTCGTCAGGCACGTCGCGATGGCTTGGTACCTGGTGTTGTATATGGTGGCGAGGCAGAGCCTTTCGCAATCAACATCCCTTTCAACGTTCTGTTGAAAAAACTCAAGCAAGGCCGCTTTTTGTCGACCCTTTTCAACCTCAAGGTTGAAGGCCACGACGATGTCCGCGTCATTTGCCGCGGCGTTCAGCGCGACGTTGTAAAAGACTTGCCAACACACATCGACCTTCTGCGTCTGCACCGCAGCACCAAGATCGACCTCTTTATTCACGTTGAATTCATCAACGAAGAAGAGTGCCCCGGTCTCAAGCGCGGTGGCGTTCTGACTGTTGTACGTCCTGACGTAGAGCTGAAAGTAACTGCTGGCGACATTCCTGAAAAGATCGTTGTTGATCTGGCAGGCTTGGATGTAGGCGACACAATCACAATCTCTTCGGTTGATCTGCCTTCTGGCGCGAAACCAACCATTGATCGTGACTTTGTGATTGCAAACATCTCTGCACCATCAGGTCTGCGGTCTTCGGATAACGAAGATGAAGACGATGATGCACCAGAAGCAGAGGCCGCAGAAGAATAAATCTGCGTCCTTGCGACACGAATTTGAAAACGCGCTTCTTCGGAGGCGCGTTTTTTTATGTCTTGCGTGGTAAGCGTTTGAACCCAAGCGTGCGTCCGTTGGAAGACACCGGATCATAGGTCAGGCCAGATTTCGACATACAGGTGATGATTTTCTGAATTGTCTGTGGCGGATATTTGGACGGATGCAATTCCAGCACCACAAATTTCACAAATTTCGGCCAGCGCGCATCAAACAGATATTGTTCGGCGCCTTCGATATCCATCATCACCAAGCGCGGCCTGTGCGTCTCTAGGAGATCCGGCAACCGCAAGGCGGGCACCTCGACCACATTGTTAAGATCTGTCCCTGTCTCAACGATGGTTCCGCCCCAAAACAGGTCTCCGGCACGAAACAACACCGTGTCTTCATCATAGCTGCCATTGACCACCGCACCATGCACCACCGTGACATCCCGTGCACCGTTCAGCCGGAGGTTTTCGCGTAACGCGTCCAGCATGCGCGGGTTGGCCTCGACACAGACCACACGGTCCGCCCCTGCCTTGCGCGCACATATCGCCGACACAAACCCCAGCCCTGCGCCCAATTCCAGCACACGCATCCCAGAGCGCACCCGTTGATGCGCCGCCTCGGATTCCTTGTTTTCATAGGTTCCGTTGCGAATTTTGGTTTCGATCGGGCCACCCCGAAGCCAATCGGGCAACACCAATTTGATATCTTTGTGAACCATGTCTGACATCACGCCGCCCTCTTCCCTTGATTGATTCCTAGGGGTTGGATCACTATAGAACAACAAAACAGATACGCAGAACAGGTAACGCATCATGAGACTTTTTGTGGGGTTGGGAAATCCGGGCGGGAAATACGCAGGCAATCGCCACAACATCGGCTTCATGGCGGTTGAGCGCATTGCGCAAGATCACGGCTTTGCGCCGTGGAAAGGCAAGTTCCAAGGCGCAATCACTGAGGGGCGCTTGGGCTCTGAAAAGGTGCTCTTGCTGCGGCCAGAGACCTTTATGAACCTGTCGGGGCAATCGGTGGGCGAAGCCATGCGGTTTTACAAACTGACGCCAGAAGATGTGATCGTGTTCCACGACGAACTCGATCTGGCTCCGGGAAAGTGCCGCGTCAAACACGGTGGCGGTCATGCGGGGCATAATGGCTTGCGGTCGATCCACCAGCACATCGGCGACACCTATGGGCGCGTGCGTTTGGGTATTGGGCACCCCGGTCACAAAGATGCAGTGGCCGGATATGTGTTGCGCGATTTTTCCAAGGCCGATCAGGGCTGGCTTGACGACGTACTGTCAGGAATTTCTGATGGTGCCAAGGAGCTGGCCAAAGGCGACAATGGCAAGTTCATGAATGCGGTTGCGCTTCGGGTGGCACCGCCAAGGTCATCCACAACCCCCAAGCCTGCGGGCAAACAAGCACACGACATAACGCCAGCGGCCCCCGCCCAAGAGACCCGCTCAAAAATGCAGCTTTTGATGGACAAATTCAAATGACCACGCCGCTTGAGTCGGCGCTGCTTGAACAAGCAGACCACTGCGAGGCCTTGGACAGCCCGTTTATGGGCCGCATGTTGCGGGTTCTTGCAAAAATTTGGCCGCACCACACCGCGCTCGCAGCCAAAGTCGCAGCTTGGCCAGGCGATATCGGGCCGATGGCGGATGGTCTGCCGCTTCGGATCGCAGGCGGTCTGCATGCGCTCACGCTGACCCATCAAGACATCGATCTTTGCAATGCGTACCCGCCCAATGCGGTATCTGATCAGGTGCTTTCCGATGCTCTGATACGTGCGATCGAAACCCATGACGCATTTCTGTGCGCATGGATCGACACGGCACCGCAAACCAACGAAGTCCGGCGCGCAGCACCCTTGATTGCGACATCGCATCTCTTGGCGGATCGGTTTGGCCTGCCCCTGCGTCTTTCCGAACTGGGTGCGAGCGGCGGTCTGAACCTGATGTTTGATGCTTTTGCGTTGCAGATTGGGGGCGACACATACGGTCCCACAAACGCCCCAGTAACCTTGTCACCTGAGTGGCATGGCGGTTTGCCACCACACGCCGACGTCAAGATCGCGCAGCGACGGGGCGTTGACCTCAATCCTCTCGATCCCTCTTGCGACGCGGATGCGTTGCGATTGATGGCCTATCTCTGGCCCGATCAACGCGACCGCCTTAACCGCACGCAAGCGGCCATTGATCTGCATGACGCCACCATAGATCAGGGTGATGCCATCGCGTGGCTCGACACACATCTGACCGATACACCGGACCAGCTTCATCTGATCTATCACACGATTGCATGGCAGTATTTCCCAGCCGAGGCACAGGCCAAAGGCACCGCGCTCATTCAAGCGCAGGGTGCACGTGCCACGACAAGAACCCCCCTTGCTTGGCTCAGCATGGAATCCGATGGTCAGGCTCCGGGTGCGGCACTCACCTTACGTGTGTGGCCTGGTGATCTGCATGTAAATTTGGGTCGCGTCGATTTCCACGGCAGATGGGTAGATTGGCAGGCTCCGGCCAAACTTCCCCTACGTTAGACTTGCTATTGGCCCCTCGGTGCGTGTGAACTTGCCAAAACGGAGAAGGTGATATGCGTACGTTCGGAAAATGGCTCGGCAGAATTCTTTTGATGATGGTGCTGGCTGCGGCTGTCATCTATGTTTGGAAACGCGAAGAAATCACACGGCTTCTTGCTGTGAACAGCCTGTTTTCAGAAGAAAAAATCGTCGCGAACTTTTCACATATGAACGGGGCATTCTTAACCCGCGATGTGGATCGCGGCACCGGTCCCGTATCGGAAATCCCCAAGGGGCCAGACGCCACATTACCTGCCTCCACTGGGTCTTGGATCAAAGACCGCGCCGTGACCGCCCTTGTGGTGCTCAAGGACGGCCAGATGGTCCACGAAAGCTATTACCTCGGCACCAACCCTGAAGACCGCCGCATTTCATGGTCTGTCGCCAAATCCTATTTGTCAGCGCTGTTTGGCATCGTCATGGCAGAAGGTCACATCGGGTCACTGGATGATCAGGTGACAAAATATGTACCCGCCCTCACAGGCAGCGCCTATGACGGGGCCACGATCCGGAATGTGCTTCAAATGTCCAGCGGCGTGACATTTAACGAAGACTACTTGGACTATGATTCAGACATCAATAAAATGGGCCGTGTTGTGGCGCTTGGCGGGACCATGGATGACTTTGCGCAAGGTCTCTCCGAGACGTTTGTCGCCCCCGGTGCCCAGTGGCAGTACGTGTCGATCGACACGCATGTTCTTGGCATGGTCATTCGCGGTGCAACAGGGCGCGACATCGTAAGCCTATTGTCTGAAAAGATTATTCAGCCGCTGGGCTATGAAGAAAGCCCCTATTACATCACCGACGGACAAGGTGTTGCGTTCGTCTTGGGCGGGTTGAACATCCGCACGCGCGACTATGCCCGCTTTGGCCAGATGATTGCCCAAAATGGCATGTACGGTGGCCAACAAATCGTGCCTGCAGCATGGATCGCAGAAAGCACAGTCGCCTCTGCCAACACTGCCGATGGCGAAATTGGCTATGGGTATCAATGGTGGGTGCCAGTGGGCGCGACAGAGGGCGAGTTTCTGGGACGCGGGATCTATGGTCAGTACATATACATAAATCAGCCCTTGGGGGTTGTGATTGCCAGCAACGCGGCAGACCGCAAGTTTCGCCAAGAGGGTGTGAGCGCCAAGAACATCGAAATATTTCGCGAAATTGCCAATAGTCTCTGACGCCAGCTTTGTGAATTGATCTGTTTGCCCTAAGATCGGGGCAGACAGATGACAAGGTGGGGCTCCATGCAAAAAGAAGTATCAGTCAATGTACTTGGGACACCGCTTGAGCTGTGTTCGCGTGACCCCTTAACTGGGTTTTTCCGCGATGGGCATTGCAACACATGCAGCGACGACCAAGGAAGCCATACCGTCTGTGCGGTGATGACGGCAGAGTTCTTGGCGTATTCCAAATATGTGGGCAATGATCTCAGCACGCCCCAGCCCGCTTTCGGCTTTGCAGGACTCAAGGCAGGCGATCAATGGTGCTTGTGTGCCGCAAGGTTCCTACAGGCGCATGACGAAGGCTGTGCGCCGCATGTGCATCTGGAGGCAACCCATGCACATGCATTGGACATCGTGCCGTTTGATGTTCTCAAGTTGCACGCAAAACCGGCGGGTCATTAGATCATTAGTGCACGCGGCTCCCTTGCCGTTCCAGTTCGGCATGCACCCGCGTCATGTCAACGGCATCTAGCGCAACCTTGGATTTCACAGCAACCGCGGCGGCCACGCCCGCCCCCTGCCCGATCACCGCACAGCACGCCATATTTCGGGTGGCCGCATGGGCAATTTTCTCGCCTCCGGTGGCGCGCCCCGACACCAACAGGTTTTTGACTTTGCCCGGCAGCAGGTTCCGATAGGGAATTTCAAAATAACGCCCCGTGGTCGGCAAAATAAGCACCCCATATCCATCAATGAATTCCGGGAAAATGCCGATACTATCATCGAACCGGCCTTGGTGACGTACGTCGTGTTCAGTCATGACATAATTTGTGGTGACTTTGCGCGTATCACGAATACCCAAAGACATGCCAAAATTTCGCAGTCTTATGTTTTCACATCCGGGCGTGTACGCACGAAGCGCCTCGATGGCCAACATCGCTTGGCGCCGCCCTTCGATTTCGTATTTGGTCAGGTCATCGGGGTCTGTGCCATCGCATTGGGCCATATGAATCAGGTTCATATAGGTCAGTTCGCCGGTGTCATGCGCCGCCCCCCATGTGCCCGCAATGGTGTTCAAATGTGGCGGGATCATCCCGGCCTTGATCGCTTGGGCAAACGGTTTGTGCAAGAACGGTGAAAACATCTCGTCTTCTTTGCCCGTGGTTTCGATGTTCCATTCGCCACCGCCCCCCCAATCTGCATAGGTCTGCGGATCGGCTTTGACTCCGTCAATAAAGCGTGGCTTGTCGACACCCGCGACATGAAACATCACAGATGCCGCCATCAGGTCTTCTTTGGGGGGTTTGACACAAGGAGCCCCGGCGCGGTGGGCCACATCGGCATCCCCAGTGGCATCAATCACGTATTTGGCCATGATGGCCTCGCGACCTGCCTTGGATTCGGTGATAATCCCCTGAATGCTGTCGCCGTCCATAATTGGGGCCACGAAACTGCGGTGCAACATGGCGTGAATTCCCGCCTGCTGCACCATCTGATCCGCTACCAGCTTAAAGCCTTCTGAGTCGATCTCGTAGCTCAGGGACTGCGACTCGGGCACAGCCGCGCCTGCAGATTTGGCAGCCTCTTCGAACTCTCTGGCGATGCCTTCGGATTCTACCGTGGCTTCGTGGCGATACCAGTGCATGCCTTCAACGCCGACAACGGTGATATTCCCACCAAAGCAGCCGAACCGTTCGACCAGCGTAACAGACACCCCGGCACGCGCCGCAGCCAGTGCTGCAGAGAGGCCACCGGGGCCAGATCCAACGACAAGAACATCGGTCGAATGAATGACATCGATTTCGCGGGCAGGTTCGAGTATCTTTTCCATTCAGAGATGATTGCTACGGTGCAACTGGCAGTCAAATGAAATCTGAAACGGTCATACAAATTTCGGTCCTATACCCGTGACCACCCACAAAAAAACCCGCCATAACGGCGGGTTTTCAGAAAGGTTGCATCAGGTGACTTTAGTCGTTTTCCTGCATGTCAAATCCAAGGTGGCGCGCGACGGTAAATATGTCTTTGTCCCCGCGACCACACATATTCATCACCAGAATATGATCCTTGGGCAAGTCGGGCGCAATTTTCATCACATGGGCCAAGGCATGGCTTGGCTCCAGCGCAGGGATAATGCCTTCTTGTTCGCAGCAGAACTGGAACGCGGCAAGCGCCTCTTTGTCCGTGATCGAAACATATTCTGCACGCCCGATATCATGCAGCCAGCTGTGTTCGGGGCCAATTCCCGGATAATCCAAACCGGCAGAGATGGAAAAGCCTTCCAGGATTTGTCCATCATCATCCTGCAGAAGATACGTGCGGTTGCCATGCAATACGCCGGGGCGCCCACCTGTCAACGATGCACAATGCTCCATCTTCTGGTTCACGCCTTTGCCGCCGGCCTCGACGCCGATAATACGGACGGATTTGTCGTCAAGGAACGGATAGAACAGGCCCATGGCGTTTGATCCGCCGCCGATCGCCGCAATGAGCGTATCAGGCAACACACCTTGGCCTTCGTGTTCTTGCAATTGCTCACGGGTTTCCTTGCCGATGATCGACTGAAAATCACGCACCATCGCTGGATACGGATGCGGCCCAGCCACGGTTCCGATGCAATAGAACGTGTTGTCGACGTTGGTCACCCAATCTCGGAGTGCGTCATTCATCGCATCCTTGAGCGTTCCACGTCCGGAGGTAACAGGCACCACTTCGGCCCCCAACAGGCGCATACGGAACACGTTCGGCGCCTGACGTTCCACATCATGTGCGCCCATATAGACAACACACTTAAGACCAAAGCGCGCGCAGACAGTTGCGGTCGCAACTCCGTGCTGCCCTGCCCCTGTTTCGGCGATGATGCGGGTCTTGCCCATACGGCGTGCCAAGAGAATTTGGCCCAGCACATTGTTGATTTTATGTGCACCCGTATGGTTTAGCTCGTCACGCTTAAGATAAATCTTGGCGCCCCCAAGAGCATCGGTCAGCCGTTCGGCATAATACAACGGGCTTGGGCGGCCGACATAGTGTTTCCACAGGTCATCCATTTGCGCCCAAAAGCTGTCGTCGGTTTTGGCTTTTTCGTATTCTGCCTCAAGATCAAGGATCAGTGGCATCAAAGTTTCAGAGACGAACCGCCCCCCGAAAATTCCAAACCGGCCCTTTTCGTCGGGGCCAGACATGAAGCTGTTGAACAAGTCGTTGGACATGGATGTCTCTCCGATAGAAATCTCTGACGTGTTTAGGTTGGATTCACGCATATGGCCATAGCAATATGGCCCTATCGCAATACCGGCGGGACGTTTTCATTGCCTTTTGCCGCCGCGATAAAGGCCCGTATCAATCCGATATCTTTCACACCAGGGGCACTTTCGACCCCAGAAGAGACATCGACCTGACGTGCGCCAGTCTTCTGGACGGCCAATCTGACATTTTCCGGGGTCAGCCCCCCTGCCAGCATCCAAGGACAGGGCCAATATTTCCGGTTTACCAACTGCCAGTCAAACGCCAGACCATTGCCACCGGGCAACACAGCACCTTTGGGCGGCTTTGCATCCACAAGCAGTTGATCCGCAACCGCCCCATAGGTGTGCAATGCCTCCAAATCGCTGTGTTCAGCAATCCCGACGGCCTTGATCACAGGCAGGCCATAGCGCGCTCTGATCTCGGACACACGTGCCGCTGTTTCACTCCCGTGCAACTGCAACATGTCCAACGGAACGGTCTCGATCAGTGCATCCAGAAACGCATCATCTGCATTCACCGTCAGCGCAACCTTGGCCAAGCCCACGGGTGCCGCAAGAGCCAGATCGCGCGCTTGGGCGATCTCGACGTTGCGGGGGGATTTTTTGAAAAATACAAATCCTGCATAAGCCGCGCCAGCCTTCCCGACTGCGTCAACCTCTTCAGGCCGCGAAAGCCCACATATCTTAACTCTGATGTCCATTATTAGGACCTAGTGCTTTGGGCAAAAGATGCAAGCCATGACGCCTGCATCTTGCCGAAATTGCGACCTCCAGCCGAGGTGAGGCAAACAAGCTTAAGACGCGTCTTCGAGTAACACGAGCACTTCGTCTTTGCCTTCTGATTGCTTGCCTTTGATCCGGCGCATCTCACGCTTGGTCTGGGTCAGTTCTTTCTCGACTTTGCTTTTGCCCGAACGGTGCTTGTGCTCGCGCAACCATTCCCAAACAAAACCCACAAGAAGGCCCACCACAAGACTGGCGAAGATCACAACAAACAGGGGCACTGACAGGCTGTGGTTCAACCCAAACAAATCCGACAGGGCCGCAGGCAGCAACGTCAGGGTGACATGCCCACGATTAGCAAGAGCCACCGAAATAAGAACGATGCCCAGAGCGCCCAAAAACGCATAGCGAATATAACGCATAAATTACTTTCCGTTTAAGCGATCACGAAGCAGCTTGCCGGTTTTGAAAAACGGGACATGCTTTTCCTCGACGGTGACTGAGTCGCCGGTCCGAGGGTTACGCCCGATGCGCGCATCTCGCTTCTTGACCGAGAACGCGCCAAACCCGCGCAGCTCGACCCGATCGCCTCGGGCCATGGCTTCTGTGATCTCGTCAAAGATCGTATTAACGATCCGCTCTACATCCCGCTGGTACAAGTGCGGGTTTTCATCAGCAATTTTTTGAATCAGTTCCGAACGGATCATCGGCTAAGTCTCCCTGGCGTGCATGTCTAACGCTTGCATCAAGGGAACTATAAGAAAAATCGCGTAAAACGGAAACAGATACGACCGTCAGATTCAGGAAATTCGATCCGTTTTTGGTTATTTTTGCCTTAGATCAGCGGACAACCGCTGGAATTCTCTGGGACAAGAAGGTGCGGCGGTATTGCCGCAATGCAGAGAAGCTATTGATTCGGAATGAAAAAGCGCCATGATTTTGCCACATTCCGGCGACCTCGCCTGCTCTCTGCCACCAGAAACACCGCCAAATGTGCCAAACGAATTCGGCCCCGTGCATCTCTGCACGGGGCCGAAAAATACTCATACCTTTTCAGGTGTGATTATTCGTCGCCAGTTTTCAGTGCTGCGCCGAGGATATCCCCCAACGATGCGCCTGAGTCAGAAGACCCATACTGTTCGACGGCTTCTTTCTCTTCAGCAATCTCGCGTGCTTTGATCGACAGACCCAAGCGACGTGTTTTGCTGTCAACGTTGGTCACGCGAACGTCGACCTTGTTGCCAACCGAGAAGCGCTCTGGGCGTTGCTCAGCACGGTCACGAGACAGGTCGGAGCGGCGGATAAAGGACTTCATGCCTTCATATTCCACTTCAACGCCACCATCTTCGATCGCAGTCACTTCAACAGTGATGATCGAACCGCGCTTCACGCCGCCAACAGCTTCTGCGAACTTGTCACCGCCCAAGGCTTTGACCGACAGAGAGATACGCTCTTTCTCGACATCAACCTCAGAGACAACGGCCTGAACCATGTCGCCTTTGCGATAGTTCTGGATCGCATCTTCGCCACGTTCGTCCCATGACAGGTCCGAAAGGTGAACCATGCCGTCGATTTCGCCGTCGAGACCAATAAACAGACCGAATTCGGTGATGTTTTTGACTTCGCCTTCGACTTCTGTGCCTTCTGGGTGTGTTTCTGCAAACACTTCCCATGGGTTGCGCATGGTCTGCTTGAGGCCAAGGGAAACGCGACGCTTGGCGCCATCGATTTCCAGAACCATGACTTCGACTTCTTGCGAGGTCGACACGATTTTGCCTGGGTGTACGTTTTTCTTGGTCCAAGACATTTCGGACACGTGCACCAAACCTTCAACGCCAGGCTCGAGCTCAACGAATGCACCGTAATCGGTGATGTTGGTCACGCGACCAGTGTGTGTCGATTCCAGTGGGTACTTGCCAGCAACCAGATCCCATGGATCTTCTTGCAGCTGTTTCATGCCCAAGGAGATACGATGAGTTTCTTTGTTGATCTTGATGACCTGAACCTTAACGGTTTCGCCAATCGCCAAAATCTCAGAAGGATGGTTCACACGGCGCCATGCCATGTCCGTGACGTGCAGCAAGCCGTCAACGCCGCCCAGATCAACAAACGCACCGTATTCAGTGATGTTTTTGACCACACCGTCGACCGCTTGGCCTTCGGACAGGTTGCCGATGACTTCAGCGCGCTGTTCGGCACGTGATTCTTCGAGGATTGCGCGACGCGATACAACGATGTTGCCACGACGACGGTCCATTTTCAGAACTTGGAACGGCTGCTTGAGACCCATCAATGGGCCTGCGTCACGTACGGGACGGACGTCAACTTGCGAACCGGGCAGGAATGCAACTGCGCCGCCGAGGTCGACAGTAAAGCCGCCTTTGACGCGACCGAAGATTGCGCCTTCGACACGCTCTTCGTCTGCATATGCTTTTTCCAGGCGATCCCATGCTTCTTCACGGCGCGCCATCTCACGAGAGATAACCGCTTCGCCGCGGGCGTTTTCAGCCGATCGCAGGAAGACTTCTACTTCGTCGCCAACAGCGATTTCAGGAGCTTCACCAGGGTTTGCGAATTCTTTTAGGTCAACGCGGCCTTCCATTTTATAGCCGACGTCGATGATGGCTTGGCCCGCTTCAATCGCGATGACTTTGCCTTTGACAACCGAACCTTCGTTCGGTGTGTCCATTTCGAAGCTTTCTTCAAGAAGGGCTTCGAAGTCCTCCATAGATACGTTTTGAGCCATGAGGTCTCATGTTCCTTTACTAGCGTTTTTTCTGGCCGTGCGGTTGTCTCCGCCGGTCTTGGGTTACGCCCGCCTTAGGCGGGACAGATTGGTCAGACGATCCATAAAACAAAGAGGGCCGGAGGTCCGACCCTGCTCGTCTCTATTGTTTTATGGCGTTGATCGCCTTATCGACCCGCGCTCTATACCGATAATACCTGATTACGACAACCCTGTTTACCCGATCAGGCGATCTTTGCGCAGTGTTGCACGTTCGATCGCATCCAAACGCTCCAATGCCAAGGCGGCATTGCGTGCCCCGCCTGCCCGAAACCATATCCGCTGTGCTGAAATCGGGCTCCATGGCAGAGCGGCTTGGGAGAGCCAGCCGCGCAATTCGGCCGGCAGTGCATCGTAATTGGTCATCGCATTGCCACGTCGACGTTTGCGCGGCAAGGCCGTGTTCAGATTTCGGGGCAACTCAGATCTCCTTGGGGTGCTTCAGCTGCGCATGACGCGCCATTCGGAAATACATGTTACGTTATTACATCTCAAGGTGTTGTGCTGTGAAATCCATAAAAAAATGCACACTCGACCAGCAAGCATGCATTTCAATCAATCATCCGTCGATTGCTGGCAGGGTCACGCGATCTCAGTCACAAAATCAGCGCGAGGCTTGCGGACCTTTTTCATTGGCAGCAACCAATCGGCCTCTTCCTGACGGTGTCCAAGTGGCAACAAAACAACCGAACGCAGGCCGCGATCTTGGAGACCCAAAATTTCGTCAACCTTTGCCGGATCAAACCCTTCCATCGGGGTGCTATCCACTTCCAGTTCAGCAGCCACAGCCAAAGCAAACCCCAATGCAATATACGCCTGACGAGCAGCATGATCGTGGTTCACCGTCTCATCGCGCGGCAAATAGGTGGATTTCAGGTTTTCATAATATTTGTTGAGCATCGGGATTTCACCGCGTTCTTCGGTCATTTGCGCGGTGACCGCGTCAATACGTGCATCCGAATAGTTATCCCACGCCGCAAACACCAAGAGATGCGATCCATCGGTAATTTGCGCCTGATCCCACGCGACCTTGCGAATCTCTGCGCGCAGTTCTGGGTTTGTAATCACAAATAGCTCGAACGGCTGGGTACCGCTGGACGTCGGCGCCATACGTACCGCTTCGACGATTTGCTCGACCTTGTCTTGGGGAACAGCCAAAGCTGGGTCCATTTTTTTGGTGGCGTACCGCCAATTCAGTTTTTCGATCAACGCGCTTGCAGCCATTGGGATTATCCTTGTTTGATGTTTTTCAAAGAGTGGTATACATTTAATACCGACGATATATGTGACACCAGATATCGCTACAAGAAGGCACATTCATGAGACCCGGTTACACGGAGGAAACCACCTTGGCCCCTGCTGCCCAATGCCCAGATTGCAAACGCATCAACGAAGTCCTGTCGCGCGTAGGAGATAGGTGGAGCGTGTTGATTGTTGTGTCCCTAAGCCAATACGGGAAACTGCGGTTTAATGAACTCAAGCGTAACCTTGGAATTTCCCAACGCATGCTAAGCCTGACACTGCGCGAACTAGAACGGGACGGTCTGGTCAGTCGCACCTATTTTCCGACCATTCCACCAAAGGTCGAATATGCCCTGACGCCGCTCGGTGAGTCGTTCAAAGAGCCGGTCAAGCAACTGGCGCTTTGGGCTTTGGGTAACCTGTCTGAAATCGACAACGCGCGTCGACACTATGACGACGCGCAACAGGCAGCATCTGAACCTGCCTAAATGTTAGGAACGTTGCGCATTGATGGCGGCAATCGCTTGCGCGATGGCGGCATCGATTTCGAGCGTTGAGGTATCCACGATGACGGCATCTTGTGCGGGTTTAAGAGGCGCCTCGGCACGATCCATATCGCGTGCGTCGCGTTCCTTCACATCTGCCAGAACCTGATCGCGTGTAATCTGGGTTCCTTTGCCGATCAGTTCCAGATACCTGCGCTCGGCGCGAACCTCCGCACTTGCCGTGATAAACAGCTTGGCCTCGGCATCCGGGCAAATCACGGTGCCAATGTCGCGCCCGTCCAACACGGCGCCCCCTTGGCGGCGGGCAAACGCGCGTTGAAAATCCACCAACGCGGCCCGCACCTCTGCGATCACCGCGACTTTGCTGGCGGCCTTGGCCACATCCGGCGTGCGCAGGGTATCGGCCTCAAGATCTTGCGCACACAAGGTCTGCGCGGCTGAAATCGCGCCTTCACCGCGCAATGTCTTTGCCCCGACCGCGCGGTACAACAATCCGGTATCCAGATGCGCCACACCAAAATGCGCCGCAACCGCCTTGGAGATTGTACCTTTTCCCGCTGCGGCGGGACCGTCGATCGCAATTGTAAAAGTCATATTCACATCCATTTTGGCCGTCACAGGGTTATTGCGGTCCGCTTGCGTGCATGCAACCCCGTGGACAGGTGGGGATCAAGAAATTCAGTGCCCACACTTATGCCGCGCTTATCTGGCACGCGCCGGAAACGGGCGTGTCCGGAGCCAACGCACGCCAAGTGCCGCGAGGGCCAGTAGAGCACCTGCAAGTGTCACATACTTTGAAATTGTGTAACTGCTGGCCCGTAAAACCAACTCTTCGGACAGCGTGTCGGCGGTGGTTTGTACCATCTCGGCAATAAGCGCATTTTCTGCCAAATCCATCATCACAAACCCTGCTGGTGCGATCAACATAATCACCCGCGACCACGGATGAATATTGCGCGTGATGCCCCACTGGAGCCAGCCCATCCAAAGACCAAACAAGATTGGGAACACTGTATCGAGCATCCGAAGCGGCCCCACATAGAGCGCCGCCTGATCTGGTGTCAGCAACGCAATATACGTGGTGGCATCAGCATACGTGTATCCGAGAATACGCAGGTCAAAGGGACGCAATCCCTCTGACCCGAGAAACAAATATCGTGACCCAAGCCCGATCAACACTGCATAGGCCACCATAGTGGCCAATGTCAGGGCAATCAGGGCTTTGCGGTATGGTGTCAAACAGCGCCTCTTTTGATGTCTGCCCCCAACATCTTCATGAGGGGTTCAAAGATAGGGAACGACGTCGCGATTGGCCCCCCGTCATCCACGCTTACAGGGCTAAGGCTGGCCATACCTAGGATCAGGAACGACATTGCAATTCGATGATCCAGATGGCTTTGGCATGTGGCACCGCCGGGAACATTGCCCTGCCCCATGCCCTTCACGATCCACCAATCATCACCGTCTTCAACGTCCACGCCGTTGGCGCGCAATCCGCTTGCCATGGCTTCGATCCGATCGCTTTCCTTGACCCGAAGTTCTTTCACACCCCGCATCACGGTATCGCCTTGGGCATTTGCGGCCACGACAGACAACACAGGATATTCGTCGATCATGCTCGCCGCGCGTGTGGGGTCAACTTCGATACCGTGCAGGTTCGGGCTAAAGCGCGCGCGCAAATCTGCAACGGGTTCTCCGCCTTCGGTCCGTTCGTTTTCATATGTCAGATCCGCCCCCATTTCACGCAGCGTGGTAAACAACCCTGCACGTGTGGGATTCAGACCGATATTGGGCACCAGCACATCAGATCCGGGCGTGATGATCGCCGCACAGACAGGAAACGCCGCGCTGGAGGGGTCACGCGGCACAACAATCGTTTGAGGTGCCAGTTCGGGTTGCCCGACCAACGTGATAACGCGCCCCTCGTCAGTGTCTTGTGTCGAGATATCGGCGCCAAAACCTGCCAGCATGCGTTCTGTGTGATCACGCGTTGCTTCTTTTTCGATCACAACGGTGTGGCCCGGCGCATTCAACCCAGCCAATAGTACCGCAGACTTCACCTGCGCCGACGGCATCGGCACAACATAGCGCACAGGAACGGGGTTTGGTGCGCCGACGATGGTCATCGGCAAACGCCCGCCGGAGCGCCCTACAGATTGTGCACCAAACAGTGAAATCGGGTCCGTGATGCGTGCCATGGGGCGCTTATTCAGCGACCCGTCACCGGTAAACGTGGCGGAAATACCCGTGGTCGCCATGGCTCCCATGATCAAGCGCACGCCAGTTCCAGAGTTTCCGCAATCTATCACGTTATCAGGTTCGGCAAAGCCGCCGACACCGACGCCAAACACGGACCACTTTCCTTCGCCGTGGTCGATGACCTCGGCTCCAAAGGCACGCATGGCTTTGGCGGTGTCCAAAACATCTTCACCTTCCAACAAGCCGGAGATTTTTGTCTCGCCAACAGCCATCGCCCCGAGAATAAGCGACCGGTGAGAGATAGATTTATCACCTGGGACATTGGCCTCGCCCGAAAGCGGACCGCAAGCATGCGAGGTCATTGGAATGGGTGTACCGTGTCCGGACATGAAAGTACCTCTAGAGTGGTTATACAAGTGTTAGCGCAGCCATTTTAAAGCGTAAATGCGCGAATTGCCTCTGCGACGACCCGGCCCATCGGGGCATAAAGCCCGCTAAAACCCGAGTATTGGGAAATGGCGCCAAAATGTCGATCTGACACCCTCAGCAGGCGGGGATCCCCCCCCACGCCGAGCGCTGTTGTTCTTAGGTTTTGCGAAACGTGAGATAGTGCGGAGTACGTCCTTCGCGAAAGGCTTTTTGCTCATAGCGGGTCGAAATCCAGTCCTCCCAGCTGTTGCGCCAATCATCCGGAGTTTCCGCAAGCCATTCAAATCCATGTGCAGGTACTTGCTCAAGCGTTTGGCGCACATAGTCGGGAATGTCAGTTGCCACGCGAAAAATTGCCCCTGGTTTGAGCACGCGCGCCAAAGGCGCAAGATGTTCTGGCGTCACAAATCGTCGACGGTGATGGCGTTTTTTGGGCCACGGGTCGGGATACAGCAAAAACGCCCGCGAGATGCTCTGCTCTGGCAACACATCAAACATGTCACGTGCATCGCCGGGGTGCACACGAATATTGTCGGCCTTTGCGGCACGGATTTTACCCAGCAACATTGCCACGCCGTTTATATAGGGCTCGCATCCTATGATGCCGACATCTGGGTTTTGCGTGGCCTGATGCACCATGTGCTCGCCGCCGCCAAACCCGATCTCAAGCCAGACATCGCGATCCCCGAACAGGGCATCCAGATCGATATTGTGCCGCTCTGGGTTTTCTTCCCAGCCGACAGCCCCGGGTGAAAGCTGTACCAAATCTTCTTCAAGATACCCTTCTTGGGACTTGCGCAGCCCCTTGCCCTTGAAGCGTCCGTAAAAGTTGCGCCATGGCGCACCTGAAGGATGTTGACCGTCTGTCATGTTTCCGCCTGTTCAAAATCCAGAGTGCATGTGCCCGTTCAAGAGCACGGGGTCAAGTTTTAGCAAAAAACGCCTTGAGCAAAACCAATGCGGGCAGTGTCACCAGATACATTGTGATGCCATACACTGCGGCGGGCACGGCAAATTCAGGGATGCCACCAGTTTGCGCCACAAGTCCGGCAACCGTGATCCCAAGTGCTGCATTCTGCACCCCCATTTCGATGGAAATACAAATCCCGTCGCTGCCTGACAGACCCAAAAGCCGCGAAATCCCAACACCCAGCACCAACAAAACCACATTCATCCCGATCAACACCGGGCCAAGATGGCTTAGGTTACTAATGAAAACCTGCCAATTTGTGGCCAGCGCGGCAAGCAAGACCACAACAAACAACCCCGTCGCGACGGTCGAGACTGTGGACTCGGTTTGCGCGGCGATATCGCTCGCCACAAACCGCACCAACAATCCCAACGCAACGGGAACGGCCGTGATGGCAAACATAGACAGTGCAATCGCGGTCACATTGATATCCATCGCAGCGGCCCCCAGAAACGTTTCAGAGGCCCAGCCAATCAGCACTGGCACCGTGAGGACCGACAACAAACTGACCACCGCTGTCAGCGTAATCGACAAAGCTACCGTGCCCCCCGCCAGCTTGGTCAAAATATTTGACGTCACACCACCCGGACAAAAGGCCAAGATCATCACCCCAAACGCCAGTTCAGGCGGCAAGCTCACCAACTGTAAACAGCTAAACGCGACCAGCGGCACGACGACGATCTGTGATAGGATACCAACACAGGTTGCCTTAGGCACAGCCAGCACCCGTCCAAAGTCCGAAAACGTCAGCCCATATCCGAGCGAAAACATGATAAAAGCCAACGAGAGCGGCAGGGCGACATCGAGTAACATGATCGATCCTTCAAAAATTTCAGCGGTGTGGTGTGGGCAATCTGCCATACGAAATGCAAAAGGCCAAAGCAATCCGATGTTGGATGCTTTGGCCCTGATTTTGTGTGACCCGAAAGTCTGTTTCGATCAAACGGCCTTTTTCAAGGCGTCCACCAAATCTGTACGTTCCCAGCTAAAGCCACCGTCGGCTTCTGGGGCGCGCCCAAAGTGACCATAGGCTGCGGTGCGCTGATAAATTGGCTTGTTCAGGCCCAGATGCTCGCGAATTCCGCGCGGCGTCAGGTCCATGATCTGATCCACGGCGGCTTCGATCGCAGCGTCAGCAACTTGGCCGGTGCCATGCGTATCGGCATAAATCGACAAAGGCTTGGACACACCAATTGCATACGACAACTGGATGGTACATTTTTCGGCCATGCCTGATGCTACGACGTTTTTCGCAAGATATCGCGCAACATAGGCCGCCGAACGGTCCACTTTTGTCGGATCTTTACCTGAGAATGCGCCGCCGCCATGCGGGGCTGCGCCGCCATACGTATCCACGATGATTTTACGACCAGTCAAACCGGCATCACCATCAGGCCCGCCAATCACAAACTTGCCCGTCGGGTTCACGTGCCATTGCGTGGCATCCGTCAACCAGCCCTCGGGCAACGTTTCCGTGATATACGGTTGCACAATCGCGCGGACATCTTCGGATGTCAGGTTCGGATCGAGGTGTTGTGTCGACAAAACGATCGAGCTGACACCAACTGGTTTGCCGTTTTCATAGACAACCGAAAGTTGGGATTTCGCATCGGGACCCAGCGCTGGCTCGGTGCCGTTTTTACGGACCTCGGCCAAACGACGCAAAATCGCATGGCTATACTGGATCGGTGCTGGCATCAGAGCATCTGTTTCGCGGGTGGCATACCCGAACATGATACCTTGGTCGCCAGCGCCTTCGTCTTTGTCACCAGCCGCATCAACACCTTGCGCAATATGCGCGGATTGCTCGTGCAACAGGTTGGTGATCTCGACGGTTTCATGGTGGAACTTGTCCTGCTCGTATCCGATGTCTTTGATACAAGCGCGGGCGATCTCATCAATCCGCCCCATATATTCGGTCAATTTTGCTTGGTCAGAAAGACCAACCTCGCCACCGATCACAACACGATTGGTCGTCGCAAAGGTTTCTGCGGCCACGCGGGCTTCGGGTTCTTCGGCAAGGAATGCATCCAAAACCGCGTCGGAAATGCGGTCACATACTTTGTCGGGATGCCCCTCAGAAACGGACTCTGAGGTGAACGTGTAATTCTGTCTGCTCATGGGATGCTCCATTGTTTATATGTTGCCACGCCAGGAAGCCGTTGTGACAAACGATTATTGGGGCTTACGCCTCCAAACGCGATGGGTCAATGTGTTTTCCACCGCGCGCGCAGCAGCAACAAACTGTTTACCAAAACGAGCAAAAGCCCGATCACCCAATCCCCGGTTCGGGAATACAACGTCGGGCCAAAGGATTTTGGCAGGGCAGCATCCAAATATCCTTGGGTATTTAACGCCAGTTTCGCCGTGATCCGCCCTTTGGCATCAATCATCGCGGATACCCCGGTATTGGCCGCCCTCACCATCGGCAACCCCATTTCGATGGCCCGCATCCGTGCTTGTGCAAGATGTTGATAGGGGCCGGAAAACTGCCCGAACCATGCATCATTGGTGATTTGCATCAAAAAATCAGGGCGCTCGGACACGCCCGTCACATCCTGTGGAAACACCACCTCGTAACAAATCAGAGGGAGCGCCTTTCCCAAAGGCCCCAAATCCATCGCGACCGCACCGTTGCCCGCAGAATACCCGCCCCCGTCTTTTGCAGCCAAACCATGAATTCCGAACCGAGACATCAGCCCTGCGAACGGCATGTATTCTCCAAAGGGCACCAGATGATGCTTGTCATAGATCTGCTCCACTTCGCCGGTCTCATCCAGCAGCACCGCCGAGTTATACACCCGCAGACCTTCAAACCTGTTGATGCCAACCACAACCGGAATCCCCGATGCAGCACCCGCAATCGCGGCGCGTGTATTCACCGAGTCATTGAGTGGCGCAGGCACCGATGTCTCGGGCCACACAATAAGGTCAGGACGCGTCGGACCCGCCCGAGTGGCCAAGAGCGCGCGATCAAAAAAGACCCGCATATAGTCAGGGTCCCATTTCTGATGCTGAGGCGCATTGGGTTGAACCAAGCGCACAGTCGGGGCCGTCGGCAAGACGCGATCAGTGGACGGAAACATCGGCCATACCGCAAGCGCAAGGATCCCGATCCCAATTGCTTTGATCCGACGCGACGATGCCACCACGGCTGCCGCACCAACAAACACAATCAGGTTAAGCCCATGCGGTCCGACCCATGCCGCCACCTGCCCCACCACGCCATTCACCAAAGCATACGCTGGCATCCCCCAGGGAAAGCCGGTCAGAACATAGGCCCGCAAAATTTCGGCACCCGCCAACAGCGGCACCAGCCCCCAAAGGCCCACAGACAGTTTTTTGGCGATCCCAAAGGCCGCGGCCCAAAATAGCGCCAAGCCAACAGACAGGAACACCAACGCAAACGGAGCCATCCAGCCGTGCCGCGCGACATCCACCAAAAACGGCTCCACAATCCAGTGCAGCACCACCATGAAATAGCCGGTGCCAGCCCCCAATCCGATCAAGAACGAATGGCGCGCCGTGGTGGCCCGAGCACACAGAAAAAATGCTGCGGCAAGCCCTACAAACATCAGAATGGAAAAATCAAACGGGGCTTGACCAAGCCCCGCAATCGCGCCCGCGACCATGCTCAGGCCAACGACCTGCCACGTTTTTTGCGGGACCCACACCAACGCCCCGTCTGGGTCAGCCATTCTGGGCCTCTGGCAACAACACACGCAAACGCTTAATCCGGCGCGGATCTGCATCCACGATCTCGAACTCGGTCCCGTCGGGGTGACAGACAACTTCGCCGCGTGCTGGGACATTCCCCGTCAGAGTAAACACCAACCCGCCCAACGTATCCACGTCTTCGGCATCGACGTCGTCATGCGTCGTCAATGTCCGGCCAATTTCTTCTTCAAAATCTTCAAGAGGTGTTTTTGCCTGTGCCAGATAACAGCCGGGTCTCTCGAGGGCCCAGTATTTGTCTTCGTCGATGTCATGTTCGTCTTCGATCTCGCCGATGACCTGCTCGATCAAATCCTCGATGGTCACCAATCCATCCACACCACCGTATTCATCAATCACCAAAGCCATATGCCTGCGTTCTGTTTGCATCTTGGTCAACAGCACCCCGATCGGCATGGAGGGCGGAACAAACAACAAGGGACGCAGCATCTGATCCAGTGAAAACGTCTTGCCCGCCCCGTTGAAACCGTGGCGCAGCGCAAAGTCCTTGAGATGGGCAAATCCGATGGGCGTATCCAGTGTTCCTTCATACACTGGCAGGCGTGTCAAACCGCTGTCGCGGAAGACCTGTACCAATTCATCTTTGGTGATCGTACTTGGTACCGACACGATGTCTGCTTTGGGAATTGCGACATCCTCGACGCGCATGCGCCGCAAGTTAATCATCCCATGCGTCTGAGGTCGGAGACCATCCACCGTGGCGACCTGAGGGCTTTGAACCACCTCTTCAGGGCTGAGGGCCGAAATAATGCGACTAAAAAAGCCGCTTCGGGTGTCTGCTGAAGCCTTAGGCTGCGCGCTTGGCGCTGCGTTAGAAGACCCGTCTGTTGTGTCGCCCATTTTACCTTTCCAGTGAGGGGGTTATCCCCGTTACACCATATATGGGTCACAAATACCCATTTTGCCAAGTATCTCTGTTTCAAGGCCTTCCATCAAAGTGGCATCTTGGTCACGGATATGATCATACCCCAACAGATGCAGCACGCCGTGCACCATCAAATGGGTGGCATGATCCACCAGTGATTTGCCTGATGCGGCCGCCTCTTTTTGACAGGTGTCAAAAGAAATCGCGATATCGCCCAGTTCCTCTGGAACGCCGTCAAATGCGACCTCGGGCGGGTGGGGCTGCCCCCCATCCTGTTCCGAAGATCGCTCCTGAGCTGGCCAACTCAACACATTGGTTTCACTGTCCTTTTCCCGAAAGTCAGCATTCAGTTCTGCGATCCGCGCATCATCACATGCCAGCACGGCAATCTCAAAGATATCAGGGTCAATATCCAAATACCTGAGGGTTGCACAGGCAGAGACCTCGGCGATCTCGGCCAAGCCGACATCTTGCCAACGCGGGTCTTCGAACACGGTATCAGTCAGCATGTCACACACATTTAAATTTTCAACGCCCTGTTGCGGGTGGCCCCACTATCCTCTGGGGGTGTCCGCGTCATACGCCTTGATAATCGCCGCCACAAGCGGGTGACGCACAACATCGTCCGCAGTAAAATAGTTGAAGCTGATCTTTTGGATGCCACTCAGAAGTCGCTCGGCATCCGCGAGCCCAGACGGCACGCCGCGTGGCAAGTCGACTTGACTGCGGTCTCCGGTGATCACCATACGCGACCCCTCACCCAGACGCGTGAGGAACATCTTCATCTGCATTGTGGTCGCATTCTGCGCCTCGTCCAGAACAACAAACGCATTGGACAGGGTACGCCCCCGCATAAACGCCAGCGGTGCGATCTCGATACGTTTTTCTTCCATCAACTTGGCCAGTTGCTTGCCCGGCAAAAAGTCATTTAGCGCATCATAAAGCGGCTGCATGTACGGGTCGACTTTCTCTTTCATATCCCCTGGCAAGAATCCCAATCTCTCGCCAGCCTCAACGGCAGGTCGCGACAGAATAATCCGATCAACATGCCCGCCCAAGAACATCGACACCCCGACGGCAACAGCCAAATAGGTTTTGCCCGTTCCCGCAGGACCAATGCCAAAGGCAAGTTCGTTTTTGAACAAGGACTGCACATAAGCTTTCTGAGCCTCAGTGCGTGGCTCAACCAGCTTTTTGCGGGTTTTGATTTCAACAGGCCCTGCCTTGAACATCTCAAGCTGATCTCCGGCACGGATGCCCGTGCCCTTTTCCGAGTCGCCCATGCGAATCTCTCGGTCGATATCCCCGTGCTCCACAGATTTTCCAGCCTCAAGACGCGCGTACAATGCCTCGAGCACCTCTGCCGCCTCTTGTTGCGCGGCCTCTTCACCGTGAATGGCAAGCAAATTGCCACGGCGAATGATCTGAACAGACAGCTTTTTTTCGATTTTGGTCAGATTGCGATCGTATTCACCGCAAAGGTCGATCAGCAATCTATTATCCGGAAATTCGACCAATATTTCAGTCTTGTTTTCCGATACGGGCGGCGGGGTCATTGCACCAGGGGCCAATCAACTCTCCTGCAGGTTTGAGAACATGCTGAATGGTGCCAACTTGTGCGCCGGTGCGCAAGCAATTGACCGTCAAATTTCACGTGATCGGCACAAAAAAGCCGCGCAAACAGATGCGCGGCTTAATGAATGCAAGTGTGTGGCGTTAGATTTGGTCTTTGAATGCCGACCCTTTTTTGAAGGGGCCTGTTGCAACACCGGGAGGTGCCGCGCCTGAACATACAGGTTTACCATATTTATCAAGGCGTTGAGAAAGGTACCCTTCGACACCATCATCGATGATCCAATGATCACACCCATTTGGATCAACCCAGATCCCGGCCTTAAGCTGGCTCAAGTGCTTGGTATCAAACCCGCGGTCGACAGTTTTGTCGACTTTGTTGTCACAGGCCGCAATCGCAGCCACAACACCCACCAAGAGAATCCCTCGAACGATTTTCATATCTTGTTCCCCTTAGCGAATGCAGATGATTTCAACACGGCGATTCTGCGCCATGCCGGACGACGTACCGTTAGAGGCACGTGGCATACGTTCGCCATATCCACGAACATCCACGACGCGCGCGCCTGTGGACCGTGCGACTTTGGCAACCGAGTTGGCGCGATTATAGCTGAGCTTCATGTTGTATGAGTCAGACGCACGGCTATCGGTGTGACCTGTCACGATGAACGCAGACGCCGTTGCCGTCTTGAAGAACTCTTGCAACCGCTGGCGGTTTGCAGAGTTAATGGAATACTGATTGGTCGCAAAGAACTGATCAGCGTTCATAACCCCACAGACATTGCCGCGGCGGCAAACAGGAATACCCTGACGGGTTACGTGAGGAGTCATGTATCCTTCGACACCGTCATCCATAACCCAATGTTCGCACCCATCGGGGTCCACCCAAACAGTTGGCACATATTCTTGTCCAAGAACGGTACGTTGGGTTTGTGCGGCTGCGGGCTGCGCGATGGAAACCAGCGCCAAGCAAATGGCTGCAAATCCTCCCAAGGCGACCCGAGCTTTGGTAAATTTTTTATCCGACACAGCAATATCCTCTGCCATATACCCGGCGCAAAGCCACGACTTTAGATGGGCGCACGGTTTTTATAATATGCGCCATTGTAGCAAGTTTAGAGAACCTGTGAAGGATAATTCACTATATCTGGTGTCAGAATATGGCAAATTTATGGCGAACGCGTCCGCATTCGTCTGCCAAACCGGTCATTGTCAACGAAATCAGAACAACGCCCGCTTTGGCAAATTCATTGTTTCGGATCACCAAGATGGCCTAGATGCATTCGCCCTTCAGGGAATTGGTGCCACTCTCAACGATTCTTACTTTGGCGATGTCGCCGACTTTGGCACCGGACCCCGCCACGTGAACCGCATGAAGATATTCAGACTTGCCAACCATTTGGTCATCAAACCGGCCCGGCTTTTCGAACATGACGCTCACGTCACGCCCAACCATGCTGTTTTGAATGTCTCGCTGTTGTTGCGTGATCAACGCTTGAAGGCGATGCAACCTGTCAGTCGCGGCCGCTTCATCGACAAGCGCGCGCTCGGCGGCCGGTGTCCCCGGCCGGGACGAATATTTAAAGCTATAGGCCTGTCCGTATTGAACTTCTTGGATCAAGGACATTGTGTCCTGAAAGTCTTCTTCGGTTTCTTCAGGAAATCCTACGATGAAATCGCCGGACAGCAAAATATCGGGACGCGCCTCGCGAATGCGCTCGATCAGGCGCAAATAGCTATCGCGGTCATGGCTCCGGTTCATACGCTTTAGGATCTTGTTGCTGCCTGACTGAACCGGCAAATGCAAATACGGCATCAACTTTGAACAAGTGCCATGTGCCTCGATCAGGTCGTCCATCATGTCGTTGGGATGGCTGGTGGTAAACCGAATACGCTCGAGCCCATCAACCTTGTCCAGCTGCCAGATCAGTTGGGCCAGCGTCATATCGCCTGATGGCCCAGCGCCGTGATACGCATTCACATTCTGGCCCAGCAATGTGATCTCGCGCACGCCACGCTCGACCAGATCGCGCGCCTCGGTCAAAATGCGGTCAACCGGGCGGCTCACTTCTGCACCACGGGTATAAGGCACCACGCAGAATGCACAGAACTTGTCACACCCCTCCTGAACCGTCAGGAAGGCAGCCGGGGCACGCTTGGCTTTTGGCCGCAATTTGAGCTTTTCGAATTTGTCTTCTTCGGGGAAATCCGTGTCCAACGCCTTTTCACCGGCCTGTGCTTTGGCTTCCATTTCGGGCAGACGATGATAGCTTTGTGGCCCCACCACGATATCGACCATCGGTTGGCGACGCATGATCTCTTCGCCTTCGGCTTGCGCGACACATCCAGCAACCCCGATCTTCAGATTCGGATTCTCAGATTTGAAGGGTTTAAGCCGCCCCAAATCAGAGTACACCTTTTCAGCGGCTTTCTCGCGAATGTGGCACGTATTCAAGAGAATCATATCAGCATCGTCAGGTGTTTCGGTGACCTCATACCCCGAGCCCCCCATCGCCTCGGCCATGCGTTCACTGTCATACACGTTCATCTGACAGCCATAAGTCTTGATATAAAGCTTTTTTGTCTCGGCCATGTGCCCAATTCCGTCGCGGTTTCAAGACGTCTGACTACATCAAAACAGGGGCAGCTTGCAATGCGGGTCAAATTCATCGAATTTGGGGCGCAACAGGACAGGGTTTGGCAATGAAATACGCGTCGGTTCAAGAGTTTACCCAAAACAACAAGGCTGCTTTGGCGAAAGGCCCTGTTGCATTGATTTTTGCCGAGGACCGCACAGAGCTCGGGACAACCATCCGCCACCATCAGGATTTGGGGTTTCGGCAGGTCTTGGTGTTTATGTCTGACGCCTTCGACCTTGACGATGATTTGGCCCAAACGGTGCATCGGATCAGGCTGGAGAACGTCTCTGGTCAACCCATGATCGACGTGGTGAACCACATCATAAAAACGGCCCCGAATATCTGGCTGTATTACTGCTATAATGCCGAATACTTGTTCTATCCTTTCTGCGAAACCCGGACCGTAGGCGAGTTGACCACATTTTAGATGGAAGAGCGTCGCGAGGCCATTTTGACCTATGTGATTGACCTCTATGCGGGCGACTTGGAAAACCACCCGGATGCGGTTTCCCTTGAAGAGGCGCAGATGGATAAATCCGGCTATTACGCGCTCGCACGTCCTGATCCACAAAACCACAACCACCCCAAAGAGCGGCAACTTGATTTCTTTGGCGGGTTGCGTTGGCGATATGAAGAACACATCCCGTCAGACAAACGCAAAATCGACCGGATTTCCCTATTTCGAAACAAACCCGGGCTGGTGCTAAATTCTGACTTCACCTTCAACGACCAAGAATACAACACCTACAGCTGTGAATGGCATAACAATATCACGACCGCGATCTGTTCTTTTAGAACGGCAAAGGCATTGAAAACCAATCCGGGAAGCACGTTTGATATTTCCACGTTCCGCTGGCACAACTCGGTTCCGTTTGAATGGCATTCACGCCAGCTGCTCGACCTCGGGCTGATGGAACCTGGTCAATGGTTCTGACCACGTTTCGCGCGTTCTGGGCGGTTTGTGCGCTTGGGCTGGCGTCGGCCTGCACCTACGTGCCATTTGATGAGCACCGCACACCAAGCCTGTCGCTGAGTGCAACACAGGAACATTCGCTTAACCCCTCTGTCAGCCAACGATTGGCCGGCCTTCCAAGCAAGACTGCATATTTTGAGCTTGATAACGGGACGGATGCCTTAGGGGCGCGTCTGCGCATGATCGAAGCCGCAGAAACATCCATTGATATTGCAACGTTTTTGGTCAAACCAGACACAGCAGGCAAGCTGATTGCCAATCGCCTGCTCGCGGCAGCCGATCGCGGCGTGAAGGTTCGTTTTTTGCTTGATGATGTGTTCACAACGGCAGACGATACGATGCTTGCCAGCTTGGATGCGCATCCCAACATTGCGCTGCGCGTCTTCAACCCTGCGTCTCGCCATGCTCCCAAATCCATGGGGTTTGTCTTTGATTTCAAGCGTGTGAACCGACGCATGCACATCAAAACCTTTGTGGTCGACAGTTCGATGGCGATTATGGGCGGCCGCAACTATGCGGACGAGTACTATGAGCTTAAGGACTCCGAGGCCTTTGCTGACTATGACGTTTTGATATTTGGGCCGGAAGCGATCGAGCTTGATCAAGCCTTTGATACCTACTGGAATGATGTGTATTCCGTGCCAATGCACGCCTTGGCGCCAACCGAGATCGCAACATCCAAGGCATTGGGCCAAAGCCTGCGGTATGACATCACCCAAGATGAAATCGCCGCGTATGAGAATGCAATCAATAGCCCCTATCTGGAACATATCCGAACGGGGAAAATAAGCCCGTTCTGGGGGCGCTCCACGTTGATTGTGGATACCCCCGAAAAACTGCGCAACAAAAACGGGGACGGGCCGCATGTGTTGGCAGAAACCTTGTTTCAGGAAATGCGGCGCAGTACACATCAGGTGACGCTGATCACCCCGTATTTTGTCCCCGAGAATTATGGCGCGCGTTTCTTTACTGACCTTGTCGCCCAAGGCCTGAAAGTGCGCGTTGTGACCAATTCGCTGGCCTCAAATAATCATGCCTATGTGCATGGCGGATACGCGCGCCACCGCAAGGCATTGCTTCAGGGCGGAGTTGAACTGTTTGAATTGCGCCATGATGCGCTTGAGGCCCTTGGTGAAACCATTGATGATACGCCAATGCCCCTGACGCTGCATACCAAACTGGCGGTGTTGGATCAGGATCGCGTGTTTATCGGGTCACTGAATCTTGACCCGAGATCGATCAAAACCAATTCCGAAATTGGTCTGTTTGTCCACAGTCCCGCCTATGCCAAATCCCTGACGCGCGAACTGCATCAAAGCGTTGAACGGTATGCGTACCGCGTGACACTGGATCAAAATGGCAATCTTGTCTGGACCTTTACCGGACATGGGAAAACCGAACGGTTTTCCCAAGATCCGAACGCCACATTCTGGCAGCATTTCCTCGCTAAGATGCCAATCTGGTTTGGTCTTGAGTCCCTGCTCTAGTTGAAATCAGGGACGCACCAAGATTGCCCCGGATCGCCCACCAGCCTCAACGGCCTCTTGGGCGCTGACAGCGTCGGCCAGATCAAAAACCTCTTGAACGTCAACTGACAGCGCCTGCGCCGCAAGGGCGTCATGCAAGCGCGCCACAGCCGCCTGCCGCTCTGCCAACGGCAGCAGATAGATCAGCACGATATCCAACGTCAGCGCCTTAAACAACAAAGGACCAAAATTCAGCGTCGGCGTCATGTCTTTTGCCGACCCATAAATCGCCACTGTTGCACATTGCTGCATGACGTCGGCCAGCATATCGATATTCACACCAAATTCGACCTCGACGGCGTGATCAACAAGCGCACCGTTATTTGCCGCGACAATATCAGCCGCCAAAGTCGCGCTTTTATAATCCAGCACCGTGTCGGCTCCAGCCGCTTTGATGCGATCCATGTCACGTGTCGAACCCGTCGCAATAACCTTGGCACCGCCCCATTTGGCCAGCTGTACGGCAAGAATGCCGACAGTCCCCGCACCGCCGCTGACCAACACGGTTTTTCCGGCAACGTCGCCTTGACCAAACACGCAATGCGCTGCCGTGAGGCCAGGAATGCCCAGCACCGCCCCTGTCTCCAAAGAGACCCCGTCCGGCAACGCGACCGCCTGTTCTTCTGGAAGTGCTATATATTCGGCCGCAGTGCCAAATGCGCGCTGCCATTGACCGTTCCAAATCCAAACTCTTGTGCCGATCTTCGCAGGATCGACGCCTGCCCCAACAGCTTCGATCACACCAGCCCCATCGCTGTGCGGGACAATTGCGGGAAACGCCGGTTTTGTGACGCCCGGACGCGTGCCGCTGCGCGATTTCACATCAGACGGATTCACCCCGGAGAAAGCAATGCGTACCAATACTTCGCCAGCCTGTGGCTCGGGCGTGGCGATGTCTTCAACCGCCAACACGTCGCGTGCAGCCCCAAAGGCGCGATAACAAACTGCTTTCATGATGGTCCCTTTCAAAGTTCAATCGGATGCTGACACGAAAAATCGCCCAACCGCAATCCGGTGGGACGTGACGACACTCTGAAAATTGTTCGATTTATTTGCGTCTAAGGCGGATCACAACGTCCACTTTGGACACCTCGGCCCCTTCGGGCACGTCCGGCAAGCGTATAATTTCAAGCTGATCCATGGGGGCATCGGTCAACACGCGCGTATCCTCCCAAAAGAAATGCGGGTGATCATGCGTATTGGTATCAAAATAGCTCTTGGAGCCATCCACTGTGATTTCCTGCATCAAACCCGCATCACAGAACGCCCGCAAGGTGTTGTATACTGTCGCAAGCGATACGCTTTCGCCATGCGTTTGCACGTCCGCGTACAAGCTTTCGGCCGTCACGTGCCGATCCATGCCATCACCGACCAACAAAGATGCCAGCGCCACACGTTGACGCGTCGGACGCAATCCAGCCTGCGTCAGCCAATCAGTACCAATATGTGTCGCTTCCGAAGTCATAACAGCCAATTTCTTGTTCACAGACTATATAAGGCCAGACAGGGGGCTTTTTCAATTGAAATTCAGTCGCAGTCTAATCTGGGTTGATAACGGCATTCTTCATGTCAACGAGACATGGCAACTCTTGCAGGACACATAGACAGGGTGCTAGAGGGAAGTTAGCCAAAAAATACAGTGACTATAGGGGGCTTGTCCACATGGCCGAATATCCAACCAGCTTTGACAAAGAGGGACTTATCAAATGCGCGAAGGGCGAACTTTTCGGCCCGGGCAATGCGCAGCTCCCGATGCCCCCGATGCTCATGATGGATCGTATTACCGACATTAGCGCCGACGGCGGCGAGTTCGGCAAAGGGCATGTTGTTGCCGAATTTGATATCACACCTGATCTCTGGTTCTTTGAGTGCCACTTCCCAGGCAACCCGATTATGCCCGGATGTCTGGGGCTGGATGGCCTTTGGCAATTGACCGGCTTTAACCTTGGCTGGCGCGGCATGCTCGGTCAGGGCATGGCCATGGGCGTCGGCGAAGTTAAGCTGAAGGGCATGGTCAAACCAGACCGCAAGATGTTGACATATTATGTGGATTTCACACGGGTCATCGATCGCAAACTGAAACTTGGTGTCGCCAATGGCCGCGTTGAGGCAGATGGCGAGTTGATCTATCAAGTGTCAGATATGAAAGTCGGGTTGGCCGCAGCCACCTGATCTTGACTAAGCAGTATTGAGGGAGAACGCACATGCGTCGCGTCGTCATCACCGGTCTGGGGATCGTGTCATCCATCGGAAACAATGCCGACGAGGTTCGCGCCTCGTTGAAAGCAGGGACTTCCGGTATAGAAACCAGCCCGCAAATGGCAGAGCATGGCTTTCGTAGCCAAATTGCAGGGACGTTGAAGATTGACGTGTCAGAGCATGTCGACAAGCGCACCCTGCGGTTCATGGGCGGCGGCGCAGCTTACGCGCATATCGCGATGCAGCAGGCGATTGCGGATGCCAATCTCTCTGAAGACGATGTGGTGAACGTACGCACCGGTTTGGTGGCGGGCTCTGGCGGGCCATCGACCTCGGCAATGTTGACAGCACACCAAACCGTGTTGAAAACCGGCGCCACCAAACGGATCGGGCCTTTTGCCGTGCCCAAGTGCATGAGTTCGACCATTTCTGCGAACTTGGCCACAGCCTTTAAGATCAAGGGCATCAACTATTCCATCACCTCGGCGTGCTCAACGTCTTTGCATTGCATCGGCAATGCGGCAGAGCAAATCATGATGGGCAAGCAGGACGTGATGTTTGCGGGTGGCGGCGAAGAGCTGGACTGGACATTGTCCTGTCTGTTTGACGCAATGGGGGCAATGTCTTCCAAAAAGAACGACACGCCAGCCGCCGCGTCACGCGCATTTGATGCCGACCGCGACGGATTTGTGATTTCTGGCGGTGGCGGCATGGTCGTTCTAGAAGACCTTGAGCATGCGCTTGCCCGTGGGGCAAAAATTTACGCCGAAGTCACCGGCTTTGCGGCAACCTCTGACGGCCATGATATGGTGGCCCCGTCAGGCGAAGGCGGCGAGCGCGCGATGCGTCTGGCCCTGCAAACCCTGCCCGAAGGCCGCAAGGTTGACTATATCAACGCCCACGGCACATCCACGCCTGTCGGAGATGTGGGTGAAGTCGAAGCCGTGCGCCGCGTATTTGGCGAAGGCAGCACACCGCCGATCAGTTCAACCAAGTCTATGACTGGGCACGCCCAAGGGGCCGCTGGCGCGCTTGAGGCGATCTTCTGTCTGTTGATGCTGGACGATGATTTCATCACGCCATCCATCAACGTGGACACGCTGGACCCAGCAATCAACGAAAATGAAATTGCCACTACATTGGTGGAAAATGCAGGACTCGACAGTGTCATGACCAACAGCTTTGGCTTTGGCGGCACAAATGGCTCGATGATCCTGTCGAAGTACAAAGGATAACCGCAGATGTCTGATCAAATGAAGGGCAAACGCGGCCTGATTATGGGCGTGGCCAACGAGCGTTCGATCGCGTGGGGCATTGCCAAAGCCATGCATGAAGCCGGTGCGGAACTTGCGTTCACCTATCAGGGCGATGCCTTTGGCAAGCGCCTTGCGCCTTTGGCGGAAAAAGTTGGCAGCGATTTTATGGTGGATGTAGATGTCACCGATGACGCATCTCTTGATGCCGCATTTGCGCAGTTGCAAGAGCGTTGGGGCACCATCGATTTTGTGGTGCATGCCATCGCCTATTCCGACAAAAATGAACTGACCGGACGTTTTCTGGACACCAGCCGCGACAACTTTAAAAACTCGCTGGATATTTCCGCGTATTCGCTGATCGAAGTCGCCCGCAGGGCGCATCCGCTGATGCAAGATAATGGCGGAACCATTCTGACGCTGACGTATCAGGGCAGCAACAGAGTTACCCCGTTTTATAATGTGATGGGTGTGGCCAAAGCAGCGCTTGAAGCGGCCACTCGGTATCTGGCCAATGATCTGGGTCCTGAAGGCATTCGTGTGAATGCGATCTCACCCGGCCCCATGAAAACATTGGCTGGCGCAGCCATTGGTGGCGCGCGCAAAACCTTCCGTCAAACCGAAGCCAATGCGCCTCTGCGGTCAAACGCGACGCTCGAGGCCGTGGGTGGCACCGCCGTATATCTGGCGTCTGATGCCGGGGCTTATACCACGGGCGAAATTATCCGCGTTGATGGCGGATACCACGTTCTGGGCATGCCGCAGTCAGAAAACCTCTAAACACATTAACCTCCCGCCATTTGGAGTGCCGCGCACATGCGCGGGGCGCCAAATGTTGGGCCGGGCCTCGCTGCGCTCGGCGTTCGCGCCATCTAGGAGTTTGCGGCCAATTCCAATGCCAGCGCTGCCAAAATTTCCTTGGCCGGGCCGGCCTTTGCCGACATCGCACCAGTTCCAGCCCATTGCGCACCATAGCCCGTATTTCCCTGTGCCTTGGCCGCCGCATTCAACGACTTGCCCGCATCGTAGGTGACGGGATAGGCCGGAACAGATGATATGTCTTGGTCTTGCCCCCACTGCACAAATTGATTGGCAAGGCATCTCGCCGGACGACCTGACACAACCCGTGTCAACACAGGCGGCTGACAGGCCGGATCATGCAGCGCCGCCCGATAGGCCGCATCTGCCGCCGATTCATCACATGCCACAAAGGCTGTACCCAATTGGCACCCCGCCGCGCCAAGCGCGAGCATCTGGGCCACGTCTTGACCGTTCATGACCCCACCGGCGGCAATCACCGGCAGGTCCAAATGATCCACAAGTGTCTTGACCAAAGCTGCCGTCGTCAGCTCTTGATCGGCAGCGTCTAGATCAAAAATACCCCGATGCCCGCCAGCCTCAATCCCCTGAGCCACAATCGCATCTACGCCAGCACGGGCACAGGCCTCTGCCTCTTGCAGAGACGTTGCAGAGGCCAGCAGCACGATGCCCGCGTGTTTCAGGGCGCTGATCTTGGCCACATCAGGAAGCCCAAAGTGAAAGCTCACCACGTCGGGCCTCACGTCAAGAAGCATCCTGTGCATCGCGTCATCCGTCAGATAACTTTGATAGATTTCAGCCAACTCCGCAGGTGGGGTGGCCTCAAATTTGTCGAACTCTGGGCGCAATACATCAAGCCACGCGCGTTCGGTTGCGGAATTTCTTTGAGCAGGCAGATGGCAAAACACATTTATGTTCAAGGGCTTGTCGGTGAATTTGCGCACCTGCGCGATCATCTCGCGGGCTACATCAGGCGTCGCGGCACCAACCCCCAATGACCCCAGGCCGCCTGCAGCACTGACGGCCGCTGCCATCTCCGGCGTCGACACGCCCGCCATTGGGGCCTGAATGATCGGCACCTCGAGAGAAAATCTATCGGTCAACCATGTGCGCATATTGAATCCTCGCTTTGCAGCTAGAATGACAAGACCCGCGCAAAAAGAAAGCCCGCAGAAATACTGCGAGCCTTCCGTGTTTGAATGCGAGGCTGAACTCAGCCGATGGAAACCAGTTCCAGCGCAAAAGTCAGGTCTTTGCCTGCCAAGGCATGGTTCGCATCCAGCATGACGACCTCTTCCGAGATCGAGATCACGGTTACAGGCACGACTTGGCCTGTCGGGGACTGCATTTGAAGTTGAAGACCAACTTCCAACGGAATTTCCGCCGGAATCTGGCTGCGTGGCACTTCTTGGCGCGCCTCTTCGTGGACGGGGCCATAGGCCTGATCAGATGGGATTTCGATTGTCTTTTTCTCACCGACGGCCATGCCGTCCACACCGCTGTCAAATCCTGCGATGACCTGACCTGACCCCAAGGTGAACTCGAGCGGGTCGCGCCCTTCAGAACTGTCAAAAACAGATCCATCACTTAGGGTTCCGGTATAGTGAATGCGGACGGTGTCGCCCGATTTTGCTACGCTCATGCGATTTCCAATTCTGGATTTATTAAACCAGCAAGCCGAATGGCCCGCCAAAAAAGATGCGGCGCACCCTAAGCGCAGACCCAGAGAAACGCAAACAGGCATATTTGAGCGTTTGACAGGGCCGAACTTCCTGCCAGTATGCCGCCCAAAAGGAGGATCGAAAGTGACGATCACAACATGTGTTTTTGATGCCTATGGCACGCTGTTTGATGTCGCGGCTGCCGCGCGCGAAGCCGCCGCCACCTCCGACAATGCCGCATTTGCCACGCACTGGGCCACAGTTGCCGAAAACTGGCGCCTGAAACAGCTTCAATATACGTGGCTACGGGCCATCACTGGCGCCCACACGGATTTTTGGGAGGTCACCCAAAACGGGTTGGATTGGGCGCTTGAGGCCAGCGGTCTTCAGGATGATGCAGCACTTCGAGCCCGCTTGCTGGCGCTGTACTGGGAACTGTCCGCGTATCCCGAGGTGCCAAAAATGCTGGCCGCGCTCAAAGAGCAAGGTATCACCAACGCAATCTTGTCGAACGGATCTCCGGATATGTTGAGCGGAGCCGTTGAAAGCGCGGGCATCGGAAACCTGCTCGACGGCGTCCTGAGCGTCGAAGACGTCAAGATATTCAAACCGGCCAAGGTCGTTTACGACTTGGTTGGCGCACGGTTTGGCTGCACCAAAGATCAGGTTCTGTTTGTATCATCCAACGGATGGGATGCGGCCGGCGCGGCAGGGTACGGGTTTCAAACCGCATGGGTGAACCGTGCCAATGATCCGGTGGATCGCCTGCCATGGACCCCCGATACGATTTTGTCAGACCTCACTTCAATTCCCGACCTCACAGGAGCCTGAATGCCCCGCTTTACCACCTCTGATGGCCTTTCGTTGCACTATACCGACCACGGCCAAGGGCCTGCGCTTTTGTGTTTGCCGGGGCTGACCCGCAATGCCAGCGATTTTGACTATGTGATGCCCCATCTTACGGGCATGCGCGTGATTTGCCCGGATTACCGCGGACGCGGCCAATCTGATTGGACCGAGGACTATGGCACCTATTCTATCCCGCAAGAGACACAGGACGTCATTGCGCTTCTGGATCATCTGGGGATTGATCGCGCCGCAATATTGGGCACATCACGGGGCGGCCTGATCGCACTGACGCTGGCCGCGCTTGTGCCTGATCGTGTGGCGGGTGTGTGTTTCGTAGACATCGGTCCCGTCATCGAAACCGACGGGCTGGCTACAATTCTCGGATTTATCGGCCTAAACCCGATTTGGAAAACCCTTGATGAGGCCGCCGAGGTCTTTGGCAGCCGCATTCAGGGCTTCGATAACGTCCCAGCCTCGCGATGGCGTGAAGAGGTTGAAAAGCACTTTGTCCCGACATCCTCTGGCCTGAAAATCAACTATGACCCCAAATTGCGGGATGCGGTGCTGGAATCCTATGATCCAGATGCCCCCGCGATGGATCTGTGGCCCTTGTTTGATGCACTGGCTACGGCGCCTGTCGCGGCCATTCGCGGTGCCAATTCCGATTTGATGAGCGCGCAAACCCTGCAAGATATGCAAAATCGCCGCCCCGACATGGTGGCCGCCACCATCCCAGACCGCGGGCATGTCCCCTTCTTGGACGAAGACGCGTCTGTTGCTGTGATCAAAGACTGGACTGCATTACTTGGCGCGCAGACATGAACATTGATCTTATCCGCGCAGCAGCCCGCCGCCTTGAAGGCCACGTACGTCACACGCCCTTGTTGTCATCACCATTCTTGGATGACATCGCAGGCAAACGCGTTCTGGTGAAACCCGAATGTCTGCAACATACCGGATCTTTCAAATTTCGCGGCGGCTGGTCCGCCGTGTCTGCGCTGGATCCTGACATTCGCAAGCGCGGCGTCATTGCCTTTTCGTCAGGCAATCACGCCCAAGGCGTCGCCATGGCTGCGGCGGCCCATGGCGTCCCTGCCGTCATTATCATGCCAGCAGATGCCCCCCGCATGAAAATCGACAACACCCGCGCCCTCGGGGCCGAGGTGGTCCTGTATGATCGCGCAGGCGGAGAAAGCCGAGAAGACATTGGGCAAAAGTATTCCGAGGCCAGACAGCTCACGTTGATAAAACCCTATGACGATCCGCAAGTGATAGCAGGGCAAGGCACCACAGGTCTTGAAATTGCAGCACAGGCCCGCGCCGAAGGTGTCGAGACCGCAGATGTCTTGGTGTGTTGCGGGGGGGGCGGCCTGACGTCAGGTATCGCCCTTGCACTCGAGGCCGATGCACCTGACCTGCGTGCCCGCCCTTGCGAACCGCAAGGGTTTGACGACACGACGCGGTCTTTGGCCAGCGGCAAAATCGAGCGCAACACCACGCTGTCTGGCGGAATTTGTGACGCCATTGTCACGCCAGAACCCGGCAAGCTGACCTTCCCGATTTTATCGCGCCTGTGTGGACCGGGCATTGTTGTCACCGAAGACCAAGCCCTTGATGCGATGGCCTTGGCATTTTCGCGTTTGAAAATCGTTGTCGAACCGGGGGGGGCTGTGGCGCTGGCGGCGGCCCTGTTTCACAGCCAAGAAACCAAAGGCGATGCGGTGATTGCGGTGTGCACCGGCGGTAATGTCGATCCTGACATGTTCAAGACTGCTCTTAACCGCACGTCGTGAGACAGATTGACGGTGATCTTGTGGCGATGGCACGTCGCGGGGACTTGGACGTGATCGTACATGGCTGCAATTGTTTCCATGCGATGGGGGCTGGGATCGCGGCGCAGATTGCCCGCGCCTTTCCACAGGCCGTGGTCGCGGATCGTGCCACCGCATTTGGGGCGCGATCCAAGCTGGGCAAAATTTCGACCGCAACACACGGACCATGCACCATTGTCAACGCATATACGCAATTCCACTGGTCCGGCACGCCACCACTGGTGGACCTTGTTGCGCTCAAGGACGCGTTTGATCGCATCGCACAACAGTTTCCAAATCAACGTATAGGCTACCCCAAGATCGGGGCGGGCCTTGCAGGCGGCCATTGGCCGGATATTGCACCTATTATTGACACCTCTCTTGCGGGGCTTGATCATTGTCTGGTCACATTGCCCCCAGCCTTGAAAGATCACGCATGACTCTTTTTACGATTGCCACGTTTAACGTGAAAAACCTGATCGGACCCGATCAGGAATATTATCAATACATGACCTACACGCCCGAAGAATACGCGTGGAAACAGGATTGGATGGCCAATCAGATTTTCTCGATGGATGCAGATATCATCGGCTTTCAGGAAATCTTTACCCAAGACGCGCTGGAAAATGTGCTTGAGGCCGCAGATGACATTGGTCAGCAAAGCAACGATGCGGTGCTGCCCACACGTGACAAATCTTATCGCAAAAAGGCCATTTTTCGCAAACTCGGCTATACGCCTTATGCGGATGCGGGCCTTGCGTTTGCACCAAATGCCAATGACACTGGCACACCGGGGCAGCGTCGGCCCGGGCTTGCCATTCTGTCTCGGTTCGGGTTCGCGGAACCTCCGGAAATCATTCAGGTTCTCGACACGCCCCTGCATATCCCCTTGTCCGATTTGGGCGGCGGCGATGCCGGACATTACACCGTGACCCGTCTGTCGCGCCCGATCCAAAAAGCCCGCATCCCCATCAAGGGCCAGATCGTGACAGTGTTCAATTGCCACCTCAAATCCAAGCTTGGCGAATATGTGAAACCTGCTGCCGCTGACTTTGCACCTGAAGCAGACCTGACCCAATATGATGCCGCCGGTCGCGCCATGGGGTCCCTGCGCGCAGCCCTGCGCCGGATGGCCGAAGCGTGGGTTTTGCGTCGCGAAATTTTGGCAGAGCTGGAACAGGGCCGACCCGTGATGGTGCTTGGTGACTTCAACGACGCAGAGCACGCGGTCAGTTCCGAAATCATTAGCGGCGAAGCCCCGTTTCGCAACTATTCGTGGATGCTGCGCCATGATGCCCAAGATCGCAATGACCGCTATTCCAAGTCCGATGCGGCAAAGATACGTACGTCAGTCCTTGAACGCCAATTGACCAGCGCAGAGAAGTTCTTTGTGCGCAAATCCCTGCGCGATATGGTGTACACAGCAGCCTTTGGCGGTGTGTATGAAAGCCTCGACCAAATCTATATGTCGCACCATTTCCACCCAGACAACGCCCAGCGCATTGGCGAGATGGAATACCTAAGTGTGTTCAACGACCATTTGACAGACGGCAGCCACCCAGAGGCCCCGTACAACAAACTGGCCAGTGACCACGGGCAAATCATGGCGCACATGAAGCTGGGAACACCGGAATGAGCATTGCCACCCTAAAAGGCGTTGATCTCGAATATGAGGTCGCAGGAAATCCGCAAGGGGCACCAGTGGTGTTCGCCCACGCCTTGGGCACGGATTTGCACATGTGGGATGCCCTCTTGCCCCATTTGCCGCCAGAACTTCAATATATCCGTTTCAGCATTCGGGGCCACGGCCAGTCCTCTTGCCCGGACGGACCGTATTCGATGGGTACGTTGGTGCGTGATACCGAACAACTTTTGGATCACCTCCAGCTCAAGGGTGTGGTCTTTGTCGGGCTGTCTCTGGGCGGCATGATTGCCCAAGGACTGGCCGTCAAGCGCCTTGATCTGGTGCGCGCCTTGGTCTTGTCCAACACGGCGGCCAAGATTGGCCAAGCCAGCATGTGGCATGACCGCATTGACAGTGTACGCCAAGACGGGATGCAAGCCATCACCGGCCCAACCCTAGAGCGATGGTTCTCCAAAGCCTTTCGCGCCACGCCGGACCTAAACCATTGGCGCGATGTGTTGCTTGGCCAATCTGTCGAGGGCTATGCCGGATGTGCCGCCGCCATTGCGGGCACCGATTTTTACACCCCAACAAGTGGACTGCGCCTGCCCACGCTTGGCATTGCGGCAAGCGAAGACAGATCCACTCCGCCTGATCTGGTGCGTGAAACGGTTGATCTGATCCACGGCAGCAAATTTGCGCTGATCCGGCGCGCAGGGCATCTGCCTTGTGTCGAAGATCCCGAGACCTATGCAGCCCATCTGACCACCTTTTTGAAAGAGATCGGCCATGTCTGACATTCTATTTTTGCACGGGTCGCTTCACGGGGCTTGGTGCTGGCGCGACATGCTGCCTGCTTTGACGGCATTGGGACACAGCCCGCGCGCCATGGACATGCCCAGCCACGGCAAGGATACCACACCGCTAGATCAGGTCACTTTGGACAGCTGTGTGGCGTCGGTGGTCGATCAGTTGGGCGACAACACAGTTCTTGTTGCGCACAGCTGGGGCGGATACCCGGCCACATTGGCCGCGGATATCGCGCCGGAAAAGATCGCGCGCATCATCTATGTCTGTGCCTATATCCCGCGCGAAGGTCATTCGCTTGTCGACATGCGCAAACTGGCCCCGCGGCAACCCATTCTCAAGGCGATCAAACGCGCTGCAGACAACAAAAGCTATACCGTTGATCCTGCCCACACCCGCGAGGTGTTTTATCAAGACTGTCCAGAAGGCACCGAAGATTTCGCCTTGGCGCATTTAACCCCCCAAGCCACCCTGCCCCAGATCACACCTGCCAAGCTTGGGCTTGGGCATACGACCTGCGCAAAAAGCTATGTCAGATGTCTTTACGACAATGCGATTCCAACCGAATTTCAGGCCGAAATGGTGCGTGACTGGCCCGCCAAAGATGTCTACGAGATGCCCACCAGCCACTCGCCCTTCTTTTCCGACCCGACGGGACTTGCGGCGCTCATAAACACCATACTCAAGGAGTGATCATGGCAGGTTCCGTGTTCGACAGCCCACTTTTTTCAAAACTGTTTCCATCAGGTGATGCAGGGCGATTGTTTACCGACACCGCCGAAGTGCGCGCGCTGATGCTTGTCGAGGGCACGTTGGCCAAGGTCCAAGGCGAGCTAGGCATGATCCCTCAAGACAGCGCCTTTTTCATCCACCGCGCCTCGATGGAAGCCCAAATTGATCCGGCGGGGCTGGCGGATGCCACGGGACAGAACGGCGTGTGTATTCCGGCCCTCGTGGCGGCCTTTCGCAAAGCCATGGAAGCCCCCGAGCATGCGCAGTATATCCATTGGGGCGCGACGTCTCAGGATATTCTGGACACCGGTCTCATGCTGCGCTTGCGTCAGCTGCTTGGGATTTTGGAGACCGACCTCTCGGCCACATTAACGCGTTTGGGAAAACTGGCGCGGGCACATGCGCAGACACCGATTGTTGCCCGCACTTTTGGGCAATCCGCAACCCTGACAAGCTTTGGCGCTCAAGCGGCGGAATGGGGCGCGCCTTTGGAAACCCTTTTGGGTGAAATTTCCGACTTGAAAGCACAATGTCTTATGGTGTCGCTCTCGGGTGCGGCGGGCACGGCGTCTGCCCTTGGCCCCAAGGCCCCACAGGTCCGCGCAGAGCTTGCCAAGGCCCTGAGGCTGCGCGATCCGGGCCGCAGTTGGCATACAGACCGCACCCCCATTCTAAAGATTGTGGATTGGCTGGTGCGGGTAAACATCGCCCTTGGAAAGCTGGGCGAGGATCTGATTGCCATGGCGATGTCTGATGTCTCGACCGTTGATTTGGGGCCGGTCGGCGCCTCCTCTACTATGCCGCAAAAACAAAATCCGGTGGCCCCTTCTGCAATGGTCGCCCTGTCTCATCAGGCGCGCGGATTGCATGCCACGCTTCAGGGCGCTGCCGTCCAAAAGCATCAGCGCGACGGCGCAGCATGGTTTAGCGAATGGCTGTGCCTACCTCAAATTTGCCTGGGCACCGCTTCTGCGTTGACCATGGCCAAACACGTACTTGAAACATTGTCGCCGAACCAAACAGGCATTGCGCGCCAAATTGACAACGCGTTGGGGCTGATGCACGCCGAGGCCCTGTCTTTTGCCTTGGCGGACACAATGCGCCGCCCAGAGGCACAGGCCAGCACGAAATCGCTGTGCCAGCAGGCGCTCGAGACGCGCACACATCTGCGCACGCTTGTGGCCGCGACCTATTCAGATTTAGATCTGGATGCCATTTTTGAAACCGCACAACAAATGGGCCAAGCCCCACACGCGGCACGCGCATTTGCTGATCGTGTTGCAACAATTGACAAGGATCGTGCCGCAAGAACCAGCTAAGCCGCTAATGCGCTAATGCGCAGGCGATACCCCATTTCCTGCCGAAAACACATATCACGTCAGGGAACCATCCGAGGCTCTTCTCAAACTCGATTTCGCACCCTATTGGTAAGGATCACGATTTGAGTATCTGCCTTATGTCCCGTCGTTTACCTATTTTGTTTATCCTCACCACAGTCGCAATTGACGCAATGGGGTTCGGGCTCATTCTGCCTGTGATGCCCGACCTCATCCAAGAGGTCAGCGGCAACACGCTTGCGGATGCGGCCATCTGGGGCGGTATCCTGACCACAGCTTTTGCGGTGACCCAGTTTTTGTGCGGCCCACTGATTGGGTCCATCTCGGATCGCTTCGGGCGACGGCCGGTGTTGTTGATTTCACTTTTGGTGATGGCCGCGGATTATCTGGTGATGGCTGTTGCAGGCAGCATTTGGCTGTTGCTTGTCGGACGCCTTGTAGGAGGTGTCACATCTGCCACCTATGCCACAGCATCTGCCTATATGGCTGACATCTCAAAACCCGACGAAAAGGCCCGTAATTTTGGCTTGATCGGCGTAGGCTTTGGGGTGGGGTTTGTGCTCGGCCCATTGTTGGGCGGCGTGTTGGCCGAAGTCGGCACGCGCACCCCGTTTTACGTGGCCGCCGTATTGGCGTTGAGCAATACCGTGTTGGGGTATTTTGTTCTGAAAGAAACCGTGACCGATGCCATTCGCCGCCCCTTTAGCTGGCTGCGGGCCAATCCGCTTGGGGCGCTCTACGCAATTGGAAAGCTTCCCGAACTGACAAAACTCTTGATCGTGTTCTTTTTCTACGAAGTGGCCGTGATCGTCTATGTCTCGGTCTGGCCATATTACGCGACCGAGTTATTTCAATGGTCCCCCGCCATGCTGGGGCTGTCCTTTGCCATCTACGGGGGGTGCTATGCGCTGTCCCAAGGGTTGTTGGTCGCCCCCTCGATCCGACTGCTTGGCACGCGTGGGACCGTGTCGCTGGGGTTGTGGATCGAAACTGCCTCTTTGGTGTTTTTTGGCATGGCGACAAACGGAATGCTGGTTCTTTTGATGATCCCGATCACGGCGCTCGGCGCAATCGGCATTCCTGCGCTGCAGGCCGTGATGTCACGTCGTGTGGGCGATGACGCCCAAGGCGAACTTCAAGGCGTTCTGGCAAGCCTGACATCCCTTGCCACCATCATCTCGCCCATATTGATGACCCAAGCTTTTGCCCGCTTTTCCGAAACAGAAGGCCCCTATTACGCCCCCGGCGCGCCGTTCCTGTTTTCAGCGCTGGTCATGTTGTGTGCCACCGTGATTTTCCTGACCTCGCGCCGCCGAACTTAAGGTTGTTACCAAACGTCAAACCAATTTCACGCTTGCGCTGGTGACTCCGTCAGGCGACGCTGGGTCAACACTTTGGAGAATCTGAATGTCGACAATCAAAGCCGCCGTTTGCCATGAATTTGGTGCCCCGTTAACTGTCGAAGATGTGGTCTTGCGCGGCCCTGAAATGGGCGAAATTGAAGTGACGCTCAAGGCGGTGGCAGTGTGCCATTCTGATATTTCTTTTGCAGAAGGCGCATGGGGTGGCAGCCTGCCCGCAGTCTATGGCCACGAGGCGGCTGGGTTGGTCACCAATGTCGGCGCTGGTGTCAAGGGCGTGGCAGAGGGAGACAGTGTTGTGGTCACCCTGATCCGCGCCTGTGGGACCTGCCCGTCTTGTTCCGGTGGGAAACCTGTGATTTGCCAAACCCCCTATGATGGTGACAAGGGGCCGCTGGCCACCGCAGACGGCAGAAAATTGCATCAGGCAATGGCCTGTGGCGCGTTCGCCGAAAAGGTGGTGGTGGACCAAAGCCAAGTTGTAAAAATTCCGAAAGACATTCCGATGGAAGCCGCAAGTTTGATCGCTTGTGGTGTCATCACCGGCATCGGAGCCGTTGTGAATGCCGCCGAAATTCGTGCGGGACAGGACGTGGTTGTCATCGGTGCAGGGGGTGTCGGATTGAACGCCATCCAAGGCGCGCGCATCGCGGGTGCACGCCGTATCGTGGCCGTGGATATGAGCGAAGAAAAACTGGCCATCGCCAAAGAGTTTGGCGCCACCGATGGGGTTCTGGCCACAGACAAGAAACCCTATGTCCAGGCGCTTCGGGCAATGGGGCGTGGCGCGGATGCCGTGATCGTCACGGTCGGGGCAATCCCTGCGTATGATCTGGCCCCGCGATACCTCGCACCAGGTGGCAAGATCATTATGGTTGGCATGCCCCATTCTGGCGCAAAATCGACCTACGAACCGGTTGTTCTGGCGGCGGTGGGGCAAGGCATGCAGGGTTCAAAGATGGGGGATGTGGTGATCAAGCGTGATATCCCTTGGATGGTAGACTTGTACAAACAAGGCCGCCTCAAACTAGACGAGTTAATCTCTGGCCGCTGGACTTTGGATCAAATCAACGACGCGATTGCCGATACAAAAACCGGCTCAGCGAAACGCAACGTGATTTTGTTCGACACCTAATCCATACGCCTCCGTGTGTTGATTGCATGCGGGGGCCACTGTGCAAGTCACCCGAAACGACATCATGTCTGCCAGTTTGATCTTGTCTCGGCGCATCTTGATCTCTACCGTTTTGGCATGACTGATCCGACGCCAGAATTTGTTGTCCCTCCCACGGGGCAACGTATCACCAATCTCCGGACTGTGTACGAAGCCCCAAGCCAAATCCACGGCCAAGGACTTTTTGCCGCCCGAGATTTCGATCAGAATGCTGTTTTGGGTCACCTCGACGGACAAGTTGTCGATTACGCCTCCCACCCAGATGTCGCCACGCTCGAGTGGAACGGCATAGGGGGAAATTTGGTCTTATGCCGTCCCTTCGCCACGCTATATGCCTTGATAAATCATAGCTCTACGCCGAATTTATCCATTGTGCCTGATGGGTGGGCTATTCAGGCACGACGCGCCATTTCGAAAGAGGAAGAGCTGACCTTGAATTATTTGGAACACGGTGTACCCGAGGCCTACCTTGCATCACCCTTAGGAGCGTATTTACTTACATAACTATATGTTTTCACGCTATTATATTCATCCAGTTCACCTTTCCACACCGCAACGCGTCACCTTGATGAGTACCGTGGATTCATTGATCGATATTCAGTGCCCGATCCTTGGCATGATCCCCAAGCAAATCTCTGCCAATCGCGATGATGTCCATATCGGCGGCACAGAGACCGTCTTTTCCGGAGATGTATTTTCCGATTGCCTCAGCGCGCTTCGACGCAATGCCTCGTTGGAATGGGATTTAAGCGGTCATATTCAATCGCCCGAGCCACATACGACGAGCTGTTTTTTCAAAATATTCTTGCTTGCGACGGGGGATATCTGCCTGTTGTACGCAGCCCAGTTTAACGACCTTACCCGTGCAACAGATCTGTCTCAGGCGGACTATTTTCAAAACGTCTTGCCCCATGCAGAGCCATTGGTCAAAGCCTTGGTCGCCCGCATCGCCCTGTCGGCGAAAATTGAGATTGATCATGATCTGAAAACCCCAATCCATCGTGTGTTTGGCGGGCCAGACACCGCCGCATTCAGAAGCCGCCTTGACGAACTGTTTATCGCTGAGGGACTGGAGCTTGCCGACTGTGCCGTGTCCCAGCATGACGGCCCAAGCGAAAAATGGGCCATTTTCGGGGGCTGGAGCTATTCGGCAATTTTGCGACAGGACCATGCAGAAGAATTCTATTTCACGTCCCTGATGATTCGCCTTCAAATCAATTGGCTCAAGGCCCGTCGCATTCGAAGCTCGGTCTTAGAGTCCGCTGTCACGCGCACGTCTGATCTGAAAGGGCAGCGTTTGAAAGCCCTCAACACGGCCATGAACGAACTGACCTTTTATCTTCAGATCTCACGCCAGCAACGCGCAGATTATCGCGCCAACCTCAAACCATGGCTGGCCAACTGTTATGATGCCACTGATGACCGCTGGCAGGTCGAAGAAGACTATGAGAGCCTGCACAATGCCGTGTGTGATTTTCGGGATTTCGTAAAATACGTCAGCGACGAGAAATCAAAACTGCAACTCGAAATTCAATCCAAGCTTTTGTATTTCATTGCGGGGCTGGACACGCTGGCGATTTCATCCTTTGCCTTGTCGCTGCTATCGTTTCGCCGCGCCGAAGCATCCGAGTTCCCAAGTTGGATTCAATCCACCGCATCAAGTGCATTGACCGGCCTTGTGGTCATCAATGTGGTGCTGCTGCTGGCCATCTTTATCTTGGGGTTTGTGCGCCGCGACTAATCTTGCCCTTGCAATAGATCACCTGATTTTTTCTGGACACCAGAGTGCGTCCACCGCACGGTATCTTGAAACAGCAGGAGAGCCGCCATGAAGCTTCGTGAGCTTGATGTCATTGTCACCGCACCGCCAGCCCCCGGATGGGGCGGGCAATATTGGATTTTGATCAAGCTGACGACAGATACCGGAGTGGTCGGCTGGGGCGAGTGTTACGCCGCATCGGTCGGACCACAGTCCATGACCCACGTGATACGGGACGTGTTCGATCGGTATTTTCTCGACGCAAACCCAGAAGATATCGAAAAGCTGTTTCGCCAATGCTATTCGTCCGGTTTCACCCAGCGCCCCGACCTGACCATGATGGGCGCCTACTCCGGTCTGGAAATCGCGTGCTGGGATATTCTGGGCAAAGACCGTGATCGCCCTGTGTATGCCTTGCTTGGCGGCAAGATGAATGATCGCTTGCGGGCCTATACCTATCTGTATCCGCAAGACCATCATGATACCGATACCTTTTGGTCGTCTCCTGACATGGCAGCAGAGGCCGCATTGGCGATGGTCAACAAAGGCTATACGGCGATCAAATTTGACCCCGCAGGCCCCTACACCATGCGCGGCGGTCATATGCCCGCAATGCGCGACATCACCAAATCCGTGGCATTCTGCCAAGCCATTCGTGATGCCATCGCAGATCGCGCCGATTTGCTGTTTGGCACGCATGGGCAATTCTCGACGGCTGGTGCCATTCGATTGGGCACCGCGTTGGAACCGTTTTCCCCTCTTTGGTTCGAGGAACCCACACCGCCAGATGCCCTTGCCGAGATGGCCAAGGTGGCTCGCGCGGTCACAACCCCCGTGGCAACAGGCGAGCGACTGACCACCAAGGCAGAGTTCGCCGAAGCCCTGCGCCTTGGCGCCGCAACGATTTTGCAACCCGCTCTGGGGCGCTCTGGCGGAATATGGGAAACAAAAAAGATTGCTGCGATCGCCGAAGTTTACAACGCACAGATCGCTCCGCATCTCTATGCGGGACCAATCGAATGGGCGGCGAATATTCAATTGGGCGTATCGATACCCAACTGTCTGCTCGTGGAGTGCATCGAAACAGATTTTCACCGCGATCTGATCGGTGGAACAATTGCCGTCGACGAAGGCTTCATTGCTGCCCCTACCAAGGCGGGTCTTGGAATTGACGTGAATGAAGCCTTGGCCCGCGCGCACCCATACAGCGGCGCGGGGCTACATTTGGAAATGCAGGATGCACCCTGCAGTTACGCCCAAGATAACCATTTTGCTGGGGGGGCTCCACTTAAGACCAAGTGATCTCGCTCTTTCCAAATCAGCATGCTATATCTTAGAAAAGACTGAGGAGCCCCGAACCTTGAACATGCAGAAGCCCCCTGCCCCACCTGCCGAAATGGCAAGAAGCGCCGCAAGTGCAGCCGCCTATCTCAAGACGCTGGCACACGAAGGCCGCCTCATGATCCTCTGCCATTTAGGATCTGGAGAGAAATCAGTTGGAGAGCTAGAGAGCCTGCTGGAAATTCGTCAGGCTGCCGTGAGCCAAATGTTGGCGCGCCTGCGCGAAGAAGGTTTGGTGCAAACGCGGCGAGAAGGGAAAACCATTTTCTACAGTCTGGCCGATGAAAACACCGCCGAAGTCATCGGTATGCTCTACCGTTTGTTCTGTGGACCTGCGCAAGAAGCTTAATACTTCCGTGTGTCTTGACAGTTTAAGAACATTTTCAGTGCCGCTCGAAACAACCTGAAAGTGCTCACTGTCCTGTAATACTCTTGCTCGCACGCGTCTTTTGCGGCACCAATGGACCATGGATGGTGTGTCATTTTCCCTTGCTGGTGCCCAGTTACTTGCTCTTGGATCCGGGGCGCTATGGTGGCCGGAAACACGCATTCTATGCGTATCTGACCTTCTATTGGGCAGCTCGGATGAGACAAGACCGCAGTCTGCGCAAGGACACACATCACACACAACCCGCGACACATTAATTCGCCTAGAAACCGACCTGCAGTTAACGCATGCTGCGACGGTGATTTGCCTTGGCGATAGTTTCGACACGCCAGATACCGGCATCACACTTCCCGAACAGGATCGCTTGTGGATATCACGCTTGCAAGCGGGGCGGCGTTGGGTCTGGATTGAAGGCGTCCATGATGCCGGACCTGTCGCGTTGGGAGGCAGCCACCTCGCCGTCTTACCGGTGCCACCGCTGAGCTTTCGACATCAGGCAATGAGCACCCAAAGTGGCGAAGTCTCGGGCTGTTTTCATCCACGCGTCCAAATGCAGACCCGACTTCGCTCGACGTCGCGCCCCGCGTTCCTCTTCGACAGTGATCGCGTGATCCTGCCATCCTATGCAGGGCAAACGCGTCCACGGCCCGGGCACGAAGGCACATTATCCGCATTGATGCGCCGCGAAGCACAGGCCATTGTCACTGGCCCGACGCCACGCATCATCGACATGCCGCGCGAGACAGCCGTCTAAAACTCTTCGCGCTCCAGCTGCTCCCGATAATTTCGACTAACGGGCACTTCCGAACCATCACGGAGACAGACAAACATGCGCCCTTTTTCCTTGCGGACCTCGATAACAGCCGCACGTGCCACCCAATGTGACCGATGCACCCGCCACCCTTCGACGCAGTCAATTTCATCCAACGCATCGCGAAACCGCATGCGGATGCTGGTTGTTCCTTGATCTGTAAGAACATCTACAAAATGGTCTTGAACAGAAACGCGCAAGATGTCGCCCCTTGCCCCTTCGGGCAACCGTTTCGCCAATCTTGGTTGTTGCGTTGCGGGGGGCACAACAGCAGACGACAGAACCGCATCGGGCTCTACGTCAGGAACACCTGCGTCCAGTTGCGCATTATTCAATAGAGAATGAATAAGAATACGAAAACATCCAACAGATCCACAGATCAAGAAGACGTAACTTAATAGAACCGTAAACTCTGGGCGGCCAACGCTTGCCCACGGCCCAGCAGGTGACGACAGAAAATACACCAATCCGGCAATCAATCCCGAAGAGATTGTGGATGCCAACACCGTTCGCCGGACAAAATTGGACGCGTCCACAATGCTCGTGGCCACGGCATGCCCAAAGTATCCAAGCAAAATAGAGAGTGTCACCACCGCAGCCCAAAACCCAAAGCGCAGCAGTAAGCTCATGCTGGAAAATGTCCCAAAGGGACCAGCGACAGATGCTGTGATCGTGCTGACCACCCAAATTGTCAGAGTGCCCGGAGATAAGAGCGATGCATAGGTTTCCCGAAAGCTGTTCAAAATATGAGCAACCGGGTCGACCGGATTCTGGTGTTTCACTTCAGGCTGAACTTGTTTTGACATGTGTTTCGCTTTTAACGTGTCCGTAAATCTTTGCAAAAAATACTCTCGCCGCTAAGGGGAAATACCATGTCCTTGTCACCTAACATTGAAAACAAAATTAATGCGAGCTTTGCTGCCCAAAGTTTTATGCAGACCATCGGCGCCGAAATAGATGAAATTGCGCTTGGCTCGGTCAGCTTAACAGCACCGATACTACAAGAATTCAAGCAACAACAAGGGTTTGGCCACGCCGCATTGACATTTTCCTTGGGGGATACCGCCGCAGGGTATGCCGCACTATCTGTGATGCCCGAGACGTGTGAAGTGCTCACAACCGAAATGAAAATAAATTTGCTGGCTCCGGCGTCGGGGCGTCTATTGATTGCAAAGGGGCGTGTAATAAAACCCGGGCGTCGTTTGGTGATTGTTCAAGCAGACGTCTATGCGCTGCAAGATGACGATAGCACCCGACATATCGCGCTGTTAACCGGAAGCATGATTCCCGTCGACGTATCCGGCAAGTGACCTCCTCTAGATACAGCGTGATGAAATGAAACGCGCTGGTATCCGATGAAAAATTCGGGCGTACCGCTTTGGTACGCCCGATTGAGACTTGAAATTATGCCGTCAAACCGTCTGGCTCAGCCAAGCCGTTGGCGCGACAGCAGGCCGTTACAGTATTGGCCAACAGGCAGGCAATCGTGATCGGGCCGACACCGCCCGGAACAGGCGTAATTGCCCCTGCTACGGCCGCAGCGCTTTCGTAATGCACATCGCCGACAAGCCGAGTTTTGCCTTCGCCCTTTTCTGGCGCATCAATCCGGTTAATGCCCACATCAATCACTGTGGCGCCTTTCTTGATCCAATCGCCTGGGACCATCTCGGGACGTCCAACAGCCGCCACCACGATATCTGCACGACGCACCACATCGGCCAAATCTTTGGTACGCGAATGCGCGATCGTCACGGTACAGCTATCACCCAGCAGCAGTTGCGCCATAGGCTTGCCCACAATGTTTGAGCGACCGACAACAACAGCATCCATGCCAGAGAGTGATCCGTGATAATCCCGCAGCATCATCAGGCACCCCAACGGCGTACATGGCACCATGGATTTTTGACCTGTGCCAAGCAAACCCACATTTGAGATATGAAAACCGTCAACATCTTTGGCAGGGTCAATCGAGTTGATGACCAAATCTTCGTCAAGGTGCTTGGGCAAAGGCAGCTGCACAAGAATACCATGAACACTTGGGTCAGAGTTCAGCTTGGCGATCAACGCCAGCAGGTCATCTTCGGATGTATCCACCTCGAGCTTGTGCTCGTAAGAATTCATGCCAACTTCGACGGTTTGCTTACCTTTCGAGCGCACATACACTTGCGACGCAGGATCTTCACCAACCAAGACAACCGCCAGCCCCGGCGTGATGTCGTTTTCTTCTTTTAGGCGGGCAACGTGACCTGCGACTTTTTCGCGTACGGTGGCGGCAAAGGCTTTGCCGTCAATGATATCTGCTGTCATGTTGAATTCCTCTCTAAACATCTGTCTGGGCATAGGCGCCCCGATAATGATCCATTTGCATTTGCGTCGCGAGAACCGCGTTCTTCATCAGTGTGGCCACCGTCACAGGGCCGACACCGCCAGGTACAGGTGTGATCCATCCGGCGACCTCGGCACAGGACGCCATATCGGCATCCCCCACCGTGCGCGGACCCTCGGGTGTGTCTATCCGGTTAATCCCGATATCAATCAATGCAGCACCGGGTTTGAGCATGTCACCCGTGACCAGCCCCGGCTTGCCAACGGCAACAAACACCGCATCAGCCGCGCGGCTGTGCATCGCCACCGAGCGCGTCATGTGATGACACACGGTGACCGTCGCACCCAACCCCATCAGCAAAAACGCGATTGGCTTGCCTACGATTTCAGAATGACCGATCACGGTGACGTTCAGCCCTTCCATCTGCAGCGGCAAAGTCTTGAGTATCTCGACAGCCGCCACGGCCGTGCACGGCCCCAAAGCAAGATCATTATAGACGATATTGCCAATGGAGGCCGGATGCATACCCTCAACGTCTTTGAGCGGATGCACAGCTTTCTGAAGGACTTTGACAGGAATATGATCCGGCAAAGGCCGTTGAATAATGATGCCGTTGACTCGCGGATCCCCGTTCAAGCCCTGCAAAATTCCGATGAGCTGTTCCAGAGACGTCTCAGCCGGATAATTGCGCGCCTCAAAATCCACTCCGGCACTGTTGGCCTGTTTTTGCTGATTGCGCACATAGAGTTCCGCAGCAGACGTATCCCCGACACTGACCGACACCAATTTCGGTTGCCAGCCTTCATTCGCCAGTTTGTTGGCCTGCACGGCCACCTCTGCACGCAGTTTTGCGCCAATCGCTTTGCCGTCAATCAATGCAGCACGCATGGCCGCCCCTTTTAATCCAGATCGATTCTGATCGCTTCTCGCGCGATCGACCAGTCGATGAGCTGACGCCAAAGTTTTTCGACCAAATCGGGCTCTAGCCCCTTGGCCTCTGCTTCTTGGCGTACTTTGGAAACTACGTCCTCGACCCGATCCGGAATGCGCGCCGGCCAGCCATTGATCTCTTTGAGTTCAATCGCTCGATCAATATAGGTTGCACGACTGGCCAAGAGCGCGACAAGGTCTTTGTCCAACGCATCAATCTGATCGCGCAGTTCCTGCATCGAACTGCAATCCTTGGGGGGTGTCAGCATAGTCACGATCGTCTCCTGCGGTCCGAAAATGTCTCAGACCGCAGAAAGCTTATTTTTCGGCTTAGAACAAGCCTTCAATGTTACCCATGTCGTTTAGCATGATGGCTTCTGCAGACGGAGTGCGTGGCAAACCGGGCATAGTCATGATTTCGCCGCAGATTACGACAACAAATCCTGCCCCTGCTGACAAGCGCACTTCGCGCACTGGCATGCTGTGGCCCACAGGTGCCCCGCGCAAGTTTGGATCGGTCGAGAAGCTGTATTGCGTCTTGGCCATACACACTGGCAAATTGCCATATCCGGCATCTTCCCAAGCCTTGAGCTGATCGCGAATTTTCTTATCCGCCAGAACGTCGTCAGCACGATAGATGCGCTTGGCAACGGTCTCGATTTTCTCAAACAATGACAAGTCATCACGATACAGAGGCGCAAACTGGGACACACCCGAGTCAGCGATTTCCGCAACGCGTGTCGCAAGTTCGATTGTACCTTTAGATCCGTTCGCCCAGTGTGTGCAGAGAATTGCTTCTGACCCTTGGGTCTCGACATAATCTTTGACGGCTTGAACTTCGGCGTCGGTGTCGCTGACAAAATGGTTGATCGCAACCACAACAGGCACACCGAAGGACTTCAGGTTGCCAATATGGCGACCCAAGTTGGCGCAACCTTCGTTGACGGCGTCTACATTTTCGTCACCCAAATCACCTTTGGCGACGCCACCATTCATTTTCATCGCACGCACAGTTGCCACCAGCACCACACAATCGGGTGCCAAGTTGGCTTTGCGACACTTGATGTTCATGAATTTCTCAGCGCCCAAATCCGCACCAAATCCGGCTTCGGTGACCACATAGTCCGCAACCTTCAGAGCTGTGGTTGTGGCAATTACCGAGTTACATCCGTGTGCAATGTTGGCGAATGGGCCACCGTGTACAAACGCAGGGTTGTTCTCAAGGGTCTGTACGATGTTTGGCTGCATCGCATCCTTGAGCAACACTGTCATTGCGCCATCAGCTTTGATGTCACGCGCATAGATCGGTTTACGTGCCCGTGTGTACGCAACGATGATGCTGCCGAGGCGTTCTTGAAGATCTTCCAAATCTGTTGCCAGACACAGGATTGCCATCACTTCCGAAGCAACCGTGATGTCAAATCCGGTTTGGCGTGGGAAACCGTTGGAAACACCACCCAGAGATGTCACGACATCGCGCAATGCACGGTCGTTCATGTCCAGAACACGGCGCCAAACAACGCGGCGCTCATCGATCTCGAGCTCGTTGCCCCAATAGATGTGGTTGTCGATCATTGCAGACAACAGGTTGTGGGCGCTGGTAATCGCGTGGAAGTCACCTGTGAAGTGCAGGTTCATTTCTTCCATTGGCACGACTTGGGCATATCCGCCCCCTGCTGCGCCGCCCTTCATGCCAAAGCATGGGCCAAGGCTTGCTTCACGAATACAAACGGCTGCTTTTTTGCCAATTGCGTTCAAACCGTCACCAAGACCAACAGTCGTGGTGGTTTTGCCTTCGCCCGCTGGCGTCGGGTTGATCGCTGTCACAAGGATCAGCTTGCCATTTTCATTGCCTTGCACAGAGTTGATAAACTCTTGGCTCACTTTGGCTTTGTCGTGGCCGTATGGCAGCAAATCATCGCTTCCGATGCTCAGCTTTGCGCCGATTTCCTGAATCGGGCGTTTCTTCGCTTCGCGGGCGATTTCGATGTCGGTCTTAAAGCTCATGGCAATCCCTATCCCAGTAGCTGTTCAATAACTCTCTGGGTAACTGCATACTCTGAGCCGCGCAGAATGAAGGGCGCATTTCCGACATTTCCACCCCTTGAAACGTCCAACTCGCGGGGCATTGCTTTTCCGAACGAAATAATCGGGATCCTAGGCCAAAATCTTATGACTGGGCGTTACGCGCGTGCATTGGCCAATTCTGACCATACCGGTTGATCCGGAATATGAAGCCGCAACACATCACCAACGCGTACAAGACCTTCACGCTCGACCCACCCGACGACGCCGCGTTTGCCTTGGGCTGCTGATTTAAATGCACGTCCGTGCCCAGGAGATTCGACCTCGATCACGCGCGCAGGCAGGACACAGGGGCGGTTTTCCATGTCGACAACAATCGTTGCACCACTATCAGCCTGAAGACGTGACGACGGCGGGATGTGGCTGAAATTCGGGATACCACGCAAGATCATCGACGCCCCGACCCATGCAGGATCAAATTCTTCGATTCCCAGGTCATCTGCGATGGTCTCCAGCTCTTCCGCAGACAGAATCGATATCTGGCGCGAATTGGCGATTTCTGTGCCGCGCGGATGCTGGGACAACACGCGACTACAGGACTTGCGTGTCAAACCCGCGTGGCACTCGCCAGCCACACCGTCAAAATCCAAATCCATCTCTTCGAGCGGCTCTGATCGCAAATTTTCGACACTGTCCGCGACGCGCCCCAACCAAAGAACCTCGGCAAAATAATCAGTCGGCATCAAAGCAGGCATATTGAACGTGTCCTGTATGGCCTCTCACCAGAGGCGCAGCGTGAAAAACAGCCGCCGGAAGGCAAAAACAACCGAGCCATCCGACCGCAATGGATAGGCTTTGGCCATAGCGTCTTCATAGGCCGCAATCAACTCTGGTGTTTCATCTTGGCTGACTGCGTCGAGAAAGGGGCGCGCATATGTACTCTGGGTAAAATGGCGTACGGGGTGCCCGGTCTCTGAGGCCTCGAGATGTTGAAAATAGTCCGTTTGCCAAAGCCGCAACTCTCCCAAGGGCGACAAAAGATCGAAATAAGCCGCAGGCGTCAAAATTTCCGAACTGCGCTCCACAGACCGCGCTGCATGCAACCCCTCAAACGCAGAACGCCACCCTTGGTGAGACGGCGCAAGCGTCTGGTTGGGCATTTGCACCGCAAGCACCCCGCCCGCTGGCAGATACCCGATCAAGCGCGGCAAGAGCGTGTCATGTGCATCCAACCACTGAAGTGCTGCGTTCGAATAGATCAGCGCGGGCGTTTCGTCAGGGCGCCACTGGGCAATGTCTGCCTCTTGCAGGGCACCATAGCAGGGGACACGCGCGGCTTGGGACAACATGGCAGGTGACCCGTCCACCCCGACGATCAGGCGTCGTGGAAATTTGGCCGCCAGTTCCGGACCGACCACCCCTGTGCCACACCCCAGATCCACAAGAGACCCATTCGGTAGCTCACCCACCGCAGCCAGCAAGTCCAGCGCGGGCTGCAAACGCAAACCCCGGAACCTTTGATAGGTCCCGGGGTTCCAGTCTTGTGTCATTTCTGACGTCATGCGGTGGGTTCCGGTTCCATCCCACTCTCGCCTGAGGGCTTGCGTGGTTTGGTCTTGGGAAGCGCCGTGACGCTTGGGGCATTGCCCGCGTCCGCGCTATCGTCGTCATCGTCTGCTCTGGGAGGTTCGCCCTTCATCACACGTGCGATTTCTTCCCCCGTCAGCGTTTCATACTCTAGCAATCCCTCCGCAAGGCGCACCCAGTCGTCCTTGCGTTCGCTTAGAATACGGTATGCTTCGGCATAGCCATCGTCGATCAGACGTTTGACTTCTTCTTCGATCACTTCTTTGGTCTGTGCCGAGATCGAGAAACCGCCAGCGCCATTGCCCATGTAGCCTTCGTGGGCTTGTTCATAGTCAATATTGCCGACTTTGTCCGACATCCCCCAACGCAACACCATCGCGCGGGCCAAACCAGAAGCCTGTTGAATATCGCCTGCGGGGCCGTTGGAGACCTCGTCTTCGCCGTATTTAAGGATTTCGGCAGCTTTCCCGGCCATCGTCATCGCCAGCTTTTGCTCGCATTCCGACTTGTGCCAGTTCAAACGGTCGATTTCAGGCAAGCTCACAACCATCCCCAAGGCACCACCCCGAGGAATAATCGTCGCTTTGTACACTGGGTCACATTTTGGCAAAGCCAAGCCGACCACCGCGTGCCCCGCCTCGTGGTAGGCGGTTTTCTCTTTTTGATCTGCCGTCAGCACCATCGAGCGGCGCTCGGCGCCCATCATTACTTTGTCTTTGGCGCTCTCGAAGTCTTCCATCGTGACAAAACGTCGTCCAATGCGGGCAGCCATCAGGGCGGCTTCGTTCACGAGGTTGGCAAGGTCAGCCCCCGAGAACCCAGGAGAGCCACGCGCAATAATGCGCAGGTCAACGTCAGGGCCAAGCGGCGTTTTGCGTGCATGCACACCCAAGATTTTTTCACGACCTTTGATGTCTGGATTGCCAACGGTCACGTTCCGGTCAAAACGACCCGGACGCAGCAACGCAGGGTCCAGCACATCCTTACGGTTGGTTGCCGCGAGAATGATCACACCCTCGTTGGCCTCAAACCCGTCCATTTCAACCAGCAATTGGTTCAAAGTCTGTTCGCGTTCATCATTCCCGCCGCCATATCCGGCCCCACGGTGGCGACCCACAGCGTCGATTTCATCGATAAACACGATGCAAGGAGCGTTTTTCTTGGCTTGTTCAAACATGTCACGGACGCGGCTTGCACCGACCCCGACGAACATTTCCACAAAGTCAGATCCCGAGATGGTGAAAAACGGCACGCCAGCTTCGCCAGCAATCGCACGCGCGAGCAAGGTTTTACCTGTCCCCGGAGGGCCCACCAACAATGCGCCTTTTGGAATTTTACCGCCAAGACGCGAGAATTTTTGGGGATTGCGCAGAAACTCTACGATCTCTTCCAGTTCTTCTTTGGCTTCGTCGATTCCGGCCACGTCATCAAATGTGACACGCCCGTGCTTTTCGGTCAGCATCTTGGCTTTGGATTTGCCAAAGCCCATCGCACCGCCTTTGCCGCCGCCTTGCATGCGGTTCATGAAATAGATCCAGACCCCAATCAGCAACAGGAACGGAAGCAATCCAAGGATAAAGGACTGAAAGCCAGATTGCTGTTGGGCCTCGGCTTTTACAGGAATGCCTTTTTCAAGGAGCAGGTTTGTGACATCCGCATCTTCTGGACGAATGGTCACGAAATCTCCGTCAGAACTGCGATAGCGAATTTGTTCGCCGTCCAGCGTGACGCTCTGAACCGAGCCGCCTTCGACAGCAGCAACAAAATCAGAATAGCCAATCTCGCGGCTTTGCAGCGTGCTGTTGCCGCCGCTGAATAGGTTAAACAGGGCCAAAATCAGTAAAAACAGAACGACCCAAAATGCAATGTTGCGTGCGTTGCCCAAGGCAAAATCTCCCAATCGACGAACGGCGTTGTGCTATCACAACGGTCTTTGGTGATAAATAGACATCAAAACAGCAGGTTCAATGCGATAATGCCAAGTCGGGGACTTCAAGAGAGAAAATTCGCCCGTTCTGGTGAAATTTCAGCCCTCCAGCCCTGTTCCCAGCCCGCAAGTGGTGCCGAAACCAGAGTCTCACCATACCATATTGACGGAGATGCCAACAGGCTTTGTCGAGGCAGGCCGCAGTTTCGCCAGTCTGGGACCTGTAATATTCCCTGCTCGGACAGGGCACGAACTTGCAATCCCTCCTGCCATGGTCCTGTGACATGCCAACGCCTGTCCCATACAATCTCTTGGGCGACCGGCCCACATGACACCACACGCGCAACCGCCGCCCATTCTCGACTGATCCGGCATTTCCCATGTGACATCCGCAAAAGACACCCATGCAGCGTCTCTCCACGTCCAGCGCGCAGTGCCGCAACAAGCCGCGTCATTGCCCGCCCTCTCGGCACATAGGACGCCCCCGATACCCACATCAGGGCCTCTGACATCAACCGCCGCAGGATTTCGTCGGGATAAGCGGCTATGTCAGAAAGTGACACGATGATGTCGCCGCGATCGGTGGTGACGGTATCTTTGGCGATTTGTGCGACCTGCCACCTGAGGGCATCGCGGGACACTGCCAAATTTTGGCTGACGCGTGACAACACAGGCGCATCAAGACCGATCTCGCCCAACGTGGCGAGCGCAGCACGCACCCTGACCCGATCATACGCGGGGTCCGCATTTGACGGATCGTCGATCCACGCCACATCGCGTGCGTTCAGAAATTTTCGCAAGTCCTGACGTCGCACATCCAGCAGCGGGCGGCCAAATGTCTGTCCAGCGCGCGTAAATCGCGCAGCCATCGCAGACAATCCGTCGACACCTGCCCCTCTTGCCAGCCGCATCAGCAGCGTTTCTGCCTGGTCATCCATGGTATGACCCAGCAAGACACTCTCCAGATTTCGGGATTTGGCCCAGTCCGCCAACAGCCGATAACGCGCAGCACGCGCCTCGGCCTGCAAGTTGCCGCTTTTATCCCAATCGGTCCAACACAAAATCGTATGGGATACCCCAAGCCCTTCGCAAATTTGGGCCACATAGGCAGCTTCGCTTGGTGCTTCGGAACGCAGACCGTGATCTACGGTTGCAGCATGGACCTTAACGCCGTGTGTGAGCGCCCAATCACACACAAGATGCAGCAACGCCAGTGAATCGCTGCCGCCGGAAACGGCCACGCCGATCCGGCGTGCCTGAGTGTGCTCAAGAAAACGTGCAAGTGTCCCTTGGGGCCCGTTGGCATCCATGGCGTTACAGGCTGCACCCCAGATTGGCCATCTCGGATTTTGCCTGCAGCACAAACTCTGACCCCGGATGGCGCACTTCGACTTCGTTCAGGGTCACGCAGGCTTCATTGGATTTGCCCAACCGTCCCAGCGCGCGCCCCAGATGATACAGCGCCTCGTCAGCGACGTCGCTGTTCATATTGCTTGAATACGCATCCAGATAGGTGCGTGCCACAAGCGCACGCGTTTCCTGACTTGGGTTGTCTTGTTCCTCGATGGCTTGTCCGCGGCGCAGATGTGCCTCGGATTCAAGCGGGCTTCCGGGGTAAGCAGACAAAAACGCAGTAAACTGATCTGCGGCACTACGATAATTTCCGGCAACCAAGGCATCTTTGGCACGTTGGAAATCCGAGGCTTCGCCGACAGCCAGTTCGCCGACATTTGAACTCGCGGGGGGAAACACGCCCGCGCCAGTGCCTTGCGATGCCCCTGCACTGCCACCAAGTGTGGTCGTCTCGCCCAATTGGCTGACGTCTCCGCCTTCCAATTCGACCAACCGGAACTCAAGATCCCCAATACGATTGGTGCCATCATCCACGATTTGCTGAATGCGATATTCCAGCCGTTCTGTTTTGCCGGTCAGTTGCTGCATTTGGGCTTCGATTGCGTCCAGACGTGCCAAGCTCCCACCACCCGAGCTACCCGACAAAGGCGCCCCGGTTGTGGACAATTCCCGTTTCAGGGATTGGATATCGACATACAACACATTCAACTGCTGACGAATATCCGCCAAAGTTTCCGCATTCTGGGCCTGCACCATCGGTGCAACCGCCCCCGCCACGACAAAGACTGCAACAGCAAACAGACGCATCAGGACTCTCCTTAGCTGCTCAGGCCACTTGTCAGGATTGTCACAGCCCGACGATTTTGCGCATAACACGCCTCTGCTGAACAGATTTCAAGCGGGCGTTCTTTGCCAAAGCTCACTGTCCGTAACCGATTGGCGGCCACCCCACGCGACACAAGGAATTCTTGTACCGCATTCGCCCGACGCGCCCCAAGGGCAAGGTTGTATTCCCGCGTGCCCTGCTCGTCCGCGTGACCTTCGATCACGGCTGTAAAGCTTGTGTTTTCCAACAACCAGTTGGCTTGGCTCAACAGTAAGCTGCGCCCCTCTTCGGTCAAGGTGGACTGGTCCACAAGGAACAACACCCGATCCCCGACCGTCTGCTGAAAATAGGCGATGGATGTGGGGTCATCCGGGCTTCCGGCGACAAAATCGCCAGCGCCTGCGGCGCCGTTACTGCCATCGCCCGTCAAAAGACCGTTATTGGAACAGGCGCTTAACGCAAGGCCCGCCATCAAAAGTGCCGCTTTGGTAAATCCGCTCATGCCTTTGCCTCGTTCTGTGTCGAGAATTGTTTTCACGTGTCTAACATAGCTGCTGCTACAAGGAAACGTGTCTCACTATTGCAGCGGCGACCAGCTCGGATCGGACGCCCCACCATTCAACCGTATTTTCTTAAGATTTCGCCCAGATACGTCAACCGAGTACAAAGATGACGACCCCTTGGCCCCCTGTGTTTCGCGCGTGAACATAATGACACGCCCATTTGGTGCCCATGTTGGGCCTTCATCCAAGAACGACGCTGTCAAAAGACGCTCTTCCGAACCATCCGTACGCATGACACCGATATGGAACCGGCCTTTGTTCTGTTTTGTAAACGCAATCAAATCGCCACGGGGCGACCAAACAGGTGTACCATATCGACCTTGACCAAAGCTGATGCGGGTGGGTTCCCCCCCCTTGGCGCTCATGACATAGAGCTGCTGATTGCCAGAGCGATCGCTTTCAAACACAATCTTGGAACCATCGGGACTATAGCTTGGCGCGGTGTCAATTCCAGGAGAGTTGGTCAACTGAGTTTGCCGCCCGCTGCTGATATCCATACGGTAAATGTCAGTGTTCCCGCCTTGGGTGATCGACATCAAAACGCTTTTTCCGTCTGGTGAAAACCGCGGCGCAAAACTCATTGTGCCGTCTTGGTCTTCAAGGGCGCGACGTTTGACGCTGCCAACATCCAAGATGAACACGCGCGGAAAGCCGGTTTCATAACTCGTATACAGAACCTTGTCGCCCTTTGGGGAAAACCGCGGGGCCAGCACAATCGTGCTGCTATCCGTCAGATACTGAAGACCCGCACCATCATAATCCATAATCGCCAATCGTTTCTTGCGATCATTCTTAGGCCCAGTTTCACTGACAAAAACCACGCGGCTGTCAAAATAGCCCCCCTCGCCAGTGATCCGGCTGTACACCGCATCTGCGACCTTGTGGGCCATCCGACGCCAGCCCTCTGTGGTGCCCTTAAAGCGCAAGCCGTTGCCCAGTTCCTGACCGGCAAAAACATCATAGACGCGGAACTTCACCTCAAGATTGTTCCCAGAGACCGAGACCGCCCCAGTGACCAAAGCCTGTGCGTTTACGGCCTTCCAATCAGCAAATTGCACGGGCGACGCAAAGTTGGTGATTTGGCTAATATGCGCTTTTGCGGGGATCTCGCGAAACAATCCTGTCCCGTTTAAATCCTCTGCGATGACCCGTGCAAGCTGAGCGCCGTAATCCTTGGCGCCGCCATCCTCTGCGACAAAATCCGGCACCGCGTAGGGCAAAGGCTCGATAACGCCTTCGGTGATTTCAATCCGCAAAGGTCCAGACTGTGCCGCCGCCAATTGGCCCAACACCATCAATCCTGCCAGAAGGGTCGCAAACAATCGCATCATTTCAGCCTCATTTTCTCCGGATTAAACGTGATTTCGATCTCACGCCAATGGTCATATTTTTCTATCGGCAATTTATAGCCACCGCGCTGACAGCGCAAAACCGCACGACGTGCAGCCCCAAATGCGGTCTGGATCGCTTGGTCATCCCCGCCTGATGCCTCGAGCATGGTCACAGGGCCAGCGACCTTGCCCTCCTGATCAAGGGTGACCGCAACAGTCACAGTCACATTGGCCGCTTGGCTGCCAACATCCACAACCCAGCAATTTTGCACCGATACGCGCAACGCATCTTTTTCGCCGCGTGTCAGAGGGGGGCCACTTGGGGCAGCCGCCTCTTCTGCCAAGGCTGCTGCGACGGCAGCATCTGCGCCGGCTTTGGCTTTGTTAGATGTATCCGCACGGGTACGCTGGGGCGGGCGCAACACCGGACGCACCGATGCGCGGGGCGCAAGCGCAACCTGTTCTTTGGCTTCGGTCACAATCTCGGTTGTGGCCGCTTCGGGCGCCGTCGCCTCTTGGGCGTCTTGCACCGTTTCGCTGGCGCTTTGGTCCGGCGTTGTTGCATCCCGTTGAATATCGTCGATCTTGGTGTCCGGCTCTGGTGCCGCGACAGGGTCTGGGGCCACACGCGTTTCCGGACGCGCCATGGGACGTGTCGTATCGCGCGGTATCAGCACCGCCATTTCTGGCTCGGGGGGGGCAAGTGTCGGGCTGGTATCCGTCACCTCAGACGGCTGTGGTGCCGTCAAATCGCTCAGGTCAGGCGTCTCGTCTGGGGGCGCATTTTCAGTTGCATCCGGCGCGCCCTGATCCAAATCCGGATCCACACTCGAGGTCATATCCGGCGCCGTATCCGACAGGTTCGGTGCCACGGGAATATCAACATCTGTATTCGGCAGCGGAGAGTGTTCACCAGCCCGCAGGGCATCGAATTCTTCTGTGGTCACCACAGACACACCGGTGACCTCGAACGGTGGCGGATCCGACTGGAAGACGCCTCCAAAGAACACAAGACCGATAAGCCCAACATGCCCCGCACCAGAGATATAATGCCCGATATGCACTGTAACCTCAGCCGTCGCTGCCGTCGCTGCCATCCAGCGAAGGCCCGCCAATATCCGTCACCAGACCGATATCCGTAAATCCACCTGCGTTGAGGGCACCCATCACCTGCACGACACTTTCATACGCAAGCCCCCCGTCTGCGCGCAGATAAATCCGCTGCGAGTCGCGCTCGGCGGCAATGGCGCGCAATTTTGGGACAAGTTGTTCGATGGCGGTCGGGGTGGTTTGAATGGCAATCGTGCCATCCGCGCCCAAAGTAACAGTCAGCGGTTCTTCCTGTTCACCCGGCAAAGGGTTGGCGGCGGTCTTGGGTAATTGCACCTCGACACCCACAGTCATAAGCGGTGCAGCCACCATAAAAATAATCAGCAAAACCAACATCACATCTACAAACGGCGTGACGTTGATTTCCGCCATAGGCTGGCTGTGGGTTGTGCGTCGGCGACGCGACCCGCCAGATTTCTTTTTCATGACACCTGCGCCCATGGCTTAACTATCCAACTGACGGCTTAGAATGGTTGCGAATTCATCTGCAAAGGCCTCGTAGCCCGCAATGATCCGGTCGCTGTCGGCACTGAGTTTGTTATAGAAAATCACCGCTGGGATCGCGGCCAAAAGCCCCAGCCCCGTCGCCATCAACGCTTCGGCGATACCTGGTGCGACAACCGCCAGATTGGTATTTTGCTGGGCGGCGATCTCGATAAAGGCGTTCATAATGCCCCACACCGTCCCGAATAGCCCCACAAACGGCGCGGTTGATCCTACGGTCGCCAAAATGGGCAAGCCCTTTTGCAGGGCCTCGGCCTCTTTGGCGATGGCCACATCCATGCTCCGATCAATCCGGCTTGTGGCATTGGCAATAAGCCCGCCATCCTGACGGTGACTGCGACGCCACTCCATCATACCAGCCGCAAAAATGCGTTCAGAGCGCCCGGCCGGATTGGTGCCAATCTCATCGAACAGGGCATCCAGAGGTTCGCCGGACCAAAAAGCACGGTCAAACTCGGCGGCCTCAGCACGGGCCTGACGATAGGCCCGGAGTTTCTGAATGATCACCGACCACGACCAGAACGACGCCACCACCAGCATCAACATCACAAGTTTTACAATAAGGGTTGCGCGCGCGAAAAGCGCCCACATCGAATAATCGACTGTTGCTTCCATTTGCCTGCTCTGTGTTACGGCCACATTTCGGGCCTTGTTTTGCAAGAAAACTAACCGAGTTCCACGGGGAAAGCCATAACATTGGCGTCATCCGCGCGAAATCGCCGCCCAGAGCCCCAGAATCAATGCAACATTAAGCGAATATTCGCCGGAAGCCGCGTCGGGTGTCCTGTTTCACTGATGCAAACGATCGTAACAATGGCCTGAAAAAGCACCTCTTGCCCGCGTTTGACGGATTGCTCCATTACAAGGCGCGCGGCGGTCACGTTCACCGTGTTGGTCTCAACAGTCAACTGATCATCGAAATGGGCGGGGCTTAGATAATCAGCCTCGACGCGACGCACGGCAAAAACCACACCTGCATCCGATTTCATCGCGTTCTGATCCACGCCGATTTCTCGGACCCAATCACTACGCGCGCGTTCGATATAGCGCAGGTAATTTGCGTAATACACAATGCCCGCCATATCCGTGTCTTCGTAATATACGCGGATCGGAAAAATATGTGCCACGTCCAAGCCCCTTTTGGTCACTTCTCACTCTCGCCACACAATCACCTAGGTCGCTGTCTCGCAAGCCCCATCCCCTGCCGCGCCCAAAGGATAGGCCGCAAGCGCATCATATTGCGCCCCGTCTGGGTGCAAGGTCGATTCAAACAGAACCAGCCGCTGAGGCTCGAAAGATGGCAAAGGATACCCTCCGACTTGCTGTAGGAACCCAGCGATCTGTTGAATTTGCTCGGGCGATATGTGGCGGCCAAATCTTTTGAGCGTCACATGCGGGCGAAACCGCCTGCGCGGCACGTCAAACCCTGCCAGACTGACCGACCGTCGCACCGATGTCGCCAAGGTGCGCAACGCATCCGTGGCATGCACATCGGCACATAACACGCGTGGCACGGCGCCCCCCATACAAGACAGTTCGTTGAATGCAATCTGGGCGGCAGGCAATGCACCCTCGGTCAGGATATCATGCAGGGCGCGGACGTCAGATTCGGGCTGTTCGCCCAAAAAGGCCAGGGTGATGTGGAAGTTTTCAGAAGGTACCTCACGGCCAATACGCAGCTCGGACTGGATGCCATCAAGGACCCCTGCAACGTGATCTGGAACTTCTAAAGCCAGAAACGCGCGCATCAGGTTCCGGCATCGCCTTGCAACCGCGCAAACATGCGCAAGGCATGGCTGGCATCATCCGCGCAAACCGGCATCATCCGGTCATAAGCTGCGGCAATCACGCCAGCGATTTCTGGTCGCAGAACGGTGGCGCCCGTCTCGGGCAGCACCGCCAATGGCGACACTGTGGCAAATGCCTGATCGCCCCACATCAACATCACCTGCACAACCTGTGACAACGCCAAGCTGTCAGCAGGTATGTCCGAGACCTGATCGGTCACACGAATAAACACAAAGGCGGCTTGGATGGCGTGGTGATCATCAAACCGAAATGCACGATACTGTGTTGCATCGGCTTGTTTCAGGCGCGCCACCAAAGGTGACAAATCGGGCACAAGGCGATCCAGATCCGGCACCGCCAAAAGTTCATCCCACTCGCGAAAGAAAAAGAACATCAGGTTCGAGCCGAGTTCTGGATCGGTTTCGGCCATGGGATGCCCCGCCAGCGTGGCAACGGCCTCGACCGCGCCCTTGACCAGCGATAGCGTTTCATCCTCGACACCGAACACAATCGGCGCAATGGGACGCCCCCAACGCGCAAAGGCATATGTGCCGTCATTGCGTGTGAATAACGTCTGAATTTCGTCGGGTGTCATTGCGGCCTCCTGAATGCGTGCCGCGTGATCTCATGGACAGCTCATAAATTGCAAGCCCTCCCGCCCGTCGTTGCGACGTGCCCAAGCACGGCGCGCCGACCGTTGGGCCGGGCCTCGCTGCGCTCGGGGTCATCCAACCCGGCCAGCGCTTACTTGAAGAGGTCGGATTGATCTTTGGGGCGCGGAGCCTCAAGACCCAGATGCCGCCATGCCTTTTGCGCCAACATACGCCCGCGCGGCGTGCGCTGGATCAGCCCCTGCTGCAACAAGAATGGTTCGATGACTTCTTCAAGGGCGTCACGGCTTTCGCTGAGCGCGGCAGAGATCGTGTCGATCCCAACCGGTCCCCCCCCGTAATTCTCGGCGACAAACCGCAAATACCGACGATCTGCCCCATCGAGCCCAAGGTGATCCACCCCCAAGCGCGTCAAAGCCCCATCCGCAAGCGCCTGCGTGACTTTGCCGTCACCTTCAACCAAGGCAAAATCAACAACCCGCCGCAACAAACGGCCAGCAATACGCGGCGTCCCCCGAGAGCGGCGCGCGATTTCGCGTGCCCCGCCATCATCCGTCGGCACACCCAATTTGTGACCATTGCGCGTGACAATCTCGTGCAACTCGTCTTCGGTATAAAACTGCAGCCGTGTCGGGATGCCAAAACGATCCCGCAGCGGTGTGGTCAACAACCCAAGACGCGTAGTGGCCCCCACAAGGGTAAATGGCTGAAGTTCGATACGTACGGTGCGCGCGGCAGGGCCTTCGCCAATCACCAAATCAAGCTCGAAGTCCTCCATGGCAGGATAGAGCACCTCTTCCACTGCGGGATTGAGGCGGTGAATTTCATCAATAAACAGCACGTCGCGCGCTTCCAGATTGGTCAGGATCGCCGCCAGATCCCCCGCCTTGGCCAGCACAGGTCCAGACGTCATACGAAACCCGACACCGAGTTCGCGCGCGATGATCTGGGCCAACGTGGTTTTCCCCAAGCCGGGCGGGCCGTGAAACAACGTATGATCCATCGCTTCGCCCCGTTGACGAGCCGATTGAATAAAAACCGATAGATTTGCCCGCGCCTCGGCTTGGCCAATAAAGTCGGCCAGGGCTTGGGGCCGCAGCGCGCGATCAAAATCTTCGGGACGGGGTTCCGGGCGCAAGGTTGGGTCTGGCTGGTCCATGGCTTATCCTTTGGGCGCAAGCAGGCGAAGGGCCGTGCGGATGAGCGTCGACGTCTCGGCCGTTGTATCCTCCATCGCCGCCTGCGCCACCGCCGTGGCGGCCTCACTTGGACCGTAGCCAAGATTGGTTAGCGCAGACAGAGCCTCTGCCTGAGACGAACTTGAGGTCGCAGGCGCGACCTTTACAGGCGGCTGAGGCATCTCTTCGATCACATCCTCCGGCAGCGCTGGCACATCCCCCGCCGCTTGGGCAAGCGATCCGCCAAGCGCCATCACAGCAGGCGCCTTATCCTTAAGTTCAATGATCACCCGTTGCGCGGTCTTGGGACCAATGCCTTTGGCAGCCTTGATGGCTGTGACATCCCCAAGCGTAATCGCACGACCGACACCTTCTGCGCCAAGGGTTCCCAAAATGGCCAGCGAAGCCTTGGCCCCGATGCCCTGAACCGACATCAGCAAACGATGCCATTCTTTTTCCAACAACGTCGTAAAGCCGAACAACTGCATGAGGTCTTCGCGCACGACCATGTCCGTATACAATGCCACTGCCTCGCCGTTGCTTGGCAAGGCGGCCATGGTGCGATCCGAACAATATACGATATACCCGACACCGCGTACATCAATCAGCACATGATCTGCCGTGCGGTATTCGATCCGGCCTGAAATTTTCCCAATCATGCCTTCGCCCTCCTCAAAGCATCCTGAAGGCCGGCGCCGGCCTTAGCGTAATGCGCATGACAAATCGCAATCGCCAGAGCATCCGAGGCATCAGCCCCGTTGATTTTGACACCGGGCAACTGCAATTTGACCATATATTCAACTTGCTGTTTTTCCGCGTGCCCCGCCCCGACCACAGTCTTTTTGATCTTGTTGGGGGCATATTCGCCGATGGTAAGCCCTGCCTGCGCAGGCACCAGCAACGCGATACCACGTGCTTGTCCCAACTTGAGCGTTCCAGCACCATCTTTGTTGACAAACGTCTGTTCAATCGCCGCATGATCCGGTTGAAAGCGCGCCACAACATCGGTCAACTGTTCATGTAGGGACAACAGCCGTACAGCTAAGTCGGTGCCAACAGAGTGGCAAATACCGTTTGCGACGTGACTGAGTCGGCTACCTTGGACGTCGATGACGCCCCAACCCATGTTTCGCAATCCCGGGTCGATCCCCAAAACTCGCATAAATTTGCCCGCCTGCCGCTAATTATTGTGTTTCCCAACCAGTAGCACAAAACCAGAACAAACGCCAAGCGCTTTGCACAAAACCGTCGCAACTGTGAAAATCTTCCAAATACGTCCACAAGTGGGTTGAAAGCGACGACTGCCACGTCTAAAAGCGACGCAATCGATGGCGTTTTTAGACCGCCATTTAGCCGCAAGGAACCTATGCGAAAACCGCATAGCCCCTATGCGGTTTTTCATGCTTGTTTGTTGCGTTTTGCGAGCCTATCTGCGGCTCAAGCAAGATACATACCACCACTCACAAACAAACAAGAGGACTTCTGATATGGCCGCATTTGACACACACCACGCGCAGTTTGAAACTGTTGGCATTACGCACCGTATTGGCCAGTTCTTTTCATCAATGATTGCGTCTTTCGTCGCATGGAACGATGCCCGCGCAACACGCGCCGCATTGTCCGCGCTTAGCGACCGCGAACTGGACGATATCGGCCTGTCGCGCAGCAGCATTAGCCAAATTCACTAAGACACATCCAAAAAACTCTCCTCCCCGTTTTTTTGGACTTCGTGTCGATCAGAGAAACCGCGGCCTTCCCTCCCCTAGGCTGCGGTTTTTTTGTGCCCAGATTTCTAGGCGCGCACACGCCCCTTGCACAAAAATACGGCCCTGCCCGAGGGAGAGCAAAGCCGCATTTTTTTGCTGAGTTGGAGGGTCAGCTTAGTGATTTGATACGCAGCGCCACCCAGCGCGAGATCGGGTCTGCCTGCATGGTCCATGCCCCCGCACGCTCCAGCGCACTGGCAGGCATCAGGCGGGCAACTTGTTTTTGATAGAAATCATTTCCAAGCTGGGCCATCACAGCCCCTTTGACGCCAAAGAATGCCACGGCAACCAGAAACAACCCTGTCCATGGCACACCGCGTCTGCGCTTAGCACCACGCAGAACAAAATGGCCTTGATCATTTACTGTGCAGGAATTCTTGGATTTGAAAAAAAATCTCTTGGGGGCCTGCGCATCATGAATGCGGGCCACGCGCTGTTGAAACTCAATATAAGAATCGGTCATAGCAACCTTCATCACGTTTGGCCCCCACCAAACATGACAACAATGGCATTTAATTGTGGCAAAATTGTGGCAAGCCTGTCCAATTAAGGCAAACTTGCCCCAATCTGTTAACGTTTTGTCAACGTCAACGTTGTCCACTCACCGATCTCTTCGCGGGTATGCACGTCAAAGCCTGCGGCGTCATAGGCCCGGACCACGTCATCGGCTTGCTCGTTCAAAATGCCCGACAAAATGGCATGTCCTGCACCGCTAATGTTCGCCCCCATATCCGGTGCCAAATCCACCAAAGGTGCCTTGAGAATATTGGCAAACACCAAATCATACGGTGCTTTGGCTGACAGCACCGGATGACCAAATCCTGCCGCCTCAAGGCAGTCCACACGCCCCACAAGATCATTCGCCTTGACGTTGGCCACGGCTACATCTACGGCCACCTGATCGATATCACTTGCTAATACGACATTTGGCCAGATCCGCGCGGCCCCCATCGCCAGCACAGCGGTCCCACATCCGATATCCGCAACGTTCTGCCCCACAAACCCTTGATGCGCCAAACGATCAAGCGCCTTGAGACATCCAAGCGTCGTGCCGTGGTGCCCAGTTCCGAACGCCATTGCGGCTTCAATCAAGAGCGGCTCGCTCCCGACAGGAATTTTGTCCGCATCGTGGCTGCCATAGACAAAGAACCGGCCCGCTTCGACAGGCGCCAATTCGCGCTTTACCTTGGCGACCCAGTCGGTTTCAGGCAATTCGGAAACCGCAAACGGCTTGGCCTCGTGCATGGCGGCCAAAAGCGCAAGACCTGCCTCATCGGGGGCTTCGGTGAAATACCCGCCAATTTCCCACAAACCAGACCCGTCTTCGATTTCGAAAACCCCCACACCAGTGGGTTCAGGAACAAGGCGCTCCATGGCATCGCCAAGCTTGTCGGCGTTTTCTTTTCCGGTCAGGGTGGTCAGCGCTGTAAAGGTGGGCATGGCAAAAGCTCCTAAGGGGTTGCCAGCGGCCTAGGGCGCAAACGCCACGACGTCAAGCCGCCTCAGCGTGCGACGCCCATCCCCACAATAAAGCGCCAACACCAAATCGCAGCCAACACGCCAACCAATGCCCCCACAACAGATTGCGCATACACGACCCCAGGAGCACCAAACCACGCCGCCCCCAAAAGCGCGGCAGGCAATGTCAGAACCCCATCCCGAAGCCAGTTGGCGGCGGTGGATCGCGTGGGCTTGCCAAGATTGTTAAAGGCGGCATTGGACACAAACAACGCCCCAACAAGGATAAACGCCCCGGCCCCTACGAAGGCAAAAGCATTGTACACATCCGCGCCCTGCCCCGAGAGACCAAACCCGCGCACCACATGTGGGGCCGTAAGCATCAACACCGCCCATGCCAGCACCGTGTACCCCGCACAAAAAATCAGCGCGTCGCGATACGTACAGCGCAGACGCTCAATATTACCCGCGCCAAAGTTTTGGCCGAAAATCCCGCCAACCGCACCGGACAATGCAAATATCCCCCCAAAGGCCACCACCGTAAGCCGGTTCACAACCGCCCAAGCCGCGACCGCAGAGTCCCCAAAGTTGGCAATGGCACCGGTCAACAGGTAGTTGCCAAACGGCGTCGAAATCTGCGTCAGAATGGCGGGTATCGCGATGGCGAAAAACGGCTTGGCACTGCGTCGGATCGCCCAGAGCGCAGGGCGCGCCAACATATCATGGGTTCCAATGGCAAACCGCAGCGCCACAATCGCCAGAACCAAACGCGAAATATTGATGACCAGTGACGCCCCATCAAGCCCCATACCAAGCCAAAGGATCAGCACAGGGTCAATCACCATCGCCACGACGCCAGCGCTCAGCGTCACAAACATGGATCGCATCCCGTCCCCCTCAGCGCGCAAAATCGCCGACCCGACCAAACCGACGGCCATCACGGTAAGCGACGGGATCGTCAACAACAGATAGCGCGCTGCATGTTCCAGCGTCTCTGCTGTGGCTCCGACCATGTCGAGCAAAGGATACCTGAACACGATCACCACGACCGCGACGACGGTCTGACACAGCACGGTGATAATCATCGCGCTCGTGGCCTCGTGGCGGGCGCGCTCGTGATCTCCCATCCCAATTTGGCGGGACACAAGGGCAGTTGATGCAATCATCAACCCGATGCCGGTGCTGATCGAAAAGAACTGGATCGCAAAGGCATACCCCATCGCCGCCACAAGTTTGGGATCGCCCACCTTGGAAACCCAAAACAAATTCGCCAGATCGACCAGAAAGATAAACGTGATACCCACAGCCCCTGTCAGCGTCATGCGCACCACATGCCCCATGGTGGACCCAGTCAGGAAGCGACCTTGCTTTTTCATTTGAAATTATCCTGTCGTCTTGGCCGCGTATCGGCTCAGGCGGGTTTCGTTGCCCTTTTCCGGATGGCGTGGCACCAAAGTGGCCAACCCCAGCGAAATACAGGCCATAAGAGCCGCCAGCCCGAACACCGCCGCGGGAGATATTATCCAAAGCAGCCCCAGCCCCACCGGAAGAAACACCGCCGCGATGTGATTGATGGTAAAAGCCACAGCCGCTGTTGGGGCAATATCCTGCGGGTCTGCAATTTTCTGGAAATATGTTTTCAATGCCAGAGCCAGGCCAAACAGAATGTGATCCACCACATATAACACTGACGCAATCACAACGCCCCAGCCGAACCAATACACCCCGTTATAAGCCAAAAACACAACCACAAGCCCGACATATTCCCAAATCAAAGTCCGCCGTTCGCCAAAATGGCTTACGGCTTTGCCCAGAAACGGTGCGATGATCATGTTGATCACCAAATTTATCAGATACAAACTGGTCAGTTCATGCACCTCAAACCCAAATTTTTCGACCATCATAAAGCCTGCAAAAACCATAAATATTTGCCGACGGGCGCCTGACATGAACTGAAGCGCATAATACAGCCAATACCGCTTGCGCAGCACCATCTTTTTGATCTGGGGTGTTGGGGATTCAAACTGGGGGTACAGCACAAGGCACAACAACGCCATGCCAGCCGTCACCAGCCCCGCAGTCATAAACACAACGTTATAGCTGAGGTTCAATGTGTCCCACATCAGAACAATCAATACAAAAACAACCAGCGTTATGGCCGACCCGACCCCCATGAGCCATCCCATAACTTGCGGGGCTTTGTCCTTGGGCAGCCACTGAAGTTGGAGCGACTGGTTGACCGTCTCGTAATAATGAAAGCCGATCGAACTTAGGAATGTCAGCATCAAGAGACCGTTAAGCGACGGGAACCATGCCGTAAACGCGGTCGCAACCCCCAAAAGCACCAGCGAAATCAGCCCAAGCACCTGTTCGCGCACAAAAATGATCACCGCGATCACCCCGATGGCCAAAAACCCCGGGATTTCCCGCACGGTATGCAGCAATCCGATGTCACGCCCATCAAAGCCGGCCGCCTCGATCACAAAATTATTAAGCAACGCGTACCATGCATAGAACGCAATCGGCATTGCCATGGCTGTCGCAAACAGCAACGCCACAGGGCGGCGCCACATCGGGAGGTCCGCAGAGGCCTCAAGGGTCATTTTATTTAACCTGCGTTGCATCTACGCGGTTTCCCGCGCTCTTGCGAGACGATTCAGGATGTTCCCTGATCTGAATCAAGGAAACCGATGCAACTTTGCGCATATATCCACGCATTCAGATACGTAAAGAGGTCGATATATGGATATCCTAACACTGGTCGAAGGCATTGGCGAAGCCCCCACCGCCGCAGTATTGGGGCTTATTACCGGCTTGATATTTGGCGTGTCTGCACAGCGTTCAAAGTTTTGTTTGCGCGCCGCAACCGTAGAGTTCGCGCGCGGTGAAATGGGTGACAAAGTGGCGGTGTGGCTGCTGACGATCTCCACAGCCATCGTCTGGGTACAGGGATCTCAGGCATTGGGCCTGATGGACACAGCCGAGGCACGTATGATGGCCGTACCAGGAAGCTGGTCAGGGGCTATCATCGGCGGGCTGATCTTCGGCGTCGGCATGGTGCTTGCGCGCGGATGCTCGGGTCGGCTCTTGGTTTTGGCCGCGAACGGAAATCTGCGATCCGTGGTGTCGGGCCTCATTTTCGCGGTCGTCGCTCAGATGAGCCTGTCTGGCATTCTTTCACCCGTGCGCGATTATCTCGCCGCGCTCTGGATCACACCCGGCGGGCGCAACGTGGATTTGATAGCAGCCTTTGGCATGCCGGAACTGTCTGGGCTGGTGTTCGGTGCCTTGATGGCGGGTCTGGCATTGTTGATTGCCCGCAAGAACCGTATTGGCGCAAGCCGGTTGATATTCGCCTCGGGCGTCGGATTTGCCGTGGCGGTCGGGTGGGTCCTCACGTTCAGTCTGGCCCAGATCGCATTTGAACCCGTACAGATAGAAAGCGCCACATTTTCAGGGCCTTCCGCGCACACGCTCATGTACTTCTTGGACCGAAATGCCATTCTAGAGTTCGATGTAGGCCTTGTCCCCGGCGTGGTGATCGGCTCGTTGGTAGCTTCTTTAATCGCGGGCGAATTCAAATTCCAAGGCTTTGACGGTGAAAGCAATATGAGGCGTTCCATGACGGGCGCGGTCCTGATGGGGTTTGGCGCAATGCTGGCAGGCGGATGCGCCATCGGTGCCGGTGTCACAGGCGGATCGATCTTTGCAGGAACAGCATGGGCCGCCCTGTTCGCAATGTGGGTCGGAGCCATGGCCACAGACATTCTTGTCGATCAACGCGGTGGGGCGGTTGCGACCTCCTGATCTTGACACAAACCTTTATCTGGGGCGGCTAAGTCGCCCCTTTATTGTTTCTGAACAAACATCTATGGGCTGCTTCTCGCTTTGGTGTGCTACGCAAAAATCTAGAAAAAATTCTGTGGGTCAATGTCGACCGCCAACCGCAAATCCCCGCGCAGCTGAAACTGCCCAGTCCAAGTTTTGAGCGCACCCTGCAAGGGGACACCTTTGTCGGCTTTCACCAACAATCGCACACGATGCCGCCCGCGCACCCGCGCAATCGGCGCAGGCGCCGGCCCAAATACTTGCGCACCAATCGCCCGCAAGGACGCATCCTGTCGTGCCAGCGCATTGCCCAAATCAAAGACCTGCTGCAAATCAGACCCTGACAAGATAATGCCAGCCATACGGCCGTACGGCGGCACACCGGCATGACGGCGCTCGTTCGCCTCGGCGTTCCAAAATCCGTCTTCGTCGCCTGCAAGGATGGCTCGTATGACAGGGTGTTCGGGTTGAAATGTTTGCAGCAATGCCAATCCCTTACGCTCTGATCTTCCAGAACGCCCTGCGACTTGTCGCATGAGTTGAAAGGTGCGTTCGGCGGCGCGTAAATCGGATCCTTGCAGCCCCAAATCAGCATCGATCACACCAACCAGTGTCAGCAACGGAAAGTTATGCCCTTTTGCCACCAACTGGGTTCCGATGATGACATCCGCTCCTCCTTGGGCAATAGAATTGATGCTGTCTTTCAAAGCTCTTGCAGACCCGAACAAATCTGACGACAGCACCGCAAGTCTCGCGTCCGGAAACAAGCTTTGAGCCTCTTCTGCCAAGCGTTCCACGCCGGGGCCTACGGGTGCAAGTTTTCCTTCGACGTGACACGATGGGCAGGCATCAGGCATCGGTTTTGTTTCGCCACACTGGTGGCACACCAGCCGGTTTTGAAACCGATGCTCTACCATCCGTGCATCGCAATGATCACAGCCAATTTGATGCCCACAGGCCCGACACAAGGTGATTGGCGCATATCCACGTCGATTGATAAACAGCAGAGATTGCTCGCCTTTCTCCAATCTCGCCTGCACCTGTTTGGCAAGGCTTGGAGACACCCATCGGCCGGACGGCAGGTCTTCGGAGCGCATGTCGATCGCACGCATATCCGGCAGAACGGCCTCGCCAAACCGCGAGGTCAGTTCAAGGCGATCATATTTTCCGGCTTCGGCGTTCGCCCAACTTTCCAACGATGGCGTGGCCGAGGCCAGCACCACGCGGGCACCGCACAGGCTTGCGCGCAACACGGCCATATCCCTGGCATTGTACAGGACACCATCTTCTTGTTTGTAAGAGGTGTCATGTTCCTCATCGACCACGATGAGACCAAGGTTCTGATATGGAAGAAACAAGGCAGAGCGCGCCCCAATGACCACCTGTGCGCCCCCTTGTCCGACCATCTTCCAGATGCGCCGACGCTCGGTCATGGTGACACCAGAATGCCACTCTGCGGGCTGGCATCCAAACCGAGCCTCAACACGTGTCAAAAACTCTGCCGTAAGTGCAATTTCAGGAAGCAATACAAGGGCTTGCCGCCCCATCCTCAGGCATTCCGCCACGGCCTCAAGATACACTTCGGTCTTGCCAGACCCCGTCACCCCGCGCAGCAAGGTGGTGCCATAGGTGCCTTGGCGCACTGCCGACCCAAGCGCTTGCGCGCCAGCTGCTTGATCAGGCGTCAGGTCTTTGCCACCAAACTCGGGATCCAGCTTACGAAAGGGCGTATCGCGCGGGGTATCTTCTTCGCGCACAACGCCCTGTTTCACCAAGCCCTTGACCACAGAAGCTGTGACATTCGCCATGTCGCTCAGCTCTTTTAAGGTGAACGCAAGCCCGCCGTATTCTGCCAACACCTCGAGCACACGTCGCCTTGCCTCGGTATCGCGATCCGGTTGCCCTTCCCCCATCCGATAGATTTTGCGCATGGATGGCGGGTCAGACAAACCGGGCACCCGCGTGGCCAACCGCAACATGGCATGCATTGGGGTTAACGTATAATCCGACGCCTTTTTCAGAAAGGCGCGCATTTCTTCGCGCATCGGGGCGACATCCAAAACCCGACTCACACGGCGAATTTTCGTGCGATCATAATCGCCACGCCCAGTGCCCCAAACAACCCCCACTACCTTGCGCGGCCCCAAAGGCACCTCGACAAAGGCCCCACGGAAACACCCGCCTTCGGGGGCCTTATAATCAAGCAGACGATCCAACGGTTGTGCCGTTAGCACAGCCACCAAGGCGTCCTCTGCAAAGTGCTCTGGTTCGTTCACATCGATCCTCGGTTCGGCTATTCCCTGCGCATGACCCGCGCTTTGGGGTTCCAGCATCTCAAACTATGCGCTAAAGGCAAGCCAATCCAAGGCCAACCCATCAAAGGACGCGCAGCCATGAAATTCTTTGTAGATACCGCAGAAATCGACGCCATTGCCGAACTGAATGATCTTGGCATGGTCGACGGGGTCACAACAAACCCGTCGCTCATCAAAAAATCAGGCCGTGACATTATCGAAGTCACAAAAGAAATCTGTGACCTTGTTGATGGTCCCGTGTCCGCCGAAGTCACCGCAGTTGACGCCGACACCATGATTGCCGAAGGCCGCAAGTTGGTCGAGATCGCAGAGAACATCGCCGTAAAGGTCCCCCTGACATGGGATGGTCTTAAGGCATGCAAGGCCCTTTCGGACGACGGTCATATGGTGAACGTGACGTTGTGCTTCTCGGCCAATCAGGCGCTTTTGGCAGCCAAAGCCGGGGCCACATTCATCTCGCCCTTTATCGGGCGCTTGGATGACATCAACCTTGATGGCATGGACTTGATCGCCGACATCCGCACAATCTATGACAACTATGGGTTCGACACCCAGATTCTGGCGGCTTCGATCCGTTCGGCAAATCACGTGCTCGAAAGTGCACGCATCGGTGCCGACGTCATGACAGCCCCGCCTGCTGTGATCAAATCCATGATCAACCATCCGCTGACCGACAAAGGTCTGGCCACCTTCCTTGAGGACATCAAGGCCGCAGACATCAAAATTCTGTAAATTCGCTGAACACACCAAGTGCCGAGGCAACAAAAGGCTGCCCCGGCACTTAGGCGCGTCTCGACTTGGATCGACCTGATCCATGTCTGTTGATCCGGTTCAGGATTAGCACCCTTTCGCCATCGGAATAATCTTCGCAAAAAAGATGAGGAAATCCGCAGGCGTCTCTGATAGAGTTTTGCCAAACATAAAAAGAGGCACGCATGAGCAGCACTGCCAAGATTGATGACACCTTGCGCGAAAAGATCATTTCGCAGCCTGATGTAATTCTGGATGATCAGGACGTCATGCGCGCCCTGATTTCTGCCAATGAGAAAACCATGGGCGGCAACATCGTGGACCTGCGGGGCATCGCCATGGAGCGCCTCGAGGCCAGACTGGACCGCCTTGAGGACACGCACCGCAGCGTCATCGCTGCCGCCTATGACAACCTTGCTGGGACAAATCAGGTGCACCGTGCGATCCTGCGCATGCTTGACCCTGCCGATTTCGAACCATTCCTGCGTGATCTTGGCGGCGAGGTCGCTGATATCTTGCGCGTTGATGCGGTGCGTCTTGTTCTGGAAACCGTACAAGCCGAGAATGATCCGGCGGTGAGCAAACTTGGCGATGTGCTGTCAGTTGCAGAGCCCGGATTTATCGATGCGTACCTGACCGGAGGGCGCAATGTCCCTCTGCGACAGGTGACGTTGCGCCAAATTCAAACCGGCGGTGACACGATTTATGGCGAGGCCGCCGACTGGATCAGATCCGAGGCCTGTCTTAAACTGGACTTTGGCGAGGGTCGCCTGCCCGGTATGCTGGTGATGGGCGCAGAAGACCCTCACCAATTCACGCCCCAACAAGGCACAGATTTGCTCGCATTCTTCGCGGGCGTGTTTGAACGGGCTATGCGTCGCTGGTTGTCGTGATTTCCCCTGCCGGACAAGACGCACTGCAACGCTGGCTCGAGACCCAAGCTGCGCTGAATGGCGTGGCTGAGAACACATTGATCGCCTATCGTAGTGATGTGGGCGAGTTCTTAACCTTCTTGTGTGTGCACAAAGGTGGGCCGCAAGGGATCACTCCGCTTACGCAAGTCTCGGTGCAAGACATGCGCGCATGGATGGCACGATGCCGCGCATCCGGGATGTCCTCGCGATCGCTTGCGCGCAAGCTCTCCGCCATCAAAAGCTTTTATCGGTGGTTTTCCGAACACCAAGGATTTGACCCGACCGCAATTTTGTCGATGCGCGCACCAAAGTTTCAGAAAAAATTGCCGCGGCCCCTGTCGCCACACGCCGCAAAAGAGGTCATCAATACGGTTGACGTGCAATCCAGCGCCCCCTGGGTTGGGGCGCGTGACATTGCGATCATGACACTGTTGTATGGATGTGGGTTGCGTATCTCCGAGGCCTTGGGTCTGAATAACTCGGACGCCCCGCTTCCGCCTGTGTTGCGGATCGTCGGTAAGGGCGGCAAGGAACGCGTGGTTCCAGTGATTGATGCCGCAAGGGATGCTGTCGATTCCTATTTGCGCCTAAGCCCGCACCTGCATACGCCAGACACCGCCCTGTTTCGCGGAGTACGCGGCGGGCGATTGTCTCCCCGCATTGTCGCGCGCACCATGGAGGCCACGCGCCATCGATTGGGGCTTCCTGCAAGTGCCACGCCACATGCCTTGCGCCACAGCTTTGCCACCCATTTGCTTGAAGCTGGTGGCGACCTGCGCGCTATTCAGGAACTGCTTGGCCACGCATCCCTGTCCACGACGCAAAACTATACCGCTGTGGACACCGCCCACCTTATGGATGTCTACAATCGGGCACACCCCAAGGCCAAAGACACAGGTTAAGCCGCGGCCGCGTGGCGTTGCACAAGATCGGCAAGCTTGGCATCTGCGCGGGCCTTATGCCGCGCAATCGCCTGTGACTTGACAGGGCCATAGCCGCGAAACTCCATCGGTGCAGCTAAGACGTCCAACACATCGGCCTGTGGCACGTCGTGCAATGCCACCTCTGACAGGGTATCCAGAACACTTTCGAACCACGCGACCAATGCACGTTCTTCCACACGGTCTGCGCCGTATCCAAATGGATCCAGCATCGTGCCCCGCAGGAATTTGAAGCGCGCCATTCCCCCCAATACGGGGCGCATCCACTGCCCAAATGCGCGTTTTTTGGGGCGTCCGCGCGCATCACGTCCGGATGATAATACAGGCGGTGCCATGTGGTATTGAATCCGATAGTCGCCCTCGAACTGCTCTGATATCTTATCATCAAACCCGGTCTGGGTGTGCAGGCGCGCGACCTCGTATTCGTCCTTGTATGACATCAACTTGAACAGCGCGCGCGCCGCCGTCGACAGCAAGACCTCGCGTGTGTCATCGGACAAGGACGCCCCAAAGCGCGCGAGGGTAGAGACATACCGCTGCGCATACGCCGCATTTTGATAGTCGGTCAAAAACGCACTACGCGCCTGAATCAGATCCTGTGCAGTTTGAACAGATGGCACAACCGGCGCAGGCATCAGTTTTTCGGGGTCGTGCGCCATAACACGTCCGAAATCAAAGGCACGCGCGTTTTTGTCGACGGCCACCCCGTTTAGCAAAATCGCCTGTTTCAGAGCGACCTCGCTCACCGGTACCAACCCGCGCTGCCACGCAAAGCCCAGCATCATGACATTGGCAAAAACCGAATCCCCAAGCAAAGCCTCGGCCACCGCATTGGCGTCAAAACCATGTACGTTTTCATCGCCAACGGCCTGACGGATCACGGCCTCTCGTGCATCCACCTTAAGCGATGCGTCCCGGTGCAACACAAGATCGCCCGTTGGCATTTCCGCGCGGTTCAGCACCACACCGGTGCCTTTGCGATAATGCACCGATGCTTTGGCAGCAGACGAGACCACGATATCACATCCAATGACGGCATCTGCCGCGCCCTGCCCGATGCGGACTTGATGAATCGCCTCTGGCGACTTGCCCAACCGTACATAGCTCAGGACTGTGCCGAATTTCTGGGCGAACCCCGTAAAATCCAGAACACTTGATCCCAATCCTTCCAGATGTGCCGCCATGGTCACAAGCGCGCCCACGGTGACAACACCGGTGCCACCCACCCCTGTGACGAGCAGATCAAACGGCTCCGCGAGTGGCGGTAATACAGGGGTGGGCAGCGCGGCGCAAAGAGAGCTTGCATCCACATCCGCCCCCTCGCGGCGTGTGCGGATCGCTCCTTCGACCGTGACAAAGGACGGGCAAAACCCATCCAAACACGAGAAATCTTTGTTACATGTATTCAGGTTGATTTTACGTTTGCGGCCAAACTCGGTCTCCAGCGGCTCCACACTCAGGCAGTTGCTTTGGACAGAACAGTCGCCACAGCCCTCGCAGACCAAGGGGTTGATCACCGCAAAGCGTTTCGGGTCATCCAACGTGCCGCGCTTACGGCGACGGCGTTTTTCTGTGGCGCAGGTCTGTTCATAGATCAGAACGCTCACACCTTTGACCTCGCGCAGCGCACGCTGAACTGTGTCTAATTCCTCGCGCGCGTGAAACGTTGTGCCCGCCGGAAATTCGGGTCTGGTGAACTTGGATATATCGTCAGACACAAGCGCGATCCGCTGTACACCTTCGGCGCGGCATGTCTGGGCAACGCCCAGCACACTGACAGGACCATCCACGGGCTGACCGCCGGTCATCGCCACGGCGTCGTTATACAAAATTTTATAAGTGATGTTTGTTTGGGCTGCGACGGCTTGGCGAATGGCAAGCGACCCAGAGTGATACCACGTGCCTTCACCCAAATTCTGAAAGATATGCTTGCCGCCATTGAACAGAGACGCGGCAGCCCAAGGCACCCCCTCACCGCCCATCTGCGCATAGCCTGCGGTGTCACGATCCATCCAGCTTGCCATGACGTGACAGCCGATGCCCGATGCAGCTTTGCTGCCTTCGGGGACCTTGGTCGACGTATTGTGCGGACAGCCAGAACAGAAATACGGCGTGCGGTTGGCCCCGGGCACCGAAAGCAGGATCGGGGGTTGATCGGTGAGCGCCCGCGCCTTTTGCGGCAGGTTTTCCTCTGGGAAAAACCGATCCAACCTGTCAGCGATGATGGGGATCAGCAATTGCGGGCTAAGCTCGCCGGTCCACGGAATAAGCGGATCGCCTTCGCTGTTGTGTTTGCCCACCATGCGCTCGGGCTTGTCACCGGGCCAGTCATAGAAATACTCTTTGAACTGGCTTTCGATGATGCCGCGTTTTTCTTCGATCACAAGGACTTCTTGTTTGTTGCGCACAAACGCAAGCGCATCACGGCGCGCCAGCGGCCACACCATCCCCACCTTGTAAATATCAATGCCCAGCGCACGACATTTGTCTTGATCCATCCCCAACAGGCGCAAGGCTTCCATCAGGTCTAGATGCCCCTTGCCCGTGGTGACAAATCCGAACGTTGCATCCGCCACATCATACACGCGATGGTCAATCGGGTTCGCTTCGGCAAAAGCTTCGACTGCCCGTAACTTGTGACCGATACGGGTCTCGATTTCCGGGCTCGGCAGGTCAGAGCTGCGCACATGCAGCCCACCTTGCGGGCCGGTAAAATCCGGTTGGTGAAACACGCGGTCCGGCACAAGTTCCACCGACTGACCGGATTCAACGGTCTCCGAGATTGCCTTGAACCCGACCCACGTGCCGCTAAAGCGCGACAGCGCAAACCCGTATTCCCCAAACGCTTGATACTCCGCGATTGATGCCGGATTCAGCGAAGGCATAAACCAAGACATAAAGGCCACGTCCGACTGATGCGGCATGGACGAGCTGACACAGCCATGATCATCACCGGCAACAACCAGAACACCACCTTTGGCCGACGATCCATAGGCATTCCCGTGCTTGAGAGCATCGCCAGACCGATCCACGCCAGGCCCTTTGCCATACCACATCGAAAAAACGCCCTCGACCTCGGCATGGGGGTCCAGAACGGATTGCTGCGCCCCCAAGACCGCCGTCGCGCCCAAGTCTTCGTTTACGGCAGGCATAAAGGTAATGCGATCTTCTGCAATGCGCTGTTTGGCGCGCCACAGTTCAAGATCAAGCGCCCCAAGTGGCGATCCGCGGTATCCCGAAATAAACCCTGCCGTATTTAGCCCTTGGTCTCGATCGCGGCGTGCCTGATCCATCATGATCCGCACCAGCGCTTGCGTTCCTGTCAAAAAGACACGCCCCTGCGTATACGCATAGCGATCCGAGAGTTGATAGGTGTCCAGTCGAGTAGGCAAGGCAGTCATGTGATATCCCCAAGGCGTCAGGTGAACGATCAGAATATCTCGGTAAATCAGAATTATTCGTTCAATATGGGTATCAATATCGGCAAATATTGGTACAGTTACCCAAACGTGAACAACAATTCGGGTGCATCAACCAAATGACTATTGATCAGCGCGATGCGCATTTGCTGCGTTTGCTGCAACGTGATTGCCGAATGTCGAACGCAGAACTGGCGCAAACCGTAGGGATGTCGACGTCTGCGTGCTGGCGGCGTGTGCGCGCGTTTGAAGACACAGGTGTCATCGAACGCTATGGCGCACAATTGCAGCCCGCGAAGTTGGGCCTGACGTTTCAGGCCATCGTGCACGTCCAGCTCACACGGCACGATCCGGATAAGCTGGAGGATTTTGTAAAAGCCATCAGCCTGCGCCCCGAAGTCCAGGAATGTTATGCCACGACGGGGCAGGCAGATTATCAAATGCGTATTTTGTGCCGAGACCTAGACGCCTATAACGCGTTTTTGGAAGGGTTCTTGTTTCGCATGCCCGCGGTCGAAAGCGCGCAAACCAATGTCGTTCTCAAGGAAATAAAACGTGCAGGTCAGGTGTCGATCTGACACGAAACGGGCGCTAACTCTGTCCTGCGGCCAGCCGTTCGAGCGCTGCAACGTTGTGCACATGAATATGTTTGCGGCGGCTGACCAAGACGCCCTCGCGCTCCCAAGCGGACAAGAGCCGGCTCACTGTAAAGAGTGTGCTTCCGGTCATATCAGACACAATTTTGCGGGTAATCGGAAATGCAATCTCGATGCCATCCTCCGTCGGGCGGCCATTCTGCTGCATCATGCGCAAGATTGCCGCCGCCACACGTTGCTCGACGTGCTGGGTCGCCATTTCTAGAACGCGGGTGTGCATTTCGGTGACCCGTGCCCCCACGGTGCGCGAGGCTTCTTGCGCAAAGCCAGCATACTCGGTGCTGAACCGTGTCCACAGGGTCATGGGCCATACCAGCACCAGACATTCCAGCGCCGCCACCGCCGTTGCAGGATACACATCACGCCCAAGCGCCTTGGCAATTCCAAACAGTTGCCCGGGGGGAATATGAAACGACACCACGCGATCCCCGTCCGGCGTCAATCGCTCCACCCGAATATGGCCATCAAGCAATAGGTGAAAGTGGCTGGCCTCTGTGCCCTCTTCAAACACACTCTGTCCGGCTGGCACCAACCTTGGTCTGGCAAGATCAAGAATATCCTGAATATCGGACAAGGGCATCTGAGCAAATAGCGGTAACGACCGGACGACCGAAGCATCGAGTTTTTTCACACTATTCCCCCAAAGTTTGCTCATGCGCAAATTCCCCGTCTCTGGATACTGGTAAATTGCGTCTCAGACAACAGGCTCACCTTACTGACACAACTTGGGATGCCGTGATCTTTGGACGTGTCGGGGACGAGGGTCTTGTGTTTTGAATATCCGTTTCGGAGGCGAAAAAGTGAGAAACAAGACATCATCCGGTGTCAGCACCGCACAACCGTTGCGCGGTGCCTTTGCGTTGCACAGAGCAAAAACCTGTAAATTTGGCATCCCTTTTAGAGGGAGATCAAAAAGGTCCGAAACGGTCTTAGAGTGATCCTCCTCCTCAAATGATAACGCTAGCAAAAGCAATAACTTGCATGCCACACAAGAGGATTCCTGAAGTAAAACATTCGTAAAATCATATACTTGCAGGCTTTTGGGAACGCATTCTTTTTGTGCCGCAAAATGATCCAGATCAATATTGTCCATTCACAAACTCCCTATCGCAAAAGGGTAAGCCAGTAGGAAATCGCGTCGCGGAGGGCGCTAAGATGACCACAGCCAACGCACCATCACGGCGCGCCTTTCTTCGGGGAGGCTTTAACGCCACTCCAATTTTGCGCCCCGTCGGTGCCTTGGCCGAGCCGTCTTTTCTCGAGGCGTGCACCGGCTGTGGCGATTGCGCCCGCGCCTGCCCAGAGAAGATTTTGTTTCGGGGTGATGGCAATTATCCTGTTCTAAAATCCAAGCGCGCCTGCACATTTTGTAACGCCTGCGTGGACGTCTGCGAAACAGGGGCGCTATCAGCTGACGTGCCGTGGACGTGGCGCGCACAGGCCGATGACACCTGCCTTTCGCGCAACGGCCTGCAGTGCCGTGCCTGTCAGGATCACTGCGACGACGACGCCATACGGTTCCGTCTGCAACCCGGCGGACGATCAGAACCGATATTTGATGCCGATCTCTGCACAGGCTGTGGCGGCTGCGTCGCCCCCTGCCCTGTCAATTCCATTCACCTACTTCACCCCAATCCTCAAACGGAGGCTCAATCATGCTGAACATCTGCGGATGCCTTGTCCATGCGATGCCCGAGATGACCGATAGCGTTATCGCAGCCATTACCGCCATCGAAGGCGGAGAAGTACACGCCCACGAAGACGGACGGATCGTTGTCACTGTGGAAGACACAGACGACCAACGCGCCTCTGAACAGATCATGGAGATGCATCAGATCCCCGGCGTTCTGACCGTCACATTGACATACCACCATTTCGAAGAACTGGCCGCATCCGAGCCAGCTCAGACACCTCTTAAACACTGAACGGGAGACTAGCCCATGACTTTGCCAACATCCCGCCGCACGTTCCTTAAAGCCACCGCCGCAGCAGCGACGGCATCGGCTGCAGGGATCACTTTGCCAAATGCTGCCGCGGCGCAGCTTGACGGACCCAATATTCGCTGGGACAAGGCCGCCTGCCGCTTCTGCGGCACCGGTTGTTCGGTTCTGGTCGGCGTCAAAGACGGCAAAGTTGTTGCCACACAAGGCGACCCAGAAGCCCCCGTGAACCGCGGCCTGAACTGTATCAAAGGATATTTCCTGTCCAAGATCATGTACGGCAAAGACCGTCTGACCACGCCATTGCTGCGCAAGTCAAACGGCGTCTATGACAAGAACGGCGAGTTCGAACCCGTATCATGGGACGAAGCTTTTGATGTGATGGCCGACAAATGGAAAGCCACAATCAAGGAAAAAGGTCCAACAGCCGTCTCCATGTTCGGCTCTGGCCAATGGACCCTGTGGGAAGGCTATGCCGCCGCAAAAATGATGAAGGCGGGCTTTCGCTCCAACAACATCGACCCCAACGCGCGTCACTGCATGGCCTCGGCCGTGGCTGGCTTTATGCGGACATTCGGCATCGACGAGCCGATGGGCTGTTATGATGACCTCGAGCATGCGGACACATTTGTGCTTTGGGGCTCGAACATGGCCGAAATGCACCCGATCTTGTGGTCACGTCTGACCGACACACGCCTGACCAAACCGGGCTCCGAAGTGCACGTGTTGTCAACCTTTGAGCATCGCTCATTCGAGCTGGCCGACAACGGCATGATCTTTACCCCACAAACCGATCTGGCGATCCTGAACTATATCGCCAACTACATCATTCAAAATGATGCGGTGAACTGGGACTTTGTGAACAAGAACGTCAATTTCACAAAAACTGCCACTGACATCGGCTATGGCTTGCGTCCGGAACATGATCTGGAACAAGCGGCCGAGAACCCATCCCACGAAGGCAAACACGGCAAGCTGACCAAGATCGGCTTTGAAGAATACGCCGAGTATGTCTCTGAGTACACTCTGGAAAAAGCCGCCGAGATTTCGGGCGTACCTGCTGCGAAACTTGAGCGTCTGGCACAACAATATGCTGATCCAAACCGCAAAGTGATGTCGCTGTGGACCATGGGCTTTAACCAGCACACACGTGGTGCTTGGGTCAACTCGCTGATGTACAACGTGCACCTTCTGGTTGGCAAAATCTCCGAGCCTGGCAACTCGCCATTCTCGCTGACAGGTCAGCCTTCGGCGTGCGGCACAGCACGTGAAGTTGGGACTTTTGCCCACCGTCTGCCTGCGGACATGGTTGTGATGAAAGAAGCGCACCGTGATCTGGCCGAAGAAAAATGGAAGCTGCCAAAAGGCACTATTCCTGCCAAGCCGGGCTATCACGCGGTTCTGATGCACCGTAAACTCAAAGATGGTGATCTGAACTGTCACTGGGTCCAGTGCACCAACAACATGCAAGCCTCGGCAAACCTGAATGAAGAAAGCTGGCCTGCCTATCGCAACCCAGACAACTTTATCACCGTGTCTGATCCCTATCCGACCGTGACAGCGCTGGCGGCGGATTTGATCCTGCCCACAGCCATGTGGGTCGAAAAAGAAGGCGCATACGGCAACGCCGAACGCCGGACACAGTTCTGGCGCCAGCAAGTCGACGCCCCGGGTGACGCAAAATCAGACGTTTGGCAGGTGATGGAATTCGCCAAGCGGTTCACCATCGAAGAGGTCTGGCCAGAAGAGTTGATCGCACAGATGCCAGAGTACCGTGGCAAAACCATGTACGAAGTTCTGTATGAAAACGGCAAGGTCAACAAATACCCGCTGTCAGAAACTGCAGAAGGCTTTAACAACCAAGAATCCAAGGACTTTGGTTTCTATGTTCAAAAAGGCCTGTTCGAAGAATACGCCGACTTTGGGCGTGGTAAAGCGCACGATCTGGCCGACTTTGCCACCTATCACAAAGCACGCGGTCTGCGTTGGCCCGTGGTGGATGGCAAAGAGACGCTGTATCGCTTCCGCGAAGGGTATGACCCCTACGTCAAAGAAGGCGAAGGCGTCAAATTCTATGGCAAACCAGACGGCAAGGCGAACATCATCTTTGCCCCATACGAGGCCGCCGCAGAAAGCCCAGATGACGAATACAATCTGTGGTTTGTGACAGGCCGTGTTCTTGAACACTGGCACTCGGGGTCAATGACACGTCGTGTGCCCGAACTTCACCGGTCGTTCCCGTCCGCCGTGGTGTTCATGCACCCACAGGATGCCAAAGATCGTGGCCTGCGCCGCGGACAAGAGATCACCGTCTCGACCCGCCGTGGCGAAGTTCAGTCGCGTGTTGAAACCCGTGGCCGCAACAAGATGCCCCGTGGCGTCGTGTTCATGCCGTGGTTCGACGAAGGCCAGTTGACCAACAAACTGACGCTGGATGCGACCTGCCCGATCTCGAAAGAGACCGATTTCAAAAAATGCGCTTGTAAGATTGAACGCGCATAACCTTTTGAAAAACTGACAGAAAGAAAAGAAAATGTCCGCCACCAAACGCAAACCTTCCTCCATGGACCGACGCAGATTTCTGCAAGACTCGGCACGTGCTGCGGCGGGTTGTACGGTGGCGGGCATGTTCCTTGCGCAGTTTGCAACCGATGCACGCGCGCTGCCTCCGCAAGCGATCCGCCCACCAGGGGCGCTTGACGAAAAAGAATTCCTCGCCGCCTGTATCCGTTGTGGATTGTGCGTGCGCGATTGTCCTTACGACACATTGGTTCTGGCTGAACTCGGCTATGACGGAGCTGCCACGGGCACGCCGTTTTTCACGGCCCGCGATGTGCCCTGCGAAATGTGCGAAGACATTCCCTGTGTCGCCGCCTGCCCAACAGGTGCGCTTGATAAAGAACTGACCAATATTGACGACGCCGACATGGGCCTTGCTGTCTTGATCGACGAAGAAAAATGTCTGAATGCGCTCGGTCTGCGCTGTGATGTGTGTTACCGCGTCTGCCCCGTCATCGACGAAGCTATCACCCTTGAGCGCCGCCATAACGAGCGTTCGGGTCACCATGCGATATTCATGCCCACAGTGCATTCCGACAAATGCACCGGCTGTGGCAAATGCGAAAAATCCTGTGTTCTGCCAGGACAATCCGCCATCAAAATTCTGCCCCGCCGTGTTGCTATGGCCGAGGCTGCAGACCACTATAAATTGGGCTGGGAAGACCCGAACCCAATGGTGGATGACATCATTGATCTGCCCGACCGTTTGCCTGGCCCCGGCACAGACAACCTCGTGGCGCCCGGCGGATACACGCCAGATGCCACCGGAATACCAGACGCCAATATGGATGGTGGGTTCTCCCCAAGCTTTTCCTTTCCTACCGCAGGAGGGTCAAACTAATGAGCGCCAAGACAAAACTGCCTGTCGGTCAAGAGGCCATCGAGGAATTTGGATGGCTGCGTGCACACCGCTTCTTGCTGTTGCGGCGCGCAACCCAGATTTTCTTTTTGTCGCTTTTCCTACTGGGGCCGTGGTTTGGCATTTGGTGGGTCAAAGGCAATCTCTCGGGATCACTGACCTTCAACATTTTGCCGCTGACCGACCCGTTTATCTTGCTGCAATCTATCGTCGGCCAGCACTGGCCCGAAACCACTGCCTTGATTGGTGCCATAATCGTGGGGGTGGCCTATGCGCTGATTGGCGGACGGGTATACTGTAGCTGGGTCTGTCCAATTAATCCGGTCACAGACGGGGCGCATTGGTTGCACGAAAAGCTGGGCATGCAAAAAGGCTGGCAGCCCAAACACAACACCCGCTATTGGATTTTGGGCATGGTGTTGGCCGTCTCGGCCATCACAGGCAGCGTGGCATGGGAATTCGTAAACCCGATCTCGATGCTGCATCGTGGTCTGATCTTTGGCATGGGCTTTGCATGGGCCTTTGTGGTCGCGGTCTTTATCTTTGATCTGTTTGTGTCGCGCCGCGGCTGGTGTGGTCATCTGTGCCCAGTCGGAACCTTTTACGGGTTGCTCGGCACCAAATCCGTCGTGCGCATTTCAGCGGTCGAACGGTCCGCCTGTGACGACTGCATGGATTGTTTTGCGGTTTGTCCCGAAATGCATGTCATCACCCCTGCCCTGCGCGGCAAAGACGGGGATACCCCCCTGATCCTTTCACCCGACTGTACCAATTGCGGTCGATGCATCGACGTCTGTGCCATGGACGTCTTCAAATTCACTCACCGTTTTGACGACACGCCCGTTCCCGGCCGTGAGGGTCGAACCAGAACTCAACCTGCGTCCGGGGCCAGCAAAGCCGCCTAAGCAAGCTAACGGAGTAAACACCATGAAAAAGCAAGCCATCATCAGCGCCATCGCCGCAGCGGCCCTGTTCGCCGTCTCAGGCTTTGCCATCGCCCAATCTACCGGCGATAGCGTCAAATCATTGCGCGGCGCCCAAGTAGACGAAGCCATCGGGGTAGAAGACGTCTTTCACCAAGACGAACAGCGTTTCACCCGCAACTATCGTCAACAGCCGCCTTTGGTGCCCCATTCGATCGATCAATATCAAATTGATCTCAAGGCCAACCGTTGCTTGTCTTGCCATGACTGGACCACGGCCGGCGAGCGCAATGCGCCCACATTGTCGATGACCCACTATATGGATCGCTCTGGCAATCAACTTGATCGCGTTGCGGGCACCCGCTGGTTCTGTAACCAGTGCCACGTTCCCCAAGCCGATGCGCCAGCATTGGTCGACAACACCTTCAAGGGTTCAACCGGCAACTAAGCCGCGCGTGACAGAGTGCAAGGAACAAAACTATGACAGATAACAACACTCCAGACCCTCGCCCCGGCTTTATTGTGCGCACGTGGAAATGGTTCTGGTCCCCCACAGGGGTGATTTCATTGGGCGCGCTGCTGATTGCGGGCTTTTTGACCGGAATTTTCTTTTGGGGCGGCTTTCATTGGGCGCTTGAAGCAACCAACAACGAACAGTTCTGTATTTCGTGTCACGAGATGAACGACACGCCGTACGCCGAATACCAAGGCACCGTGCACCAGAACAACTCGTCCGGTGTACGTGCGACTTGCCCGGATTGTCACGTGCCCAAAGAATGGGGCCCCAAGATGATCCGCAAAGTCCAAGCTTCGCAAGAACTCTATGGCCACTTTGTCAGCGGATTTGTGGACACCCCCGAGAAATTCGAGGAACATCGCCTGTACCTTGCGAAACGGGTGTGGACCGCGATGAAAAAGACAGACTCGCGCGAATGCCGCAACTGTCACAAGTTCGAATACATGGACTTTACCCAGCAAGAGAACCGCGCAGCGGAAAACCACCAAAAGGCGCTGGACGAAGGCAAAACCTGTATCGACTGTCACCAAGGCATCGCCCACAGCTTGCCTGAGGGGTATCTTGATGGATACAAAGAAGTCGCTAAGAAATTCGAAGGTCACTAACGCGTACGCGACAGATTTCGAGATCGCGCATGATCACCTTCACAAACACATCACAAGCCACCGCGTCAGATGCGGTGGCTTGTGGCGATCACATCAAGGGCCTGTCATCTGTGCCAGTTTCGACAGCACACCCAACGCCGTTTGACACCTGATATCACCCCCAAGGAACTGTTATGAAAATCGCGTATACTCTTGCGCCCGGACGCGGCGAAACCAACCTTCTTCTGGCGGAATTGGCGCGTGTATTGACCGGTCAAGGCCTGCGCCTGTGCGGCACGGTTCAGGTCGACATTGACCGCGAAACCGATGACCGCTGTGATATGGACGTGATGGTTTTGCCCGACGGCCCAACAATCCGGATTTCGCAATCATTGGGCAAGAACGCGCGCGGATGTCGCCTTGATCCCGAGGCACTGGAGCAGGCCGTTGCGCTCTCGGATCAGGCGCTTGATGGCCATATCGATTTATTGATCGTCAACAAATTCGGCAAGCACGAGGCCGAAGGCCGTGGTTTCCGTGACACCATCGGCAAAGCTTTGGCCAATGGCGTGCCGGTGTTAGTGGGTGCGAACAAGTTAAACGTCGACGCACTGAATACGTTTTGCGATGGCGCCGCTCAACAGCTGGCTCCTGACCTCGCGAGCTTGGTCAATTGGATTCAGACGCCAGATCACGCGACTGCCTAGCAAAAGCGACGCAAGAGTATTCCTGTTTGATTGCATTATGCTGAGACGGCGCGTGGCTTGGATGACCCCACTGCCACCGCCGAAAACCCGATCAGCAGGACAACCACACATATCTGCAGCAATTGCTCGTACTTATGGCCGTCATACAGAACGGTCGCGACGCTCTCATGATCGCGAAAAAAATACATACCGGCCCCGATCAGAGCGGCCACAAAGCTTGTGCAATACGCCCAAAGCGCAATGCGACGCTGCCAGATCAAACCGACCAGAATGACGGGCGTCAAGAACATCGACGCAGTGCCCGACACGGCCACGGCATCAAACAGGCTTTGGTTGCCCCACAAGGTCAACACAGCCCCAAGACACGCAAAGACCAACATAGACATCCGCCCGCCCTTCAAGCTGCGCGGGGCAAGGCCGAGTTCCTCGACAACCAAGCGGGCTGCAGACGACAACGCCGAATCCAGCGTCGACAGCGCCGAAACCAAGAGAGAGATCATGAGGGCCGCAAACACCCATGTCGGAAACATGCCCGACCACGTGCCAATCAGCTGAGTGTCATAGGCCAGGTTTTGCAACGATGCCTGAATACCGAAAAACCCAAACGTCACGATGCAAAGGCTAGAAATCCAAAAAGCATGTAAGAAGCTCTTGCGCGTAGTTGTGTCGTCGCTGACAAACCCGCGGTCCATCATCACCGGATCATGCACTGGATATGAAAACACCTGAAGAGCCGCCACACCCAATAGCACCCAACCGTTGTGCGCACCCGCTACCCCCTCAGCCGTCAGAACTTTGGAGAGATCAAAGTCAGGCATCAGGATCAAGGACACGAACGCAGCGCCAAACACCACCAGAAAAAACACCATCTGCACCACATCCGTGCGCAAGGCCGCAGCCATGCCGCCCCATGCCGAATACGCCAGTGCCAAAAGCCCAAAGCTGACGACAACTATGTTCGCGGACACTGCATACTCGGGCAGTACGGCACGAAAAATCAAACCCACCACAATGAGGTTCGCAAATACCTCTGAAAGCAATCTCAAGCCAATCACGAGGTTATAGCACGCAGTTCCCAGCGCGCCGTATTGTGACGTCAACCACTCTTGAACAGAGCCCGCACCCTGTCTTCGCAAGCGCCCGACGATAAAGCCCCCAGTTAGAAAAGACCCGTAATACGCCGCATAGGCCAACACCCCTGCAATGCCGTAATAGTATCCCAAAATTGCAGCATTCATCAAAGAGCGTGCAAAAATCCAAGTCGTCACCTGACTCAGAACCAAAGTCCACAGGCTAGGGGCTTGTCCAAGTGCACCTTGGCCTTTGAAAAATGCAGATACCGACACCTGACGCGGAGAGACCCACAGTGTCGCCAATACTATCAGGGCAAAGACAGAGAAAATGAGTATAGGTTGCATGCGGATCCTCGTGCGACGTTCGAAGATCGGCTATCAGAGACCTCGTTCAACTGCGATTCACGTCCACGTGACGACAGTTTACTTGGTGTCTTTCGCGGCTTTTTCTTCTTTGGTCAGCTTGTTGTTCCACGTGTTTTTGCTGATCCCAAGATCATAAGGCATCGGTTTGGTTTTACCGACATTCACCTGCCCGCCATTATCAAGAAATTGCTGGATTAGATCCTGGTCGGTGGTTTCTTTCGGTACATGTTTCATGTCCAGTCCCCTTTATCACTCATTTGATTGTCGTGCAGCCAACCCGAGTCCACCGTGCGCTACACCATGGCAAACCACAATAGCTGTTTACCCCATCCGAGGTAAGATTTCGGGCCACACGGACCCGCAGGCGACAATGTGCGGATCGGTACGCAGTATCATCACCTCCAATGTAGGCAGCAAGGGGCGTCTCCATTTTCAACGAGCGGATTGCGTCCCAATTACCCTTTACGAAAGGTAATGGAACACCGCCAAAATCTTACGCAATTTCTTAGAGCATCAATTGAGCAATGTTCGAACACGCACTACGATTTTCGCCAAGCCGTTGAAAAATATGGAAAAGCGAAAATCCGACCTCCCAAAGGAAGATCATAAGATCTGGCCTTTGCAGAGCAAATTACTTTTGCCCAAATGACGGGCTTCGAACACCACCCACCATACCATTCAAGATATTATAGGGGTTTTCTTGCCAAAATATGGTAATGGCGGAGACGAAGGGATTCGAACCCTCGATACCGTTCCCGGTATACTCCCTTAGCAGGGGAGCGCCTTCGACCACTCGGCCACGTCTCCGTCGACCCGTCTATATTCGTGGTGATTGGGAGGCAAGAGGGAAATTTGAATTTTTTTGAGAACATCAAGCGAGGCCAATATGGCCCCGCTCAGTCGTGTGGAAATTAGGTATTGAACAAGAAGTGCAGCACGTCGCCATCCTTGACGACATAGGTCTTACCTTCGGCGCGCATCTTGCCAGCTTCCTTTGCACCCTGTTCACCGTCGCAGGTCAAGAAATCATCATAAGCAATGGTTTCAGCCCGAATGAACCCTTTTTCAAAGTCACCATGGATCACACCTGCAGCCTGCGGGGCAGCGGTACCGTGTTTAATCGTCCATGCACGCGCTTCTTTGGGGCCCACTGTGAAATAAGTTTCCAAATGCAGCAATTCGTATCCTGCGCGGATCAAACGCGCCAGACCGGCCTCTTCCAGCCCCATTTCCGACAAAAACATCTCGGCTTCGTCGTCTTCGAGCTGGCTGATTTCTTCTTCGATCTGGGCGGAAATGATCACATGGGAATTCCCCTGCGCGGCCGCCATCTCTCCGACACGCGCCGAAAAGTCATTTCCGTCTGCGGCTTCGGCCTCGCCAACATTGCACACGTAGAGAATGGGCTTGGTTGTCAACAGTTGAAGCATTTTCCATGCTTTGACATCGTCCTCGTCCACATCGACCACGCGGGCGGGCTGACCATCTTCGAGCACGCTGAGGGCTTGGCGCAAGAGGCGCTCTTGTTGAACGGCTTCTTTGTCGCCACCGCGCACCTTGCGCACAATATTTTGCAGACGCTTTTCAATGCTTTCGATGTCCGCAAGCATCAATTCAGTTTCGATGGTTTCAGCATCAGCCACGGGATCAACCCGGCCTTCGACATGGGTCACATCGCCGTCTTCAAAACAGCGCAGCACATGGGCAATGGCATCGACTTCGCGAATGTTGGCCAAAAACTGGTTTCCCAAGCCTTCACCCTTTGACGCGCCTTTAACCAATCCGGCGATATCCACAAACGTCATGCGTGTCGGAATGATCTGCTTTGATCCCGCAATCGCGGCCAGTTTGTCCAGTCGCGCATCTGGCACACCGACTTCGCCGACATTCGGCTCGATCGTGCAAAACGGAAAATTCGCAGCCTGCGCAGCAGCGGTTTTTGTCAACGCGTTGAACAAGGTGGATTTGCCAACATTGGGCAGCCCCACAATCCCCATCTTAAAGCCCATTTCGGCCTCCTATATCCATCCAGCCGCTCATACGTCCCAAGACCGAACAAGGCAAGGTTTGCAGCGCCCAGAACCCTTCCGCGAGGTAGATTAGGTGCCAAATCGCGCGCCAGACGTCGAAATTTAGCCCACTGCCCCCCCCGCAAGCATATCTATTGGCGTTTTCGGCCTTGCGGGCATTGATTTCCCCTGCCCTTTTGCGGCACATCGTTAAGGAACGCAGACAAGGACACCCTGATGACTCGCATTGATGACAAATTCGCTGAACTTAATGCTGCAGGCAAAAAGGCTTTTGTGGCCTATGTCATGGCGGGTGATCCCGATTTTGATCGCTCCCTCGAAGTGGTCAAAGGGCTCCCGTCGGCAGGCGTCGACATCATCGAACTGGGCCTGCCCTTTACCGATCCAATGGCAGACGGCACCACAATCCAGTTGGCGGCACAACGTGCGCTGGGTGCGGGGCAAACCTTGCAAAAGACGCTGGATCTCGCGGCCGAGTTCCGCAAGCAAGACACCACCACACCGATCGTGTTGATGGGATACTATAACCCGATCTATAATCGCGGCGTGGATACGTTTCTGGTCGACGCCAAGGCGGCCGGCGTGGATGGGTTGATTGTGGTGGATCTTCCCCCAGAAGAAGACGACGAGCTTTGCATTCCTGCGCAAAACGCGGGCATGAACTTTATCCGCCTTGCCACACCAACCACCGACGACAAGCGCCTGCCAAAGGTGCTGCAAAACACGTCTGGCTTTGTGTATTATGTCTCGATCAACGGGATCACCGGCGCCGCAGAAGCCCAAGCCTCTGATGTGGCCCCCGAAGTCGCCCGCATCAAAGCCAAGACAGACATTCCTGTGATTGTTGGATTTGGCATCAACACCCCAGAAAAATCCAAGGCAATTGCCCAAGTCGCCGATGGCACCGTCGTCGGATCCGCGATTGTGGCCCAAATCGCCGAAGGCAAGCCCACATCAGAAATCTTGGCATTTGTGAAGTCATTGGCCGACGGCGCCCACAGCGCCTGATCCGATGTATACCCTTGCCCTCGCCACACTGCGCCGGAACATCGCCTTTTTTGTGGTGGTGCTGGCTGTTGTGGTGATGATCGAAATGATGATGCACGCGGTCGGTATCGTCGCATTGGTGTTTTCGGGCCTCACCATGCTCTACACGCACCGCATGATCCAGCTGAACGAAGTGTACACGTGGTCCGACCCGCTAAGCACAAAAGGCGCGGATGGGTCGAAAATCCCGATTGCGGGATATATCCTGCGTTTTGTCGGCATTTTCATGATCTTGATGATGTTGATGACCGGTGCTTTCATGACTTTGAGCGTCCTCGGCTTCGCATCTAACGATCCGTCTACGTCTGACGTGGCACAGACAATACTGGGTGCTCTAATCTTTATGCCTGCATTTGCCTGTGTGCTGGGCCTTTTTGGCAGCGTATTGCCCGCCTGCGCCGAGCGTAGCGACACCTCTCTTCGCGCGGCATTCTCGCGGGGCAAAGCGACGTTTGCACAGTTTGTGCCGCGCTTTATGGCCGGACCATGTGTGGTGATGATTGTCGGCTTTGTGGTCATGGGTCAACTTGAGCAGGTGGTACACTCCGAGACGGGCCTGATTGTGCAAGGCATTCTGTTTGCCGTTGCAACGTGTTTCTCATTGGCAACGGCACTTTTGACAGCGACGGCATTAAGCTTGTCATTTTTGACATCTCGCACACTCTAACTCTGCGCGAAGTCACCTCAAATCCGCTTCGAATTTTCAATCACGCATGCTCAAATCCATGGCGATTACCTGCCGCGCAATGCCGCACTTGCCTAAAACACCCCATATTGGTAAATAAGATTTACCAATACCAAGGGAAAGCCACCAAAATGCCCGTGATTACCTGCATTGATGATCTAAAGCGCATCTATGAGCGACGTGTGCCACGCATGTTCTATGACTATGCCGAATCCGGCAGCTGGACCGAACAAACGTTTCGCGAAAACAGTTCTGACTTTGATGACATCTATCTTCGCCAAAGAGTGGCCGTGGATATGTCTGGACGCTCGACCGCCAGTCAGATGATCGGCCAGGACGTGTCCATGCCCGTGGCATTGGCACCTGTTGGTTTGACCGGCATGCAATGTGCTGACGGCGAAATCAAAGCAGCGCGCGCCGCCGAGAAATTTGGTGTGCCCTTCACCCTGTCGACCATGTCGATAAACTCGATCGAAGACGTCGCCGAGGCCACCACCAAACCTTTCTGGTTTCAGCTCTATACCATGCGTGACACCGATTATGTCAGCCGGCTCATCGAGCGCGCGCGCGCCGCAAATTGTTCGGCCCTTGTGATCACCTTGGATTTACAGATTCTGGGACAACGTCACAAAGATCTGAAAAACGGCCTGTCTGCCCCACCCAAACTGACGGCGAAAACCATCGCCAACCTGATGACGAAATGGTCATGGGGGATTGAAATGCTGGGGGCAAAGCGGCGCAACTTTGGCAATATCGTCGGCCATGTCGATGGGATTTCTGATGCGGCGAACCTGGGCGCATGGACTGCAGAACAATTTGATCCGACGCTGGATTGGGACAAGATCGCCAAGATCAAAGAGCAATGGGGCGGCAAGGTGATCCTCAAGGGCATTCTTGATGCTGAAGATGCCAAAATGGCGCTCAAGGTTGGGGCTGATGCCATCATCGTGTCCAATCACGGCGGTCGCCAGCTTGACGGCGCACTAAGCTCGATCCGCGCCCTGCCCTCCATCCTCGAGGCCGTCGGCGATCAAGTCGAAGTGCATCTGGATAGCGGCATTCGATCTGGCCAAGATGTGCTCAAAGCCGTGGCGATGGGGGCCCAGGGCACCTATATCGGCCGTGCCTTTGTGTATGGGCTTGGCGCGATGGGTCAAAAAGGCGTCGAAACCGCGCTTGAGGTCATCCACAAAGAGCTGGATGTCTCAATGGCGTTATGTGGCCGCCAAAAGGTGTCTGACCTCGACCGTGACATTCTGCTGATCCCCGAGAATTTCGAAGGCCGTTGGCAATCTTAAGCCACCGCCCTTTGACACCCCTTATCAGGCGCGCGATACTAGCGCCTGATAGTTAGGTAATTGGCGATGCTTGTATTTTTCAAACAAAAACTGGCTTTTCTCTCTGTTCCCAAAACGGGCAGCACAGCCTATGAACTCACCCTGCGAAAACGGGCCGATGTGATTTTCACCAAAGGTGTGAAGCACATGACCGCCAGCAAGTTTCAAACCCAGATTGCGCCGCTGTTGGCAGAGTCATATCGCATTCGCCCCGAGATCATGGCGGTGATGCGCGATCCTGTTGACCAAATTCGTAGCTGGTACAAATTTCGCAGCCCCGAACGAATGGGCGCGCACATCCGCAGCACAGCAGGCAAGTCTTTTGACGAATATGTGCTGGACGTGATCAGCGACAGCCCCTCGCCCGCCGCCAAGATCGGAAGCCAGTACCGGTTTTTGACGCTCGAGGACGGGTCACTGGGCGTACATCGGCTGTTTCAGTATGAAAACCAGCCCCGCATTCACGGATTTCTAGAAGACCGTTTCCAAGACACGATCCAGCTCAAGGCCCAAAATGTATCGCCGGATGTGCCCGCAGAAATCTCGCCTGACGTAGAAGCCAAACTGCGCGCGGCCAAGCCCGACGATTTTGCATTGTATGATCGGCTCTTGGATGCAGGCGGCATGTTGCAAACGGCGTTCTAGCGCGCCCGACAAGGCGCTGCGTCATGGCAAAACAACCGTTTCCTGACCGGATAGTTCTTAAAACAGAACGTTCATCGTACAGAACCCATGCGCATGGCTCACGCTTAGATTATAGCCCACCTTGGAAACCGAAACGGAATAGTTCCCCCCATCACCCGGTTTGTTGGCCGCATCCAATACCGCCTGACTTGGGTTCAAGGTAAACCCAACCGCATAGGAATTTCCTTGGGTTTTGGCAGGACCTTCCGGGTTCAGAATATACATCCGCACATTCCCGCGCGAGCGCAGTGGACCCACCGCATATTTAGCCGCTTCACACCAATACCGCTGATTGCCGGACCCTGCCCCTTCGATCACCTCAAAGTTCCCCTTCCCCGGCAGCTGGTTCACCCGCCACGGGATATAGCCGAACTGGGCTGCAGCCACGCTGGCAATCAGGCTGCCTGCAACGACAGAGACAATAAGAGAACGTGTGTGCATGGGGAACCTCGTTAAATACGTGTTAAGCATCGTAAGATTTGTTCAGTATAATGTCCAACATACATGGTGTTGATCATCAATATTCTGACCGAACACTAAAATGACTATTTGAAAGCTATTTCTGTGAAACCAATGCTATATTTGGATACTGGTGTACTGAGCACCTTCATGCACTCAAATACACCTTTGAACGACTTCACATTGGTCTATTCCGACGCCCATTTGCTTGACTGGAAAAATGCAGATAACCCAACGCCAGAGTTAGACTTTCTAAGCTCTCAAAACGCGCTCCATTTATCCCAGCGAGACGATAAAGTGTTGGCATCCCCAAAAGATGCCAACTTGGCTTTTCAGCAAGTCACGGACTTTGATGTCGCGCCAATGGGGAAACTCTGGGCAATGATGCATGGAGGAGGTGCCGACCAAAACGCTGAGATCACGATGCAATCCATTATTCGCGAACTAACTGGAGTGCCAGTGTCGTTCGACAGCCAAGCTATCAGCCCGTATCAAAAAGACAGACGGCTAAGCATTCGGGATATAGATCAAGTTTGGGCCCGGACCGAAAGCCAAGTCAAAAAGCAATACCCTAGCGACGATCAAAACCCCATTAATACAATTGCACATTCTCTCTGTGGCGATGATCTACGAGAGTTTCAAAAAGCTTTTCCAGAAAACCTTACATCATTTTCAGAAATTCAGATCGCTTGTGGAGTGCTCAGCCTAATGGGAATCGGACAATCCAAGGGGCTCCGAAAGCAAAAACCAATAGCCGCTGAAGCTGGCGAACATGATTATATCGACTGCCAGCACATCGCATTTGGGCTTCATTGTGATGCCTTTATTACAGCCGACGTCGCAACCGCAGAGAAAGCCACGTATCTTAGCAACTATTGGAATCTGAGAACAGTAATCTGCTTGCGCGAAAAAATACGGCGCCCGGAGGCGCCGTAATCTATCACTGGTCCAAGAAACTGCGCAGCTTGCGGCTGCGGCTTGGGTGTTTCAATTTTCGCAGCGCCTTGGCCTCGATCTGACGGATCCGTTCGCGTGTGACGCTGAACTGCTGGCCGACTTCTTCGAGCGTGTGATCGGTGTTCATGCCGATCCCAAAGCGCATCCGTAGAACACGTTCCTCGCGTGGAGTAAGGGACGCCAGAACCCGCGTGGTGGTTTCCTTGAGGTTCTCCTGAATGGCGCTGTCCAAAGGCAGCACAGCATTCTTGTCCTCGATGAAATCCCCCAGTTGACTGTCTTCTTCGTCACCAATCGGGGTTTCAAGGCTGATTGGCTCTTTGGCGATTTTCATCACCTTGCGCACTTTCTCAAGCGGCATCTGGAGCTTTTCAGAGAGTTCCTCAGGTGTGGGTTCACGACCGATTTCATGCAACATCTGGCGACCTGTCCGGACCAGTTTGTTGATGGTTTCAATCATGTGCACCGGAATACGGATCGTGCGGGCCTGATCTGCAATAGAGCGCGTGATCGCCTGACGAATCCACCATGTGGCATATGTCGAAAATTTGTACCCGCGACGATATTCAAATTTGTCCACGGCCTTCATCAGGCCGATGTTACCTTCTTGAATAAGGTCAAGGAATTGCAATCCACGGTTGGTGTATTTTTTGGCAATCGAGATGACCAAGCGCAGGTTTGCCTCGACCATCTCTTTTTTGGCCTGACGCGCTTCTTTTTCACCTTTTTGAACTTGCTGTACAATCCGGCGGAATTCGCTGATGTCCAAACCTACATACTGGCCAACCTGCGCCATGTCATTGCGCAAGTCCTGAACCTTGTCAGTCGAGCGCTCCATGAACATTTGCCATCCACGGCCCGGCTTTTCAGCCATATCCTCGAGCCACGTTGGGTCCAGCTCGCGCCCGCGATAGGCATCTACGAATTCGCGGCGGTTGATACGCGCCTGATCCGCCAGTTTTACCATTGCGCTGTCGATTTGCATCACACGGCGGTTGATGCCGTACAGCTGGTCGATCAAGGCTTCGATCCGGTTGTTGTGCAGGTGCAGTTCATTCACCAACAACACAATCTCGGACCGCAGCGTTTGATAGGTCTTCTCTTCTTTGTCGCTGAACGTATCGTCTTCGTTCAGTGTTGCCGAAATCCGCACATCCTGCATTTCAGACAACAGCGTGTAATCCCGCGCGATCAGATCAAGCGTTTCCAACACACGTGGCTTAAGCGCGGCTTCCATCGCGGCAAGCGACATGTTGGCTTGTTCGTCTTCGTCATCATCGTCGTCTTTGGCAATCGGGTTGCCATCGGCGTCCAACTCGGGCCCGTCGTCTTTCTTGGGGGCACCGTCAACGTTTGCCGGATCAGCGACGGGGGCTTCTTCTTCCTCGTCTTCACCCATCTGATTGCCAAACGTGGTCTCAAGATCGATCACGTCGCGCAGCAGAATGTCTTCGGACAAAAGTTCGTCACGCCAGATGGTGATCGCCTGAAATGTCAGCGGGCTCTCGCAGAGGCCAGCAATCATTGTATTTCGGCCGGCTTCGATCCGCTTGGCAATCGCGATCTCGCCTTCACGGCTCAACAGTTCGACGCTGCCCATTTCGCGCAAATACATGCGCACGGGATCGTCTGTACGATCCAGTTTTTCCGACGAGGCCGACCCAAGGGTGACTTCGCGGTTGGCCGAAGATGTGTCCACCACGGCGGTAGACTTCAGCTCTTCGTCTTCGGCTTCTTCGTCTTCGATAATGTTGATGCCCATTTCGGACAGCATCGACATCACGTCTTCGATCTGTTCCGAACTCACCTGATCAGGGGGCAAAACCTGATTCAACTGATCATATGTGATATAGCCTTTTTCCCGCGCCTCAGCGATCATCTTTTTGACGGCGGTCTGACTCATATCGAGAGAAATTTCGGCGTCTTGATCGGCGGTCTTCTGGTCGTCGTTATCTTTGGCGGCCATGTAATGCTCCTGCGTCAAGGGCGTGGGTGATTCGCGTAATCCGAATCAATAGCGCGAGTGGGTGATTCGCAACCCGTTTACCCTGATTTATTTGTCGGTTCCTTACCAAAGTGACTTATTCGCCCTTTGAGCGCCCGCCTCTGGTGAAATCTATCCTATCTCTCAGCGCATCCAGCGCCTCTCGTTCATCTTTGTCGATGGCAGCGCCATTTGGACCAAGTTCAAATTCTCCGCTGTCTTCCTGTCGGCTTCGCAAGGCGCGGTTTCGTGCTTCCGCCGCCTGTCCCAAACGCCATGTCACAGCTTCGTCCGCGACCCCTCGCAAATCCTCTTCGGCATCCGCAATTTCCGCAGTTAGTCCGCGTTCAGTTTTGAGCTTGTCGAGTTCTTCGGTCAGGGTCAAACGCGCCAAATCCACATCTCCTGGATGTCGAATGGCCGGCGCTATCGACACATGGGGATAGCGCAACAGCTTTTCAACGGCCTCGACCCCAAGCGCAGTCTCTACTTCCATACGCGGATCTGGACTGTGGGCATAGCGCAACAGTACATCGCGCATGCGCGCCACTTCAGGATCAAAACAATCCATCATTTCGATCGCATATTCGAAATCATCCAGCACCTCGGGCGTGGTCAATGCTACCCCCAGCACAACGGCCTCGCGGAGTCGGTTTTCAACCGCGCCCTCCGAGGCCGCCAAAATCGACACTTTGGTATCGGCATGCACGACAGGTCCGGTTTGCCATTTTCCTTTTTTGAAACTACCGCGCGCGCCTTGACCTGCGCCCCGTTGGGGCCGGAACAATTCCCACCTAAGTTCCTTGATGGCCTCTCCGTAATGGGCACGAATGGATGGGTCGCGGATCAATTTGATCTTTTCGCGCAAGACCTTATCCAATGCCGCGCGCCTTTCGGGGCTATCAAAAACCTTGCCCTCGATCTCTCGCTGCCACAGAAGTTTGACCATCGGGATCGCCGCATCCAGCACTTTTTGTACCGCGCCTGCACCTTTGCTTCGGATCAGATCATCAGGGTCCTGCCCCTCGGGCATAAGCGCAAACCGCAAGGATTTTCCGGCTTCAAGCAATGGCAAGGAGAGATCGATTAGCCGCATTGCCGCCCGCAACCCTGCCGTATCCCCATCCAAAGCGATCACCGGCTCGGGTGAAATCCGCCAAAGCAACTCTAGTTGCGACTCGGTGATGGCGGTGCCCAAAGGCGCGACAGATGCTTCGAAGCCCGCCTCGGCCAATGCGATCACATCCATATAGCCTTCGGCAACCAAAAGTGCCTGACCTTTGCCCGCCGCATTGCGCGCAGGCGCATGGTTGTACAGGCTGCGCCCTTTATCAAACAGCATCGTTTCAGGCGAGTTCAGATACTTTGCATTATCATTGGGATCCATCGCGCGGCCGCCAAAGGCGATACACCGCCCCCGCGCATCGCGAATGGGGAACATGATACGATTGCGAAATGTATCGTATGGCTTGCCGCCCTTGGCCGATGGTTTGGCCAAGCCACACGCCAGAATATGCTCGGGTGGTACATTTTTTGCGATCAGGTGATCCCAAAGCCCCTGCCACGCATCTGGTGCAAACCCGATATCCCACCGATCACGGGCCTGCTCAGGCAATCCGCGCCGTTCAAGATATTCTCGTGACGCGGCCCCGCCGCCGGTTTTGAGCTGAAGGCGAAAAAACTGCACCGCGTGTTCCATCACCTCGATGAGTTGGGTGCGCTTATCGGCCTTTTCCTGCGCCTGCGGATCGCGTGCAGGCATGGGCATTCCAGCTTCGCGCGCCAAAATTTCGACCGCCTCCATAAAGCCCACGTTTTCCTGCTCCCGTACGAACGAAATCGCGTCGCCTTTGGCCTGACACCCAAAGCAGTAATAAAATCCCTTTTGGTCATCGACGTGAAACGATGCCGATTTTTCCTGATGAAACGGGCACGGTGCCCACATGTCACCTTTGGCCTGATTGGATTTGCGCGTGTCCCACATCACTTTGCGCCCAACAACCTGTGACAGGCTGAGACGACTGCGTAATTCATCTAGGAAACCGGGGGGCAAGCTCATGAAAACAGTATACCGATCAGCGCTGCGATCTGTCTAGAACGCGCGGGGGTCCGAAAAAGACAGCAAATTGGATAGGCGATTATTGCGCGAGGCAGGCATCAAGATAGGATTTGCCCGGCTCAAGCTTGAGGTCTTTGCGCTTGAGCGAATAGATCCAGTCAACCAGATGCGGCACTGCCCCAAGGTATTTTTCGGCCACGGCGTCATCGCCAGAGGTCATGATTTCCAGCGCTTTTTGCTGGCTTGTCCGCTCCAGACGCAACTCAGTGGCGCGATTGACAATATCGGCCTGAAGTTGACAGTCCTCTTTTTTGCCGGCCAATACGGGCGTGGCCAATGCGGTGGCGCCAACCAAAGCAGAAATTACGAGAATACGCATCCGAGATTACCTTTCGCAGCAAGAGGCAGTGTCTATAAATGTCAGGATGCGCACGGCCCTGCAACCCCACCTCTTACAATTAGAGACAAAGCCCCCCCTGCCCCAAAACCATCTCTGGCCGCCGGTCAAGGCGTGGCGGCCTGCCGTTCCTCTTTGGTCAGAACTTTGGGGGTCACAACCAGCGCACCCGATGTATCAAAAAAGGGCGTTTGGTGATCGCGCCGCAACATCGCGCCGATCTGGCGCTTCAAAAAGGCGAATATAACTTGGCGACGGCCGGTTTCCTCAACGGGTTCACCCGACGCACCGGATGTGTTGACCATGGCCTGAACAGGACCCAACGCTTCTGGATCGCTGATGCATTTGGTCAGAACACCCACCATTCTGACACGCGGTGACGATAGCGTATTCCCCAAGGGTGTATCGCAACAAGAAGCATACCACCTCAGCAAGCCCTTTGGGGATAACCGCAAACACGCGAGATGCTCTTGGCCTGTTTCAAAGGTCACTTTGGATGGCAGGGTTTGATAAATATCCGTGCCGCCCGACTCTTCAAGAAGCTCGGCGGAACCAAGATATCTGGCAAAGGCCTGACAGTCTTTGCAATAACAAATCGCGCGCGATCCCGATTTTGGCGACACATCGTGCAGCACCCCCGTAAGGGTGCCGCACTGGCAAGAGATTTTGCACTCTGCCATCGTTTCAGAGACCTTTGGCGCGATAGCTGGCCGCGACTTTTTCAATCGATACCAGATAGGCCGCGGTGCGCAGGTCTTCGACATCGCCGCGTTCATGCCAGACATCGCGCATTGATTGATAGGCAATACGCATCGTGTCATCCAAGCCCGACCGGACCAATTCCAATTCATCGGCCCCCCGCAGATACTTCTGCTTAAAGCGATCCGACAAAGTGTACTTGTTGCCCATCGACTCCGAGATTTTCTGCAGTTCATCCACAACAAGTTGATGGCGCGCTTCTTCCTGACGGCGTTGCATCCGGCCAAATCTGATGTGGGACAAGTTTTTGACCCACTCAAAGTATGACACTGTTACGCCGCCGGCATTGGCATACATATCGGGGATGATCACCGTGCCCTTGACGCGCAAGATATCATCCGCACCTGCCGTAATCGGCCCATTCGCCGCCTCGATGATCAAAGGGGCTTTGACCCGCTCGGCATTGCTTAGATTGATCACCCCCTCAAGGGCGGCAGGAATCAAAATGTCACAGTCTTCTTCCAGAAGCACCGCCCCATCCGGCGCATGGATCGCGTCGGGAAAGCCTTTGACGCCGCCATTTTTGCCGATCCAGGCACGTACGGCCTCTACATCAAGACCGGCCTCGTTATACAAGCCACCATCCCATTAGATGATACCTGTAATGATAGCCCCATCTTCTTCGCTCAGGAATTTGGCAGCGTGATAGCCCACGTTTCCAAGTCCCTGTACGATGACCCGCTTGCCATCAAGCGTGCCACTGAGACCCGTTTTTTCGACGTCACGGACATCACGGAAGAACTCTCTGAGAGCGTATTGAACACCTCGCCCCGTCGCTTCGACCCGTCCGGAAATCCCACCCGCATTCAGTGGTTTACCTGTCACACACGCAATCGCATTGATATCCGTGGTGTTCATGCGAGCATATTGATCGGCAATCCATGCCATTTCACGCTCGCCTGTGCCCATATCGGGTGCAGGCACGTTCTGCGACGGATGAATAAGATCACGCTTGGCCAGCTCATAGGCAAAACGGCGCGTGATCCGCTCTAGTTCGTGTTCATCGTACTGCTTGGGGTCAATCCTCAGCCCGCCTTTTGACCCTCCAAAGGGCGCTTCGACAAGGGCACACTTATAGGTCATCAACGCGGCAAGCGCTTCGACTTCGTCCTGATTAACCCCAACCGCAAAGCGAATTCCGCCTTTGACAGGTTCTTTGTGTTCAGAGTGCACCGACCGGTACCCTGTGAATGTCTGAATTTCGCCCCGCAAGCGTACGCCGAAACGGACAGTATAGGTGGCATTACAAACTCGGATTTTCTGTTCTAGCCCCGGCGGAAGATCCATCTTCGCTACAGCGCGATTGAACATCAAATCCACACTTTCACGGAAACTCGGTTCTTTTTGAATGCTCATCATTGTCCTCCCGACAAGCAGATATTGCGACTCAACGCCGCATTCGAAGCTCTCCCCTCCCCTATGACCTATTATTCCATGAGGACGAAGGGGTTTTTCACACTTCGCACAATAATTAGGCAAATCAAGGGTCGGACAGAAACAATCACGCGACCAACAAGGCATTGTACACAAATGCGCGCAAATACCATTAACCTCTTATTAATAGCCCGATTAGTGCACCAGTTTTGCCCAAGTTCCGCCCCAATTGCGCGGCAGTAAGACCGTGGCGCGATACGTTTAGAGCAAACCTCTTTTCTTGGAAGCGCCAAGCGAGGGACGTAAAATGCAAGTGTCGGATACAGCCACACACATCGAGCAAGATGCCACAAACAGACCCGCCATTGGCTGGGTCAGACAGTTCGCCAAAAGCGAAGACGGTGCGATTGTGGGCTTTGCAGTCTTCATTTTCCTACTGATCCTTATGATCGGCGGGATCGCGATTGATGTGATGAACAGCGAAGTGACGCGCACCAAGATGCAGCACACACTTGATCGGGCGGTTCTTGCCGCTGCGGACTTGGATCAAAAGCAAGACCCCAAGACCGTGGTCAACGACTATTTCAACAAGTCCGGCCTGACAGATACGCTTGGCGAGGTCACGGTCGACAAAGGATTGAATTACCGGACGGTCACGGCGACCGCGACCGGATCCGTCGACACAATGTTTATGAAAATGGTTGGCATTGATACCCTCAGCATGCCTGCATCCGGTACTGCAGAAGAACGCATCGGAGATGTCGAAATCTCGATGGTTCTTGATGTATCCGGGTCAATGGGCAGCAACAGCCGGTTAACCAATCTGAAAACAGCCGCCAAAGAATTTATCACCACGATGGACGAAAATACTGATGACGGTAGGTTGTCCATTTCCATCGTGCCCTATGCCACACAGGTTTCTGCACCTGAAGAGTTCTTTAAGTGGCTTTATGTCAGCCCGACAGGAAACCCTGCACAGGTGGTTGACCCAGATGAAGAAGTGACAAGCTTGACCTCCAATCGCGGGCAACAGCCGCAGTATTCACGCTGTATCAACTTCGAGAGCGATGATTACAAATCAACGGCTGTGTACCCTCAGGCCGAGTACCAGCATTCCATGCACTTTGATCCATGGAATGATAGCGACGGACGTGACAACGATCCGAAACATCTGGTCCCCAGTCCGGTGTGCGAGGATGACTCGCGCCGCGAAATGATGATCATGCAAAAGAACTCGACCGCTCTCAAGTCGTTCATCACGAACCTTTGGGCGGGTGGAAACACATCCATCGACATCGGCATGAAATGGGGCGCTGCATTGCTTGACCCCAAGTTGCGTCCGGTGATCGCCAAAATGTCTGGCGAAAGTCATGTGCCGACAGAGTTTGCTATCCGTCCGTTTGATTTTGACAGCGGTGACTCGTTGAAAGTCATCGTGTTGATGACCGATGGGCAAAACACGTCACAGTATTACATCCATGACGACTTTCGCACCGGAGAATCAAATATTTGGTGGAACGACCAAGAAGAGATTTATTCGGTCTACGTCGGGCTTGATGAATATGACGAGGATAACGACGGCGTCTATGACGAGCCATTGTTTTACTGGCCCACAACCGACACATGGGAAGACCATGCGTACGGAGAAGGTGTCTATGAGGAAACTGTGAGCACCCGTGTCTGTAAATCCTACAAGCGGAACGGATCGTGCAAACGCTATAAAACAGTCAAGACCATTGAAACCATCGACGAGCCCGGTGAAGCCAAGCTTCTGTCATACGAAGACCTCTATGCATACACGACGTTAGAATGGATCGTCGAAGATCTGTACGAGCCATGGATGTATGACGATGATGCATGGGACGACTGGTATTATGCCGTGCGCAAAAGTGTCGGCTCAACGACCAAAAACCTACGCACAAAATATGCCTGCGACGCAGCAAAAGCCAAGGGTATGATTGTGTTCTCCATCGGATTTGAAGCCCCGTCGAGTGGTCAAGCCGTCCTGAAGGACTGTGCGAGTTCTGCCAGCCATTATTTTGATGTGGAGGGTCTGGAAATTCGCGATGCGTTTGCGGCCATTGCGTCCTCGATCCGCCAGCTGAGGTTGACACAATGAGACATAAATTTATTCACCGTCTCTCGCGCTTTCGGCATGACGACTCTGGCCATGCGTCGATCGAATTCGCAATCATGTTCCCAATCCTGTTCTATTTTCTCTTATCCGCTATCGAGCTGGGAATTATGAACCTGAGGGATTCAATGCTGGAACGGTCCTTGGACATCGCGGTTAGAGAAGTGCGTATTACGACGGGCTTTCAGCCATCTCACCAAGAGCTCAAGGTAATGATCTGCGACGAAGCCGGGATGATCCCCGACTGTTTGAACAACTTGTTGTTGGAAATGGTGCAAAAAGACCCACGCAACTGGACAGATTTGTCCAATTCAACAAACTGTACGAACCGCGCCGAAGAGACCCATCCGGTGACAACGTTCACCCCCGGCCAGGACAACGAGCTGATGATCCTGCGGGCGTGTGCGAAATACGAACCCATGTTTAATAACTATGGGCTGGCCGGTTTGCTTACCAAGGACTCGTCTGGTGACATTTCCCTTATTGCCATCTCGGCCTTTGTACAGGAGCCGAAATAACATGTTCACGCGTTTCAAAGCCCATTTCGCCCGTTTCTCGGATGATACATCTGGGACAGTCGCTGTCGAAGTCGCCGTCGTCCTGCCCCTTCTATTGTGGGCCTATATTGCGATGTTCGTATTCTTCGATGCATTCCAGACCAGATCAGCAACCGAAAAAGCTGCCTTTACGGTCTCTGACATGCTGTCGCGAGAAACCAACGCAATTGACGACGACTATATGTCAGGGGCCTATAGTCTGTTCAATCTTCTGGCCAAATCGGATGCGACCTCGGGTCTTCGTGTATCCGTGATCAGCTGGAATTTGACTGACAGCAAATACGTGCTGAACTGGTCAAAAACCAAAGGCAACATCGCCGCATATGTGGCAAGTGACATCGACACGATCAAGGCTGATCTACCGACGATGATTGATGGCGAGACGCTGATCCTTGTGGAAACGCGCACCACCTTCAATCCATCTCTTCAGGTCGGAATTGGGAACACAACACTCGAAACATTTATCTTTACGCGGCCACGGTTTGCGCCCCAGTTGGTCTGGAGCAACGGCTAGGTGCGTTCAGCCAACAGCGCTTCAAGGATTTGAGCCATCGCTTTGGTGTGCGCGCCCGTTGCCACGCCACCAACGCCCACACGTTTGCCCAAGACCCACCACAAGCCAGGCCGCCAGCGCGCGGCGCTACGTGTTTTGAGGCGCAACACAAACCCATGTGAGGGCTTCATTGCGAAGGTGCCACGCTCCACGCGCACGATCTCGTCAATCGGGGCAATGATTTCGCCGGTGTCGTCTCGCAGCCCCTCTTTGGTCAATTCGATGGTGCGCGCACTTGCCTTGCGGGTCGCCTCGGCCAACCACAATGCCAACGCCCCCATCGCCAACAAGAAAATCTGCCACCCCAAAGACGCCGGCGGTACAGCCAGCCCCAAATAGACCAAAAGCCCACCAAGTAGAGCCATTGTGCCAACGCCAAACCAGCGCCGTGGCGTTGAAGCTCCAACAGTTGCGAGTACGTCCTGATCCATGTGCATTCCCCAAGTTTGGCTTTCGCCCTACTCCATGTCCCCCTGCCAAAGCAAGTCCGGTCCCGCTTTCACCGGGGGATTATCAAAGTTCCTAGCGCATCGAGGCATTGATTGCGTGCGCACCACATCGCACACACTCCACCTGATCGGCGTGTGTGCGATGTGCGAAATTAGCCTGATGTCTTAGTATGGCATCGGGTGCGCGCGATGTGCGTCGTTGATCTCGGCAAGAATTTCCGAACTCAACACAAGATCAGCCCCCTCAATAATATGTTCGAGCTGGTTGATATGGGTGGCACCAAAAATTGACGCGCACATGAACGGGCGTTGCAGGGTAAAGGCCATCGCCATATGCACAGGGTCAATGCCGTGACGTTTGGCAATATCCAAATACGCCGCTACCGCGTCAAAAACTCGGGCGTTTTTACGTCCACCCAAATTATCCACGATCGACATTCGAGACCCTTCGGGGATGGTGTTGTTTTGGTATTTTCCAGTCAGCAATCCCGTCGCAAGTGGCGAAAACGCCAACAACCCAACATCTTCATTCACGCTCAGTTCGGCCAGATCCGTGTCATACATCCGGCACAACAATGAATATTCATTCTGGATAGATGCGACCCGCGGTCCCCCTTTCGACTCTGCGATACGCAGCCATTGTGACGTGCCCCAAGCGCTTTCGTTGCTTAGGCCAAACGCCCGAATACGACCTTTTTCGACTTCACGTTGAAGCGCCTCAAGAGTCTCTTCCATGTGTGCCATCGTATCCGCATGCGATTGGCCTGATGGATCATATGTCCAGTTCTGGCGGAACATATACGACCCGCGGTTCGGCCAATGGAACTGGTACAGATCAATATAGTCGGTTTTAAGACGCCGGAGCGATCCATCAATCGCCTCGGGAATGGATTTGGCAGAAATCGGTGCCCCGTCCCGCACATGTTTATATCCCGCACCCGAATGCTTGGTGGCCATAATGACATCGGCGCGTCGGCCTGACTTTTCAAACCAGTTCCCGATAATCTCTTCGGTGCGCCCCTGTGTTTCGGCACTCAGCGGGTTGACGGGATACATTTCTGCCGCATCCACAAAATTAAGGCCTGCTCCCAAGGCCAGATCGATCTGGGCATGCGCCTCGGATTCATCAGTTTGCGTGCCGAACGTCATCGTCCCAAGGCAAAGTTCCGAGACAGAAATTCCTGTCCGGCCAAGAGGTTTCATCTTCATACCAAATATGTCCTGTCATGCTGAGGTATCGACAATCTAAGCCGCCTACAAAATCCTGCAAGGCGTCACCCAGGTTGACGTGACCTATCCCTTGCCCAAATCCGCAGAAGCGGTGTTCAAAATCTGCCTCTAGGCTTTGTTTTTCTCGTGAAAAATGAACCCCAAGGTATTCAACAATATTTGCGCCGCCAAAATAGACGTCCCACCCGTCGGATCATAGTCGGGCGCGACTTCAACCAAATCGATCCCCACCACCTCATGCGCGCGCGCCAAGGACTGCATCATTTCCAGAACATCGTAATACAAAAACCCGCCATGGCTTGGCGTGCCTGTGCCCGGCGCAATGGACGGGCAAAAGCCGTCGATATCAATTGTCACATACACCCGCGCACCGTCAGGAATACGATCAATCACCCCTTGAGGCCCAAGCGCCCGTGCTTGCCGCACGGAGAGGATGTCGCTTCCCATGGAACGGGCGGCTTCATATCCTTCCTTTGCGGTTGATGACACATTTCGAATGCCGACTTGGGTCAAACCAGTCACATATGGTTTCTCGGCAGCACGCCGCATTGGGTTCCCGTGCCCAAACCGCACGCCATGTCGTTCATCTACAAAATCCAGATGGGCATCAATTTGCAGAATATGGATGTCGCCCTGTCCGTCAAATGCATTCACACAGGGAATATTCACCGAATGATCGCCCCCAATCACCACCGGCAAAGCGCCAGCCTTCAAAATGGCGCGCACGCCGGTTTCGATATTGGCGTGGCTTTTCTGGGTATCGGTGTGCACGATATCGGCATCCCCGATATCAACGATACGTACATCGGCTGGCAGATACGTGGCATCATCTTCGTGATCGTATGCCCCGGCATGGCCAAAACTAAAAAGTGTTGACGCCTCGCGGACCCCACGCGGACCAAAGCGCGCGCCGCTACGCCACTGGGTTCCGAAATCAAACGGCGCCCCCATCACACAGACATCCGCCTCTAGATTATTCCAATCCTGAACATATGTCCGCTTGCCAAATGTCGAAATACCCACAAACGGTAGATCAAGCCGACCGTCTTCATATCCGTGATCTGCCATCTTCATATGCCCCTGCAATTGGTTCACGATACCCTGTGGTTTTTGCCTCATGTGAGCAAGCATTGAATGCACGCCCACACGCAATCACGAATTCACCGTGCAAAGCGCGAAAAACGACCTGAATTGGTCGAATAACCACAAGCGCCTGCCCCTAACGGCCCCATTCTCGGAGGATATGCATATGCTCCTTTCTTTCTCGGCGCTCTTTTTGTCGGTGGTTCTGCTCCAGCTTAGCACGGGGGGCGTTGGCCCGTTGGATGCGCTGTCTGGAATCACGCTGGGCTTCACGACGTCGCAGATCGGCTTGCTGGGCTCCGCACATTTCTTGGGGTTCTTTGTGGGATGCTGGTGGGCCCCCCGCCTTATGGGCGATGTGGGCCACGCACGCGCGTTTGCAGCGTTTACAGCGACAGGAGCCATCGGCTTGATGGCGCATTTCCTAATCATTGACCCAATGGCATGGGCGTTGATGCGGGTTGCCTCGGGGCTTTGTGTTGCGGGGTGTTACACGGTGATCGAAGCATGGCTTCAGTCCAAGGTCACCAATGAAACCCGTGGCCGCGCGATGGGCACATACAGGTTTGTCGACATGGGGGCCTCGTTGGCGGCACAGCTTGTGATTTCTGTGCTAGAGCCCGCGTCATATGTGTCATACAACCTGCTTGCGATCTTGTGCTGCGCTGCATTGTTGCCTTTGACGCTGACCAAGTCCGAACAACCGCAAACCCCCAGCGCACCACGCTTGCGCCCCATGCTGGCCGTCGCGCGATCCCCCTTGGCCGCCGTAGGTGTCATTGTTGCGGCCTTGTCATCCGCATCGTTTCGTATGGTGGGGCCTGTGTATGGTACCCAAGTCGGTCTGCAAATTGACCAAATTGCATGGTTCCTTGCAGCCTTTGTGCTGGGAGGGGCTTTGGCCCAATATCCGGTGGGATGGCTGGCAGATAAATATGACCGGCGCTGGGTGTTGGTCTGGCTGTCTGGCGCCGCCATCGTGGCCTGTGGCACAACCGTGTTGGCAGGTGCCAGCAGCACAACGTTTATCATGCTAAACGCCACATTCTTTGGACTCACATCTTTTCCGATTTTTTCCGTATCCGCCGCGCATGCCAACGACTTTGCAACGTCGGAAGAACGCGTAGAGCTTGCGGCGGCGCTGATGTTCTTTTACGCCATCGGTGCCATCGCAGCGCCTGTTTTCGCTTCGGGATTGATCCAATCATATGGCCCGTCTGCCTTGTTTATCATGATCGCGGCCGGGCACGCGCTGTTGATTGTTTTTGGCCTAAGCCGGATGCGCGCACGCCCCACTGCGGGAAATCAAACGCGGTATATCTATGCCCCGCGCACCTCTTTCATAATCGGACGGCTTATCGGACGCCAACGCGATAAGAAGCTGCGGACCGACAAACGGGGCGATGATTCAGACACGGGTTCTGTGTAATTGCACCCGCCCAAGTCCTAGCTCTGGCACTGGGCGCGGCTTTGGTCTAGACGGTGGCCAACATCAGACCAAAGGAACACAGATATGGCGCGCCATTTGATCACTTCGGCCATTCCTTACATCAACGGCATCAAGCATCTTGGCAACCTTGTCGGATCACAATTGCCCGCTGATCTTTTTGCCCGCTATCAAAGGGGCCGCGGCAACGAAGTGTTGTTCCTGTGCTCTACCGACGAACACGGCACCCCAGCCGAACTGGCGGCTGCCAAGGCTGGCAAACCTGTGGCCGATTATTGCGCCGAGATGCATGATGTTCAGGCTGAAATCGCGCGTGGCTTTCGTCTGTCTTTTGACCATTTTGGGCGGTCATCTTCGGCCCAAAACCATGCACTGACTCAGCACTTTGCTGGTGCTCTCGACCAAGCAGGCCTTATTCGGGAAGTGTCTGAAACCCAAATGTACTCGAACGCTGATGGTCGTTTTCTGCCAGATCGGTATATCGAAGGCACCTGCCCCAACTGTGGTTTTGAAAGCGCGCGCGGCGACCAATGCGACAATTGCACCAAACAGCTCGATCCGACCGATCTGATCAATCCATATTCTACCATTTCCGGGTCGACCGACCTTGAGGAACGCGAGACCAAGCATCTGTTCCTGTGCCAAAGCCAGATGCGCGGAACGCTACAGGACTGGATCGACAGCAAAAGCGACTGGCCTGTTCTGACAACGTCAATTGCCAACAAGTGGCTGAATGACGGCGACGGATTACAGGATCGCGGGATTACGCGGGATCTTGACTGGGGCGTGCCTGTGATGAAAGGCGATGCGCCATGGCCGGGCATGGAAGGCAAAGTGTTCTATGTGTGGTTCGACGCGCCCATTGAATATATCGCCTGCTCTCAGGAATGGGTCGATGCCGGTAAAGGCACAGATTGGGAACGCTGGTGGCGCACCGACAAGGGCGCAGACGACGTGACCTATACACAGTTCATGGGCAAAGATAACGTCCCCTTCCACACGCTGTCGTTCCCGGCGACAATTTTGGGATCGAACGAGCCATGGAAGTTGGTCGACTATATCAAGTCCTTTAACTATCTGAACTATGACGGTGGCCAGTTCTCGACCTCGCGCGGGCGTGGTGTGTTTATGGATCAGGCGCTGGAAATTCTGCCGTCCGATTACTGGCGCTGGTGGTTGCTGTCACATGCCCCCGAAAGCAGCGACAGCGAATTCACATGGGAGAACTTCCAGACCTCTGTAAACAAAGACCTTGCCGATGTGCTTGGCAACTTTGTGAGTCGCGTCACCAAATTCTGCCGGTCTAAATTCAGCGAAGATGTCCCTGCCGGCGGCACGTATGGCGCAGCAGAGCAGGCTCTTATTGAGGAACTGACCACGCGCCTTAAGGCGTACGAAGGCCACATGGAAGCCATGGAAGTGCGCAAATCGGCCCAAGAGTTGCGCGCAATCTGGGCAGCAGGCAACGAATACCTACAGATCACTGCCCCGTGGTCCACCTTCAAGACGGATCCGGACGCAGCCGCCGCACAAATTCGTCTGGCACTGAACCTGATCCCGTTTTATGCCGTTCTGTCAGCGCCCTTTATTCCCGATGCAAGTGCGGACCTGCTGGCCACAATGAATGTCACAGACACCGCGTGGCCAACGGATGTACCCACCGCTCTGGGTGCCCTTGCACCGGGGCATGCGTTCCAGGTTCCAGACGTCACCTTCCGTAAAATTACCGATGATGAACGTACGGAGTGGCAGGAACGCTTTGCGGGCACACGCGACTAGCGCGCGAAACGCGTCGCAGCACACCAAACCCACAAAACGCGTCAACCGGTCTCGATTCAGACAGTCGGTTGGCGCTGGATAACCTTGTGTGCTTGCACTATACAGCCAAGATCGCCGAACAGACGGCATCCTACACCCGCATTAAGGACCTCTACTATGAATATGCTCAAGATCGTTGCGGTCCCAATGCATCCCGAAGGGCGCAAATTTGTCGCCGTCTTCGCAGCCATCGCCATTGTGCTTTATCTGCTGTGGGCACCGCTGTTTTGGCCAGCGGCAGGCATCACTGTGTGGTGTTACTATTTTTTCCGAGACCCCATTCGGTCGGTTCCGCAAGGCGATGATCTATTGCTCTCGCCTGCTGACGGGGTTGTATCCCTTATCACGGACACCGTCGCGCCTGCTGAACTGGACCTTGGGGACGAGCCACGCATTCGGGTTTCCGTGTTTATGAACGTGTTTAACTGTCACGTGAACCGCATGCCGTTTTCAGGCACGATCAAGAAAATCGTGTACCACAAAGGTAAATTCGTAAACGCGTCTCTGGATAAAGCCAGCGAACATAACGAACGCAATGTACTCTCGATCGAGCATGCCTCTGGGGCCACGATCGCTGTTGTGCAAATCGCAGGTTTGGTCGCACGGCGCATTGTGTGCTTTACCCAAGACGGAGCAAAACTTGAGGCGGGCGACCGCTTTGGCCTGATCCGTTTCGGCAGCCGACTGGATATTTATCTGCCACCGGGCGTGCAACCATCCGTCACTCTGGGTCAGACCACCACAGCAGGCGAAACCATTCTGGCGCATCTGGACGGTCCCCAAACCCAAAGATTGGCGGTAATGAAATGAACCGACGCCGCAGAGACGAGAAAACCTCAGTTATTCAATATCTTCCAAATGTAATAACCTTGTTTTCGCTCTGCGCGGGGCTGACCTCTATCCGATTGATGATGGAAGGCCGCATCGAGCACGCCATTTTTCTTATTCTGTTGGCGGCATTTCTGGATGCCGTTGATGGCAAGGTGGCCCGCTATTTGAATTGTGCGACCCCGCTTGGGGCCGAGCTTGATTCCTTTGCCGACTTCTTCAATTTTGGCATTGCGCCGGGTTTGTTGATTTTCAACCTGACCTTTATTGGGCAAACCGGCGAATACGCAGGCTGGTTCGCCGTTCTGATCCTTGCCATGTGCTGTGCATTGCGCCTTGCACGCTTTAATCTAAGCAAGCCAACAGACGTCTCGAACTCGCCCGACCGTTTTTTCTTTGTCGGTGTTCCTGCGCCGGCTTTGGCATTTCTTGTCCTGCTGCCAGTCTATGTCTACTTGAGCGGATATGAAGATATCATCACCCACACCTATTTGATTGCTGGCCATACAGCCGCGATGGGCGCGCTCGCAATCAGCCGCATCCCCACCTTCTCGCTCAAGCAATTGTCGATCAAAGCCAAATGGCAGTATTTGTTCATGCTGTTCGCCGTGCTGTTCCTGACGTTGCTGTTTGTATTCCCTTGGGAAGTCTTGATTGTGATGTCGATTGCCTATCTGGCGTCCTTGCCTGTTTCTTGGGCGCGGTTCCAAGCCATCAAGAAAAAGACCGAACCCAAAGCCTAAGCCCGTCGAACACGCTGGCACACACCGTGGCATCATGTCCCTTGCGAAATCGGCAGACGCGAATTGATCTTCGTCTCGGTCTGATCTATTGGAGGCGGTGATCGCCTTGCTCAGTGTTCCTCCGTGGTCAGAAACCACAGGACGCATGAGCAGCCCCTGAAAGTAGCACCGCTGCTCTTCGTTCCCAAAGCTACCAAAAGCTTAGAAAGGTAGAATAAAATGGCTGAAACTTCGAACCCCGATCTATTGTATACCATTGTAGACGAAGCCCCTGAACTGGCGAGTGCTTCGCTTTTGCCCATCATCCGCCGCTTTGCAAGCGCTGCTGACATCAATGTCGGCACCAAAGATATTTCGCTGGCTGGCCGTATCCTGTCGGCCTTCCCCGAAGCCTTGACCGAGGCACAGCGCCAATCTGACGATCTTGCTAAACTGGGCGAGCTTGTCAAAACACCCGATGCAAACGTCATCAAGCTGCCGAACATTTCCGCGTCGGTGCCGCAGTTGACCGCCGCCATCGAAGAGCTACAGGCGCAAGGTTTTGCGCTACCCGACTATCCTGAAGCCCCAGTAACCGACGCAGAAAAAGCTGCGCGCGCACGCTATGACGCACTCAAGGGATCGGCTGTGAACCCTGTACTACGCGAAGGCAACTCGGATCGTCGCGCCGCCAAAGCTGTTAAAAACTATGCCCAAAACAACCCGCATTCGATGGGCGCTTGGGTTGCAGACAGCAAGACCAAAGTGTCTTCGATGTCTGGCGATGATTTTTACGCAAACGAAAAATCAACCACTGTCACCGCTGCTCAGGCAGGGGATGCCAAGATCGAAATGGTTGCCGCAGACGGCAGCGTCAGCGTTTTGAAAGGCGGCTGGCCGCTTGATGCCGGGACGATCGCAGATGCGACCTTTATGTCGGCCAAAGCCCTGAGTGCGTTCCTTGCAAGTGCCATCGAAGACACCAAAGCCGACGGCACGATGTTCTCACTGCACATGAAAGCCACCATGATGAAGGTCTCGGACCCAATCATCTTTGGGCACGCTGTCAAAGCTTGGCTTGCACCAGTGTTCGACAAGTTCGGCGCCGAAATGGCCGCGCTGGGTGTGAACCCGAATTCCGGTATGGGTGATCTGCTGGATCGTGTGGCAGACAATGCCGACATTATGGCCGCAATCGACGCCGTAACGGCACAGCGCCCTGCGATGTATATGGTCGACAGTGACAAAGGCATCACCAACCTGCACGTGCCATCGGACGTGATCATTGATGCGTCTATGCCTGCGGTTATTCGTGCAGGCGGCAAAGGCTGGGATGCAGATGGCAACAAGGGCGACACAAACTGTGTGATCCCTGATCGCTGCTATGCCACCATCTATGATGAAACCATCAACTTCTTCAAAGCAAACGGCGCACTGGATGTGACCACTGCTGGCTCTGTGGCAAACGTTGGCCTGATGGCGCAAAAAGCCGAAGAATATGGCAGCCATCCGACCACGTTCGAAGCTGCGACAAACGGCACAATCCGCGTGGTTGCCGCAAACGGCGATATCCTGCTGTCGCATGATGTCGAGGCCGGAGACATTTGGCGCGCGTGCACTGCCAAGCAAGCCCCGATTGAAAACTGGATTCAACTGGCGCTTGACCGTCAGCGTCTGACAGGTTCCGAAGCTATTTTCTGGCTGGATGCAAACCGCGCCCATGATGCAGAACTGATCAAATATGTGACACCTGCCTTGGCGGCGTCTGGCGTATCTGACAAGTTCCAAATCATGGCTCCACGCGAAGCCACCGCACAATCGCTTAAGACAATCACAGCAGGAAACGACAGCATCGCCATCACGGGTAACGTGCTGCGGGATTATCTGACCGACCTGTTCCCAATTCTGGAACTGGGCACCTCGGCCAAAATGCTGTCGATTGTAAAGCTCATGAAAGGTGGCGGTTTGTTTGAAACCGGTGCTGGTGGCTCTGCCCCGAAACACGTTCAGCAGTTGGTCGAAGAAAACCACCTGCGTTGGGACTCGATGGGTGAATTCTGCGCATTGGGTGAATCGCTGAACTTCTTGGCAGACACCCAAGGCAACGCCAAAGCCGGTGTTCTGGGGCGTGCCGCCGAAGTCGCCACCCAAGGCATTTTGGACAACAACAAATCCCCAAGCCGGAAAGTTGGCCAACCCGACAACCGTGACAGCCACTATTGGTTTGCACGCTACTGGGCAGAAGCATTGACTGCACAACAGGACGATGCCGAACTGGCCGCGTACTTTGCACCAATCGCTACTGCTCTGGCAGAAAAAGAAGCTGACATCGTTGGTGAACTGGCCGCTGTTCAAGGCAAGCCAGCGGATTTGGGTGGGTATTTCCACACGGATGCTGCAAAAACAGCCGCCGTTATGCGCCCAAGCGCAACACTGAACGCGATCATCGACTAAACTGTCGTTGACCTTAACAGTCCAAAGCGCCCCTTGTCACAAGGGGCGCTTTTTTGTTTGCCGCACGAAAAATCCCGCCCCAGACATGTCTGCGGCGGGATCATTGCAGGGTACGGGAGTATCCCTGCAGCGCGGGTCGGGAACAGAAAAACCCGACCCCCAGGGACTATTCCGCAGCTTGCGCTGAGGGGTTGTTCGGATGTTGTGTCCAGTTGCCGTACTCGGCTGATACGGGCGTGTTCGTGCGCTCGTCCATCTCGCCAGGTTCAAGCGTCTTCATGGTGATGCAGCCTTCGATTGGGCACACATTCACACACAGATTACACGCGACGCACTCATCATCCTTCACCGAAAAGACGCGATCTTCCGACATCTCGATGGCCTGATGGCTTGTGTCTTCACAGGCCGCATAGCACCGGCCGCATTTGATACAGTCGTCCTCGTTGATCACCGCCTTGGTAATATGGTTCAGGTTCAGATACTGCCAATCGGTGACGTTGGGCGTTGCAAGGCCGACAAAATCGGACGTGCTGGAGTATTCCTTTTCATCCATCCATTGTGACAGGCCGCTGATCATTTCCTCAACAACTTTGAACCCATAGGTCATCGCCGCTGTGCACACTTGGACATTGCCTGCACCCAAGGCCATGAACTCAGCTGCGTCACGCCATGTTGTGACGCCGCCAATGCCCGAAATCGGCAGGTTCGCAGTTTCCGCATGCCGTGCAATTTCCGCGACCATATTCATGGCAATCGGCTTTACCGCAGGGCCACAATACCCGCCGTGCGTTCCTTTGCCGTCAATCATCGGTTCCGGGCTCATGGCGTCCAAATTCACCGACGTTATGGAATTGATCGTGTTGATCAAGCTGACCGCATCCGCGCCACCGCGTTGCGCGGCTTCGGCGGGATAGATCACGTTGGTGATGTTCGGCGTCAACTTGACGATCACGGGCATGCGGGTGTTCTGTTTACACCAGCGTGTCACCATTTCGATGTATTCCGGCACCTGCCCAACAGCAGCCCCCATACCACGCTCGGCCATCCCGTGCGGACAACCAAAGTTAAGCTCGATCCCATCCGCGCCAGTTTCTTCGACAACGGGCAGGATGGCTTTCCATGCGTCTTCTTCGCAGGGCACCATCAGCGACACGACGACAGCCCGATCGGGATAATCCTGTTTGACCGATTTGATCTCGCGCAGGTTTTGTTGAAGAGGCCGGTCCGTGATCAATTCGATATTGTTCAGCCCCAACAGACGGCGGTCTGCCCCAAAGATCGCCCCGTATCGCGGGCCATTCACGTTCACAACGGGCGGCCCTTCAGAGCCAAGGGTCTTCCAGACAACGCCGCCCCACCCTGCTTCAAAAGCGCGGCGCACATTGTATTCTTTGTCCGTCGGCGGCGCAGACGCCAGCCAGAACGGATTTGGAGATTTAATCCCCACAAATTCTGATGTCAGATCAGCCATTTTTCATGCCCTCCCTTACGCCATCAACGTAGCGTGAATATCTTCGGCCGCATCACGACCCTCGGCCACAGCCGTCACCGTCAGATCATCACCACCGCTGGCACAATCCCCGCCAGCCCAAATGCCTTCGACAGACGTCCGACCAGTTTCGGTGACAGCAATTTTGCCGCCATCCAGATCCGGCAAGCCCTCTGCGTTCAGGGTTTGACCAATCGCGGTGAACACCTGATCTGCGGCCAAACGCACGGTCTGGCCTGTCGGGTTCAGATCGTTGTCGGTGTATTCAAATTCGATTTCGCGCACGCTTCCGTTGCCGATCACCGCTTTGGGCGAGGCATTGGTGATGATCCGCACGCCTTTTGAGGCTGCAAGATCTTGCTCAAACACCGAGGCATTCATCCGGTCGCGACCACGGCGATAAACCAGAGACACATTCAGCGCCCCCAACAACTTAGCTTGAACGGCGGCATCAACAGCGGTCATCCCGCCCCCGATCACAACCACATCCCGCCCAATTGCCAGTTGTTCCAAGTCAGAGGCCTGTCGCAAATCAGAAATGAAATCAACTGCGTCCAGCACACCCGATTTGTCCGATCCCTCAACGGTTAGGGCATTCACCCCCCCAAGACCGACGGCCAAAAAGACTGCGTCAAACGTGTCGCTCAAGGTCGCAAGATCAAGCCCTGCCCCCAAGGTTTTGCCCGTTTCCACGGTGATGCCACCAATCGACAAAAGCCAATCGACTTCTTTGGCAGCGAACCCATCTACAGATTTATAGGCCGCAATTCCGAACTCGTTGAGGCCGCCTGCTTTGGCACGCGCATCAAACAGCGTCACGTCATGGCCATGCGTCGCCAAACGATGCGCAGCACTCAGGCCAGCAGGTCCGGCACCCACAATCGCCACCGATTTTCCGGTCGCGGCGGCACGTTCAAAGGGATGCACATTTGCATCCACCAATACGTCCGTCGCATAGCGTTGCAAACGCCCGATCTCGACAGGTTTACCTTCAGCGACTTCTCTCACGCATACTTCTTCACAGAGCGTTTCAGTGGGACACACGCGTGCGCACATACCACCAAGAATATTCTGTGCAAAAATCGTTTTGGCTGCGGCTTCGGGCGTTCCGGTCGCAATTTGGCGAATGAACAGCGGAATATCGATGTCTGTGGGACAGGCCGTCATGCACGGCGCATCATGGCAAAAATAACAACGATCTGCGGCCACGAGGGCCTCGTGATTATCAAGACGAGGATGCAAATCCCCAAAATTTTCGGTCAATTGCGCCGGATCTAATCGCCCTGCTACAACGCCTTCGCTCAACGGTGACTGTGTCATTGTCTCTCCCCGTTATGTGGGTTGGCTACTGTCTTCAGGCTGTCACAGAGTTATTTTTTTATCAACTGGTAAAAATAATTTCTCGCGATTTTCTGCGAATTCAGTCGATTTCGCCTATTTTTTGGCCAAGATCGGCAAAAATTCATATTATTTTCACTTGAAAACGCGCCTGAACTTTTCAATATTTTTGGGGCGACGTTACCACTATCGACCTTCTGTCCTATCGGCTGAGTCTTCGATCTTGCACTGACTTTGCCGACCTGCCGCAATTCCGCGGGCAGATGACACAAGGAGAAACGACGATGGCAAATGGCACCGTCAAATGGTTCAACACAACCAAAGGTTACGGATTCATCGCCCCAGAAGGCGGCAGCAAAGACGTATTCGTCCACATTTCAGCCGTAGAGCGCTCTGGTTTGACCGGGCTGGCTGACAATCAAAAAGTGACCTTCGACATCGAACCAGGTCGTGACGGACGCGAGTCAGCGGTAAACATCGCACTGGCGTAACCCCAGCTGTATTTCAAAGTTTGAAACGGGCGGCGATTTGCGCGCCCGTTTTCGTGTCCGACACCCCGATGCCCAAAAGGCATTATTCAGACGCAGCAGATATCAGCGCCAACACATCCGGCCCAAGGGCCGCAACAATCTTGGCCACACCTGCTTTGTTGGGATGAATGCCATCCGCTTGCATCAATCCTTGGAGTTTTGCAGGGTCATCTTCGCCTAACCCACCCAGAAAGCTTTCGGCGAACAATGTGTCAAAGTCCTTGGCTAACGCGGGGTACATAGAGTCAAACGTCTGTTTGTACTCTGCGCCGTAATTGTTCGGGGCTTGCATCCCGACCAGCAAAACCTTGATGTCACGCTGACGCGCTTCTTCAAGAATGCCCGTCAGGTTGGCGCGTGACACGGCTGGATCAAGCCCGCGCAAGACATCGTTGCCACCCAAACAAAGGATCATTCCATCGATGTCGTCGGTGAATGTCCACGCCGCGCGCGCAAGCCCCCCAGCTGTGGTATCCCCAGACACACCTGCATTGATGACCTTGACGTCAGCCCCCTGCGCCGCAAGCCAGCCACGCATTTGGGGGACAAACCCCTCTTGTTCAATTAGCCCGTAGCCTTGTGTCAAGCTGTCGCCAAAGGCCACAATTGTGGTTTGTTCGGCCCACGCCGAAGTTGTTGACACCCAAAGCACAGCAGCGACCTTGCCCAAACGCGATAGCGCCCCATATACCATTGAACCATTCATGATGCAGGTAGACTCCCCAATGACCACTGTTCTCTCCCTTAAAGATGCGCGTTTGTCGTTGGATGGCAATGCCGGACGCATAGAAATTCTCCGCGGGATCACTTTAGACGTTCAAAAGGGAGAAACTCTTGGGCTTGTCGGGCCATCCGGATCTGGAAAATCCTCGCTATTGATGCTGATGGGAGGGCTTGAGGCCGCAACCGGAGGGCAGATCCAAGCACTGGGGCAAAACCTTTCTGACATGAACGAGGATGCCTTGGCACACTTTAGACGTGACCACATGGGCGTGGTCTTCCAGAGCTTTCACCTAATTCCAACGATGACCGCGCTTGAAAACGTCGCCACACCTCTCGAGCTCGCGGGACACAAGGATGCGTTTGACCGCGCGATGACCGAACTTGTGAATGTCGGGCTCGAGGATCGCGCCAACCATTTCCCAAGCCAGCTTTCGGGGGGCGAGCAGCAACGCGTCGCCCTTGCACGCGCCGTCGCACCGCGCCCTGACATTTTGTTGGCAGATGAACCCACTGGAAACCTTGATCAGACAAATGGGAGCCATATCATGGACTTGCTATTTGAACTGCGTGATCGGCACGGGGCAACATTGGTCTTGGTGACGCATTCCAACGAGCTTGCTGCGCGCTGTGATCGGGTCGTGCGTTTGCGCGACGGACAGATCGACACAACTCTGGCCGAGGCCGTCGCATGAACCCCTCGTCTCTGGGATTGGCCTTTGCATTTGCACGACGCGAATTGCGCGGTGGTTTGACAGGGTTTCGCGTGTTTCTCGCTTGCCTTGCGCTGGGGGTCGCCACGATTGCGGCCATTGGAACAGTCCGTGCCAGCATCGAAGCCGGATTGAGGGCCGAGGGTGCCGCCCTTTTGGGGGGCGACGCACAGATGGGCTTTACGTATCGCGCCGCCAGCGACGAAGAACGCGCATGGATTGAACAATCTGCCGACAAAGTTTCCGAGATCTATGATTTCCGGTCCATGGCTGTGGTCACGCGTGACGGGATCACCGAACGGGGCCTGACACAGGTTAAATCTGTTGACTCGGCCTATCCTTTGGTTGGTGACGTCGTTCTTGACCCGCCCATGTCTCTTGACGCGGCCCTAAGCGGTAAAGACGGCCTGCCGGGGGCGATTATGCAGCCCATTTTGATGGATCGGCTCGGGCTTGCGACTGGCGACACCTTCAAGCTAGGCTCTCAGAATTTCCGGCTCATGGCCGCCTTGATCCATGAACCCGACAGCGCAGGTGCTGGTTTTGCGCTGGGGCCACGTACCCTTGTGGCCACCACTGACCTATCAGACTCAGCACTGCTGGCGGCAGGTACGCTGTATTCCACCAAATACCGTCTGGACCTTCCGGTTGGCGCTGATCTTGATGCCATAAGCACCGATGCCGCCGCCCGCTTCGAAACCAGCGGAATGCGGTGGCGCGACAGCCGGAACGGCGCACCCGGAGTTGCTGAATTTGTCGACCGCTTGGGCGCATTTCTTGTACTTGTCGGGCTCAGTGGCTTGGCCGTGGGGGGCGTTGGCGTGTCTGCTGCGATCCGCGCCTATCTGGCACGCAAGACAACAGTTATCGCGATTTTGCGCAGCCTCGGGGCCGCGCGACGGACGATATTACTGACGTATTTTTTGCAAATCGGGGCCCTGTCGCTCGTTGGTATTGCGATGGGGTTGGTGTTGGGCGCAGCCCTTCCGTTGATATTGGGGCCATTTTTGCAATCTGCTTTGCCCATTCCAACCGTGTTCGCAATCTACCCGATCCCATTGGCCGAGGCCGCCCTATACGGCGTCTTGACCGCGCTTATCTTTACCCTCTGGCCCCTGTCGCGCACTGAAGACGTCAGGGCCGCAGCCCTGTTTCGTGACGCACTGGAAACCGCGCGTATTGTTCCCGCGCTGCCGTATCTCTTGGGCACCATGGCATTGCTGGCCATATTGCTTGGCGCTGCGGGGTGGTTTTCAGGATCTTATCAACTCACACTGTGGGCGGCTGTGGGCATTATGGCCGCTCTGGTCACACTGGCATTTGCCGCCAGTGGCATCCGCAAGTTGGCACGCTCGGTGTTGCCAGCCGCCAGAAAACGCCCCGCGCTGCGGTGGGCATTGAACGCAATTTCTTCACCAAAAGAAGCGACAAGCTCGGTCGTGTTGTCGTTGGGTCTGGGCCTATCGGTATTGTCGGCCGTCGGCCAGATTGATGGCAACCTGCGCAATGCAATTGCGCGCGATCTGCCGGATGTAGCCCCGTCGTATTTCTTTGTCGACATCCAGAAAACCCAAATCGATGGTTTTCTAGATCGCCTTGAACAAGACCCAAAGGTCAGCGGCACGCAAACCGCCCCGATGTTGCGTGGATTGGTGACGCGGATCAACGACCAACCAGCCCAAGAGGTCGCTGGCGATCATTGGGTCGTGCGCGGTGATCGCGGCATCACCTATGCCGCCGCCCTGCCGGACACCACCAAAATTCTCGAAGGCGCATGGTGGCCCGAAGATTATACGGGCCCCCCTCAAATCAGCTTTGCCGCCGAAGAGGCCACCGAGCTGGGCCTTGGGCTCGGGGATACGTTGACCGTGAACATTTTGGGGCGCGACATCACTGGCACCATCACCAGCTTGCGGGATGTGGACTTTTCCACAGCGGGGATGGGGTTTGTCATGGTGATGAACGAGGCCGCATTGGCCGGAGCACCGCACAGCTTTATCGCCACGGTCTATGCCGCGCCAGAAGCCGAGGCCCAAATCTTGCGGGATTTGTCCAATGCCTATCCAAATATCACGGCCATTCGGGTGCGCGACGCCATTGCACGCGTGTCCGGCCTGTTGTCCAATCTGGCTGATGCCACCTCTTACGGGGCGTCCGTCATGCTGGTCACAGGGTTTCTTGTGTTGATCGGGGCCGCTGCGGCCACCCAAGGGGCCCGTATCACCGAGGCCGCGATTTTGAAAACTTTGGGAGCCACGCGTCGACGTATCCTCACAAGCTTTGCCTTACGCGCAGCTTTGACCGGTGCCGCCGCAGGCATAGTGTCATTGGCCGCGGGGATTGCGGGTGCATGGGCCGTGACCCATTTTGTGTTGGATACAGGGTTTGCCGTCATTTGGTCCAATGCCATTGCCATCATTGTTGGCGGTATTCTGGCCACCCTCTTGGCCAACCTCGCATTTTCGGCGCGCGCCCTGTCATCACGCCCTGCACGTATTTTGCGGGCACGCGAGTGACATCGCCTTTCCGGCGCTTGAGATGTCATATCTTAAGCACCCCGCCAGAGATTTGACAAAAGGCGCCCCAAGGGGCGCCTTTTTCGTTTAAACCTGTGGCGGCACAGCCGCCTCATTTGGATTACGCGTCGTCGACATAGTCTTCCATTGGCGGGCATGTGCACACCAGATGGCGATCGCCCCACGCATTGTCGACACGGTTGACCGGAGGCCAGTATTTGTCGACACGGAATGAGCCCGGAGGGAAGCATCCCTGTTCGCGCTCATAGGGGCGCTCCCATTTACCGACCAGATCCTCAACCGTGTGTGGTGCATTGCGCAGCGGGTTGTTCTCTGCATCCATACGCCCGTCTTCGATATCGCGGATTTCTTCACGTATCGCCAGCATCGCATCACAGAAGCGATCCAGCTCAGCCTGATTTTCAGACTCTGTGGGTTCGACCATCAATGTGCCCGCAACCGGCCAACTCATGGTAGGGGCATGGAACCCGCAATCCATAAGACGCTTGGCGATGTCATCCACCGAAATGCCTGCAGACTCTTCAAAGGGTCGCGTATCAATGATGCATTCATGTGCGACACGTCCCGTCGGGCCTTTGTACAAAATCTCGTAGGCGCCTTGCAGCCGCGTCGCGATATAGTTCGCATTCAAGATCGCGACACGTGTGGCCTGCGTCAGGCCATCGCCCCCCATCATCAGGCAATACGCCCAACTGATCGGCAAAAGCGACGGAGACCCATATGGCGCTGCCGAAACCGGCCCCTGTGCACCACCTGTTTCAGGATGGCCGGGCAAATGCGGGATCAAATGCGCTTTGACACCAATTGGCCCCATGCCGGGACCGCCGCCGCCATGCGGAATACAGAACGTCTTGTGCAGGTTAAGGTGGCTCACGTCACCACCCAGATCTCCCGGACGCGACAATCCCACCATGGCGTTCATGTTGGCGCCATCAATGTACACTTGGCCACCGGCGTCATGCACGATTTGGGTCACCTCGTTCACCGATGCCTCGAACACACCGTGCGTCGACGGATAGGTGATCATACATCCCGCAAGATCATCCGCATATTTGTCAACTTTTGCACGGAAATCATCGAGATCAATATCGCCGTTTTCTGCCGATTTGACCGGAACCACTTTCCATCCCACCATCTGCGCCGAGGCTGGGTTGGTGCCATGCGCAGACATCGGGATCAGACAGATATTCCGATGCCCCTGCCCGTTCGCCCGATGATAGGCCGCGATGGTCAACAGGCCCGCATATTCGCCTTGGGCCCCGCTGTTGGGTTGCATCGAAATGGCATCATATCCGGTGATGTCACACAGCTTGTCCGAAAGATCGTTGATCAGATGTGTATAGCCTTCGGCCTGATCTTCGGGAACAAACGGGTGGATCAACGAAAACTCTCTCCAGCTGATGGGCATCATCTCCGCCGCAGAGTTCAGCTTCATCGTGCATGACCCCAGTGGGATCATCGCACGATCCAGCGCCAGATCGCGATCTGCCAGCCGTCGCATATACCGCATCATTTCGGTTTCCGCGCGGTTCATGTGAAAAATCGGGTGCGTCAGATACTCGGATTTGCGGTGCATCTGGTCAGGGACGCGGTACTGGGCCTTGAAATCATCATCCGAACGCGTGATGCCAAACGCGCGCCATACCTTTTCAATCACCGCAGGGCGTGTGGCTTCGTCCAATGTGATCCCGACACGTGTTTCCCCAACGCGACGCAGGTTCACGCCTTCATCAACGGCTGATTTCATCACTGCAGCCTGCAATGGCCCGACATCCACCGTAATTGTGTCAAAGAACACTTTGGGATCGACCTTGAAGCCAGCGGCCTCCAGCCCATTTGCCAACCGCACGGTTTTGCGGTGGATGCGCTGTGCAATGGCCTTAAGCCCTTTGGGGCCATGGAAGACAGCGTACATAGACGCCATGACAGCCAGCAAAGCTTGGGCGGTGCACACATTTGATGTCGCCTTTTCACGACGAATGTGTTGTTCGCGCGTCTGAAGCGACAGGCGATAGGCCCGATTTCCGCGCGCATCAATCGACACCCCGACAATACGCCCAGGAAGCGACCGCTTATACGCGTCTTTGGTCGCCATATAGGCGGCATGCGGCCCCCCGTATCCCATCGGAACCCCAAACCGTTGTGCCGATCCGACGGCGATGTCGGCCCCCATCGCACCGGGTTCTTTGAGCAAGGTCAGCGACAGAGGATCCGCAGAAACAACACCAATCGCCTTGGCTTCATGCAAGGCCGCAATATGCGAAGTAAAGTCGCGCACATGCCCATAGGTGCCGGGGTATTGGAACAATGCGCCGAACACTTTGTCGGCCTCCATTTTGTCCGGATTCCCGACAATCACCTCAATCCCAAGCGGTGCGGCACGGGTCTTGATGACCGCAATGTTTTGCGGGTGGCAATCGCGGTCCACAAAAAATGCTTTGGCTTTAGATTTGGACACACGTTGCGCCATGGTCATCGCTTCGGCGCAGGCGGTGGATTCGTCCAGCAGCGACGCGTTTGCAATCTCGAGCCCTGTAAGATCAGAGATCATGGTCTGGAAATTCAACAGCGCCTCGAGCCGGCCTTGGGAAATCTCGGGTTGGTACGGGGTATACGCCGTATACCATGCAGGGTTTTCCAGAATATTGCGCTGAATGGCGGGCGGTGTCACCGTGCCATGATATCCCTGCCCGATCAAAGACGTCAGGACCTTGTTCTTGGACGCGATGACACGCATGTGGTGCAGCAACTCGCGTTCCGACAAGGGGCGTCCAAAATCCAACGGCTCTTTTTGGCGAATTCCGTCAGGCAGCGTCTCATCAATCAGCGCGCCCAAATCAGAGGTACCAAGGACCTCCAACATATCTGACATCTCTTCCGGAGACGGGCCGATATGGCGACGGTTAGCAAAGTCATACGGCAAATAGTTGGTCGGTGTGAATGGCATCACGAACCCCCCTTCAAGTCACGATCTGTCCGGTGGCACAAGTCTCGCCACCGGGTCTCTTAGCAGTATAGCATTTCGCCAGATCCCTCCGGCGTTGAGCCGGATTACCCGATAAAGGTATTATAGGCTGCTTCGTCCATGTAGTCGTCCATCTGAGACGCATCCGCTGGCTTGATCTTAAAGAACCACGCATCCCCCATTGGGTCTTCGTTGACCTTACCCGGATCCTCGACCAGCATGTCATTGACCTCGGTGATTTCGCCGTCGATCGGTGCCAGAATATCGCTGGCGGCCTTCACGGATTCAATCACGCAGATTTCTTCGTCTTTGGTGACTTCGGTACCTGTTTCCGGCAACTCGACAAACACAACGTCCCCCAGTTGCTCGGATGCGTGGGCTGTAATGCCTACGACAACCACATCACCTTCGGTGCGCAACCATTCGTGTTCTTCGGTAAATTTCATGGTTAGTCTCCTGTTTGCTATCTTTTGAAATTGGCTGTGACCAACGGCATCTTTGCCACTGTGACAGGCATGCGTTTTCCACGAACATCCCCAAACAAAGGGGTGTCAATTGTGGCGAAATCTGTTTGGACATATCCCATCGCAACGGGACCTCCGACACTGGGTCCGAACCCGCCAGAGGTCACAATCCCGATCGCAGCTCCGCCATCTGCATCTGCGAAAATCTCTGTTCCGGCGCGCATGGGCGCACGGCCATCCGGCACCAACCCCACACGCTTGCGCGCCACACCGTTTTGAAAATCGCCCAGAATGCGCGCAGATCCGGGGAACCCGCCTGAACGCGCACCGTCTGTCCGGCGGACTTTCTGGATGGCCCAATTTAGTCCGGCTTCGACAGGAGAAGTCGTGGCGTCGATGTCATTTCCATACAAGCAAAGACCACCCTCGAGGCGCAGGGAATCCCGTGCCCCCAAACCGATGGCCTCCACGTCTGGCATATCCAACAACGCCTGAGCCAGAGCCTGCGCATGGCTTGCGGGTACTGAAATCTCATATCCGTCTTCGCCCGTGTATCCGGACCGCGATACCCAGCACTCTACCCCAAGCAGATCCACAGTGGCGACATCCATAAATGCCATCTCTGCAACTGCCGAATTTAGCTGGCCAAGTGCCTGTTCGGCGGCTGGCCCCTGCAAGGCGATCAACGCCCGATCTTCGATGACCTCGACAGTGATCGCGGGTTCAAGCGCGGCTTTCATCCGCGCGATGTCGGCCTCTTTGCAGGCCGCATTGACCACCACAAACAGATGATCACCACGGTTGGCAAACATCAGATCATCATCAATACCGCCATCGGCATTGGTAAACAGACCATAGCGTTGCCGCCCTTGTCCCAATCCCAGAACGTCCATGGGCACCAGTGTCTCGAACGCGGTCGCAATCTCGTCATACGAGGCGCCTCGCAAGATCACTTGTCCCATGTGGCTGACGTCAAACAGCCCTGCCTTGGTCCGTGTCTGAAGATGCTCTTTCATGACCCCAAGCGGATATTGCACAGGCATTTCATAGCCAGCAAACGGCACCATCTTAGCGCCCAGCGCCACGTGCAGATCAAAAAGAGGCGTGCGTTGCAAATCGCCCATACAGTCAGCTCCCATGTCCTTCCGGAAGCCACATCAGGCAATTTTCCGGCACCACTCAATCGCACGATTATTGCTCGTGCGGGCGATGCCCCCTCTGTCCTTTAGCCTGAGATCGTTATCCCTTCGGCGGACGCTCTCGCGCCTCTCTCCAGAGTTCTTCGTACCAAAAATCGGTCCTTTGGGCCTGAGAGTTTCCGGGGCGGTTGCTCCTTCGGCACTGGATTTCTCCAGTTCTCCCGATTCATGTTCGTGTACCGTAGTGCACAGTTATTTTTCTCGCAAGTCGATTACAGGTCATAAACGACAGCTTTTCCACAAAAATCGACAAAATCTTATCTCAGTGCACGCACGGCTCTGGTGCGAGAATGCTCAACAGCGCTGAATTGTTACACACCAGCCCGTCAAGCGTGACCCCATCAAGGCGATTGTAAAAGGCCTCGGCCGCATCCATCAGCGCCAACCGGAGCCGACATGCCTCGACCAGAGGACAGGAGCTGTCGACGTCGGCGAAACACTCTGCCAAAGGCACAGGGGCTTCCATTTCCCGAAATATCGGCCCGATTTCGATGTCGATCGGATCCCGCGCCAACTCAAGCCCGCCGTTGCGTCCACGATGGGTTAGAACGACACCCATCTGACCGAGCTGATTGATGACCTGAGCCAAGTGATTTTCAGACGCTTTACACACATGTGCAATTTCTGACTTGGTCACCAGACGCCCACGGTTTGCCGCGCAAAACATCAACACACGTATCGCGATGTTCGTTCTTTTGGTAATACGCACGTGAGCTCCAGTCAGGCTTGTGATCGCAACACTATGCAGGTTTGCAGCAAAACGAAATTGACATGGATCAAGGATATGTCACCCTAGGCGAATGATCGCCCCTTATTTCTTTGGCTACGGCAGCCTCGTCAACCGCGCCACACACAGCTATCACGATGCACATGTCGCACGACTGCATGGATGGCGGCGCGTTTGGCGGCACACGGCCTTGCGGCCCATTCCGTTTCTGACTGCAATCCCCGACCCGCACACATCGATTGACGGATTGATTGCCCATGTCCCCGGAAATGATTGGCGCGCATTGGATAAACGTGAAAGCGCCTATGACCGCGTCTCTGTTTCGGCATCGGTGTCACACCCGAAACAAGACAACTTAGACATCGCGACATATACGGTTCCGTATGGAAAGCACGGGCATGCGAACCAAGAGCATCCCTTGCTGCTGTCATATATCGACGTGGTTGCCCAAGGGTACCTGAACGAATTTGGCGAAGACGGGTTGGCCGCGTTCTTTCAAACCACAACGGGTTGGAGCGCGGCGGTTTTGAACGACAGGGACGCCCCGATGTACCCAAGGCACCAATCGCTCAGCCCCAACGAGCTGCGCCTTGTCGACGCGCATCTGTCTGCTGTAGGCGCCCATTGCCAAGGTCACACACCATCTGACTGACCTGTTCACAAGTGCCACAAGTTCCGCGCACATCATGCACAGCACACCAGCCTGCGCGCAAAAAATCCCCGCCGGACACGTCCCGCGAGGATCTATTCGCATAGAGGTAAGGTAAGACCGTCAGGTCTAGCCCTTGGCCTTGATGACCTGAAGAAGTGGCATCACCGCAGACATATCCGGGCCGTGGCCTTGTCCTGTCAACGCCTTGCGCAACGGCATAAACAGACCACGCCCTTTGCGTCCGGTGGCTTCTTTCACCTCTGCGGTCCATGCACGCCATGTTTCGGCGGTATATGGGCCTTCTGGCAGCATCGCGATGGCCTGCGCCACAAATTCGGCATCAGCCTCATCAATCACGGGATCGGCGCCATGTTCGAACATATGCCACCACGTTGCGATGTCTTTGCGTGTCACGATGTTTTCGCGGATCACATCCCAAAAGGACTGTGCCAGTTGGTCCGGCACGCCTGCCTTGGCGATATCGGCAGCGACATCCGCCAGTGGCAATTCGTGCAAGACCCGCCCGGTCAAAGGATACAGGTCCTGTTCGTCAAACTTGGTCGGGGCCGCGCCAAAATGACCAAGGTCAAATCCATCCGCGATCTCGTCAATCGAACTGCGCAATTCCACCGGATCAGACGATCCGAGACGCGCCATCAACGACAACAACGCCATCGGCTCGACACCCGCTTCGCGCAGATCGCGAAGCGACAACGTGCCAAGCCGCTTGGACAATGCCTCGCCTTGCGGACCCGTCAATAAAGAGTGGTGCGCAAAGGTGGGCGTCTTGCCACTGAGGGCATTCATGATCTGAATTTGTGTGGCCGTGTTGGTCACGTGGTCGGATCCGCGCACAACATGGGTCACGCCCATATCCGTATCATCCACAACCGACGCCAATGTATACAGCATCTGACCATCGCCACGGATCAACACAGGATCAGACACAGACGCCGCATCAATCGAAAGATCGCCAAGAATGCCATCTGTCCATTCAATCCGTTCGCGATCCAGCAGGAACCGCCAGTGGCCATTCCCGCGTTCCTGACGCAACGCATCTTTGTCTGCATCGGCCATGGTGTACATCGCACGATCATAGACAGGTGGGTTGCCCATGTTCAGCTGTTTCTTGCGCTTAAGATCCAATTCCACAGGTGTCTCGAAGCACTCGTAAAAACGACCCATGTCGCGCAGATTCTGCGCCGCCTCTTCATACCGGTCGAGGCGCTCGGACTGACGTTCCATCTTGTCCCACGTCAAGCCAAGCCATTCCAGGTCCTGCTGAATCGCATCCACATATTCCTGCTTTGAGCGCTCGGGGTCGGTATCGTCGATCCGAAGAATAAAGGTGCCGCCCGCTTTGCGCGCAATGAGAAAGTTCATTAGCGCGGTGCGCAGGTTGCCGACATGAATATAGCCCGTAGGCGAAGGGGCGAAACGTGTGGTGGTCATGAGAATCTCCTGTTAGCGCATCCCATTCCACAAGTTGCGCAGTTTGTCCAGAAATGGAGGTCCCAAGACAGGGACATCACGCGCGCATCCAATCCCCATACACTGCGCACAGATAGCCCCGACACACGTCAGGATGGTCACTTTTTCACTCAGAGAGATGACGCACGGCAAATTCCCCCTATATTGAGAGGACGCGCGCCGACAAATGGAGCGGATATCAAAACGGGGAGAACTAGCATGCCACTTTATTCACCACACCTCAACCGACGGTCTTTGATGCTTGGCATCGCATCCGCGCCAATGCTGGCAAGCTCACCTGTTTTGGCGGCCGCAGACATGATGGGCGTCGGCAGCACACGCTTTCACCGCGTGAAACTGGGCAACTTCGAAGTTGTCACCTTGCTGGCTGGCACCCGTCCGGTGCCGGACCCACAATCCATTTTCGGGATGAATGTATCCCCCGAAGAATTTGCGGATGTGTCTGCGACGGCAAACATTCCAACGGATCAGGCCCAGTTCTTTTTTACTCCCACAGTGGTGAACACGGGTGACGCGCTTGTCCTGTTTGACACCGGCCTTAATCCGGCGGGGATCACGGCGGCGCTAGCTGCGGCCGGATACACGCCGGATCAAATAGACACCGTGGTCCTGACCCATATGCACGGCGACCATATTGGCGGCCTCATGGATGGCTCAAACGCCACCTTTCCAAACGCAAAATATGTCACGGGCGCGGTTGAATTCGACGATTGGGATATGTCAGGAAACGAAACATTCGAGGCCAAAGTGCGCCCTCTGGAAGAGCAATTGATGATGATCGACGGCGGTGCCTCTGTCGCATCCGGCGTGACCGCCATCGAAGCCTTTGGCCATACCCCCGGACACATGGCCTATATGCTCGAGAGCGAAGGACAGCAAATGCTGTTGGGCACAGACTTTGCCAATCACTATGTCTGGTCTCTGGCCTATCCCGACTGGGAAGTGCGGTTTGACCGTGACAAAGCCGCAGCAGCGGCAACACGCCGGAATCTGTTGGGCATGATGGCGGCGGATAAAATTCCATTTGTCGGGTATCACATGCCTTGGCCTGCGATCGGATATGTCGAAACCAGAGGCGACGGGTTTCAGTACGTGCCCGCCAGCTATCAACTGATGCTTTAGAAGACCCGTTGGGGCGCGCGGCCTCTTGGTCTGCGCGCCCCAAGACGGCAAGCTCGGCTCACCCAAGCGAGACCCACATTGCAAGATATCCTGACCATTACCTTGAATCCGGCTGTGGATGTGTCGACCTCGACGGGCCATGTGCGCGACGGGCAAAAGCTGCGCTGTACGCCGGTGCAAACAGATCCGGGTGGTGGTGGGATCAATGTGTCTCGGGCGATCCATATTCTTGGTGGTCAGAGTCGGGCCTTGGTGGCCATCGGTGGACCGACTGGTAAAAAGTTGCGGCACCTGTTGCGAGATCAGGGCATTGCCTATGTGCCATTTCGCGCCCCGGGTGAGACCCGCCAAAGCCTTGCGGTCACCGATCAATCCAATGGCGCGCAGTATCGCTTTGTGATGCCGGGTCCGGTTTGGGATGGCGAACGCCAGCGCGCCTTGATGGACATGCTTGACGACATCGCCTCGGATGATGGACTTGTGGTATTAAGCGGCAGTCTGCCTCTTGGGGTCGTCGACCACTTTGCGTTGGAAGTATCCAGACATGTGGCACAGACACACGCGCGTTTGATCGCTGATGTCTCTGGACCTGCTCTGCGATGTTTGGTGTCACAGCCGCCGAACACCCTTTTTGCCCTGCGCATGGATCAGCTCGAGGCAGAAACGCTTGCCCAGCGCACTCTTGCCGACCGCGCTGATACCGCGAGTTTCGCCAAAAGTTTGTGCACACGTGGCGTCGCAGAGATCGTTCTGATTGCCCGTGGTGCAGACGGGAATGTGATGGCCACACCTGACGGAGTTTGGCATGCCGCCGCCCCGAACGTCCCAGTTGTCAGCAAAGTAGGTGCCGGAGACAGCTTTGTCGGGGCGTTTGCCCTGTCCTTGGCGCGTGCCGAAACCTTGGAGCACGCGCTTGTGTATGCAACTGCGGCGGCATCTGCTGCGGTCATGACCCACGCCACCCATCTGTGCACCCGCGCAGATACAGACCTGCTCTTGTCAAAATGCCCTGTGACCCGCCTTTAGCCAGAACTTGCGGCTATCGCATCAACTGTCGTCGCGAAACCGATTCACAATCGGATATCGCCGATCCATCCAAAACGCCTTTTTCGACAATCGCGCGCCCGGTGCTGACTGAAAGCGTTTGTATTCAGAGATATACAACAAATGCTCGACCCGTTTGATCACGTCGCGATCATATCCCGCCGCCACACAGTCCGCGACCGAACGGTCTTGGTCTACAAGCATGGTCAGGATACCATCAAGCACATCATAAGACGGTAAGGAATCTTCGTCCTTTTGATCCGGACGCAACTCCGCCGACGGCGGTTTATCAATAATTGACACCGGAATAACCTCGCCCGCGGGGCCAGCCATCCAGTCACGATGCACCGCATTGCGCCAACGGCATGTTTCAAAAACGCGTGTTTTGTACATATCTTTGATCGGGTTATACCCGCCAGACATGTCCCCATAAATCGTGGCATACCCGACCGCGACCTCGGATTTGTTCCCGGTGGTCAGCAACATTTCCCCGAACTTGTTGGACAACGCCATCAACAGCAGACCACGCAACCGCGACTGAATGTTCTCTTCGGTCAGCCCTGCCTCGGTCCCCTCGAACAACGGCGCCAATGTGTTCGTGATCGCGGCGCGCCCTTCGGCGATGGGCAGATAATCATATCGGCACCCCAACCGCTCTGCGATATCTTTGGCATCATCCAGCGACTCTTGCGACGTATACTCAGACGGCAGCATCACACACCGCACATTCTGCGCGCCCAACGCATCCACCGCGATTGTCGCCACCAACGCAGAGTCGATCCCCCCAGACAGCCCCAACAAAACCTGTTTGAACCCTGTTTTTCCCATGTAGTCGCGCAAGGCTTCGACACAGACGCGGTAATCTTGTTCTTCGCCAGCGGGCAACACCGCCTTTGATCCATGTATCGCACGCCAGCCCTGATCCCCGCGTTCGAAATCCACGTGCACAGTCATATCGTCAAACACGGGCAATTGCAGGGCAAGCTCTCCACCCGGGTTCAAGACAAACGACCCGCCATCAAACACCTGATCGTCCTGTCCACCGACCATATTGAGATACACAAGCGGCAACCCGGTTTCGATCACACGGGCCACCATATGGTTCATACGGCGATCAAACTTGTCGCGATAATACGGAGAGCCGTTTGGCACCACCAATATCTCGGCCCCCGATTCCTCGAGCGTTTCGGCGACATCTTCAAACCACGCATCTTCGCAGATTGGCGAGCCAACACGCACGCCCCCGACATCATAAGGCCCCCCAAGCGCGCCCTGATCAAACAGACGTTCTTCGTCAAAAACCGTATAGTTGGGCAAATGGTGTTTGCGCTGACGATGCACCACTTTGCCGCCGCGACAAATGAAATAGGCATTATACAGCGCGCCATCTTCCGCCAGAGGTCCGCCAATGGCCAGCACAGGCCCATCCGCACAATCCTGCGCCAGCGCCTCGATCTCTGCCATTGCCGCAAGATGAAAGGCAGGCTTGAGGATCAAATCTTGCGCGTTATAGCCCGTAATGAACATCTCGGGCAGCGCAACAAGGTCGGCACCGGCGGCTTTGCCTTCGGCCCAAACGGCCCTTGCCTTGTCGGCATTGCCCTTAAGATCGCCCATCGTCGGGTTTGCTTGCGCCATTGTCAGACGGAAAGTTTCGGCCATTTGAGCCTCCTGTCGCGTTTCTTGCAGCAGATTTAACAGAAGCAGGCCTGAGGAAAAGTCTAATCGGCCAAAAGACGTTGCCCCGCGCGCGCCTGTGTTCTAGAATTTCGCAACAGCCGCATGAAGGCAGCATGAAGGCACGTGGGGAAAAAAGATAATGAGCAGAACGCAGGCAATGACATTCGCCATCCTCTTGGCCGCAGGCGGACTCGCTGCGCCGGGATTTGCGCAACAGTCTGAAGTCCTCACCAAGCAATACGATGACGGTGGTGTGTACGAAGGCACCTTTAAGGGCGGTCTTCAGGACGGCACCGGTACATATCGTCTGCCAAATGGCTATGAATACACCGGACAGTGGGTGGATGGCGAAATCAAAGGCAAGGGTCAGGCCCGCTTTCCAAACGGATCTGTCTATGAGGGCGATTTTGCCAAAGGCAAGCCCGAAGGCGTTGGCAAAATAACCTTTACCGACGGCGGCACCTACGAGGGTGACTGGACAGACGGAAAAATCTCAGGCAGCGGCGTCGCCATATATGCCAATGGCGTGCGCTATGAAGGCGGATTCTTGAATGCGATGCATCACGGCAAAGGCGTGATGATCAGCCCTGGAGGCTATACCTATGACGGGGATTGGCTGAACGGTGTCAAAGAAGGCAAAGGCAAGATCGTGTATCCGGATGGGGCAACCTATTCCGGCCAGATCGTTGCAGGGGCGCGCGAAGGTCAGGGCGAACTGACAATGCCCGATGGTCTTGTGTATTCAGGTCTTTGGCGTGCCGGACAAATCGAGGGCACTGGAAAACTCACCCAGCCGAACGGCGATATCTATGAAGGTGATCTCATCGGAGGTCAGCGCGAAGGGCGTGGTCAGGTCACCTATGCCAACGGAGACACCTATGACGGGATGTTCGAAGGCGACAAACGGCACGGCCAAGGTGATTTTAAAGGCGCTGACGGATATCAGTATTCAGGCAATTGGGTTGCTGGACATATCGAAGGCGACGGGACGGTCACCTATCCTGACGGGTCAGTCTATGCGGGTCAGTTCCGCCGAGATTTGGCAGACGGATTGGGCAAGATCACCTATCCTGACGGATCGACCTATGAAGGATCCTGGAAAAACGGCGTGATCGAAGGCAGCGGCAAGGCGACCTATGCCAACGGTCTGGTATACGAGGGTGAATTCCTGAATGCCAAGAATCATGGGCGGGGCGTAATGACCTATGCCGATGGATACCGCTATGACGGGCTTTGGGCCAATGGCCAACGCGAAGGCTTGGGCACGGCGACCTATCCTGATGGCACAGAATACACCGGAGAATTTGCAGCGGGTCAACGCCACGGCGTCGGTGAAATTGTCATGCCTGACGGGTTCAAATACGCTGGGGAATGGCAAAACGGCGAGATCAGCGGCAAAGGCGTGGCCACATACGCAAATGGCGATATCTACGAAGGCAACTTTAGCGCCGGGAAGCGTCAAGGCGAAGGAACCATGCGCTATGCCACAGGCGAAGAAGCCACTGGCAGCTGGGACAAAGGGGCCTTGGCCAACGACGGTTAGGGGGCAAAACCCCCCTACGACCACACCACCACCACACCATCTGGCCCTCAAACCAGCAGTACTGAAAAAAACTGGTTTTGAGGGTTTTCATTTACCTTGAGGGCTGTATATTTCCCCCATGTTGACCAAGATACATACGCACCAGATTGCTTTGCGCCCGCGCGGCGGCATTTCGGCTGCGTTGCTGTCTGACCTACTTCTCCTAGCCCGCCTCTGAGCGTGCCGTTGACTGGCGCGACCGCTCAGAGGATGCCGTTTCGCGCCTAGGCTTCTGGAGAAAAGAAAGAGACCCCACATGACTGATATTTCCAAACAAGACCGCGTCTTGATTTTTGACACGACATTGCGCGATGGCGAACAAAGCCCTGGCGCGACCATGACCCATGACGAAAAAATCGAGATCGCCGAGATGCTTGATGAAATGGGCGTCGATATTATCGAAGCTGGCTTTCCCATCGCCTCGGAAGGTGATTTTACGGCCGTCAGAGACATCGCCAAGAACAGCCGCAACAGCCGGATTTGTGGCTTGGCGCGTGCAAACTTTGCCGACATCGACCGCTGCTGGGATGCTGTGAAACACGCCGAGTTGAACCGGATTCACACATTCATCGGTACGTCCGAACTGCACCGTGCCATCCCAAATCTGACAATGGATGAAATGGCCGACAAAATTCATGAAACCGTCAGCCATGCGCGCAACCTGTGCGAGGATGTCCAGTGGTCCCCGATGGATGCCACCCGTACGGAATGGGATTATCTGTGTCGCGTAATCGAGATCGCGATCAAGGCCGGTGCCAGCACGATCAATATTCCCGACACTGTGGGCTATACCGCCCCTATGGAATCTGCCGAGCTGATCAAAAAGCTGATCGAAACAGTGCCCGGTGCAGATGACGTGATCTTTGCCACCCATTGTCACAATGATCTGGGGATGGCGACGGCCAACTCTTTGGCGGCTGTCGCCGGTGGCGCGCGCCAGATCGAATGCACGATCAACGGCTTGGGAGAACGCGCAGGCAACACCGCCTTGGAAGAGGTGGTGATGGCGCTCAAGGTACGGAACGATATCATGCCTTGGGATACGGGCATCGATACCACAAAATTGATGGCGATTTCGCGCCGTGTCGCCACGGTGTCAGGCTTCCCTGTTCAGTTCAACAAAGCCATCGTGGGCAAAAACGCTTTTGCACATGAATCCGGCATCCATCAGGATGGCATGCTGAAAAACAAAGAAACCTTTGAAATCATGCGCCCCGAAGACGTCGGTTTGTCGGGTACGTCTTTGCCATTGGGCAAACACTCTGGTCGGGCCGCCTTGCGCGACAAGCTGGAACAATTGGGCTTTGAGGTGGGCGACAACCAACTCAAAGACGTCTTTGTTCGGTTCAAAGACTTGGCTGATCGCAAGAAAGAGGTCTTTGATGACGATCTGATTGCCCTGATGCGCACCGGTGAGGACGCTCAGAATGATCGTCTGCAATTGGTGACGCTGCGGGTTTCTTGTGGCACCGGCGGCCCCGCCGAAGCCACGTTGGTCATGAGCATTGATGGCGAAGACAAGACCGCAATCTGCAAAGGCGATGGTCCTGTTGACGCAACATTCAACGCTGTCCGTCAGTTGCATCCGAACGCTGCCCATCTGCAGCTGTATCAAGTTCACGCCGTGACCGAAGGCACCGATGCGCAGGCGACTGTCTCTGTTCGACTGGAAGAAGACGGCGTGATTGCCACAGGCCAATCCGCCGATACCGATACGGTTGTGTCCTCCGCCAAGGCGTACATTCATGCACTGAACCGCCTTTTGGTCCGCCGAGCAAAGTCGGGCGAAGGCGTCGACACCAAAGAAATCAACTGGAAAGACGTGTCGTAAATCCGACCAAACATTCGCGAAAACGGCCTGCATTTTGCGGGCCGTTTTTTTGTGCGCTTAACCCGATATCAACCGGAAGATGGACAGAATGCTAGACGTACACGTTGTTTGATGCCTACACTGACTTAGGTCAAATGGTTCATTCTGTATCCGGAGGTGCATATGATCACTCGATTTCGACGTATCGTTCTTGCCTCTGTGTGCCTGTTTTCCCCGGCTCATACCCTTGCTGATCCTGCCGTTTCTTGGGGGGCTGATTTCACCTCGAACTATGTCTTCGATGGGCTCACGCAATCCGACTCCGGTTTTGCTTTTCAACCATGGGCCGAGGTCGAAAACCGTGGATTTTATGCGGGCGTTTGGGCATCAACCGTCGACCTAGGACCAGATAGTTGGGAAATCGATCTGTTGCTTGGGTACCGTAAAACCCACGCGAATGGCTTGTTTTGGGACGTTGGGTATGCCCGTTACTATTATGATGACACTGGCGATTGTTGCGGAGAAATTAAGTTCACACTGGCTTATCCAGTTCTTGAGCGCCTCACCCTTGAGGGATATGTCGCCGTCAATCCGGAAAATGAGAATGTGAACCGTTCGGCAACCGCATATATCGACATCACGGATCAGGCCAATCTGTCTGGGCGGATCGGAAAATCCGACGGAAGCGCAACAGAATACTGGGACGTTGGCGGGTCTTGGCGTTTTAACGAAACAGTGTCTGCTGATGTGCGCTATTATGGTGCCGATGCGGGGGACGAAGGCGTTGTCGTCACGATGTCTCTCGGATTTTAGCGCCAAGGGCGCCTAGGCTAATGCCCCCAAAGCCTGCAATGTCAGCCCCCTGTGCCCTTGATTGAAAACCGATATCGGCGCAAGCTTAGGAACGCGGCTCAGTATTTTCGCGAATTCTGGAACTTGCATTCCATTTCGAAACATTTTTTTCGGAGACATTCTATCATGAGACACCGACTACGACACACAGCGTTGGCCATCACTTTGACGGCAAGCAGTTTGCTCGCAACAACGGCGATCGCCAGCGACACCCCGAACTTTCTGATCATTTGGGGCGACGATATCGGATACTGGAACATCAGCGCCTATAATCAGGGCATGATGGGGTATGAGACACCAAATATCGACCGGATCGCGTCAGAAGGCATGCTTTTCACACACAGCTATGGCGAACAATCCTGTACGGCCGGACGCGCGTCATTTGTGACAGGACAGTCCGGTTTTCGCACCGGATTGCTTAAGGTTGGTCTTCCGGGTGCCAAAGAAGGCATGTCAGAAAAAGACCCTGCCATCGCGGAATATATGAAATCCAAAGGCTACATGACTGGCCAATACGGTAAGAACCACCTTGGAGATCGCGACGAACACCTGCCCACCAACCATGGGTTTGATGAGTTTTTTGGCAACCTCTACCACCTCAATGCAGAAGAAGAGCCGGAGAGCGTCGACTATCCCAAGAGCCCAGAGTTCCGCGAAAAATTTGGCCCGCGGGGCGTGATCAAAGCCAATTCTGACGGCAGCGTCGAAGATACGGGACCGCTGACCCGCAAACGGATGGAAACCATCGACGAAGAAGTGACGGCGGGCGCGCTCGACTTTATGGATCGCGCAGTTGCGCAGGATAAGCCATTCTTTCTGTGGTATAATTCGACGCGCATGCACATCAACACCCACCTCAAACCAGAGAGCCAAGGCGTCACCGGATTGGGCATTTACCCAGACGGCATGGTCGAACACGACGGTATGGTCGGTCAGCTTCTGGATAAAGTGGACGCGCTTGGGATCGCGGACAATACAGTCGTGATGTATTCCACCGACAACGGTGCCGAGGTCTTTTCTTGGCCGGATGGCGGCAGCACCCCTTTCAAAGGCGAAAAGAATGACAACTGGGAGGGCGGGTATCGCGTTCCCATGATGATCAAATGGCCAGGTGTGATCGAACCCGGGCGCAAGTCGAGCCAGATCATCAGCCATCTGGATTGGTTCCCGACCTTTATGTCCGCATTGGGCGATACCGACATGAAAGAGCGCATGTTGACCGAAGCCCCGTTTGGTGAAGGCAACGAACCTGTGCATCTCGACGGCTATGACTTTATGCCATATTTCAAGGGTGAAACCGAAACTGGCCCACGTCGAGAGTTCTTCTATTTCTCGGACGGCGGTGACCTTGTGAACCTGCGCTTTAACCGTTGGAAGCTTGTTTTTGCAGAGCAGCGCGCCGAAGGTTTCGATGTCTGGCAGGAACCCTTTGTGCCTCTGCGCGTCCCGAAACTGATCGACCTTTATAGCGATCCGTTTGAACGCGCTCAGGAAGAAGCGGCGGCCTATGTTCAATGGCGGTTTGAGCGACTGTACTTGCTGGTGCCAGCCCAAGCGTTTGTGGGTCAATTCCTGTCGACCTTCAAAGAGTACCCGCCGCGTCAGAAACCTGCCAGTTTCTCGATTGATCAGGTGCTAGAAGGTCTTCAGCGTAATCAGGGCGGTTAGACCTGCCTGAAATATCTCTGGTAACGGGCGCCCAATTTGGCGCCCGTTTGCATGACCCCAAGCGCGCCTGTGCCAATTTGCCGTCAATTCGCAAGCGCATTCGCACCCCTGCCCCGTCATGTCATCCAGAATGGCGGATTCATGCTGATTTTGAACCAACAAGGCCTTTCACAATGCCCCCCTGCCTCATATAAGAAGGTCGGTCCGCAACTCTCCAGAGTCGCGGGCCTATTTTGAATTTCTACGGGAACGGAACACACATGCTGGGAAATCTGGGCGGCCTGTTTACCACTGACATGGCGATCGACCTTGGGACAGCCAATACGCTGGTCTACGTCAAAGGCAAAGGTGTGATCCTGTCCGAGCCTTCCGTGGTCGCATATCACGTGAAAGACGGCATCAAGAAAGTGCTCGCAGTCGGCGAAGACGCCAAACTGATGCTTGGCCGAACTCCCGGTTCGATTGAGGCCATCCGTCCCATGCGCGACGGGGTGATTGCCGACTTTGACGTCGCCGAGGAAATGATCAAACATTTCATCCGCAAAGTGCACAAGCGCTCTACGTTTTCCAAACCCAAAATTATCGTCTGTGTGCCGCATGGCGCGACACCAGTTGAAAAACGCGCCATTCGCCAATCTGTGCTGGGCGCTGGCGCGCGTCGCGCCGGCCTGATCGCGGAACCGATTGCTGCGGCCATTGGGGCTGGCATGCCGATCACCGACCCAACCGGCAACATGGTTGTGGATATCGGCGGCGGGACCACCGAAGTGGCCGTGTTGTCGCTGGGAGATATCGTCTATGCACGTTCCGTTCGTGTCGGCGGTGACCGCATGGACGAGGCAATCATCAACTATCTGCGTCGTCAGCAAAACTTGTTGGTCGGCGAAGCCACCGCAGAACGTATTAAAACATCGATTGGCACCGCTAGAATGCCTGATGATGGTCGTGGAGCTTCGATGCAAATTCGTGGCCGTGATTTGTTGAACGGTGTGCCAAAGGAAACCGAAATCAGCCAAGCCCAAGTCGCCGAAGCGTTGTCAGAACCCGTACAACAAATCTGCGAGGCTGTGATGACCGCGCTTGAGGCAACGCCGCCTGATTTGGCTGCGGATATCGTCGACCGTGGTGTCATGCTGACGGGGGGCGGTGCTCTTCTTGGTGATCTCGATCTCGCCCTACGCGAGCAAACCGGTCTGGCGGTGTCCATCGCCGAAGAACCGCTTAACTGTGTGGCGATTGGCACAGGCAAGGCGCTGGAATTTGAAAAGCAACTGCGCCACGCCATCGACTACGACAGCTGATCCCCAATTGGAGCATACCGCAAGGCGTGCTAAAACCCTCGGACGGATCTAGACAGGGGGCAAAGTGGCCAAAGATCGGACACAAGGCGAAGATTATGTCGCCCCACTCAAGCGCCTGTTGTTGGGTGTTCTATTGCTGTGTCTTCTGGCGATATTCTTGATTTGGCGCATTGATAGCCCACGCGTTGAACGCTTTCGCGCACAAGTGGTCGATGCCGTGGTGCCATCGATGGACTGGGCCATGGCCCCTGTGACAGCTTCCGTGAACCTATTGCGCAATTTTCAAAGCTATCAACGCGTCGTGGATCAAAACCAAGAGCTCCGACGTGAGCTGCAGCAAATGAAAGCTTGGAAAGAAGCCGCTCTTCAGCTTGAACAAGAAAACGCACGTTTGTTGGATTTGAACAACGTGCGACTTGACCCGCGCCTGACCTATGTCACCGGCGTGGTGTTGGCTGACAGCGGCTCCCCATTTCGCCAATCTGTGTTGCTTAATATCGGCGCACGTGATGGCATCGTTGATGGCTGGGCGACGATGGATGGCATCGGTCTTGTCGGGCGCATTTCCGGCGTGGGGGATCGCTCCAGCCGCGTGATTTTACTCACCGACGCCTCAAGCCGTATTCCGGCAATTATCCAGCCCTCGGGACAAACGGCGTTAATTGCGGGTGACAACTCGATGGCACCCTATATTGATTTTCTGGAAAACCCTGACCAAATTCGCCCAGGAGATCGGGTGGTGTCGTCTGGTGATGGCGGGGTTTTTCCAAGCGGATTGCTGATTGGGCGGGTCTCATCGGACCCCGGCGGGCGTCTGCGCGTGCGTTTGGTCGCCGACTATGAACGCCTTGAATTCTTGCGCGTGCTCAGGAACCGGGGACACGAAGCCATCTCGAATCCCGGCTATATCATTCGCCCTGATGGCAGCGTGGCAACTCCCTTGCCGCCTGAGGAGGCCAAGACCGATGGCTAGCCGTTCTGCATCACGTCGATGGGGAATGCGGCTGGCGTATATCCTCGTCGGATTGGCGTTGGTTCTTGCCCAACTGCTTCCGCTAGAATTCACTCCGCGCCGATGGTCAGGGCCGGATTTGCTTGTGGTTCTAACAATCGCATGGGCCGCACGCCGCCCAAATTATGTGCCGGCTCTCTCGGTTGCGGGGATGATATTGCTGGCAGACTTGGTTCTCTTGCGTCCGCCCGGGGTCATGGCTGCTCTCTTGTTGGTGGCGTGCGAGTTATTGCGGCGTCAGGCCCCGATGTTGCGTGACACCACCTTTATGATCGAATGGTTGACTGCCGCGGCCGCATTCGTCGGAATTGGGCTGATGAACCGCTTGGTTCTTGCGGTGTTCTTGGTCGATCAAGCGCCACTGGGCCTGACTGTGACCCAGATATTTATGAACGTATTGGTCTATCCGCTCGTGGTCGGGCTGTCCTATTTTCTCTTGGGACTGCATAAGATCGCCCCCGGAGACGATGACGCGATTGCGGGGACAGCATGAGGCGCCCCAACCCAGACGCAGCCGAAAGCCACGCAAAAATCACGCGTCGAAGTTTGCTTTTGGGCGGCGTTCAACTTGGATTTATCGGCATGCTCGGGATGCGCATGCGGTATCTTCAGGTGGAAAAAGCCGACGAATTCCGTCTTTTGGCCGAAGAAAACCGTGTCAATATTCGCCTTATTCCTCCTGCGCGTGGGGAAATCTTTGATCGCAACGGCGTGCCACTTGCCCAGAACGAACCGTCCTATCGTATTACCATGGTGCGCGAAGATGCTGGCGACGTGGAGCAGGTCTTTCACCGCCTGTCAAATCTGATCGAGCTTGATCCTGATGCGCTTGATCGTGCCCGCGCTGAGATGCGACGGTCAGCACCATTTTTACCGGTGACAATCGCCGATCGAGTCTCTTGGGAAGAAATGAGCCGCGTGTCCGTCAACACGCCTGCTCTTCCCGGGATCACGCCCGAAGTCGGCCTGTCACGTATCTATCCGATGCAAGAAGATTTCGCGCATGTCGTGGGGTATGTTGGCCCAGTAAGTGACTATGACTTGTCCAAACTCGAAGACCCCGATCCCTTGCTACGCATTCCGCGTTTTCAGTTGGGCAAAGTCGGCGTCGAGGCCAAGCGCGAAGATGCCCTGCGTGGCAAGGCGGGCACCAAGCGGGTCGAGGTCAACGCCGTTGGCCGCGTCATGCGAGAGCTCAGCCGCCGCGAAGGTGTGCAGGGCGCCGATCTACAGTTGACCATAGACCAAAGACTACAGTCCTACATTCAAGCCCGCCTTGAGGGCGAAAGCGCTGCCGCTGTCGTGATCGATTGTCAAAATGGTGATTTGCTTGCGGTGAACTCTGCGCCGAGCTTTGATCCAAACCTGTTTGTCAAAGGGATTTCGGTCGCAGACTATCGGGCCCTGACGGACAACAAATACCGGCCTCTTGCGGCAAAATCGATCCAAGGCACATATCCGCCCGGATCAACCTTCAAAATGGTGACCGCACTCGCTGCCTTGGAAGAAGGGATCGTGTCTGCTGATGATACGGTGTATTGCCCCGGTCATCTCGAGGTATCTGATCGACGGTTCCACTGTTGGAAACGCGCAGGCCATGGCAACATGTCTCTGCAAACGGCATTACGCGAAAGCTGTGACGTCTATTTTTACCAAGTCGCGCTTGAACTGGGTATCGACAAGCTTTCTGCAATGGCTGCGCGGCTCGGGTTGGGTGCAAAGTTTGATCTTCCGCTATCCGGACTTGCCAAAGGGTTGAATCCCTCAAGAGAGTGGAAAGAAAGCGTACGCGGCAGTGACTGGGTGCCAGGGGACACCGTGAACGCATCCATCGGACAGGGCTTTGTGCTCGCCTCGCCTTTGCAGTTGGCTGTTATGACTGCGCGCTTGGCCTCGGGGCTGGATATCGTTCCCCGTCTCGTCAAATCGGTCAATGGCGTCGAAGCCGCCACGCCCCAAGCAAACAGCCTTGGGTTAAATGAAAATCATCTGCGACAAATCCGGCAAGGGATGTTTGCGGTGTCAAACCACAAACGCGGCACGGCCTATCGCAGCCGCATCCTCGAAGACGGTTTCCGCATGGCGGGCAAAACTGGCACAAGTCAGGTCCGCAACATCACCGCCGCAGAGCGTGCCCAAGGGGTGACCAAGAACAAGGATTTGCCTTGGGAGCGGCGTGACCATGCGCTTTTTGTAAATTTCGCCCCTGTCGACGACCCCAAAATTGCTGTGGCGATTGTGGTCGAACATGGCGGGGGGGGCTCTACTGCGGCAGCACCGATTGCGCGCGATATCACTCTTCAAGCGCTGCACCAAGGAGAGCCGCCCCTTGCGGCCTACCCTCGACGAGACCGCGGCAAGATCGAGCAACAGCAAGAACGTCTGCGCCGAATTTTACCTGACCGGCACGGCAACAGGCAGGATCGCGCATGAGCTATCTTGAATACAATGTCAAAACGGCCCCAACCGGTCTGCGCAAAATTTTGTTTCTGAACTGGCCGCTCATTCTGCTGCTCGCGGCGGTGTCTGGTGTTGGGTTCATGATGCTATATTCAGTTGCCGGAGGCTCGTTTTCCCCGTGGGCAGGCGCACAAATCAAACGTTTTGCGCTTGGTTTGGGTGTCATGATTGCCGTGGCTATGGTCCCCATCTGGTTCTGGCGGAGTATCTCTGGGGCGGCGTACGGCGTCACGATCGTGTTGCTGATATTGGTCGAGTTCATGGGCAGCGTCGGCATGGGTGCACAACGTTGGATCGATTTGGGTTTCATGCGACTGCAACCCTCCGAGCTTATGAAAATCACCTTGGTCATGCTGTTGGCCTCTTACTATGATTGGCTGCCCGCGCATAAAACATCCCGTCCTCTTTGGATCGCGATCCCCGTCCTTCTTATTTTGCTGCCAACCGCGCTTGTGTTGCGACAGCCTGATCTCGGGACCTCGATCTTGTTGCTGACAGGCGGGGCAATGGTGATGTTCATGGCTGGCGTTCACTGGGGGTATTTTGCCGCGGTCGCCGCACTGGCAGGTGGCATCGTTGTGGGCGTTTTCCAATCGCGCGGCACGCCTTGGCAACTTCTTAAAGATTATCAATACCGCAGAATTGATACGTTTCTGGACCCGTCAAGCGACCCCTTGGGGGCAGGCTATCACATCACCCAATCAAAGATCGCTTTGGGATCCGGCGGCTGGACAGGCCGCGGATTTATGCAAGGCACGCAATCGCGGCTGAACTTTTTGCCGGAAAAACACACCGACTTTATCTTTACCACCCTTGCCGAAGAGTTCGGGTTTGTTGGCGCATTTTCGTTGCTGGGTCTGTACGCCTTGATCGTGGTGTTCTGCATCACTGCGGCAATCGCCAACCGCGATCGGTTCTCGTCTCTGCTAATTCTTGGAATTGGCGCGACGTTCTTTCTGTTCTTTGCAGTAAACATGTCGATGGTGATGGGCATGGCCCCCGTTGTTGGCGTGCCCCTGCCCTTGGTCAGCTATGGGGGATCGGCCATGTTGGTGCTGATGATGGCCTTTGGTTTGGTACAAAGTGCGCACGTGCACCGACCACGATAGACCTCTGGCATCGCCGATGCCCACACATGAAAACTGGGTTGTGCAACGCCGCTTTCTGTGACCTGACTGGGTCAACAAAGACGGAGACACACATGTCGATATTTCATTTGGCGTATAACGTCGGCAATCTGGAAGAGGCGCGCGCCTTTTATGGCGGCGTGCTTGGGTGTGTCGAAGGTCGCAGCACCGACACATGGGTCGATTACAACTTTTTCGGCCATCAGATTTCGCTTCATATTGGGGCACCGTTGATCACCGAAAACACCGGACATGTGGGCGAACATCTGGTGCCGATGCCACATTTGGGCGTGATCCTGCCCAAGGCGCAATGGGATGCGCTGGCGCAGGACCTGAAAGCCAAAGGCGTAACCTTTGTCCTAGAGCCTTTCACCCGCTTCAAAGGCGAACCGGGCGAGCAAAGCACAATGTTTTTTCGTGACCCCTTTGGCACCCCAATCGAAATCAAGGGATTTGCTGATATGAACGGAGTTTTCGCAACATGATCAACGTTCTATTTGCACCGTCCCAAGACCGTTTGGACATCTATGCCGCCCCACTTCAGGCGGCATTTGCCCAAGCGGATCTCAACGTCGATCTGCGGGCAGCGTTTCCACCGGAAGAGGTCGATTACATCATCTACGCCCCGAATTCAGAGCTTCAGGATTTCACACCATATGTCCGAACCAAAGCTGTGTTGAACCTTTGGGCAGGTGTCGAGAGCATCGTTGGCAACCAAACGCTGACCCAGCCGATTGCGCGGATGGTCGATCACGGATTGAGCCGTGGCATGGTCGAATGGGTGACCGGACATGTGCTGCGTCATCATCTGGGCATGGATCGGCATATCTTAGGCCAAGACGGAGAATGGCGGGCTTATATTCCCCCGCTTGCACAGGATCGCCGTGTCACAATTCTGGGTCTCGGAGAGCTGGGCTTGGCGTGCGGACGCGCCCTAAATGACCTCGGGTTTCCCGTGACCGGCTGGAGCCGAACCGCCAAACACGATGATCAAATCACCTGCCTGAGCGGACCAGATGGGTTGACCCAAGCCTTGTCACAGGCCGACATTCTGGTTCTGCTGCTGCCCAAGACCTCCGCGACAGAAAATATCATCGATGCAAAAGCGCTGGCAATGATGCCACAGGGCGCATTTATCATTAACCCCGGACGTGGCCCGTTGATTGACGACACAGCTTTGTTAGCAGCACTCGATACGGGGCAGATTGCACATGCGACGCTGGACGTCTTTCGCATAGAGCCATTGCCCAAAGATCATCCATATTGGGCGCACCCCAACGTGACCGTCACTCCGCATATTGCCAGCGAAACAAGGCCGGAAACAGCGGCGCAAGTGATTGCAGAAAACATTCGCCGCGCAGAAGCAGGCGATGATTTGCTATATATGGTGGACCGGCAAGCCGGTTACTAAGCCTTGCCGCGCATCTGCTGATCCCGCCAAAGCCCCTATTTCAAAATGGGGGGCGCGTCGGGGTCACTGCCGGGTGCGGGACGCTGATAGTCATCTTGTTTGGGCGCTTTGGGCAGATCAAATCGCAAGCCACTGCGCGCAAGCTGGGCCGCAACAGGATCGCTTGCCGAAAAGAACCCAACGTCCAAGGCCCCCGCTTCGATGCCGGAAAACGTCAATGCCTCGGACACAGCCTTGGCCAGCGCGGTTTGCGCCGCATCAATGGCATCGATAAACCCCAACATGTGGCTTTGGGTGCCGTTGTCATAGGTTGTGCCCACCAAATACGCGGATTGCGCCAATCCGGCGGCCGTCGACAGTTTGGCATCAAGGGCCGTGATCAACGTCTCGGGAAGACCAGCTGGCGGAGTGAACCCCTGAACATGGGCTTCCACCTGATCGGGGGCATGTGTCAAGGTCTCGGCCAACCACCCAAGCGCCTCTGGGGGGATAAGAATAGAAGACGGCGCAACCTCAAGGTTCACGCCCAAACCAATGCCCTGCCCTGCCAACATCGAGGCCACAATTCGCCCAGACAGCCCCGCATAGGGTGCGGGTTTTCCCACAAACTCTGCGAGGCGCTCTTCGGTGTCAAACACCAACACAAATGAATGATCCGAAAGGTCAAAAACTTCTGGTGCGATATTTTCGCCTTCGGCCTCTTTGCTTAACAGCAAAAACAGCTCTGCGTCGGCGAGGCGTTCATAAAACCGAAGCCGTGCGGCATCATCCGAGGGGTGCGCCTGCATTAGGGCATGCGCAATATCAAGCGGTGTCTCGTTGGTCATCTAGAACATCCCTTATGCGACAACGCAGCTCTGGCAACAGATCGGTTGTGAACCACGCGTTTTTCTTGATCCATCCCGTATTGCGCCACGACGGATGAGGCAAGGGAAAGACGTCGGGCGCATGGTCGCGCCATGCCTGAACCGTTTGCGTCACAGAGCCACGCGTTGACAGATGCCACTTTTGCGCATGCCCGCCGATAAGAAGCGTCAACCGCACATTTTTCAACGTCGCAAGGGCATCGCTGCGCCATGTTTTTGCGCAGATTGCTGGCGGCGGAAGGTCGCTACCTTTGCCCGAATACCCCGGAAAGCAAAATGCCATCGGGAGAATGGCAATCTTGGTTTTGTCGTAAAACACAGCATCCTCAAGCCCCATCCATTCTCGCAGGCGGTCTCCGGACGGGTCGGTAAAAGGTCGCCCGCTTTGGTGAACGCGTGCACCCGGGGCCTGCCCCGCAATCAGAATGCGCGCAGAAGGGTGAAACCACGCAACCGGACGCGGTGCGTGCTGCGTGGCGGCGAACCGATCAGCACAAATCTGACAGGCTTGGATCTCGTGCAACAAGGTCATGGTGCGATTGTGGGCCAGATCACGCGGATTTTGAATTCAATTTTATTTCGACAATACTCGAAGTATCTCTTGCGTTGCCAATTTATTTCTATATTTCTAGAAATATGAAACATGAATCACCTTATGACCTTTCGCTTGAAGTTGCAGCCTCGACCTTTGCTGCACTTGGTTCTGAACAACGCCTGTCTGTGCTGCGCTGTCTTGTACGCGCTGGCGAACAAGGCTTGAGCATCGGAGAGTTGGGCAAACGATCCGGCATAAGCGGGTCAACGTTAACCCACCACATGAAAATTCTCACACAGGCGGGCCTGACCACCCAAATGAAACAGGGACGCTCTATTATCTGTGCGGCCGTCGCCTATCAAGAGTTGCGCACCCTCTCAGAATTCCTTCTCAAAGAATGTTGTGCCGACAGCACCACCTGCCCCGAGGACCACATCCATGGCTGATACAACGCATTCCCCGTCGCCGTTCAAAACCTTTTTGGGCCAAGTTGACAAAGCATGGCTTGCGCTGGCTCTCATTCTTTTGGCGGTTGCCATTCTGGATCGCGCCCAGTTCATTCCAACGATCATCTTCTCGACCCAAGCTTTGGCAAGCACAGCGCCCTTTATCGCCTTTGCCGTCTTTGCGATTGGGTATTTAAAGGCGTCGGGTGCTGAAAACCTCTTGGCCAAAGCATTTGAGGGCCGCGAAACCCGGATGATCCTGTTTGCAGCGTTGCTTGGCGGCTTGTCACCGTTTTGTTCCTGTGAGGTCATTCCGTTTATTGCCGCGTTGCTCGCTGTCGGGGCCCCGTTAAGTGCGGTCATGGCGTTTTGGTTGGCATCCCCGTTGATGGATCCCGCAATGTTTGCGATCACATCCGGAACATTGGGGATCGAGTTTGCCCTTGCCAAAACTGTGGCTGCCGTCGGGCTGGGGTTGATGGGAGGTTTCCTTACCATGATCTTTGCCAAGTCCGCTGTGTTTGCAGACCCGCTTCGCGAACGCCCACAGGTTGGTGGCTGTTGCGGTACCCAGAAACCGTTTTCTGCGGCCCCAAAATGGAAATTCTGGCAGGAGGCCGAACGCCGCGAGACCTTTCGGGCCACGTCGCTGGAAAACGCACTGTTCTTGGTGAAATGGCTTGCGTTGGCTTATGTGATCGAAGCTTTGATGATCCATTATGTCCCGGCAGAGATCATTGCGGGCGTGCTGGGTGGCGACGGCATGATGCCAATTCTGCTTGGCGCACTGGTCGGGGCACCTGCTTATTTGAACGGATACGGCGCGGTGCCGTTGGTCGATGCGCTCTTGCAGCAGGGCATGTCAAATGGCGCGGCCATGAGCTTTGTCATCGCAGGTGGTGTGAGCTGCATTCCAGCGGCAATTGCAGTCTGGGCGCTGGTCAAACCTCGCGTCTTTGTGGCGTACCTTGGGTACGCTTTGGTGGGGGCATTTCTGGCCGGGATCGCATGGCAGGCGGTCGCCTGACCGCCTGGCGGGCCGACAATCCAAGCCTAGGCCCCACGGGATGTTGCATAAATCTGGGTATTTCTAATGAAAATTCAGATCAAAAAGTTGGAAAACCGGGGCCTAGGCACCGGTTTTTTGCATGACAATGTCACTTTCTTGCCCCAGAGAGTTGCTATACCCCCCTTGGTTCCGACATATTGGACCTTAAGACGCCACATAGAGCGTTAACTTTAGTCCTGTAACTAGGATGGCCAGAGCAGAGCCGGAGCGATTGATGCTCGAATTTGATAATGTAAGTAAGTCCTTTTGGACTGGCAGCCAGCGCAAGGTGATCCTTGACCGCGTTTCTTTTCGCGTGGATTTGGGCCGCTCACTCGGCATTCTTGCACCAAACGGAACGGGCAAAACGACATTGATCAACATGATGGCCGGCCTAGAAAAACCTGACGAAGGTGAAATCCGGCGCACCTGCCGCATCTCATTTCCGCTTGGGTTTATGGGCGGGGTCATCGGACGGCACTCCGCGATGGAAAACAGCCGCTATATCGCACGGCTTTACGGGTTGGACCCGGACTATGTCGAAGCATACTGTCGCTGGCTCTGTAATCTGGGTGAATATTTTGACCAACCTTTGGGCACCTATAGCTCTGGGATGCGGTCACGGTTTACATTTGCCCTGATGTTGGCGCTTGATTTCGACATCTATCTGATTGACGAGGGAATGCCCAACTCGACCGATGTCGAGTTCAACCGCAAGGCAGGATCTATTCTAAAAGAACGCCTGCGTACGACGACCATTATCATCGTATCGCATCAGGCCGAAGTTCTGGAAAAATTTGCAAGCTCAGCCGCCGTTCTGGTAGATGGGCAATTACACATGTTTGACACCTTGGAAGAGGCAAAGCAGCTCTATGACTACCAAGCCCAAGGCTAAAAAGTTTCGTATCCGCCGCAGCCCTTCCATGGCCGAGGGCACCGCAGCACCTGCGGCCCGTTCGGATGCTCCAACGCCGCCCCCTGCAAATCAGCACCCTTCTGAGCAGCAACCAACGGCCGCGCCAGTCGAACAGCCTCCGGAGCAGCCCACTGTGGCGCCGATCGATCCGACACCTGCGCCCATTGCAGGGCAAAAACCGAGCGCGTCCGGCATGACACCCGAACAAGAAATCGATGCCATCAAGCGCGAGGGCCTCACAGGACGTCAGGTGCGCATGGCGCGCCGTATGGCCCAGAAACAGGGGCTTGCCGCCACGTCCGACTATGACGCGGTTCGACTGTTGCGCGCCCAAGGCATTGACCCGTTTCAGCGCACCAACATGTTGGAATTGGTTCAAGGCAACACCGCAGGTGCCCAGCAAGACGGAAACAATCGCGTCCAGTTGCCCCAAACCATGGTGCAACAAACGCACCTTCCGTCAACCGATATTGCCTCACCAGCAGAAATTCGCACCCGTGAAATTTCTGAAATCCAACGCGACATTGCGCGGCGCCGACGTCGGCGTCTGGCGCTGCTGGCGGCACGATTGTCGGCTTTCGTATTTTTGCCTACTCTGTTGGCGGGATGGTATTTCTATGCCATCGCGACGCCCATGTACGCTACCAAATCCGAGTTCCTGATACTTCAGGCCGATAACACGGGCGGTGCGGGCTTTGGATCTTTGCTATCTGGGACGCAATTCGCCACCAACCAGGATTCGATTGCAACGCAATCGTATCTACAATCCAAAGACGCGATGATCCGCCTTGATCGGGATGAAGGCTTTAAGGAACACTTTTCCGCACCAGACATCGACGCAATCCAGCGGTTGCCAGAGAATCCGTCGAACGAAGCGGCCTACAAACTCTATAAGAAATACTTCAAAATCGGATATGACCCAACTGAGGGCCAGATCACCATGGAAGTCAGTGCGCCCGACCCACAGGTCAGTGCACGCTTTTCGGAACAGCTGATTTCCTATGCCGAACAACGGATTGACGACCTGTCCCAGCGCAAACGCGAGGATCAACTGCAAGATGCCCGAGAAAGTCTGGATCTTGCCAAGTCAGAACGCCGTGAAGCGCAGCAACGACTTGTGGCCCTACAAGAAAGCACGGTGCTTGACCCCGAAGCGGTGATTGCCAGCCTACGCTCTCGCGTTACCACGGTACAAATCCAGCTTCAGGAAAAAGAGCTTCAACTTCAAGCATTGTTGGACAATCCACGTCCTAACAAAGCACGTGTCGAAGGTGTCCAAGGTGACGTGCGCCGTTTGAAAAACTTGCTAAAGTCTCTTGAAGATAAGATGACCGAGGCCAATTCCGGTGATACGTCATTGGCACAAAAGACCTCGCAGATTCAGATGGCACAGGCCGATCTTGCGACTGCAGACGTGCTCATGCAAACGGCGCTGCAAACGCTCAAGACCACAGAACTTGAGGCCAACCGCCAAGTGCGATATTTGACAACCAGTGTCATTCCGGTGCCCTCCGAAGACCCGAGCTATCCACGTTCATTCGAAAATACACTGCTGTCATTCCTAATTTTCTCGGGTATTTACCTGATGATTTCGCTCACAGCCTCCATCCTCCGAGAACAGGTATCCACTTAAGCTATGAAACACATCAAAATTGCGGGCCTCACCGTTGGCAACGACATGCCCCTGACGGTCATTGCAGGCCCTTGCCAGCTTGAAAGCACGGATCACGCCCAAATGATTGCGGGTCACATGAAAGAGGCTTGCGACGCCGTCGGAGCGCAATATGTGTTCAAGGCATCATATGACAAAGCCAACCGAACATCTGTGTCGGGCAAACGTGGTTTGGGCATCGACGCAGGCCTTAAGGTGATGCAAGACGTTGGCAAGGCCATCGGAGTGCCAACGCTGACCGATATCCATTCCGAAGCCCAGTGCGCACCAGCGGCCGATGCCGTAGACATTCTGCAAATTCCTGCGTTTTTGTGTCGTCAGACTGATTTGCTTTTGGCAGCAGGAAAAACCGGCGCGGTGATCAACGTGAAAAAGGGCCAGTTCCTTGCTCCTTGGGACATGGATAACGTCGTCACCAAAGTAGAGAGCACCGGCAACACGCGGATCATGCTGACCGAACGTGGCACCTCGTTCGGATATAATACGCTTGTGACTGACATGCGCGGTCTGCCACGCATGGCGAAAACCGGATATCCGGTCGTCATGGATGCCACGCATTCTGTGCAACAACCAGGAGGCCAAGGTGGCTCTTCCGGTGGCCAGCGCGAATTTGCGCCGGTCATGGCGCGCGCAGCTGTGTCGCTGGGCATTGCGTCGGTATTTATTGAAACACACGAAGATCCAGATTCGGCGCCCTCAGACGGCCCAAACATGATCCCGTTGGATCAAATGGCAGCCCTTGTAAAATCCTTGATGGCATTTGATAAGCTGGCAAAGTCCGACCCTATTACTTTGTAATTATCTATTTTCAGGAAACGTATTGTTATGACTCGCCCCGCTTCTGATGTGACCCCGAATACTTGGGAATTTTTGCGCGATCCAATGATCAAACCCACAGGGTTTCGTGAATATGACGCGCGCTGGAAATTTCCAGAAGAAATCAATCTACCTGGTGTGACCGCATTAGGGCTTGGCCTTGGAACGCAAATGCGCCGCCGCGGCATCGAGCCCGTCATCGCCGTTGGGAATGACTATCGCGACTATTCTGTGTCTATCAAAAATGCGTTGATCCTTGGCCTCATGCAGGCGGGTATTCAGGTCAAAGACATCGGCCCTGCCCTGTCACCGATGGCCTATTTTGCCCAATTCCATTTGGACGTGCCTGCGGTTGCAATGGTCACCGCATCTCACAACCCCAACGGCTGGACCGGTGTCAAAATGGGCTTTGAACGCCCTTTGACACATGGTCCGGTTGAAATGGACGAACTGCGCGACATTGTTCTAAACGACGAGGGCATGGCTTGCGATGGTGGATCTTACGAGTTCATCCATGGCGTCAAGGAAGCATACCTTGATGATCTGGTTGGTGATTTCAAAATGTCTCGCCCGCTCAAGGTGGTCTGCGCAACAGGCAACGGCACGGCGTCTGCCTTTGCGCCTGAACTCTTTGCGCGCATGGGTGTCGAGGTCGTCGAGAGCCACAACAGGCTCGACTATACGTTTCCCAACTATAACCCCAACCCCGAAGCCATGGAAATGCTGCACGATATGTCTGACAGCGTCAAAGCCTCAGGCGCGGACATGGCGCTTGGGTTTGATGGCGATGGCGACCGTTGCGGCGTTGTCGACGACGAAGGCGAAGAAATTTTTGCCGATAAGGTGGGCGTCATCATGGCCCGCGATCTGTCAAAACTGTATCCAAACAGCACATTCGTGGCAGATGTGAAATCCACCGGCCTGTTTGCCTCCGACCCGGAATTGCAAAAAAATGGCGTCACCGCTGACTATTGGAAAACCGGCCACAGCCATATGAAGCGCCGCGTCAAGGAAATTGGTGCGCTGGCAGGGTTTGAAAAGTCCGGTCACTACTTTTTGGCGGAACCCATTGGCCGTGGGTATGACTGTGGGATGCGGGTTGCAGTCGAGATCTGCAAACTGATGGACCGCAACCCTGACATGTCAATGTCAGACCTTCGCAAAGCATTGCCCAAGACATGGGCCACCCCGACCATGTCGCCGTATTGTGGTGACACGGAAAAATACGACGTGCTCGAGCGTTTGGTGGCCAAGCTTGTCGCGAAACACGAAGCTGGCGAAACATTTGCAGGACGCCCCATCAAAGAGGTTGTCACCGTCAATGGCGCACGCGTTATTCTGGACAATGGCAGCTGGGGGCTTGTACGCGCCTCAAGCAACACGCCGAACCTTGTCGTGGTTTGTGAAAGCAGCGAAAGCGACGCAGAAATGCGGGCTATTTTTGCAGATATCGACGCGGTCATTCGGACTGAACCGTCTGTCGGGGACTACGATCAAACAATCTGATCGGCGCTCCCGCCCCCTAACAGAACGCCCCTTATGGGGCGTACCATCAGGCCTTGGGCCAAGCCGGGCACGCTGTGCCCGGCGTTTTTTCTTGTGTCAGAATACGTCGTAACCGTCGTAAACTGGAATACTTCAGCTATTCAAACCGCGGCCCTTAAGCAAGGCCGAGACCCCGGGGAGGCGTCCGCGAAACGCCTTGTATAGGTCTTCTGGATCTTGCGAGCCTCCGGTTGACAGGATGCAGTGCTCGAGCGCCTTTGCAAGCTTGGGGTCAAACGCACTCCCTGCCTCTTCGAAGGCAGAAAACGCATCTGCATCCATCACCTCGGACCACATGTAGCTATAGTAGCCGGACGCATACCCATCCCCGGAAAAGACATGTGCAAAATGCGGCGTGGCATGGCGCATGGTGATCGCAGACGGCATGCCAATGACTTGCAACACCTCAGCTTGCGCGGCCATCGGGTCAGTGGGTACCTTGCCTTGATGAAAGGCCAGATCCACAAGCGCCGAGGACACATATTCAACGGTCTGAAACCCCATATCAAAATTGGCAGCCCCAAGAACCCTATCCAGCAGTGCCTTAGGCATCGTCTCGCCCGTATGAGCATGCGTTGCAAATTTCTCCAATACCTCTGGCACATCCAGCCAGTGCTCGTAGAGCTGTGAAGGAAGTTCAACGAAATCACGCGCAACCGACGTGCCCGAGACGGATTCATACGTCACATTCGACAGCATTTGATGCAAGGCATGGCCAAATTCGTGGAACAGCGTGCGCGCATCATCATATGACAATAGGGCCGGATCCCCCTTGGCAAAGTTACAAACATTTATCACGACAGGCGCTTGGTCATGCGGGAACTTGGCTTGCGCACGCATTGCCGAACACCACGCACCAGACCGTTTTGACCCGCGTGCAAAGTAATCTCCGATAAACACCGCGACGTGCGCTCCATCGCGTGTGACCTCCCAAGCGCGGCAATCCGGATGATACAGCGGCACATCCAATTCCCTGAACTCTAGCCCGAACAAGCGGGTCGCACAGTCAAACGACGCCTCGATCATGCGATCCAACTGAAAATACGGTTTGATAGCGGCTTCATCCAAATCGTGTTCGGCAACCCGACGTTTTTGCGCATAATAGCGCCAATCCCACGGTTCCAGATCCCCGTTGATGCCATCCGCATGCATCATCTTGGTCAAGACATCCGCATCACTCAGCGCGGCAGCTTTGGCAGGTTCCCAAACATCCATCAACAGATCATGAACCGCGTCCGGCGTTTTGGCCATTTCGGTTTCAAGCTTATAGGCCGCAAAAGATGCGTATCCCAGAAGATTGGCCCGCTCTTGGCGCAACTCAAGAATTTCAGCGGCAATTGCGCGATTGTCAGTGGCGCCACCGTTTGCGCCTCGGGCAGCCCACGCCGCAAACGCAATTTCACGCAGGTCACGCCTTGCAGAAAACTGAAGGAACGGGGTGATGATCGAGCGCGACAGGGTCACAACCGGGCCTTGCACCCCTTTTTCGACCCCGGCAGCCCGCGCCGCATCAATCAAAAACTCTGGCAGCCCGTGCAAATCGTCATCCTGCAGTTCCATGAACCAATCGCGTTCGTCGGCCAGCAAGTTCTGGGTAAACTGCGTGCCCAACACGGCCAAGCGCGATTTGATGTCTTTCATACGCGTATCTTCATCGCCGTCTAATGCGGCCCCGCCTCTGACAAACCCACGGTGGGTCAACATCAACACACGGGCCTGCTCTGGGCTGAGGTCAAGCGTATCGCGCGCGTCCCAAACATGTGCCACACGCGCAAACAGTGCCTTGTTCGATGAAATTTCTGCGCCGTGCGCCGCCAGCTTTGGCGAGAACATGCGCTGAAGCTCTTCGCGTTTGGGGGTGCTATCGGCACCTGCCAACGTGAAAAAGACCGACAGCACCTTGTCCAACGCCGCGCCCGAGGCCTCTAGAGCTTCGATGGTGTTGGCAAACGTCGGTGCTTGGGGATTGTCCGCGATAGATGCAATTTCAGCCTGATGTGCCTGCAAGGCCGTTTCAAAGGCAGGTGCGAAATCATCATCCGAAATTGTATCGAACGGGGCCAGTTGAAACGGGGATGTCCATTCAGACAAAAGAGGGTTGGTCATGCGGCGACTCCTTGTTTGAAGGGCACTCTACGCAGTCCGCATGAGCGCCGCAATCAAGGGCGCCTTCATTTCCAGATTACGTTTGAGACGGCTCAGGTTTACGCTGTGTCTGGCGCATTCGCCCCACACACAGGACAATCCTCGCGTGGCTTAAGCCCAAATTTCCGGCTTTCGCCATAGAGGGCATCAAAAATGAACATTTCTGAACGCAGGGCATGACCCGCCCCAGTGATGACCTTGATCGCCTCGACTGCCATCATCGTTCCGATGACACCTGGCAATGGCCCGATCACCCCCGCTTCGGAACAACTTGGCGCCAACCCATCTGCAGGTGCCTCGGGAAACACACATTGATAACAGGGGGTTCCGTTCGCAGGGTCAAATACACTTAGCTGACCTTCCCACTGTGACAACGCCCCAGAGATGAGCGGTTTTCGGTGTGCGGCGCAGACACGGTTCACCAGATACCGTGTGTCAAAGTTATCTGTGCCGTCCAAAACCAAATCAAACTCGGCGACCAGTTGATCGGCATCTTTTGCCTCTAGCCGTCGGTGAAAAGGGCGTACCGTGACATATGGGTTTTGCGCCTTCATTGCGTTCATGGCTGAGACGACTTTGGGCGTTCCGATCGCATCATCGGTATGGATCACCTGACGCTGCAGATTAGAGTTTTCCACGACGTCATCGTCGATAATACCGATTGTCCCCACACCAGATGCGGCGAGATACAACAACGCGGGCGAGCCCAACCCGCCAGCACCAACCACCAGAACCTTGGATTCTTTCAGCTTTTTCTGCCCTAGCCCCCCGATTTCGCGCAGAACAATGTGGCGGGCATAGCGATTCAGCTCGGTCTCGGAAAACAGCTCCGGCTGCGCAACCGGGATCTCGGGCGCAACACGTCTGCGCAACCATCGCAACCCCGCCCGATAGACCAAAAAGATCACAAAGCTCGCGCCGATCATCAACCACAAAACGGGGCTTTGGCCTGTCGCCATGCGCAACGAATGCCCTGCCGGAAGCGTCAGGTTGATCAGCAAAACAGCCAGATATAAAATCCCGATCATGCTCCAGCGTGCAGATGCCGGTGCCTTCATCACCGCGCCGATGCCATAAATCGCAACCGCCATCACCAATACCAGCAGCATCAGTTTACCCCCGTCGAGCCAAAACCACCCTCGCCGCGCGCGGTTTGGCCAAGATCGCCCTGCACCCCAAACGTTGCTTGCACGACAGGCGCAACAACGAGCTGTGCGATCCGCGCACCATGGGCCACGTGAAACGGGGTATCGCCCAAATTCAGCAGGATAACCCCCAAAGGTCCGCGGTAATCGCTATCAATCGTGCCGGGGCTGTTGGGAATGCTGATCCCATGTTTAAGCGCAAGGCCGGATCGTGGGCGCACTTGCACCTCAAACCCATGTGGAATTTCAATCGCCAGCCCTGTCGGGATCAAAGCCCGCGCACCGGGCTGTAAAAGTACCCCCGCGCGATCATCAGGAGCAAAATTGGCACGCACATCCGCGCCTGCTGCACCTGTGGTTTCATAGGACGGCAAGGCGACGGATTGATCCGCACGATCAAGCCACTTTACTTTGATGGACAGCACTCCGCGTTCCCCTTGTCGTCTGGACGGGCCAAGTTATGCGCCGACGCCTAGTGCAATGCCGCAGCAATGCGTTCAGCAAGTTTATGCGCCACGGCCTCTTTTCCCATGCGAGGCCAGCTTTCGGCGCCTGCGTCCGAAATCACAGTCACGGCGTTTTCACTGCCGCCCATGATACCGGTTTCCGGGCTGACATCATTGGCCACGATCCAATCACAGCCTTTGCGCAACCGCTTGGCTGTCGCATGGGCAATCACATCGTCCGTTTCAGCGGCAAACCCGACCACCAGCTCGGGCCGACCTGTTTTCATTTGACTTACGGTGGCCAGAATATCGGGGTTTTCCGCAAACTCGAGCGTCGGGATTGCGCCGTTTTGTTTCTTGATCTTGCTGTCAGAGACCGACGTGACCCGCCAATCAGCAACCGCTGCGGCAAATATGGCCACATTGACCGGCAACACGGCCTTAACCGCAGAGAGCATCTCGGCCGCAGTTTGCACCTCAACAATATGCACCCCTTGCGGGCGTTCTGCATCGGCAGGGCCTGTCACAAAAACCACATCCGCGCCCTGTACCGCCAATGCGCGGGCGATGGCACTGCCTTGTGATCCAGACGAGCGATTGGCGATATAACGTACCGGATCAATGGGTTCATGCGTGGGGCCGGAGGTCACCAGAATGCGCTGTCCAGACAAGGGGCCATCAGCCAACATGCCTTCAATCGCCGACACAATTTCAAGAGGTTCCGCCATCCGGCCCGGACCGTATTCTCCGCAGGCCATGTCACCTTCGTTGGGTCCGACGAATCCAATGCCATCGCCACGCAGGGTTTTGATATTGCGCTGCGTCGCAGGATGTTCCCACATACGCACATTCATTGCAGGGGCCACCAGAACCGGGGTGTCCGTCGCCATCAATAGCGTTGAGGCCAGATCATTGGCATGCCCATGCGCCATCTTGGCCATCAAATCCGCCGTCGCAGGCGCGACCACCACCAAATCTGCGGAACGTGACAGCTGAATGTGCCCCATCTCGGCTTCGTCGGTCAGGTCGAACAGATCGCGATACACCTTTTCGCCCGCCAATGCCGACACCGACAGAGGCGTCACAAACTCGCCCCCGGCATTGGTCAGGATCGGTGTGACCCACGCGCCGCGTTTGCGCAGTTGGCGGATCAAATCCAGTGATTTATAGGCAGCAATCCCGCCCCCGATAATCAATAGAATGCGTTTGTCTGTCAGCATCTTGGCGTCCGTTTGCAACTCTTGGCCCAACACTATGCCTTGATTGAACCAGAGACAAGCAGGCCTAGTTTTTCTTGAACGCCAAACAGGGATCTTCGCGCATCGCCTCAGGGCTCAGGATATAGTGATCATGGTTGATATCCCCGTCAGGGCGGGATTCAAGTTGCGCGATGCTGACCGTGTGCAGGACCGGATCCATCAGGGCCGGCGCCCCCCAATCCGTGCGTGCATGCCCATTGCCCGTGATCACAACCACGGGTCCACCTGTTTCAAAAAATGCATCCATCGCCGCCTTGGCCAAGCTTGCATCGCGCATGCGTTGCACCAACACCATCGGCGCCAGCATCTCTTTGGGCAAGGCATCGCAATGGGCTGCGAACTGTGCGTCTTCGCGTAGCGTTTGCTGTTCTTTTGGCAATGCGGATGTCAGGCCGAAAATCTCTGCATCAAGGCCAAAGCTGGCGGTGATATCCCCAGTTTTTATCAATGCACGAGCTGCGTCACGTGTGACTTGTGCCCCATAGATTTCCGCATACGGTGCGGCCTTGATAATCGGATAATACATATCGAAATCAGGCCATCCGCTATTATCCCAATCCAACGCGGCCCGAAGCGCGCGCGGGTCTTCCCGTAACGCGGGGGTTATCGTGGAAGATTGCGCTGCGGTCAGCATTTCAAACACAATTGCAGAAGGTTCGATCAGCGCCACGGCCTCGGCCTGACGTTCATGGTGATAGGGATTGTCGTGAAGTTCACCCAAGAAAAACACATCAGTTTTAAAAAAACTGGAAATATCCGACACCGTAATCTCCTCAGCAATGGCTGGGGTGACACACATACAAAGCGAAACAATCAAACGTATCATAAGCGCCTTTTTGAACCCGAATAGCATCGGGTTCAAGCGTCCAAATGGCATTGGAAATAGGTCGTCCAAAGATCGTAAGCGCCTAGCCTATAGTCGATCTCGTGTACGCCTCTTGAAACAGACACCGGACAGAGCTACGCACTATAGATCAATGGATTCAAACGCGGGCAAAGCTCATGCTTCCAAAATTAACGTTTGTGCTTGGCGGGGCCTCTTCTGGAAAATCTGCGTTTGCAGAAAACCTCGTCATGCAATCAGGCGCGCCGCGGGTGTACATCGCCACGTCGCAAGCATTTGACGACGAAATGACCGCCAAGATCGATGCGCATATCCTTGCACGCGGACCAGATTGGCACACCATTGAGGCCCCGACCGATGCGTCAGCGGCGTTGGCACAGGTCGAAACAGGCCAGATCGTGTTGTTCGATTGTGCAACCATGTGGCTGAGCAATCAAATGCTAGCTCAAGCCGATATCGCGACAGAAACCCAATCTCTTGTGGCCGCCCTTCGCGCCTGTAAAGGGCGTGTGGTCATTGTCTCGAACGAGGTCGGCATGGGGGTGGTGCCCGACAACTCACTGGCCCGACAGTTTCGCGACGCCCAAGGCAAGCTGAACCAACATCTGGCCGGTATCTCTGATCTCGCGGTATTTGTAGTGGCGGGCCAACCTCTTGTCTTGAAAGGCACCCTCGGATGAGTAGGATATTTCTGGTCCGGCATGGCCCCACGCACGCGAAATCTATGGTGGGATGGTCTGACATTCCGGCCGATCTTTCGGACACCGCAGCCCTTGCGCGCCTGTCTGATTTTTTACCCGAAAACGCCGTCGTGATCAGCTCGGACTTGTGCCGCGCGGTGGATACCGCCAGCGCAATTCAAGGCAGGCGTACGCGACTGCCGCATGATCCGGACTTGCGCGAAATACATTTTGGCGATTGGGAACTAAAGAGGTTCGCCGAGGCCGAGGCGATGGACCCGGCCCGTATCCGCGCGTTTTGGGAAACCCCTGGTGACTCGACACCGCCGAATGGCGAAAGCTGGAACCAAGTATGCGCGCGCGTAGATACCGCAGTGGATCGCGTCATGGCCGCACACGCGGATCGTGACGTGATCGTGGTTGCCCATTTTGGCGCCATTTTGACCCAGATTGCACGGGCGGAAAACCTCGATGGCTCTGCCGCGTTTTCCCATAAGATCGATAATCTTTCGGTCACGACACTTCTGACTCAACCGACATGGTCCGCGCAGCAAATCAATCACAACCCGTGATGGACCTTGCAAAAATATTTCATTTTTCGATCAATGCAAACCTCGCTAGGCTGTTTGCATGACCTATTCTCTTTTGCTCGGCGATTACGCCTATTCATCGTGGTCCCTGCGTGGCTGGCTGTTATTTGAACGGTTCAACATTCCGTTCAAAACCCACATGCTCGACTTTTCCAAAGCCTCGGTTGCCGCCCAACTGGCCGCCTTTTCGCCTGCGCGCACCGTTCCGACCGTTCAGACACCCGAAGGGGCAATTGTCTCGGAATCATTGGCCATCGCCGAAGAACTGGCCACCCGTCATCCCGAGGCCGGACATTGGCCGACATCCCCGCTAGAACGCGCCACCGCCCGCAACCTGACGGCGGAAATGCATGCAGGGTTCATGGCGCTGCGCGCGGCATGCCCGATGAATTTGCGCACCGCCTACATCAACACATCCCCGTCAGAGGACGTCCTTACGGACATCGCGCGGCTCGAAACGCTTTGGGATCACGCGCGCGCAATTCGAACAACCAAGGGGCCTTGGCTATTGGGTCAATATAGTATCGCAGATGCCTTTTACGCGCCTGTCGCCGCCCGTATCGCAGGCTATGATCTTCCTGTCTCTGCGGCATCCAAAGCCTATGTGCAAACCCATCTTGCGGACCCGGCATTCCGCAGGTGGCGCGCGATGGGCCTCGTGTCTGGTGCGACGCTGGAACGCTATGCACAAACATATGACACACGACCATGGCCCGGCCCCGCACCGTTGCCCGCTGCAGCCGTGGGCGGGACTGATTCTGAAAATGAGGCGTGTCCATATTCCGGCGCATCCGTCACGCATGTGCTTGAAATCGACGGGCGCCGCATTGGATTTTGCAATGCGTTCTGTCGTGACAAAACCGTCGCAGATCCCGAGGCGTGGCCCGCATTTATGAGTTTGCTCAACGCATAGCGGTCCCATTTACTTTTCGCTAACCATGTCTGGATATCGTGTCCGTCATCCCTTGACGAAAGACATCCGACATGGTGGCGCGCGCCTATTCCGTTGCATTTGAAGGCGTCGACGCCCATCTCGTCGAAGTGCAATGCGCGGTGTCCGCAGGCCTACCGGCATTTTCAATTGTCGGTCTTCCTGACAAGGCGGTATCCGAAGCCCGCGAACGCGTCAGGGCCGCCCTGAATGCCATGGCAATTGCCCTTCCCTCCAAGCGTATCACGATTAACCTGTCTCCTGCGGATTTACCCAAAGAAGGCAGCCACTTTGACCTTCCAATTGCGCTTGCCTTATTGGCGGCCATCGACGTGCTGCCTCCGGACTCCATAGAAGGCACCGTGTCACTGGGCGAGCTGTCTTTGGACGGCACCTTGGTTCCCGTGATTGGCGCGCTGCCCGCCGCAGTATTGGCAGCAGAAGAACAACGCACGTTGCTATGCCCGCGCGCCTCTGGTCCCGAGGCCGCATGGGTCGGAGATGCACAGGTGTTTGGGCTCGGATGCCTTGCTGACGTCGTGCGTCATTACACTGGGCAATCGCCGCTTGCACCTTGCGAGCCAGGCGAAGTCATCGCAGATTCCGGTCAATTGGATCTGCGTGATGTCAGAGGACAAGAAAGGGCCAAACGCGCCTTGGAAATCGCCGCCGCCGGTCGGCACCATTTTCTGATGACGGGCGCACCGGGATCTGGAAAATCCATGTTGGCCGCACGGCTTGCGGGTATATTGCCGCCACTAACCCCATTGGAAGCCCTTGAAACATCTATGATTCATTCGATTTCCGGCTTGTTGGATCAGGGCGGCATTTCCAGACGCCCGCCATTTCGCGAACCCCACCACACAGCGAGCATGGCCGCAATCGTCGGCGGTGGCCGGCGCGCCCAACCGGGCGAGATCAGTCTTGCCCATAACGGCGTTCTGTTTCTGGATGAACTCCCTGAATTCTCGCGTGCGGTGCTTGAAACGCTTCGGCAACCTCTTGAAACTGGCAAAGTCATGGTGGCACGCGCAAACGCACATGTGTCTTATCCCTCGCGGTTCATGCTCATTGCGGCGGCGAACCCGTGCAAGTGCGGCCACCTGTATGACCCTGCACGTGCATGTTCTCGCGCACCAAACTGTGGTGAAGACTACTTGGGGCGCATTTCAGGCCCAATGATCGACCGTTTGGATTTGCGAATTGACGTACCTCCAGTGGACATCCGCGACCTTGATCTTGAAAAAAGCGGTGATACCTCGGCGACCGTGGCCAAACGTGTGGCCGCAGCCCGCGAGCGCCAAAAACAGCGATTTGCGACAGTCTCAAACCAGACCATGAATGCCACAGCGCATCACGACGCGCTTGACCAAACCGCCGCCCCTGATCCTGAAGGCCGCACATTTTTACTGAGGGTCGCAGAAAAGTTCGGCCTCTCCGCACGTGGATATCACCGTGTCTTGCGGGTCGCGCGCACAATCGCCGATCTTGATGCAAGTGACGACGTGCGCAAACCCCATATCGCCGAGGCGGTCAGTTATCGCCTCGGGCCGCTCGCCAAAGAGGTATAGCTATCCCTCTTTGCGTCGTTCAATGGCCTGCCAGATTTTCTCTGCGATATTCACGCCATCGAACCGCTCGAGTTCCTGAATGCCTGTCGGCGAGGTCACGTTGATTTCTGTGAGATAATCACCAATCACGTCGATCCCCACAAACACTTGCCCTTTTTCCTTGAGCAATGGGCCAATTGCGGCGCAGATTTCCTTGTCACGCGCGCTCAGGCCGACTTTTTCAGGGCGCCCTCCGACATGCATATTGCTCCGGGTTTCGCCCTTGGCAGGAACACGGTTGATCGCGCCGACGGGTTCGCCGTCCACCAAAATTACGCGTTTGTCGCCATTGCTAACGTCAGGAAGGAACTTTTGCACAATCAGCGGCTCGCGGCTGAATCCGGTGAAAAGCTCGTGCAGTGACGTCAAATTCCGATCATTGGCATCCAGACGGAACACGCCCGCACCACCGTTCCCATAGAGCGGCTTAAGAATGACGTCTTCATGCTTGGCCTTAAACGCCTTGATGGTTTCAAGGTCACGGGCAATTGTGGTTGGCGGCGTCAGGTCCGGAAAATCCAGAACCAACAATTTTTCAGGATAGTTGCGCACCCAAAACGGATCATTCACCACCAAAGTGCCCGGCATCAACCGATCCAACAAATGTGTCGACGTAATATAATGCATGTCGAACGGCGGATCTTGCCGCAGCCAAACCACATCGAAATCAGCCAGATCAACATGGGTGACAGGCCCCAAGTCCACATGATTACCTTGCTCGCGGCGTACCGTCATCGATTGCCCGCGCGCTGTGATGCGACCCTCTTCATAGGCCAGCATATCAGGTGAGTAATAAAACAACTCGTGGCCTCGTGCCTGCGCTTCTTCGGCAAGGCGAAAGGAACTGTCGGCATTGATATCAACAGATGTGATCGGGTCCATTTGAAACGCAATTTTCATGGGCAGTCCTCTGAATAGCTTGCCCATTACATGGCCCAAGCCGCGCGCCCTTGCAATGCCCCGTCAGAATGCGTTGTCCAGAATTTGAATTTCACCTGTTGCGTTCACTAAGGCCACATCGAACCGACATTCGGTCAATTCGCCATGCGGTTCCTGCACCAAAAAGGCCGCAGCACCTAACTGAATGCGCTGAATTTGGCGGGCGCCAAGACTTTGCGCGGCGCGTTCAAAAGACGCAGATTTTTTCACCTCGATGAACACAACGACGTCCCCATCGCGTACCACAAGATCAATTTCCGCATCCGCGCTTCGCCACCGCCGCGCCGCCACGACGCAGCCATGACGAACATAGTGCCGCTCCACGCTCTGTTCTGCTGCGGCCCCCGAGAGGTAGGCCCGTTTACCGCGATCACGGCGCACAGGGCTGGGCGTACAGGGCTGGGCGTACAGGGCTGCGCCAGCGGATTCAGTTGCATAGGATTTGTCTCTATCGCTATTTCGCAGAGAGTTTTAGCGCCAGACTATAAATTTTCCGTTTATTCACACCGTATGCTTTGGCCACACTATCGGCGGCATCACGCACCGACATGTTTTCAAGCGCGGTCTCAAGCGCAGTTTCAATATCACCCTCGTCAACGGCTTCGCTGCCTGCGCGATCAATCAGCACGACCACCTCGCCTTTGAGTGCCGCGCCGCCGATGTCTTCGGCCAAACTCTCGAGGGTGCCGCGCTTGATTTCTTCGAATTTCTTGGTGAGCTCACGACAGACCACTGCGTCGCGCGTCCCCCCAAGAACGCGCGCGGCGTCCTTGAGCATCTCGCCGGTCCGGCGCGGAGATTCGTAAAACACCAGTGTCCCCGGCACGTCCCGCACCGCCTCAAGCGCAGTGCGACGCGCCCCTTTGGCATTGGGCAAAAAACCCGCAAAGAAAAACGCATCCGTGGGCAAGCCCGCCAGTGTCAGCGCGGTGATGATGGCCGATGGTCCGGGTGCCGAGGTCACCTGATACCCTGCGGCCGCCGCATCTTTGGCCAGATGATATCCCGGATCGGCAATCAACGGCGTGCCTGCCTCAGACGCATAGGCCACCGATTTCCCCGCTGCCAGAAAGCCAATAAGCTTTTCGCGCGCCTTGGCACCGGAATGGTCATGATAGGCCAAAACAGGCCGATCCCCCAACGGAACCCCATGAATTTCCAGCAACCGGCGCATGGACCGCGTGTCTTCTGCTGCAATAACGTCGGCGCTGGCCAAAACGTCCAACGCACGCAACGTGATGTCTCTGGCAGTCCCAATGGGTGTGGCGACAAAGTACAACCCTGACTGTAATCTATGGATTTGATGATTCAAAGCTGGACCCGCATCTTGTGTCGTTTATGATCTTCCCCAACCGGTCGGGGGACGCCAAAGCGGTGCACCCTCTCCGCCCAGTATGCAAGGAATTTCGATGTTGGCCCGTTTTATCTCTACGCGACGTTTTCTGAAAGGGGCTGTTGCGGCCCTTGCCCTATTGGGGCTGTCTGCCTGTGAACCCGGTGTCGGGGGTGGGCCATCTATTGACACCAGCAAACCGATCCCCGTTGCGCTGTTGATCCCCAAAGGATCCAGCAGATCGGGGGATGCCGTTCTGGCGCAAAGCCTTGAAAATGCAGCACGTCTTGCCATTGCCGACCTAAGTGGCGTCAGCATCGATTTGCGCGTGTATGCCACGGCTGCCGACGCCGGAACCGCACAGCAAGCCGCCATCAAAGCGGTCGATGAGGGCGCGAAAATTATTCTGGGTCCTGTCTTTGCAGAAGCCGCCAACGCCGTAGGCGTCGGGGTTGCCAGCAAAGGTGTCAATGTCCTGTCGTTCTCAAACAACACCACCATTGCAGGCGGAAACGTCTTTGTTTTGGGGCCAACGTTTTCCAACACGGCGTCGCGTCTTGTGGATTACGCGACCAAACACGGCAAAAGCAACTTCATGATCGCGCATGCCAATAACGTCTCGGGCCAGCAAGGAAACAGCGCCATCAGCGCCGCGATCAACAACTCATTTGCGACCAATGCCGGCTCTGTCAGCTATGAGTTTTCGCAACAAGGTGTGGTGAACGCAGTCCGCAAAATCACGACGACGGCTGCAGATACAAAACCTGACGCATTGTTCCTCACGGCGGATACCTCGGGGGCGTTGCCGCTGTTTTCGCAGCTTTTGCCAGAAGCAGGCATGAGCCCGCTGACCACGCAGTTCATCGGCCTGACGCGTTGGGATATCCCTGCGCAAACGCTTGCACTGCCAGGTGTGCAGGGCGGCTGGTTTGCAATGCCAGACCCAAGTCTGAGCCAAAAATTCCAAACCCGCTATGCACAGGCTTATGGTGGACTGCCCCATCCGATTGGCGGATTGGCGTATGACGGCATTGCGGCGATCGGCGCACTGGCCAAAGCAGGAAAATCCAATGCATTAACCGGCAGTGCCCTGACACAAAGTGCAGGGTTTCAGGGCGTGAACGGAATTTTCCGGCTGCGCTCGGATGGTACAAATGAACGCGGGCTGGCTGTGGCCACAATCCGCGATAAGAAAGTGGTAATCATTGACCCTGCCCCAACACGTTTCGGCAGCGCCGGCCTCTAAGCCAACGCCGATGTTGCTTCCAGATCCGCAATCAGATCTGATTTGCCCCGCAGACGACATTTTTGATCGCGCAGCTATTTCTGCGCGATTGGAAACGGCAGCGCAGACCCATACGGATGATATGGCGCTGCGTGCTGATATCGTGCAGGTGCTCAATGAAGCCCGTAAATCAGGCACTGCCGCCATCGAAGAGGCTTTTACAGCCAACCCATTTGCCGCGCGCCGTATGACGCGGGCCTATACGTGGCTCACCGATTGTCTGGTGGGGGCGGCGCACCACATGGCGACCACACATATTCATCCCCTACCCAATCCCACCGAAGGCGAGCGCATCGCGCTATTTGCGGTTGGTGGATATGGACGCGGCGAAATGGCGCCGCAATCTGATGTAGACCTGCTGTTTCTGACGCCCTACAAAATCACCGCATGGGCCGAAAGTGTCATCGAAACAATGCTTTATATCCTTTGGGATTTGCGGCTTAAGGTTGGGCATGCTTCGCGAACAATCAAAGACTGTATCCGTTTGGGAACAGAAGATTACACCATTCGCACCGCATTACTTGAAAACCGGTTTCTTAGGGGCGACGCCTCCCTCGCCCAAGAGCTTGAAACGCGTCTGTATAATGACCTTTTCAAAGGCACCGAGCGCGACTTCATCGAAGCCAAACTGGCAGAGCGCGACGCACGTCACGTAAAACAGGGCGAGCGATACGTCGTCGAACCAAACATCAAAGAAGGCAAAGGCGGCCTGCGCGATCTACAATCTCTGTTTTGGATCGCAAAGTATGTTTACCACGTGCACACCGTTGCCGAACTTGTGGATCTTGGGCTGTTTGAAGAAGACGAATTCACCCTATTTTCTGAGGCCGAGCGCTTCTTGTGGGCCACCCGTGGCCATCTGCATATTCTTGCCGGACGCCCGGTCGAGCAGCTGACGTTTGACATGCAGGTGCTTGTCGCCCAACGGATGCAATACACCGACAAAGGTGGGAGGCGCGCGGTTGAACATTTCATGCAGGATTACTTCCGGCATGCCACGGCCGTTGGCAATCTGACGCGTATTCTGTTGACCAAGCTTGAGGCCGCACATACAAAATCTGCCCCCTTATACGAGCGTTTGTTTCGGCGCCGGCCACGCATCAAGAAAGGATACACGGTCATTCATAACCGTTTGGCCATTCAGGATGACGATGTCTTTCTTGCGGATAACCTCAACCTGCTGCGCCTGTTCGAAGAAGGCCTGCGGACCGGATTATTGATTCACCCAGACGCGATGCGTCTGGTCACGGCAAATCTGGATATGATTGATGCCGAAATGCGCGCCAACAAAGAGGCCCAGCGCATTTTCCTTGGACTTTTGTTGAAACATGGAAACCCGGTGCGCGCGTTGCGCCGCATGAATGAGCTGGGCGTTTTATCTGCATTTGTGCCAGAGTTCGAACCCATCGTCGCGATGATGCAATTCAACATGTATCATTCTTATACCGTGGACGAACACACCATTCAGGTGATCTCGAATTTTGCCCAGATCGAGCGCGAAGAACTTGAGATCGAGTTGCCGATTTCGTCCGAAATTCTCAAGACCGGTATCAACCGCAAGGTATTGATGGTTGCGATGTTGCTGCACGATATCGGCAAAGGCCGCGACATGGATCATTCGATCCTTGGCGCTCAGATTGCGCGCAAGGTGGCGCCAAATCTTGGATTGAACAAAGCCGATAGCGAAACCGTGGAATGGCTTGTACGCTATCACCTATTGATGTCGGACACGGCGCAAAAGCGTGATATCGCCGACCCGCGCACCATTCGGGGCTTTGCCAAAGCCGTAAAAAGCGTCGATCGGCTAAACCTTTTGACGGTTTTGACAGTCTGTGACATTCGCGGCGTCGGGCCTGACACATGGAACAACTGGAAGGCCGCGCTGATCCGCGGTCTGTATCGTCAAACCCGTATCGTTCTGGAAAATGGCATCGAAGCCATCAGTCGCGAAAACAGGGGCACCGAGGCCAAGAAAAAGCTTCGCCAAGAGCTCAGTGCATGGCCACCGAAAGATGTGAAAAAAGAGACCACGCGCCATTATGACCCTTATTGGCAAGGGCTCCATATTACTGCGCATGTGGTGTTTGCAGGGTTGCTGCGTGACATTGCAGACGACGAAATCCGCATTGACCTGCACCCGGATGAAGATCGCGATGCCACACGCGTGTGTTTTGCCATCGCGGACCATCCTGGCATTTTCAGCCGCCTTGCCGGAGCGCTTGCGCTTGTCGGGGCGAATGTTGTCGACGCACGCACCTATACGTCCAAAGACGGCTATGCCACGGCGGCATTCTGGGTACAGGATGCCGAGGGCAAACCGTATGAGGCGAACCGCCTCAAACGCCTGTCACGAATGATTGAACGCACGCTCAAGGGCGAGGTGGTGCCAACCGAGGCCATCAAGTCGCGGGACGCTATCAAAAAGCGCGAGCGTGCATTCCGAGTGCCCACAACGATCACCTTTGATAATGAAGGCTCCGAGATTTATACAATCATCGAAGTAGACACCCGTGATCGCGCGGGATTGTTGTTTGACCTGACCAGAGCCTTGGCCAACGCAAACGTGTATATCGCCAGCGCAGTGATCGCCACATACGGCGAACAAGTCGTGGACAGCTTTTACGTCAAAGACATGTTTGGGCTAAAATTTCACACCTCTGGCAAACAAAGCACGCTTGAGAAGAAACTGCGTGAGGCGATTGAGCAGGGCGCAAAGAGGGCGCGCGCGTGAAACCCATTCGACTGATGCGCAGTTTTCTGACCGTCGGTGGCTGGACGATGGCCAGCCGTGTCCTTGGGTTTGTGCGCGACGCGCTGATCTTGGCTCTGCTGGGCACGGGCCCACTGTACGAAGCGTACGTCGTCGCGTTTCGCCTACCCAATATGTTCCGCCGCTTTTTCGCCGAGGGCGCATTCAATATGGCCTTTGTGCCGATGTTCTCAAAAAAGGTCGAGGGCAAGGAAGACGCGTTGGGCTTTGCCAGAGAAGCCTTTGCTGGATTGGCGACAGTCCTGATCGTGCTGACCATACTGGCCCAAGCGGCGATGCCGTGGCTGGTATGGCTTTTGGCATCGGGATTCAAAGGTCAGGATCAATTTGCACTGTCTGTCGAATTTGGCCGATATGCCTTCCCTTATATTCTGTTTATCTCGCTGGCAGCGCTTTTGTCCGGCGTCTTGAATGCCACAGGACGGTTTGCTGCCGCCGCAGCCGCCCCCGTGCTTTTGAATATTCTGTTGATTGGCGGCGTTGTGGTCGCGTCTTACACTGGTGCGGACGTGGCACGCACCTTGATCCTGATGGTGCCAATTGCCGGTATTGCACAGCTTGTGTTGTTGCTGGTGGCCGCAAAACGCGCTGGTTTTACCATGCGCATTCAACGCCCCCGCTGGTCGCCCGAAATGAAACACCTTGTGCGCGTGGCCGTTCCAGCGGCCTTGGCCGGAGGCGTTGTCCAGATCAACCTTTTGGTCGGACAACAGGTGGCATCGTATTTTGACCGGGCCGTCGGATGGTTGTTTACCGCTGACCGTCTCTATCAGTTGCCACTTGGTGTTGTCGGCATTGCTGTGGGGATCGTCTTGTTGCCCGATCTGTCCCGCCGCCTAAAAGCGAATGACGACACGGGCGCACGCACCGCATTTTCGCGCGCCGGAGAGATTTCTCTGGCATTGACCATCCCGTCCGCTGTGGCCCTGATGATTATCCCTCTGCCGCTGGTGTCGGTCCTGTTTGAACGTGGGGCCGCGACCGCGGATGATAGTGCTGCGATCGCTGTCGCCGTTGCGATCTATGGTCTGGGACTGCCTGCGTTTGTCCTTCAGAAAATTCTGCAACCGCTGTTTTTTGCACGTGAAGACACCAAAAGCCCGTTTCGCTATGCGCTTTGGGCCATGGCGGTAAATGCGCTTGTGGCGGTTGGCCTTGCGCCGGTTGTCGGATGGATTGCCCCGGCAATTGCAACAACATTGGCAGGCTGGGTCATGGTTGGGCTCTTGGCCCGCGGCGCTGCGCCAATGGGATATGTCGCCCGTTTTGACGCGCGTTTTCGCAAGAGAATGCCCCGCATTTGCGCCGCATCGATCGTGATGGGTGCAGAGCTGTGGCTGGCGACCCTGCTTCTGGGTCCGATGCTGGGCACACAGGGGTGGCGGTATCTGGCGCTGGCTTTGTTGGTGGGCTCTGGCACTGTGACATATTTTGCGTTTGGCCAGTTGATTGGCGCCTTCCGTCTGTCAGATTTCCGGCGATCACGCAGCTAGGTCCGCCTAAAACGCGACGGTGAACATATCTGCAAAAGTAATATTTTCATTGCCCGAATGCCCGTTTCAGGGTCTTCTGCACCCACACAGTACAATTGTGAGGGGAAAACACATGAATAACTGGGTCACGATGCTTATCATCGGGGTGCTTTCGTTGATCGCTGGCTTGATGGCGATGTTTAATCCGTTTGGCGCCTCTTTGGTCGCCACAGCGATCGCGGGATGGTCATTCGCCATTTTGGGTGTTCTGCAAATCTTTGACGGTGTGCGCGCAGAAGGATGGGGCGGCAAGCTTTGGGCAATCTTGCTTGGGGTTATTGCGCTCTTTCTGGGGATCAACATTCTGGGCGAACCGCTTCAGGGGATGGTCGCACTTACTGTCGTTGTCGGCTTTATGTTTGCCGTGTCAGGGATTTTCAAAGTGATCGTCGGATTTGCAGTCCCAAGTTCGCCACTCAAATGGGCGGTCTTGGTTTCTGGTGCCGTGTCACTGGTGTTGGGGTTCATGGTTCTGTCGAACATTCCCGGGTCGGCGGTTGTCGCCCTCGGCGTTTTGTTGGCGGTTGAGCTTTTGTCCAACGGTGTCAGCATGATCGCCTTGGCTCTGGCACGCAAAGACGAAGCCTAAACAGGTCAGATGATGAGGGCGTACAGTGCTGCTGTACGCCCTTTTTACGCGCATCACTGACGGCGGATATAGCTTCGAATTTTCGCCCATCCCCCAGGAGCCAAAAAGAACGACATCAAGAACCCTGTGGCAAATCCGGCGACATCCGCAACCCAATCACCGTTGCCACCGAAGATCAGCCCAAACAACAATTGTATTCCAACAAGAATACCAATCAGGGAAAATGCGCGGGCCTGATTGGCCCCCATTTCCCCAAGCCGTGTCCACAGCAGAAATGTGAATGCCCCGATCAGGCCATACACACCGGGATAGGCCCCAATCAAAAGGGCCCCATGCGACCAGACCATCGCATAGACCAAGGCACCAATCACACCCGACAGAATAAACACCGCCAATGTGGCAATGGCGGAAAATACCTCTCCGACCATTTTTCCCATCGCCAGCAATAGCACCCCGGCAAAGGCCGCGTGGGTCAGGTTTGCATGCACGAACAGATAGGTCACACAGCGAATAAGATGCTCGACCGGCCACACGCCACTGTCGAGCATCCAGCGAAAGACCTCTGCGATGAACGCGTATTTTTGTAAGGCGGCCAAGCGCCATCCGACCGCGGATGGCCCGCCAATGATGCCTTGGCTGCCGAGCCAGAACACTATTTCAATGCCGATGATCAGCAAGAACAGCGCCACCACGACAGGTGGCAACGGATTTATCGGACTCTGTTTCTCGGTTTCTTGGTGCATACTGCTCTCCTTGACGGCGATTAATGCCATGGGTAAGGCAACAGAACCTTTTAATCCAGACGGAGAAATCCCATGACTGAGGCGGTCCAAACGTCTTCCAGCTTCGCCCCACGTGTCTTTTCTGGCATCCAGCCTTCTGGCGACTTGCATCTCGGCAATTATCTTGGTGCCATGAAGCGGTTTGTCGACATGCAAAATACCGGCATCGAAACCGTATATTGCATGGTAGATTTACACGCGATTACCGTCTGGCAGGACCCTGCCAAGTTGAAACATGCCACACGTGAACTCTGTGCCGGATTTATTGCGTCAGGCCTGGACCCTGCAAAATCGATCTTGTTCAATCAGTCGCAAGTTCCCGAGCATTCCCAGCTTGCTTGGATCTTCAATTGTGTGGCGCGCATGGGTTGGATGCAACGCATGACACAGTTCAAGGACAAGGCGGGCAAGAATGCCCAAAATGCGTCTTTGGGGCTATTTGCCTATCCCGCGCTGATGGCGGCAGATATCTTGGTATATCACGCGACCCATGTGCCTGTGGGCGATGACCAGAAACAGCATCTGGAACTGACACGCGACATTGCCACCAAATTCAACCACGACTTTGGTGTCGATTTCTTCCCGATCACCGAGCCCGTCATTGAAGGCACGGCAACCCGCGTCATGAGCTTGCGCGACGGATCAAAGAAGATGTCAAAATCTGATCCGTCTGATGCATCACGCCTGAATATGACGGATGATGCAGATACGATCGCCAAGAAAATCCGCAAAGCCAAAACCGACCCGGATGCCCTGCCCTCTGAAGCCAAAGGATTGGAGGCGCGCGCGGATGCCCGTAACCTCATCAATATCTATGCGGCCCTTGCTGACATGACGGTCGAAGAGGTTCTGCGTGATGTCGGCGGCAAGCAATTTTCCGAATTCAAGCCCATGCTGGCGGACCTTGCTGTTGCAAAGCTTGCACCGATTTCCACGGAAATGGCGCGTTTGATGAACGATACAGCCGAGATCGACAAGATTTTGGGCGACGGAGCCACGCGCGCACGCGCCATCGCAGCGCCAATTTTGGCGAAAACCTATGATATTGTGGGTATGGTCTCGTCCTGATCCACCCTTAGAGCCTCCGAGATATCGGGGGCTCTCTCCCGCCCATCTTCACTGCCGGACGGCAGTTCTTCTGGTTGGGCGTGGCCTCGCGTTGCTCGGCGTCAGCGCATGTCAGCTGTGCTGTCACAAAACGGATATATCAAAGACATAAAAGTGAATCCATGGCAGCGTAGCAGACAGGTTGAGCATCAAGAGGATGCCTGTAACCAAGCTAGGGAGCCAGGGATGGACCGCGAAGACCTGTCATTTGACGCACATGATGAACTGATCAATCCACGCGCTGAAGAAACCGATTTTGACCAAATCGTTGATACGGCTCTGTCCCGTCGCGGATTTCTTGGCGGTGTCTTGACCTTTGGGTTGGGCAGCTTCCTCGTGGGGACAACAGCCCTGACACGCGATGCACAAGCTGCGGACCGTTTTGGCTTTGCTCAAATCCCAACAAACACCTCGGACACGATCACATTGCCTAAGGGCTTCGAATGGGAGCCCGTTGTCCAATGGGGTGACCCACTGTTTTCAGACACACCAGAATTCGACGACGCCACACGCGGCACCGCCGCAAGTCAGGCGCGCGCTTTTGGCGATAACAACGACGGCATGTCGACCTTTACCAAAAACGGTCGCACCGTCATGGCCGTCAACAATGAATACACCAACCGCAAGACAATCTGGGGCAATCGCCCTGAGGGCAAGCCAGCAGACGCTGACGACATCGAAAAGGGCATGATGGCCCACGGTATCTCTGTGTTTGAAGTTGCTCAGGACACAGCGGGCCATTGGCAAGTGGTCAAAGATAGCGATCTGAACCGTCGCATCACACCGCGCAGCGAAATCGCATTGACTGGCCCCGCCGCAGGTCATGATCTTTTGAAAACTGATGCCGACCCCAGTGGCACAAAGGCCTTGGGCACATGGAACAACTGTGGCAACGGCGAAACACCTTGGGGTACCTATCTGACGTGCGAAGAAAACTTTAACGGTTACTTCTCTGCCGCGGACGAAGATCACGCTGTCAGCGCCGAGCTCAAGCGGTATGGCATTTCCTCAAAAGACTGGGGATATGGCTGGGCCAAAGTCGACGAGCGCTTTGATGTATCAAAGAACCCGAACGAGCCGAACCGTGCAGGCTATGTGGTAGAAATCGATCCGTTCGATCCAACCTCTACGCCGAAAAAACGCACCGCATTGGGCCGTTTCAAACACGAAAACGCAGAAGTCGTGATAGCCGCAAATGGCAAAGCCGTAGTGTATCTGGGTGATGACGAACGTGGCGAGTTCCTGTACCGTTTTGTGTCCGAAGGTACATATTCAGCAACTGGCGACAATTCCGATTTGCTGGAAACTGGGGCGCTGTATGTCGCCAAGTTCCACGATGACCTGCGGGGCGAATGGTTGGCGTTGACACCAGACACCACTGGTATGACCGAGGCGGAAATTCGCATTCACACCCGTCAGGCGGCCTCTTCGGTTGGAGCCACCACAATGGATCGCCCTGAGTGGGTTGCCGTAAACCCGACCAAGGTTGAATCTTATGTTGCGCTGACCAACAACAAAAACCGCGGCAAGAAGCCCAACAAAGGCGGTGATGATACATCCGTCAACGGCCCGAACCCGCGCGACGACAACCGGTACGGTCAAATCCTGCGCTGGGTGCCGGACAATGCCGATCATGCAGCAGACGGGTTTGCTTGGGATCTGTATGCTTTGGCAGGCAACCCAGATGTGCATGACGACGCCTATGCGGGCTCGGAAAACATCAACTCTGGCAATATGTTCAACAGCCCAGATGGCATGGCCTTTGACTCGACCGGCCTGTTGTGGATCCAGACAGACGGCAAATACTCCAATGAAGGTAACTTCGCGGGTATGGGTAACAACCAAATGCTTTGCGGCGACACCACAACCGGTGAAATCCGCCGCTTCTTGGTCGGCCCCAAAGAATGCGAAGTCACTGGCCTTTGCTGGTCACCTGACCGTCGCACCATGTTTGTCGGCATCCAGCATCCTGGTGAAAAAGGGAATTCGCATTTCCCACGCGGCGGCTCTTCGGTGCCACGTTCGGGTGTGTTTGCGGTGCGCCGCACCGATGGTGGCCTAATCGGCTAGGCCCCCTACGCATTTCACCACAGAAAATTTTCATGACGTTTCCCCCTTCGGCGCCCCCGCCGGAGGGGAATTTCGTTCGGGCATGATGCGCCAGCCACATCGCACTCTCGCCACCTTCGCGGTGCTTTAGATATGGACCTCGCTAGCGGGCAAGACTAGCATTCCGCGACAGAGCGAGGGAGCAATACCAATGGCCATCGGGCAAAAGATTCGGACCTATTTCAACGGCACATGGCATGACGGCGATATCCCCGTCATCAATGCGGCCGATCATGGGGCTTGGTTGGGGACCACCGTGTTTGACGGCGCGCGTTTCTTTGACGGATTGACGCCAGACCTTGAGGCTCACCTTGCGCGGGTCAATCGTTCGGCAAAGGCATTGATGCTGGCCCCCACCGTAACAACGCAAGATATGCTGGCCATCACCCGAGAGGGCCTGAAGGGTTTTGACAAATCCGAGGCGGTGTATATTCGCCCAATGTACTGGGGGGTCGACGCTGATATGACCACCAGTGCAATCGCCCCAAGCCAAGACACCACAGGTTTTGCCATTTCACTTGAGGCCATTCCAATGGCATCCGCCGAGAGCACGACGACCCTGACGCGCACACGGTTTCGACGTCCAGTTTTGGAAAGCGCGGTGGTGAATGCCAAAGCAGGCTGTCTGTATCCGAACAATGCCCGCATGCTGGCCGAAGCCCGCTCAAAAGGGTTTGCAAATGCGCTGGTCGCAGACGCCATCGGCAACGTTGCGGAAACCGCGACATCCAATGTATTTATGGTCAAAGACGGCGAGGTCTTTACACCCGTGCCCAATGGGACGTTTCTCGCGGGGATCACCCGTGCACGCCATATCAAGAACATGCGTGCGGATGGCATGCGCGTACATGAAACCGTGCTGTCTTTTGAAGATTTTGAGGGCGCGGACGAGATCTTCGTCACGGGGAACATGTCCAAAATCACCCCCGTCACTGCCTTTGACGATCAGCAATATCAGGTCGGATCCACGACCCGTCGCGTGCGCGATATGTATTGGGACTGGGCACTTTCAGAACCGTCAACGTGACATTCGGGATTGCGCTATTGCGGGCTTAGCGCCATGTTCAAACTCCAAGGAGACAGAGTATGCGTAAATTTCTTGTCGTCTTAGATGACAGTCGTGAATGCTTGAATGCAATGCGATTTGCGGCGATGCGGGCTGCGCGCACCAATGGTGGAGTGGAAATTCTATCAATTATTCCGCCTGACGAGTTCAATCACTGGATTGGGGTTGGAGCCGTCTTTCGCGAAGAAGCTCGCGAACGTATCCACGCCCACTTTGAGGTGTTCGCCAAGTGGATGCGGGACAAACAAGGTGTCGATCCCACGCTTGTGATACGCGAAGGCGAAACCGTAGATGAAATTCTGGACCATATTCGTGAAGATTCCGAAATTGGCGTGCTCGTGCTTGGCGCTGGAAATGACAAAAAGGGTCCTGGCCCCTTGGTGACCCAGATGTCGCGAAATTCCGGCAGCCTCCCCATCCCAGTTACTGTCGTACCCGGGGACCTGTCCAAAGAGCGGCTGGAGGCCATCACCTGAGGCGAAAGAGTATTTCTGACCACCAGCGCCCCAATTTAGAATAATTCTAAACCTTGACACTTTGCCATCGCAGGCGCATATCTTTGGCACGTAAGAAAAGGTGCGCCTGTCATGTTTATTCAAACCGAGTCCACACCAAACCCTGCAACGCTCAAGTTTTTGCCCGGCCAGACCGTGCTTGAAACTGGCACTGCAGATTTCCCATCCTCAGAGGGCGCAAGCGTGTCGCCTCTGGCGTCGCGGATTTTTGCCGTCAACGGCGTAAGCGGTGTGTTCTTTGGCAATGACTTTGTCACAGTCACCAAATCAGAAGCCACCGAGTGGGATCATATCAAACCCGCGATTCTTGGCGCGATCATGGAGCATTTCCAATCCGGCCAACCGGTGATGGCAGGCGAAGCCGCCGCGCCTTCAGGCCATGCGGCACATGACGGACCAGATGGCGAAATCGTTGGCCAGATCAAAGAACTTTTGGATACGCGTGTGCGTCCTGCGGTCGCCCAAGATGGCGGCGATATTACGTTTCACGGGTTTGATCGCGGCGTGGTCTATTTGCACATGCAAGGTGCATGCGCCGGTTGCCCGTCGTCAACGTTGACCCTGAAAATGGGCATCGAAAACCTGCTGCGGCACTATATTCCCGAAGTCACAGAGGTACGCCCTGTTGCCGTCTGAACCACTGGTATTGGGATTTGACACTTCGGCCGCGCATTGCGCGGCCGCTTTGGTATCCGGTGATCAGGTAATCGGTCATCACGTCAAAGAAATGTCACGCGGGCAAGCCGAATATCTGATGCCTATGCTAGAGGGGCTTCTGGCCGAGGCTGGCAAAGACTGGAAAGATCTCAACGCCATTGGCGTGGGAATTGGCCCTGGAAACTTCACCGGCATCCGCATCTCCGTCTCCGCCGCACGGGGCTTGGCACTGGCGCTGGATATCCCCGCAGTTGGGGTATCGACCTTTGAGGCGACCGCGTTTGGCCATGCTGCACCGTGGTGTGTCGCCGTCGCGGCCCCACGGGACCGTGCGTATGTTCAGACGTCAGACCCATCAAGCGTCCCCGAATTGGTCGAGGGCCCGGTCATGTCAGACATGCCGACCTTAAGCCCCCCAGCCGCCCCAGTGCTGGTTGCGAATATCGCACATATCGCCGCCCTCAAACGCGCAGCGCAATACGTGCGCCCGGCTCCGCTTTATGTGCGCGCCGCAGATGCCGCCCCACCACGCGATCCAGCCCCGAAAATATTGCCATGACCCCCCATGACCTTGCGACGCTGCATGCTGCAGCATTCGAGAACACACGCAGTTGGGCAGAAGCCGAATTTGCCGATCTTTTGGGCTCGGACTTTAGTTTTGTGGAGGGGGATGATTCTGGCTTTGCACTGGGGCGCGTCATCGCCGATGAAGCCGAATTGTTAACATTGGCAACGCTACCAAGCTTGCGACGCCAAGGCTTTGCCCGCCATTGGCTTGCGCGATTTGAATACACCGCGAAAAAACGCGGCGCGACAACCGCCTTTTTGGAAGTCGCCGAAGATAACACCGCGGCAATCGCGCTGTATCTCTCTGCTGGGTACGCAAAAACCGGTGCGCGCTCAAACTATTACACCCGCACTGATGGTTTGCATGTTGGCGCCCTGATTATGGCCAAAACTCTTCCCTAGCGTCACCCGATTGATTTTGATTGATTACCTCTGATTTTTGCCCATTTGGTCGAATTCGGGTTGACCCTTGTGCACCTCTGCGGCCTAACTTGGGAATGATCTGTTACGATCTGTCTGATTTCAAAGGGCTGGCGCGATAATGACCGGCCCGATCACCGTTTGGGAGAGATACATGACCCTCATGACCAAAATTCTGGGTGCCACAGCTGCCGTGGCCCTGACAGCTGGCGCTGCGCTGGCCGAACCTGCCTTGATCTTTGATCTTGGTGGCAAGTTCGACAAATCCTTTAACGAAGCGGCCTATAATGGCGCAAAACGTTGGGCGGATGAAACCGGTGGCAAATACCTCGAGATTGAACTGCAATCCGAAGCACAGCGCGAACAAGCCTTGCGTCGGTTTGCAGAAGCGGGTGCAAGCCCCCTGATCACCATGGGCTTTGGTATGGCGGACCCGCTCACCACAGTCGCGCCTGACTATCCCGATACAAAATTCGTGGTGATTGATGTCACATGGATTGAAGGCGAAAACATTCGCCAGATCGGCTTTGCCGAGCACGAAGGCTCTTATTTGGTTGGTATGATGGCCGCGATGGCGTCCAAATCCGGCACTGTCGGATTTGTCGGCGGCATGGACGTGCCTTTGATCCGCCACTTTGGTTGTGGCTATGCCCAAGGCGTCAAAGCTGTGAACCCTGATGCCAAGATCATTGCCAATATGACAGGCACAACACCCGCCGCATGGAACGATCCGGTAAAAGGATCTGAACTGACCAAGGCGCAAATCTCGCAAGGCGCAGATGTCGTGTATGCAGCCGCTGGCGGCACAGGTGTGGGCGTTCTGCAAACTGCCGCTGACGAAGGCATTCTGTCTATCGGCGTCGACAGCAACCAAAACCACCTGCATCCGGGCAAGGTTCTCACCTCAATGCTCAAGCGTGTGGACGTCGCGGTTTATGAAGCCATGAAAGCAGGAGATGCCGTCGAAACAGGTGGTGTGACCATTCTGGGTCTGTCCGAAGAAGGTGTTGGATACGCTCTGGATGAGAACAACGCTGCATTGGTCTCTGATGACATGAAGGCATCCGTCGATCAGGCGCGTCAAAAGATCATCGATGGCGAGATCGAAGTCACATCATATTACGCCAACGACACCTGCCCTGTTCTGGATTTCTAATCTGTCTGTAGGTGTATGAACACGTCAGGGCGGCTATCGTGGCCGCCTTGCGACCCAAGGCTTGCGCCAAGTTTGCCTTGATGACGAAAGGAACAGGATGCCAAGCGCGATTGAAAATTTTTTCGCCGCATGGGGAATGACCGACGACGGCGCACGTGCCAACGTCATCCAAGACTGTGTCCCAACAAAATTCTACTACGTTGATCCGCGCACAGACACACCCATTTCAGATCTGCCTGCTTTGGTGAGCTATGTCGCGATGTACACACAATATGCGCCCGGCGCGACGGCAACAGTCGTGGCCCAATCCACCACCAAATCCCACGTGCGTGCCACCGTTGAATTTGGAATGCCCGACGGTAAAACACAACTTGGCCAATATTTCATAGACTGTGATTCCGATGGCCGCCTGTGCAACATGGTGGGCTTTGTCGGATTGGGAGAGCCCGCATGACCGCGCCAGCAATTGAGCTTCGGGGGATTTCAAAATCCTTTGGTCCCGTCCAAGCCAACAAAGATATCTCTATTTCCGTTCAGCCGGGAACCATCCACGGCATCATCGGCGAGAACGGTGCCGGAAAATCGACATTGATGTCCATTTTGTATGGATTTTACAAAGCCGACAAAGGCGAGATTTTCATTAAGGGCACAAAAACCCAAATCCCGGACAGCCAAGCCGCAATTGCCGCGGGCATTGGCATGGTGTTTCAACACTTTAAACTGGTCGAAAATTTCTCGGTCTTAGAGAACATCATTCTTGGTGCCGAAGATGGTCGCCTTTTGCGCCCTTCCCTGTCCAAAGCCCGCAAATCTTTGGCGCATCTTGCGCAAGAATACGAACTGAATATTGATCCGGACGCGTTGATCGAGAACCTGAGTGTCGGACATCAGCAGCGGGTCGAGATTCTCAAAGCGCTGTATCGCCAAGCCGACATTTTGATCCTTGATGAACCCACTGGCGTTTTGACGCCCTCCGAGGCCGATCAGTTGTTCCGAATTTTGGATCGCCTGCGCGCCGAAGGTAAAACCATTATCCTAATCACGCACAAGCTGCGCGAGATTATGGATATCACTGACACCGTCAGCGTGATGCGTCGCGGCCAAATGACGGCCACGGTCAAAACGTCAGAAACCAGCCCCGAACATCTGGCAGAACTGATGGTTGGGCGTAAGGTATTGTTGCGCGTCGAGAAGAAACCATCGACACCCGGCGACGTCGTGCTTGAAGTAAACAACCTGCAAGTCACTGACGACAAAGGTGTTGCACGTGTCAAAGGTATTGATTTGACGGTGCGTGCAGGAGAAATTCTTGGCATCGCAGGGGTGGCCGGAAACGGTCAATCCGAACTGCTAGAGGTGTTGGGTGGATACGCCAATGGATCAGGGACCATCCGCATCAACGGCCAAGACCTTGCGCTCTCGAGCGCGGGCACGCTCGGACAAGAACGCCGCGCCGTCGGGATTGGCCATGTCCCCGAAGACCGACAGCGCGAGGGTCTGATTATGGATTACTCTGCTTGGGAAAACACGGTGTTTGGGTATCATCATGATCCGGCCTATCAATCGGGCCTGATGATGGATAACGCCGGTATCCAGAAGGAAGCCCAAGACAAAATGGATCGTTTTGACGTGCGTCCACCTGACCCCAAGCTGGCCGCCAAGAACTTTTCCGGCGGCAACCAGCAGAAAATCGTTTTGGCGCGTGAAATTGAACGGAACCCTGACCTATTGCTGATTGGGCAGCCCACACGCGGCGTCGATATCGGCGCGATCGAATTCATTCACCAGCAGATCGTGGCCTTGCGTGACCAAGGCAAAGCCATTTTGCTGGTCAGTGTCGAACTTGATGAAATCATGTCGTTGTCTGATAGAATTGCGGTGATGTTCGACGGCACAGTCATGGGCGAACGTGACCCTGCACAGACAGACGAAAAAGAACTCGGCCTATTGATGGCGGGCATTGATGGAGAAGCCGCATGAGACGTCTGACTTGTGACATGGTATCGCGCGCAGAGCGGTGCATGGCGTTCCAACCCACGGTCATTGGCCTTAACCATCTCACACTGCAAGGACAGCACAATGGATAAGATGCCAAAGTGGGCCGATATTGTCTTGATCCCGCTGATCTCGTTGCTGCTGGCTGCGGGGTTGTCCGCACTGGTGATCCTTGCCATCGGCGAAAGCCCGATTGATGCCTTTACGCTGATGGTGCAAGGCGCGCTGATGCGATCTGCAGGTTGGGGGTATACGCTGTACTATGCGACCAACTTTATGTTTACGGGCCTCGCTGTCGCTGTTGCCTTTCATGCAAGGCTGTTCAACATCGGTGGCGAAGGTCAGGCCATGCTTGGCGGACTTGGGGTGGCGATTGCGTGTTTGTATATCCCTTGGCCACATTGGTCTCTGGCCCTGATCGGGGCAAGTGTGGGAGCGGCTGTGTTCGGGGCACTGTGGGCATTGATCCCCGCATATCTTCAGGCCAAACGCGGCAGTCACATCGTGATCACCACCATCATGTTCAACTTTATCGCCGCTGCGGTTCTGAACTATGTCTTGGTGAATATGTTGCGACCCGTCGGCGCGATGGATCCGGCATCCGCAAAATTTCCGGTTTCGACCCACCTGCCAACGTTTCGCGATATGTTCTCGACGGCTGATAATATCCTGTTCCGCGGCGCACCTGCGAACGTCACGTTCTTCCTTGCTGTTGCCGCCTGTCTTGCGGTTTGGGTCCTGATTTGGCGCACACGGTTGGGGTATGAAATTCGCGCACTCGGGCACTCAGAATCTGGTGCCAAGTATGCTGGGATATCGCCCGTCAAAATCACAGTGATCGCAATGCTGATTTCTGGGGCACTTGCCGGAATGATGTCGGTCAACACCACCCTTGGTGAAAGCGAGCGTTTGATCCTCAATTCGACCGAAGGTGCCGGATTTATCGGCATCGCCGTTGCTCTGATGGGGCGCAGCCATCCGTTTGGGGTCTTTCTGGCCGCAATCCTGTTTGGTTTTTTGTATCAAGGCGGCGCAGAGCTGGCGCTATGGACGAACATTCCCCGTGAATTGATTGTGGTTATTCAAGCCTTGGTCATTCTGTTTACAGGCGCATTGGACAATATGGTACGCATGCCACTTGAAAAGCTGTTCCTATCCCTGCGTAAGAGGAAAGCATAATGGACTATATGACTTTTCTTCAGGTGCTCGACTCGACCGTGCGCCTTGCGACGCCCCTTTTGTTGGCGTGCCTTGCCGGTTTGTATTCAGAACGCGCCGGCATTTTCGATATCGGCCTCGAAGGTAAAATGCTTGCAGCTGCATTTTTCTCGGCGGCGTTTGCCTATACCTCTGGGTCCGTCTGGATCGGTTTGTTGGCAGGAATCGTGGCCTCGCTGATCTTGTCGGGCCTGCACGGGCTTGCGTCGATCACGTTTCGCGGCAATCAACTGATTTCGGGTGTTGCCATCAATTTCCTTGCCGCTGGTATGACCGTTCTTGTGGCCCAAAGTTGGTTCGAACAGGGCGGACGTACGCCGTCGCTTTCAGGCAATGCGCGCTTTGACTCTATCGAGCTCCCCTTCGCCGACGCGCTGCAGGGAGTGCCGATTTTTGGCCCGCTCTATTATGAACTGATTTCTGGCCATTCCATCCTCGTCTATGCCGCGTTTGCCATGGTACCTCTCACGTGGTGGGTCTTGTATCGTACGCGCTTCGGGCTTCGGCTGCGCGCTGTTGGCGAAAACCCCGCAGCGGTCGATACGGCCGGTGTATCGGTTGTTGGCCTAAGGTATGCGGCCGTCATGATCTGTGGTGTCCTGTGCGGGATCGCAGGGGCCTATCTGGCAACAGCGCTTCAGGCCGGTTTTGTTAAAGATATGACAGCTGGTCGCGGTTTTATCGCGCTGGCCGCCCTGATCTTTGCCAAGTGGCGACCTTGGTACGCGCTATCTGCAACCTTGCTCTTTGGTTTGCTTCAGGCTGTCGCGCTGCGATACCAAAGCATCGAACTTGGCGGATTTGTGATACCGGTCCAGTTCATGGATGCCCTGCCATACATCTTGACTGTGGTAATCCTCGCCGGGTTCGTGGGCAAAGCCATCCCTCCGCGCGCGGGCGGCGAGCCTTACGTCAAAGAACGTTAGGATAAGTCCAGTTGCAGTATTTCATCAATCCTGTCAGCATTTTGTAAGGTCGGCAGGTTGTAACCCACATTGTCATTAAGTTAAAAGTTTACATGCAAATATACCTACCAATTGCCGAAGTCTCTGTGAACGCGTTCCTTTTGCTGGGATTGGGCGGAATAGTCGGCGTGTTATCCGGAATGTTCGGTGTAGGTGGTGGTTTCTTGATGACGCCCCTTTTGTTTTTTATTGGTATTCCACCCGCAGTGGCTGTGGCCACCGAAGCCAATCAAATCGTTGCGTCCTCATTTTCCGGCGTCTTGGCCCACCTAAAGAGGCGCACGGTTGATCTCAAGATGGGCACCGTGCTTTTGATCGGCGGGTTGGTCGGCGCTGGTCTGGGTGTGGTGCTGTTTAACTATCTCAAGGCTCAGGGTCAGGTCGATTTGCTGGTCAAGCTTTGTTATGTCGTCTTTCTGGGCATCATCGGTGGGCTCATGTTTTTCGAAAGCTTGAATGCTATTCGAAAATCTCGCAAAAACTCGGCCCCAACCAAACGCAAAAACCACAACTGGATTCACGGCCTGCCGTTTAAAATGCGGTTTCGGGTCTCGGGATTGTATATCTCGGTCATCCCCCCGCTCATTGTTGGTCTGTGCGTTGGTATTCTGGCCGCTATTATGGGGGTTGGTGGCGGCTTTATCATGGTGCCTGCCATGATCTATCTCTTGGGGATGCCTACCAAGGTTGTCATCGGAACATCGCTGTTTCAAATCATCTTTGTCACCGCCTTTACGACGCTTTTGCACGCCACCACGAACTATACCGTGGATATGGCTCTTGCGGTCTTGCTGTTGGTTGGTGGCGTGATCGGCGCGCAAATCGGGACACGCATTGGCACCAAGCTCAAGGCAGAACAGCTTCGTATCCTGCTGGCACTTATGGTGCTTGCGGTCTGCGGAAAGTTGGCGCTTGATCTGTTGCTACAACCCAGCGAACTCTACTCTATTGGCGCAAGTGGGGGGCACTGATGATGATACGGATCCTCTCAGTCCTACTCGCCTTGATCGCCAACCAAATATTGGCCGAAGAAGTGGTCTTGGGCCTTAGCCAAAACCGCGTGGCGATCACCGCAAATTTTGACGGGTCAAAAATCCTGATCTTTGGCGCAGTCAAACGCGAAACCGAAATTCAGCAAGAGCCGCCTCTTGAGGTGGTCATTACGGTGTCCGGCCCCGACCAACCCGTCACTGTTCGGCGCAAAGAAAAGAAGCTTGGCATTTGGGTCAACGTAGACAGCGTTGATGTCGATGCAGCACCCAGTTTTTATGCCGTCGCCACCAGCGGCCCGTTTCACGACGTGCTGAGCAGCGTGGAAGATTTGCGACACAAGGTGTCTCTGCCCATGGCCATTCGGTCGGTGGGTGCCCCGACGAACGTCGAAGATGCCCAGACATTTTCCGAAGCCATTATTCGCATTCGGAGCAAAAGCGGTCTGTATCAGATGCTCGAGGACACCGTCATCGTCGATCAGCAAACATTGTTTCAGACCTCGATTGCGATGCCCGCGAACCTTACCGAGGGCGACTATGAAACACGTATTTTTCTGACGCGCGGTGGCAAAGTTGTGTCGAGTTTTTCGACTTCGATTGACGTCCGCAAGGTCGGTCTGGAACGCTGGTTGTTCAATCTGTCACGCCAAAAACCGCTGGCCTATGGTCTGTTGTCTTTGGCCATCGCAATTGCGGCTGGTTGGGGGGCCTCGGCGGCCTTCCGGATGTTCCGTCAGACCTAGCGCGCACTTTAACCACGCCCGATATACGGCATCTTTGTCGCCATTACGGTCATGAATTGCACGTTTGCCTCTGGGGGCAAATCCGCCATATGCTTTACCGACCGTGCTGCGTCTTGGACATCCATCATCGGCATCAATTCAGCATCCGGAGATTTGGCCAAGATACGCGCATTCAGCTCGTCGACCAGTTCCGTTTGGGCATTGCCGATATCGATCTGACCACACGCAATATCAAACGGGCGCCCATCCAAAGATAGCGACCGCGTCATTCCGGTGATCGCGTGTTTGCTTGTCGTATAACAAATGGATCCGGGGCGTGGATTATGCGCCGACAACGATCCATTATTGATAATACGACCGCCCTGCGGAGACTGGCGACGCATATGCGCAAACGCAAGGCGCGCGCAAATAAACATACCGCGAATATTGACGTTGATGACCTGATCAAACGCTTCAAGATCGATCTCGTCGATGGGGCCTGCATCGCCAAACAAACCCGCATTGTTGAACAACACATCCAAGCGCCCCGCCTGCCCCACAAAATCGGCAAATGCCGTTTCCATTGCCACGGCATCGGTAACATCCCCCGACATGGGAACCGCATTATGCCAGTTTTGAGCAATTTCTTGCAGCCGATCCTGACGGCGTGCAATCAGTCCAACGCGCCATCCCGCATTTAGAAACTCTTCGGCCGTCGCCCGACCAATTCCCGAGCTCGCCCCGGTAATGATGATGCTTTTCATTCTTGGCTCTCCAAAGTGAGGGTGGCAGGTGCCGGTTTGAGATCATCAACCCGTAAAGGACCGCTTGGCCGCGACAGAGAATTGCGCACCACCCAATATAGCCGCTCTTGGGCACGCGTAATGGCGACATATGCCAAACGTTTCCACAGCGGTTGTCCTGCCTCGACGCGCCCCATGCGCGCGGCCACAAACAAATCCGGTGCAAACACCTGTACCTGCTCCCACTGCGATCCCTGAGATTTGTGAATGGTGACGGCCGCCCCATGCAGGAATGCCGCCCCCATGCGCGCCGCATATGGGATAAAGGGCTCTTCTTCATCCGGCATTTCGATTTTCACAATCGAGGCCGCAGACACTTGCGGGTCTTCTGCGCCCATCACGTGCAAACGCGAAAACCCCGGTTTGCGACCAGGCCCAAGATAGACAACTTGCGCGCCTTTGATCAGCCCCCGCGCCTCAAGGTCCAGCCGCTTTTTGCGATGCTTTAACGGAAGTTCGATGCCATCACAAATCAGTGGCTCTCCCTCAAGCAACATATCGGCAGGGGCATCATGGACGCGGCGAAACGCATTGATCAGCCGAATTCGGGTTGCGTTTCTCCAAACCAAAACCGGAGACCGCGCCATAAAATCGACTTCGACGCGCTGCGCAAAAACGACGCGATCGTCTATGCGGGACTTTTCTTCGATCATCCGTTCGAAATCTTGAAACTCTAACTGTGGATCGGCCAACGCGTGCGCCAAGTCCAAAATCGGGTTGTCTGCCTTTTGCCTATGGACACGGCTCAGGGAATGTATGGCCGATTCTGGAAGTTTCTCAAAGACCATCGCCCCGGATTGATTCACGGGCGCCAACTGTGCGGGGTCACCGAACAATAATAGTGTCGGGAAAATCTCTTTCAGATCATCAAACTGACGATCATCCAGCATGGATGCTTCATCCACAAACCCGATGTCCAGCGGCTCGTCCCGCCTCTTCCAGCCGGTGATAAAGTCCGACCCCCTTAAACCTGCTGCCGCCAATGCTCCAGGAATAGACTTGTGAAGTTGATAAAACTGCAAAGCCCTGTTCAAGGCTTCTTCGCTCAGGCCTTCGATCTCGGGTTTGTCGCCGTTACCTGCCAGCCATTCGGCGATGCGCTCATACTCAGGGTCATATACCGGACTATAGATAATCCGGTGGATGGTGGTAGCAGGCACCCCGCGCATGCGCAAAACACTCGCGGCTTTGTTCGTGGGCGCCAAAATTGCCAAGGTTCGCCGGTCTTTACGTGGCTTGCCCTCGTAATCACCCGAGACCACATCCACCCCAGCCGCTTCCAGTGCTTTGACAAGTTCAGCCAACAGCAGCGTTTTGCCGGAACCCGCTTTTCCAAGAACTGCGCCGACGGCTGACTTGGTTCCTTTCGGAGGCGTCAACAGCGTGTCGTTTAAGTCAACACCGGCCTCCCGCAGGATGTCCGAGATGTTGTCAAAGGCCTCGGCCTGATCATGCGAAAGAGTCAGCGTATCTGTCATGGGGCGACCCTACAGTCGGCCCATGACGAGCGCCAGTTATGCTTGGCATTTTGTCACGCAATCTTTTGAGCAGCGAGATCTTGAGGACTGTGCCCAAAGGCCAGCTCGAACCACATGCGTGATGTCTCCAATGGCAGCCCCGCACGCTCTGCCACCGCAGCGCGTGCCTCTTGGGTGAATTCCCAAAGGCCGACGCTGATCTTGTTACGCCCGGTGCCTTCGGACCCCAGAACTTCGGGAGAGGAGCCGATCATGCGATAAATCCGCACCATGCGCGCGTCAAACACACCAACATAGTGCTTAACACCAAACCCGCACATCACTTCTCCGCCTGCCAGCATCAGAGCCGCCGCCGTGCGTGGTTCCGTGTCCCGCGACAGGCAAAACCGAGTGCATTCCCAAATGAGATGGCTGGAAATCCGAACGCCGTCGGTCAGGTTCAAGAAGTGGTCATTAACCATGCAGGGGCCGGTGGTCGGCAACAAACGCATCGAACCACCATGCGTACCATCGGGTTTTTCCCAAATCACATAGAGCGGATTCAAGGCGTCATATTCATCACGCTCTTCACCGTTTTCGTCGACATGCACATCCCAACCAAGGCGCGTTTTGAATTGGTCTGCTCTGTCCAGAAACATCGTGCGTTCAAGTTTCGGATAGTTGTGAAGATCATTCCCATAGATATAGCGGAGCATTTTGCAATCCCTTCCCATTGACGAGCTGGGAACAGGGCTAGAGGCAAAGAATTAACCATAAACTAATGCAGCGTACGCAAATGTTCACGTTTTAGACCACAATTAACCCCCTACTCATGGCTCTAGCTACCGCATGGGTTGTATTCAGAGCCCCAAGTTTGGATCTGGCAGATTCAATATACACTCGGAGAGTATGCTCGGAAATCGAGAGAGAATTGGCCACTTGCGCGCGGCTATACCCCATTGCGATCAATGTTATGGCATCAACTTCTCTGGGTGATAACGCGCGGGAATGCTCGGGTTGCCGGCCGGGTTCAAACTCCAGCGCTTTGCGATTGAATTCATGCGCGATCAAAATCAGATCGCGCCGGTTCCCCTCGGTGAATTCAGACCAAACATCGTCAGTGCAATGATGACTTGCTGTAAATAGGGCGAACTGCCCGTGCGGGCCGCGTATGGGGACCGTAAACCCCTGATTGCCGATGCCATAGGAAATGGCTTCTGACTGAAAGCTGCGGGCCGCCTTGTTGGCCCAATCCAAACGCTTCCAGTCAACAGGATGAAATCTTTGAAAACACCCAACAATTACCGGATCAACGCGAATGTACTGTTTTTCCAGATACCGTTGCACCCACTCGTCAGAATACGTGCCACATCCATATTGATCCCCCGCGGCACTCACCCAATGGTACACCATATGGTCAACGCCAAAATGGTCCCTGAGCGCCGCAATAATGTCCTGAAGGGCGTCAAGCTCTTGCGCTTGTTCGAGCTCCTCCAGAATAGCTTCCCGTCTTTGTTTCATCTGCGTATGGCGCTGTGCCAGACCTTTCCGCTATCGACGTGATCTCGGCAGTCGCAACCAGTTTAGTATCTTCAAGTTGCGCCGCCAGAGCATCCAAACCGTTTGCATGCGCAAAATTACGCAGATCTGCAAGCACGTCGAGTATCCAGTCGTTCTTCATGATTAACTCTCGTTTTCAGTGGTTAATGAAAGGTTAATACAAGCATAGCACGAGTGAATTATTGGTCATATTCACCTATTCCCCCTCCCCCAAAATAGCGAGGGGCCGATCCGCTAAGTCATTGATTGTTGGAAAGCCCTAGAGCGCAAACGAAATCCGCCCGCGACATCACAACTGATTCGCGGGCGGATATGATCGAATTTTCACCTTTGGGGCGTTCACCCCAGGGCGAAATTTTATTTATTTTCCGGCTTCAAGCACGTCTTCCAGCGTACGCAGACCGGTTTTAGGAGCCTGAACCAAAACAGACATGTTGCCTGGCTTGTGCTCGTTGCGCATCATTTTCACGTGCGCATCAGGAATCTCGGCCCATGGGAACACTTCTGACATGCAAGGGTCGATGCGACGCTCAACCATCATGCGGTTGGCAGACGCGGCTTGCTTCAGGTGCGCAAAGTGCGATCCTTGAAGACGCTTTTGGTGCATCCACATATACCGCACGTCAAACGTACAGTTAAATCCGGATGTCCCTGCACAGATCACAACCATGCCGCCTTTTTTGCAGACAAAGGTAGAGACAGGGAATGTGGCTTCGCCCGGGTGTTCAAACACCATGTCGACGTTGTTGCCCTTGCCGGTGATATCCCAGATGGCCTTGCCGAACTTGCGGGTTTCTTTGAACCATTCTGCGTACTCGGGCGTGTTCACTGTTGGAAGCTGACCCCAGCATTTAAAATCTTTCCGGTTCAGAACACCTTTGGCCCCCAGAGACATCACGAATTCACGTTTGTCTTCATCGGAAATCACGCCAATCGCGTTGGCACCAGCAGCATTGATCAACTGGATGGCAAAAGATCCCAGACCGCCCGATGCGCCCCAAACCAAGACGTTTTGACCTGGCTTAAGTTCGTGAGGCGCGTGGCCAAACAACATACGGTAAGCGGTCGCCAATGTCAGAGTATAGCAAGCCGACTCTTCCCAAGTCAGGTGCTTGGGACGTGGCAAAAGCTGTTGCGCTTGAACGCGTGTAAACTGTGCGAACGATCCGTCAGGTGTTTCATAACCCCAGATACGCTGCGACGGCGAGAACATCGGATCGCCACCGTTACATTCTTCGTCATCACCGTCGTCTTGGTTACAGTGAATGACAACTTCGTCACCCACTTTCCAAGTTTTCACCTTATCGCCCACCGCCCAAACGATGCCGGACGCATCAGAGCCTGCGATATGGTAATCTGCGTTGTGCCCATCAAAGGGAGAGATTGGAACGCCAAGGCCGGCCCATACGCCGTTATAGTTCACGCCAGCGGCCATCACCAATACCAGAACTTCATGGCTGTCCAGTTTGGGGGTGTCCACGACCTCTACTTGGAAAGACTTGTCAGGCTCTCCGTGACGTTCGCGGCGAATAGCCCACGCATACATCTTTGGTGGAACAAAACCCATCGGAGGCATTTCTCCAACTTCATACAGGTCTTTTTCGGGTGCATCATAGGCCGCAATGCCGATTTCAGTGTCCAGAGCCATCTTACTCTCCTGAAGTTAAACTCATGCCGCGACGCAGAATCGCGGTTTCTTTAGCTGAAATATCCCCAGCCGAGTAACATTGCAACCACACTTGGATTGATTTTGTAATTTTATAACCCCGCAACTGCAGAAATTCTTGCTGCACCTGCACGGTTAGCCAAACAAATGGGCGATTGAGTTGGCATAGAACGCTAATGCCGTCGCTTGATCCGGGTTTGACACGTATTGCCCTGACTTTTTGAGAATCATTTTTCTCTCAAGCAGTGTCCGTATTCCAACTTCTGAAGCATATGACAGATCACCGCGAGGCAGATGCACGTGCGGTGCAGCGAGTGTTCCGATAAGTTTGGCATATGCCTGCTCGATGGCGGCGCGCGACACAGGACCCTGCGCCTTCCGTATAATATAGGCCACCATGGGGACCGGCACCACGGGCATCACCGCTTCAATGCGGTGCATCAACTCTTGGGACAGGGATTCCGTAATATCACCCTCGCGGTTGGACCCGAATTCACCAAGTGAGAGCGGGTGCCCAAAGCTGACCGCAGCATAGCCAAATTTGTGATACTTGCCGCGCATCCGCAGCCAAAGCTGTTTCATGAAAAACCCTGAGACAACGCTGATCTTCGCATGAAAGCGTCGCCCGCCACCCTCAAGCGCCTTAAGAAGAATGCGATCCTCGAGCACACGATCATAATTCAGGGCCACGGGCACAAACACGACATCCCGCACCTCTGGATCAAACCCGTCGGTGATGTATTTCAACAACCCAAGCTTGGCCTCTTGCGGAGCCCCATCAAGTGACAGCCCGCCTTCGGGGAACATGGCTTGCGTCACACCACCATCGGTGGCCAGCCGCACATATCGCGCCAGCACCTTACGATAGAGCGCATTTCGTGATTTGCGGCGAATAAAATAGGCGCCCATTGCCTTGATCAGACGCGATAATGGCCAAACACGCGCCCATTCGCCAACCGCATACGCCAATGCCGAACGCTCGGCGGCAAGATATGTCACCAGCACATAATCCATATTGGATTTGTGGTTCATCACAAAAACCACTGTGGCATCCTTGGACACATTCTGAAGCGTGTCGGCATCAAAGTGGGCCAATCGAACCCGATACAGCGCCCGACTGAGGAATCGCGCCAAACGAATTGCAAACCCGAAGTAGGCCGAGGCGCTAAAGGATGGCACGATTTCCCGCGCGTATGACTTGGCCTCTTGAAATGCGACATTCTCTGGAATGCCCTCAGCTTTGGCGTGTTCTACAATCGCCCGCGTCACATCGGGATGGTATATTAACTGTTGTATCATGTCGTGCCGCCGGGCCAGCTTAAACGGTTCGATCGGCCGTTCCAGACGCTGGTTCAAACGGGCAACTGCCCGTTCCATACGACGACGGAAGAACCAGCGCACCGATGGAAATAGAAAATGGCTTGCGGCCGTCACAGCTGCAAACAGCAAAATCAAAAGGAACAGCCACAATGGGACTTCGACACTAGACGTCATGCCAAACCCTTGCAGTCACAGGCGTCAGGGTAAATATATTAATTGAGGAAAATCGACATTTCGAGAGCCCAGATGCAATTTACAATTCAATCAGGTTTTACAGAAGCCCATCGCGACATGGCTGCGGCCCTCTACTGGCAAGCATTTTCGGAAAAGCTGGGCAAGATCATGGGGCCGGATGACAAAGCGCAGACGTTCTTTCGCTCTATCCTGAAACCTCAGTTTGCTATCTCGGCCCAAGGACCTGACGGCCAGCTGCTGGGCATGGCGGGTTTCAAAACAGCGCAGGGCGCGTTGACCGGCGCGAGCATGCAAGACCTTGCTGCGGCCTATGGGTGGCTCGGGGCTTTGTGGCGGGCACCTGTTCTCAGCATACTGGAGCGCGACCTGATGCAGGACACATTGGTGATGGATGGCATATTCGTATCGGCTGACGCACGCGGGCTTGGGGTTGGCACCGCCCTGCTGGATGCAGTCAAGACAGAGGCCCTGCAGAGAGGCCTTGGGTCCGTCCGTTTGGATGTGATTGACGTGAACCCCCGCGCAAGAGCACTTTATGAGCGGGAGGGTTTTGTCGCGCTGGGGACAACGCACATCGGCCTGCTGCGTCATATATTTGGGTTTAAAACCAGTACAGCCATGCAGTTTACCGTCAAAAACTAGGGTAAATGCCGCGATGCAGCGAATTCGCTTGCATCTAATATTACGTACGACTACGTTTTGGCGCAACAAAATTGCCAAGTTGATTCACGAGGACACCCCATGTCGCAACAGCAAAAAGACCGCCCCTGGCTCATCCGGACGTATGCGGGTCACTCGACCGCGCAAGCGTCAAACCAGCTTTACCGCGACAACCTTGCCAAGGGTCAAACCGGCCTTTCAGTTGCCTTCGATCTGCCAACGCAAACCGGATATGACAGCGACCACATCCTGTCGCGCGGCGAAGTCGGCAAAGTGGGTGTACCTGTCTGCCATCTTGGGGACATGCGCACACTGTTTGACCAAATTCCGCTCGATCAGATGAACACGTCGATGACCATCAACGCCACGGCGCCTTGGTTGCTATCGCTCTATATCGCAGCCGCCGAAGAACAGGGTGCGGATATTTCCAAGCTTCAGGGCACCGTTCAGAACGATCTGATCAAGGAATACCTAAGCCGGGGTACATATATCTGCCCGCCCAAACCATCGCTGAAGATGATCGCGGATGTGGCCGAGTATTGTTATACAAACGTGCCTAAATGGAACCCGATGAACGTGTGTTCCTATCACCTGCAAGAAGCTGGTGCGACACCCGAGCAAGAGCTGGCCTTTGCCCTTGCGACCGCAATTGCTGTACTCGATGCTTTGAAACCACGTGTTCCCGCCGAAGATTTTGGCCCTATGGTCGCCCGAATTTCGTTCTTTGTGAACGCGGGAATCCGGTTCGTAACCGAGATGTGCAAAATGCGCGCCTTTGTCGAACTGTGGGACGAGATTTGTCTAGAACGCTATGGGGTCACCGATCCAAAGCACCGCCGCTTCCGGTATGGTGTTCAGGTGAACTCATTGGGGCTCACCGAGCAACAGCCTGAAAACAACGTCTACCGGATTTTGATCGAGATGCTCGCGGTCACGCTGTCCAAGAATGCACGTGCACGCGCGGTTCAGTTGCCTGCGTGGAACGAAGCCCTTGGCCTGCCTCGTCCGTGGGACCAACAATGGTCCATGCGGATGCAACAGATCATGGCCTATGAAACCGATTTGCTGGAATATGAAGATCTGTTTGACGGCAACCCTGCGGTCGACCGTAAGGTTCAGGCGCTGAAAGACGGCGCGCGTCATGAGCTGTCCACATTGGACGGTATGGGCGGTGCCATCGGGGCCATTGATTACATGAAGTCACGTCTGGTGGAATCAAACGCCGACCGTTTGAACCGCATCGAAGCGGGCGAAACCGTGGTGGTGGGTGTGAACAAATGGCAGCAAGGCGAGCCTTCACCGCTGATGACCGGCGATGGTGGCATCATGGTCGTCGACCCAGCTGTAGAGCAACAACAGATCACGCGCCTGCAAGAGTGGCGCGACAACCGCGATCAGGCCGCTGTCGAAAAAGCCCTAGCTGATCTGCGTGCCGCTGCGGCAAACGGCGACAACGTGGTTCCGCCATCCATCGCCGCCGCCAAAGCAGGCGTCACCACAGGTGAATGGGCTGCACAAATGCGCGCGGTTCACGGCGAGTATCGCGGCCCGACAGGTGTATCTGCCTCGCAATCAAACAAGACCGAAGGTCTGGATGAAATCCGCAACGCCGTAGACACCGTCAGCGACAAGCTTGGCCGCCGCCTTAAGTTCATCATTGGCAAACCCGGTTTGGACGGGCATTCCAACGGTGCAGAGCAAATCGCATTCCGGGCCCGCGATTGCGGTATGGACATTGAATATGAAGGCATCCGCCTGACACCCGAAGAGATCGTCGCCAGTGCTCAAGACAACGAGGCCCATGTTGTCGGCCTGTCCATTCTATCAGGGTCGCATATTCCTCTGGTCGAAGATTTGATGGCGCAAATGCGTGCTGCTGGCCTTGGTGACACACCTGTGATCGTCGGTGGTATCATTCCTGATGACGATGCCGAACGTCTGTTGGCAATGGGTGTGGCACGGGTTTACACGCCAAAAGATTTCGAACTGAACACCATCATGATGGATGTTGTGACATTGGTCGAACCCAAGTCGGTGGCCGCACAATAACCTCGCATATCTGTTCAAATTCAAACGACAAAAGCCCTGACAGTATGTCAGGGCTTTTGTGTTTTCATGCTCTGCGCAACTCATCCACCGGTTGCGATCTGGAGTTCAGTCCCGAATTACAAGAACCGACCGGTTGGAATGGCGCACCACACGGGCCGCATTTGAACCCAGCAGATAATCCCGCAGTTCAGGCTGATGCGCCCCAATCACAATAAGGTCAGCCTCAAGCTTGGACGCCAAACCAATCACACGATCGTACACAGTTCCGGACAAGACATGCTGCTTGGCCGCTAGGCCTTCTGACTCGAGCGCTTGGGCAAGCGTCTCGATCACCGCCTTGCGTCCTTCATCAACCACATCTTCATCGAAATAGGACCCAACGATTGGCATGCCCACATTCGGGATGACGGTCAGAACATGAATTTCACAGTCCCACCCCTGTGTGAGTGTTTTGGTCTTTTGAAGAAGCTTGCGCGTGTCACCCTCGACAGACACATCCACAGGCACCAGAATTTTCTTAAACATCTCAGATCTCCTTAGAATGCAGGTTGCGTTGCACGTGGTCGCTGAATAGCGACAATCATCAACAGCAAAAGCAAAGCAGGGATAAAGAAGAGCTCTTTGGCCATGCGTTCATTTTCAACAGCAACAGATGCGATTTGTGCCGGTTCATCCCCGTAAAAATCATAGTCATTTGCGAGGGTTTCAAAGTACGGCGTGCCGGGGAAAGGTTCTTCCAACGTCAAAAGGCCGTTGTTTTCAATCACCGTCAGTCCAGCAGCGCGCAATCGCTCTTCGCTGCTGCCTTCTGCATCGGGGCTAAAGGTCACCGTGGTGGCCCCGACAATGCCGGTGTCAAAATCAGGTGCCGAGATGCGCAACCGTGCCGATGATCCGACAGGCAGTTCTTCCAAGGCGGTCAAAGCAGCAGGACCCGTATAGTGAGTGTATTTGTCCTGCCATTGATCCAAGAAAAAGTCGGGACGGAACAACATGAACACAACGACCATCATCACCGCCGCTTCCCATTTACGGGTTTTGGCAATGAAATATCCTTGGGTCACCGCAGCGAACACCAACATCGCAATCAAGGAAATAAAGAACACCATGATCGCCTTTAGCGGACCAACATCAATCAACAGAAGATCTGTGTTGAAAATGAACATAAACGGCAACAGCGCAGTTCGGATGTCATAGCTAAAGCCAATCAAACCGGTTTTGATGGGGTCCCCGCGCGAGATCGCAGCCGCAGCATAAGCTGCAAGCCCCACCGGCGGAGTATCATCCGCCAGAATGCCGAAATAGAACACAAACATATGGACCGCGATCAACGGAACGATCAGACCGGATTGCGCGCCCACCGACACGATGACTGGCGCCATAAGCGACGAGACAACGATATAGTTTGCAGTCGTCGGCAGCCCCATTCCCAAAACCAGAGACAAGACCGCAACCAAAATCAACAAAATGATCAAGTTGCCACCAGAGATGACTTCGATCACTTGGCCGATGATCTGATGCGCCCCAGTCAGGGAAATTGTCCCGACAATGATGCCCGCTGCACCCGTGGCGACACCAATTCCGATCATGTTGCGCGCGCCACCTTCAAGGCCCGCGACAAATTCTTTCAGTCCGGCAAGCATCTGGTTTGCCAGATCAGATTCCCCACGGAAAATCGCTTTGATCGGCCGATGTGTCACCGCAACAAGGATCATCGTCACAGTTGCCCAAAACGCAGAGAGCGCGGGTGACAAACGGTCAAGATGTTCTGTGCGCACCATCAAGTTCCACACCAACACAAAGATCGGTAGCGCGAAATAGGCACCCCCAAGGAATGTGGGTGTCAACCGTGGTGCTGTCACGGCCTTGGCATTCGGATCGTCAACCTCGATATCCGGATATTTGGCGGCAACATACAGCAACCCAAGATACGCGGCGGCCAGCAATACAAGCGCAGGATAGACCGTTGCCCCTGGCATCATCGGCTCGAGCATGGCGCGAAATCCGATCACAAGAAACGTAATGACCGCCATCCCCAGAAAGCCGGTGATCATCAGGATCAGGATCATCAAAACGCCAATATGACGCCCGGGCTTTTTCAGGCCCTGCAAACCCATTTTCAGGCTTTCAAGATGCACGATGTACAGCAGCGCGATGTATGAGATCACCGCAGGCAGAAACGCGTGTTTTACGACTTCGATGTAGGGAATGTTGACGTATTCCACCATCAAAAAGGCCGCGGCCCCCATCACAGGTGGCGTCAATTGGCCATTCGTCGACGACGCGACCTCTACGGCGCCGGCCTTTTCAGGTGAAAACCCAATGCGTTTCATCAACGGGATCGTAAACGTCCCCGTCGTCACCGTGTTGGCAATCGAGGACCCTGAAATCATGCCAGTCATCATAGACGACAGAACGGCAGCCTTTGCTGGCCCGCCACGCAGGGCGCCCAACATGGAAATTGCGACTTTGATGAACCAGTTGCCGCCGCCTGCTTTTTCAAGCAATGCGCCGAACAGCACAAACAAAAAGATCATAGATGTGGACACACCCAAAGCGACCCCAAAGACGCCTTCGGTCTGCATCCAATAGTGCCCCATGGCCTTGCTAAAGGATGCCCCGCCATAGTTGGTGATGCTGCCAACCCATTCAGAGTACCCGCCAAAGAATGCAAGTGCGAGGAACATGGATCCGATAATGACAAGCGGCAATCCAAGCGAGCGAAACACTGCGATCATCAGGACGGTCATGCCAATCGCTGACATCACAACATCTGTTGTTGTCCAAAGGCCGGGGCGGTCTGCGATCTCGAATCTAAACACGATGAGATACAAACAGGCCGATGTCCCAAGCGCAACGAGCGCCCAATCATACAGGGGAATACGGTTGCGATGCCCAAACATCGGGAATGCCAGCGTTGCCAAAACGATCGCAAAGGCAAGATGCACATATCGCGCTTGCGCAACGATGTTTGCCATCATGCTGATACCGGTGGCTTGCGCCAAGACACCCGGAAGTTTTGATGCGATGTAAAGTTGGAAAATCGACCATGCGATGCACAATCCAAAGATAAGCCGCGATGCGAATTCACCGGCGTTACGCGCGCCGGTATCCGCCTCAGCGACCATATCTTCTGCGCTTCTGGTTGCTGCCTCGTTCATTCCATAGCCCCCCGTCTATGTGTGAGAAAAACGCCAGCGCATCAAAACAGACACGCAGGCGTTGGTATTTTCAAGACATCTTACGATGCTCTTATTGCATCAGACCCAGTTCTTTGTAGGCCCGCTCTGCACCGGGGTGCAGCGGAGCAGACAAACCATCGCTGATCATCTGAGCGCCATCGAGGTTTGCAAAGGCAGGGTGCAGACCGCGGAAATCATCCAGATTGGACAGGACGGCCTTGGCAACGATATACGCCACTTCTTCTGGGACATTTGCTGAGGTCACAAAGGTTGCGCCCACACCAAAGGTGGTGGTGTCTTCATCAGACCCAGCATACATGCCGCCCGGAATAACCGCTGTACGGTAATACGGGTTGTCCGCAATCAGCTTGTCGATGGCCTCGCCAGCAACAGACACAAGTTTCACGTCACACGTGGTTGTGGCTTCTTTGATCGCCGCAGCCGGGTGACCAATGGTATAAATCATGGCGTCGATATTATCGTCGCAGATCTGTTTTGCCATCTCGGACCCTTTGTATTCGGTCGCAAGTGCAAAGCTGTCCATGTTCATGCCATAGGCATCCATCACGACTTCCATCGTGGCGCGCTGACCTGATCCCGGGTTGCCAACGTTTACACGCTTGCCAGCCAGATCTTCGAACGACGCGATGCCGCTGTCTGCGCGCACGATGAGCGTGAACGGTTCAGGATGGACCGAGAACATCGCCCGAACTTCGGGGAATGGGTTATCAGCAAACTTGGATGTGCCATTGTACGCGTGGTATTGCCAATCAGATTGGGCCACACCAAATTCCAGTTCGCCAGCTTTGATTGTGTTGATGTTATACACCGAACCACCGGTCGACTCGACAGCGCAGCGGATGCCGTGCTCGCGACGATCGCGGTTCACCAAACGACAAATCGCACCACCGGTTGGATAGTAAACGCCGGTCACGCCACCAGTACCGATAGAGATAAATTGTTGGTCTTGAGCGGTTGCAGCACCGCCAATTGCAATTGCAGCAGCGGCGACGACGCCACCGATAAACTTAAGTTGTTTCATGGAGCTCTCCCTAAATCCGATACCTTCTCTTGGCACCGGCCACCCGCAGAGCGTCTAATATGTTTGCAAGGATGTCACGAAAAAACTAATGTTTTTTTTGGGCAACCCAATACGCATTGTTTTCGATCCGCACGGTTTCATACGACGCGATTCGATCCCGTGCGCCCTGCCCCCCCCTGTGCATCAGAAATGCCACAAGCATCTCAACCACCGCCATCATGCCAGAAAAACACCCGAAGTGATGGGTGCTAAGGACAGACGTCACAAGCATTTGCTCTGGCTGCAAATGTGGAGACACAATTTCCGAGTCACTGATAAGCAAGAGCTTAAGGCCTCTTTTCTTGGCGTACTCGCAAGCTTTGATCGTTTCGGTGGAGTACGGCGTGACCGTGATTGCCACCAAAACATCTCCCGGTTCTGCGTCATTGAGATCATCAATTGCGCTGTTCATATGCCGCGGAATAAGCTGCATGGATGGTAGCGCCATACGGCCCACATAATGGAAGTAATAGGCAACCGCATAGCTCGACCGGACCGCGGTCAAATACACAGACCGCGCCCCAATAAGCATATCAACCACGGCTTCAAGTTGGCTCAGCTGCTGACGATCCAAAGAACGTTTCACGATAGAAAGTGCATTTTCCGCCGAGTCGGCAAAGACTTTTCCAAGATCCCCCTGTTGCCTCTCTTGGTCAAAGCGATCCGTATTCCCTGCCCCTGACGCGCCTTCGATAAGGGCCGACCGAAACGGCCGCCGCAAATCTTCAAACCCGGAAAAATCCAGTTTTTTCGCAATATTAACAAGGGTATATGTGCTCACCTTGGCTTTGGAAGCTGTGTCACGAATTGGGTCCAATCCAAAATCGGATGGGTGATCCACAATATACTTTGCCGCCGTACGCATCTGCGGTGACAGCTCTGCCATGTGATCTTTGAGCTGGGCAATGATCTTGATTCTAAGCGTTGGGTCCATGTCGAATCGTCCTACAATATTTAATAACATATGTTATTTTTCTGACAGATTGACACAAGATGTAATTCCAGCTTGGGATGAAGTCACATTCGTCGACACCTTTCTTGTGCAGGAATACTCACATGAGCACAGCCTTTGACCTGATGGTGGCCCCCAATGGTGCGCGCCTGACACAGTCGGACCATCCGGCACTGCCGCTGACCACGCGCGAGATCGCCCACACCGCTATGGCATGCGCCAAGGAAGGCGCCACAGCGGTGCATGCCCACATCAGGGATGCTCGCGGGCAACACTCTCTGGATGCAGCATTGTATCACCAACTGATGCGCGACATCGCCGCAATATCGTCGATACACGTTCAGTTCTCGACCGAGGCTGCGGGAATTTTTGATGTCGCCACCCAGCGCACCTGTCTTGAGGCGGCCCCGTCACAAGACGCAAGCATTGCCCTACGCGAAATTGCCCGCGATCCCGCCAACCTGCGCGCGATCTATCATGCGGCTGCAGACAAGGGGATCGACATGCAACACATCGTCTATGACACCCACGATCTTGTCGCCTTGCTGGACCACTTTGAGACCGGCACAATCCCGATGCAATCCCGGCGTGTCCTATGTGTTCTGGGTCGGTATTCCCACGACCTGACCTCGACCCCACAGGATTTGGATCCGTTTCTCAAGGCCATGGGGGGGCACGACCTGAACTGGATGGTCTGCGCGTTTGGACGTCACGAGCAAGATTGCCTGATGGCAGCCCTTGATGCTGGCGGGCATGCCCGCATTGGGTTTGAAAACAACCGTCTTACCCCCGACGGATCAATTTTGCCCGACAATGCCGCATCTGTTGCGTCATTCGTCGAACGCGCCGCCAAGTCAGGATTTTCCCCCAAGCAGGTCACATCATGAGCCACGTATTTCCACGCCAGATCAATGCTGCTCCGGTCAAGGCGGTCTCGAGCCAAGGCTGTTATATCACCGACGAAACGGGCAAGCGCTACTTTGATGGATCAGGTGGCGCAGCAGTGTCTTGCCTCGGCCATGGCGATGCGGATGTGATACGTGCCATTCAAGAGCAAACCGCACAGATGGCGTTTGCACACACCGGTTTTTTCACCAGCGACCCTGCCGAAGATCTGGCTGACTTACTGATTTCGCAAGCCCCCGACGGGCTGGATCGGGTGTATTTTGTATCGGGCGGGTCCGAGGCCGTCGAAGCTGCGATCAAGCTGGCACGCCAATACCATATCGAGAACGGCGAACCCCAACGGCGCCACCTGATTGCCCGCCGTCAGAGTTATCACGGCAATACCCTTGGCGCGCTTGCCGTGGGGGGGAACCAATGGCGACGCGCACAGTTTGAACCCATCCTTGTGGATGTCACCCATATTGCACCATGTTATGAATATGTTGGTCGCTCGGACGATGAAACCCCGCATGAATATGGCCAGCGCGTCGCACAAGAGCTTGAGGATGAGATTCTACGCTTGGGCCCAGACACGGTCATGGCGTTTGTTGCGGAACCCGTGGTGGGCGCCACCATGGGGGTCGTCCCCGCCGTTCCGGGGTATTTCAAGCGGGTTCGCGAAATATGCGACACCTATGGTGTGCTGTTGATACTTGACGAAGTCATGTGCGGCATGGGGCGAACGGGTCATCTGTTTGCCTGCACCGCAGATGACGTGTCACCCGATATATTGTGCATAGCCAAGGGGTTGGGCGCTGGATATCAACCTATCGGAGCAATGATGTGTTCCAAAGACATCTATGACACTCTTGGCCAGGGGTCCGGGTTCTTTCAACACGGACATACCTATATGGGGCACCCTGTGGCCTGTGCCGCGGGCAAGGCGGTGGTGTCGGCGATCCTGAATCGGGGGCTGCTGAACAATGTGCACGCGCGCTCGGAACAATTATTTGGCGCGTTGAACAGCAAATTCGCCCAGCACCCTCATATCGGTGATATCCGAGGGCGCGGCCTGTTCGTAGGGCTGGAGTTTGTGGAAAACCGCGACACCAAGCGCCCCTTTGATCCCTCGGTCAAAATTGCGGCACGCCTGAAGAAGGCAGCATTTGACGCGGGTCTGATTTGCTATCCAATGAGCGGCACACGGGATGGAAAACACGGCGATCATCTATTGCTCGCACCACCCTTCATCTTGACCGAATCCGAAACAGATGAATTGGTCGCCAAGCTGGGCGATGCAATGCACGCGCTCCCCGAGTTGTCAGACATCTAAGGGAGTGCCCAGCGTTCCCTGTGCCTTATCATCTTGAAAAAGGTGAAAACGGCGATTGAAGACGCTTTTGCCGCGTCCTACTCTGGGCCTTCAACTTGAGGGGCACGAACTATGACTATTCACATTGGGGCAAAGCCCGAAGACATTGCAGAAACCGTTCTATTACCGGGAGACCCGTATCGCGCCAAATGGGCAGCCGAGACATTTCTCGACGATGTCACACTGGTGAACGAAGTACGCGGTATGCTGGGCTTTACCGGATATTGGAAAGGCAATCGCGTCACCATCCACGGATCGGGTATGGGCATGCCGTCGCTTTCTATTTACGCCAATGAGCTGATCCGCGATTACAATGCCCAAACCTTGATCCGCATCGGATCCTGTGGCGGCATGCAAAAGCACGTCGATGTGCGCGATGTCATCATCGCCATGACTGCCACCAGCCTGTCGACACCCTCAAGCGGCATCTTCAAAGAAATCAACTTTGCGCCATGTGCCGATTATGGGCTGTTGCGCGCGGCTGTTGATGCCGCCCAAGCCAAGGGCACCCCCACACATGTCGGCGGCATCTATTCCTCCGATGTGTTTTACGACGAACGCCCCGACCTGAACGAACAAATGGTGCGCCACGGCATCCTTGGCGTCGAAATGGAAGCCGCTGAACTATATAATCTTGCGGCCCGTCACGGAAGACGCGCCTTGGCTGTGTTGACTGTCAGCGATCACTTGTTGACCGGAGCGGCCTTGCCGTCTGAAGACCGCGAGAAAAGCTTTGGCGACATGGTCGAAATCGCCTTGGCGGCTGCGTTCACCTAGGCATGCGTCACCATAGAAGCACGTTCTGTTTCAGCGCGTGCTTCTTCATGGCAACTGCCGCTATAATCCGTGTGACCCGTCATAGGCATTCACGTCTGGTGAAGCCCATCCGGCAAGCGTGCCCTCTGCGGGCTCAAACACCTCGACCAAAAGCGGATAACACGCCGCAGTGTCCGAACTGTGTTCACTGGAACAATCGCCACCCGGACAGGCGCTCAGTGCGCCCAGCAAATCAATTTCTGCGAAAAACTCTAAATAGTCACCGGGGCGGACGGGGCTCGCCTTCATAAAGTATTGACCTGTGTCCATGGTAAACCCCGTACACATGAAGACATTCAACACATCGTGCACATGGCGTTCAGCATCTCGCAACGACAGGCCGGTTTCAGCCGCCAAAGCACGGGTCAAATTCGAATGGCAACAATAATGGTATTGTGCCTCGGACAACAAGTTCCCGGTATAGGGATCACAGCGCGTTCCGATGACATCGTGGACCGACCCGCCAAAACTGTCTTTTCCGTACCATCCCAACGTATCAGCGGTGATCGTCGCCATAGGACGCAAATACGGGAAAGATGACCACATTCTTTGACCTGTCGTCAGATGTGTTCCATGCAGCGCACGCGATTTACCAGAATAGAACCGTTCAGACAGATCATTGGCATTCCAGATATTTAAATCGCCAACCTGCGGGCCTTGAACGGACGAAATCCGGAAAAACTGTCCAGCTTTCACCCGAAAACACGCGGCATCTCGGACAGGCACAAGCACCTCGGACACCTTGATCGCAGTTTCGCGCGCGGTCGCATAAGTATCCATGGGTGGCACCGGCAAGGTGTCATTGGGATAGCATATCACAGGGGCAACTGCGCGGCGCGCATCGGCATCCTTAGGTTCGATCATCGCGGCACTCCGGCGTCAGGGCTTTTTCAAACATTCTTGAGGTGATTTTGGGCTCTGCGTCAAGCACGTCGCGCCACATGACATACAGATATGAAAGTGCTGATCATCCACATTGCGGGACCGATCCGCACGCCAGCGACAATTCCGCGTCTTGCGGTTGGACAGAACCGCAACAAGCACCAGAGCAATAACAAGGCCAATTAGAATATGCATAAGACCTGTCGTGCCCTAGCTGACCGCAACTGTCAAACCGCACGGCCCGCACAACGCCCCGAAAAGATGCACCCGCCCAGAAATGTGCCTTCGAGCGCGTTATATCCGTGATAGCCCCCGCCGCCAAATCCCGCGACTTCTCCAGCAGCAAACAGCCCTTGAAACGCGGTTCCGTCAGCGCGCAGCACCTGCCCCGTGACATCGGTATGCAATCCGCCCAAGGATTTGCGCGTCAGAACATTCAGGCGCACCGCAATCAAGGGCCCGTTTTGTGCATCCAGGATTTGATGCGGTTTGGCCGTGCGGATCAAGCGATCGCCACGATAGGCCCGCGCCCCGCGAATAGCTGTCACCTGCGCGTCCTTGGAAAACGGGTTATCGATCTGGGCATCTCGCGCGACGATCTGGCTTTGGATGTGGTCAAGCTTCAGCGGAGCCTCTGGTGTGATACGGTTCATCCCGCGCACCAGTTCCTTAAGGGTATCCGCCACGACAAAGTCTTCGCCATGGGATTTGAACGCCTCGACGGGCGCAGGTGCGCCTTTGCCAAGCAACCGCGCCTTAAGAACCGATGACCACTTTCCCGATGTCAGATCAGGATTTTGTTCCGATCCTGAAAGCGCAAATTCTTTTTCAATGATCTTTTGCGTTAAAATGAACCAACTGTGCTCATGTCCGGTCGACAGAATGCGCTTCAACGTGCCCAGGGTATCAAACCCGGGCAGATATGGTGCCTGCATCCGATCCCCCAACGCGTCGAACCACATCGATGATGGGCCGGGCAAAATGCGAATACCGTGGTTCGGCCAAATGGGGTCCCAGTTTGCCAGACCTTCGGTGTAATGCCACATCCGATCCCCATTAATCAGCGCCGCACCCGCATTTTCAGCCACGCGTTGCATTTGGCCATCGACGTAATCCGGCACGCCCGCGACCATACGTTTGGGCGCAGGCCCCAGCCGGTCTTGGGGCCAGTATTTACGCACCATGTCGTGATCGCCGCCAATACCGCCTGTGGTTACAATCACCGCCTCGGCGCGATGCTCAAAGGCTCCGACAACGGCTCTAGATGTGGACACACCGCGCGCTGCGGGGTCGTCGGCCAGGATGTCGCCAGCCACACCTTTGACAATGTTATTTTCAACAATCAGGTTCGAGACACGATGGCGAAACCCAAAGCAGATCTTTCCCTCGGCCTCTGCCTGCCGGACCAGACGTTCGAACGGGGCGACAACGCCTGGGCCAGTGCCCCACGTGACGTGAAACCTTGGCACAGAATTGCCATGACCATGGGCCATCTCGCCCCCACGTTCCGCCCAACCCACGACGGGAAACCAACGCATGCCCTTGGCCTGGAGCCACGAGCGCATTTCACCACCCGCAAATTCCAGATAGGCCTGTGCGACCTTGCGGGGGTTGGCATCTTCGGGTCGGTCAAACTGGGCCGAGCCCATCCAATCGGACAACGCGAGATCAGCGCTATCTTTGATACCCATCCGGCGCTGTTCCGGGGTATCCACCATGAACAGCCCCCCCAAGCTCCAGAACGCTTGGCCGCCAAGGGATTGCTCTCCCTCTTGGTCAAGCAACAAGACGCTGCGGCCGCGCTGCGCTGCTTCGTATGCCGCCACAAGGCCAGCAAGCCCTGCACCAATCACAATCACATCTGTCATGCACGCTCCTCCTGTCACAAAGGCTAGCGTTCATAGTGGGATGCGCCAAACAAAACCTCACGTAAAGCAAAAGGCGCCCCGCAACCGGAGCGCCTTTTTGTTATGCGGCTTTGACATATTCGTAATATGTCTCGCTGTCCGCGTCAGCCTGTGCCTTGGCAACTGGACGCAGGGGCTGTTGGTAATAGGCATAGGCCTGTTCCAAAAACTCCAATGCGCGATCTGCGACGTTTTCAGTTCCATTATTCGAGTTCGACATTTGGTATCTCCAGTGTGTCTGAACTCCTCCCGTGGGTGGTATTTAGCAGCGCTCTCTTGTGTGAACATCGTCAAAATACGCATCTGCGATATGCATTATTTGCAAGGGATGCGCATACGCAGACCTGAATTAGCCCGTCATCAAATGCCCTGCCAATCCCAACATGAACCCCGCGACCGCACCGATTGGTGGGACCCAGCTGTGCTTTAGAGGAACCTGCGGCGCCACGTCTTGAAACAGCAGATACAAAATCCCCCCAGAGGAAAACATCATCACGGCGCCGAGGACTTCGGGCATCCCTTCCAGCACCAGCATCCCCAAAGCGGCGGCGGCTGGTCCAACGGGGACCATGAACAGAAACAAGACCATCACGCGGCCAGAGGACATTCCGCTCTCTCTCATTTCTCGAAATGCGTTGAACCCTTCTGGCAGGTTCTGTAGCGCGATGAGGGCCGCCATCAAGATTGCAACATCCAGCGCGCCGGTCAGAAGCGCCCCCAAAGCCATGGCTTCGGGCAAATAGTCAAGGAGCATCGCCAAAAACTGAGCAGCATGGCTGCCACGCCGCGCCAATGCCCGATCGACCATCAAAAATACCAACCCGCCAAGACCAAAAAGACCCACAGCCCACATTGCTGGCAAGCGGTCACTGCCTTCAGGCACCAACACCAACGCAATTGCGGAAATCAAGGCGCCCCCACCAAAGGCCACAAGGAAATGCCGCAGGCCCTCGTCATAGGATTTGGGCACCCATTTCTCGGCCAACGCCAATGCTCCACCCGCAGGAACAGAGAGGCCTGCCAAAGTAGCAAGAATCATGGCTGCTGAAAAATCATCGGGGATCATCTGTTCTTCCTTACCGAGTCACGCAAACCTCACATCAAGGTCATGGCGGGTCAAGTCCGCTCTCGGCAGGCACTCAGTTTTCCATACATCCCAAGGTGATACCGAAACGAAAAAGCCCGCCTTGCGCATGCAAAGCGGGCTTTGGAATTTCTTGTCGGCGCAGATTAGACGGTACGTTCGACCATCATTTTCTTGATTTCTGCAATCGCTTTTGCCGGGTTCAAGCCCTTGGGGCAAGTTTTGGCACAGTTCATGATCGTGTGGCAGCGGTAAAGTTTGAACGGATCTTCCAGCTCATCCAACCGGTCGCCTGTGGCTTCATCGCGGCTGTCGATGATCCAACGGTACGCATGCAACAGCGCTGCTGGTCCAAGATAGCGATCGCCGTTCCACCAATAGCTTGGGCAAGACGTCGAACAGCTTGCGCACATCACACATTCATACAAACCATCAAGTTTTTTGCGGTCTTCGATCGACTGCTTCCACTCTTTTGCAGGGCGGTTGGTTTTGGTTTCCAACCACGGCATGATCGACGCGTGTTGCGCGTAAAAATGTGTTAGATCCGGAATAAGATCCTTCACCACAGGCATGTGTGGCAGCGGATAGATTTTCACATCGCCCTTGATCTCGTCCATGCCATAAATACAGGCCAAGGTGTTGATGCCATCGATGTTCATCGCACAGGAACCACAAATGCCTTCGCGGCACGATCTGCGGAAGGTCAGCGTCGGATCAATTTCATTTTTGATCTTGATCAGCGCGTCCAGCACCATCGGACCGCAGGTATCCATGTCGAGGAAATACGTATCAACCCGCGGATTTTTGCCATCATCAGGGTTCCAGCGGTAAATCTGGAATTTGCGAACATTGCTCGCCCCAGAGGGTTTTGGCCAAGTTTTTCCCGTTGTAATCTTTGAGTTCTTAGGGAGCGCAAATTCTACCATCTTAGGTACCTTCCTGTGCCAGCTGAGAACCGCCAATCCGGGACGTACTGCCCATCGTGTTCAAAGCAAGGTTGAATTCAAGTTGCATCAAGTCCAGCGTGTCCGGAGCATATTTCTTCAGACTGGACACCATGTCGGCATCCATCAGCAAGACTTTGAGTATGAGTCGGAAACTCTCGCTATCGAGCATTTCCTTCCAGCGTTCGTGCACCGCCATCGCGGCAGCATCTTTACGCTTTGACATTCCGTCGAAAGACGATCCTTTGCCATAGGATTGTACCTCTGGCAAAGACACGTCTCGGTGTTCGACATCCAATCGCGTCAGGATCGTTTTCCGGTATTCGCGATCGCCAAACCACGTGTCGTAACAGACAGGCACGATCTTGTGCGTATCCAAAAACGCCTGATCGTGGATAAGAACCAGATTTTGACGCCAAGTCGACGCACGCGCGAGCACTTCAGAGACGACATCAATGCTTGTGCTGTCGTTCGCATCATCAAGACGTGCCCAAGTGGACGCCAGCCAGTTCAAAAGATCGCGATAGATATAGACGTTGACTGGCTTTGCATCGGGCATGTCAGGCGCAATGACAAAGTTCTCTTTGAAGACCCCAGACAACGACGTATTTTCATACGACACGTATGTTTCGCCATAATCCGGAAACCGCTTCAACACCTGTTGAATTTCAGGATCATCCTTGCGCTTCCAAACAGCCACCCGACGTCCATCGCGCTCGATCTGTCTAAAAGTGCCCATGACCCGTCGCCCGGGTTGGCAATTGTTGAAAAACACCTGATCGGTGGGATCGCCGTTTTTCATCAACCACGCGATGATCGCGTGGTTGCCGCTACGTTGCATACCGAAAAAGTTAAAATGCGTCATAGATCACCTTTCGGCAGATTTCCGAGTGCATTCATGCGCCCATACGCACGCCCCCACATAGCTGCACCCTGCCGGAAACAGAAGCAAGCTTCTGTTGAACCGACAGTATGCGCCAGAGAAAGCGCCCTATGTGCCAAATTCGGCATTTTCTTAGAACGTCCGCGCTTTAGGAGCGATCTTTTTCAGGCTAATACCGCCCTCGTCTTCCGTGGTCAGAGGATCCACAACAACCGGACGATGCGAAAGCTCGACCTTGTTGCCATCAACGCGGCTGATCGTATGCACGCGCCAGTTCTCATCGTCACGTGTTGGATAATCCTCGTGTGCGTGCGCACCGCGGCTTTCCTTGCGAGCCTCGGCTCCGTGGATCGTCGCCAGAGCATTTGGCATCAAGTTGGCCAGCTCGAGAGTTTCCATCAGATCGCTGTTCCAGACCAACGATGTGTCTGTCACGTGCAGATCATCCATCTTCGCAGCAATGGCAGTCATTTTCACAACACCTTCGGCCAGCGATTCATTGGTACGGAATACTGCTGCATCGGACTGCATGGTTTTCTGCATTTCAAGACGCAGATCCGCCGTAGGAATTCCGCCCTTAGCATGGCGCAAACCATCAAACCGATCAAAGGCTGCGTCAACTGACGCTTGGTTCAGCACAGGGTTTGGCGCCTCGGCATCAACCACTTTGCCAGCACGGATGGCTGCTGCACGTCCAAACACCACAAGGTCAATCAACGAGTTGGAGCCCAAACGGTTCGCACCGTGGACCGACGCACAGCCCGCTTCGCCAACAGCCATCAAGCCAGGCACCACAGCGTTGCTGTCTTTGGCGGTTGGGTTCAGAACCTCGCCGAAGTAGTTGGTTGGAATACCGCCCATGTTATAGTGCACGGTCGGCAAAACCGGAATGGGTTCCTTGGTCACGTCAACACCAGCGAAAATCTTGGCGCTTTCCGAAATACCCGGCAGGCGCTCTGCCAAGGCTTCGGCAGGCAAGTGCGACAGGTTCAGGTGAATGTGATCCCCTTCGGCACCAACACCGCGACCTTCGCGAATTTCCATCGTCATAGAGCGGGACACGTAGTCGCGCGGAGCAAGATCTTTGTACTGCGGTGCATAGCGTTCCATGAAACGCTCGCCCTCAGAGTTGGTCAAATATCCGCCTTCACCGCGTGCGCCTTCTGTGATCAAACAGCCAGACCCATAAATACCAGTTGGGTGGAATTGCACGAACTCCATGTCCTGCAATGCAAGACCGGCACGCGCCACCATACCGCCACCGTCACCGGTACATGTATGCGCAGACGTTGCCGAGAAGAACGCACGACCATAGCCACCAGTCGCCAAAACAACCATCTTGGCGTTAAAGACGTGCATCGTGCCATCATCAAGTTTCCAGCAGACCACGCCTTGGCATTGGCCATCATCCGACATGATCAGATCAATGGCAAAATACTCGACATAGAATTCTGCGTTGTTCTTAAGAGACTGGCCATACAGCGTGTGCAGGATTGCGTGACCTGTCCGGTCAGCCGCAGCACATGTCCGTTGCACCGCAGGTCCTTCACCGAATTCGGTGGTGTGACCGCCGAACGGGCGCTGGTAGATTTTACCTTCTTCCGTCCGCGAGAACGGCACGCCATAGTGCTCTAGCTCGTAAACCGCCTTGGGGGCTTCGCGTGCGAGATATTCCATCGCATCGGTATCACCCAGCCAGTCAGACCCTTTTACGGTGTCATACATGTGCCACTGCCAGTGGTCAGGGCCCATGTTGGACAGGGATGCCGCAATACCACCTTGCGCTGCCACAGTGTGGGACCGCGTTGGGAAAACTTTTGTGACGCAAGCAGTGCGCAGACCCTGTTCGGCCATGCCAAGCGTTGCGCGCAGACCAGCGCCACCAGCGCCAACTACGACCACGTCATATTCGTGGGTTTCGTATTCATAAGAAGCCATTGTTTCGCTCCGGTCTTAAAACGCAATACGGCCAATTGCGTACAAGCCGCCGGCCATCAAGGTATAGGAAATTGCAGTTGCGATGATGATCATCAGTTTCTTGGTTGTCCCGCGAGAGTAATCCTCGATCACGACCTGCACCCCATGACGGAAGTGCACCATTGAAATAACCAGCGTCAAAGCGGCGATAATTGCAGGAAACGGGTGCTGATAATAGGCGATCGCCTCTTCATACCCCATGCCAAGAGCATGTCCAAAGGTCAGTGCAAAAAGAGGCATCAAAACCATAAGGCCGACCGCTGAAATGGCCTGTCCCCAAAAATGCTCTGTTCCTGACCGTGAAGATCCGCGATGCACCGCACGTTTGCGATCTGTTAAATATTGCATACTCAGCGCTCCTTACACGATCACGGCGACGATAACCGCCAAAATGATTGATCCAAAGATCACAGCCCATCCCATTTTCTCGGCGGTCTCGACATCCATGCCAATACCGATATCCCAGATCAGGTGTCTTAGACCGGACAAGAAGTGATAGCACAGCGCCCACAATGCGGCGAACATCACAAGGTCCCCCACAAACGACGTCATCAACCCGTTGACGAAGTCATAGTATTCCGCACCAGATGCCGCAGCGAGGAACCACCACACAACAAGCATTGCCGCGCCCAAGAGCGCAACACCGGTAATACGTGCAAAAATCGATGTCACCGACGTAAGTTGTGGGCGATAAATCGACAAATGCGGCGAAAGCGGGCGATTGCCCCGGTTCACATCAGCCATTCTGCATCCTTTCGGTTTCCCTTGGGTTCTTTAGTAACGTATTTTTTCGGGCTGTCACCGCTGTCACGGCGCGTTAGGCGCGGTTTTTTGGCGCATTTCGAAAATTTCCTTCTATTTTGTGATCACAGTGTTTTTTTCGTGATCACATATGCAAAACTTACAAAAATACTCAACAAAATAGATTCTCATTTCGGGGAAATTCCCCCTCGTTTACCGCCACTGTAGCCCCCCAAGAACTCGCTGCCGTCATTTTGTGACCACAAAATATTGGTGATCCCAAATTCAGACTCCGACAAATCCCAACATCACCACGTTTCGGATTTCAAATCTGCACGCAGTGCTTTCTGTCCCATAAAATCTGTAAAATCGACCTGAGTATGCGCGACAATGTCGGCGGCATCAAGATTACACATCATTTCCCCCACGGGCCAAACTGGGGCCGACACCCCCACCCGCACAAAAAAAATCGGCCCGCGATGGGGCCGATCCGTAAAGGTCAGCATGGCCGCCTTTTCAAACGCTAAACGTCGTACCTTACAGCGGCATCAACGCCCAGTAATCAAGATCAAGCAACACATCAGGCTGATATTTGCCATCCTCTGCGCGCAGTTCAAATGGTGCACCACCTTTTGTGGCCACCAACCGCAACCGGATCGCGCCAACACCGGGAACATTTGTTTCAGCCTTGTCCAAGACTTCGGACCACGCCTTGACCGTAAGACCTGAGAACGCCGGATTGGCATGTGCGCCACCGTTCAGGCCAACGATCATTTGGGCATTGGCCAGACCATTAAAGCTTAGCGCGCGTGCAAGGCTAATAATGTGGCCGCCATAGATCAGGCGCTGACCATCCGGACGGAAAGTTGCATCAAAGTGCACCTTGGCCGTGTTCTGCCACAGGCGGGTGCCCATCATGTGCTCGGCTTCCTCCAAGGTCACGCCGTCGACGTGGTCGATGGTTTCCCCGATCTCATAGTCAGCCCAACGGTGCGCCTCGCCCGCAAGTGTGAAATCATAGTTGCTGAAATCAAGCCCCTCTGGGATGACCAAATCAGCAGGATCAATCACTTTGCTCAGCTCGGGCACAACGGTTTCCGGCGCAGGTGCATCCAGATCATTTTTGCGCACCATAACCCAGCGCACATATTCCATCACGGTTTCGTCGTGCTGGTTCAGGCCCCGTGTACGCACATAGACAACACCCGTCTTGCCATTCGAGTTTTGCTTAAGTCCAATCACTTCGCTCGTTGAGCGCAGCGTATCACCTTCGTACACCGGCTTAAGCCAGCGCCCTTCGGCATAGCCCAAATTGGCAACAGCATTCAAAGACACATCCGGAACGGTTTTGCCAAACACCACGTGAAAGGCCACAAGGTCATCCAGCGGGGATTTTGGCAGCCCGCTTGCCTGCGCAAACGCATCTGACGAATACAGCGCATGGCGTGCCGGATACAGCGCATGATACAAAGCACGCTCGCCCCCGGACACAGTGCGAGGAACGGCGTGATGGATCACATCACCCAATGTGTAGTCTTCAAAAAACCGACCCGGATTGGTCTTGGCCATCCTAGTGTTCTCCTAGTTTTGTATCGGGGGTATATGTGCCCTCGACCTCTTTGGTGACTGCCTGACCGCAGCGCATCACGCCTGTGGCCTGACAAAATGTCTGGGTCGGAGCTCCGTAGAGCTCCCACCCTTTATTCAACGCATCTGTCACCTTGTGGCAGAATGCCGAAGTGTCTTCTTCGCTCAGGAAACGATACAGCTTCATCATATCACCCTGGGAACACAGGATAGCCAAGCCATCCATGCACAAGCCCGATGACGACCATCAAGACAACAGAGGCCACAAGGAACATGCCGTCTTTGGCAATGCTGCCTGAAGCATCTGGAGCCCACTCTGGTTCCGCGCGGTTGATGACGATCGTTTGAACAAACGCCCATGCAAACAATCCACCGAACAAAATGATCGATGCCAGATCGCCGTTCACCAAGAGGTGTGCTGCAGCCCACGCCCGAAAGCCTGCCAACATCGGATGACGCATCCAGTTAAACAATTTTCCTTTTTTGGGTGCAGGGCTCATCAAGAAGATCGCAACCAAGATCAGAAGATTGTTCAGATGGATGCCCCAGCTTGGCGGAGACCACACATATATCTCATCCATGCTGCGATAGCCGATAACCATCAGCACGATGCTGACCACCAGCAGCACAGCCACAAGGCCCTTGCCTTTGTCGCCCATGCTGGCGCGCAAATCGGGCGCAACGCGCTTAAAGAAGTGGGCCCCGGCCCAAAGCAGAACCCCAATAATCAATAGTGTCATCATCAACTCCCCTGTGACCTATGGGGCAACACTTAGCCTTCCAGCGCCGCGATTGCATCTGCTTTCGCAAGGATTTCCTTTGCCGTCACCACGTGCAGGTTTTCAACAATCTTGCCATCAACGACGGCCACGCCTTCACCCTTGGCTTCGGTTTCTTCAAAAGCTTGGATCTGGCGGCGCGCCAAATCGATCTCGGCATCGGTCGGGGCAAAGGCTGCGTTGGCCACATCAACCTGTGCGGGGTGGATCAACGTTTTGCCATCCATCCCCATGTCACGCCCTTGGTCACATTCGGTTTTCAAACCCTCTGTGTCCTTAAACGCATTATACACGCCATCGACGATGACGATCCCTTCGGCCTTGGCCGCCAACAGGCACAACGACAGCGATGTTAGCATTGGCAGGCGATCCGCACGGAACCGGCACTGCAGCTCTTTTGCCAAATCATTGGTGCCCATCACAAACCCGGTCAGCTGTGGATGCGCAGCAATTTCTGCGGCATTCAACATGCCACGCGGTGTTTCCATCATGGCCCAGATCGGCTTATCACCGACCAAGGCTGCCAACGCGTCCACTTGGGCAGCACTTTCGACCTTGGGCAACAGCACGGCATCACAATCCATGGCAGCGGCGGCTTTAGCGTCGGCCTCGCCCCATTGTGTATCAAGCCCGTTGATACGCACGATGCGCATGCGGCTGCCATACCCACCAGCGGCCAGTGCATCCTTAAGGATACCGCGCGCATTTTCTTTTTCATCCACAGACACAGCATCTTCGAGATCAAAGATGATGGCATCTACAGGCAGGGTTTTGGCCTTTTCCAGTGCCCGCTCTTTCGAGCCAGGGATGTAAAGAACCGAACGATAAGGGCGAGCGCGCTGATCCATGAATCTCTCCGTAATAAAGTTGCGCGGAATGGGCCATTTTTTGACGATAAATTCAAGGTGGAAATTGCCGCAATGCAGAAAATTCGTACCGAACGTGTAATTAACCCTGTTTTTTAGAGTTTCGCGACAGACTAGCCCCATCTTGAGCCGAGCGTTTTAGACGACGACAACAGTGAGGTGACACCATGAAGGACATATTTGTTAAGGCCACGATGGGATTGGGGCTTTTGGTATTGGCCGCCGAAAAAGCCGCCGCACAAAATACAAGCTGCGCCCCGCGTCCACGTGTGATCGACCGCCTGACCAACACATTTTCCGAAACACGCCAAGCCATTGGTCTGGGCGGAGACAACGCCGTGATCGAAGTGTTTGCAGCACCGTCTGGCACCTGGACCATCATCGTGACCTTTACAAATGGGCAGACCTGTCTTGTCGCGTCCGGTCAGGCATATGAAACAATAGCAGAGGCACGCGCACCTGTCGAAGACGGTGCCTGATCATAGAATGTTCAAATACAAACCGGCTCGCGGAGTTCTAAGATTCGCAAGCCGGCCCTAACCTTCCGATCGGCGAACATCTCACGGGTGCAGGTTCGCCAATTCCCAAGGTGTTGGCGCCCTCACCTCGTTACGAGGTCGGGGGCGCACCGATTGTATTTCATATATCATCCTCCGGTAATTTCGGATGTCGTCTGGCGCGCAAAAGCAATGCGCGCGACGGTACTATACCACATTTTCGCAAATTTTGCGCGGCTGACGTGTAACTGCCCCTTAGGCCAGCGCATCCCAAATCAGCTTGGTCCCTGTCAGCGTCAACAACACATAGGTCACAGCAAAGAACGCCTGCTCGGACACTTTGTAATGCGCCTTAACCCCAAGCCAAGCGCCCAAAAGGGCGAACGGAGCCAAGATCAAATCCGCCCAAAGACTTTCGGCGGTAAACGCCCCCAAAAACGCATAGGGCACGAACTTGGCAATATTGATGATCCAAAAGACCAGCACTGTGGTCGCTTGAAACGTCGTTTTCTGCAAATTATGCGATAGCAAGTACACGGCGACGGGGGGGCCACCGGCATGGCTCACAAAGCTGGTGAACCCGGCGATTACGCCCGCGACAACGCCGGCCGGTTTGGACAATGGTGCCCGCGACGCCATTTGATTGGGCAAAAGCCGCCACGCGACAAAGCCCAAAGACAATATGCCGATCAGAAAACGCAGCACATCATCGTTGGCCACCCGGAACAGAGCAACGCCCAGAACAACGCCCGGCACCCCTCCTAAAATCAGAATTCTGGCGTCTGGCCAGCTCCACTTGTTCCAATACGGGCGCAGATTTGCGACATCTATCAGCATCAAAAGTGGAAGCATCACACCAAGCGCTTGCGTTGGTGGCAAAAATATCGCGAGAAACGTCGCGCTGGCAAAGGCGGCACCCGAGCCAAAGCCGCCTTTGGAAACGCCAGCAAAGACAACCGCCACGGCCATCGCGACCCAAAGCGTCGGGCTATGCGACACCGATTCTATCCGGCGCCGCACTGCAGAAATAAGGCGTGGGCATTTCTGCGACGCTTACTTCTTGCTTAGGATCTTTTTGCGCTGTGCTTCGTATTCTTTTTCGGTCAGCAACCCTTCGGCATGGGCTTTTTCCAAAGACGCCAATTCTTCGCCAACCGTTGTGGTCGAGACATTGTTTGTTGTTTTGCTGCTGCTGCCGCATGCGGACAAAGTCATACCTGTCAAAACAAGTGCAAATAGGGCTTTGATGATCGGTTTCATTGCATTTTCCATCTAGATTGGGGTGCTGTTTTTATCTTTTTAGCCACCGGCGACTCCTCGCGCAAGGCACATATCGCTCTTGTTTATTTGGACAAATTTGAACGGCTCCCCTTCCTGCATCGCTTCGCCGCGCCTGCAAACCCTTGCGTGACTCGGTCAGAATGGATAGGCAAAGCAGCAAATTTCAACCCGACCGGAGATACATCCAATGGCCAGACCAAAGATTGCCCTTATCGGCGCAGGTAACATCGGCGGCACGCTCGCCCACCTCGCAGCCATCAAAGAACTGGGTGACGTTGTCCTTTTCGATATCGCAGACGGACTGCCACAGGGCAAAGCCCTCGATATCGCAGAATCCGGCCCCTCCGAGGGCTTTGACGCAGACATGTCAGGCACCAGCGACTATTCTGATATTGCTGGCGCAGATGTCTGCATCGTAACAGCAGGCGTTGCACGTAAACCAGGCATGAGCCGCGATGACCTTCTTGGAATCAACCTCAAGGTTATGAAATCCGTTGGCGAAGGCATCGCAGCACACGCGCCAGACGCATTTGTAATCTGCATCACCAACCCGCTTGATGCGATGGTTTGGGCGTTGCAAAAGTTCTCCGGCCTGCCTGCGCACAAAGTTTGCGGTATGGCTGGCGTTTTGGATTCGGCACGTTTCCGCCATTTCCTTGCTGAAGAGTTCAAAGTATCCATGCGCGACGTCACTGCGTTTGTTCTGGGTGGCCACGGCGACACAATGGTACCGTCGGTACGGTATTCCACAGTCGCAGGTATTCCTTTGCCAGATCTCATCGACATGGGCTGGACAACTCAGGACAAAATGGACGCAATCGTACAGCGCACCCGTGACGGTGGCGCAGAGATTGTTGGCCTGTTGAAAACTGGTTCTGCGTTCTATGCACCAGCGACATCCGCCATCGAAATGGCCGAAGCGTACCTGAAAGACCAGAAGCGCGTTCTGCCATGTGCCGCATATTGCGACGGCGATCTGGGTGTGAACGACATGTATGTGGGCGTTCCAACAGTTATCGGCGCCGGCGGCATCGAGCGTATCGTCAACATCAAGCTCAACAAAGAAGAGCAAGAAATGTTCGACACCTCAGTCAAAGCTGTTCAAGGTCTTGTTGACGCTTGCAAAGGCATCGATAACTCGTTGGCTTAAGACATGACACGCGGCTTTCTTTTCGCCGCGACAGGGCCAGACTATACCAGTCTGGCCCAACAAGCCGCAGCCACTGTGGCCACACATCATCCAGATATCGACATCGACCTGTTTACAGATCAGGACTGCGATTTTCCGGTTTTCTCGCAAATTCATAAACTTACGCAGAACACGACGCGGCCACGGTTCGAAGCGCTATTGCGATCACGGTTTTCCAAAACCATTTGCCTAGACAGCGATTTGTTTGTGCTTGCCTCGATTGCGGACGTATTTGACGTGCTTGATCGATTTGACATCGCGCTGGCACATGATCAACGCTTGAACATCAGCGGCCACACTCTGGTGCGTCACACCAAGCCAATCCCCGCGGCATTTCCACAGTATAACAGCGGTGTTATCGGCCTCAAAAAGTCAGCGCAAACCGATGCGTTTTTGACCCATTGGAAAACCGCGTTCGAGCAAAGCTCACTCAAGATCGATCAACCCATTCTGCGAGAGACGCTGTTTGACTCGGACCTTCGCATTGCGACGCTGCCGCCGCAATACAACATCATTGATTGCGATTTGATCCGAAGCTGGGACACACGCACAATCGCCCCAAGAGTATTGCACAGCTCTCGAATTCGCACGCCTCAACACCACGCAGACACCGATATCCGAACCCCCTTAGATTTGGTTGGTCCACAGTTTTTGAACCATATCAATGCTTGGCAAAACCGCGACGCGACCCTCGTGAAGCACCCGATTCCAGAGCGCTTGCCAGCCTTTTGCGACTCCTATCCAACCCAGAAAATTGCAGCCGGTGATGACCCGTTTGCTGGTCGCAAAATACCAATTTGGAAGCGATTGGCCTATCGGTTGTCTGCCTTTGTTCTACGTGAAAATTCATAGATTCTTTTGAATGTATCGTTTTTTGTGATCACACTTTTTCGAGCTGTGATCACAAATGCAAAAAAAATGGCCAAAAACGCGATTTCCTGAAAAAAACGCTTAGACGCAAGGGCAACTTGTGTCAAAACCACCTGCAATCGTAGCAAGATGGGACAGTTCCATGAACATCCACGAATATCAGGCGAAGGCATTGCTTCGCTCCTACGGTGCCCCGGTTTCTGAAGGACGTGCTGTCCTGAAGGCCGAGGATGCCAAAACCGCAGCCGGCGAAATGGACGGCCCTCTTTGGGTTGTCAAAGCGCAGATCCACGCAGGTGGACGCGGCAAAGGTTCCTTCAAGGAAGCTGATGCTGGCGAAAAAGGCGGTGTCCGCCTTGCCAAGTCGGTAGAAGAAGCCGCTGAAGAAGCCAAAAAGATGTTGGGCCGCACCCTTGTGACCCACCAGACCGGTCCAGCTGGCAAACAAGTCAACCGCATCTACATCGAAGATGGGTCAGACATTGAAAACGAACTTTACCTCGCATTGTTGGTAGATCGTCAAACATCGCGCATTTCGTTTGTATGCTCGACCGAAGGCGGCATGGACATTGAAGAGGTCGCTGCGTCGACCCCTGAAAAAATCCTGTCCTTCTCCGTTGATCCGGCCACTGGATACCAAGCGTTCCACGGCCGCCGCATTGCATTCTCGCTGGGCCTTAAGGGCGCACAAGTGAAACAATGTGTGGCCTTGATGGGCAACCTCTATCGTGCTTTCGTCGAGAAAGACATGGAGATGCTGGAAATCAACCCGCTGATCGTTCTCGATGGTTCGGGTGATCTGAAAGTGCTCGACGCCAAAGTTAGCTTTGACGGCAACGCCATGTATCGTCACCCCGATATTGCGGAACTGCGCGACGAGACAGAAGAAGACGCGAAAGAGCTGGAAGCCTCTAAATACGACCTGAACTACATCGCTCTTGACGGTGAAATCGGTTGCATGGTGAACGGTGCGGGTCTGGCGATGGCCACAATGGACATCATCAAACTTTACGGTGCTGAACCTGCCAACTTCCTCGACGTCGGTGGCGGTGCCACCAAAGAGAAAGTGACCGAAGCGTTCAAGATCATCACATCGGACCCCAACGTAAAAGGCATCCTTGTGAACATCTTCGGCGGCATCATGCGCTGTGACGTCATCGCCGAAGGCGTTGTCGCTGCGGTGAAAGAAGTCGGCCTGCAGGTTCCGCTGGTTGTGCGTCTTGAAGGTACCAACGTGGAAGCTGGCAAAGACATCATCAACAACTCCGACGTTGATGTGATCGCTGCTGACAACCTCTCCGACGGTGCAGAAAAAATCGTGAAAGCGGTGAAAGGTTAAGACCCATGGCAATTCTTGTTGATGAAAACACCAAAGTAATCTGTCAGGGCTTTACCGGCTCGCAGGGCACTTTCCACTCTGAACAGGCCATCGCGTATGGCACCAAAATGGTTGGCGGCGTGACCCCCGGCAAAGGCGGCAATGACCACCATGGCCTGCCCGTCTTCAACTCGGTGCACGAAGCCAAAGCCAAAACCGAAGCCAACGCTTCTGTGATCTATGTGCCGCCCCCCTTCGCGGCGGATTCGATCCTCGAGGCAATTGACGCGGACATGGAGCTGATCATCTGCATCACCGAAGGCATTCCGGTGCTGGACATGATGAAAGTACAGCGCGCATTGGAAGGGTCTTCCAGCCGTCTGATCGGCCCTAACTGCCCCGGCGTGATTACACCGGATGCTTGTAAAATCGGCATTATGCCTGGCCACATCCACAAACGTGGATCGGTTGGTGTTGTGTCGCGTTCAGGTACCCTGACATACGAAGCCGTGAAACAGACTGCTGACATCGGCCTTGGCCAGTCCACAGCTGTTGGTATCGGTGGCGACCCCATCAAAGGCACCGAGCATATCGACATCCTTGATATGTTCCTGTCCGACGATGAGACCCAGTCGATCATCATGATTGGTGAAATCGGTGGCTCTGCAGAAGAAGAAGCCGCTGAATTCCTTGCCAACGAGCGTAAAAAAGGCCGTTGGAAACCAACTGCTGGCTTTATCGCTGGCCGCACGGCGCCTCCCGGTCGTCGTATGGGTCACGCTGGCGCGATTGTTGCTGGCGGCAAAGGTGGCGCAGAAGACAAGATCGAAGCCATGAAAGAGGCTGGTATCGTTGTTGCTGACAGCCCTGCTGGTCTCGGCGAGGCTGTACTCAAGGCAATCGGCTAAGAATAATGCCCTCCGGCGTTCGCGCCGGAGGGGTTCTCTGGGAGGAGAGGATATATCCAGATGACGTTTGGAGCGGCGATCAAAAGCGGTTTTACCAAATACGCTACCTTCTCGGGCCGCGCCGCGAGAAGCGAATACTGGTGGTTTTTCCTGTTTCTTCTACTGGGGAATATGATTGCGGGCGTTGTGGACTTTGCCCTGTTCGGCTCTTCTGTAACAACCTCGACCGACACATCCGTGGCAATTCAAGCCCAAAGCGACGGGCCCTTTGCGGCCATTTTTGCCTTGGCGACCTTTATTCCGCATCTGGCGCTTGGATGGCGCCGCATGCATGACTCGGGCCGATCCGGTCTCTACCTGTTCTTTCCATTCCTGATCACACTGGGTGTGCTTACGGTGTTGGCAATTGACGCGGGTATGACATCGCTGCTGTTTGGCGGCACCGGCCCCTTCTACAGTTCGATCACTGGAATTCTTGCGCTGATCGCGATTTTCCTGATGATCCTGTCCCCATTTATGGTTCTTTACTGGCTGACACGGCCATCACAACCCGGCACTAACGACTACGGTCCCAACCCGGCAGAGGTAACAACATGACCGAACAATCCTCCAACGACGTCTTCCATGCCTCCTCTTTCATGCAGGGGCATAATGCGGAATACCTCGAACAAATGTATGCCCGCTATGCCAACGATCCCAACGCCGTCGACGCCTCTTGGCAAGAGTTCTTTCGCCAATTGGGCGACGCAGAACTGGACGTCAAAGCCGAAGCTGCGGGTCCAAGCTGGGCACGCACCGACTGGCCGCAGGAACCTCAGGATGATCTGACATCTGCGCTGACCGGCGAATGGGCGGAACCGTCCGAGGTCAAGGGCGCTGGCGACAAAATCAAAGCCAAAGCCGCAACCAAAGGCGTCGAGGTCTCTGACGAGCAAATCAAACGCGCCGTACTGGATTCGATCCGTGCGCTGATGTTGATCCGTGCCTATCGTATTCGCGGACATTTGGTGGCCGACCTTGACCCGTTGGGCATGCGCGACACCAACAGCCACCCAGAGCTTGATCCAAAATCTTATGGCTTTTCCGAAGCCGACATGGATCGCCCGATCTTTATCGACAAGGTGCTTGGGCTGGACATTGCCACCATGCGCCAGATCGTGGATATCGTAAAACGCACCTATTGCGGCACCTTTGCCCTGCAATACATGCACATCTCGAATCCCGAAGAGGCCTCTTGGCTCAAGGAACGCATCGAGGGGCTGGGGAAAGAAATCCAGTTCACCCGCGAAGGCCGCAAAGCCATTCTAAACAAGATGGTCGAGGCCGAAGGTTTCGAGAAATTCCTGCACGTCAAATACATGGGCACCAAACGCTTTGGTCTGGACGGCGGGGAATCTCTGATCCCGGCGATGGAACAGATCATCAAGCGGGGCGGCAACCTTGGTGTGCGCGAGATCGTGATCGGCATGCCGCACCGTGGCCGTCTTTCGGTCTTGGCCAACGTCATGCAAAAACCGTACCGCGCGATTTTCAACGAATTCCAAGGCGGTAGCTTTAAGCCCGAGGACGTCGACGGGTCTGGGGATGTGAAATATCACCTCGGGGCCTCTTCGGATCGCGAATTTGATGGCAACACCGTTCACTTGTCTTTGACGGCAAATCCATCCCACCTAGAGGCCGTCAATCCGGTTGTTCTGGGTAAGGTACGCGCCAAACAAGACCAGTACAAAGATGCCGAACGCGGATCTGTGATGCCGATCCTGTTGCACGGCGATGCGGCCTTTGCCGGTCAGGGCGTCGTGGCAGAGTGTTTTGCGCTGTCTGGTCTGCGCGGGCACAAAGCTGGCGGCACGATGCATATCGTTGTGAACAACCAGATCGGGTTTACCACCGCGCCGCATTTCTCGCGCAGCTCGCCCTATCCGACAGACAACGCGCTGGTGGTTGAGGCTCCGATTTTCCACGTGAACGGCGACGATCCCGAAGCGGTCGTGCACGCCGCCAAAGTGGCCACAGAATTCCGCCAAAAGTTCCACAAAGACGTGGTTCTGGATATCTTCTGCTATCGCCGTTTTGGTCACAACGAAGGCGACGAGCCGATGTTTACCAACCCTGTGATGTACAAGAACATCAAGGGCCACAAAACCACCCTGTCCCTCTACACAGAGCGTCTGGTCACCGACGGACTGATCCCCGAGGGCGAAATCGAAGACATGAAGGCGGCGTTCCAAGCCAAGCTGAATGATGAATTCGAAACAGGCAAAGATTATAAGCCGAACAAAGCCGATTGGCTCGATGGTCGCTGGTCAGGTCTGGACCGTGAAGACGGTGATTATCAGCGCGGCAAGACCTCGATCAAACCTGAAACACTGGAAGAAGTCGGCGCATCTTTGGCACGGGTTCCAGACGGGTTTCCGATGCACAAAACCGTTGGGCGTTTGCTAGAGAGCAAAGCCAAGATGTTTAAAGACGGCAAAGGTGTTGACTGGGCTACGGCCGAAGCGCTGGCCTTTGGCTCTCTGTTGACCGAAGGCTATCCTGTGCGCCTGTCAGGCCAAGACGCAACACGCGGCACATTCAGCCAACGCCATTCGGGCATCGTGAACCAAAATACCGAAGAACGGTATTATCCGCTCAACAATATTCGCGCTGGTCAGGCACAATACGAAGTCATCGATTCTGCCCTTTCAGAATACGCTGTGCTTGGTTTTGAATACGGATACTCTCTGGCAGAACCGAATGCATTGACCCTTTGGGAAGCCCAGTTTGGCGACTTTGCCAACGGTGCCCAGATCATGTTCGATCAATTCATCTCGTCCGGTGAATCCAAATGGCTGCGCATGTCGGGATTGACAGTTTTGCTGCCCCACGGTTTTGAAGGCCAAGGCCCCGAGCACTCCTCGGCACGCCTCGAGCGCTTCTTGCAGATGTGCGGCGGGGATAACTGGATTGTGGCGAATTGCTCGACTCCGGCCAACTATTTCCACATCTTGCGGCGCCAAATCCACCGCAGCTTCCGCAAGCCGCTGATCTTGATGACGCCCAAGTCTCTGTTGCGTCACAAGCTTTGTGTCTCGAATGTCGAAGATTTCGTGACCGGATCATCGTTCCACCGTGTCTTGTGGGATGATGCAGAAAAAGGCCACTCTGACACCCAGCTTGTCGCAGACAAAGACATCAAACGTGTCGTGATGTGTTCTGGCAAAGTCTATTACGACCTGCTTGAAGAGCGCGATACACGTGGCATTGACGATGTGTATTTGCTGCGCATCGAACAATTCTATCCCTTCCCAGCCCATTCCCTGACCAAAGAGCTCGAGCGCTTTAAAGGGGCCGAAATGGTCTGGTGTCAGGAAGAGCCCAAGAACCAAGGGGCATGGTCGTTCATCGAACCAAATATCGAATGGGCCCTGACCCGCATCAAAGCAAAACACACCCGTCCGGTCTATGCAGGGCGCGCCGCTTCGGCGTCTCCGGCAACCGGACTTGCAAGCCAACACAAAGCACAACAAGCCGCGCTGGTGAACGCCGCGCTGACCATCGAAGGAAACTGATCCATGACCGAAGTTCGCGTCCCCACACTTGGCGAAAGCGTCACCGAGGCCACCGTGGCCACCTGGTTCAAAAAACCAGGAGACGCCGTCGCTGTTGACGAAATGCTGTGCGAATTGGAAACCGACAAAGTCACCGTCGAAGTTCCCGCACCTGCCGCTGGCGTGATGGGTGAAGTTATCGCTGCCGAAGGCGACACAGTAGGCGTTGATGCGCTGCTGGCCACCATCGTTGCCGGTGAAGGTGCCGCCCCTGCGCCCGCCGCAGCCGCTCCTGCAGCCGCCGCCCCAGCCGGTGGTGACTCCGTTGACGTGATGGTGCCCACACTGGGCGAAAGCGTTACTGAGGCCACCGTGTCCACATGGTTCAAAGCCGTGGGCGATGCTGTTGCCCAAGACGAAATGCTGTGCGAGCTGGAAACCGACAAAGTGTCCGTCGAAGTCCCTGCCCCTGCAGCCGGCGTTTTGGCTGAAATCACTGCCCCTGAAGGCAGCACAGTCGATGCCACAGCCAAGCTGGCAGTCATCTCGTCATCCGGTGCCGTTGTCGCCGCGCCTGCTGCTGCAGCACCTGCAGCCGCATCGACAGGCAAAGATGTAGAAAACGCCCCATCAGCCAACAAATTGATGGCGGAAAAAGGTCTTGATGCTGCAAACGTTGCCGGATCGGGTCGCGATGGCCGCATCATGAAAGAAGACGTGCTTAAGGCGGCTCTGGCCCCTGCGGCCGCACCTGCACCAGCTGCTGCGGCAGCACCACGTGCGCCTGTGCCTGCGGATGATGCCGCTCGCGAAGAGCGTGTGAAAATGACCCGTTTGCGTCAAACCATCGCGCGTCGTCTAAAAGACAGCCAGAACACAGCCGCCATGCTGACCACCTATAACGAGGTGGACATGACCGAGACCATGGCTCTGCGTAAGCAATACAAAGACGAGTTCGAGAAAAAGCACGGCGCACGCCTCGGCTTTATGTCGTTCTTTACCAAAGCCTGCTGTCATGCGCTCAAAGAAGTGCCTGAAGTGAACGCCGAAATCGACGGCACCGACATCGTGTACAAAAAATTCGTGCACATGGGCATTGCTGCGGGTACGCCCACGGGTCTGGTTGTGCCGGTCATCCGTGACGCCGATCAAATGTCCTTTGCCGAGATCGAAAAAGCGATCGCAGAAAAAGGCCGCCGTGCACGCGATGGCAAACTGTCCATGGCAGAAATGCAAGGCGGCACGTTCACCATCTCGAACGGTGGTGTCTATGGCTCGTTGATGTCTTCGCCGATCCTGAACCCACCACAATCCGGCATCCTTGGCATGCACAAAATCCAAGACCGTCCGATGGCGATCAATGGCCAAGTTGTGATCCGCCCGATGATGTATCTAGCGCTGTCGTATGATCACCGCATCGTCGACGGCAAAGGGGCTGTGACCTTCCTCGTGCGCGTCAAAGAAGCGCTGGAAGATCCCCGTCGGTTGTTGATGGATCTGTAAGCCTTGGCCAGTCGCTCACAACATAGAGCGGCATTCGGACCTCCGGGTGGGTGCGATAGCTCCCTCCCCATGGGGGTGGGGCAGGCCCTGCCGCGGAATTCGGACACAGGACGCGTGTAATGACAAACGTCGAAGCATCAAAGGTGTTCTTTGGCGTCGTTCTTGCTCGGCTTCAAAACTCGTTCCCCGCAGCGGTCCACCTGAAACTCGACGATTTGTGGCCTGATTTTGAAATATTGGCCGCAGGGTCTGGACTGTCAGTCAAAGATGGCAAGCGTTCCTCTAGGCAAGTCCCAATTGGAGAAGTCGCACAGAACGATCAGTTGAAGGTTCACTACATGAAACTCATGCTGGGCTGGATGAAGGCGGACGGATTTATTCACTCTGACCCTACTTCAGATTTCCCGTACGACTACGTTCTTTCGTCAAAGTCACTTGCTATCCTAGGGCAGCCTTTTGGTGAAGGTAAAACCACGTTGGGAGCCGCCCTTAGTCAAGCAACCGGGCGTATCGGCGAAGCTGTGCAAAATGAGATAATCTCGCAAATTGCAGACAAGGTGTTCGACGCTGCGCAAGGTTGGTTGGGTTAAAAAAGAAACTGACTGCGTCATGAACACCGACGCAATACCGACACTAAACCGACGCGATACCGACGTCGAAAAACAAAGGAAAATGACCCATGTCTCAATATGACGTCATCATCATCGGCGCAGGCCCCGGCGGCTATGTGTCGGCCATTCGCTGTGCCCAACTGGGCCTGAAAACCGCAGTCGTAGAAGGCCGTGAAACCCTTGGCGGCACCTGCCTGAACGTGGGCTGTATCCCGTCCAAGGCGTTGTTGCATGCCACGCATATGCTGCACGAAGCCGAGCATAATTTTGCTGACATGGGCCTCAAGGGCAAATCACCTTCGGTCGATTGGAAGCAGATGAAAGCCTATAAGTCCGACGTCGTGGGTCAAAACACGGGCGGCATCGAATTCCTGTTCAAAAAGAACAAGATCGACTGGATCAAGGGCTATGGCACCATTGAGGCCGCAGGCAAGGTCAAGGTCGGTGACACCACCTATGAGACCAAGAACATCGTGGTTGCGTCTGGTTCGGTTCCCTCTGCCCTGCCCGGTGTTGAGGTCGACAACGACAAAGGCATCGTGGTGGATTCCACCGGTGCGCTTGAACTGCCCAAAGTGCCCAAGAAAATGGTCGTGATTGGCGCAGGCGTGATCGGTCTGGAACTGGGGTCGGTCTATGCGCGCCTCGGGTCCGAGGTCACCGTCGTGGAATACATGGACGCCGTGTGCCCCGGCATGGATGCCGACGTGCAGCGGACGTTCAAACGTATCCTTGAAAAACAGAACCTGACCTTTGTGATGGGTGCTGCGGTGTCCGGCGTGGACGCCAGCAAAACCAAAGCCAAGGTTAAATACGCCCTCAAGAAAGCGCCTGACACAGAGGAAACTCTGGATGCCGACGTGGTTCTGGTGGCAACAGGTCGTCGCCCCTATTACGAGGGTCTGGGTCTGGACACCGCAGGCGTCAAGCTGACCGAACGCGGACAGATCGCGACAGATGCGCAGTGGCGCACAAACGTGGCTGGCATCTATGCCATCGGTGACGTGATCGAAGGCCCGATGTTGGCCCACAAAGCCGAAGACGAAGGCATGGCCGTTGCCGAGGTGATCGCTGGCAAACATGGCCACGTGAATTACGGCGTCATCCCCGGCGTGGTCTACACCACCCCAGAGGTTGCCACCGTGGGTGCCACCGAGGCTGCGTTGAAGGCCGAAGGTCGCAAGACCAAGGTTGGCAAGTTCATGTTCATGGGCAACGCACGTGCCAAGGCCGTGCATCAGGGCGACGGTTTTGTGAAGCTGATCGTGGACGCAGAAACCGACCGCGTTCTAGGATGTTCCATCATCGGACCCGGCGCAGGCGACATGATCCACGAAATCTGTGTGGCTATGGAATTTGGTGCATCCGCGCAAGACATCGCATTGACTTGCCATGCGCACCCCACCTACTCCGAGGCTGTCCGCGAGGCGGCTCTGGCCTGTGGCGACGGTGCAATCCACAGCTAAAGAACATCCTATCAACGAAAAAAGGCGCTCTTTTCAGGGCGCCTTTTTTATTGAAACTTGGGTCGCACGATTGGCCGTTATCGCGTGGTGCGCATATGTCTGGGGCTACCACATCGTCTCTGCGGCACGTGCCTGCCATGCATCGTCATAAAATGCGCCACCTTCCTGATGATCCGTCATTGCTGCCAGAATATCACCTGCTGTGGGCAAGCCCGCGCTTTGGTCTTCGCCGTCCCAAATCTGCGCACGCATAATGGCGCGGGCACATTGAAAATAGACCTCGGTAATCTTGATGACGACAACGCTGCGCGGATGTTTGCCTTTTACCTCGAAACGCGCACACATGTCAGCGTCTGCGGTAATGCGTGCACGCCCGTTCACACGCACCACATTCGTAGAGCCCGCCACCATGAACATCAGGGAAATTCGATCATCCAGAACAATATTCCGCAGGGTATCCATACGATTGTTGCCGCGCCAATCCGGCATCGCCAGCGTGTGGTCATCCAGCGCTTGGACCACGGGGCCGTCATCACCCCTCGGGCTGCCGTCTGTGCCATCCGGCCCAACAGTTGACACCACACAAAACCGCGATGCCATGATCCAGCGCCGATATTCCGGCGTGAGATAGCCGGCAACCTTGCGCAGGGACGCTGGCGCAGGCGTGCCATAAATGTCTTCCAGTTCGGAAATATCAGTGATGTACTGCATCAGGATCAAACCCCGCTTCGCGCATCAGCGCATCAGATCTTTCTTCGACGACTTGCTCGAGCTCGGCCATGAATTCGTGGCGCGGTTTTCCCGGCGCGATAGGATCAAGGAATTCCACCACCGCCACACCCGGTTTACGATACATCCCGCGTCGCGGCCAAAGAACCCCGACATTTGTGGCAACGGGCACAACCGTCTGCTGAAGTTGTTCGTACAGCACGCCCGTGCCCACCTTATAGTCAGCTTTGACACCGGGCGCGACACGTGTGCCTTGGGAATAAATAATCAGCTGACCCGCTTCTTGCCGCCCCTCGCGCACATCGCTGACCATTTTGTCGATAGCCGCCCCGCGCTTGCCGCGATCCACGGCGACACAATCCAGCAATCGGGCATATTGCCCAATCACAGGCGTGCGCAGAATTTCTTTTTTCATGATGAACTTGGCCGTCGGCATGGCTGTAAAAATCATCATAATATCCAGAAACGACTGGTGTTTGGCTGGAACAAGAACTTCGCCGGTGGGTGGTGTGCCGCGGACTTCACAGCGGATGCCAACCATCCAGCGTGCCGTCCAAAACACCCAGCGCGAATACGTCTTACAACACGCCCGCGCACCGGCTTTGCTAAACAACGCCCACGGAGCGAACGCCAAGCCCACAAGAGGCATCATTATGTACATCTGAATCACAAAAAGATACGAACGTACCCATTGAACGGCATGTCTCATTACAAACTCTCCGACAAGGTGCGACGCGCTGCAGCGCCCGTCGCAAAATAAGCAACACCGCCCGCAAGGGGTGGGATCAATAGCGGCCAGACCCATCCGGCCCCTTGAAACCCGAGGCCCGTCAAAAATCCGCCTGCGCTCTGGGCCGATGGCAACAAAAGAACGGCCCCCAGACCCAGAATGGTGCCAACGGCACCTCCGGTCAGGGCACGCAGGGTAAAGCGGCGCACAAAGGCATTCGCAATGTAACTGTCACGCGCACCAACCAACCGCAAAACCCCAATCACTTGTGCATTCGCTGCAAGGGCAGCGTTCGCAGCCAGCGTGATCATGGCCGCCGTGGACACTGCAATCAAGCCAATTGCCAACCACCCCAACAAGCGCAGACGCCCAGCAGCCTGTTCCAACGGTTTGCGCCAGCGCGTGTGATCATCGAGAATTGCGCCGGGGACTTCGGCCTGCAAGCGCAACCGCAATCCTGCTGCGTCATACCCGTCGTCTGTTTCAAGAATTTCAATCAGCTGTGGAATCGGCAAGCTATCGACGGGCAAGTCAGGGCCAAACCATGGCTCAAGCAACGCCCGCTGTTCGTCTGACGACAGGGCACGCACCGCTTCAATGCCCGGTGTGCTTTCCAAAACACGAATAGCCACGGCGGTTTGCTCTGCCACTTGGCCCGCAGGAGCCGAGATTCGTAGGGTCGAGCTGTGCGCCAGATCATCGCCCCAACGCGTCGCCAGCCGCCCCGATGCCAACGACAAGGCAAGCGCAAATACAGTCAAAAATGCCATCGTGCCCGACACAAAGGTTGTCAGACGTGCCGTAATGCCTGACGGCGGCACAACACGATCCGCATGGGCATCGCCAGAAATGAAGTCACGCGCCGCTTTGACAAAATCGGTCATAGGTCGGCCCCGGCCAGTTGAAGTTTGCGATTGGCAATCCGAAGAACACGCGCCTGAACTTTCGCCTTGGCGGCGCGGATCAAATTCATATCGTGCGTGGCGATCATGATTGTCTTGCCCATCCGATTTAGTTCGATCAGCAATTGCAAAAGGCGCTGGGACATTTCCCAATCAACATTGCCTGTAGGTTCGTCCGCCAGCACGACATCTGGCGACATGATCACTGCGCGCGCCAAAGCGGCGCGTTGTCTTTCACCACCAGATAATTCTGGCGGCAGCGAACTGGCCCGATTGCCCAGACCAACCCACTGCAAAAGCTCCTTGAGGTCTGCCACATGCTCTAGGCTATCTCGTCCCGTCACCGATAAAGGCAGAGCCACATTGTCAGCAATCGGGATATGGTCGAGAAACTGGCAATCCTGATGGACAACGCCAATCCGGCGGCGCGCCATAGCATGGTCATCACGTGTCATATCCCGCACATCTTGGTCAAACAGCCGGACCTGCCCTGACGTGGCCGTCAACGCGCCATAGCAAAGTTTGAGAAAAGTGGTTTTTCCAGATCCCGAAGGCCCCGTCAAAAAGTGGAACGATCCCGGCGAAAGCTTGAGAGAAATCTCGCTCAGCAATTCGCCTCCGCCATAGCTATAGGCTGTGTTTTCCAGTTCGATCACGTCTTTGGCCCTTTTTGGTTGCCCTGTTGTGCCCGAGCATCGCCGCGGTTTCAATCCATCCTCGCGCGGCTTTGGCCTTTCACTAACGAAAGTTCCATCATATGCTGACCCAACGAAAGTCGACTTGGGGAAATCAGAGGATCACTATGCGGTTGAGTTGCCCGAATTGCGACGCACAATATGAAGTGCCGAACGAGGTCGTCCCGCAAAGCGGGCGAGATGTCCAATGCTCGAACTGTGGGCACACATGGTTTCAGGCACATCCCGACAGCATTGAGGAAGAGGCGGCACAGGCGGCCGACCCTCGTGTCGATGACAGCTGGGATGACGAACTCGCTGCCGACGCCCCCGATCTGCCGCCCGAATTTGAGGTCCAAGAAGAAATCCAGCCCCCCGCCATGAATTTTGAGGATGAATCAGACTCGCTTGATGTTACTGACGCGCCCCAGAATGCTAGCGGCGACGAGGCCGAGATGTCACACGCGCCTGACGCGCCGTCAGAAGATCACCCCGTCGACGAGATCGATAAAGATATTTCAGAACAGTTCTTAGACGAAGATGTCGATACAGTTTCTGCTTTTGACACCCTCCTAGAAGAAGACGCCGCCGCCCCGGTACGTGAACGCAAAACGATTGATCCGGAAATTGCCGATCTCCTGCGCGAAGAGGCCGCTCTTGAAGCCAAGCTGCGCGCACATGAAAATACACTGGAGTCCCAGCCCGACCTAGGCCTGGCCGATCCAGAGCCCGTGCTCGATAGTCGCGCGGTTCAAGCTCAAGCCCGTATGAACCGCCTGCGCGGCCTCGACACATCCGACGCCCCCGAGGTCCCGACCACGGCGCCAAGCACAGACACCACGGATTCCCGCCGCCAATTGCTGCCCGATATCGAAGAGATCAACTCTACCCTGCGCTCAACAGACGAGCGATATGCTGATGATGCCGCACGGGTTGGGACACCCTCTGGCAGCCGTCAAAGTGGCTTTCGACTTGGTTTCGGTTTGGTGTTGCTTGCGGCCGCATTCGTCATTCTGGCGTATGTCTATAATCAGGCCCTCGCAGAACGCTTTCCGGCGTATCAGCCCCAAATTACCCAGTTCATGGATACGATGAACGACATGCGGCTTTGGCTGGATACACGTGTCACGAACATGATGCTGTGGCTGAATGAACAGGCGGGCACATCAACGGGCACCGAATAGGTCGACCCGCGCTATCCCGCTGCTGCAAAATTAGAACCGATCAAGTAGTCGTTTTAGATAATTACGCTCGAGAACCGGGCGGTCACTTTGCCCTGCGCGTTTGCGGATTTCATCAAGCAATCGGCGCGCTTGTCGGTACACGTCTTCGCCTTGCAACAATCCGTCTTGCGTACCTGCGGGACCTCGGGCACCGGGGCTTCGGCCCAGAGGATCTGTCGCATTTCCACGACGCGCCTGTTGTGGGTCGGACTGCCCACCCTGCCCTTGTTGTTGTGCCAAGGCATCCCCCAGATTGCGAATACCCTCGCGCATCGCGTCCATGGCTTGGGCCTGTTGGTCTATGGCCTCGGCCAGATCATTTTCTCTTAGGGCCTGCTCGGCATTTTCCATTGCATCGCCAGCCCGCCCCAAGGCTTCGCGCGCGGCATCCCCTTCTGGGGTGCCCTGCCCGGGAACACCACCTTCCAGCGCCTCCAATTGCTCGCGCAACGCTTCCTGTCTATCGGCCAGCGCACCTTGTCCCGGTTGCTGGCCCGACTCAGGGCCTGTGGATCCAGTTTCGCCTTGATCCGCTGAACCTTGTCCGGTGCCGTCGTGGGATTCGCCGCGCCCTTGCCCGCCGCTGTATCCCTCATTGTCCTGAGATTGCCCGCGATTGGCATTGGGGTTGAATTGCTCCTGAAGCTCGCGAAAGGCCTGATCAGACAGACCTTGCTGATCCTTGAGCGTCTCAGCCAGGTCTTGCATGGCCTGTTCTCCGGGGGATGGCTCCGACCCCCCTTGCCCTTGCGTGACTTGCATATTTTCCATCATCTCTTGGAACTCTTGCAACGCTTGTTGGGCCTCGGCCATGCGGCCTTGCTCCATGAGATCCTGAATGTGGTCCATCATCCGTTGCAGATCATCCTGCGACAATGTCATTGTATTTTCTGCGCTCTGCGTTTGACCATCGGGATCATCGTCAGAGTTGCGCCGCGCAAGTTCGCGCATATAATCCTGTGTCGCCTCGCGCAGTTCTTGCATCAATTGCGCGATCTCAGCGTCACTGGCCCCATTTTTCATCGCTTCCGACAACCGGTCCTGCGCGCGCTTCATCCGCGCAAACGCGTCACCAAGATCGCCTTCTTCCAGCATCAGCGCCAAGTCCCAAAGCGCGTCGGAAATTTCAGTTTGCTGTGCATCCGTCAGACCCGCAGGCGTGTATCCTTCCAGACGTCGCAAAATTGTTCGCAGCCGCAAATAGCTGGCTTTGTCGGGAAACATGCCGTCTTGCGGACGGTGCGACATGGCACGGATCAATTGCGCCACACGAGGTGCATTCTTGCGATTCCACAAGATATCACGCCGCATTTCCACAATCGCAGCAGCAAAAGGGTCAAAGAACCGGCGCGCCGGCAAAAGCATCGGCGCAGGTTCGGTGCGGCCCATTTGGTCAAGCGCATCTTCCACACGCAATTCAATTGTGACAGGCATATGCGCCCAGACATGCGCGCTATAATCTTCGATCAAAATGCCCTCGAATACCGCACGATCACCTGCGATCGGCATGGGCAACTGCGCCAACACTTCGGCTTGTGTCTCGGGGGCAAGAGCAAGTCCGTAGCGCCGATCCAAGCTGCCTAGATCAAGACCTATCCGCGCGACACCGGAGATGACCTCATAATCATCCTCTGCCACAAACGGCAGGCTCATTTCCCCGCGTGCGGATGCCTCGGCCTGACCAGACACCGCCACAGCCGGTGGCATGTCATGGGTCATTTCGATATCCCAGCGGCGCCCGTTCGGCCCGTCAATCACGATCACGCCGGACTGAACAACGACGAACTCTTGTTCCGGCTCTGCAGCACTGGGAATTTCATCTGTACGCCCAGAAACGGTTTCCGACAACGTCAGCGCGCCAACCTCGCCATACAAACGCACAAGAATACGGCTGTTTTGGGCCAGCACGACCTGCCCCGCAGGCAGATCATTCAGATACAGCGCAGGCTTTCCGGTATAGAGCGGCGGCTCGACCCATCCTTCCCAAGCTGGGCCACTTGCCACCGGTTTGGTTGCGCTTGTCATCTCGATCACACTGCGGACTTGCCCAACAGATCCAAACAGCAAGGCCACAACCAACGCGATGACCGCCACAAACCGAAGCCCAAAAGGATCCAACCGAGCCACCCGCAAATCTGGTTGCACGGGTTCAGCGGCGGCGGCTTTTTCACGCATGCGCGTCTGATGTGCGGCCCAAACAGCTTGGGCACCGGCATCATGAGCACCAATGGCGGGTTGATCCCTGAGAGCCTGCAACGGCCGCCCTGGCAATGTCGCATCAAGGCGTAGCAAGGCATCGTTCTTGGTGGGCCACGCCAGTTTGCGCATGCCGGACCACATCAGCCAACCGCCCAAACCGATCACGCCGACGCCGAGCCCCCAAAGGGTTTCAAGACCGATATGATCCTGTGCGCCCATCATCAGCGCCGCCAGAACACCAAAGCACAACGACCACAGCGGCCAAAATGCACGGGTGACAGATTCGGCGAACATTCCGGCACGCGTCAGCAAAAGCACCCGCGCCAAACGCGTCATACCTTTGTCAGACTGGTGTTTCGGACTGGTCATACATCATCCCAAAGTCCTGTAGAGCATGGGTGCCCTACAGCCACTCTGGAATGGTATCTCTATTTATCATCTCGTCCAAGGTCGGGCGTCGGCGGATAACCGCGAATTGATCTTCATGCACCAAAACCTCTGGGATCAATGGACGCGAGTTATACTCGCTCGCCATGACCGCGCCATATGCGCCTGCGCTGCGGAATGCGATCAAATCCCCCGCGACAACTGGTGGCATCACACGTTCTTTTGCAAAAGTATCGCCCGTTTCGCACACAGGACCCACGATATCATAGCGCCCCTGCTCCAGCCCTGCTTCTGGCTCGATCACAGACACAATATCATGGTGCGCTTCGTACATCGCAGGGCGGATCAGGTCATTCATCGCCGCATCGACAATCATGAACTCGCGATCTTCACCTTGCTTCACATAGATAACTTTCGAGACCAGAATGCCCGCGTTTCCAGCGATCAATCTGCCGGGTTCGATTTCGATCTCGCACCCTAAATGCCCCAAGGTTTTCTGAACCAAGGCACCGTACTCAACCGGCAACGGTGGCGCATCATTTGACCGCGTATACGGAATGCCCAAGCCGCCCCCCAGATCGAGGCGCGTGATTTCATGACCATCCGCGCGCAACGCTTCGGTCAGATCAGCGACCTTGCGATAGGCCTGTTCAAAAGGTTCAAGCTGCGTAAGTTGGCTGCCGATGTGCACGTCAATACCGACAATCTTAAGCCCCTTGAGGCGCGCGGCATGCGCATAGACTTCACGTGCGCGCGAAATCGGGATCCCGAATTTGTTTTCCGCTTTGCCCGTGGCAATCTTGGCATGCGTCTTGGCATCCACATCAGGGTTCACCCGAATCGTGATCGGGGCCACAAGCCCAAGTTCCAGCGCGACCTCGTTGATCACCGCCATCTCGGGTTCGGACTCTACGTTGAATTGCCGTATGCCGCCCGTCAGCACCGTGTGAATTTCGTCGCGGGTTTTGCCGACCCCCGAAAACACGATACGCTCGCCGGGTACGCCTGCGGCTTTTGCGCGGGCATATTCGCCGCCCGACACGACATCCATTCCCGCCCCAAGCGCGGCAAGTGTTTTCAAAATCGCCTGATTGCTTGCCGCTTTCATCGCATAACACACCAGATGCGGCATGCCGCTTAGCGCATCATCGAACAGTTTAAAGTGACGCGTCAAAGTTGCCGAGGAATAGCAATAAAACGGTGTGCCAACTTGCGCCGCAATTTCTGCGACAGGAACGTCTTCGGCAAAAAGCGCGCCGTCCCGATAAAGAAAATGATCCATGCCCAGCGCCCTTTGCCATCCAAAACCGCACCCCTCATAGCCAGAGGGCGACGCGCAATCAATTGCCCATCAGCTTTCTTGAGTAAATTTGCCTATCATCGCCCCAATTGGACCCGCTCAGGATACAACAGCTCTAGCGAACTGGGCGTGAGCGCAAAAACAGATACAGTGGTAATCCGCAGCTTACCCCGATCAGGAATGTCGCCGGAATGGCGACAAGGCTGCTCCAGTTTCGGCGGACCGCGACTTCGGCGACGATCCAGAGTGTCAGGGCAACAGCGGAAATCACCAAATCCCAGACCAGACCCGTCGTCGCAAAAGACACCTTCCACGCGGCAAACAACGCCATGACGTCAAAGTTGTTGTCCATAAGCCAGGGGATGAAATACGCCATGGGATGCACGGCACCCCAAATCGCCAAGCCAAGGTAAACCGCTCTGAGTGCTGACATTCTAATCCCTATGAAACAGTTTCCCAATCAAGTGTTACACGGCGCATCCCGTGTTGCAAAGAACGTTGGAACCTACCAACACCCGTTGCGGCCACATCCTCGGCCAACGTTGATCGAGACAGGGCCTTTGTGAACCCCTACATTGCCTGACGTATAGACTCCGCCAGACCCCATCCCAATTGTCGTCGACATCGTTGGTGTCCATGGCTCGCCGTCAGCACCGCACGCCGCCAAAGCACCTGCCAATACTAGGCCCATAATTATCCGCATCATGAAACCACCCGCTATCGGCCATACCCGCAATTTGCGCCGCCCATGCACATTCCGCTTTTGCTATAACCGCCACGCGTAGTACTTTCCCAATCGGAATTCGTGGTGCTTTGACAAGCCGCCAAGGCCATCAAGGCCGATATAAGAACCAATATCTTCATCATTCTTGCCCTTTCTGATCCGCACTTCGAACGGAGAGCCGCAAACACCTTCTGCGGCCGACCGTAAGTTTATCGCGCTCTATAAACACCGCCAACGCGCACCGAGCCACTAATGCTCACTCCGTTTGATGGCGATGTCTCCGCTTGCGTCGCAGGCGGGTAATATACATCTACAGGATCACAGCCTGCCAATGTCACCAAACTTATTATTCCAACAACCCGTCTCAGCCGACAACACCTTTCCAACGCGCGACCTGCGCACGCACCTGTTCAGGCGCCGTGCCACCAAAAGAAACGCGCGAAGCGACCGAGTTGTGAACACCCAAGACCTCGAACACATCCGCAGTGATTGCAGCATGTACTGATTGCATATCCTCAAGCGTCAGATCAGGCAAATCACAGCTGCGCGACTCAGCCATTGCGACCAGTGATCCCGTCACGTGATGCGCATCGCGGAATGGCATGTTCAATGCACGCACCAGCCAATCCGCCAAATCGGTGGCCGTCGAGAAACCACTGCCTGCCGCTGCCTCTAGGCTCTCACGGTTGGCGGTCATATCCTTGACCATGCCTTCCATCGCGGCCAAGGCCAGCATCAGGTTATCCGCCGCATCAAAGACCTGTTCTTTGTCTTCCTGCATATCCTTGGAATAGGCCAGCGGCAGCCCCTTCATCACCATCAACAACGCAGTGTTTGCCCCAAAGATCCGGCCGATCTTGGCACGGATCAATTCCGCCGCATCGGGATTCTTTTTCTGCGGCATGATCGACGATCCGGTGGAAAAACGATCCGACAGCGTCACAAACCGGAATTGGGCTGAGGACCAGATCACCAATTCTTCTGCAAAGCGGCTCAGGTGCATGGCACAGATCGACGATGCGGCAAGAAATTCCAGCGCAAAATCACGATCTGACACGGCGTCCAATGAATTTGCCGCAGGCCGATCAAAACCAAGCGCCTCGGCTGTCATATGGCGATCAATCGGGAATGACGTCCCAGCCAACGCAGCCGCGCCCAATGGCGATTCGTTCATCCGCTTGCGCGCGTCTTCAAAGCGCGACAGATCGCGACCAAACATTTCGACATAGGCCATCATGTGATGGCCCCATGTGACAGGTTGCGCGGTTTGCAGGTGTGTAAAACCGGGCATCACCCAATCTGCACCCGCCTCTGCTTGGGTCAGCAGCGCCTGCATCAGGGCCCGAACACCACCCATCGCGGCATCCAGTTGGTCCCGAACCCATAGTTTAAAGTCGGTCGCAACCTGATCATTGCGGCTGCGGCCTGTGTGCAAACGCCCCGCAGGCTCGCCGATCAACGCCTTAAGGCGCGCCTCGACATTCATGTGAATATCTTCAAGCGCTGTAGAAAATTCGAACCGACCGCCCTCAATTTCTGACAAGACGGTGAGCAGGCCTTCCCGAATGGCCTTGGCATCGCTATCTGTGATGATGCCCGACTTGGCCAACATGGCTGCGTGGGCCCGAGAGCCGGCAATGTCCTGTGCTGCCATCCGTTGATCGTATCCGATCGAGGCATTGATTGCCTCCATGATCGCATCCGGTCCTGCGGCAAAGCGGCCGCCCCACATCTGGTTCGAGGTATCTTTGGTCATCTGGATCGCCCTTCGGAGGGGTTATAAATAATGTCTAAGTCCGCGTTGGTTTACATGGCCCTTGCTCTGGGTGCAATTGCAGGCATCGCCTTTGTCGTGATGCGCGATCCGGCCCCTGTCGGCGGGTCATTGGACACAACCGAAGTGGCCGCCATGCGCAGCGGTGATATGAAAAAGCTGAATTTTCATCCAGAGCTGCGCGCGACCTCTGACAAACCATTTGTCACAGACGGCGCGCCAGTGTCTTTGGCCGATTATCGCGGCAAAATCGTCTTGCTGAATTTTTGGGCCACGTGGTGTGCCCCCTGCCGCAAGGAAATGCCGATGCTTTCGGAGCTGCAAACCGAACTGGGCGGAGACGACTTTGACGTCGTGACGCTGGCGACGGGGCGCAATATGGTGCCCGCCATGAAGAAGTTTTTTGAGGACATCGGCGTGCAGAACCTGCCGCTGTATCGCGATCCGAAACAAGACGTTGCGCGTGATATGGCCGTTTTGGGCCTGCCTGTCACGGTATTGATTGATCGCAACGGATTCGAGATCGCACGTTTGCAAGGCGACGCGGATTGGAGCAGCGAAAATGCCAAGGCGATTTTGAAGAACGTCATTCGCACGTCCAAGCCTCAGGCCGAGTAGATGGTTGACCGCAGAGTGTGAGCCACTGCGTTAGGCTCCGTAGAGTGTATCCCAACGTTCTATCAGGCGTTGCTGTAATCCTTTGGCCTTGCGGTTCCATGTGCGCGCCCCTTTAGGGCGTTCACGATCCTCGGCACGCAAGGCGCGGCGCGCACTTGTATCTGCAGCAAAAATCGCAAAGGCCAAAAGAGTGCCATCATGCGCCTTGATATAGCCCGCCAGCCCACTCACAAAGTTGAGGGTGCCTGTTTTGGCCTGAACTTTTACTGGCGAGTTTTTCTTCACGTTCCCTTTGTGATCCCGCAATTTGATATCTTTTAGAATCGGCTGCAACTCGGCCCGCCGCGCCGCTTGGGACAGCGCCTTGACCAGTTCCCCGGCCTGAACACGCGACGCCCCGCCCAAACCAGAGTGATCCACCAGAGCAGCATGGGTCATTCCCAGAGATTGCGCGGCCCATGTATTCATCGCCTTGGCAGAGCTTGCCAACGACGACACGGGCACACCGCGCGCCTTAGTCGCCGCCATCCCAACCATTTCCGCAGTAATATTTGTCGAATACTTGAGCATCCCACGCAAGATATCGCGCAACGCCGCGCTCTTGTGGCTGGCAAGCGGGCGACCTGCAGGGGCGTTCATGGTTTTCTTGGGCTTTTTCAAGACGATGCCATGTGCCCGGGCCAGCGTCTTAAACACGTCTCCGGCATAAAGTTCTGGGTTGCGCACAGGAAGCCAGCGCGCGCCGCCTTTGCCCAGCGCACCGCGTGCGACGGTCCACTGATCCACATTTGCACGGTTTTGATAGGTATAAACGGGCATATCGCGCGGCTTGACCTTTATTTTGGACGACGTAACTGCCGGGCGATACTTGTTGCTACGCGCATCCATCGCCACCGCATAGCCATTGGACGATCGCTTCCATTCGAAATGCACACGGTTGAAATTCAGACTGAGCCCCGAAATAGCTGGGCTGTAACTAACGTGATCCGGCTGATCGGGGTCAATTGTGCGCACTGACGGCAGCGCGCCGCCGTAGACCAGAAACTGTCCTCGGACCTCACGCACACCTGCCTTTTTCAACTTTGCGGCCATGGCTGCCAACGCGTTGGTATCAAGCGTCGGATCCCCCCCGCCGACCAGCACCAAATCGCCCCCCAGCACGCCATTCGACACGGTACCCGTTCCGACCAGAGTTGTGGTAAATCTGTGCGCGGCTCCTAAAACGTCAAGCGCGTACATCGCGGTCAAGGCTTTGGTCACACTGGCCGGAGGCAACCCAGTTGCGGCCTGATGCCCCTCAAGTACTTGACCACTTTGGAAATCCGCCACGGCAAAGGCCACCTGACCACTTAGGCCAGAGCCTTGGATCAGGACATCCGCATTCGGAACCACGCGTTTGCCAAGACTACCGGGCCTTGGCACAGGGCGCAGCGACCGCGTTGGCGCATCCGCCCATGCTGGCAAAGACACCGACGCTAGAAATCCACCCAAAAATACGCGACGCGAATACCCATTTTTCATAATTTAGACCCTACCCCCAGCGCGGGGCGCGGTTCAAGCACTTCAGCAACACTTTTTACCGTGTCGCCAACATGTTATGGGCGCATCATGTTGAAAATTTTTGTGCTCATGTTTGTGGCTATGTCGATGATCCCTGCTGGAGATGCTGCGGGCAAAATTTTGACAACCGACCACAGCGCCAGCCCGCTGTTTGTTGCGTGGTCGCGATTTGCTCTGGGTGCGTTGGTGGCGTTGCCATTGGCGCGCCACGACACTGTGCGGCTATTGGGGAACTGGCGTATCTGGCTGCGGGCCTGCATGCTTCTTGGCGGGATCACATGCATCCAGATCGCGTTGCAAACGGCCCCGATTGCAAATGTGTTTGCGGCTTTCTTTATTGGCCCGATTTTCAGCTATGTGCTCTCTGTTTTTCTGCTCAAGGAATCAGTGACCCCGTTCCGAAACATCATGATGGGGCTTGGGTTTCTTGGGGTGCTCTTGGTGGTCCGCCCCGGTTTTGAGACCTCATCCGGCTTAATGTTTGCCGCCATGGCGGGGCTGTTCTATGGGACATTTTTGACAACCTCACGATGGCTTTCGACCATCGCACGTCCGTCAAGCCTTCTGTTCACACAGTTGTTCATTCCCGCTCTGTTGCTGACCCCGTTTGCCTGGGCGCTGGTTCCCGATGTGACCCTTGCGGTCACGGGCCTGACATTGGCCAGTTCGCTGTTCTCGATGGGGGGCAATTTCCTGTTATTGTTCGCCTATGCGCGTGCTGATGCGACCACACTGGCGCCATTTGTGTATTTTCAACTATTTGCCGCCACGCTGCTGGGGTGGGTCTTGTTCCAAGACCTTCCGGATATGACGACTTGGCTCGGCTTGGCTCTGATTATTGGCGCGGGCATCGCTTCGGCAACCTTTGGCGCACGGGCACGTCGATCCGACACCTAGCGTCTGCAATCGCGAGTGGCGCACCCCACCTTTAATCCTGCGTTTTCTGCCACGCCCCCGTTGCGCGCAGCTCTGTGGAACTTAGGTCCATCATCGGAACGTTCACAAAACACCATGCGGGGGCCTCGGCCCCACCCAAGAGCGTGCTGTGACGGGCCGATAGACGCGCGTGACGGTAAATGCGCGCGGCAGGTGCCGTACGTGCCTCGACCCGATCCCCAGGGCGCGCCAACACACCAACGGGGACGCGTTCCATAATGTCTCGCCAGTCTTTCCATCGGTGGAATTGCGCCAGATTGTCGGCCCCCATCAGCCATGTGAAACGCGCCTGTGGAAACTGCTGTTGGAGCGCTGCGATCGTCTGCGCGGTATAGCGTGTTCCGGCGCGCGTCTCAAAATCGCTGATGTGTACCCGCGGGTGCTGCATCATCTGGCGCGCCACGGTCATGCGACGCTCTAATGCTGCAGGGCCGTGCTCTTTCAACGGGTTTCCGGGCGACACCAACCACCAGACACGATCCAGATTGAACCGCTTGAGCGCCTCGCGTGTGATATGCGCATGCCCTTGGTGCGGAGGGTCAAACGAGCCCCCAAGCAAACCAATGCGCAATCCGCGAAATCCGTTCTGTATTAATCCCATATCCTCCTCTACGTTGTCTGCAAGATGGAAACAACAACCTGCGAAACCGGAACTGGCCCGTGGTAAAACACTTGTTGCTAAAAATCGCGATCCTCTGGGCCCTCGCCACCCCTGTCTATGCCGACAAAGAAGCCGACGTGACGTATATTGTCGAGCAAACCATCACCATTGCGCATGTGGAACAGGTGCTCAGCGATCAAAAGCGGGCCGTCATGTTTGAAGCCGTGCGCAGGCTGGGCAGGATTGGCATCGACATAAGCGAACCCGAGCCATTTTTCGATCTGCTCTTTAGCGAGTTCTCAGAAGAGCTTGTAATTGCGATGCGCACCCAAAAAGCAGCGTTCTACCGCTCGCATTTTTCGGCAAGCGAATTGCGCGACATTGCAAGGTTCTATGCCTCACCAACAGGGCAAAAGCTGGCGGCTGAGTCCGCGTTTCTGCTGAAACAAGCCGTCGTGCATGCGCGACTCGCCACGCAAGAAGCCGCCAATCACGCCCCCCATCGGTTGGCCATCAAGCTGCGCGATGAGAACATTCTGTTGGAAAACAATCCCGGTTTGACACAGGCCTTTATCGAAGCCTTTGAATGAACGCGTAAATTATTTGCTTCACGGCGCGATCCTTGCAGCGTCCTGATAATGACGCAGGACGTGATTGCCCCCACCCTCACCATTCGTTATCACACCCGCTAACACGTTTTTCCCATCACGGAGCGATCCCCATGGCAGCTTACCAATACGTCTATCACATGCAGGGTGTGTCCAAGACTTACCCCGGCGGCAAAAAATGCTTTGAAAATATTCACCTGAGCTTTCTGCCCGGCGTAAAAATCGGTGTCGTCGGTGTCAACGGCTCCGGTAAGTCGACCTTGATGAAAATCATGGCTGGCTTGGACAAAGACTTTACAGGCGAAGCTTGGGCCGCCGAAGGAGCCAATGTCGGCTATCTTCCACAGGAACCAAAGCTCGATGAAACCTTGTCTGTGCGTGAAAACGTCATGCTGGGTGTGGCTGCGAAAAAGGCCATCTTGGATCGCTACAACGACCTTGCGATGAATTACTCGGACGAAACCGCCGACGAAATGGCCCAACTGCAAGACCAGATCGACGCCGAGAACCTCTGGGATTTGGACAGTCAGGTCGACGTGTCCATGGAGGCCCTGCGCTGTCCACCGGATGATGCAAAGATCGCCGACTTGTCTGGCGGTGAGGCCCGCCGTGTCGCGCTGTGCAAACTGCTTCTTGAAGCGCCTGACATGCTTTTGCTTGATGAACCGACCAACCACTTGGATGCCGAAACCATCGCATGGCTGCAACAGCACCTGATCGACTACAAGGGCACCATCCTCTGCGTCACGCACGACCGGTATTTCTTGGATGACATCACCAGCTGGATCCTTGAATTGGACCGTGGCAAGGGCATCCCCTACGAAGGCAACTATTCTGCATGGTTGGAGCAGAAAGCCAAACGTCTGGAGCGTGAAGCAAAAGACGATAAATCCAAACAAAAAACACTGGAACGGGAATTGGAGTGGATGCGTCAGGGCGCCAAGGCTCGTCAGGCCAAGTCCAAAGCGCGTATCACCGCCTATAACGAGATGGCCAACCAGTCCGAGCGCGAAAAAGTCGGCCGCGCCCAGATCGTTATTCCAAACGGTCCACGTCTTGGGTCCAAGGTGATCGAGGTCAACGGAATCTCCAAGCACTATGGGGACAAACAGTTGATCGAAAACCTAGAGTTTTCGCTGCCCCCCGGTGGGATCGTCGGCGTAATCGGCCCCAACGGCGCAGGGAAATCGACTCTGTTCAAAATGCTGACTGGTCAGGAACAACCTGACGAGGGGTCCGTGGAATATGGCGATACGGTCAAGCTGTCTTATGTGGATCAGTCCCGGGATGATCTGAAAGACGATGAAACCGTTTGGCAGGCAATTTCAGGCGGCGCCGAAATCATCGAACTGGGGGATGCACAGGTCAATTCTCGCGCCTATTGTTCGTCGTTCAACTTTAAGGGTGGCGATCAGCAAAAGCCGTTGAACCTGCTGTCGGGTGGTGAACGCAACCGCGTGCACATGGCGCGTTTGCTCAAAGAGGGTGGCAACGTGCTGCTGCTCGATGAACCGACCAACGATCTTGATGTTGAAACCCTGCGCGCGCTCGAAGACGCCCTTGTCGATTTTGCAGGCTGCGCCGTGGTTATTTCGCACGACCGCTTCTTCCTCGACCGGATTTGTACGCACATGCTTGCGTTTGAGGGCGACGCCCATGTCGAATGGTTCGAAGGAAACTTTGAAGATTACGAAGAAGACAAAAAGCGCCGCCTTGGTGCGGATGCCCTTGAACCCAAGCGAATCAAGCACAAAAAGTTTGTGCGTTAATCACGCCTAACATTTACATGGCCTCGCCCGTTTTTCAGGCGGGGCCATATTTTTTCCAAACGCGGCCCCATCACACCGATATGGGGCTTGTGTAAACCTCAGCCCCTAGATTTGGACATTTTCGTCCCCAATGGACGCGCTCAGAGTGAAAATATCGGTCGCGACACGCCACAACTGTGCCGCGTTTTCGGGGTAACACACGCGCAACGACGCCTTGTCATCGCCAGACTTTTACAAAAGAAACCTTGCAATGCCCGGCAATCCCCCCCATATCGCTTTTGCAAACGTTTTTCTATTTCGACCACTGTCTCCTTCATACGGCGTTCAGTCTTTCGATCCAGACGACTACGCCGAGCTGCCGCATCCTGCGGGCAGATTTATTAGGAGACTACGGATATGGCTACTGGCACCGTAAAATGGTTTAACACAACTAAAGGTTTTGGCTTTATCGCACCCGACGGCGGCAGCAAAGACGTGTTTGTACACATCTCAGCTGTTGAGCGTTCCGGCCTGACAGGTCTGGCTGACAACCAAAAAGTAACTTTCGACATCGAACCAGGCCGTGACGGTCGTGAGTCCGCTGTGAACCTCGCATTGGCATAAGCCTAAGCGTTGAAAAGTTAGAAGCCGCGGCTGCATCTGCACGCCGCGGCTTTTTTTGTGTTCTACACCCTGTGTTTCAGTCTTCTTTGGGGACCGCGCGCGGGTTCCCATGCTCGTCAATGGCGACATAGGTGAACACGGCTTCGGTGACCTTTTCCGTGGCACGCCCGTTAAAACGCACGACCCAAGCCTCAATCCTGATCGCCATCGAACTGCGGCCAATTCTCTCGACCCACGCCCACACACACAAGATGTCACCGATCGCGACAGGTCGAATGAATTTCATGGCATCCACGGCAACCGTGGTGACACGTCCCTGACCACGCTGTGCGGCCACGATGCCGCTGGCGATATCCATCTGGGCCAAAACCCATCCGCCGAAAATGTCCCCATTCACATTCACATCAGACGGCATCGCCACTGTGCGCAACGTCGCTTCGCCCTCGGGTTTGATCTCTTGGGTCATGACCATATCCTTTTGTTACTTTGGGTCAGTCTAACCCTATGGAAAACGCTGCGAAAGCTGGTAGAAGCACGCATACTCCGGAGGCCCAATGCAATCTTTCGACATAATCGTGATCGGCGCTGGTCCCGCAGGCAGTTGCGCCGCGTATTGGGCCAGTCAACAGGGACTATCAGTTGCCCTGCTCGACAAAGCCACATTTCCAAGACACAAATTATGCGGAGGCCTGTTTACCGAAAGAAGCCGCCACACGTATCAAGACATTTTTGGCCGCGATTTTGACATGTCGCGCGCTGTCACCCGCACGCAAATCGCATTCTGGCATGACAATACGGAACTGGCCGTGCTTAACGGCATCCCTCCGCTGCATCTGACAATGCGATTGGAGTTGGACAATACGTTATACAAAAATGCGATCGCAGCCGGTGTAAATGATTTCACTGGCCGCGCACTGTCTGAACTTTCTGACACCACCGTGACATTTCGAGACGGCGAACGCCTGACGGCAAAGATCATCATTGGCGCAGATGGGGTGAACTCTGTGGTGGCCCGCACGTTGTTTGGCAAAGCCTTTGACACAGAGACCATCGGGTTTGGCCTTGAGATCGAAGCCTCGACAGACGAACAAAATCCGTTGGAACACCCCTTGCGGATTGATTTTGGATCGGCGGCTTGGGGCTATGGTTGGTCGTTTCCAAAACAACACAGCACCACAGTTGGGGTTGGCGGATTGCGCGCACCCAACCCAGATATGAAAGCGCATTTCTCCAAGTATCTGCGCGATCTTGGATTGGACCCAGACACCACGCGCTTCAAAGGGCATCACCTTCCATTTGGTGATTTTCGCAAAATACCGGGGCGCAGAAATGTGCTTTTGGCCGGGGATGCTGCCGGGCTGGTGGATCCGATTACAGGCGAGGGCATTGCGCTGGCGATGAAAAGTGGTCAACTCGCGGCCCAAGCGGCGGTGGATGCGCTGGCGCAAAACGCAGCAGACACTGCGCTTGCGCGATATCAATTCAGCCTGCGTCCGATACACAAGTCTTTGAAAATTGCCCGTATGCTGCGGCGCATTATCTTTGCCCCACGATGGCAGGTCGCGTTTGTCGCCACCTTTCGGAAATCCGGCACCGTCCGTATGCAGTACATGCGCCTTTTGGCCGGCGAGGTCGAATACCCAGAGCTGGGCCGCAGTGTCCTGCGGCGCCTGCCCCGATATGTGCTGAACGCATTTCGGCGCTAGAGGGCGCCGCGCACCCACTTGACGATGGCCGCTGCGGGCATGGCCCCTGATTGACGCGCCTTTTCCTTGCCGTTGGCAAAGGCCGCCATCGTCGGAATTCCGCGAATACGGTATTTTGCACCGGCTTGAGGGTGTTCTTCGGTGTTGAGTTTTACCAATCGTGCCTGACCAGCCAAGTCATTGGCCGCCTGCGAAAACTGCGGTGCCATCTGGCGGCAAGGACCACACCAAGGAGCCCAGAAATCAACAATCAAGGGCACATCATCGTTGCGCGACGCTTTTTGTAGGGTGGCCAAATCAATCTCTGGCACCTTTGTGGCAAACAGCTTGGCACCGCATGTACCGCACTTGGGCTGGGCACTTAGCTTTTCCTGAGGGACGCGATTGACTTGGGCGCACTCAAAACACGTGATTTTCTTACCGCTCATATTCGCAACTCCGCATACATATTCAGCTTTTCACATATAGTACCTGCGTCAGGAATGTGAACCCCTGCAAAAGCAAAGGGGCCAGAGGTTTCCCTCTGGCCCCTATCCGCGCTCCCCGCGGTTTAAGACTTAGTTCAAAGCCTTATCTGTAATGGCATGGGTCCATGCGCCTTCTGGCATTTTGGAAATAACCGGATCCGAACCGCCAGACATCAGGCTACCGACTGTGCGCTCATACGCCGCCGGATCAAGCGCGCCGTTGCCGCCCGCCGTCAGTTTGGCCACTTCGCCCATCATACGTTTCTGATGCTCTTCGGTCTGTGCGCCCGATGCATCATTGTCCAGAACGATCATTGCTGCATCATCCGGGTTTGCTTCGGCCCACTTCCAGCCCTTCATCGACGCACGCACAAAGCGCACCATTTTGTCCTCAAAGGCTGGATCCTTGAGGTTTTCTTCCATGACATACATGCCATCCTCAAGTGTTGCGACGCCTTGGTCTTCGTATTTGAAAACCACAAGGTCATCCGCTGTCAGGCCAGCATCGATGATCTGCCAGTATTCGTTATATGTCATCGTCGACACACACGCCGCCTGCCCTTGCAGAATTGGATCAACGTTAAAGCCCTGCTTGAGGACCGTGACACCGCCATCAGACCCGTCGGTGGCCAGACCCAGTTTGCTCATCCAGCTTAGGAACGGATATTCGTTGCCAAAGAACCAAACGCCAAGCGTCTTGCCGGCGAAATCAGCAGGCGACGCAATGCCTGCATCCTTACGACATGTGAGCATCATGCCCGAAGACGTGAAGGGTTGCGCGATATTCACGATCGGCAGACCTTTTTCACGCGACGCCAAGGCCGATGGCATCCAATCCAGAACCACATCAGCACCGCCACCCGCGATCACCTGAGCCGGGGCAATATCAGGGCCACCGGGCTTGATGGTCACGTTCAGGTCTTCCTCGGCATAGAACCCTTTGTCCAAGGCCACATAATATCCGGCGAACTGGGCTTGCGTCACCCACTTAAGCTGAAGCGTGACGTCGTCTGCGGCTTGTGCCATCGATGCGGCAAGCCCCAGCGCGGCAGCGCTCAGTGTTTTTATCATTGTTTTCATTTATTCTCTCCTTGTTGAACTGTGCTTATTATATCTTTTTTGCTCAGCCTCGTTGCGACGGGTGCCAGAAGGTCACTGCTTTTTCCAACAGCGCGACCCCGCCATAAAATGCAGACCCAACCACAGCAGCAACGACAATTTCGGCCCACACCAGATCCAAGGCAAGCTGCCCCACTGATGTTGAAATCCGAAACCCCATGCCGCGAATGGGCGATCCAAAGAACTCTGCCACGATCGCGCCGATCAACGCTAGGGTTGTTCCAATCTTTAGACCGTTAAAGATAAACGGCATGGCCGCAGGCAGTCGCAGTTTAAACAGCGTCTTCCAATATCCGGCCGCATAGGTACGCATCAAATCGCGCTGCATACTGTCCGTTGCCTGAAGCCCCTGCACAGTGTTGACGAGCATTGGGAAAAACACCATCACAACCACAACAGCCGCTTTGGATTGCCAATCAAACCCGAACCACATCACCAAAATGGGCGCCATACCGATAATTGGCAGGGCCGCCACAAAGTTCCCGACAGGCAGCAAGCCGCGCTGGAGAAACGGAAATCGATCTACGCAAATCGCCATCGCAAATGCAGACCCACACCCGACAATATATCCGGATAGCGCCCCCTTAAGCACGGTTTGCACAAAATCGACCCATAGGATGTCAGTCGAATTCGCAAATCTGATGGCGATTTTAGACGGGGCGGGCAACAGCACGGGCGAAATATCGAATCCGCGGACGACGCATTCCCAAATCAAGATCAACGTGACCCCGAAAATAATCGGCACAAGCAATCCTGTTGTGCGTGTTCTGGGAAGGCCAGACAAATAGACATTTGCGCCCCACCCCAATAGCCAAATGGCAAGTCCTGCAATTATCCAGCTCATTGCACCATCCCCATCCGCTTAAGAACCACGGCTTGGATCATCCCGATGATCCCCACAAGTGATGCAGCCAAAGCCGCTGCCATGATAAGCGCACTCCAGATTTGAATGGTTTGCCCATAATAGCTTCCGGCCAGCAAACGCGCCCCAAGGCCCGCGACGGCCCCTGTTGGCAACTCGCCAATGATGGCCCCAACCAATGCCGCCGCCATCGCAATTTTCAGCGAAGTAAACAGATACGGCATTGAAGACGGCAGGCGCAATTTCCAAAACTGCTGTGACCCACTTGCACTCCAGGTCTTCATTTGATCCAGCTGCATGTGATCCGGGCTGCGCAGCCCTTTGACCATGCCAACCACCACAGGAAAGAACGACAAGTACATTGAAATCACCGCTTTGGGCAGCAATCCCGAAATACCGACGGCGTTCAAGACCACGATGATCATCGGAGCAATGGCCAGAATGGGAATGGTTTGACTAGCGATCACCCACGGCATCACGCTCATGTCCATTGTCCGATTATATACGATCCCCACCGCCAGAGCGATTCCAAGCGAGGTGCCCATCACAAACCCCAGCAAGGTCGAACTGAGCGTCACAGAACTGTGATAAATCAATGAACGCTTGGATGTGACTTTCTTTTCGACCGTGGTTTTCCAGATTTCCGCCCCGACCTGATGCGGTGCGGGCAATTTGGGTTTCTTTTGGCTCATCGTGTCTTTGATGATCTCGGACGTCGTCAGCTCTACGCCTGCGCGCTTGGCCTTGTCTTTGGCCCAAGCTGTGTTCAGGCCCACCGCCGCCGCATACCACAGGACAAAAATGGCAATCACAACGACAATGATGGGTCCGATTTTATACCAGAACTTGCCCATCATACATCGTCCTCGTGCCCAGCACGCAGACCATCCCGCACACGGTGGGCGATCTCGATGAACTCTGGCGAGTCCCGAATATCCAGCGGCCGCTCTTTTGGCAGAGTGCTTTCGATGACGTCGGTAATCCGCCCTGGACGAGGGCTCATCACAACGATCTTGGTCGACAGATACACCGCTTCGGGGATCGAGTGCGTCACGAAACCAATGGTTTTGTTGGTGCGTGCCCAAAGTTCCAAAAGCTGTTCATTCAGGTGATCCCGAACGATTTCATCAAGCGCGCCAAAGGGTTCATCCATCAATAGAATATCTGCATGGAACGCCAAGGCCCGCGCGATAGAGGCGCGTTGCTGCATCCCCCCCGAGAGTTGCCAAGGAAATTTCTTTTCAAACCCATCCAGATGGACCAATTCGAGCACTTCTTTCACAGCGGCATCCTGTTCGGATTTACTGGTGCCCATAATTTCCAGCGGCAAGCGAATGTTACCGCCAATGGTGCGCCACGGATATAGCCCCGCATGCTGGAACACATATCCATAGGCCCGCGCCTTGCGCGCCTCTTCTGCGCTGACGCCGTTGACCGTGATTTCACCCTCGGTGGGTTTTTCAAGGTCTGCCATCACGCGCAAAAATGTGGTTTTGCCGCAACCGGATGGGCCAATAAAGCTAACAAAGTCGCCTTTATTGATGTCGAGATTGACGTCCTTAAGTGCATGCACGGGACCGTCGTTGGTTTGAAACGTCAGCGATAGGTTTTTGGCGCTGATCACAGGGTCGGTTGTCAAAATATTTGCTCCGCTGGCCGAGTGTGGCTGGCTTGGGCCGCTCTGGCATTGCGCCAAAGCGGCAGTTTCCTAGATCCCGGCTGGGATGTTCATTGGGTTCCGGTTGATTTGCTTGGGCGCGGTCAGCTCTTTCCACTTGGAAAGCGCCACGTTCGCACTTGGGAAGGCGGGGCGCGGCACAAAACGGCCTCGGCCCGGCTGTGGCTGGCTGTTTTGCCCCCATGCCCAGATCACTTCGCCTCGGCTGAGGGTATAGCGCGACTGGGCTTTGACCTCAAAACCTTCAAACACGTTATAGTCCAGCACCGAATGATGGTTGGCTTGGCTGATGGTCTTGCTGATCTTTGGATCCCATACAACGATGTCTGCGTCGGCCCCTTCTACAATCGCCCCCTTCTTGGGATAGATGTTCAGAATCTTGGCCACATTGGTCGACGTTGCCGCGACAAATTCATTTGGTGTCAAACGACCGGTTTCAACGCCTTCCGTCCAAAGCACGGCCAAGCGTTCTTCCAAACCATTAGAGCCATTCGGGATCATACAGAAATTGTCTTTGCCCATCAGCTTTTGTTCGCTGGTAAAGGCCGCGTGGTCGGTTGCAACCACTTGCAATGATCCAGATTGCAAACCAGCCCACAAGGATTGCTGGTGTTCTTTGTTACGGAACGGAGGAGACATCACGCGGCGGGCCGAATGCATCCAGTCGCCTTTGAAATACTCGCTGTCGTCCAGTGTCAGGAATTGAATCAGCGGTTCGCCATACACGCGCATACCTTTTTGACGCGCACGGCGAATGGCCTCGTGGGCCTGTTCGCAAGACACGTGCACGATATACAATGGCACCCCAGCCGCATCCGCAATGGTGATCGCACGGTTGGCCGCTTCGCCCTCGAACTCTGGTGGGCGAGAATAAGCGTGGCCTTCGGGGCCGGTAATGCCCTGCTCCAGCATCTGTTGCTGCATGTCCGCCACCAGATCGCCGTTTTCGGCGTGCACCATTGGCAGCGCACCCAGTTCTTTACAGCGCTTGAAAGACGCGAACATTTCGTCATCTTCAATCATCAACGCGCCTTTATAGGCCATAAAGTGCTTGAACGAATTCACACCCATGTCCACGGCGTCTTTCATCTCTTCGAACACTTGCTCGTTCCAGCCAGTGATCGCCATATGATATCCGACATCGGAACAAATTTGCGGCGCCGACTTGCGATGCCATTCATTGATCGCATTCTTGATGGAACCGTCTTCTCCGGGCAGACAGAAATCAACCACCATGGTTGTGCCGCCTACAGCCGCAGCCCAAGTACCGGATTCGAATGTCTCGGCCGCCGTCGTGCCCATAAAGGGCATCTCAAGGTGGGTGTGCGGATCAATCCCGCCAGGGATCACATAGGCCCCCTCGGCATCGATATATTCATCTCCCACCAAATCTTCGCCGATTTGCTTGATGATCTCGCCTTCGATCAGAACATCGGCTTTCCAAGTGCGATCCGCCGTACAGACCATACCGCCTTTGATGACTTTGGTTCCCATTTTCACTCTCCCTGCGCGCAAGGGTCAATGCCCCTGCATTTTATGTCGAAAACATCCGGCGGGTTGGGGACAGCGTCATCCCCAACGCCAGATTGCATCACTCTACAATCTCCGCTGTTTCCAGCACAGCGTGCAACATCACATCCGTACCAGCGGCCGCCCACTCGCGCGAAATTTCTTCAGCCTCGTTATGCGAAAGCCCATCCACACAAGGGCACATGATCATCGCCGTCGGGGCCACCTGATTGATCCAGCAGGCATCATGACCAGCACCTGAAATCAGGTCGCGGTGGCTGTATCCCAAACGCTCGGCGGCATTACGCACAGCCGTCACACAGGTTTCGTCAAACGCCACCGGATCAAATCCACCGACCTTTTCAAAGGCAATGGTCAGCCCCATGTCATCGGCAATTTTCTGACCCTCCACGCGCAGGCGCGCTTCCATGTCTTCTATCACAGACAACTCGGGGCTGCGGAAATCCACGGTGAACACCACTTTGCCGGGGATCACGTTGCGCGAATTGGGATAGACATCGATATGTCCTGCGGCCCCCACGGCGTGTGGTGCGTGGCTCCATGCAATCTCGTCTACTTTCTGCAGAACCTTGGCCATTCCCAGACCGGCGTTTTTACGCATCGGCATCGGCGTAGAACCGGTATGGCTGTCTTTGCCTTCGATGGTGACTTGCGTCCACGACAGCCCCTGCCCGTGGGTCACAACACCAATATCCTTGCCCTCGGCTTCGAGAATGGGCCCTTGTTCGATATGCAATTCGAACATGGCATGCATCTTGCGCCCGCCGACAGGTTCGTCCCCACGCCAGCCGATACGCTTGAGTTCATCGCCAAATTTCAGCCCCTCGGCGTCTTCACGGTCATAGGCCCACTCTTCGGTATGAATGCCGGCAAACACACCCGACGACAGCATTGCCGGCGCATAGCGCGTGCCCTCTTCGTTCGTCCAGTTGGTCACAACAATCGGGTGTTTGGTTTTAATCCCCAGATCCTTGATCGTGCGCAGCACCTCTAGTCCGCCCAGCACCCCCAGTACACCATCGTATTTGCCCCCAGTGGGCTGTGTGTCCAGATGAGACCCCATATAGACGGGCAATGCATCAGGGTCCGTGCCGGGATATTCGGCAAACATATTGCCCATCGTATCCAGCCCCATCGTGCAACCGACCTCTTCGCACCACGTCTGAAACAACGCGCGGCCTTCACCATCTTCATCGGTCACGGTTTGGCGATTGTTGCCACCTGCCACACCGGGACCGATCTTGGCCATCTCCATCAGGCTGTCCCACAGCCGATCGCCATTGATCTTGAGGTTTTCACCGGGTGCCGACATATTGTTCTCCCTTGTCGTTTGGCGCATGGGCCTTGGGCCTCTTGCAATCGCGCGCATCCTGACCGTATGGTCAAGTAAAGACGAACACAGCCTGACCAACCGGTCAAGTTTTTTTATTGGACCCATTTGCCCATGCCCCAATCCAAACGCCCCAACAGCAAGAAAGAGCGCCGCTTAGAAAACGAAAAGCTTATTTTGTCAGCAGCAGAAAAAGTCTTTGCAGAGGCAGGGTTTGGCGGGGCGACGATGCAATTGATTGCGGATATGGCGGGGCTGCCCAAGGCAAACCTGCATTATTATTTCCCAACAAAAGAATCTCTGTACCGGCAAGTGGTGCAAAACATCTTTCAAACGTGGTTACAGGCCGCAGACATCTTTGATGCCGCCGAAGGACCCGAAGAAGGAATCGGCGCATATATCGATGCCAAGATGGAAATCAGCCGCCGCCATCCGGCTGGATCCAAGGTCTGGGCCTCAGAGGTCATGCACCGCGCCCCTGTCATTCAGGACTATTTGGAAACCACATTGATGGAATGGACAGACGGGCGCGCCAAGATCATTGACCGCTGGATTTCCGAGGGGCGCATGGCCCCGATAAACCCGCGCCATTTGCTGTATATGCTCTGGGCCACCACCCAGCATTACGCCGACTTTGGGCATCAGATCGAGACCCTCAACGGGGGAGAGGCACTCACCGATGCGCAGTGGGAAGACGCCAAGACCTCGATCAAACAGATTATCTTGCGGGGCATAGGGGCAACAGGCTAAGCTGAGGAAATCGCACAGTTTGCACAGTATTTTTCTTTAATGACGGCATGTTCAATATATGGCTACGACTTCTGCATCGCCCAACAAGAAAAGCCGCATTCAACTGCGAAACCGAAAACGGATTTTAGACGCAGCCCTAGAGGTGTTCTCGAGTCACGGATATCGCGGCACAACCCTTGATCAGATCGCAGAGACGTCGGGGCTCTCAAAACCTAATATTCTGTATTACTTCAGCGGCAAAGAAGACATTCATGTGTCCTTGCTCAACCAACTCATGGAAAGCTGGCTTGACCCGCTAGAGCGATTGAAACCTGACGGGAACCCGCTCGAGGAAATTTTGGCCTATGTGCATCGCAAGCTGGAAATGACTCGCGAGTTTCCCAGAGAAAGCCGGTTGTTTGCCAATGAAATCCTTCAGGGGGCGCCGCGCATGGCCCCCCATCTTGCGGCGGGTCTCAAACCGTTGTTTGACGACAAAACCGCCCTCATTCAGCATTGGGTTGATGCTGGTGACATTGCCACGGTCGACCCAAGGCACTTGATTTTTTCGATCTGGTCCACGACCCAGCACTATGCCGATTTCGAGGCCCAGGTCGGCGTCTTGATGGCGGGCGAAGACGGTGTTCTGGACGGCGCGTCCGCGTATCTGGACAACATGTTTCGCAAGCTCTTGACGCCCTGAACATATCGCCAGTTGGTCTAGGTCACATCTGGAACCTCGGGGGCTGGCCCAACATATTTGGACAATATTTCGTCTGAGATCCCCTCTGCATCATAGGCCCCTAATACGATTCCACGACGTCGGGATGCCCCGCGTTTTTCGGTGATTGTCGCATCTGATATGGTTGTACGTTGTGACATGCGCCGGGCCCATGTGAACAGATGGTCGTACATTTGCGCAATGATCGCCTTGTGCGCGTCGCTTTCACCAAGGTCCTCAAGTTCATCGGGGTCATTGTGCAAATCAAACAGCATCGGACGGAACCCGCCTTCGGCGTGCATGAACTTCCAACGGTGCGTGACCACCATAAACAACCGACAGTCTTTGGGCGCCATCCCAAGTTTGACCGCAGCACCCGTACCCGAATAATCATATTCGCTGATGGCAAACTCGCGCCAGTCGTCCGGGGTTTCACCCCTGATCCACGGCATCAAGGACCGCCCTTCCACGATATGCGCTGGCACCTCTCCGCCTGCGGTTTCGATGAACGTCGCCGCCAAATCAATTGACTCAACCAGCGCATTGCACACGGTGCCACGCGTTGCGTCTGCTTCTGGGGACGGATCGAATATGATCATCGGCACTTTGACGGATGGTTCGTGGAACAAGTCCTTTTCGCCCATCCAGTGATCCCCCATATAGTCGCCGTGATCCGAGGTCAGAACAATCATTGTACTGTCCATCTGCCCAGAGTCGTCCAGATACTCAAGGATACGGCCCAAATGATCATCGCATTGTTTTATCAGACCCATATAGGCTGGGATGACGACCTCTCGGACTTTGTCATCATGAAACGCCTTGCCGATGATCCCGTTCAAAAACGCCTCGTACACCGGATGTGGGTTTTCGCGTTCTTGCGGCGCACGCACCACCTTTTGAATTTGGCCCGTATCGTACATCGCGTGATACGGTGCGGGCACAATATACGGCCAATGGGGTTTGATATAACTGACATGCGCGCACCAAGGTGCCCCGTCTTTATGGTCTTGCATGAACGCAATGGCCTGATCCGTGAGCCACGGCGTTTCGCTGTCTTCTTCGCGCACATTGGCGGGCTTATCTGCATGTTGCATCAAAAACCCGCTGGCAATGTCACCGTCCGGTGTGACGCCCGCATTGGCGCTATCATGCCACGGGTTTGGCCCTGCATAGCCCTTGTTCAATAGATATTCATTATAGGGCGATCGGCGGCGGTCATAAAACCCGTCTGGCCCCTCGGCGTTCAACCCATCATCGCGCACCCAAACATCAAACCCGCATTCGCTCACACGCGCGCCTATGACACTGTCGGCGGCCAGCCCAAGGCGCGCCATACCTTCGGCGTCTGCTTTCATGTGGGTTTTCCCGATCAACCATGTCTGCATACCCAGCTTGCGCAGATGATCGCCAAGCGTCATTTCCCCAACCTTGAGAGGATGGTTATTCCATTGGGCCCCATGGCTGTGCACATACCGCCCTGTATAATAGCTCATTCTGCTGGCCCCACAGACGGGGGACTGTACATAAGCGCGATCAAAGCGCACGCCTTTGGCCGCCACACGATCAAAGTTCGGGGTCTGCAAATGCGGATGTCCCGCACAGCTCAGGTAGTCGAACCGCAACTGATCGTACATTATGAACAGAATATTTTTAGTCATGAGACCTCCGCCAATCACACCAGCCGGATGCGCCCTAGGGTGCCACAGCCGTGGGGGCAGTATCACCACAATCACAGCACTCAGACAACCATCCGCGTAACGCCGTTAGTGCAGGATAAGTATCAGCCCCTTTTGGCCAAACCAGATAATATGCCCCGACACTAATGCGGCGCGCGTCTGACATTGTCACAAGCCGCCCTGCGGCAATATCCCCCTGCACCAGATAGTACGGCATCAAAGCAGCCCCCAAACCGGATTGCGCGGCTGTAGACATGGTCGCAAATTGATCCAGCACCATCATCGTATCGCCAAACTGTGCCCCCTGATGGGCTGCCCCCCACTGTGCCCAAGCCTTGGGTCTGGTCTCAAGCTCCAGGCGCGGAATGTCGGCCAAGCTTGCGATCACAGGCGGGGCCCCTGCCAAAACGGACGGGGCCACAACCAACACCAAATCCTCCTTCCAAAGAGGCAGCGCATGGGTATCGGGCCAGTCGTGCGCGCCAAAGTGTATGGCGGCGTGTAGCGTATCAGTGGCAAAATCAAACGGGGCGGTGCGTGTCGTCAAATTCAACGTCACTCCCGGATTGCACCGCAAGAAATCTGGCAATCGGGGGGCCAGCCAATGCGCCCCGAATGCGGGAAGGATCGCAAGGTTGAGCACGCCCCCCTCAGGGTTGGTTTTTAGGGCAATTGTGGCATTCATGATCTGGGTGATCGCGGTGCGGATCTCGGACACGTACAACGCGCCCTGGGGGGTCAACACCAGACGTTTGCCCTCGCGCTGAAACAAAGCGACACCCACCTGCCCCTCGAGCTTTTGAATCTGGCGGCTCACCGCCCCCTGCGTCAGGTCAAGTTCATGCGCAGCATCGGTCACAGACCCACGCCGCGCGACGGTTTCAAATGCCAAAAGCCATGAGGTCGGCGGTGCAAAGCGTCGTGAGATCATAATGCATTCCCTTTTGAAATGATTTTATTCCATTTCGTCGATTTTACCGCAATATTTTGGTACTATAATGCGAAAACGGCATGAAGTGCCGGATATTCGCCACTTTGGAAGCTCAGCACGCGACGTCTGGGCATCCGCAGGTGCTTACAGGAGCAGATATGGATCGCGCAGACATCGTTCACGACGCCTTTGTTCAGGCCCTCACCAACACCAAATTCCCATCCGGGGCCGATCCGTCGGGGCCGCTCGAGGACACATGCGCCATTGAAATTTTTCAGGCCCAATGCATCAGCCGAAATTTGGATCGCACGTCGCGCAAAATGCAAGCAAGCGGTCAAGGGTATTATACCATCGGGTCCTCGGGCCACGAGGGGATGGCAGCCGTCGCAGCCGCATTGCGCCCCACGGATATGGCGTTTCTGCATTATCGGGATGGGGCCTTTCAAACCATGCGCTCGGCACAAGTCGCGGGTATCGATCCTGTCCGCGATATGTTGCTCAGCTTTGCGACATCCACCGCCGATCCCATTTCCGGCGGACGCCACAAGGTCTTGGGGTCACGCGCCCTGAATATCCCGCCACAAACGTCAACAATTGCCAGCCACCTGCCTAAGGCCGTCGGGGCGGCCTATTCCATCGGACTTGCACGGCGGCGCACGCCAGAACACAAGATTCTGGAAGACGACGGGATCGTCATCTGCTCGTTTGGCGACGCGTCCTCAAACCATTCAACCGCGCAAGGCGCGATCAATTCTGCGTGTTGGGCGGCGTATCAATCCACTCCGCTGCCTTTGGTGTTTGTGTGTGAAGACAACGGCATTGGTATCTCTACCCGCACGCCAAAAGGCTGGATTGCAGAAAACTTCAAATCCAAGCCCGGCCTTAAGTACATCCATGCCAATGGCCTTGATCTGTATGACACCTATCGCGCTGCCAAAGAGGCCGCCGCCTATGCGCGCACCCACAAAAAACCAGTGTTCTTGCATCTGACGTTGGTGCGCCTGTACGGCCACGCCGGATCAGATTTGCAACAGGCGTATTTGCCAAAAACCACCTTTGAGCAATGGGAAGCCGACGACCCCCTGCTGCATTCCGCACGCCTTCTGGATCAATCTGGGGCGCTTGCGTCAAAAGACGCCCTGAAAATCTATACCGACACTGCCGCAAGATGTCAGGCCATGGCGCAAGAAATTGCGGCTCTGCCACGGTTGGAAACGGCCCAAGACGTCATGCAAAGCCTGATCCCGCCGGCGCGCCCGTGTTTGCCCAAAAATGGCCCATCAGACACAGAGCGGCTGCGGGTTTTCGGGTCGGACATCAAGGCGATGGACACACCTCAACCCATGGCGCGCCTGCTGAATTGGGCGCTTCGGGATATCATGCTGGACCACCCCGAAGTCGTGATGATGGGCGAAGATATCGGACGCAAGGGGGGCGTGTACGGCGTGACCCAGAAACTTGCCGACCGCTTTGGGGCGGACCGGGTCATCGACAGTTTGCTAGATGAACAAAGTATTTTGGGGCTGGCCATTGGCATGGCGCACAATGGGTTCGTTCCGATCCCTGAAATTCAGTTCCTTGCCTATTTGCATAATGCCGAAGACCAAATCAGAGGCGAAGCGGCCACCCTGCCATTCTTTTCCAATGGTCAGTTCAGCAACCCCATGGTTCTGAGAATTGCAGGTCTGGGATATCAAAAAGGGTTTGGTGGCCATTTCCATAACGACAATTCTCTGGCTGTTCTGCGAGATATTCCGGGCATCGTCATTGCCTGTCCGTCGCGGGGGGATGATGCGGCGATGATGTTACGCGAATGCGTCCGGCTGGCCCGAGAAGAACAACGTGTTGTGGTCTTTGTTGAACCTATTGCGCTGTATCCGATGCGCGACCTTCATGACAACAAGGACGCGGGGTGGATGACGCATTATCCGGCACCGGATCGCAAAATCCCTCTTGGCAGCGTTGGCGTGGACGGCGACGGCCCCTTGGCCATCCTGACCTATGGCAATGGGCGGTATCTGAGCAGCCAAGCGGCGCGCAAACTGGACCACGACGGCCTTGAAACACGCATCATCGATATACGCTGGCTGGCCCCATTACCGACCGATGCGATTTTGCAGGCTTTGCACGGGGCTCAAAAAGTGCTGATCGTGGATGAATGCCGCGAAACCGGAAGCCAATCCGAAGCCCTCATGGCCTTCTTGCACGAGAATTGTGCAGTGCCGCATGCACGCATCGCCGCCCACGACAGCTTTATTGCCACGGGTCCAGCTTATGCTGCCACAATGCCTTCTGCCGACAGCATCGCGCATGCGGCCAAAGCGCTGTGGGACATGTCATAGGTGTGGAAACCGGGGCCCCACAATCGCTTAGCCATCGGCTCCCGTGATTTTGGAAAATGGGTATCAGGCGTTTTTTGTCAGATGTCAGTTTTGAGCCCCTTTTACCTAATGCTACGCATTGCGCAAATGACCGCTTCAATGAAAATCCCGACTTGGGAAAAGCCGTTTTGCTTGATCACGCGGATGCATGGCTCGGGTGGGGTGCCGTGCGGTTTTTGGGGTGTCATCGGTGCGCAGGCCTTCAACATTTAGCGCTTCCGGTTGTGGATGGCCGAGTTCGGACAGTTTATGGGATATGTCCTCCACATTTTGCGCAATCAGGTGAACGACAATACCTTCGCGTTGCAGATGGCCCGTAATGCGCAAAAGCCGCCCGCCCATGACGATGCGCCGAAAGCGTTCATAGATCTTCGGCCAGACCACAACATTGCTGACACCGGTTTCATCTTCAAGCGTCAGGAAGATCACCCCCGACGCCGTCCCGGGCCGTTGGCGCGTAATGACAAGGCCGCAAACGTCGTAACGTCCCAGAGGAATCTGGGACAAAGAGGCATGGGTAACCAACCCCAGAAGCGATGGGCGCAGAAGCTCCATCGGATGGGCGCGCAGGGACAGGCGGGTGGCGACATAATCCTCGACCACCTGTTCGCCCAGCTGCATTACCGGTAAATCTATCTGCGGCTCATGGATGTTTTCCCCATCAATTGGATCGTTGAAAAGCGGCAAGGGTTTGTCGCTGCGGATGGCTTTGACCTGCCACAACGCATCGCGCCGGGTCAGCCCCATATCGGAAAACGCGTCAGCCTCGGCCAGACGTGTCAACACATCCGGACCCAGCCCTGCCCGCAGCCATAGGGAATGGGGGTCGGGATAGCCGTTGCCACGGGCCGCCACGATCCAGCCCGCATTCTCTTCCTTGAAGCCTTTAATCTGACGAAACCCCAGACGCAGGGCCAAAGCCCCATCAGGGCGGCGTTCCAGCCTGTTATCCCATTCAGAATGATTGACGCAAATGGGCCGGATCTCGACGCCATGTTCGCGGGTGTCACGCACGATTTGGGCAGGCGCGTAAAACCCCATTGGCTGAGAATTCAGCAGCGCGCAGGCGAAAATGGCCGGGTGGTGGCATTTCAGCCAAGCCGATACATAGGCCAGCATGGCAAAAGCGGCGGCGTGGCTTTCGGGGAAACCGTAATCGGCAAAGCCCTCGATCTGACCAAAACAACGCTCGGCCACATCCGGTTCATATCCGTTTTGCAACATACCGTTGATGAATTTATCCCGATAGGTGCCGATGGTGCCCATGCGTCGAAACGATGCGAGCGATCGGCGCAGGTGATCAGCCTCTTCAGCGGAAAATCCCGCACCGACGACGGCGATTTGCAGGGCTTGTTCCTGAAAAAGCGGCACACCCAGCGTACGTTTTGTCACCTCTTCCAATGCCGGGCCAAAGGGGGCTGCTTTTTCCAAACCGTTTCGTCGCCGAATGTAAGGCTGCACCATATCCCCCTGAATAGGGCCGGGCCGGACGATGGCGACCTCAATCACCAGATCGTAAAATTCACGCGGTTTCATCCGGGGCAGGAAATTCATCTGCGCGCGACTTTCCACCTGAAAAACGCCAATCGCATCGGCGCGGCACAGCATGTCATAGGTCGGGATATCACCTTGGGGAACCGAGGCGATATTATGGGGGATGTTGTCGTGCCGCAGCATCAGTTCAAACGCTTTGCGAATGCAGCTGAGCATGCCCAACCCCAGCACATCCACCTTGAGGATACCCAATGCATCGATGTCATCTTTGTCCCAACAAATAACCGTGCGATCGACCATCGCGGCATTTTCAATGGGGGCAAGTTCGTCCAACCGTCCACGTGTGATGACAAAACCGCCGACATGCTGGGACAGATGGCGAGGAAAGCCAATGATCTCACCGATCAGGCGAATGGTCTGCATTAGCCGCCGATCCTCGGGGTCAAGGCCAAGTTCACGAATGCGGTCCAAGTCCACACCCCCGTTGGTCATCCCCCAAATTTGGCCGGATAATCCCGCAGTTACATCTTGACTAAGCCCCATGACCTTGCCCACTTCGCGAATAGCAGCGCGGGTGCGGAAATGGATGACGGTGGCGCAAAGCCCTGCGCGTTCACGGCCGTACTTTTTGTAAATCCACTGGATCACCTCTTCGCGCCGCTCGTGTTCAAAATCGACGTCAATGTCAGGTGGTTCCCCCCGGTGTCTGGACACAAAGCGTTCAAACACCATGGCGATCATATCGGGGCTGACATCGGTGATCCCCAGCAGATAACACAGGATAGAATTGGCGGCTGATCCGCGTCCTTGGCACAGGATCCCCTGTGATTTGGCGAATTGCACAATGTCATGCACGGTCAGGAAATAGGCGGGAAAGTTCAACTCGCTTACCACAGCCAGCTCTTTGTCCATCAGTTGAAGCGCCCGGTCCGGCGGACCGTTTGGATAGCGGCGTTTAAGGCCCTCTTTTGCCAGCCGTTCCAGACGTTGTTGTGGGGTTTCACCTTCCGTCTCTTCATGCGGATATTCATAGGACAGTTCGCCCAGATCAAAGCTGCATTTGTCCGCAATTTCCAATGTACGGCGCAGGGCCGCCGGGTAATCGCGAAACACCCGAGCCATGTCCGCACCCGCTTTTAGGCGACGTTCACCATTTGGCAGCGCGCGGGTGCCAATCTGATCTATCGTGATATGTTCGCGCATACAGGTCAGCACATCGGCCAGCTGGCGACGGCCCGCGCGGTGCATCAACACATCGCCCACAGCCACCATCGGACTTGATGCCCGCCCCGCCACCTGAGCACAGCTGGCCAGATAGGCCTGATCGCTGCCGTCATAACGGGGGGCGGCCCCCAAGAAGACGTGATTGGGGAAATGCCGCCCCACGGCCCGGATGTCAGGGATGCTTTTAGACAAGGAACCTTGCGGCAAAGCGATCAGGATCATCCCCTTACAGGCCGAGATCATATCCTTGGTGTATAGAATACACTGCCCCTTTTGCGTGCGGCGCTTTCCCAAGGTCAGCAGGCGTGTCAGTCGTTGATACGCGACTTTGTCGCGGGGTAAAGCAAGCCAATCCACCGTGCTATCTTGCAAGACAAGCCGACAGCCCACGATTAGCTTAGGAAGAGATACGACAATGGGCCGTTCAATCAGATCACTGTGGCCGATGCCTTGCCGGGACGATGCATCCATCCGGTGATGAGAGCGAATGTGCAACGCTCCATGTGTCTCGCGTTTCATCTCTTTCAAGGCGCTCCATGCGCGCACCACACCCGCCAGAGAGTTCTGGTCTGTGATGGCAATGGCAGACAGGCCCAATTCAGCCGCACGCACCACCAGTTCCTCTGGGTGCGATGCCCCGGTCAGAAAGGTGAAATTCGTGGTGACGCAAAGCTCGGCATAATCTTGTGCCTGCATGCGGGTGTCCAGCAAATCCCGCTGGAATGCCTCGACCGGACGATGGGTGCGGTTCACCTTGATCATGCGAATTCCCCTTGCACAAACCAGCCTGGGTTTTGGGGGGTATAAAACAGCCAAAGCCGCCGTCCTTGCGTGGTTTCCACCTGCCAGTAATCGCGCAGGCCAGAGCGCCAGTTTTCGTCATCCAGCCACCATTCCGGGGCAATACGTTCCGGGCCAGTGGCGCGACCGGTGGTCAGGGGGATACGCCGCCAGCGAAACCGTTCAGGTGGACGCGCACCTGACCCGGCAATGGGTTCAGGTGGAAACAGGGTGATCGGGCGCAGATTGGCCCGGATCCACGCGTCCGAAGGTTCAGAATATGCCGCCGCAGCAATGATAAAACTGCGTTCCGGGATATGGCTTTCGGCTGGTAAAAAACGCTGAATGTTTTCCAACCCGACCCGTGTGCCAAGTCGGCTGATCAGGTCCTCTAAGCTGTTTTTGTCTCCGTCCGTGACATGACAGATCTGTTGAACTGGAACGCTTTCAACCTGCGTGGCCTCCAGCCTCAACTGGTCAATACCAAACCCGGCATCCACCTCGGCCAGCCTGCGTTCAAAAAGGGATAAAATACGCTGTGGGTCTCGTAAGGCGCGCGCCAGGCGCAGTTCGACCTGCTGATAGCCCTGATCGACACGACGCAAGGTCATGCATAATTTCCGCACCCCCATTTCCTGCATTTTCAATTTCTTGCAAAGCTGAACAAGAAGCCGTTCCGCCCCAGCCATCACATCCGTCACAAGGCCGATGGGGTCGGGCAAGGTCAACCGCACCGCATAATGGGGTGGCTCGGCCTGTGGTGTGATTGCTTCGGGTTGTGCCTCCAACGCCTGATCCAGCCGCAACAAAAGATCGGGGCCAAAACGGCGAGAGAGCGGCGCGCGCGGGGCCTGAGCCAGATCGCCAATGTGGCGCAGCCCCAACCGCTGCAAAGCAACGGACATGCTGTCCTCTATACGCAAAGCGGCAACGGGTAGGGATTTCAACGCGGTCAATGCCGCCCCGTTTGGGGCAATGCCCTCAGCATAATGTGCCAAGGCCCAGGCCGCCCCGCGTGTATCCGCGCACCCAACTTGCACAGACAGCCCGGCGCGCAGAAGGCGGGTGCGCATGTCGTTCAGCATGGCCTCTTCGCCGCCAAACAGATGCGCCGCCCCGGTGATGTCCATCACCAGCCCATCGTTGTCTTCCTGCCCGACCCAAGGGCAATAACGGGTGGCCCAGCGGCGCAGCATAGAAAGAAATCTTTGATCCTGCTCAGGCTTGGCCTTATGGCTTTGCAGGTCCGGACAGAATGCACGGGCATCTGCATAAGGCATGCCCAGCCGCAGGCCTTGCCGGGCGGCGTCAGTATTCAGGCAGTAGATCCGATTGGCATTGCGCTGCTTAAGTGTCAGAACAAACGGCCCGTCTATCGGGCGCTGGCGCAAAACCCGGTCACTTGCCAGCCGGGGAAACCATAAAGAGACGACGCGACGCTGCATCCCATCTAGCATGCCAAACACCTAATGTTCCTGATTTGTTCTTAATAAGCTCCCACATCTGTAGAGTCGAGTCTTTGGGGTCAAACACAGGGGCGCAACGCCACCGGGTTTCGGCGGCATTACTGCCCATCCCTTCTGGAATGATCGCAAGTCCGGTCGTTTGCCCATCCCGCGCCGCAAGTTGTAAGCGCCGCCCTTCGGTCAGCCCGATGGGTTTATTCAATTGCAGCACAACCAGTGAAACCGCCCCCGACCGTAGGGCTTCTTCGGCCACGGCAAGCGTTTCGGTCTGATCTTCAGTGTTACAGATCGTTAACGCTGAGGGCGAAATGAAGTCTAAAAACCCCGTTGGATTGACCTGTCGGGTATCCCAACCTTCACGCACCCAAATCACGGGGTCAGCCAGTTGCGCCGCAAGTGTAAAGGCGAACATATATGCCCCCGCCCCGCATACCTCATGCGTGCGGGCCTTGGTCGGGGGGAAGAAAGCTAAATCCTGCATATCCAAAATCTAGCACGCTACGGCCCCGCTGAAAATATTTGTATATTGTTCATAGCGGACATTGGCGTATATGCAGCAAAAGTCGGTTTTGTCCGCATAGCGGTCATTGATCCGCTTTCAAGAAAATCAGGCTTCTCTCAACGAGATCTTCGGGAGGAGCCATGCGGTAAAGACCGTCAGAAACACGACGGGATCGCGTCACTTCAACAGTGACAACAGGGGGCTAGACTGCACCAACCCCCTTTTTATGTCGTACACAATGATCGCTTGCCTTAGTGTCTTAGGGCACAGGCACCCAATCGTTGGTCGGATCAAAGCTCTCCATCGCGAGACTCGCCTCAAGGCCCTGCTCGCCCAGATCGAATTCCAGGATCGTCCCGTTTTCCGCGACCATAAAGCTCATGATCCCAGTGACACCATATTCCGCGGGTACGGCGATCGCGGCATGACCTGCGATCTGATTTCCATTCACCACGTAATCCAACGCCCCACCCGGTGCGTGTTCACCCTGTTTGTTAAACAGACGATACACATAGCCAGCATAGGGTTCGGGCGCGGCATCTTCACCGTCGACCACATGCCCTTCTGCTGCGGCGCGCGCAAAGAACTCTCCGGCAGGGCTTGCAGAGCCAGACCAATACAGCCCGTCGCGGGTACCTTCACTAGAGATAATGCGCGGGGCAAACTCGAGAACGCCGTCTTCGTCCCAATCTGTCTGGCGATACTCTGCCTGAACATCGACATAGCTTTCTAGAATGCTGATGGTCTCTAACTCGTTGCGCCCGATCCGCCGACGCGCCATTTCTTCACGGCCTTCGGCGACATCAAACACCCAGTATCCGCTCTCGTCGCGATACATGGGCATAGGAAAGGCCCAGTTGTCCTCTCCGACCAAGAGCACGGCATATTTCCCATAGATTTCCTGAACAAAATACTCGTCATCGAACGCCGCGACAAAGCTTGTCCAGATGGCGCGATCCTGCGCGGCATTGCCCGTGGTAAACGTGCCCTCGGCGTCGGTGCCGAACAACCCGACCATGTCTTCGACAGAATGGGTGCGCACAGCTTCGGCCAAAGCATTGGCCAGATCATCCGCCGACGTGAACCCTTTTTCAATCTTCTGGTATCCGGCAGTCGCAGAAGTTGCGACCAATACCGCGCCAGCAATCACGAGACTCTTTGCAAACATAGGACTTCTCATCTTCTTCCTCCTCTGGCGTGCGCGGCACCCCCTCGAGATCCGGATTTACGGGCACCTGCGCCACTTTGATGACGCTGCATTGACGATGGTTTGGCTTTGCGTGCCTGAGGTTTGGCGCGGGGCTTGGCCGCAGGTTTTGCGGCTGGTTTCTTACGTGCCGGTGTCACCGATTTTGACGGTGTCGCGGGACGTTTGGACGCGCCTTTGTTTCCAGGACGTGTGGCATTGGCCTTGGGTCGATCCCCGCCGCCAACTTTTGATGCCGCAGGACGGTTTTCCGGACGCGTAATGTCCTTGGCACCAGTTTTCTTACCCAGATCCTTGCGCATTGCATCGCCACGGCTTGGTTTATCCGTCAAAGACGGCACCCCCCCTGCCTTGGCACCGGGCCGTTTGTTGCCTGCGCCATTGCTTGGGCGGTCCCGCAACTGGTCTTTGGCGCGTGCTTCGCGGCGTGGCTCTGGCTTCCAGCCGCCGCCCACATTGATGTCATTGCCAATGTTGACGTTGCCATTGACGTTGATTCCACCAGGACGGTGATGAATGGGGCGACCATTCCAACCGCCACAATTGCGACAGCCCCAATATCCGCCCCAATAGTTGTTGCTGCGGAAAATTGTGGTCATCAAGATGGCCGCGCCAAAGAAGATCAGCGCATCGTTATTCTGGTGATACACAGTTGTCGTGTCATAGGTCGGGACGTAAACCACCTCTGGGTCAGACGGCAAAATCACCACCGCGTCTGTTTCGTCGCGCGAGACTTCCTGTTCTTCACTGTCCACAAGGCTGCCGGCGTCAATTGCGGCTTCGCGCATGCGTTGAACCGACGCCATGACATCGTCAGATTGGGCCAGCATCGCCGTGCCCATCAGTTCGGTCCAATCGATATTCTGTGCCATCCGGTCCAGGACATCGGGAAAAGCTGTGGCAAGAACGCCCACGCTTGGGTCCCAAGTTTCCTTTTCTACAGCGGCAGTAATTTCATCCTGCGTCAAACCTTCGTTTTCCGAAAGCCATCGATCCGCTTTGACCACTTCTAAGGGGTAGGTTGACGCCACAAGGACCTGAATGAGCAGGGTATCCGGATACAAGGCAACTGGGGCAACAAGCTCATCCAGTTCTTGATCGGTCAAGCCAGCATCGGCTTCAGTTTGGTCGTCGGCGCTGACCGCAGCAGTCGACGCACCCCCACTTGCGGTGGCCTCTTGCAAAAACACAGATGTCGTTGGATATGTCGACATCGCAAATATCAACAATGTCGGCGTCACAAAATCACGCATTACTATACTCCCTCTCTATCCAACCAGACTACTACGAACACGTCCTGTCGCAACTGGCTATATTTGTTTCCCGCCTATCTTGTTGCGGCAGGGGTGTTGATCCGTAATCTCATCAAGATGACATCCTTGTGACACTAACCTTGAACACGATAGAATTTCTTTTCAGAATTGCATTTTGTATATAATGTCCAATCATGTCACTAGGCGCGGGATGTTGAAAGTGAAGCTACAAACTGTGGACATCGGCAAAACGGCTTCTGCCGCAAGTTTGATCTTCGAAGCGGTGCGCAAAGCCATCATCGAAGGAGATCTAAACGAGGGCGAGGCCCTGCGCCAAGATGAATTGGCGCGCATGTTCAACACCAGCCGCATCCCTGTGCGCGAAGCTCTGACGATGTTAGAGCAACAGGGGCTTGTGAAAATCGAACGCTACAAAGGCGCCATCGTTGCGGGGCTTTCGTTGGACGAAACCAATGAAATTTTCGATTTTCGCGCTCTTGTCGAACCTGAAGTTATTCGGTCTGCGGTTCCACAAATGACACAATCCCAACTGCGCAAGGCGCGCGGGTATATTGACAAGTTCGCACGCGCTGATGATCCGATGGCGTACGGTGATCTGAACCGGAAATTCCACGCCACGCTGTATCAGGCCAGCAAGATGACCTATCACATGAACGCCATCAACAATTCCATTGATCGGATTGACCGCTATGTGCGTGCGCAGCTGGTGCAACTTGGCGGGATGGAGCGTGCCAACCAAGAGCATCGCAAAATCCTCGAGGCCTGTGAAAAGGGCGACGCCAACCTGGCCGCCCAGCTCACTGCAGATCACATCATCGGTGCCAAGACCGCGCTAAACGCCCATTTCCAAAACGCAGCTTCCTGAACCCTCCCAACCGTTACAGCGGGAAGAAACATGCAACTCTGTGGTCAGTGCCTGACAATTCGGGGCGCTGTGTTTTGCAACCCTCTTTGGCCAGCCAACACCGCGGTGCAAAGGCACATCCGGGCAGATCATCCAGCGGTGACGGCAATTCGCCCTCAAGCTTAATCCGGTCTTTCTTGGCCGTGGGATCAGCGCGGGGCGTTGTGGACAGCAAGGCCTTTGAATACGGGTGCTTTGGCGCCGCAAACAGGTCTTCCTTGGATGCCCGCTCCACGGCGCGGCCCAGATACATCACAATCACCTCATCAGCAAAATGCCGAACAACCGACAAATCATGCGAGATAAACAAATACGCCAGCCCCAAGCGATCCTGAAGTTCAACCAACAGGTTCAAAATCTGGCTTTGAATGGACACATCAAGCGCCGATACTGGTTCATCCAAAACCAACACTTTCGGATCAAGCATCAATGCACGGGCAATCGAAATGCGCTGGCGCTGACCGCCAGAAAACATATGCGGATAGCGGTCGTAGTGCTCTTCGCGCAATCCAACCAATGCGATCATCTCGCGAGCGCGGGTTTCACGCTCGGCTGCCGATAACTCTGGGCGATTGATCTTGAGCGGCTCTTCCAGAATTTGTCCGATACGCTGGCGCGGATTGAGCGAGCCATAAGGGTCCTGAAACACAATCTGCACCGATTTGCGCAATCCGGCCCAATCTTTGGGCGTGACATTTTCACCGGCAATTTCCAACGTGCCGTCTGTGGGTTCTTCGATCATTGTGATCAACCGCGCCAGAGTGGATTTCCCACACCCAGACTCGCCCACGATGGCCAATGTCTTGCCAGCATCCAGTTCGAAATCGATGCCCGCAAGCGCACGCACTGTTTTTACAGGGCTCAAAAAACCATCTTTGACATCATAAAATCGTGCCAAGTTCTGGGCTTTTACAACAGGTCCGCTCATTGCTGCGCTCCTTGTTCAGCGACCAATGGATAGTGGCAACGCGCCTGCCCCTGCTCTGTGCCACAGGCCACAGGTGGCGTGGATTTGCATTTTTCATCCGCATAGCGGCATCGTGGAGAAAACAGGCAGCCTGCGGGGCGGTCGAATTGCCCCGGTACCACCCCCGGAATGGTCGGCAGCAATTTTGACGTCGCGCGCTCTGGCAACGCATCCAGCAACGCCGACGTATACGGATGGAACGGATGCTCGAACAGATCCCGAACTGGTTGTTCTTCGGCCTTTTGACCCGCGTATTGAACGCTGACCCGCTCTGCTGTTTCCGCGACCACCCCCATGTCATGCGTGATCAGAACCAGCGCCATATCGTTTTCTTCGCGCAGGCCCACCAACAGGTCAAGAATCTGCGCCTGAATGGTCACGTCCAACGCCGTTGTGGGTTCGTCCGCAATCAACAACTTGGGTTTACAGGCGATCGCCATGGCGATCATCACCCGCTGGTTCATCCCCCCCGACATCTGATGCGGAAAGTTGCTTAACCGCGTCTCGGGTGCTGGAATGCCAACTTGATCGAACAGTTCAATCGCACGCTTATGACGTGCCGCCCGATCCAACCCAAGATGGATGCGCAGGGCCTCTTTGATTTGATATCCAACCGTAAAGCAGGGATTAAGCGATGACATCGGCTCTTGAAAGATCATCGCCATATCTTTGCCGATAATCTGACGGCGTTCGCGGGGCGAGATGCTCTTGAGATCACGGCCTTCAAACGTCAGCTCGTCCGCCGTGATGGTTGCTGTCCATGGCAAAAGCCCCATAAGTGCAAGCATCGACACCGACTTGCCGGACCCACTTTCACCGACAACGGCAAGGACCTCACCTTTGTCAACGGACATATCAACACCATCCACAGCGCGAAACTTGCCGGATGCTGTGGCGAAATCCACGGAAAGATTGCGAATACGTAATAGGCTCATATCACTTAACTCCGCTTCAGCTTGGGATCGAGCGCGTCGCGCAGACCGTCGCCCATCAGGTTAATCGCCAAAACAGTGACCAGAATGGCCAGCCCTGGGAAGGTCACAACCCACCAAGCGCGCAAAATGAACTCGCGAGATTCAGCAAGCATCGTGCCCCATTCCGGTGTGGGCGGTTGCGCCCCCATACCAAGGAACCCAAGCGCCGCCGCATCCAAAATCGCCGTCGAGAACGATAGTGCGGCCTGCACGATCAGTGGCCCCAAACAATTCGGCAACACAGTGATAAACATCAGGCGCCACAACCCTGCACCAGCCACACGGGCCGACGTGACATAGTCTTTTTGACGCTCTGACAGAACCGATGCGCGCGTCAGGCGCACGTAATGCGGCTGGAATACAATTGCGATCGCGATCATCGCATTTGTCAGGGACGGCCCAAGAATGGCCACAAGCACCAACGCCAGCAAAAGCGATGGAAACGCCAGAATGATGTCCATCACCCGCATGATCACGGTATCGACGATCTTGGGGGCAAAGCCCGACAGCAGGCCAATCAAAATGCCCCCGGATGCGGCGATAGACACAACAACGATGCCGACAAAGAACGAATACCGAGATCCCGAAATCAGGCGCGATAACATATCACGGCCCAAGGGGTCAGTGCCCAAAGGAAACGCCCAGTCGCCACCTTCCTGCCACGCAGGGGGGAGCAAGATGTGTTCGCGGAACTGTTCGGCCGCATCATACGGCGCGAGCAAGGGGGCAAACGCAGCACAAAGCACAAAGGCGACAAACACCCAAAAGCCAAAGACCGCGCCGCGATTTTCACTAAAGTAATACCAGAATTCCCGAAGCGCACTGGGCCGTTCTGCGGAGGTGGTGGTTTGATCTGTCATCACCGTTTCCTGATCTTGGGGTTGATAACGCCATACAGCACATCAACAGTGAGATTTACGATCATCACGATCACAGCGATCATCAACAGGCCACCCTGCACAACAGGATAGTCACGACGGAAAATGCTATCGACCATCCATTTGCCAATGCCGGGCCAGCTAAAGATGGTTTCGGTCAAAATCGCCCCCGCCAGCAATGTCCCAACTGACAGGCCGATCACAGTCACAACCGGAATAAGCGCGTTGCGCAGCGCATGCACCCCGTTGATCCGCGCAGGCGACATGCCTTTGGCACGTGCCGTCCGGATATAGTCTTCGCCCAGAACCTCGAGCATGGCCGAGCGCGTCTGGCGCGCAATCACCGCAAGCGGGATGGTCCCCAATACGATGGTGGGCAGGATCAGGTGACGTGCTGCGGACTTAAAGGCACCTTCCTGACCAGACAGCACGCTGTCGATCAACATAAAACCGGTGACATCATCGAAATAGTATAGCAGGTCAATGCGTCCGGACACCGGGGTCCAACCCAAATTCCCCGAGAAGACGATGATCAAAAGCAAAGCCCACCAAAAGATCGGCATGGAATATCCGATAAGCGCCGAGGACATGAGCGCACGATCAAAGAATTTGCCCCTGTTGACCGCTGCGATGACCCCTGCGGGTAAGCCCAATGCCATGGCAAAAATCATCGCGCATATCGATAATTCAAGCGTGGCTGGGAAAAGGGCGAAAAATTCATCCCACACAGGTTTCTTGGTCACAAAGCTTGTGCCCAGATCCCCCTGAACGACGCCGCCCAGATAGTCCCAATACTGTGCGAGCACGGGCTTGTCATACCCAAGCTTCACAACCAGTTCCTGATACCGTTCTTCTGAAATACCGCGTTCACCAGCCATCACGATAATCGGATCGCCGGGAAGAACGCGGATAAACATGAACGAGATCAGCGTCACGCCAATAAAGGTCGGAAGGAAAGTGGCCAATCTGGCCAAGAGATAGCGAAACATCAGCGCCCCACAATCATGAGTTCTTTGGGGAAGCTGGTCAAAGACCGGCATCCGGTTTCAGTCACAAGCACATCATCTTCGATCCTGACACCAAAATTGCCAAGATCATAGAGGCCCGGTTCGTTCGTATAGACCATTCCGGCCTGCATCACCTGCGCGTTGCCCCGCATAATATAGGGGGCTTCGTGCACATCACGGCCAAGACCATGACCGGTCTTGGTGCGGATACGATCTGCATAAGGAGATGCCTCGAGCACCCCTGTGACAGCATCGTCAATATCGTGGGCGGTCACGCCTGCGCGCGTTACCTCGAACCCCTTCAGGTTCGCATTCAGCACAGTTTGATACACGTCGCGCCCTTCGTCTGACACATCTGCGACAAACACGGTGCGGGTGATATCGGCCGCAAAACCATGCTTGCGCGCCCCAAAATCAAACAACAACGCATCGCCGCGTTTCACATGGTAATCTGCGCGGGCTTTCGCATGGGGACGGGCGGAATTGTCGCCGGCGGCCACAATTGGCGCAAAGGCTTGATCTTCTGCCCCTTCGGCAAAAAGCGACTGGATCAGCGCCTGTTCAATCTGTTTTTCGGTCTGTCCGACGCGGACACCATCCAAGACCCGCTTCAGCGCGCGTTCCGAGACGTCGATCGCCGCTTGCAGCGCGTCAATATCTTGTGGTGTCTTCACGATACGCAGGCCCGAGATTGCCTTTTCGCCATCCACAATCTTTAGCTCTGGCATCGCCTGCTTTAGAGCGTGGTGCACAAAAACCCGCATCACTTGGCCTTCTACGGCGAGGGATGAAAGCGGCATATGCTGCGCCAAGGCATCAAAAGCGGCGGCATAGCCGTCCTGATCACGCCAGTCGAAAACAGCGCCATCAAAATCAACCAATGCCCAACTGCCCAGTTCAAGATTGGGCACAATTGCAGCGGGGGCGCCTTGCGCGGGGATCACAGCCACAAACGGGCGCTCGTGGCTCATAAATGGTTTCTGGAATGCGCGATTAAAGTTTGGGCCAGGCACCAAGGCAACGGCATCTACTGCCAAGTCGCGGGCCACTTGCCGATATTCGGCCAGAGGGTCGGTCATGCGATGTCTCCGGGAAAAAGAAACCGGAGCCACGCACGCGCAGCTCCGGTTCAAGGATGTGACTATTATTCTACGCTTACGCCATAGAAGATGTGGCTTCCCAATGGGTGAACCTTATAGCCTTTAACTTTTTCGCTCATCGGCATGTAGACAACCGAGTGTGCGATCGTGGCCCAAGGAGCCTGATCCTTGAAGATTGTTTGTGCTTCTTCATAAAGCTTGGCGCGCTCACCTTGATCGGTGATGACTTTGGCTTTCTGAATCGCATCTTCGAAGGGCTGGTGGCACCATTGTGCGCGGTTAGACGCTTCACGACCTTCACAGCCCAACAGAACGGCCAAGAAGTTGTCGGGATCACCGTTGTCACCAGTCCAACCCAAGAGAACAGCACCGTCACGGTTCAGATCTTTTGAGCGCGACAGATACTCGCCCCATTCATAGGACACGATCTCGACATTGACACCCACTTTGGCAAAGTCGGACTGAAGAAGTTCAGCCATACGACGCGCATTCGGGTTGTAAGGACGCTGTACTGGCATCGCCCAGATTTTCATGTCCAGACCGGAAACGCCTTCGGCTTCCAAAGCGGCCTTGGCAGCTGCAGGATCATATTTGTCATCTACGATGGCATCGTTATAGCCCCACATTGTCGGCGGGATCGGGTTTTTGGCAATTTCGCCAGACCCTTGGAAAACCACGTCGATGATCGCTTGTTTGTCGATCGCCATGTTCAGCGCTTTACGCACTTTGGGGTTATCGAACGGAGCAACGGTCGTGTTGTACGCAAGATAGCCAACGTTCAGGCCTTCTTGCTCCATCATGACGATGCCGTCTTCGACTTTGATGGCATCAATATCCGCAGGGTTCGGATATGGCATCACGTGACATTCACCCGCCTTCAGCTTTTGATACCGTACAGACGCGTCTGGCGTGATCGCAAAGATCAGGTTGTCGATGTCTGCAGGTGCTTTCCAATACTCAGCATTCGCCTTGTAGCGAATGACCGCATCTTTTTGATAAGCCACAAACGAGAACGGACCTGTGCCGACAGGCGCAGTGTTCATCATTTCAGGTGTCCCAGCCGCGATCATGGCGTCGCCATATTCCGCGCTAAGGATCGATGCAAAGTCCATCGCCATGTTTGCAACGAACGGGGCTTCGGGCTTGGACAGCACGAATTTCACCGTGTGGTCGTCAATTTTTTCGATCGACTTGACCAAGTCACCCATGCCCATACCTTGGAAATATTCCCAAGTACCGCCGGAGACCTTGTTATAGGGGTGATCTTCTTTTTGCTGACGCTCAAAGCTAAAGATGACGTCATCCGCATTGAAGTCACGGCTTGGCGTAAAGTTGTCGCTGGAATGGAACTTCACACCTTTGCGCAGGTGGAACGTGTATTCCATCCCATCGTCGCTGGCTTCATAGCTTTCGGCCAAACCAGGAATAACATTGGTGGTGCCTGTCTCGAATTCGACCAAACGGTTGTAAACCGGATGCGAAGACGCGTCAAAAGTCGTACCGGCTGTGAACAGCGCAGGATCGAAACCTTCTGGCGAACCTTCAGAACAATACACTAGCGTGCTGGCAAAAGCAGTCGACGCAGTAAGCGCAAATGCAGTTGTTGCCACGAATAGCTTTGATTTCATTATAACCTCCCAAGGTTGTTTGAGCCAACGCTACCCATGGCGGGGTTTTTTCCCGTCGAATCAAAGCAACAGATGAGGGCAGCACGGCTTTTGGTTTCATATTGTATCCAATTGAGGACACCATAAGTCAACGCACAAATTCCCGACCATGCCCTGAGCCTATGCGGCCAGCGGCCCATCAGACGTCATCACAGTCGTGCATTGCCGCGACTTTGGATGCAAACTTGGTGCCCCCGCCCCCTTGCGCCGGTGCGTCTGAATACCGGTCATGCATGCGCTTTCAGGTCGCTACGCACAAGATTTCAGCAAGAAACGAATATAATTCGATTTGCCAATGGTCTAAAAATTGAATAGTTCATAATTCAAACTAAAATCACCTTCCGAACTGTGAGTCTCACTTGGACACAAACTGCGATCTAAACAAAACTGTCGCCAGCCAGATTTGCGACCATGGCTTGCCCGCCGAAATTTTGGCAATGAAGGGTATATTCATTCTATTCTGGAAGCTGGAAGAGTGCTTGGACGCCACGGATTTCACACCGCTGATGACCAAACAGGAACAGCATCTCTTGGTTCATCTCGACACGCCAAAACGTATGGGTGTCCTTGCCAAGGAAATGGCCAGCCTGCCGTCCACAATTACCGGGGCTGCGGACAACCTTGAGAAAAAGAACTTTCTTGAGCGCCAGCGCGACCCCGACGACAGGCGGGCGTGGCTTTTGTCACTCACACAGTCTGGCATGGAAACACGCAGCAAAATGCTGACTCAGGGCGCAGAAATGTTTCGGGAAATATCCGGCCTTTCTGCAGACGAAACAGAGCGCTTTGCCGAACTGGCAACCAAAGCGCGCACTACAATTCTCCAACACGGTATTCCCGAAGGAATGATGAAATGACGTGGCTCAAACCTTTCTCTATTGCTCTTGCTCTATCTGCGTCTCCTATTTGGGCGCAAGATGCACCAAAGCCTGTCAAACTCAGCACGGTCAACGCGCAACCGATTGTAATGGAACGCCAATTTTTCGGTCAGGTCGCGGCCAGACAATCTGTCGACCTCGCCTTTCAGGTCAGCGGCCAGATTGTCGACTTTCCGGTCATCGAGGGATTTTCCATCGCCCAAGATGGCGTGATTGCCCAGTTGGACCAAGAACAGTTTCAGCTCAAATTAGATCAGGCGCGGCTCCAGAAAGATCAAGCAGATCGCACCGTCGCGCGACTTGGAAAACTTAAGGGAAACACCGTCAGCCAAGTCTCGCTGGACGATGCTGAAACACAGGCCGCATTGTCGGCGATCGCGTTGCGCAACGCTGAATGGGCGCTGGAGCATACGACGCTCTTGGCCCCGTTCGAAGGCTTGATCTCCAGCAGAAACCTTGCGCTCTATTCCACGGTGTCTGCCGGAACGCCCGTCGTGCGCATCCATGACATGTCCGAGCTTCGGATCGAAGTTGACGTGCCGGAAATCTTGTTCCAGCGCGCGGGGCACGAGACCAACGTCAAAATCAGCGCCAAATTCCCCAGCCACCCCGAAACCTTCCCGTTGGAAATTCGCGAATTTGACGCCGAAACCTCGCGGGTGGGTCAGACGTTTCGGATCACCTTTGGTATGGCTCCACCCGAAGGGCTTAGTATCCTGCCTGGTTCTTCGGTCACTGTCACCATTCAGGCCCAAGGCGAAGACGTTGGTCTGATCGTGCCTGCAACGGCGCTGGTGGTAAAAGAACAAGGCGAAATTGGCGTCATGGTCTTTTCACCGAGTGAACCCGACATTGGGACGGTCACATGGGTTGCCGTCGACGTGACACCTACACAGTCAGGCGATGTGCGCATCTTGTCGGGCCTGAAAGATGGCGACGAATTTGTCACCACTGGCGGCACCGTACTAGCGGACGGTCAACCCGTTCGCCGGTTCACCGGCTTTGCGAACTGAGGCGGGCCAGATGGACATTGCACGCACCTCAATCGACAAGCCGCTGTATACGTGGCTGATCATACTCATCTTCCTGTTTGGCGGCATTTGGGGGTTTATGTCCCTTGGCCGTCTGGAAGATCCGGCCTTTACCATCAAACAGGCCGTGATCGTGACCCAGTATCCGGGGGCAACCGCCGAGCAGGTGGCACTGGAGGTTTCGGAACCTCTGGAATCTGCCATTCAAAAAATGCCCGAACTGGACAAGATCACCTCAATCAATCGCCCGGGCGAATCCCTGATCGAGGTCGAGATCAAATCTACCTTTGATGGCACAGAGCTGCCTGCGATCTGGACCAAACTGCGTGCACGCATCCGTGACACGGCGCGCGGGCTGCCAACGGGCGTAAGCCAGCCTTATGTCAACGACTCCTTCGGCGATGTGTTCGGGATTTATTTCGCCGTCACCGCCGAGGGCTTTAGTGACGCGGAAAAACACGAACTGGCCACGTTCTTGCGGCGTGAAATCCTGACGGTGGACGGGGTCGCCGATGTGAATGTAACGGGTTTGCCCTCCGAAGCCATATTTGTCGAACCCGACCTGTCTCTGTCGGTCAACCAAAACGTGCCGATCAATGCGATTGTCGGGGCCATCGCGACCGCCGACTCGGTGTCGCCTGCCGGCTCGGTTTCGGCCGGCCCATCAAAGACCACCATTCTGGCCCCCGAAGGGTCCGACAGCGTGTCGGCCATTTCTGGCCTATCGGTGGGGCTATCCGGCAACGTCATCAACCTCGTGGATATGTCTCACGTCCATCGAGGACGCCAAACAGACCCAAGTTTGATTGTCCGGTTTAACGGCATTGATGCGTTTACGCTTGGCGTTGCAGGTCTTGCGACCGAGAACATTGTCGAGGTCGGCAAACGTGTGGACGCCAAGCTTGCGGAACTGGCGCCGGATATTCCCGTGGGCATAGACCTGCACCCGATTTACGAGCAGCACATTGTCGTCGAAGAGGCCTCGAACGCGTTCTTGATAAATCTGGCGATGTCCGTGGCGATTGTTGTGGCTGTCTTGGCGATATTCATGGGGGTTCGTGCGTCGGTTGTCGTCGGTGTCACCCTGTTGTTGACGGTTGTCGGCACGTTGTTGTTCATGAACCTGCTGTCGATCGAGATGGAGCGTATTTCACTTGGTGCGTTGATCATTGCCATGGGCATGTTGGTCGACAATGCCATTGTGGTCGCAGAAGGCATGCAGATATCCATGCTCAAGGGCAAGACCTCTCGCGATGCCGCAGAAGAAGCCGCCAGCAAGACGCAAATTCCGCTTTTGGGGGCGACGGTGATCGGGATCATGGCCTTTGCGGGCATTGGGCTTAGTCCGGACGCGACCGGAGAGTTTCTGTTTTCCCTGTTTGCGGTGATTGCCATTTCGCTGCTGCTGTCTTGGATACTGGCGCTCACGGCGACGCCGTTGCTGGGGCACTATCTGTTCCAGCAAGGCAGCGGTGACGAGGCCGACGCCTATGGCGGCTGGCTGTTTCGGACCTATGGGGCGACGTTGCGACTGGCGCTCAAGCTGAGATGGCTGGTTATCATCGGGCTCGTGGCTGTGACTGCGGTGTGTTTTGCCGGCTTTGGCGTCATGAAACAACAGTTCTTCCCGAATTCAAACACACCCTTGTTCTTTGCGCATTACAAACTGCCACAAGGGACATCCATCGCGACGACATCTGAGCACCTGAAAGAGGTCGAAGCATGGCTGTCAAACCGTGACGACGTCGTATCTGTCGCAACGTTTGTTGGCCAAGGTGCGACCCGCTTTATGCTGACCTATGCTGCTGAAAAACCCAACCCGAGCTATGGCCACCTGATCATCCGAACCGAGTCGATTGACAAAATCCCAGCGCTTCAGGCCGACCTAGAGGCCTTTGGCCGAGCGCGGTTCCCCGAAGGCGAGTTCCGCACCAAGCGGCTTGTCTTTGGCCCGGGCGGCGGAGACCCGATCGAGGTGCGTTTCTCGGGCAGCGATCCGGTGGTCTTGCGCCAACTGGCCACCCAAGCCAAAGGGGTCTTGGAACAGGCATCAGACAATGTTCTGGATGTGCGCCACAACTGGCGCGAACAAGAGATTGCGGTGCGGCCGATCTATGCCACCAACCGTGCTCAAACTGCGGGCGTCAATCGTGACGACATCGCCGATATGTTCCTGTTCTCAACGGACGGAATCACGGGCGGGGTGTTTCGCGAACGGGATCGCCTGATCCCGATCATTTTGCGACGCTCACCGGACTCGACCTATAACTTTATGGATCAGGTGGTCTATTCTGCGACAGCGCAAGGCTTCGTACCTGTAGAGCAAATGGTCGACGGGTTTAAATACGAACACCAGAATACACTTGTGCATCGGCGCGACCGCTTGCCGACAATCACGGTGGCCGCAGATATCCCGACGGACGTAACAGCTGCCACGGTCATGGCGGAAATAAAAGACGCCGTGGAAGCCATGGACATTCCCCTTGGATACAAGATGGAATGGGGCGGTGAGTTCGAAAGTTCGAGCGACGCCCAAGCCAGTCTTGGCAAACAGCTTCCTCTCAGTGCGCTGATTATGGTGCTGATTTCTGTGCTGTTGTTTAACGCGGTACGCCAGCCTGTGATTATCTGGCTCTTGGTGCCGATGTCGGTCAACGGCGTGGTCATCGGTCTGTTGGGAACGGGCTTGCCGTTTACCTTCACCGCATTGCTGGGCCTGCTAAGCCTATCGGGGATGCTGATCAAGAACGGGATTGTTCTGGTCGAGGAAATTGACCTCGTGCGCGAAGAAGGCCTGCCGTTGCAAGACGCCATTGTCACGGCCAGTGTCTCGCGTTTGCGCCCTGTGATGCTGGCGGCTGTGACCACAATTCTGGGCATGTTACCATTGTTGACAGATGCGTTCTTTGTGTCGATGGCGGTGACAATTATGGGCGGTCTGGCCTTTGCAACCGTGCTTACATTGATCGCGGCGCCAGTGTTCTATTTGGTGTTTTTCTCCAAAGACGACGCCAAGACAGCCTAAGCCCGATCGCAGCACTCGCAAAATCAAATGCGCCGCCCAAATAAGGCGGCGCGTTTGCCATTCAATACCTTAGCTGGCCATGCACCGTCCCCACCGAGGTCAGACCCGCGATGCGGACCCTGCCCCAAGGTTTTTGATTTGATCATACAACCACAACACCGCCGCATCCCCGTCTGAACGCACATGTCGATACAACCGGAGTTCAAGCGGTTGGATATCAAAAGGCACGGGGAAAACCGCCAAACCAAGCGCACGCGCCCGGCTTTGCGTCAGGGTCACAGCCATGTCAGATTGGCGAATGATATCTGCCAACGCCAAGTGGCTTTGTAAGCGCGCACGAATAATACGCCGTTTTCCAATCCGCCTGAGTGCTGCATCCTCGGCCCCAACGCCACGCGGGCGGCCAGACACATGGATATGTTCAAGATCAAGATACCGGTCCAAGGTCATGTCATGACCAACCATGGGATGATCTGGCCGCACCGCACAGACATAACTTTCATGCAAGATGGTTTCGAAGATCAGGTTGCGCGTATCTGCCAGCGGTATTTCCACCGCAAGATCAACCGCCCCCCGTTCCAGAGCCCCGGCCAACTCCCCCCGCGACACCCGATAGCTGTGCAGCTCCACATGTGGTGCCAAACGCGCAAGCGTGGGGATCAATACAGGCAAAGCCATGGCATCAAATAACTCAAGCATGCTGGTGCGAAACACCCGCGTGCTATGGGCAGGATCAAATTGCGCAGGTCCCTGTGCCGACGTCGTCAGCAACCGCAACGCATCGCTGACATGCCCTGCGATACTCTGGGCAAACGCGGTGGGCTGCATGCCTTGGCTGGTTTTCACAAACAACGGATCGCCATACGTGCGCCGCAAGCGCGCCAGCGCGTTCGATACGGTGGGCTGGGTCACAGACAACCTTTCAGCCGCGCGCGTTAAATTCCGTTCGGAATAGATCATGTCGAACACGACAAAGAGGTTTAGGTCAATTTGGGTCAGTTTCATGTCGGATGCCATTACCACTGTGAATACTTAACATAGCTAAAATAAATTTCATAAATGTTCAATCGAACAGCTATGATCAGGTCAATCGGACCTTTCGGGTCCCGCCCCTTCTCAGTTAACGAGGATTTTCATGGATTTTAGTTATTCCGCCCGTACCGAAGAGATGCGCCAAAAGTTGTTGACCTTTATGGACGCGCACGTGCATCCACGCATTCGCCAACACCATGAAGAAATTCACGCGGGCAAGTTCCCTGTATCCTTCATGGAAGACCTCAAGGCGTTGGCCAAAGAAGAGGGGCTTTGGAATATGTTCCTGCCCCACCTCAAAGACGGCGAGCCGGGCACCCCTCTTAGCAATCTGGAATATGCCCCTCTCGCTGAAATCATGGGGCGCGTCCCGTGGTCAGCAGAGGTCTTTAACTGCAATGCGCCAGATACGGGCAACATGGAATTGCTGCATATGTTTGCGACGCCAGACCAACGCGCCCAATGGCTTATGCCGCTGTTGAATGGCGAAATCCGGTCTGCGTTTGCGATGACCGAACCGGATGTTGCGTCTTCTGATGCCACCAATATCACCACAATGATGCGCCGCGAAGGTGACGAGTACGTGATCAACGGGCGCAAGTGGTTCATCTCGAATGCCTGCCATCCCAACACAACGGTGTTCATTGTCATGGGCAAAACCGATGTGAACGCCGATCCACACAAGCAACAAAGCATGATCATTGTGCCCAAAGATACGCCGGGTCTTGAGATCGTGCGCAACCCCACGGTGTTGAACCACCACGCCCCCGAAGGTCACGCAGAAATACTGTTTACCAATGTGCGCGTCCCTGTCAGCAATCTGTTGGGCGAAGAAGGCAGCGGTTTTGCCTTGGCTCAGGCCCGCCTTGGACCAGGCCGCATTCACCACTGCATGCGATCCATCGGTGCCGCGGAACTTGCGCTTGAGTTGATGGTCGAACGCGCCCAAGAACGCAAAACATTTGGCAAATACCTTGCTGATCAAGGCGTGGTGCGCGAATGGATTGCCCGATCTCGTATCGAAATCGAACAGGTCCGGTTGCTTGTCCTCAAGGCCGCATGGATGATTGATAACGTCGGCGCCAAAGCAGCCCGCAAGGAAATCTCGATGATTAAGGTCGTCGCGCCAACCCTGCATACCACGGTCGTCGATCGCGCCATTCAATTGTTCGGCGCAATGGGGCTGACGCCGGATACCCCGCTGGCCGATCACTATACATGGGGACGCGCCTTGCGGTTTGCCGATGGCCCTGACGAGGTCCACCTGCAGTCCATCGCCAAGCTGGAACTGCGCGAGTCCAATATGGGCAACAGCGCAACCTATCTGACCTCACCCAAACGCTAGGATCAATGTCATCCCCCAAAATGGCCGGGCCGAAACCGTCGCGCTATTTTGGGTCTCACACATAAGACGTACACCTGTCGTGGCACATCCACGGTAGGTGATACGTCTTCGATCTAGGGTTTCGAGGTCGGCGCCCCATCCGAGACACTGTCGCTGTAGAGTTTCAGCGCCGTAAAGCCGAGCACACCTTCAAGAACCGCATATACAACAAGCAGCCAGTGCGGCAGGCCGTCCATCGCGAAGCTTAACACGCGCCCCGCCGCCAATCCGAGCATGAACACAGAACAGGCGATCAATGCGGGGCCTTCTATACGCTTGTTAAACGCCCCCAACACCCACAGCACGATCATCCCAAGGTACAGCCCCATAACCGCGCGCATAATATGCGTGAGATTTACCGTATCCACCGAGATATCAAAAAGGGTGCCCAAAGTGAGCGACGGTTTAGCCCCATAGCTCAGCGCAATAGGCACCAAGCCAACCGAACAGAAGATCAAAAAAATACGATTTTTCATGAGGCGACCCTATCCCAAGTCAACGTTAACTCACTCACCGAAATTGCGCAGCTAGATCCCGAAAATCCGAGAGGGGTACAAAATCATGGCACCCTATGTTGTTGACTGCGCAATCAGCGCCTAAAAGTCCAGCCCCAGATCAACGGTACGGGCCGAATGGGTCAATGCCCCTGAAGAAATGTAATCCACGCCGGTTTGTGCAATCTCTGCAATACGGTCCAACGTGACATTCCCCGAGGCCTCGGTCGCCATGCGTCCATCCACCATCTGAACTGCCTCGCGCAGCATCGCATTGTCCATGTTGTCCAAAAGCACCACGCTGGCCCCGCCAACGTTCAAGACCTCGGCCAGCTGATCCAATGTGTCGACTTCGATTTCCACGGCCATCATATGTGACGCGTGGGCCTTGGTCGCCTCCAGCACGGATTGGACACCGCCAGCTGCCGCGATGTGGTTGTCTTTGATCAAGATGGCGTCCGATAGGGAATAGCGATGATTGAACCCACCGCCATGCAACACCGCCAGTTTTTCCACAATCCGTAAACCCGGCGTGGTTTTGCGGGTGCAGGTAATACGGGCTTTGGTGCCCTTGGCACGCGCCACAAATCCGGCTGTTTTGGTGGCAATCCCTGTCAGCCGACCAGCAAAATTCAACGCCACGCGTTCCCCCGACAGAATTGACGCTGCGGATCCAGATATCTCCATCAACGTGTCACCTTTGCGGCAGGTTTGGCCATCCGCGATGATGGTTTTGATGCTCAACGACGGATCAACAAGACGAAATGCGAGGGCCGCAATTTGCATCCCCGAGACATGGGCATCTTCGCGCGCATTCAGTGTGGCCCGATAGGTCGTGTCAGCAGGGATCACCGCGCGTGTGGTGACATCGCCGTAACTGCCCAGATCTTCCATAAGCGCGTTGCGCACAAGCGGTTCAAGCACCAAATCGGGGAGGGTTGCATAGCTCATCGGGCGTCCTTTGTGATGTCATTGCGAATACGCAGTGCCTGCGCCAGTGTCATCCGAGACCGCTTGGCCGGGCCAGCGGACACATCGGGAAAATCCGAGCGTTCATGCGCACCGCGGCTTTCCTCGCGGACCAGCGCGCAGGCGGCAATCAAGGTGGCTGTGGCTGTCATATTCAAGAAACTCTCGCAACTGGCGTTCGCCTGTTCAAGATCGGATATCCGTCTTAGGGCCGTCGTAAGCCCCGCGGCATCGCGCACCACACCAACATATTCCGTCATTGTTTGGCGCAATTCTGCGACAGCTTGGCCGTCAGCTACAGGCCCGACCCCCGTGAACACAATATCAAGCGGTGCGGTGCCAAGGGGTGCGGCCAAGGTTTTCGAAATGCCCAGCGCACATATGCGCGCATATACAAGGGCTTCGAGCAAACCGTTTGACGCCAATCGGTTTGCACCATGCAACCCGGTTGACGATGCCTCGCCACACACCCAGAGGTTTGCGAGCGTGCTGCGCCCATCTATGTCAGTTGCCACACCCCCCATATGATAATGCGCAGCAGCGGCAACCGGTATCAGGTCGTGCGCAGGGTTTAGCCCATTGCGCGCACAGGCCTCTGCCACAGCGGGAAACTGTGTATTTACAGTGTCGCCAAGAGCTGCGCGAGTATCAAGCATCGGACGATTTCCGGCCTGCCATTGGGCAAAAATCTCGCGGGCGACAACATCGCGCGGGGCCAATTCTGCGTCCGGGTGCACATCGCGCATAAACCGTTCGCCATGCATGTTGACCAGAATCGCGCCTTCTCCGCGCAGGGCCTCGGTGGCCAACGGGGCTGGATCTTCGCCCACATCAATCGCGGTGGGGTGAAATTGGACAAACTCGGCATCGGCAATGATGGCCCCTGCCCGTGCAGCCATCCCGATCACTTGTCCGCGAATGCGCGGAGGGTTGGTGGTCAGCGCATACAACCCGCCAGACCCGCCACCCGCCAGTAAATAGGCAGAGCCCCGTACCATCACCGGCGCAGAGGCGTCTGTATCGGCCTCTTGAATCGCAACACCCGTGACGCCGCCTTCGTTGTGATCAAGCGCAATCGCCAGAACGCCCTCGAGCACTTGAATAGATGGCGTTTTACGTACCTGCTCAATGAGCGCGCGCATAATTTCAGCGCCAGCCTGATCCCCTTTAACCCGCACCACCCGCGCAAAGCTGTGCGCCGCTTCACGCGACAGCACATATCCGCCATCTTTGGTGCGATCAAACGGCGTACCCATGGTGGTCAAATCAAGAATATAGTCGCGCGCTTCTCGCGTCACGAGATCAGCCACTGCCGGATCGACGGTGCCAGCACCGGCGCGTTCGGTATCCGACGCATGAGATCGCGGACTGTCGGCAATATCCATCGCAGCGGCAACCCCGCCCTGGGCCCAAGCCGAACTTGCGCCCTCACCCAGCTTTTCGGGCGAAATCATCAGGACTGGATGCGGCGCCAGCTTGAGCGCGGCATACAGCGCCCCAAGTCCGGCTCCGACAATCACGACCCTGTCTGTAGAGACTTCGCGCATGCGCACGTCCTTAGATGCCCAGCTTGCGCGAAAGATCAATCATCGCTTCGACCGAGAGGCGCGCCTTGTCTGCAACCGCAGCGTCGACTTCGACCTGACCCGTCATAGTATCGAGCGCATACAGGATTTTTTCCAATGTGATTTTCTTCATGAACGGGCACATATTGCAGGGCTTGGCGAATTCCACATCGGGCAATTCATCCGAAATATTTGATGCCATCGAACATTCGGTGACCAACATCGCAGATTTTGGATTGTTGTCCTTAACCCACTTCACAATCCCGCTGGTCGAGCCGGTAAAGTCAGCTTCGGCCACAACTTCGGGGGTGCATTCAGGGTGTGCAATGATCTTTACGTCCGGATCAAATTCACGATAGGCGCGCAGATCTTCTGGCCTATAGAGTTCATGCACGATGCAGGACCCGGGCCAGTAAACTACCTTTTTCTTGGACTCATTGGCCACGTTTTGCGCCAAATATTGATCCGGTGTCATAATGACTGTGTCAGACTCCATCGCGTCCACGATCTGGACAGCATTGGAGGATGTACAGCAAATATCAGAGGCGGCTTTGACCTCGGCAGTAGTGTTCACATACGACACGACAGGCGCACCTGGATACTTGGCGCGCATCTCTTCAACGCCTTCTGCGGTAATGCTTTCCGCCAGCGAACACCCTGCCTCCATGTCCGGCATCAAAACGATCTTGTCCGGACTTAAAATCTTGGACGTTTCAGCCATAAAGTGCACGCCACCTTGCACGATCACGTCGGCTTCGACCTCTGTGGCCTTGATCGCCAATTGCAAGCTATCGCCGACAAAATCTGCAACGCCGTGATAGATTTCGGGCGTCATATAGTTATGGCCAAGGATCACCGCGTTGCGTTTTACCTTGAGATCATTGATCGCTTTGACATAGGGCGCATAAATCGCCCAGTCTGCGGGTGACACCACGCGGTTCATCTTTTCATAGATGTCCGACATGGACTCAGCGAGTTCGGGGGACGGCGCAAGGTCATATTTCTCGGCCAGAGCGGTCCGGACGGTGGGTAAATCTAGCAACGTATTCTTCCTGCCTCAAAAGGTGGGGCCATTCTTTAGTCGACTGCGCCCTATTTTGCCAGAGATAAACACCCCCGATCATGCGCATTCCTTTGACTGAACAATCAAATTTCCACCAAAAGCACAATTCGTTTCCTGTACGCTCCCATGGTTTCCAGGCCAGACCACTGGACATCATCGCGAAAAACAGGCACGCAAGTATGCACCCGCAGGTACGCATTTGCGATGCGTCCCGGTCTGTGGGAATTGAAACTCTGGTCACAAGCGGGTCCAAATGTCCGGCAAAAGCAAGAGCTGCGTCATCATATGTCAAAGCGATCACGAGACCGCTGCGGCGCAGGTTTTGTCGAGCATCCTGACAGCGGCGAACACCCTGACCGAAACCAATATGTACAACATGTCCATTCTGTCGATGGCACGGTTGCACACGATGGAAAGCGCCGATTGGCGCGACCGTACGGCCATTTTTCTTGGAAGCATGCACGACCGATGGTCTGTCCCGCGCCCGCAAGCGTCTCGTGTCAAAACCATTCTGGCGATGGCCAACCGGACCCTGTTGATCGGCGGCGCAGTGTTTTTGCCGCTCGAAACCAGCTTTGCCTTGGGTCATACGCTGGCGGTACACCCCAATTTTCAAACATCCCTGCGCGAAGAGCATCTTGATCTCACCATTTCCGAAGGGGCGACCGCTTCCTCTGGCCCTTTTCATAGCGCAATCAGCGCATTAGCAGCCCAAATGATGCTGATCGAATTGATTTCGCAAGACTACGGAGAGTTCACCGCGCGGTCCGTTTCCGAATATGTCGGTCTCAGCCAGAAGAACCAACAAAATGACACTGGGCTGATCTGGAGCCTGGTGCAAACGGCCCAAGGCGACAAATTGATTTGCGATGTCCTAGAGTTGATGGGGCAACACATAGAAGAACCTTTGCAAACAGCCGAAATTTCGGAAATTGTCGGGGTATCGACCCGCAATATCGAACGGCGTTTCAAACAAAAGACAGAAATATCACCCCAGATTGCCTATCGTAAAATCCGACTTCACCATGCCAAACAGTTGGTTTCACAGACCAATATGGCCATGATCGAAGTCGCCTTGGCATCGGGGTATCAGACCTATGGCACCCTGACCGAGCATTACAAAAAAGAATTTGGCTGCACCCCGAAACAAATGCGCAATGCCGAATACTACGGGCTTAAACCCTAGCGTTTTAAAATCACACTTGGCCTGCACTCGCTGTTTCATGCTCAGGCTCCGACACCTCGCGGGACGGCGGCAGGACCAGTTTGGAAATATACGAAAGCTGATCAGAAAGGGGGTTTGTCTTGCGCCAGACGAATCCGATGCTGCGTGTGGGCCGTGGATTGGCCAAGCGCGCCACTGAAACTGGTGCAGAGCGCGTCTCGATCGGGATCGCCATTTCGGGTATCAGGGTCACACCAATACCGGCCCCGACCATCTGAACCAGTGTCGTCAAAGAGCTGCCTTCCATCACATCGCGTGGTAGCGGAGACGACATTTTACAAAACGACAGCGCCTGATCCCGAAAACAATGCCCTTCCTCCAAGAGCAGCAGACGCATTTCACGCAGCATATCAGAATCCGGCACGGGCTTTTGGGCATCTTTAAGCGCACGCACCAAGACAAATTCTTCGTCAAACAGAGCCTGCTCGTGCAACGTTGGTTCCGACACAGGCAGGGCGACCACAGCCATGTCCAGACGCCCCTCGAGCAAATCTGTGATCAAGCTGCTTGTCACTGCCTCGCGTGGGCGCAAGTCAAGATTTGGAAAATGATGGGTCAGCGTTCCAATAAATCCAGGTAAGAAATATGGCGCTATTGTGGGGATCACCCCAAATCTGAGCCGCCCCAACAAAGGGTTTTGCGAGGCCCGCGCCAAGTCACCCAATTCTTCCACGGATCGCAATATTTTGCGCGCTCTAAGTGCAAGCTCTTCACCCAGACTGGTCAGGCGGACGCGCTTTGGTCCCCGTTCGACAAGGGGCGCACCCAGAGTTTCCTCTAAATCTTTGATCTGGACAGACAAAGCAGGTTGGGAAATTGCGCAATCCTCGGCAGCGCGCCCAAAATGCCCGTGCCGCGCGAGCGCCTCGAAATATCGCAGCTGCTTAATAGAGATATTTATCATTAGATTTACCTATCGCCGCCATAAAAAAATGCGAATTTATCTAATGATAGACCGGTTCTATGGTGGTCTCAATGACTATCAGGAGAGAGCAAATGACCGGACATGATGCAAACGCCACAGGAAAATGCCCTGTGATGCACGGGGCGATGACAACGACGGAAACAACCGTCATGGATTGGTGGCCCAAGGCGCTGAACCTAGACATCCTGCATCAGCATGACACGAAAACAAACCCTCTGGGGCCTGACTTCAACTACCGAGAAGAGCTTAAGACACTTGATGTCGAGGCGCTCAAAGATGATATGCGCGCCTTGATGACAGACAGTCAAAGTTGGTGGCCCGCAGATTGGGGGCATTATGGCGGCCTGATGGTGCGTCTGGCTTGGCACTCGGCCGGATCATATCGGCTGGCCGACGGGCGTGGCGGCGGTGGCGCCGGAAACATGCGCTTTGCGCCACTGAATTCATGGCCAGATAACGTGAGCCTTGATAAGGCACGCCGCCTGTTGTGGCCCATCAAAAAGAAATACGGCAACAAATTGAGCTGGGCCGACCTGATCATTCTGGCAGGTACCATGGCGTATGATTCAATGGGGCTAAAGCCATTTGGGTTTTCTTTTGGCCGCGAAGATATCTGGCACCCCGAGATCGACACCTATTGGGGGGCGGAAAAGGAATGGCTGGCCGACAGCGACGGACGGTATGACGACCTTGGCAACCCCGCAACGATGGAGAACCCGCTTGCCGCAGTTCAAATGGGTCTGATATATGTGAACCCAGAGGGCGTGAACGGCCAGCCTGACCCCCTAAGAACAGCCCAACATGTGCGGGAAACCTTTGCGCGTATGGCGATGGATGACGAAGAAACCGCCGCGCTGACGGCTGGTGGGCACACCGTCGGCAAGGCGCACGGCAATGGCGATGCCAGTCAGGTCGGGCCAGAACCCGAAGCAGCAGGCCTTGAGGAACAAGGTCTTGGCTGGAGCAACCCGAACGGCAAAGGCGTCGGGCGTGACACCGTCAGCAGCGGAATCGAGGGCGCATGGACAACCCACCCGACACAATGGGACATGGGATTTTTCAAACTGCTGTTCGGATATGAATGGGAGCTCAAGAAAAGCCCGGCAGGTGCATGGCAATGGGAACCGATCGACATCAAGGAAGAAGACAAACCTGTCGACGTCGAAGACCCGTCCATCCGCTATAACCCGATCATGACAGACGCGGACATGGCCATGAAAATGGACCCGACCTATCGCGCTATTAGTGAACGCTTCATGGCCGACCCTGAGTATTTTGCTGATACGTTTGCGCGTGCGTGGTTCAAACTGACCCACCGGGATATGGGGCCAAATGTGCGTTATGTCGGGCCAGACGCCCCTGCAGAGACCTTGATCTGGCAAGATCCGGTTCCCGCAGGCAACAGCACCTATGATGTCAACGCCCTCAAGGCGCGGATTGCGCAAAGCGGCCTAAGCCAAAGCGATATGATTGCAACCGCTTGGGACAGTGCACGCACTTATCGTGGGTCTGACATGCGCGGCGGAGCCAATGGTGCACGCATTCGCCTTGCTCCACAAAAAGACTGGGCCGGAAACGAACCTCACCGCCTTGCCAAGGTGCTGGATGTCTTGGAAGGCCTTGCCGCAGAAAGCGGTGCCAGCATTGCTGACACGATTGTGCTAGCCGGAAACATGGGCATCGAGGCGGCGGCCAAGGCCGCTGGATTTGATGTGGCTGTGCCCTTTGCACCTGGCCGCGGCGACGCCACCGATGACATGACAGATGCCGCATCCTTTGAGGTTCTCGAACCATTGGCAGACGGGTTCCGCAATTGGCTGAAACAGGACTATGCCGTCACGCCAGAAGAACTGATGCTGGATCGGGCACAACTTATGGGGCTGACTGCGCATGAGATGACCGTTCTGGTCGGGGGCATGCGTGTTCTGGGCACCAACCACGGCGGCACCGCCCATGGCGTCTTTACCAACCGTGTGGGCGCACTGACCACGGACTTTTTCGTGGCTCTGACGGACATGGCGTATTCGTGGCATCCGACACAGGACGGAACTTATGAAATCCGAGACCGGATGTCGGGCGATGTGATCTGGAGCGCAACCCGCATTGATCTGGTGTTTGGGTCAAACTCAATCCTGCGGGCCTATGCCGAAGTCTATGCACAGGACGACAGCGCCGAGCGTTTTGTGACAGATTTTGTGGCCGCGTGGGTCAAGGTCATGAACGCAGATCGCTTTGATCTCGGCTAACCATACAAACTTCCTGTGCGGTGGTCCCCATCGCACAGGAGCCCCCTTACCCTCTAGAGATCAAGCTCGATCACACCATCAGGTTCTGCCGCGCGGGATTGACACAGAATGATTGTGTTTTCGCGCTGTTTGTTTGACAGCACAAAATCACGGTGTTCCACATCCCCGTCAATCAACCCGCATTTGCAGACGCCGCAAATCCCGTCAGAACATTTCACATCCACATGATATCCATTGGCATTTAACACATCCGCAGCGGTTTGATCATGCGGCACCAGCAATTCCTTGCCAGAGCGCGCCAACCGCAAGACAAAATCATGGTTTTCATATTCAGGCTGTTCGGGCACGCTAAAGTATTCAAGGTGACATGCGCTGTCAGGAAAGCCCTGACGCGTGGCTGCGTTTAGCACCCCATCCATGAACCGATCTGGACCACAGGTGTACACATGCCAGTTGTCTTGATACCCCGCCAGCACCTGATCCAGATCGGCGCGTGTCCCTTGATCGGAAAAATGAAAGTGCACATGATCTGCCCATGGCACCGCCTTCAGATCCTCTAAAAATCCGGCCTGTTGTTTCACGCTGGCACAATAATGCATCTCGAAATCAGCACCCAAAGCATGCAATCGATGAGCAAAGGCAATCATCGGCGTAATCCCGATACCACCCCCCATCAAAAAGGTTTTGGCGGCATCTTCGACCAACTCAAAATGGTTGATGGGCTTTGACACAAACACTGTGCGCCCTTCGCTAAAGATACGGTGCATCAACGCCGATCCGCCGCGCCCCTCATCCTCTCTGAGCACCCCAATCTGATAGGTGGAGCGGTCGCGCGGATTGCCCGACATCGAATACTGACGCAGGAACTCTGGCGCGATCAACACATCAAGATGCGCCCCGGCTGTCCATTCCGGCAGTGGGGCCCCATCAAGTGCGGAGAATTCGTATTTGGTGACATCCGTCGTCATTGCGTCGACTTTGCTCAGCGCTACGCGGATCACCGGAGCCTCTTCTTGGCTTGGTACCTGATATCGGTGCACGACACTTGTATCCCCTTGCGCAAGCCGCGCCTGATACTCGGCGGCAGAAATCATTGCGTCATAGGCGGCAATGCCTGCCTCGCGATCCATAGGGAACGGATAGGGCCAAGGGTGCGGTGCGGTCGGCGCGGGATAGACCGCAAGGGTTTGATCCTGATACTTGAGGTCCAGATCGGTCTGAAGATCGCGTTGATTAACCGCCGTCGAGGTTGCGCGATACCCGCCGCTCTCATCCAGTTCGAGATCCCACCACCATTTCTTAACTTCATTTATGCGGCCATGTCCGACCATATCATCCAGCTTGGCCAGCACAGGTGCTGCCGACGGAATATTCGTGGCCGCCCATCGAAACGGTTTTTGCACAAACAACCCCTCGAGGTTCCAAGGACAGGTTTTCATACAGCGCCCACACATCGCCCCGCCGGCCTGAGTGATGCGATAGGTCGTGCATTTCTGGCTGTCCGACTTCCAGATTTCATACCCGTTGAACATCAATTTCGGGCCTGCCGTGATCGCCCCCGACGGGCATTCTCGCGCACATTTGTTGCAGTTCTCGCAAAAATTCTGCAGGCCAAAATCGATCGGCTTGTCATGGGCGACAGGCATATCCGTGGTGACAGCACCAGATTTCAGTCTTGGCCCCAAATAGGGATTCAGGATCACCTCGCCGATGCGACTGACTTCGCCCAATCCGGCCAACAGCAGCAAAGGCGGTTGCAAGACCTCACCATCCATCACCGTATGGGCCTTGGCCTTGTAGCCCAAATTGCGAATGTGCTGGGCGATCACGCCCCCCAACAGGGAAAACCGCAGATAGGCGCGCATGGATTGGGTCACTGCGATCCAATCATCGCCGCTGGCCCCCTCCATGGTTTCAAAACCCTGATCAATAATAATGCTCAACGCTTGGTCGTGCGGCGGGTCTATGGGCGTGCCAGTGGCATCATGACTGTACCAACTCCAATCCGGGCAACGGCTGAGACCCGCGGCATCCACCCCAAGAAAATAGGACGCGGCCTTGAGATTGGCCGCATTGCGCGCGGCATCACTTGGCCGGGCTCCTGCCGTATTTGTGGCGCCATCCTGAAGCAACACAAAAGCACCCAACGCGCGACGTTGCGCAAAACTCGGGGCTGACTTGCGGACATAATGCCCCCCCTTGGCAGCATCCTGGTTGGTTTTTCCCATATCGCCAAACTGGGCGCGCGCGAACATATCGGCACGTTTTGGCACGCGGGCGACGTTGGCTTCGTCGATATATGTCGTGGGCGTGTCTTTCCGCTTCAGCCGCTCAAACGGGTGTGCCCCGTCTACAAATCGGCGCTTGGCATAGGGATCCCTGTTCAGGGCAGACTTGGCGAAACCCGCCCCCAGCCACCACGCAGGGCCCCGCGTTTTGAACCATGGTTGATCGGACATCGCCGCCAGCGGGGCGTCATGCGCAAGCGGCATCTGGGTTGTGACCACAGCCACCCCGAACCTGTCCCCGATCCACGGTGCCACCAACGTGCCCTGTTCCATGGTAGCAAGCCCGGACGCCACGGCCAACTTGTTCAAATCAACGTCGCTGGACGTTGCGGTATGCGCGCGCGCATCATACCCCAAAAGCCGAATATAGTTGGCAATCACCACAGCCGTTTCGGTCGCCCGCAAACAGGCCCGATGATCCTGCGCATTTTTGATCCAGTCGCTGCCGACCTCGTCGTCATCAGGTTCACGCGTGTGTTCATACAAAAAGACGATGGCGTGCCCGTGATTTTGCAACGGTGTCGCCGGGGCTTCCATACTGTCCTTAAGATCCGCCATGATCACGTCGATACCGGATGCCAAGGTTTTGGTTTGGCGCGTACGCAACGCCTCGGCCAAGCGATCAATATCAGGATTGCACAGCGGACTGTCCAATAGGGCCGCATCAGGAACTGGCCCGATACCCACCATTGAGGCATCGTTAAAATACCCGAACGCCTTGAGGTGATGTGCGCGTGCCGTCAAATCCGCAGGGATATCCGCCAGTTGTGTATTCACAAACCCATCGCGAATGGCATCCATCATTGCCTGAAACTCGCCCATGGCATTCACGATGCTGGCAGGATCCTCGGGGCGATGGAATTCAAGCGCCGCTTGCGCAGGCGTTTGTGTAAGATCAGCCGCACCCGTGAGACGCTTGAGACGTTCCAGAGGATACGGTCCAAGATGAACCGGGCGATCTTTATCCGAAAAAAAACGCGTTCCCATGCTCGCCCCTCAACAGCTCCGCCCACGCAGGCAAATTTCCTTTTGGCACCAAAGCAGAGTTAATTAACCTGTGCAAGAATTTTGGATACAATATGCAATATATTGACCAATTTGAAACGTGCAGCGATCTCGCAAAAAATAAACCCGCCAATTTGGCGGGTTTATTCAATGGCTTTCAGATCACGAAATTTGACGATCAGGTAAAATCAATATGTTTGTCAAAGGGCATTTCCCGAATCCTCTGCCCGGTTGCCGCAAAAATCGCATTCGCCAAGGCTGGCGCAGCTGGCGGGACCGGAGGCTCGCCAATACCACGCACTTTGGTGCCATTCTCAAGCGCGCGCACGATAATCTCGGGGCATTGCGACATCCGCATTCCCTCATAGCTATCGTAATTTGTCTGTTCGACCGCCCCGTCTGAAAACGTGATCTCGCAATTCATCGCATGACCCAATGCAAAGACCACGCCGCCTTTGACAAGGTTGTCAAAGTTCACCGGATCCACAACCGTGCCGACCTCGGCCGCGACATAGACCTTGTCGATGCGAATGCCGTCTTCGGTGTTGGTGACCTCAATCACCTCGGCCACCGGCGCGCCAAACGACGTGGTAAACGCAACCCCACGCCCACGATTCGGGCCAAGATCACTGCTCCAGTTTGACATCTCGCCCACGGTTTCGAGCACCTTGCGCGACACATCATCCGAGCACAGACGTATGCGTTCGGCCAAAGGGTCAGCTCCGGCGGCGTGGATCAATTCATCAAGGAAACTTTCGTGAAAGAACCCATTCGAAGACGCGCCCACAGATCGCCACGAACTGATCGGTGCCAATTCCGGAGTCCGATATCCGGTCACCCGATAGTTTGGAATAGCAAAGGGTTGCTCCCACGCGCCTTGGACAATCGTCGCGTCAGGCCCCGGCACGGATATCCCTTGCCGTCCCATTTGCGAGGAAATGATAGATGGCATTGCAATCCCAAGATCAAAGGTCTCCACTTGACCCTCTTTCACAACACCTTGGCCGCGCGCCATCGCAATTTGGCGGCGATAGTCATGCGTCATGTCTTCTTCCCGAGAATAGGTCAGTTTGACAGGCGTCCCTTTGACCTGCATCGCCATTTCGACCGCAAGCCGCACATTGTCGTCCTCCAGACGATGCCCGAAACTGCCCCCCATCATCAGAACATGCACGTGCACGTTTTTCACATCAACACCCGTCATATCCGCGACCGTGGCTTGCACAAAGCGTGGGATTTGGGTGCCTGTCCAGACATCGACGCGATCGTCGGTGACGCGCACCGTCGCATTCACCGGCTCTAGCGGCGCGTGCGCCAAATAGGGCACACGGTATTCGGCAGAGACCACGTCGGCACCGATTAGCGCCGCATCGGTATCACCGTCATCGCGTTGGCGGTTGTCAAAATGTGCGTCGGTAAAGCTGTTTTCCAAGGCCGACCAATGCTCTGCTTGCTCGGCGGGGAAAGGTGCCGCGCCCCATTCACAGGTCACAGCCTCGGCGGCTTGGAACGCCCGCCAAGTATTATCTGCCAGCACGCCAATCCCACCGGTGACAGCCATCACTTTGTGCACGCCGCGCATCTTCATCGCTTCGGTCGCATCAAAGCCATGCACCGCCCCACCCGCTTGCGGGTTCAGCTTGATCGCTGCATGCACCATTCCGTCGATTTCAAAATCGATGCCATAGCGTTGCATTCCGGTGGACTTTGGAACCACATCAATGCGTTGCATAGGCTTACCGATCAGGCGCCACTGGCTTGGGTCACGCAATGTGACATCGTTCACGGGCGCAATCTTGGCCGCCAGAGGGGCCAGAGACTCATAGCTAAGCGCCTGACCATCGGGCAGGATCACCATCCCCTTGGCCGTCTTCAAAGACGCCGCATTAATGCCGGTTTGCTCAGAAGCGGCCGCCTTGAGCGTTTCACGAGCGACGGCGCCTGCATAGCGCAGCTTCTCGAATCCGTCAGGCACAGTCGTGGATCCCCCCGTGACCTGCATGCCCAAGAATTTCATGATCGCATCAACGACACCGCGCGAAGTTTCGGCGGCAAACCCCTGATCGGTTGGCGCAAAGGGTACGGATTCTTCTGCGAGGGCCGTGTTGTAATAGGCTTTGCTTGGCGGGCCGGGATCTGCCTTGATCTGATCAAGCTCCACGTCCAGCTCTTCGGCAATCAGCGCCGCCTGAACCGAATAGGCCCCCTGCCCTTTGTCTGCACGTGGCGTAATCAAAGTGATGCCGGAGGCATCAATGCGCACATAGGGCGTCAGGGCTGCTTGGCCCTCTTTGAGATCGTCCAACAATGGATTGTCCGCAGGCGTCTTATAGGCGTAATACCCAAACGCAACACCGCCGACCACGGCTGCCGAGCCTATCAAAAATGTCCGGCGGGCGATTGTACCAATTTTGCTCATTGTTCAGGCCTCCGGCATTTTCAAAACAGCCAGCTTTACAGCTTCGCGAATACGGGGATAGGTGCCGCAACGGCACAAATTTCCAGACATGGCCTCGTCGATTTCCGCGTCTGTCGGGTCAGGCGTTTCCATAAGGAAGGCCACAGCTTGCATGATTTGCCCCGATTGGCAGTATCCACATTGGGCCACCTGTTTTTCGATCCAAGCCTCTTGCACCACATGCAAGATATCGGGTGTTCCCAAGCCCTGAATGGTCGTCACTGGCCCATCCACATCAGAGATTGATGTCTGGCAGGATCGCACGGCTTCGCCATTAATATGCACAGTACATGCGCCACACGCCGCGATACCACAGCCGTACTTTACGCCTTTGATACCAATTTCGTCCCGCAAGACCCACAGCAAGGGCATGTCCTCTTCGACGTCGACGTCATGAGTTTTTCCATCTACCGTTAAACGCACATGCATTCCCCTCTGTTGCGCAGCACTTATAGAGAGATTAGCATTTTTCAAAAATATTCAACTTGCAGATCGCGCCAAATCACATTCATATCATGCCAACCTGCGATTTTTGGCTTGAAACACCGGACTGCACCCGGAAACCTGCGGACACGGCCCAACAAGGCACAGACACAATGCAAAAAAACCACTACTTGATCGGTCAATCCGTGGTGCAGCTCTGCTCCATCCTGGATATCTCATCGGCGCGTGTGTTGCGCAGACTCGGGCTTGCGTCTGATTACCTGACCCACGAAGGAAAAGGGTGCTCAGCGGCCACCTATTTTGCTCTGTTTGATGCCGTGCAAGCGGAATGCGGACGCGATGACCTGCCGCTGTTTCTTGGGAAAACTTTTGCGCACGGGCCTTTTGTACCGGCAATTCTTGCCTTTTCGTGCAGCCCAAACATTGAAATTGGCATGGCACGGCTGGCAGTCTTCAAACCCCTCATTGCGCCTTGCGCCATTTCAGTAGAGCGCCAAGAGACATCGGTCTCGCTTTCCTTTGGGTCTTCGGTGCCTCAGATGGAGATGCCCGTCGGCATGGGCCTGTTTGAGCTGGTGTATTTTTTGGAATGCTCACGGCTGTTTACGGCGCATCCAATCATTCCGACCGCCATTGATGTCCCCATGGGAGCATCCCTCAACAAAGATTTGATCGAGTTTTTCGGCGTCACCCCAACCCACAGCGCCACGACCGCCTTGCACCTTTCAATAGAAGACGCGACGCGACCGCTTATTTCTGAAAACGCTGCTGTACTCGAAGGGCTTGAACAAGACTTGAACCGCCAATTGGTACAACAGCACAAGGATGCAGCACTGGAAACAAGGGTACGCCACAGCCTGATCGAGATGTTGCCAGCCGGTCAGGCATCAGTTGATGCAGTGTGCCAGCGTCTGAACATGTCCAAACGCAGCCTACAGAGACACCTCAGGAACGAAGCCACCAGCTTTCAAAATGTTTTGGATTCTTTGCGCCGCGAGCTTTCGCTGTACTACCTGCATCAGAACACGATGAGCATCGAGGAAATCTCTTACTTGCTGGCATACCAAGACCCAAATTCGTTCTATCGCGCATTTCAAAGCTGGACCGGAATGACACCTGCACAAGCGCGCGCGACCCAATCCCGGCAAACGGCCTAGACCGCCGAACTTGCGCGGACGAGCCCAACACAAATCGGGCGCGCCATTCACCATGACGCGCCCGAAATCTCAGATGAGAATGTCAGATCCCCGATGCGGCCCTTAGCGTCTAAGCCAGTCAAATGCCATCGTGGCACCCAATGTGATCTTGACGTCGTCTTGGCCGATCATTGACTTGAGCGCGTGGCGACCGATGGCGTTGCTTGCATGCAAGTCAACGCTCAGGCCGCTGCCACGTACGTGATAGCGCAAGCCTGCCGCCCAAACGACATCTTCACCACCGCTAACCGGTGTAATTTCACCGATCGCATCCAATTCAGGTGTCACAGCATAGTTCACACCGAACCCAAGACCGAACCGCTCTGTGTTGCCCCAGATTGCGCCTTTGGGGTTCAGGTTCAGCGCCATGCGGCTGTTGGCTTTATAGGTCATTGGCATGCCGAGATAGAACGTTCCGTTCCCAGCCGCATTGGTGTCGCGTCCTGCAAGCAGGTGAACGGCCAGTGAGAATGGGCTTCCATTGTTTTGATCCAAGAAGCGCATTTTGCCGCCGATGGAATAATTTGGATCGTTGCTCGGGATCGACGGTGCGCCCACGCTGCCATCAATCGAATGCTGTTCATAGGCGACTTCGATTTCAAGATCGTAATCGGGGCTAAACTTTAGAGAGCCCGCATAGCTATCCCCGGAGCCGGCACTGGCGAGGAACGCAAACCGTCCTGGGCCAAGCGTATCAGCAGAGGCCAGCGTGAAGCCATCCAATTGCAAGTTTTTCTGGCGCGTATTCAATGGCTCAGCCGACGTGCCGCGATAGTTCGGGCGGTATCCAGCGCGGCGACCCGGTGTATAGGTAATCATACCCCCGATCATCACTGTATCGCCGTCTGGTACGGTGCTCAGGATGCCTGTTGCAGGACTTACGCCCCCGCCATTTGTTGCGAACAAATCCAAGGCCGCCAAAGGCGTCACGTTATACCGCGCGCCCACTGTCCAGATTGGTGTTTTTTCGATCGCCAATGTGTTGGAAATCGTATTTCCACCAGACACAGGCATATTCACCGACCCATAAGTCAACCAACGCAGGCTGGGTTTCCAGCTAAAGCCGGCACCGACACTTGCCACGGTTCCGAAAAAGGCATTACCGTTGATCGTACTTGGTAACACCGACACACCAGGTGTCACATGCAATTGCAGAGCGTCGGACGCTTTGTACGTAATTGGTAGATGCAATGATCCAATGGTGTGCGTGTCATCCACAGCCCCGCCATATGGTTGGAACCGGAACAAAAGCTGTTCAACCGACGCCTGAGCCGCAACACCCCATTGGGCATTATCAATCAGTTTATATTTTCCGTGAAAGCTTGTGGTTTCCATACGCAATCTTGCGCTGGCGCCCAAGACCGGCTTGGTCACCGGATCATTGAAGACATTATAGGCAAACCCAAGCTGGACGCGGTCGCTTACGCCCCATTCGCCGCCGCCCCAATAGTATTGCTCTGCGGTTCCTGTGCTTTGTTGACCGGGGACAGTTTGGTGGCTTCCGATCCACAGTTTGACACCGCCGCGCTGAAGCTGGTTGGCCGTTTCAAAATTGAACTGGCGATCCGCATGTTTTTCAAGCGGTGATGCCACGGTTTGCGAGGTTTCCTGTGCAATTGCGGCCCCAGAAAATGCCATGGCTGCCACCGCCGCAGTTGCAGTGCGCAGGGGCGTGAAGTCCAAAGTTCCAAAGCGTTTCTCAATCAAATTCATCAATCTGTCCCGTAATTCAATTAGCCAGACATAGAGCCACAGCCGAAAATACAATGATTGGCGTTCCAATACCACCAAAGCCACGTTGACCATAGGGAAAACATGGCTTGCCCAAATAATCCTCGCGCGCGCGGCGTGCAGGTAACAATCAGCGATCTAATTAGGGCATCAGGTCGCGAAACTTTCCGAGCACCTTCCAGTCGAAGGAAGGATTGCAGCCTATTGACCTTCCCATTACAGGAAGGGTTATCTTGTGAGTCGACACACATAAACGAGGATCAAATGTCAGATATCGCCCCCCTGCGTTTTGAGATTGATGGCATGTCCTGTGCAGGATGTGCGGGGCGTGCTGAACGTGCACTTTTGGCGATGCCCGGTCAAAGCTTTGCAAGTGTAAATCTTGCGACCAAAACCGGACAGGTTGTCCTGACCGATGCCCATGCGAGGGATATTCGTGACACGCTCAAGGGGGCAGGATATCCCGCGCTCGAAGACACCGTGACCCTCGACATTGCCGATATGAGCTGTGCGTCTTGCGCGGCACGCGTCGAGCAAGCCCTTTTGGCGCAATCGGCGGTATTGTCGGCACATGTGAACCTTGCCAATGAAACAGCACAAATTCAGATTTTGCGTGGCGCCATCGCGGCCACTGATCTGGCCCAAGTCGCAACCCAAACAGGATATGCATCGACCATACGAGACACTCAACGCATTGACCCGACCCAACAGGAATCCGCCAAAATCCACCAAGCGCGCAACACGTTCCTACTTGCGTTGGTGATGGCCGTCCCTGTGTTTGTGCTTGAAATGGGGGGGCATATTTTCCCTGCTTTTCATCACTGGGTGGCCCGCACGATTGGTCTGGACACCAGTTGGACGGTGCAATTTGTATTGACCACCTTGCTGTTACTAGGCCCCGGCCGTGTCTTTTGGATCAAAGGCATTCCACTTCTGATGCGCCGTACCCCCGACATGAACAGTCTTGTTGCATTGGGGTCTCTGGCAGCGTGGGGATATTCGACGACCTCGTTGTTTGCACCCGATGCGCTGCCCGCTGGGGCGCGGAATGTATACTTCGAAGCCGCCGCAGTGATTGTAACGCTTATTCTTTTGGGCCGCTGGCTTGAGGCGCGCGCAAAAGGCCGCACAGGTGCCGCCATCCGTAAACTGGTTGGACTTCAGCCCGCCACCGCGCGGGTCATACGTGACGGTCAACCTCGGGATATTCCCGTCGAACACGTCATCTTGGGCGACGTGCTCAGCCTGCGCCCAGGTGAGCGATTGGCAGTGGATGGCCGCGTGGAAAGCGGACAGTCCTATATTGACGAGAGCATGATCACGGGTGAACCCATGCCCGTGCTCAAAAGCATCGGATCTGACGTGTTTGGCGGCACGGTGAATGGCGATGGGGCACTGACCTATTGTGCCACAAAAATTGGTCGAGATACCATGTTGGCACGCATTATCGCCATGGTCGAACAGGCACAGGGTGCCAAACTTCCGGTGCAGGCGCTGGCCGATCGGGTTGTGTTGATCTTTGTGCCCGTGGTCATGGCAATTGCTGCGCTGGCGTTTGTAGGCTGGTTTGTTTTTGGCCCAGACCCCAAAGCATCTCATGCCCTTGTCGCGGCTGTCTCGGTGCTTATCATCGCCTGCCCTTGTGCGATGGGGCTTGCGACGCCAACGTCAATTATGGTGGGAACCGGACGCGCGGCGGAAATGGGCGTCTTGTTCCGAAAAGGCGATGCGCTTCAACGGTTAAGTGATGCCCGCGTTGTCGCCTTTGACAAAACCGGAACCCTGACCGAAGGCCGGCCGGAGCTGACGGAAATCCACGTCTTGCCGGACTTTGACGAGATCGATATTCTTGGCTTGGCGGCTGCGGTGGAAACCCAGTCAGAACACCCTATCGGCCGCGCCATTGAACGCGCCGCACAAGAACGAAATGCCCCTCGGCCCGATGTCTCTGACTTTGTCGCACATGCGGGGTTTGGCATCGAAGCCACGGTCAACGGCCAAACAGTCAGGATCGGAGCACGTCGGTTCATGGAACGCGAGGCCATCGCGGTCGATGCATTGGCTCAGCCTGCCGACACCATAGAAGCCAAAGGGCAAACCCCGTTCTATGTGGCGATTGACTCGCAAGTCACAGCAATTTTTGCTGTTGCCGATCGCCCCAGAAATTCCGCGCGGCAAACCGTAAATCACCTGCATGAGATGGGTATCAAGGTGGCCATGATCACTGGCGACGCTGCTGGTGCGGCGCACGCAATCGCGCAAGAGCTTGGCATTGATCATGTTCAGGCCAATGTCTTGCCCGAAGGCAAAGCCGAGGCGGTCCGCACGTTGCGCAATACATATGGTGATGTCGCCTTTGTGGGGGATGGCATCAACGATGCCCCAGCCTTGGCAACTGCGGATGTCGGCATTGCCATTGGCACCGGCACAGATATCGCCATCGAAAGCGCCGACGTTGTGTTAATGTCTGATAATCTTGACGGTGTCTTGAATGCGCTGGACGTGTCCCGCCACACGCTCCGCAACATACGGCAAAACCTGTTCTGGGCGTTTGCCTATAATGCCGCGCTTATTCCCGTGGCTGCCGGAGTGTTTTACCCACTGCTGGGATGGCAATTGTCCCCCATGCTGGGGGCCGGTGCTATGGCGTTGTCCTCTGTGTTTGTATTGTCGAACGCTTTGCGTTTGCGGCACCTGTCTCCGACCACTGAAAGGATGTCATGATGAATATCGGAGAGATTTCTGAACGATCCGGCCTCCCTGCAAAAACGATCCGATATTATGAAGATATCGGCCTTATTACACCGGATCGGTCTGAAAACGGATACCGGCTTTTTGGGGCGCAGGATTTGCATAAATTGACGTTCCTTGCACGCGCACGGGCGCTTGGATTTTCGATCGAAGACTGCCGGACATTGATGGCCCTGTACGAAGACGACACACGTGCCAGCGCCGACGTCAAACACGTCGCGATCCAGCACCTTCACCGGATCGAGGAAAAGATTGAACAGTTGCAATCCATGCGCCAAACCCTGTCACACCTCGTGTCGACCTGTGCAGGAGATAATCGTCCAGACTGTCCAATCCTCAAAGACCTTGCCACGGCCAAGCTCTAACACATCGCAACGACGGCATGGGTACATGTCATTTTGCGCCACAAGTTAGCGCAATCAGAGGCAACGACGTCACATTTACCGCTAACAGACACCCCATCGGGCGGTTTCCGGCTTTCCCATAGGAAACAAGCCTTCTATACCCCGCGCAAATTCTGCGAAAAGGGATAAGACATGACTGTCACTGTTGGTATTAACGGATTTGGCCGTATTGGTCGCTGCACTCTCATGCACATCGCCGAAACTGCGCGCGACGACGTCAAAGTCGTAAAGGTGAATGCAACCGGCCCGCTGGACACAGCCGCCCATTTGATCCGCTATGACTCGGTGCATGGCCGCTTCCGCAACGAGGTAAAAATTGGTGAAGGCACCATGGACCTTGGCGTCGGCGAAATGGAAATGTTTTCGACCTATAACATGGACGAGTTGGACTGGTCCGGCGTTGACGTGGTCATGGAATGCACGGGCAAATTCAACGACGGTGAAAAAGCCAAAGCTCACCTTGATCGCGGCGCAAAGAAAGTTCTGCTTTCAGCGCCGGGTAAAAACGTAGATCGCACAGTTGTGTTTGGTGTAAACGACGCGGAATTACTGGCGTCTGACACGATGATCTCGAACGGGTCTTGCACAACCAACTGTCTTGCCCCTGTTGCCAAGGTTCTGAACAACGCGTTCGGCATTGAATCAGGCATCATGACGACAATTCACGCCTATACCGGCGACCAACCGACATTGGACAGACGCCACAAAGATCTGTACCGCGCGCGGGCTGCAGCGATGTCGATGATCCCGACATCTACAGGTGCAGCCAAAGCCCTTGGCGAAGTTCTTCCCGAGCTCAAAGGCAAGCTCGACGGTTCCGCTATTCGTGTCCCAACACCAAATGTGTCTGCCGTGGACCTGACGTTTGTTGCCAAGAAAGACGTCACCGAAGCCGATGTGAACGCCGCCATGGCCGAAGCCGCCGCTGGCCCCATGAAAGGTGTTCTTGGATACAGCGAAGAGAAACTGGTTTCGATCGACTATAACCACTCGACCGAAAGCTCGATCTTTGCAGCAGAACAAACCAAAGTGATCGGCGGCCGTCTGGTGCGGGTTCTGGCGTGGTATGACAACGAATGGGGTTTCTCCTGCCGGATGGCAGATGTTGCTGCCAAGATGGGTAGCTTCTAAACAATCCTAGGTTTGTGAAATCTTGCGCCTCCGGTCGCTGTCAGGCATACCCAAGTATGTCGACAGCTTCCGGAGGCGCTTTCAGTATGACAAACCCGATCGCGGTATTTCTCGCAGTCGTGATTCTCACCGGTCTTGGGTATGATCTGGTGTTTATGGATGGGCAAAGCACGCTCATTCTGGCCAAAAAGTTTTTTGACCTTGTCGAATGGATTGCTTTCTGGCGCTAGTCCATACGCAGCCTGACTACCACGTCCCCAGACACACTTTTTTGCCAGTGCAGATAGACCTGATCCCCCGAGCCACCTTCTTCTGTTGTGACATAGGGCATCGTGTATTCGGCAGTATTGTTCGCGTTTTTAATTTTGCTGGTCATGACCACAGATTCTACGCTGCGGGCACGTCCCCCGAATGGGAGCTTCCCTGCACTATCTATAACCCACGTTTGATTGACCGAATTCTCTGAATGTTCAACGACCAGTGGGTTAAAGACCGGTGTTTCGACGGCATGGTATGTATTGCCCTCAAAAAGCACGTTCTTGCCTTTACGCATATCAAGATTAGCAAAGCTGGTATCCACATGATCGACCCGATCAATTGTCGTGCCTTTGATGCTGCGGAATTTGTTGCCGGTCACTGTCATGCCCGAGATATAGTGACCCGAACCATGGGGCTTGATCACCAGATAAGAAAACCACGGCGCGACATCTCCTGACAGAAACACATTGTCGGTGATACTGAGGGCGCTAAAGGAATATCCACCATTGAAATCGGGCGAACTTTCGTACTCGTTCGTCCATTCAATCGAACAATTGTCGACATAATTCCCGACAATTGTTGTCGAACAATGAGACTGTGTCAGCACGATACCTGCGGTGCGTACCCCGGCGGATTGGCCATCCCCCTGAAAAAAGTGATTGCCCGAGATCACAGCATTTGCCCCTCCCAACACGGCAAAATGGCGAAACTGACTGGCGCGATTGTTGCGAAGCTTGACGTCATTTGCGTTGGTGTTCAACACAACGGTTGTCCGGTCCTGTGCCGCCGTTCCCCCTTCTCGCGTGATAAACTGGCAGCGGTCAATCAACATGCCCTGACACCCTTCACCTGTCGACGTGATTCCGCGATCCCTTGGGCGCGTGATGAAACAATCCTTTAGGTGAAAAATCACGCCCGACGGCGCAAGCATGATGCCACTGGCCAAGGAATTGCACTGGAACTCGATATCCGACATCGAGAAGACACTCAGCTTTCGAAAGCCGCCAAAATCCATGAGGTACTTGAACCGCGTAAACGTATAGGTCTGCGTACCCTCAGCATCATACAGCGCATGGGTCAGCGTGACCTCTTGGGTCGCTTCATTTTTGGCATGCACATAGATTTCCCGACCAACGCCATTACCCGTAACCAGCGACCCGACCGCAATGTTCGCGACGTTCGCCACATTGCGCAGCAACCGCCCATCCGATGAATTATAGCTGGCAATGGATGTAGCAACATCGGGCTCCCAAGCGGAATCCCCCGTCACATAAAACTGGCCATTCCTGATATGGCGCCGCTGGGCATACTCATCCCGATTTGCCACAGCCGCCTGCATATCAATGGGTTCGGTGACTGTGATCCTGCGGCCACCCAAATCCAAAGACTCGTGATCCGCATTATTTAGCAGCGACTGGAACGCCTTTTTAAAGGCGAGTTCTTCATTTCCGAACGCGTCGATATAGGATGGCAGATCAAAATTTCGTGTCAAAGAAAGATACTTGTCGGTCGGCATAACCACCGTGCCTTCAAAACGTACCCGCGTCGAGAATGTAACGTTTTCCGCCAACCAATACTGACCAGCCGAGACAACGACTTCTCGGCCATTCGCAGCATCATTCGCCGCATCAAATGCGGCAGAGTCATCCGTGACACCATCCCCCACAGCACCAAAATCCCGCACATCAACCCAATCCATCATGTCGCGCAGATAGGCACTGGTGATGTCTTCGATCTGGATATCATCGATCCGTACCACGCCGCCCGAAGACCCGGTCAAATCCAAACCAAAGTGGCCGTAAACTGGGGTGCTCCCCCACACCATATCAACACCGCCGCGACCACCGCTGCCAATAATAGCGCTGACTTCAACAATTTCTCCATAAGATGTCAGCGTGACCGATGGGCCGGTTTCCGCTAGGCCGCTCACGTGAGAATGGCCGCCATTCCCCGCCCATGCCGCGATGCGCACCGACGGCAAATTGCCACTGATTGCCTTGATCCGCACCTTGACCCGCAAGTAGCACCCCGGAAGAAACGGCGTCTCTCCCATATACCGCAACTGTTGCACAGACGTGGTTTTCACCAGCTCCAGACACCCGCCAAAATCCTGATCGGACGGCACATAGGCTGCATTGACAGCATTGTCATATGTGTCTGATCCGGGTGTCCCGTCGCCACTTGACCACTGCGCCAGCCCCGCCGAAAACGCAGGTGGCATCAACAGCACTCCGTCGGTAATTGCCTTGTTCATGTGATCCCTTTCAACGTTACCCAAAGTGCCCTTGCGAAAACGGGCACCCACTTGTTGAAAAGGTCATACCAAGTCGGAATTAACGGGCGTTCACCCCACCGTAACGGTGGCGTTGCAGACATATGCGCAAAAGAAAAGCGCGCACCACAACTGGCACGCGCTTGATTTTCAACGTCAGGTCAATACCAGCTTAGAGCAGATCACCTGCCAACGCTTTGTCGATCAACGCGGCGGTTTCCTCGACACCATAAAGCGCTGCGAACCCGCCAAACCTTGGCCCCTGTGACGCCCCCAACAAAACCTCGTAGAGCGCCTTGAACCAATCGCGCAGGTTCTCAAACCCGTGTATTTTTCCCACTGCAAATACAATTGACTGGAGGAATTCGTCAGAGCCAAAATCGACCGCAGGCAACGCATCTTCATTCCCCATCTGGGCATTTTTGCGGGCAATCACATCCAATGCCTTGTCGCCGTCACGGAACGCTGCTGCCAATTCTTCGAGCGCGGCGCGCTCTTGATCGCTTGGCAGACGGAAAGTTTTTTCCGGTTCTACAAAGTCTTCATAGTACTTCAGTGCATATCCTGCGGCAGCATCCAAATCAGGGTGTGTTTCCGGCGATGCCTCGGGCGCATACCGCTGAATAAAGCCCCACAAGCCTTCTTTGTTCTTTGCCGAAGCCACCGACGCAAGGTTCAACAGCATTGAAAACGGTACCACCATATTCGACTGGGGCACATCGCCACCGTGAATATGCCAAACAGGGTTGTTCAATTGTGCCTTGATATCCTGTCCATGATACGCGCGCAGCTGCTGATGATATTCATCCATAGCTTTTGGGATCACGTCAAAATGCATCCGCTTGGCCGTCTTCGGCTTGAGATACATAAAATACGCGAGGCTCTCGGTCGAGGCATAGGTCAGCCATTCATCAATCGAAATACCATTTCCCGACGTTTTCGAAATCTTCTGGCCACCGGCATCCAAAAACAGCTCATAGGTGAAATGCTCTGGCGCACGCCAGCCAAGTATTCGACAGATACTGTCATAGATCGGCGTGTTGGTGCTGTGGTCCTTACCGTACATCTCGAAGTCGACTTGCAGCGCGGCCCAGCGCGCACCAAAATCCGGTTTCCACTGTAACTTAACATTCCCACCAGTGACCGGCAGCGTCCATTCTTTGCCATCTTCGTCGTCAAAGGTGATGGTGTATGTCTCGGCGCAAACTTTCTTCATCGGCACGTATAAAACACGCCCCGTCTCAGGATGGATCGGAAGGAAAATCGAATAGGTTTGGCGGCGCTCTTCGCGCAAACTTTTCAACATGACAGCCATCACGTCATCATATTTGTCTACTGCGCGCTTGAGCACCTCGTCAAACCGACCCGAATTGTAAAACTCCTGAGCCGAGTAAAATTCGTATTTAAACCCAAACGTGTCCAAGAACCGACGCAGCATTGCGTTATTATGGTGGCCAAAACTCTCGTGCGTGCCAAATGGATCTGGCACGGACGTCAGCGGCTTTTGCAGGTGTTCGTGCAGGCCTTCAGAATTGGGCACATTGCCGGGTACCTTCCGCATGCCATCCAGATCGTCGGAAAAACAAATCAGCTTGGTCGGAATGTCCGAGATCACCTCGAACGCGGTTTGGATCATGGTCGTGCGGGCAACCTCGCCGAAGGTCCCGATATGCGGCAGACCTGAAGGACCATAGCCAGTCTCAAACAGCACAAAGCCCTTTTCAGGGGGCTGCTTTGCATAGCGTTTGAGCACCCGGCGTGCTTCTTCAAAGGGCCAGGCTTTCGAAACGAGTGCAGCATCGCGCAGTTCAGACATGTCTCTCTCCAGAAATTAAGTTCACGCGCCTCTATAAACGCATGACCTTGGCTACCTATTGTGCTGTCGCAGCATGGTCAACAATTTCACCAAGTATCTCGCAAAATTCACCACAGAAACAGCTCAACTTTGGAAAAGCCCATTCATTTACGGGCCCCAGAGTAAATCGCGTGACCAACAGCCCCACGCACGGTAATGAAGAAGGCCCCGACACCGCCCCTGCTTGATGCAATATGCGGGCGGGATTGCGCCGGAATGTCAATATTCTATTGCCGCCCCCATGCGGTCCCCATAGGCTGGAATAAACCTTCTTAGAATAAGGACGCCAGCCGTGGCTCAAGACTCATCAAACCCGCTCACTCCTCAAGATTGCCTTGTGGCGGTGATGGTCGCCATTTCCGCATCGGATGAAAACATCCGCACCGCAGAGCTGGTCAAAATTCAATCTGCCGTGAACAATCTTCCAATTTTTGCAGAATATGACATCGACCGCATGAAACCCGTGTCTCAAACTGTATTTGACCTTTTTGAACAAGAAGACGGCTTGGCTGCGTTGTTTGGGCTTATCAGAGAAAGCCTACCTCAGAGGTTGACTGAGACAGCTTACGCTCTTGCGTGCGACGTTGCAGCGGCTGACGGAAAAATCCACGAGGATGAATTGCGTCTTCTCGAAGAAATTCGGTATGAGCTGGACATTGATCGCCTGCACGCTGCGGGTATCGAACGTGGCGCACGTGCGCGTCACATGCTCTAGGCATCCAGGACGCGGGCAAGACCGCTCCCCAGTCAAATAATTTGGCAAACCAAGGCTGCTAAGTCAGCGCGCCTTGGTTTGTTCGAACTTCTTACGCATTTCAGACTTGGGCATCTGAGCCACCTCGGCATGACGCGCACACCCCACAACGTGATTGTTGACCATACCCACCGCCTCCATAAAAGCGTACACGATCGTCGGGCCACAAAACCGAAACCCTTCTTTCTTCAAATCTTTCGAAATTTGTAGCGACAAAGGCGTCTGGGTCGGGACCTCGGATTGTGACCGCCACGTGTTCTGGCATGGTTGAAAATCAACATACTTCCACAAGAAATTGTCAAAGCCTTCGGCCTGCTGAATGCGCTGCCAGGCTTTCGCATTTCCGATCGTGGCCTCGATCTTGCCACGATGGCGCACGATACCCGGATTGTCGAGCAGCCGCGTGACATCATCTTCGGTCCATTCGGCAATATTATTGGGGTCAAACCCTTGAAATGCCTCGCGGAAATTATCTCGTTTTTTCAAGATCGTCAGCCAGCTTAGCCCGGCTTGAAACCCATCAAGAACAAGCTTTTCCCAAAGGGCGCGACTGTCATATTCCGGCACGCCCCATTCCAAATCATGATAGTCCACGTAAATGTCTTCTAGGCCAACCCAGCCACATCTTTCGCTCATAATTGCCCCAACGGTTAAGGTTTGCCTCAAACTGTCGATTTAAGAGATTGTTGATAAGTTTGGCGACATTCTGGCGCGGATTGCAATAGGAGCCAGAGATGGGCCGCCGTACTAAGAAAAGAGATCTTGCCGACATACCGCCCGGGCACCACACGCCACTGGACTATGCGCTCGCCTCCCGCGACACCAAAACGCTTGATATGGTCAAGGCGGCCATCATGCACAAACAAGTGCTCCTAGCCTATCAACCCATTGTGAATGCCGCAGATTTGAAAACCCCTGCGTTTTACGAGGGCCTTATTCGCGTGCTCGATGACACGGGGCGGATCATCCCCGCCAAGGATTTTATGGATACAATCGAGGACACGGAAATTGGCCGCCAGATGGACTGTCTCGCCCTAGAAACCGGGCTTGAAGCTTTGGCCAGATATCCGGCTCTGCGGCTTTCCATTAACATGTCTGCACGATCCATTGGATACCGGCGCTGGACCAAAAGTCTCGAGCGCGCGCTGGATGATCATCCGCATATTGCGGAGCGCCTCATTTTGGAAATTTCTGAAAAATCAGCGATGCATGTCCCCGAACTCGTGATCGACTTTATGGACGACCTTCAGGCCAAAGGCATTTCATTTGCATTGGATGATTTTGGATCAGGGTTTACGTCGTTCAAGTACTTCAAGGACTTCTTTTTTGACATCATCAAGTTCGATGGGCAGCTCACGCGCGATATTCACTTGGACCAGGAAAATCAGATCATAGCCGGCGGAATTTCAAATATCGCACGTAATTTGGATATGCTGACCATCGCCAGCCGTGTCGAGAGGCGCGAAGACGCTACAGTGCTTTCTGATCTTGGTTTCAACTGCTTGCAAGGTTTTCTATTCGGGGCTCCAACGGTCAAACCACCTTGGGAAAACCGCAAATCCAAGCGTTCAGCCGCATAACGGAATCCACATCGCCCAGACATGAGACACCCTGTCTGTTGTCGCAGTGCAGCAAATCCTCTATTTACCAATTGCAAGGCAGGAGGAGACACTTGCAATCTCCGACATTTATGAACACTTTTTGCCGGAATCTTTGGTAGAGGAAAAACATATGACTAACGTAGTGATTGCTTCGGCAGCCCGCACCGCCGTCGGCAGCTTTGGCGGTTCGTTCGCCAACACGCCCGCACATGATCTAGGCGCGACAATGCTGTCTGCACTGGTAGAGCGCGCTGGTATCGAAAAATCTGATGTGTCTGAAACCATCTTGGGTCAAGTTCTTACGGGGGGCCAAGGCCAAAACCCTGCGCGCCAAGCCCACGTCAACGCTGGCCTCCCGATCGAGAGCGCCGCATGGGGTATCAACCAAGTTTGTGGCTCTGGGCTTCGGGCCGTTGCCTTGGCCGCTCAGCACATCCAGTTGGGTGATGCCGCAATCGTGGCCGCAGGTGGTCAAGAAAACATGACTTTGTCTCCCCACGTTGCACATCTTCGGGCCGGTCACAAAATGGGCGATGTGAAATACATTGATTCCATGATCCGCGATGGTCTTTGGGATGCCTTCAACGGGTATCATATGGGCCAAACTGCTGAAAACGTCGCAAATCAGTGGCAGATCAGCCGCGACATGCAGGACGAATTCGCTGTTGCGTCGCAAAACAAAGCCGAAGCGGCTCAAAAAGCGGGCAAGTTCGTGGACGAGATTGTGCCATTCACTGTGAAAACCCGTAAGGGCGAGATCATTGTGGATGCAGACGAATACATCCGCCACGGGGCAACTATGGCTGCAATGCAAAAACTGCGACCAGCTTTCGCCAAAGACGGCTCGGTGACCGCTGCCAACGCCTCTGGCTTGAATGACGGTGCCGCTGGTGCATTGCTGATGACCGCCGAAGAAGCCGAAAAACGCGGTATCGAGCCGTTGGCCCGCATCGCGTCTTATGCAACCGCCGGTCTTGACCCGTCGATCATGGGCGTTGGCCCGATCTATGCATCCCGCAAGGCCCTCGACAAAGCGGGCTGGTCTGCATCTGATCTTGATTTGGTCGAAGCCAACGAGGCATTCGCTGCGCAAGCCTGCGCCGTGAACAAAGACATGGGCTGGGATCCAGCAATTGTGAACGTGAATGGCGGCGCCATTGCAATCGGCCACCCAATCGGCGCATCCGGGGCACGCATTTTGAACACCCTGTTGTTTGAAATGAAGCGTCGCGACGCGAAAAAAGGTCTCGCAACACTTTGCATCGGTGGCGGCATGGGTGTCGCTATGTGTCTTGAGCGCCCATAATTGGATGCATCAAAAAATTTCAAGAAGGGCGCCTTTTCGGTGCCCTTTTTTCATCTTTGATATCAAAAATTTACATGGATACCGGATAAAAGCTGCATTGCGGCAAATTGCGCACGCAACAATGTTGCACATTCCGGTAAACTTTCGTAACAGAATTACCAAGTACTAGGCCACACTGGAGGAAATCATGGCAAGAGTAGCACTCGTAACCGGCGGTTCACGCGGCATCGGTGAAGCAATTTCGAAACGTCTCAAAGCAGAGGGTTACACCGTAGCAGCAACATATGCGGGGAATGACGAAGCTGCAGCCAAATTTACCGAAGAAACCGGCATCAAGACGTACAAATGGAACGTCGCAAACTATGAAGACAGCGCTGCTGGCATTGCCAAGGTTGAAGCCGATCTTGGCCCCATCGAAGTAGTTGTCGCCAATGCTGGCATCACGCGCGATGCACCGTTCCACAAAATGACCCCTGAGCAGTGGCATCAAGTGATCGACACCAATCTGACAGGCGTGTTCAATACAGTACACCCGATTTGGCCTGGCATGCGGGAACGCAAGTTCGGACGCATTATCGTGATCAGCTCGGTGAACGGTCAAAAAGGTCAATTTGCTCAAGTGAACTATGCCGCGACCAAAGCTGGCGATCTTGGCATTGTAAAATCACTGGCCCAAGAAGGTGCGCGTGCAGGCATCACTGCAAACGCGGTTTGCCCGGGTTACATCGCGACAGAGATGGTCATGGCAGTCCCAGAAAAGGTCCGCGAGTCGATCATCAGCCAAATCCCAACCGGACGTTTGGGCGAGCCAGAAGAAATCGCGCGCTGCGTAGCGTTCTTGGCCTCTGATGACGCGAGCTTTGTAAACGGCTCGACCATTTCTGCAAATGGCGGTCAGTTCTTCTCATAAGCAGTCGCTTAGACGATCAATACCAAAGGCCGGCCACACATGTGGCCGGCCTTTTTGCCTCGTAAGAACTGTTGTTCAGCGGGGCGTCTCCGTAAGGACGCGCACGCCCAGCGGAAAAGAAATCATTTTTTTGATCCAGCGTCCCAAATTGACCAAAACCATCCCTCGCTCTTTGTGGGCATCTTGATAGGCTTGGCGAACGCGTACGCTGGAGGCTACTTCGATCATTGGGAACCCTTTCAGTTAACAAATCTAAACTGTTACCAAGATGCGCTTTTACTTTCATAAGGACAAACGAGACTTTTCATCACTTCAGTTAAGATATACTAATGTGAAATGACAGATCGACTGCCCCCCCTTACCGCGTTACGCGCTTTTGAAGTTGCCGCACGGCACATGTCCTTTGCACTCGCAGCCAGCGAGCTCAACGTGACCCCCGCGGCGCTGTCCTTTCAGATAAAATCGCTTGAAGAGCACCTTGGGAAACCTCTCTTTGTACGCCTAAACCGAGCGGTAAAGCTGACTGAAGCTGGGCGAATGTTGGCACCCGGCGCATCAGCCGGATTTACCGAACTCACAAAGGCATGGCGCATGACGCGCAGGCTGCAGGATAACGCAACGCTTACCGTCACTGCGGGCCCGGCGTTCACCGCCAAATGGCTTGCCCCGCGGCTCTACGAGTTTGCCCGAGCGCAACCTGACATCGATCTCAGATTTACGGCCAGCCTGCGGCTGATGGATTTTGTACAGGATGAAATTGACGTCGCGATTCGATTCGGAAATGGTCCCGATCCCGGGCTGTATTCCCGCCCCTTACGACAAGAATGGGTCACACCTGTGATGTCCCCTGAGATGGCGGCACAGTATCCAACACCATCAAGCTTGCGCAACGCGCCCTTGATGTTTGATAATTCCATCAACTTCTTGGACCCACCTTGCGATTGGACCACATGGTTTCGCGCTGTGGGCATGGACTACACGCCCACACATGGTGCGCATTTCTCACAAGCGGATCACGCAGTAGACGCCGCATTGGCAGGGGCCGGAATTGTCTTAGGTCGGCGCGCGATGGTGATCAAGGATCTGCACGAAGGGCGGCTTGTTGCACCATACAAGGTTGCACTTGGCCTTAAGGCCCACTTTCGCTTTCTGTGCCCTTTGGGGGCCGAAACCCGACCTCAGATAGCAGCATTCGAAAAGTGGATACTTGACGAAATTGACAAAACCGCATCAGTGTCAGACACCCTGCAGATCATTCCCATCGAAAACGTGAGTACCCCATGACGCGATCCTCAGCAACGCTTGTCGGTTTTTGCGCCGTATTACTGTGGTCGCTGCTCGCGCTGTTCACCGTTGGCACTGCCCCAACGCCCCCCCTTTTGCTGAATACGATCTGCTTTACGATTGGCGGCACCATTGGCCTGATCTGGACGATCCGCACAGGTCAGTTCTCAAAACTTAAGAACGTGAGCTGGAAAGTATATGCGTTCGGCACGGTTGGACTGTTTGGCTATCACGCCCTTTACTTTAGCGCCTTGCGTCTTGCGCCCGCCGCCGAGGCTGGCCTGATTGCATATCTCTGGCCGCTGCTCATTGTCTTGATGTCCGGCCTGCTGCCCGGTGAAACTTTACGCAAAGGACATCTTATGGGCGCCTGTCTCGGGTTTCTTGGCGCAGCCCTAATCATCCAAGGCGGCACAAGCACATTTAACCCCGACGCAATTCCTGGATACTTGCTGGCCATCGCCTGTGCGCTGACGTGGTCCGGTTATTCGGTGATCTCGCGCACCCTTGGTGCCATCCCAACCGAAACTGTCGCCGTGTTTTGTGTCGCAACAGCGATCTTGTCTGCGGGAATGCATCTGGCATTCGAAGACACCGTCTGGCCCATCGGCTTTGTTGGCTGGGCCTCAGCAATCGCACTCGGCCTTGGCCCAGTCGGACTGGCATTTTATGTCTGGGATATCGGTGTAAAACGGGGTGACATTCAACTTCTGGGGACTGCATCTTATGCAGCACCTTTACTGTCCACTCTCGTCCTTGTTGGGGTTGGTGTCGCTGAACCAAGCTGGACCTTGGCATTTGCAACCATATTCATTACTGGCGGCGCGATAATTGCCGCGCGCGCCAGCCTTAAAACAAATTAGGCAGTTACCGAAAGGCGCTCGATTTCTTCCTTGAGCTTGAGTTTCTGCTTTTTCAATTCCGCAATATCAAAATCGCTCGAACCAGGGGAACGCTGCTCGGTTTCGACTTGCGTCGAAAGGGCGTCGTGTTTCCGTTTCAGTTCTTCCAAATGCGAGCTCACGCTCATGGCAGTCCTCCTCAGAATGAAATTACCTCTGTAGTGCACCATACTTTTTGCGATCTGTCACGCGGCAACCGCATCAAATTTGTAACAGGTCGGTTTTCTGCCGATTGGTCGCAGGATTTGTCATAAATACGTTATCAACTGCCAGAGTCATCATTGGTGAGCCGCCCTGATTCTAATCGGGAAAGTTCAACGCAACACCGTCACGCAATATGGCCCGTAGCTGCGCGGTATAGCTCTCTTTGTCGCCATCATGATGCGTGCCTTCATGCATGCACACAGGAGCGTGCAACCGAAACGCCGCCCGCCCTTCTTTGCGCCCACGCACCAAAACCAACCCCGGATCACGCCCATGTCGGGATTGAAGCGGCATCACCTGAAGAGATCCAAGCCGCGATCCCATGGCCTCAAGCAGATCAGGCAACCTTTCGGCACGATGAATAAATGTGGCGTACCCACGCGGTTGTAATCGCTTGGCCGCAACCGCAACCCATTGATCCAACGAAGTGCGCTCGCCCATTGCCGTTTCACGCCCTTGGTCCGCCGCAGAAACACTTGCCGCGCGATCAAAATACGGTGGGTTCGCAATCACATGATCAAACCTCTTTTGACGTAGCTCTGTTGGTAAGCGCGCGAGGTCAGCAACATGCACATCCAATACCACATTGTTTTTCTGGGCATTTTCTTTGGCGAGCTGCGCATATTCCGATTGCAGTTCGACTGCGGCCACAGACAATCCGGGTACGCGGTGCGCCAAACACAGGACTGCAGTACCGACACCGCACCCAAGCTCAAGCACGGATTGACCGCACTTGGCAGGAATCGATGCCGCCAGCAAAACCGGATCCACCCCCGCGCGATACCCCTTGGCCGGTTGGCGGATCATCAACGCGCCATCCAGATAGGCATTCACCGTCGTGTCAGACATGTTCAACGCCCCAATGGAATGTCGTTGTCCACCATTACGATTTTGGCGCGGTCAATCAGGTCTTCATGCACCATCAAGCGCCGCGGAAAAATTCCGATAGAGCCTTCTAACACGCTCATATTTACGTCCATTTCAAAGCAGTCTATACCCTCCCCTCGAAGAAGGGCTGTGGCAAAGGCGATGATCGTCGGGTCGTTGCTACGCAAAAGTTCTTTCATGTTGGGGATGTAAAGGCAGGTCATGACAAATGTCGAGACCTGTGACGGGAGTGTGATGGGTCTGGATAAGTCAGCAACCAAGCCACATGAGGCGCTCAGCGCCGTGTTGGCAGAAGATATGGCCGCAGTGAACACATTGATCACTCAGCGGATGGCCAGCAAACATGCCCCCCGTATCCCCGAGGTTACGGCCCATTTGGTCGATGCCGGCGGCAAGAGATTGCGCCCGATGCTGACTTTGGCGGCGGCCAAACTCTGCGGCTATACGGGGCCTTTCCACATCCATTTGGCAGCTACGGTTGAATTCATTCACACCGCGACCTTGCTACATGACGACGTTGTTGACGAAAGCGGCCAGCGCCGCGGACGCCCCACCGCAAATCTATTGTGGGATAACAAAAGCTCCGTTCTGGTGGGGGATTACCTGTTTTCGCGCTCGTTCCAACTGATGGTAGAAACCGGAAGTCTGCGGGTTTTGGATATTCTCGCAAATGCCTCGGCCACGATCGCCGAAGGCGAAGTGCTTCAGTTGACCGCAGCGCAAGATTTGCGCACGGACGAGTCAATATATCTGCAGGTGGTTCGTGGAAAAACAGCGGCGTTGTTTTCCGCGGCGACGCAGGTTGGGGGCGTGATCGCTCAGGCAGACGAAGACTTCGTACAGGCGCTCTATGACTATGGCGATGCTCTTGGAATTGCATTCCAGATTGTGGACGACTTGTTGGATTACCAAGGCGATAGTGCCGTGACAGGCAAAAATATCGGCGATGATTTCCGCGAGCGCAAGCTGACGCTTCCTGTGATCAAGGCCGTCGCCAAGGCCGATGCTGAAGAGCGCGCATTTTGGGTTCGCACAATTGAGAAGGGCAAACAGGTCGAAGGCGATCTGGACCACGCCCTCAGCCTTTTGCATAAACATGACACGCTCTCGGCCACACGCCAAGATGCGATCGCTTGGGCGGACAAGGCAAAAGACGCCATCGCCCTCCTTCCGGATCATGACATTCGCAAAATGTTGGCTGATTTGGCTGACTATGTTGTGGCCCGCATAAGCTAACCTACAATTGCGTCATCGCAGGTTTACCCTAATCACCTATCGTAGGGTGGTCGGGGTCACCCACCACGCTGGATACGCCTCGGAAATCCGAGCCGCAGCTGATTTGGCCGCGCCAAGGTCGGGATATATCCCAAAGCACGTCGCCCCAGAGCCGGACATGCGCGCCAACAACGCGCCATCAAGCGCCTTTAACACATGACCAATTACCGGCTGAACATGCAATGCAGCGGCCTCAAGATCATTCCTTTGCGTTTCCAACCAAGCAGCGAGATCCTGCAACGCCGCACCTTCTGGCACCGTGTCCATTTTTGGGTTTGATTTGGATGTAAGCGTGCGGAAAACATCAGGCGTCGAGACGCTCACTCTTGGGTTCACCAGCACAGCAGGCAGCGGGGGCAAGCCATCCACAGCCGTCACACGTTCGCCAATGCCACACATCGTTGCAGCGCGCGCCAATAGGCACACCGGCACATCTGCGCCCAACGACAACCCGCGATCGCTCGGAATTCTTGCGCCAGACAAATCCGACAACAGTCGCATTGCCGCCGCCGCGTCAGAGGACCCACCGCCGATACCCGCTGCCGCAGGCAGGTGCTTGTCCAAGGTAAACCTAGCGGACGCATCCATGGTCTGTGCAGCTCGCAGGACAAGATTGCGCGCGTCTGTCGGCACACCCTCAGCCATCGGCCCCTGAACACGTAAGCAAGGTGTGTCTCGGTCTGTACCTAACTCAGCAAACAGTACATCGCCCACATCGGCAAACACCACCAGCGACTCAAGCAGATGATATCCGTCTGGTCTCTGTCCGGTCACATGAAGCGTCAAGTTGACCTTTGCCGGCGCAAAAGCCCTAGCCTTCATCGGCGACCTTCAACGGGTCAGATCCCTCTTCAGAGAGCACTTGGTCCAGTCCGACCTCAAGCTTTCGGCGAATACGGTCTGGTTTTGCCTCTTCCGCTGATTCATCATCGACAAAGGATAACGCACGCTTCCATTGGAACTGCGCCTCAAGGTGACGCCCGACGGCCCAGTATGCATCGCCGAGATGATCATTCACCACCGGATCAACAGCCATCAGTTCTGTTGCACGCTCAAGCTGGTCCACAGCTTCGTCATACCGACCTAAACGGTACAGAACCCATCCAAGGCTATCGACGATATACCCGCTGTCTGGGCGCGCCGCCACGGCACGTTCAATCATCGACAGCGCTTCATCCAGTTTCACCTGTTTTTCAACGAGCGAATAGCCCAAATAATTCAGCACCTGAGGTTGCTCGGGATTCAATTCAAGCGCTTTGCGAAAATCTGCTTCGGACTGTTCCCAATTCCCCAGACGCTCGTGAGAAATGCCGCGTGCATACAAGATAAACCATTGATTGTGATTGGGTTTTTCAAACAACGCAAACGCGCGATCATACGCTTGCACTGCCCCAGCAAAATCATTCTTCTGACGCAATAAATCACCCAGACTTGAATGAACCAAAGGTTGGTCACCATGCGTGCGTGCCAATTGTTCCAGCACTTCAATGGCAGAATCCAGTTTACCAGCTTGGCGCAATGCTTCTGCGCGCCCGAGTTCCGCCGCATGAAACGACGGATGGTCGGCTGGGACACGTTTATATGCAGCCGTCGCAAGATCAAATTGGCCAAGCTGTTCAAGCAATCCGGCACTCAGCAGCAGAGCCTCGAAATGGTCTGGTCGCAGATATTCAGCGACACGTGTGTACAGCAAGGTATAGTCGGGATTTGCTTCCCGCTCGAGAGCACCAGCCAGAGAGTAATAGACCTCTGCCATGCCGTCTTGAGCACCGCGCACATGGGTAAACGCGAGCGTCTCACCCGCCACCAGCTTGGTGTGAATAATTTTCAGATCGGGATCGAGATCCCCCTGAAATACATCATCCATCAACTTGAGCGCTTCGTCGTTTCGATCAAGCTGGCTTAGAATTTCAGCCAGAGCCATCACCGCCCGCCGAGTGAGCTGAATTGCACTGCCGCTTTTGTCAGAGTAGATCGCCTCGGCGCCTTCAAAATCCCCCACAGATGCAAGCGCAAGAGCACGGTGATAGCTCGCAAACCCTGCTAGGCCGGGTTGTTCTGAAACCGCATCAAAGGCCTTTAGCGCATTTGACATGTCTCCATTTCCAATGTGCGCCCACGCCGTCATCAGGCCATCAACAAGCTCGCTCACGCCCTGCCCGCTCTCGATGCTGTCCAACAGGGCTTCATACCGCCCATCTTTGATCAACCCAGCCGCCAGTACCATTCTGGCAAGTTGGCTTTCCAAGCCATCGGTTTCCATCTTGCGCGCAATCGGAATAGCCGTATCGATCTGCCCCAACGACAGATACGCCAAAACAGCGCTTTCCAAAATTTTCGGGTTCGACGGGTCGCGCGTCAAGGCTCGGGTAAAGTACTCTGCGGATGCAGTATAGTCGCTGTTCATACTGGCCTGCCGCGCGGCAAGATACGCACCAGACAGCCCTTCGGCTTGCGCCGGGAGTGTCAGAGTTGTCAGCACGACTGACAACGTCAACTTACGAAGAAAAGAAACGGCCACACGAGGCTCCTCAAAACAATCTCTTGTTCAGGAAGGTAGTGCGCAAAGGTCGGACACGCAATGGGGCGCCCCGAAGGCCGCCCCATAGTTTTAGACAATTTGCAGTGAGCTCATCACATATTTGGATAGTTCGGACCGTCGCCACCCTGTGGTGTCACCCAAGTGATGTTCTGGCTCGGGTCTTTGATGTCGCAGGTTTTGCAATGCACGCAGTTTTGGAAATTGACCACAAAACGCGGATCTTTGCCTTCTTCTTCGACCACCTCATAGACCCCAGCCGGGCAATAGCGCTGCGCAGGTTCTGCATATTTCGGCAGGTTCACATTCACCGGAATACTCGGGTCAGCCAATTGCAGGTGGCAAGGTTGGCTTTCTTCGTGGTTGGTCATTGCAAAGCTGACGTTGGTCAAGCGATCAAAAGACAGCTTGCCATCCGGCTTTGGATAATCGATCGGCTTGAATTTATCCGCCGGTTGCGTCGCATCCGCATCGTTCTTGCCGTGTTTGAGAGTTCCAAACAGCGAAAAGCCCAATGTGTTGCACCACATATCAAAGCCGCCCAATACAGTGGATGCCATCATGCCCCATTTGGACCACATCGGCTTGATGTTGCGCACCTTCTTAAGGTCTTTACCGATGGCGCCTGTGCGTACTTCGACCTCGTACTCAGGCAATTCATCGCCGGAACGCCCATCTTTGATCGCATCAAAGGCAGTTTCTGCCGCCGCGATACCCGACAACATCGCGTTGTGGTTGCCTTTGATTCGCGGAACGTTGACCATCCCAACCGAACACCCAAGCAGTGCTCCGCCCGGGAAGGTCATTTTTGGCATGGATTGATATCCGCCCTCGGAAATGGCACGCGCGCCGTAAGCAACACGTTTCCCACCCTCAAGCAGATCCGCAATCATCGGGTGATGCTTGAACCGTTGGAATTCCATATATGGGAACAGGTATGGGTTCTTATAGTTCAAGTGCACAACAAATCCGACGTACACCTGATTGTTGTCCAGATGGTACACAAACGACCCACCGCCAGCGTTGCTACCCAAAGGCCAGCCCATTGTGTGGGTCACAGTTCCCTCGCGGTGCTTGGCGGGGTCGATCTCCCAAATCTCTTTCATGCCAAGACCGAACTTTTGTGGTTCTTTGCCAGCTTGGAGATCGTATTTGGCGATAATTTCTTTCGCGAGGCTGCCGCGCACACCTTCCGAAATGAACACATATTTGCCGTGCAGCTCCATGCCCGGTTCATAGTTCGCGCCCATCGTACCGTCAGCTTCTTTGCCAAACTCGCCTGCCACGACGCCTTTGACTTCGCCGTTGTCGCCAAAGATCAATTCGGAACATGCCATGCCCGGGAAAATTTCGACGCCCAGTTCTTCAGCCTGTTCGCCCATCCAGCGACAGACGTTCGCCATCGACACGATATAGTTGCCGTGGTTGTTCATCAAAGGCGGCATAGGGAAGTTTGGAATACGGACTTCTCCGCCTTCACCTAGCATATAAAAATTGTCTTCCTTGACTGGCACGTTCAAAGGCGCGCCTTTGTCTTTCCAATCCGGGATCAGCTTGTCCAGACCAGATGGGTCCAGCACAGCGCCTGAAAGGATATGCGCCCCAACTTCGGACCCTTTTTCAAGAACAACGACTTCCAGATCAGCATCAAGTTGCTTCAGTCGAATCGCAGCGGACAATCCAGCAGGACCTGCACCTACGATAACTACGTCATACTCCATGGCTTCGCGTTCGATCTCGGACATCCGGCTTCCTTCCTAAAGTGGCTGGGAAATAAAGTTTCGCAGTTGCTAGCCTAGGTTAAAACAAAACGTCAATCGTAACACGACGGCAAATTGACCAAAAACGTAAGTTCAGCCTGATTTTTGCGGATTAGCGCTTGCATTATGCCTGACCACTTGCTTTTGGAAGGGCGCTCGGGGCACTCTGAGACAAAGATGAAAACAATGACAGACCGCACCCTTTCCGGCGCGGTCTTGGACGATCGGGACAGACCCATGGAAAAGATACCAATGACACGCGCCGGCTTTACGGCGCTCGAAGTAGAATTGAAGCAGCTCAAAACTGTTGAACGTCCGGCCATCATCAGTGCCATCGCCGAAGCGCGTGAGCACGGCGATCTTTCTGAGAATGCGGAATACCATTCAGCTCGGGAAAAGCATTCCTTTATCGAGGGCCGCGTCAAAGAATTGGAAGGCGTGATCTCACTGGCCGAAGTCATTGATCCAACCTCGTTGTCGGGCACCATCAAGTTCGGAGCCACCGTCACATTGGTCGACGAAGACACAGACGAAGAAAAGACCTGGCAGATCGTTGGCGAACACGAAGCAAGCGTGGAACACGGGCTTTTGAACATCAAATCTCCGATTGCCCGTGCCCTGATCGGCAAAGAAGAAGGCGATAGCGTCGAAGTGCGTACGCCCGGCGGGCAAAAGAGCTATGAGGTACTAACCATCGCCTACGTCTAGGGCGCAGATGGAGCAGGACAAGTTATGACCGAGGACAGCGACAGCCGGCCCACCCCACTTGGCATCTACGAGAAACCCGACCGCCCTCAGGTGACCGGGATCGAAATCGTGGCCCTTACGGTCAGCGTCATCTGGCTGGCCGGAACTGCGATGTTCTTTATCGTCTTGGGTCCTGAGACTGGCGAGGTCGACTCGCTCCGCTTTGTCATGACAATGCTTGCGATTTTCTTGCCGGTTGCGATGATCTGGGTCGCCGCGACTGCTGCTCGGTCCTCTCGCGTTATGCGCGAAGAGAGCCAACGACTTCAGGCCGCGATTGATGCCATGCGCCGAACCTATGTGGCCCAGACCCAAGGTCAGCAACCCAAAGGCGCAGAACCTTCTGTGTCCAGAAAACTTGACGAGATCGCAGCGGCCCAGCGCAAGACGGAAACCGCGCTGGCAACTTTTTCGACGTCGCGCGACACAGGCGGTATCCGTAAGGCACCCGTGGTTGAGCCCATCGCCGAAGACGCCGAAGATCAGGGGCTCTTGGCGCTTGGCACCCCAGCCGAGGACTTAACGCCACCGCTGGCGCGTAAAGATTTTATCAGTGCGCTGAATTTCCCAGAAAACGCCGAGGACAAGGCTGGCTTTGCTGCTCTGCGCAAAGCGTTGAAAGATCGACAGGCATCTCAACTGATTCAAGCCGCACAGGATGTGCTGACGCTATTGTCCCAAGACGGCATCTATATGGATGACTTGCGCCCAGATCTGGCGCGTCCTGAAATTTGGCGCGGCTTTGCCAACGGCGAACGTGGTCGCGTGATTGCACAGCTTGGCGGCATTCGGGATCGCTCGTCTTTGGCACTGGCAGCAGGCCGGATGAAGCAAGACCCGATTTTTCGGGATGCCGCGCATCATTTCTTGCGCAGGTTTGACAAGACGTTTGTGGAATTTGAACAAACGGCATCAGACGCTGATATCGCAGATCTCTCTGATACACGCACGGCCCGCGCCTTTATGCTGCTTGGCCGCGTGGCCGGTATTTTTGACTAGGCGCGCAATCTAAATGCCAAAGCTTGCGTAAGGATAATACCTGACCAAGTCCCCATGCGTGACCTCAAGTGCGTGATCGGGTAACTCGACCAGACCCTCGGCCCATGACAGGCCACTAATCCGGCCCGATCCTTCCGACGCGAAAATCTCCACCATGCCATTGCTAATACGGGCCCTCAGATATTCGCGCCGCCCGGCCTTTTTGGTTTTTACAAAGTTCGCCGGAACGTCAAAGCCCTGAGGGTGTTGCCATCCCTGCCCCGCCAAAACCCCCATCGCAGGGCACGCGAACACCAATGTACACACCAAAGCCGCAACAGGATTCCCCGGAAGGCCAAACACAGCGGTATCATTCCACACCCCAAGCGCCAACGGACGCCCCGGTTTGATTGCCAACCGCCAAAGCGACATCGCGTTACGCTCGTTTAACAGGGCAGACAGATGGTCCTCGTCGCCTGCAGAGGCCCCACCAGATGTCAAAATCACATCAGCCTGCCCCGCCGCTTGATCGAGAAACGCCGCAAGCTTGGTGCGATCATCCGGTGCGCGGCCCAAATCGACGGCGTCAAACCCCAAACGCGCGATCAGCGACAACAGCATAGGCCGGTTTGCGTCATATATTTGATCAGCACGCACATCCTGCCCCGGTGAAGCCAGTTCGTCCCCCGTTGACAGGACGGCAACCCGCAATGTTTTGTACACAGCAACATGCGCTATTCCCGTTGCCACACAAAGCGCAACATCGGTCGGGGACAACTTGCGCCCTTTCCGCAAAATGACGTCAGATTTCTTGACGTCTTCACCGGCTTTGCGCGTGTTGGCACCGACCTTTAGCGGCCCATGAAATGCAATCGCCGTGCCATCGCTGGTGACATCTTCTTGCAAAATGACGGTATCCACACCAGCCGGAAGCGTCGCGCCGGTCAACACCCTCACAGCATGTCCTTGCTCAAGCACGCCGTCAAAGGGTGCCCCGGCAGCAGATCTTCCGTTCATCAAAGGCACGACCTGTGGTCCGTCCACAATATCGACAGAGCGCAATCCATACCCATCCACTGCGGTATTTGGCTGTGGCGGGTTGGACCTTTGGGCAACAACATCACTGGCCAAAATCCGATACGCGGCTTGGTCAATCGCCACATTTTCGACGTCACACACCGGATACAGACGCGCACGTAACATCTCGTGTGCATCTTTGACCGAGGTCCAATGCGTTCCTGCAGGCAACGCAAAACAATCATCTTGCAGGGGTGGTGGCGTCAACGTCATAAGCCGACCTCGTTGAGGATAAAATTGGCGATCTGAATTGTGTCATCCAGATCAAACACAGGCCGATCAATATCGATCGGGCAATCGGATGCGATCGCAACAATCGTTTTATCGCCCTCTGCAATCAGAGGATTGTTTGCAACAGCCCGAAAGGCTTCGATCTTGGGGTGTGGTTCACGCTTATAGCCTTCGATCAACACCAGATCGACGGGTGATAGTTTCTGCAGCAACTCTTCGAGCGCAGGTTCCGGTGCTCCACGTTGTTCGCTCATCAGGGCCCACCTGTGCTCTGATACCAACAGAACCTGCGACGCGCCCGCCTCGCGGTGGCGATAGCTATCCCGTCCGGGATGATCGACATCAAAGGAATGGTGCGCGTGCTTAAGCGTCGATACCCGCAAACCACGCGATGTGATCTCAGACACAAGCCGCTCCATCAGGCCGGTTTTGCCTGCATTCTTCCATCCGGTAACACCAAAGATTTTCATCCCGCACCCTTTGCAAATGCACGCGCCTGTTCCAATTCGACCGGCGTGTTCACATTGAAAAACGGATCCAGTCCGAAATTTGGGAACACCGCTGTCGCCGCATTATAGGAATCGGTCCACAGAACCACTTTGCGCAGCCCACCTATTAGGGCCGCGCGCAGGTCGTCGCGCAGTGCAACCGGCCACAACCCAAATGTCGGCTGACGCCAGAGTTTCCCCGTGTCAGGGTCGCGGCTTGCGGCCAAGGCAATGGCTGGATCACGGTCTTGTGCGGCCAGAACAAGCTGTGGCACCAGATCACATGGGAAAAACGGGGTATCTGCCGCTGCCGTCACAATGTGCGCAGCCCCTTGCGATGCGGCCCAATCCAATCCAGCCAACACCCCGGCCAAAGGACCAGGGTAATCGGAAATCGTATCGGGCAAGACAGGCAAGTTCGTATCGGAAAATCGTCCGGCGTCGCCGTTTGCATTGATCGCCACGCTTGCAACTTGCGGCTCTAACCGGTCAATAACATGCCGCAAAATCGATTGGCCATTCAGATCAAGAAGCCCTTTATCTCCGCCACCCATTCGAGACGAGAGACCTCCTGCAAGGATCACTCCAACTGGCTGCTGCATGGATTTGGCTTTCCTAATTGTATCCCCAGACAATAAAAGTCCGGGTCATATTTATTATGCGTCATCGACCGAAGCAGATTTTCGTCTGTGCTTTTTGTCGTCCTCTGGAACGCTGGAAGGATCAACATCACGGGTCACTCTATCATTCCCCGAAAGACACACAAACCTTTGACCGCGCATCCGCCCGATCAGCGTCAAACCAACCTGCTGTGCAATCTCGACACCCCACGCCGTAAAGCCGGATCGCGACGCCAAAACAGGTATACCCATCAGGGCCGTTTTGATCACCATCTCAGACGTCAACCGGCCTGTGGTATACAAAATCTTATCTGAGGCCTCTGTCTTTGTGTCGAACAGCCAGCCGGAAATTTTATCAACGGCATTGTGACGCCCCACGTCCTCCATATACACCAACGGTCGATTTCCCTGACACAGCACCGTTCCGTGAATGGCGCCTGTTTCAAGATACAGCGACGGCGTGCGGTTTATCTTATGCGCCAAGGCATACAAATCAGATGTCAGAACAGGCGTATTGGGCAACGTCACCGCCTCGAGCCCCTCCATCATGTCGCCAAATACCGTCCCCACAGCACACCCTGAGGTGCGCGTTTTCTTTTTCAGTTTTTCTTCGTGGCTGGTTTCCTGGGCGGTGCGCACAACAACCGTATCCAGTTCGTCATCAAAATCGATGCGGGTCACAACATCAGTATCCAGCAGCATCCCTTGATTGCGCAAGAACCCAAGCGCCAGATACTTGGGGTAATCCCCAATGGTCATCGCGGTCACAATTTCTTGCGAATTCAAATAGATCGTAAGCGGTCGTTCTTCGATAACTGATAGGCGCACGGTTTGACCGGTATGATCCACACCGTCGACCACGCGGGCCAAATCAGGCTGGGTTGGATTGGGGGCAATCAGGTAATCCGTGAAATCGGTCGAACTGGACAATTGCATCTCCAAAGATTGAACGCTAGGCCAAGGGTATATTCCAGTAATCTACGGACAAGCCATGGCACCCTCCAGCACTAAATCCGCCTATTGGAAGGGCGTTCGCGACGGCACCCCGTTTATTTTGGTCGTAAGCCCGTTTGCATTGCTGTTTGGTGTTGTCGCAACCGAGGCAGGCCTAAATGTGTTTGAAACCATGGCCTTCACCATCGTTGTCATCGCCGGGGCCGCTCAGTTCACCGCCCTACAATTGATGAGTGAAAACGCTCCGACCATTGTCGTGCTGGCGTCCGCCTTGGCTGTAAACCTGCGAATGGCGATGTATTCGGCGTCTCTGACGCCATACATCGGTGCTGCGCCAATGTGGCAACGCGCCATCGCCGCATATTTCACGGTCGACCAAGCTTATGCGTTGTCGATTATCGAATATGAAAACAAACCGACCCTGACCGTGCCCGAACGCATGGCGTATTTCTTTGGTGTGATCACCCCTGTCTGCCCGAACTGGTATTTCTTTACCTTGGTTGGGGCAATGGTGGGACAATCCATCCCCCCCGCATTTGCACTCGACTTTGCAGTTCCAATCACCTTTCTGGCGATGATCGGCCCAATGCTGCGAACACCGGCGCATATGGCCGCTGCAGCGGTGTCGGTCACCTTTGCAATTGGCTTTGCATGGGTGCCCTATAACCTCGGGCTGATGATTGCAGGCATCGGCGGCATGATCACAGGCGCACAAATTGAGCTGTGGACCGAACGGAGAGCGCAGCGATGATTGACCGTGTCGAATTGTGGATTGTGATCATTGGTCTTGGACTTGGCAGCTTTGGTCTGCGGTTTGTCTTTACCGGTATTATTGGCGACAAGAACCTGCCGCCGTGGGTATTGCGCCACCTGCGATACACTGCGGTTGCGGTGTTGCCCGGATTGGTCGCGCCTTTGATCGTGTGGCCTGCGGCGACGGGCGGCCACATGGATCCGGCACGCACAAGTGCCGCCATTGTGACGCTGGTGCTTGGGTATTTCTTTAAGAATGTGCTGTTGGCGATTTTTGGCGGGGCCGCAACGCTTTACCTCGGCCTATACTTGATCGGCTAGCGACCTAGTTGGCCTTCTTTTTCTCAAGGTTTTTTGCACGCTGCTCGGCCACGAGCTCCTCGTTATACTCCGCAAGAACCTTGGATTTATCGTCTGCGTCATATTCGAACAATTCTTGGCGGGTTGGGCCATATTCCGCGAACGCTTCATAGAGTTTGAGCGGATAAAATGTCGTCGAGATATCTTCAAAACCCGGCAAGCTACCTAGCAAATCTGATGTGCTGCGTGCGCAGTGGGCTTGAGGCACTGCCCCGAACCCGACAGCGCGCTGAAGTGCCAGCTCGGCCACTTCGGGGCTAACGTCCAGCTTTTGAATGATCACGTGATACGTTTGGCGCGCATGGAACCGCGTATAGTAGTCCACCATTTTGGGGGTCATGCCATAAATCACGTCGTCACGTGCGACAATGCCTTCGGCCCGAAAGCTCCCGGCTGGATCCCACGCTACGCGCTGGGACGCATTGATCAGCAAAGACGTGTGGGCACCCTGCCCCGTGTCATTGCTGACCATGGTATAAAGTGTCAGGCTGGGCGTACTTTTGCTTGAATACGCCACACGCCGAATGTCTTCATCAGACGCGTAATCCTTGTTCACCGAACACGCTGCCAAGGCAACCGCAACCATCAGGGCCGCACTCAGGCGCACTGCTCGAATCATTGGAATACCCTCTAACTGGGATGTCGGCTTAGCCGTTTACAATCGCCATAAAGATCAGAATGGCGATTGAGCCACCTGCAACCCATGTCGATGCCTTGATAAAGCCAGCAAAGGTTTTTTCCTGAACATCAATGTCCATTGACCCATGTTTATAATCAGCCATGTCGCGTTTCCTTCGAGTATCGTTTTTTCGCTGAATAAAGGATTTGTGCCAGCCTGTCACCACGTCAATCGCGCACAGGATGGCCAAATTTCCCGAATTTTATGTCGAACTGCCCCCAAGATCAGCCGCAAGGCGGAACCCGATCCGGTTTGGAGCCTCTTGTTCAACCTCCTTAGGCAACGCTCGCAGCATAACATTTAGTTGGCTGACGTGCTGAACCAGCTGTGTTTTGGCCCCGCCCGCGTCTGACCCATAAAAGGTCACAATATCTGGATCAAAGAACCCCATCCCTTCGATACGCAAAACCCCGGCATCGCCACCGGTAAAGCCCATCGCAACTTCGTGTTCGTTGTCCAACTGCTCTTCGAAATTCTGAATATAAAGAATCAGTCTTTCATAGGCCCATTCTGCCGGGCTTTTCTGGCCCACCGGCTTTTTTGCCACGGATGCCGGAATATCATTGCAGGGCTCGACATTCGGGTCTGAATGCACCTCGTGGCGTCGTGGCAAGGCAGCAGCTTCTGCGGCCTCTGCTGACGTTTCGATTGTGTCGCCCATCATCGTTGTCATTCTTTGTTCTGCCAAAGCCATGCCCCATCTTTACGTTTGGTCCGTGTTACAGACCCAACATGATACAGATGGTTCAAGTGAGCAATCGCTTCGACCAAAGCAAGCCCATATGCCGACCCTTCAATTTTACGTTTGAACAGCGGCGGAAAACAATCGCCTGCTGTCTGCGGTGTCGCGAGGTGGTCAACAAGCCGATCCAGAGCACCGTGATGGTTGTCAATCAATTGGCGCATACGGGTTTTCAGCCCCGTAAACGGCAGCTTATGCCCGCCAAGCACCAGATGATCGGGTTTTGCGTATTGGGACAATCGCTCGCAAGCCTCAAGCCAGTCCCCAACCGGATCAGCCTCGGGCTCGGTCGCATACACACCAATATTTGAGCTGATCGAGGGCAATATCTGGTCGCCCGAAATCACGAGATTGTCATCCCGAGACCAAAACGTGGCGTGCTCTGGTGCGTGACCGTTACCAATATGTACATCCCAATCGCGACCACCGATTCGTACGACATCGCCCTCTTTGATGCGGCGAAACCCCAGCGGCAGCGGGTCAACCACATCCGAAAAGTTAAAGGGGCGCTCACTGGCACGCTGGTTAAACACATCTTCATCCATACCTGCAGAACGGTAGAAATTCAGCGTTTCTTGTGTCGGGATGGCTTGCTCGTCGAGCTGAAGCATCCGCCCAAACAGCCAAGCCGTGCGGGTGGTCCAGAGCTCGGCGCCATGCTCGGATTGAAACCACCCTGCCAGTCCGATGTGATCGGGGTGATGGTGCGTGACGATCACACGACTGACGGGTTTTCCGGCCAGCGGCCCAGCAAGCAACGTCGCCCAAACAGCCTTGCTTCGTTTGGACGAGAACCCGGTATCAATGATGGTCCAGCTGTCACCTTCGTCCAATGCGTACACATTCACATGGTCCAACATCATGGGCAAAGGCAGACGCATCCAAAGCACGCCTTTCGCGACCTCAATGGCTTCACCTTCGGCTGGCGGCGTCTCCCAAGGATAGCGAATGCCTTCTGGAACGGGGCTGCTCATACACTCAAATCCTCTTCGCTCAGGGCATAAAGGTCCGCCGCTCCGCGCACCGCATGCGCCAATAGCCCGACATGCTCAGGCAGCATTCTGGTGATATAGAACCGCGCCAGCTTGGTCCGCGGGCCATACATGCCTTCTCCCATGGCGGCGCGCAGGTGGAAATGCGCGCCAAGGACTCGGGCAAACCCTTTCAAGAAAGGCACGGCCCCAGCAAAACGTTCGTTCAAATCCTTTTGGGCAACCAGCCACTCGGTGGTCTCACGCAAGGTTTCTGTGGCTTCCCACACGGGTTCGGCAAGTTCTGGCATCGTGGATCGCGCGATTTCTGCGTTTTCTTCAATTTCATCCAAAAGCCGATATGCAGCTTCACCGCCATCCATCAATTTTCGGGCCACTAAATCCATGGCCTGAATGCCATTTGTACCTTCATAGATCGCGGTCACACGCACATCGCGGGAATACTGCGCAGCGCCGGTTTCTTCGATGAAACCCATACCCCCATGGACTTGCACACCCATTTCGCTCACGGCGATGCCGGTATCCGTTCCAAACGCCTTGGCGATTGGCGTCAGATAGGCCGCACGCGCCTTGGCTTCGGTATCATCTGTCGCAGTGCTCATATCGATTGCAACTGCACAAGACAGGGCAATCGCGCGCGCAGCAAAAATTTCGGCCTTCATTGTGGCCAACATCCGACGCACATCTGCATGGTCGACAATAGAACCGGTGCCATCGCCCACGGGCGTACGCCCCTGTTTGCGATCTTGGGCATAGGCCAGCGCATACTGATACGCGCCTTCTGCAGCGCCAATGCCCTGACATCCGACCCCAAGACGCGCATTGTTCATCATGGTGAACATGGCCCGCATCCCGTCATGAGGTTCTCCGATAAGCCATCCTTTGGCGCCGTCAAATTCCATCACAGCGGTCGGGCTGCCATGCAGGCCCATTTTGTGCTCAAGGCTCACCACCCGAAGGCTGTTCGCCACGCCGGGGTTGCCTGCGTCATCCGGGATATGACGCGGCACGATAAACAGACTGATGCCTTTGGTGCCAGGTTTACCATCTGGCAAACGTGCCAGAACCAAATGGCACACGTTGTCGGTAAAGTCGTTGTCCCCCCAGCTGATGAAAATCTTCTGGCCGGTGACTGCATATGACCCGTCATCATTGGCTTCAGCCTTGGATCTCAAGGCCCCCACATCTGATCCTGCAGCAGGCTCTGTCAGGTTCATCGTGCCCGACCATTCGCCGGAAATCAGCTTGGGAAGGTACACCGATTTGATGTCGTCCGAGGCATGGTGCTCAAGCGCTTCGATCTGGCCTTGCGTCATCAGCGGATTCAGCTGCAGCGACAGGCAAGCCGCGCTCATCATTTCGTTGACCGCCGTTGTAATGGTATGCGGCAGCCCCATACCCCCAAATTCGGGGTCCGCACCGACACCGATCCAGCCCCCTTCGGCGATTTTTTGGTAGGCGTCGGCAAATCCAGGCGATGTGCGCACCACCCCATTTTCCAAGACGGCCGGATGCAAATCGCCATTCCGTTGCACAGGTGCCATGATGTCTTCGCACATCCGGCCGGCCTCGGTCAGGATCGCGTCTGTGACGTCGTTGTCAGCCTCGGCAAATCTTTCGGTTCGCGTGACTTGGGCAAGGTCGACCACGTGTTCAAACAAAAACTGATAGTCGGAAACGGGCGCACGAAATGGCATGTCACTCTCCTGATGTTGCGGCTTGGCATTAAGTTCACGTGCTTGTATGCAGCTTTATAGGCCAGCGTAAGTGTACGTTTGGTCCCATGCAAAGAAGAACGCAGCGTCACCAGAAGATCACCGTGGAAACCGCCAGACTCAAATCAGATCAAACCGGTTACGACCGTGCCAGCACGATACTGGCAGACGGCGGGCTGGTCGCGTTCCCGACAGAAACCGTATACGGCTTGGGCGCCGATGCGCGCAACGACGTGGCCGTGGCACGCATTTTCGAGGCCAAAGGCCGGCCACGATTTAACCCGCTCATAGTGCATGTGGCCTCGATTGCACAGGCCAAGACCTATGTCGACTGGTCAGAAGAAGCAGATCGCCTTGCGGCGGCATTCTGGCCGGGGCCTTTGACCTTGGTATTGCCGATCAAACCCAATAGCGGTCTCTCGCCGTTGGTGACCGCAGATTTGCCATCTTTGGCCATTCGCATGCCGGCGCATCCTGTGGCACGCGCCCTGTTGTCAACATTCGGCGGTCCCGTGGCCGCCCCGTCGGCCAATCCATCCGGAAAAATCAGCCCCACAACCGCTGCACATGTGGCCCAAGGGCTTGACGGGCGGATCGAGGCCATCGTCGATGGTGGCAGCTGTGATGTGGGGGTGGAATCCACAATTGTCGGCCTGTTGGGAGAACCTATGTTGCTACGCCCGGGTGGTCTGCCAAATGAAATCATCGAGGCTGCTCTTGGGGGTGCTGTGCCCCACCATCAGGATGCGGACCCCTTGATTGCCCCCGGTCAAATGACGTCGCACTATGCCCCAAGTGCGCAAATACGCCTGAATGCGACGGACCTGCACTCTGGCGAGATCCTGTTGGGCTTTGGAAACGTCGATGCCACGTTGAACCTGTCAGCGGCTGGCGATCTTGTCGAAGCCGCGTCCAATTTGTTTCAGATGCTGCATTTGATGGACAAAATGGACACAAAATCAATCGCTATCAGCCCGATACCAGATCATGGGCTTGGGCGCGCCATCAACGACCGCTTGCGCAGAGCAGCCGCCCCGCGCCCCTAACCTGCTGAGATCATGCGCGGCCTGCCGTTGCCGACAATGTCAGAGGGTCCACGCCAATCGTTTTGAGCGCGGCTTGCCATTTCTCATCATCGGACGCCGCGAAAACCAACTGTGGTCTAGCTTCGCAGATCAACCACCCGTTTTGGGCGATCTCGTTTTCAAGTTGTCCCGGCCCCCAGCCGCTATACCCCAATGCCACGATCGCGGCCTGAGGTCCGGTCCCCGCGGCAATGTCTTCCAGAATATCAAGTGTCGCAGTCATCGAAAATGACGCATTCACCTTCATCGACGACAAATCAGAGCAATACTCTGGGGTGTGCAACACAAATCCACGGCCATGTTCAACTGGCCCCCCAAAGTAGAGCGACGTGTCATCCAATGACGCAGAGACCTTAATGGACAGCTGCGCCATCAGGTCTTTGATCGGAACCTCTTGGATCGGTTTATTCACAATCAACCCCATCGCCCCATCTTCGGAATATGCACACATAAAGATAACAGCATTTGCAAACCTAGGGTCTGCCATCCCCGGCATCGCAATCAGCATTTTGCCCGTCAGTTCAAGCGGTGCGTCCATGTCGTGGCTCAAGAGAGACTCCTTGGCTAGCTGAATTGGGTCGTTCCCCCAAAGATGTGCCCGACAGCCACATCGCGCAAGCCCTGATCGCAGTCAAATCATGCAGTGTGTTACAAGAGGTCACAGTTTTCTCGCCTGAAAGTGAATTGGCAAGTCCGCGCAAATGCCCCAAACATGGCCCATGATGACACGTATTCTGATCCTTCTGGCGTTCTGCGCAACCTTTGTCGCTGGGCAAAACGCACCTGCAAGCGCGCAATCTTATGATTTGGTTGTGCAAGCGGATGTGCTGGAGGGGTGGCGTGCCGAAAATGGACAGCACACAGCCGCGATCCGCATTTCTCTAAATCCAGGATGGAAAACATATTGGCGCGCTCCCGGCGACGCTGGCATTCCCCCGACTTTCGTTTGGCGCGGATCTAAAAATATCCGCGACATCCAGATCGCTTGGCCCACACCCGATGTCATGGATCAAAACGGCATGCGCTCAATCGGGTATCACGACGAAGTCATCCTCCCGGTCACCATTACCCCGAACGACCCCAGCAAACCTATCAGGCTTAAGTCGCGTATGGATATCGGAGTTTGCCGCGACATCTGTGTGCCGCAGCGGCTGACAGTGACGGGAGATCTAGGGGCTGAACAGACCAAACGTGACGGGCGCATCGCTGCGGCGCTGGCCGACCGTCCGTATTCCGAGAAAGAGGCCAAGGTCAAACAGGTGACTTGCCGCATTTCGCCAGCCAAAGACGGGCTGGATGTCTTGGTCAAAGTCAAAATGCCCAGCGCGGGTGGCGAAGAGGTTGCTGTTATTGAAACCAACGACCCGCGCGTCTGGGTCGCCGAAGCCGCGACGTCTCGCAACGGCGGCACCCTGACCGCTCGGACGCAAATGGTGCATGTGGATGGCAAGGGGTTCATGCTGGATCGCTCGGCGATGCGTATCACGGTCTTGGGGACCTCACACGCTGTCGACATTCACGGATGCGAAGCCGGTTAACTACTTGTTGTTTGGCCTAATTTTCGGCGCGACGTGCCCACATAATTCGTACCGCACCAAAGATATATGCCACCACGCTGATACATATCCCGCCGAGAGCAAATACAATCAGCACCATGAACAGACCCGCACCGTCCAAGACAGGTAATACGGGCACAAGGATTGGATGCGCCGCGCCCGTCACAACCGCCCACCCCAGCGTCAGCCCCAACCAAACCGCCAAAAGACCTGAACTTGCCCAGACAAGCCCACGCACGGCACGAATGCGCAGCGCGTTTTTCAGCGCAGTGATCTGGCGCGCCACGTCGGATTGAACCGCAATCAGAGTGGGCACCACAAGCAAGACAAGCACCAAGCCAAAACCAAGACCATAGACCAAGGTTATGACTGTCGGCTTTAAAAACTGAGCTTGCCGCGAGGGTTCGTTCAATAATGGCGCAAGACCCAGCACAGTTGTTGCCGTCGTCAAAAAGACGGGCCGTAAACGATCTGCGGCACCATCGATGATGGATGGAATCAGCCCGCGATCTGCCGCGTACTCGTCAATCGTCGACACCAACACAATGGAATCATTGATAATAATTCCCGTCAGGCCAAGCAACCCAACAACTGTAAACATGGACAGGGGCACACCATAGGCATTGTGGCCGTAAATTGTTCCGACCAACCCAAAAGGGATAATCGCCATCACAACCAATGGCCGGGTCCAGCTTGAGAACACCCATGCCAACACCAGATAGATGCCCGTCAGGGTCAAGATCATGCCGATACGGGCATCTGCCAGAAACTCATCTGAATCCTCTGACAACCCGGCCATCTCCCATTCAACCTGCTTTTCGCTCGCAATATCGGGCAAAATTTCACGTTCTAACGCATTCGAAATTTCTTCGGCACGCGCGGGATCGTCTTCGTTGATGTCCCCCGTGACGTTGATCAATCGCAGGCCGTTTTCGCGGCGTACCGTGGAAAATCCTGTGCGACGTTTGACACTGACAATATCCGCAAGCGTCACATAGGCACCGTCAGGCGTGCGCATCCGGCTCGCCTCAAGAAAGTCAGCATTTAGCTCACCTACAGGCAATTGCACCCGTATCGAGGCACTGCGCGGCCCATCCGGAAATGTTGCTGCTTCTAGCCCATTCAGCCGATGGCGCAACACGCGCCCCAACTCGTCAATGGAGAACCCAAGTGCACGCCCTTGCGGGGTTAACTCAAGAATGAGTTCTTCTTTGTCATAAGACAAACTGTCTTCGACGGCAGAGACTTCTGGATAGACCATCAGAGCCGTCTTAAGCGCTTCTGCAGCCAGCTTGAGCGTTTCCGCTTCTGCCCCATAAAAACGCACATCCAAGGCATCGCCACCCGGGCCTGATCGCCCTCCGCGAAAACTGACCGTTTCAGTCAACGGGTGCTGGCGCACCGCATCTTGCAAGTCTGCGACAAAGGCAAATGTCGAGTAGGGCCGTAAATCAGCATCAATCAACTCGATGGAAATCCCGCCAAGCTGATCTGGATCTTTGGTGTCCCCACCTATCATCCCATAGCCTGCGTTGCCGCCGATTTGGGCGATCACATACTCAAGCGGGTGCGTGCCGTGTTTTTGCGTGTACTCGGCGGCCACTTCTTCGGTGGCCCGCTGAACTTCGCGCATCATTGCCAAGGTGTCTGCACGCGAAGCGCTCGGCAGCATCGCAAAATTACCCGTGATCGAAGATCGCTCTGGCCCATTGAAAAACCGCCACTTGATATCCCCACTCACGAATAACGCCGCTTGGCTCGCAAAGGTCAGTAGTGCAAGCGCCAAGACGGGATAGCGTGCCCAAATGATCAGGCGCATAAACGGGCGAAAGGCCTGATCGCGAAACCTGCGAAACCCGCGATTGACGATGCGACTGGGCCAATCATACCAGTGGTCCTTGGCGGAATGTGCCAAGGCATGCGCCATATGGTTGGGCAGGATCAAGAAGCATTCGACCAAGGATGCCAACAGCACCATGATAACTGTAAACGGAATATCCGAAATCAAATCACCGAACCGGCCGCTAATTGCAGTCAGGCCGAAAAAGGCGATCACTGTGGTCAACGTCGCAGAAAACACCGGCATCGCCATGCGACGCGCCGCATTCTCGGCCGCCACCAGTGGGGCTTCGCCCAAGCGCCTTACCCGAAAATCAGCATGTTCCCCCACCACGATGGCATCATCCACGACAATGCCCAGCGTAATGATCAACGCAAACAATGAAATCATATTGATCGTGATTCCAAAGGCGAACATCAGCGCAATTGTGGCCAACATCGCCACGGGAATACCGGCAGCCACCCACAAGGCCGTACGCGCATTCAAAAACAGGAACAACAACGTCACAACAAGGAACAATCCCACAAGCCCGTTATCCAACAGCAAATTCAATCGGCTTGTGATGGCAGCGGCCCGCGTGCGGATCAATTCAACGGTAATACCTTGCGGCAAGGTTGGCTGTATTTGGGCGACAACATCTTCTACTTGATGCTGAATTTCGATGGCATCCCCTTTTTCGGTGCGATCAACACGGATCGACATTGCCGGATTTTGCCCCACAAAATACGACCAATTGCGATCTACGCCATCAATCCGGATATCCGCCACATCCCCAACAGTTAGCTTTGAGCCATCCGCGTTTGAACGCAACACCACGCCCGCAATTTGGTCCGGCGCCCGTTTTTCAACCCCCGTGCGCACCCTTGTGTTGGCACCGTCGACGTCCCCGGCGGGGTCTGCGTCCACCTCTTGGGCAATGGCTTCAGCAATTTGTGCGATACTGATGTCGTGCGTCATCAGATCAACAACAGAAACCTCGACAACCGTTTCCGGCGCAGCAAGACCTCTGATTGTCGTCCGCGTGACGCCCTCGGCAAACAGGCGCACGATCAACTCGTCAGCATAACGGCCAAGCTGAGCACTTTCGACAGGACCTGTGATAATGATGTCCGTCACCCGGTCCCGCCAGACGCCGCGGCGCACGGTAGGGTCTTCGGCATCGTCAGGCAGCGACGTAATCGTATCCACAGCGCTCTGCACGTCATCTGCTGCACGCGCCATATCCCACCCCGGATCAAAGTCCATCGTGATACTGGCGCGCCCTTCTGTGGACCGGGATTCCGTGCTTTCGACACCTTCCACCACCAAAAGAACCGGTTCCAACACCTGAACAATGGCCGCATCCACATCGGCAGCGCCCGCGCCTTCCCACACGACCGAAACCGTGACGTTATCAACAACTACATCTGGAAAAAATTGCGCCCGCATGCGTGGACCAGCGATAAGTCCGGCCACGACAAGGATCACTAGCAGCAGGTTGGCGGCTGTGGCATGGCGCGTGAAATACGACAGAACGCCCCCGGCCTTTTGCGACACATCCCGCATCACGGCCTAGCCCCCCATCCGGCTTTGCAAACGATCCACAAGTTTCGCCGGTACCTGTTCTTGGCCCAGTTTCTCCAAGATGTTCTGCTTGATCTCTTCTGGCAGGCCCGACCTGCTATTCACAAAGGCAATCAGTTCTGCCCGCCGCTCAGCGCTCAGCGCCACCAGATCGTTTTCAGGCAGCACCGTTTCTCCTGAGGCCTCTAGGGGCTTGACTTGAATCCCAGCCCCCAAGAGCGGGGTACGGCGGGTCACCACCTTGCGCCCGACGAGCCCAGCACCCCGCACCAGAACCATATCATCTTGACGCCTCAGCAAATCGACCGTCAGGCTTTCCAGCCGATCATCCTCGGTCACCAGTAAAACACGGTTCGTGGCATCCAGTGCCGACGCGGGTAAGCGTACGACGTTCTCAAGCGATTTTTCCTGAACACGCACCGTCACAAAATCACCGGGTTTAAGACCTCGGGTCTGGTCCAAGCGTGCGAAGATGCGGCGCCCTGTCTGACCTTCGCCCACCGCGGCGCCGTCGCGGGTAATCACGCCGGTTGAACTCAGATCTAACCCAAGCACCTCAAGTGTGGCACGCACCTCTGACGACATCAAACCGCCCTGTTCATCTAGCAACCGCGCATACTGCGACGTGGACACCCGAAACACCACTTCCAGAGCATCGCCGTCAATCAAGGTCGCCAAGCGTTCATTGAGCGACACCAACCCGCCTTGGACCACCGCGACATCTGACAAAGTGCCCGAAAAGGTCGCATGCAATGTCGTATCTGCGAGATTTCGTTTCGCCTCGTCCTGTGCGATCCGCGCACGTTCAATGCGCGTTGCAGCTTGTTCAATGCGCGCTTGTGCCTGCGTCAAGGATTGACGGCGCGAGAGCTCCGCCTGCTGGGCCGCTGCCACGGCCAATTCTGCGACTTCGACAGCCGCAGTGGTGCCAACCTCGCGTTTCTGAAGATCAAGCTGTCGGGCAAGGGCCTTTTGACGCAAGGCCACCTGATCGCTCGCGGCTTTGAGTTCGTCATGCGCCAATTCCAGCGTCCGGGTGGCATCCCGAGATTCAGCCTGCGCATCCTGAATGTCATTTGACACCCGTTCCAAAGCATATTCGGCGCGTGCGGGGTCGACTTGCAACAGGACTTGCCCAGCGGTGACATTGCCCCCATCAAGAAAGTTTTCCGCCAAATGCACGACGCTGCCGCTCGCTTTGGCACGCACCTCGAGACTTCTGCGGCTTTGGATTTGACCAAAAGCAATCAGCTCGGGCGCAATCGTTTCCGACACAGCCTGTATCACGTTCACTGCAAACACCCGTTCACGGCTTGTCGGACGACCATTTTCATTGGCCAAACGCTGTTCAATCGCACCGCGGATCATATTGGCTGCAAACAGCAGCAGGCCAACGGTGATTGCCGTCAAAAACAGCCCGGTCAGGCTTTGTCGCAAAAATCGCATTCTTAAACGGCCTCCTGCTCGCGTGCCCCAAAACAGATAGAGAGGGGCACTGCTTGCTTAGAATATATACGTCCCAACGTAGGAATAGATCACTTCCGTCGCAAATGTTCGTCAAGTCTGGGAAAGATTTCGACAAAGTTGCAAGGCTGATGTCGATAATCCAATTGGTATTGCAAAATATCGTCCCATGCGTCTTTGCACGCGCCGGTACTTCCCGGCAGCGCAAAAAGATACGTGCCTTGTGCCACGCCACCTGTCGCGCGGCTTTGCACGGCGGATGTCCCGATTTTCTGAAACGAGATCATCGTAAAGACCGTCGCAAAGGCCTCGATTTCCTTTTCATAAACATCGCGGTGGGCCTCGACGGTCACATCCCGCCCAGTCAAGCCGGTTCCACCGGTGGAAATAATCACATCAATGTCGGGGTTTGCACACCATGCGCGCAATTGATCCGCGATTTCCGTGCGTTCGTCGCGCAAGATCATCCGATCGGCCAGCACATGCCCCCCATCTTGAATGCGCGCCACCAAGGTATCGCCGGATTTATCCTGATCCAGCCCCCGCGTATCTGACACCGTCAACACAGCGATGCGCACTGGGATAAAGTCTTTGCTCTCGTCGATACGGGCCATTTAAATCTCTCTCAATTTCGCTTGAAGGCTCAACAAATCGGCCCAAGCATCGCGCTTGGCGTGGGATTGCCGCAGCAAATAGGCAGGATGACACATCGGCAAGACCGGCTTGCCAAAGGCTTGGTCCCACTGCCCCCGCAAACGGGTAATAGACCGTTTGCCCAGAACCGCCTCGCAGGCGATATTTCCCATCACGACAATAACCTCGGGGGCGACGATCTCCACATGCCGCTGCAGAAACGGCACCATCATCGCAATCTCATGCGCCTTTGGATCGCGATTTTGCGGCGGCCGCCACGGCAACACATTGGTGATATAGATAGATTTGGCTGACAAAGACGCAGCGCGCCCCATATCAATGCCGGCAAACATCCGATCCAAAAGATGGCCCGCACGCCCCACAAACGGCTTGCCTGCGCGATCTTCGTCCCGACCTGGGGCTTCTCCGATGATCATGACGCGCGCTGCTGGGTTTCCGTCGGAAAACACAAGGCTACGCGCCCCACGTTTCAGATCGCACATTTCAAAGGATTGCATAGCCTGTTGCAAGCTGTCCAAATCGTTGGCACGTGCTGCTAAATCCCGTGCGGCCTGAACTGGGTCAACCTTGGGGGGAGGCGGCGCAACAGCTTCAGCCGCCACAGCCGGTTTAGCACGTGCTGGTTTGTCAGGCACATCATAGCGGTTCACGGGGGCATCAAGCATCGCCTCGGTCGCACCAAGTTCTATCTGCCACTCCAGCAGAGCCCGTGCCGTATGATAATCCAGTGCCGATTCCATGCTCGCAGCCTATCCTGTCTGAATAGAAGGGAAAACCGCCAATGCCACCGACCACCCTGTTTGACCAATACCACCCGAACCCAACCTGCGGCGAATTCTCCGCCCACCTTTTTCCCAAGGTCCAACACCCCGCAGAGCTTGCCGACCACGGGTCCCCTTTCTATAAGCAAGACGACCACGACAGGAGAGCGCACCATGGGGTTTAGTCACAAGCACCTTTTGGGCATCGAGAGCCTAAGACCAGACGAGATCACCACATTGCTGGATCTGGCGGATCAATATGTCGATCTGAACCGCCGCGATGTCAAACATTCGGATGCCTTGGCGGGCCTGACACAGATCAATATGTTTTTCGAAAACTCGACCCGCACACAGGCCAGCTTCGAGTTGGCAGGAAAACGCCTTGGTGCGGATGTGATGAATATGGCCATGCAAGCCAGTTCCATCAAAAAGGGCGAAACCCTGATTGACACCGCCATGACATTGAATGCGATGCATCCGGATTTGCTTGTTGTGCGCCACCCACATTCCGGGGCGGTGGACCTGTTGGCACAAAAGGTCAACTGCGCAGTCCTGAATGCGGGGGACGGGCGTCACGAACACCCGACACAGGCGCTGCTTGATGCGCTCACAATTCGCCGCGCCAAGGGTCGCCTGCATCGCCTGAACATCGCCATCTGTGGGGATATCGCCCACAGCCGCGTCGCACGGTCCAATATCATCCTGCTTGGGAAAATGGAAAATCGCATTCGTTTGATTGGTCCCCCGACCCTGATGCCGTCTGAAATCAGCGCCTTTGGCGTCGAAGTGTACGAAGACATGGAACAGGGCCTTAAAGACGTGGATGTGGTCATGATGCTGAGATTGCAAAAAGAACGCATGGACGGCGGATTTATCCCATCCGAGCGCGAATATTACCATCGGTATGGGCTGGATGCGGATAAATTGGCACACGCCAAAGATGACGCCATCGTCATGCACCCCGGCCCGATGAATCGCGGCGTCGAAATCGACGGCGAAATCGCCGATGACATCAACCGATCGGTGATTCAGGAACAGGTCGAAATGGGTGTGGCCGTGCGTATGGCTGCCATGGATTTGCTGGCACAGAATTTGCGCGCCAACCCCACAGTAGAGGTCTAAGGCAATGGAAGATCCAAAAGATCCGCGCAAAAGCGGCATGGTCGCGATGGTGGCATTGATTGTGATGTTTGCGATGGTCGGCCTTGTGATCTGGGTCGCAGGATGACCCAAACGAATGCACTTCGGGTGGCCGCGGCCGAACGGGGCTGCATACGTGTTTTCACCTTGGAACTGCCCCCTTCAGACGTGACCAGCCTGCAAGACCCCAAAGGCGATGCCCCTTCGACAGGCGCCGCCGTTGCGCATCTCTTGGGCTTGGACTGGTTAGACGAAGACTTTATCGAAATCTTTGACATCGATGATTTGGAAACCTTGGGGTTGGCGGGATATCTGGTGCAAGGCAACGGCGTGTCCAAAGACGATATTGCCCCCGATGTGTCTCGGCTCTCGGCCCTGACCGGGCCTGTATTGATTGTCTACTCCGGGGCCTTTGGCGATGAACCTGCGGTGCTGAAACCTGCTCGCGCGCTAGAGTATGTAGGTCTCTATCAGGAAGAACGCAGCAAGGTGGCATTTACGCCCCTGCCCAGTAAAGCCGCGAAAGAGATGATATCGCCCCCTGTTCCAAACTCTTCGAACCCGCATTTAACGTTGCTTTGGGCACTTCTTGCGCTACCTGTGCTCGCGATCTTGCTTGGCATTCTTGTATTTGGGGTGCTCAAATGACCTTGGACCATCCCAGACCCAACTTTGGCCCCAAACGACACACATCAAAGGAACTGACGTGACGATGACCACTCAGATGATCCCCAACACGCCCCTTGCCGAGGGTGAAACCGTTTTGGTTAGCTTTCGCGCCGATCGCGCGACCTATGTGCGCAGCAATACATGGATGGCCGTTCTGGCGATGGCTGGCGGCATGTTGATCCTGTATGCGCTTGGAAACGCCTTTGTCTGGACTGGTGCAATTGGCGGCCTTGCCGCAGTGGCCGTCCGCGGGTTCTATATGATGTCCGAAGAGCTGTCGGTGCGATGGGACCTGACAAATCAACGCTTGTTGGGCCCGATGGATCGCGTGATCCGGTTGGGAGAAATAAAAAAACTGAATACGTTGGGGACAATGGTTCAGGTCGTGACGTCGACAGGTGACAAGCACCTGATTAAATATCAAGTCGACAAAGACGAAACTATTCGCCAAATCACGGCGGCGCAATTGGGCGGTCAGGTGTGACTGGCAGACAGAGCCCAAGAGATCAGACATCACCGCAGACGCAAGACGGTAAGGACCAGACAAGATGAGCATATTTTTCACAAACGCGCGTTTGATTGATCCCGAAACCGGCACGGACAGCCTTGGGGGTGTTCTGGTAGAAGACGGCAAAATCATCGCCGTCGGACCGGATATCACAGTGCACGATGATGTCACGGTGATCGAATGCGCAGGTAAATGTCTGGCTCCTGGTATCGTTGATATCGGTGTGAAAGTCTGTGAACCCGGCGAGCGTCACAAAGAAAGCTATAAAAGTGCCGGTCAAGCAGCGGCCGCAGGCGGTGTCACGACGATGGTCACGCGCCCAGACACGACACCCACAATTGACAACCCAGAAACACTCGAGTTTGTAACGCGCCGCGCCAACGAGGCGGCCCCGGTCAACGTGGTCTCGATGGCCGCTCTGACCAAAGGGCGCGCGGGTCGTGAAATGACCGAGATCGGCTTCTTGATGGATGCGGGTGCCATTGCCTTTACCGATTGCGATCATGTAATTGCCGACACCAAGGTGTTTTCACGCGCGTTGACCTATGCCCGCTCCTTGGGGGCGCTGGTCATTGCACACCCGCAAGAACCCACGCTGTCCAAAGGTGCGGCTGTCACAAGCGGAAAATTTGCATCGCTGCGTGGGCTGCCTGCGGTATCGCCTATGGCCGAACGTATGGGTCTGGATCGTGATATCGCGCTGGTGGAAATGACGGGCGTCAAATATCACGCAGATCAAATCACCACGGCACGCGCCTTGCCTGCATTGGAGCGCGCCAAAAAGAACGGTTTTGACATCACGGCAGGCACATCCATTCACCATCTGACACTGAATGAGCTTGATGTTGCAGACTATAGAACGTTCTTCAAGATCAAGCCGCCGCTCAGATCAGAAGAGGACCGCATGGCCATCATCGACGCTGTGAAGTCCGGACTGATTGACACCATCAGCTCGATGCACACCCCTCAGGACGAGGAAAGCAAACGCTTGCCCTTTGAAGAGGCCGCAAGCGGCGCAGTCGCGCTTGAAACCCTGCTACCCGCAGCGTTGCGACTGTATCACAATGAATATCTGACCTTGCCAGAGCTGTTTCGCGCCATGGCCCTGAACCCAGCCAAGCGGCTTGGGCTTGAAAGTGGCCGCCTGTCGGTCGGAGCACCGGCCGATCTGATTTTGTTTGATGCAGACGCCCCATTTGTCATGGATCGCTTTAAGCTGCGCAGCAAATCCAAAAACACGCCATTTGACGGACAGCGCATGCAAGGTAAGGTGCTGGCAACTTTTGTGGCTGGCGAAGCCGTATACCGGAGACCCTGATGCCTGTAATTGAACATTCCTTTCTGGGTCTGCTGATCTGGGCCGTATTGGGCTATGGATTGGGGTCTATCCCGTTTGGCATGGTCATCACCAAGCTGATGGGCCTTGGTAACCTGCGTGAAATCGGATCGGGCAATATCGGCGCGACCAATGTTTTGCGCACCGGCAACAAATTTGCCGCGGCCGCAACCCTGATCCTGGATGGCGGGAAAGGCGCGATAGCGGTGTTGATTGCGCGGGCGTTCGCTGGCGAGGATGTGGCACAAGTTGCTGGGCTTATGGCCTTTGTGGGTCATTGTTACCCCGTTTGGCTTGGGTTCAAAGGTGGGAAAGGCGTTGCCACCTTTTTGGGCCTGTTGCTGGCCTTGGCTTGGCCGGTTGGCGTGGCATGTTGCCTGACATGGCTCGTGACCGCGTTGATTTCTCGAATTTCCTCTCTCTCGGCACTGGTTGCCGCGTCAAGCTCAACCTTTTGGATGATCGTCCTCGACCAAGGCACCAGCTTTGTATTGGGTGTTTTGATCACCTTGTTGGTCTTTTGGAGACACCGGGAAAACATCTCTAGATTGCGCGCTGGTACCGAACCAAAAATCGGCAAGAAGTAGGCTGCATGATGGCCCATTCGGTTGTATTATTTTCGCCGTGGTTTGGACCGTGGCCGGAATGGATCAACCTGCATATGGAAAGTATCCGGTATAATCCGGGCATCACGTGGATATTTCCCACAGATCAACCTCCGCCAGAAAATGCGCCACCCAATTGTCAGTTTCTGTCGATGTCGCTTCAGGATTTTGTGGATCGCGCGGCAGAGGTGTCGGGGTTAGACCTTACCGCGAACTCAGCCTATAAAATTTGCGATTACCGCCCGATGATCGGAGAGATGTTCGAACCCACCCTCACCTCTTGCACACATTTTGGCTATACGGATCTTGATGTGATCTATGGTGATCTATCGGTCGAGCTGTCATCTGAGCGCCTCGCGAGCTACGACGTTATCTCAAGCCATGCCGCGCTTCAGTCCGGTCACATGTCGCTGTTTAAAAACACAAAAAAACTTAGGCGCGCCTTTCGCACAGTGCCCGGATGGCGCAAGGACATTGCCTCGCCGGACCACACAGGATTTGACGAACGCCGCTTCGGGCGGTGGATTCCAAACAAGTGGTGGCGCCTATTTCCGCGATATCGGGTCCTCTGGAGCGAATGGTACAGCACGCCCGAAGGTCACTATAACTGGATTGATGATGTCCCCCAACACCCGTCTGAATGGGTCTGGAAGGATGGCGTGTTGCGCAACACCGCTGATGGGGATCGGCAATTTGCATATCTCCATTTTATGAACTGGCGATCCGGTCAGTACCGCAGGGATGGTGCCGCAGCACCGTGGCAAAATCTGGATCACATCCTGCACACAGATTGGCAAACGGCCTGTGCCAACGGGTTCACAATCTCGCCGTTGGGAATCCATGCTTTGTCGGCCAGAATCTGATCATCCGCCGCTGATTTCATATGATCGCACAGTTTCGGACATGTTCCCGCCAAGATTGCATGGGACAGTGCGTGTGTATTCAGTATGAGGAGTTTTCCCATGATGGGTCCTATTGCAGCGATCGAATCCGTCATTTTCAAATATTTCAAGTTTACCGGACGTGCCCCGCGTTCCGAATATTGGTGGTGGATGCTGGCGCAGCAATTGGTGCTATTGGCAAGTATCTGGGCCGACGTCCGCATGTTAATGCATACCGACGCCCCCCCGTTGAACCCGTTAGAATATACGTCATTCTTGGTCAGCCTTGTGACGTTCATCCCATCACTCATGGTGACGATCCGCCGTCTGCATGACACTGGGCGTTCGGGGTTTTGGTGGTTTATCGTGCTTATCCCATTCGTTGGCCCCCTTATTCTGTTGGTGTTCATGATCCTGCCGTCCATGCCTGACGACAACATTCACGGCACCCCGTATCGCAAGGCAGGTCAATGGTCTGGCAAAGCGAACGGGAAAAGGGACCCGATGCAGGCCTATGCAATTCTGGATCATTTGCATGATGAACCAGACGCAGGTACCGTTGAAGCCCGCAAAGCCGAGATCAAGGAATACTATAAAACGCGTGTTCTGTCTGCCCAGTAGGTGCACAACCAGCAAGGGGTCCCGCACGTTAGGAAAAGCAGCCCTGGTGGCTGCTTTTTGCACCGGATGATTTGCAACACGTTCCCATATCTGGGGTTCCCTGCTAGGGTCCGGAAACTCTGAAAGGTGCCATTGATGATGGGCAAGCAGATCTGGACGTCCTGTACTTTATGGGTGATGGCCCTCGTCGGGGCCGTATGTGTTGCGAGCCCAGCATATGCTGCGAAAATCTGGGCCGAACGCTCGGGGGACATGCAGTGCACACATATGCTGTCGGGTCCCATCCAAGACGGCGACTTTGATATCTTTCTGGGCTTGCTGCAGCAACCACAAGACGATGCATTGCCATATTGGCCACCGCGTCTGTGTCTGGACAGCATCGAAGGATCATTTGTCGAGGCCCTGCGGTTTGCCCGAAGTCCGATCGACTTTGGCACAGCCCTACAACCGGACACAGCCTGCCTCTCGGCCTGCGGCATCGCCTTTTTGTCAGGGCACCGCTTTATCGAAGGGGGCATTGGCCGCGTTCCCGATCGCCATATGCACGCCACGGCCCGCCTTGGTTTTCATGCGCCCGATCTGGCCCCGCAAGAGGCTCTCTCGTCACAAGACGGATTGCAAGCCGCGTATTCCAAATCTGTTCTTGAGATCGCAGAGTTGGTGTCGGTTTCCACAACCTTGGCCATGTCTCAGGAAAACCTCAGCACTTTGCTTCGTACAGATCCAGACACACTATACCTGATTGACACAGTACAACGCGCGGTGGACTGGACGATCAGAGTACACGGCATCCAAGAGCCCACGACCTTTACCAAATTTCACATCGCGAATGCATGTCATGTTGTGACGGGTGGCATGCAATACGGCACGAATGCGCGCGCCGTGGTCACCGAAGAAAATGGCACCATTCAAGGAAGTGTAAGCTTTTCTTTTGACGATGCTGGCATGACAACCTGCGATATTTCCTATCGTAGAGCGCGCGACCTGTTTGACTTGGTCGATTATGACCACATAGAGGACAGCGTCCTGTTTCCCGCGATGTTCTATCTGCCCGACACCAAACTGGCACAGCTTGCCACATCGCTCAACTCGGTTGCCATGACCTTTGAACCTCAGCGGTATGAACGTACAGCCATCTGCGCACTCTTCGCGGATCAGAAGCTTGTCACACGCGAACCGTGTCGAGTGACCGAGCGCGTCAACATCAACAACGACTTACGTCGGCAAATCATTTCAACATATGTCTGGCCGTCCAGTACCGAAACCGTGGTGGTCGCGAACCCTGATTTTGAATTTCAAAGATGCTGCGGAGAGAGCTATCATCTTGATGGGCATCAGGCAGACGCCCTAGGTTCATTTGCCGACCGCATCGGAGCGACCCAATGTCTGCGCAGCACCGTCACACAGACCGTATTTTGCACCGAGCCCATGAATTAGGCTCGGTGCAAAGGTCATATCAATAGCTGAAATCGTCGTAAATCCGATCCAGATTTCCACCCCAATCACCGTGATAATGATCCAGCAATTCATCCGCAGGAACTTTGCCGGTCTCAATGCTTTCGTGCAGCGCATTCAGAAAATGGGTTTCATCGGGCACAAGCCCCCCTGCCCCCGGTTTTGCCCGCGCCTTGAGACCCGCATGCGACAGGGCGACAACTTCTTTGGCCAAATCATGCAATTTCACAGATCCGGCCTGTGCCTGAAGCCCCTCAACACTGGCAGAGACACGCAGCATTTCGCGGGTTTCTGAATCCCATCCTTTGACAAGATCCCAAGCGGCATCCAAAGAGTTTTGGTCATACATCAACCCGACCCAAAATGCTGGCAGGGCGCACAGGCGTCGCCAAGGGCCGCCATCAGCGCCGCGCATTTCCATATACTTTTTGATCCGTGCTTCTGGAAAGGCTGTTGTCAGATGATCAGCCCAATCGCTCAGCGTGGGTGTTTCCCCTGGCAATGCCGGCAGCTCACCCTTGAGAAAATCACGGAAAGACATGCCAAGCGCATCGATATAGGCCCCATCGCGATAGACAAAATACATCGGCACATCGAGTGCGTATTCGACCCAGCGCTCAAAGCCAAAGCCGTCTTCGAACACAAATGGCAACATTCCGGTGCGCGACGCATCCAGATCACGCCACACGCGCGAGCGCCACGACTTGTGACCATTGGCCTGCCCGTCAAAGAACGGCGAGTTCGCAAAAAGAGCTGTCGCAACGGGCTGAAGCGCCAAAGCAACACGCAGCTTTTTGACCATATCCGCCTCGGTTTCGAAATCGAGATTCACCTGAACCGTACAGGTGCGGCGCATCATGGATTGTCCCATGGTGCCGACTTTTTGCATATAGCTGTCCATCAGCTTGTAGCGGCCTTTGGGCATGAGAGGCATGTCGTCATGGCTCCAGATCGGAGCGGCCCCCAACCCGATGAAACCAACGCCAATCTTGTCCGCAATATCTTTGACGTCTTTCAGATGGGCGTTCACTTCGTCACATGTTTCGTGAATCGATTCCAGTGGCGCGCCCGACAACTCAAGCTGTCCACCCGGTTCAAGCGACACATTTGCCCCGTTTTTCTCAAGGCCGATCAGCTTGCCGGCTTCTTCGACGGGGGACCAGCCGTGGCCGTCTCTGAGCCCTTGGAGCACCGCCAAAATCGAACGCTCGCCCTCAAAGGGCAATGGTTTATGGGTGTCTTTGCAATACCCGAACTTTTCGTGTTCGGTTCCGATGCGCCAATCCGCACGCGGCTTACAGCCAGACGACAAATACTCTGTCAGCTGAGAATAATGTTCGATCGGCCCGCCGCCGGATTGAGGAATAGACATCGCAAAGGTCTCCGATCGTTCTGGATGTTCTTGTGAACTCAGTGGTGCTCGCAAATGCGCATGGTGTCAATGCAACCGAGCGGCAGCTTTGCCCCAAATCACGACAGGGTGATCTGGTTTGGCTTTTAGCTGTGCCAGCATGTGCTCGGTCCGAATGCCCTCAAGGGAAGCAAATGCATCAAACAATGCGTCCGCCCCTTCGGCATTCACCGGGATTTGCAAGTCCGGTTGCCCCGGTTGGCGCAAGACCCACACAGGTGGCACGCTTCCGGCGTCCAATGACAACCCTGTCATCTCGTCCACCGCCACGGCCCCGCCGTTCAAAGGTCCGAAATATGTAATTTGCCGCTCGTCAACCTGCACCACGCCTGGTCCGCCTTGACCTGCACGGAAACGTGCGCGCTGAAGCCCCATGATTATCAGCAAAATCGCCACCGGAATCGTGGCAAAGCCAAGCCATTTAAGAATGCCAAAACCGCTTGACCAATACAGTCCAAGCACCATCACCAGACCGCCCAATAGCGTTTCCCGCCACTGCATCAACATGGCTTGGGCTTCGGGGCGAATGAATTTCATAGGACGATCTCCTGTCGCGATTGGGATCAATATGGGGGCACCGATATCACAATGCCAGTGGCACGATACGGGCCGTGCCAAAAACCAGTCTCGGCTTAGGCCCAGTCCCCCAACATCTGCTGCCAAACCGTCATTGCGGCCACAGCCGCAGTATCTGCGCGCAGGATACGCGGCCCCAAAGCCACCACATGCGCTTGCGGGTGGGCATGTAAACGGGTGCGCTCCTTGGGGCTAAAGCCGCCCTCGGGACCAATCAAGATGGCCCACTTGTCGCCGGTTGCGGCCCCCAAACGCTTGGCGCTGCCGACTTCGGCCTCGTCGCAAAACATCAATTGGCGATCTTGTGGCCAGTCAGACAGCAGCCGATCCAGTTTCTGCAAATTATGAACGACGGGCACATAGGTGCCGCCGCATTGTTCTGCGGCCTCAAGCGCATGCGCCTGAAGCCGATCCTGTCGAATACGATCCGAGTTCGTAAACTCTGTCTGCACCGGCATTATCTGCGCGGCGCCCATTTCAGCAGCTTTTTCGACGATAAAATCCGTGCGCGCCTTTTTGATCGGCGCGAAAATCAGCCACAGGTCGGGCGGCATCTGCAAGGGTTTGGTCTGCTCTTGGCAGAGAAGCTCTCCGCCGCGTTTTCCGGCATGCGCCACGGTACAAAGCCATTCGCCGTCCTGCCCGTTAAACAACAACAACGGATCCCCCGCGCCCATGCGCATCACCCCAAAAAGGTAATGTGCCTGATCCCGATTCAGAGGAACCGTTTGCCCTGCCCCCAATGGGTGCTCTACATACAATCTGACTTTAGCCTGTTTCATGGAATCCTTCTTATGGCCGACACGCCCACAACACCAGAGCCCCAAGATCAGGTTTCCGATGCCGTGCAGGGAAATTGGGTCGATCATCTGGCTCCGGTCAAGACGCGCCCCTATCTACGCCTAAGCCGTGCCGATCGCCCGATCGGAACGTGGCTTCTATTGTTGCCTTGCTGGATGGGCCTGTTGCTAGCAATGCTCTATGACGGTCAGGCCAGTTGGTTCGATGCATGGATCGCTGTGGGATGTGCGGCGGGGGCGTGGCTTATGCGCGGTGCCGGATGTACGTGGAATGACATCACAGATCGCGATTTTGACGCACAAGTTGAACGCACCCGATCACGTCCAATTCCATCGGGACAGGTCAGCGCAAAACAAGCCGCAGTCTGGATGGGCCTGCAAGCTCTGATCGCCTCTGGGGTGTTGCTGACGTTCAATCAGAATGCAATTTTGCTGGGCATTCTGTCACTGTTGCCCGTGGCCGTATATCCTTTTGCCAAACGTTTTACTTGGTGGCCTCAGGTGTTTCTTGGGCTGGCCTTTAACTGGGGGGCCCTTTTGGCATGGACGGCCCATACAGGCGCCCTGCATTGGCCTGCTGTGATTCTCTATGGGGCGGGGATTTCGTGGACATTATTTTACGATACGATCTATGCCCATCAAGACACCGAAGACGACGCGTTGATTGGTGTGAAATCGACAGCGCGCCTGTTTGCTGACAAAACCGCGCAATGGCTTCAGGCGTTTCTGGTCGTCACAGTGGCATTGATGGGGGTCGCTGTCATATTGGCTTGTGTGGATCGCAGCCCTCTTTCGTTAGGCGTAGCGCTCTTGGCTCCTTGGATGATGGGCTGGCATATGCAGTGGCAATTGAGACAGTTGAACACCGATGACAATGACGTGCTGCTCAAACTTTTCCGGTCAAGCCGCGATACAGGTTTGCTTCCCTTGCTGTTTTTTGCCGCTGCGCTGTTCCTGTGATTGAAGTCTGTGACCCCGCGTCGTATCAACCTCGAAATCAAATAGTATAAGACCGCCCCTGAATGCGCCTGTCCTCTCTGTTGACCATCACTGCGACCTACGCCTCGGCAGCTGCTCTCAGCCTTGTCGCAGCCAGTTTTTCTGCCGACCTCATCGAAGACAACTCCGAGCGCGAAGTGCTTCGGCAACTGACCGAAAAAGGCATGACATGGGCAAATGTCCATGCCGAGGGGCTTCAGGTATTTATTACAGGCGTCGCCCCAAGCGAAGCGACACGCTTTAACGCGATTTCAGCAGCTGGCGCGGTTGTGGATGCCGCGCGCGTAATTGATAACATGCAGGTTGCTGCGACCGCAGACATTGCCCCGCCAAGATTTTCTGTCGAAATTCTGCGCAACGATTCTGGTATTTCTCTGATCGGCTTGATCCCGCGCGGGTCTGATCGGGACGAGATCGTGGAAGATCTGCATGACTTGGCAGGGGCTGCGAACGTCACAGACCTTTTGGAAACGGCAGCCTATGACGTTCCTGACGGCTGGGCCGAGGCCTTGACCTATGCGCTTTGGGCATTGGACTTCTTGCCGCGTTCCAAAATCTCGGTTGAATCCGGCCAAGTTCAAATCACCGCAATGAGCGACAGCCAAGAAGCTCGTGACAAAATTCAATCCAAGCTGACACGCAAAGCACCAACCGGTGTGGTTCTGACCATGGATATCTCGGCGCCGCGCCCCGTGATCACGCCATTTACGCTGCGCTTTTTGATTGATGAAAGTGGCGCACGGTTTGACGCGTGCTCTGCTGATACCCAAGACGCTCAGGGCGCAATTTTAAAGGCTGCGGCACTGGCCGGTATGGAACGTGCTGCCACCTGTACCATCGGGTTGGGTGTGCCATCACCAAGCTGGCAAGATGCGGTCACGACCGCCATTCAAGGGCTGGCTGAACTTGGTGCAGGATCGGTGACATTTTCCGATGCCGACATCACCTTGGTGGCCCAGATCGGCACAGATCAAGCGACGTTTGACAAGGTGATTGGCGAAATGGAAGCCGCCTTGCCTGATGTGTTTGCTTTGCATGCAACGTTACCCGTCGCGCTTGAAGCCGACGACACCGGCATTCCGGAATTCACTGCCACGCTCAGCCCCGAAGGATTGCTGCAAATGCGCGGGCGCTTGCGAGATGACTTGAGCCGCTCCACAACAGAGAGCTATGCCCACGCGCGTTTTGGAACGTCTGATGTCTATATGGCGGCGCGACTGGACACAGCTCTTCCGGCGTCTTGGTCAATTCGTGTGATGGCCGGTCTGGATGCCCTGTCAAAGCTACACAATGGGGTGCTGATGGTCACACCAGATAGTCTTGGCGTGCGCGGCACAACAGGAAGTCAGGAAACCAATGCTGTCATCGCACAATTGCTGGCCGACAAGCTGTCGCAATCGGATCATTTTACCATTGATGTGACATATTCGGAAAAGCTGGATCCAGTCGCACAACTGCCGTCTCCGGACGAGTGCGAACTTGCCATCAAGAACATCCTGACAGACCAACAGATCAAGTTTAAACCGGGATCGGGCACTCTGGATGAAAATGCCGGACCGATTTTGGATCAAATCGCAGAGGTCTTGAAAGACTGCGCCGACGTGCGTCTAGAGATTCAGGGGCACACTGACAGTCAGGGCCGCGAAGAAATGAATCAGGCGCTCAGCCAGACGCGCGCGCAATCTGTTTTGACAGCCCTGCAAGAGCGGCGCATTCTCACGTCCAGCTATTCCGCAAAAGGCTATGGCGAAAGTCAGCCAATTGCGGACAACGATACCGAAGCCGGACGCGAGGCCAACCGGCGGATCGAATTCGTTCTCTTCCGCCCCGCGCCTGTTGCCGAAGAGCAGACAACGTTGGAAGCTTCTGAAAAAGCCCCGGATGCTGATCCTGCTGATCCTGCTGATCCTGCTGAGGCAGTGTCGACACCAGACACCGCGACGCAACCCACTGCGGCAAGCGATGGAAACTCAGCCTCAGAACCACAAGACACAGGCAGCGCAGACGTGACGCCCGAAACAGACACAACACCCACCAATACTCAGCCGGATGCCGGCGCACAAAACGCTCAGGAGAAAACCGATGACACGAACTGAGTTCATCCTCACCACGGCTATCATCCTGTTTGTTGCGTTCTGTATGGGTTGGTTTGCCAACTGGCTCATCCATCGGTTTACGCGGGTGTCGCAATCAGACGTCGATCAACTCGAGCGCATGGGCCAAGAGCTTCACGAAGCGGAAGAAACACGCGACCAAGCCATCACCTATTTGCAGCAACGTGAGGCCGAGCTGACCAATCAGCTTGCCCAGACCGAAGCCGAGTTGACGGCCGCTATGGACGGGCTGCGTGATGCGCGGCACGAAGCCGAAGAGCTACGCAATCATATCGAGCGCACACACTCCTAGAGCATTGTTATCCCTCAAAGGGTGCAGGTATCCGCCGAGCGAAGCGAGGCTGGGCCCAACGGGAGAAGATGCTATGCATCGCCGACCGGCGGGAGCCCTACCAACGGGTTAATGCGTCTTCGTCATCTTGTTTTGCGGCGACCCATTTTGCACCATCAGACGTGAATTCCTGCTTCCAGAACGGTGCGCGGGATTTGAGGTAGTCCATCAAATACTCTGCGGCTTCGAACGCATCCTTGCGATGGGGGGCGGCTGTGGCCACCATCATAATCATATCCCCGGGGGCAAGATCACCGGTTCGGTGAATCACCAATACGTCTCCAAGGTTCCAGCGTTCCATCGCTTGTTCGGAAATCTTGTTCAGCGCCTTTTGCGTCATGCCCGGATAGTGCTCGATCACCATCCTGTCTAAACTGCCATCAGCCAAATCACGTACAATGCCAGTAAAGGTGACGATCGCGCCCATGGTATGGTGGCCCGATGCAAAATCCTGGGCTTCCTTGCCAAAGTCAAAGGGCTCTGACTGGACCAACACACGCATATCAGCCCCCCGTCATAGGTGGGAAAAACGCCACTTCTCTGACGCCACTCAGCGAGGCTTCAAAATCCGTCAACTCCTGATCGACTGCAACACGAAGCGCAGAGATGTCTGCAAACGCAGCTGCATAGCGCTCTTCACGGGCCTCAAGCTCGCGCACCAGATCCATCACTGTGGTGGCCTCTGTGTCGATCTGTTCTTTTGCCAACCCGATGCGCTCACGCACCCACGCAAAATACAGCACATCCAGTTTCATCGTCAGTCCTTTAGATACGGGGCCGCTTTACGGAAATAGTCAAGCCCAGTCACAGCTGTCAGGATCGCGGCAATCCATAGCAAGGCCATACCGCTCCAACCTGCCCAGACCATACCATCGTATTTCCAACCAAGCCCCTGTGTATCCTCAACCTGCCCCAACATGATTTGGTCAACAAGCCCTTGATCCATCCCCATAGACGACATCCCAAGGTAATGCTCAAAAACGCTGTGTCCAAACAGAAACGAAATCGCGACCATCTGTGTGGCGGTCTTCCATTTTGCCAGTTTGGTGACCTTGAGCGTGCCAGACACATCACCAAGGTATTCCCGCAACCCCGAGACAAAGACCTCGCGAAACAAAATGACCGTGGCAGGCAAGACCAACCAGGGCGACATCGAGGAATACCCCACAATCACCATCAACGCGATGACAACCATGGCTTTGTCGGCAATGGGATCAATCATCGCCCCAAGTTTGGTCTCCTGCCCCCAAGCGCGCGCCAGATAGCCATCAAACCAATCCGTGATTGACGCCAGAATAAACAGCATCAACGCAAACCAATCCGCATATGGACGGGTGAAGTACAGAAACATCACTGCCAGCATAGGAGCGGCAAGCAAGCGAAGCACCGAAAGGATATTTGGTATATTCCAAGTCATGCGCTCTTCCTAACGTGTCTGCGCCGTGGTGGGAAGCATGGTTGTCGCAAGAACCCGCGCCTTTCGCGACTTGGGCTATACATTCTTCTACAAACAGTCTAGATGCCCCCACTTGCCCCTTGAGATGCATGCACGCCCACGGCGTTCCGGCCAGAAGTGGCTGAACGACCCTGAATGATTCAAGTGAAAGAGCCCCTTGTGAAACAAGCCCTAGCCGATGCGTTGGCGCATCGTGGATATGAAACCCTGACACCAGTCCAAGAGGCCGTGAGCGACCCCGCTCTGGCTGGACGCGATCTTTTGGTCTCGGCGCAAACCGGATCGGGAAAAACCGTCGGGTTTGGTCTGGCCATAGCCCCGACCGTTCTTGGTGACGATGAACAGCTCGAGCGCGCAGGTGCGCCTTTGGCTTTGATCATCGCGCCAACCCGTGAACTGGCGTTGCAGGTAAAACGCGAATTTGCATGGCTTTATGCCAAGGCAGGCTCTGTGGTGGCATCTTGTGTCGGCGGCATGGACATGCGCGACGAACGCCGTGCTCTGGAACGCGGTGCACATTTCGTAGTGGCCACGCCCGGCCGTTTGCGCGACCACATCATGCGCGGATCCATCGACCTAAGCAGCTTGCGAGCTGTTGTTCTGGACGAAGCCGACGAAATGCTTGATCTCGGCTTTCGCGAAGATCTGGAATATATTTTGGGTCAAGCACCCGAAAATCGTCAGACATTGTTGTTCTCGGCAACCGTTCCACGTGACATTGCGACTTTGGCCAAGAGCTATCAAAAAGACGCCGAGCGCATTCAAACGACGTCTACAACGACTCAGCACGCGGATATTTCCTATCGTGCAATGCAGGTGTCCCCGCGCGATTCCGAAAACGCGATCATCAACGTCTTGCGCTATTACGAAGCGCCAAACGCGATTGTCTTTGCCAACACACGCGCCATGGTCAACCGCTTGACCACCCGTTTGTCCAACCGCGGATTTCCTGTTGTGGCTTTGTCAGGTGAATTGTCCCAAGCAGAACGGACACATGCGCTTCAGGCGATGCGCGATGGACGTGCACGCGTCTGTGTGGCCACAGATGTGGCAGCGCGCGGCATCGACTTGCCAAACCTTGATCTGGTGGTGCACGCAGAACTTCCGAACAACCATGAAACCATGTTGCACCGGTCTGGCCGTACCGGGCGTGCCGGACGCAAAGGCGTCAGTGCTCTGATCGTGCCGCCAAAGGTACGCCGCAAAGCCGAACGCCTTTTGAATAGTGCAAAAGTCACACCCGAGTGGTGCGAGGCGCCGTCTGCTGACGCCGTCAACGCACGTGACGAAGAGCGGATGCTCTCTGATAGCAGCTGGCTTGAAGCCGTCACCGAAAGCGAGGCGCCCTCGGTCGCAAAACTGCTCGACACCTTTAACGCTGAGCAAATTGCCGCCGCGTTCCTGCGGATGCACAAAGCGCGCCATTCTGCACCGGAAGAACTGTCTGCCCATACCGGCGAGCGTGACAAACCCCGCCCAAGAACAGAGTTCGGCGAAAGTGTCTGGTTCTCTGTTGAAGGCGGGCGTGCTGCGGGTGCAGAACCACGTCGCTTGTTGCCAATGCTGTGTAAAGCAGGCGATCTGAACAAGGATGATATCGGCGCAATCCGCATCCAGCAGGATAAGTCTTACGTTCAGATTCTCAAATCCAGCGTGGACAAGTTTTTGTCCAAGGTTGGGTCCGACATGACCGTAGAACATGGTGCAAAGCTTGAGAAACTAAACAAGGCCCCAGAATTCTCTCACTCTGAACGCCCCTCTTTTGACGGTCCGTCAAAGCCGCGGAAATCTTATGGCGACAAGCCCCACCGCAAAAGTGGCAAAGGCGGCGACTGGAAAGACAAGCCAGAGCGCGGTGATAAACCAGCGTACAAGCCTCGTGCTCCAAAACCAGAGCACAGCCGCCCCGAAGGCGTTGTCACATCGTCCAAACCACGCCGCAAGTCCAATGATGGCGATAAACCTGCGTACAAATCTGACGGCAAACCCTCTGCCAAGTTCAGCAAACCCGCAGGAAAACCCTATGGCAAAGACAGCAGAAATGCCGGTGATGGACCAAAAGGCCCCCCACCCCCAAAGGGCAAGCCAAACAGCAAGAAAAACAAGGCCCGCGCTGCCGCGAACAAAACCAAAGGCGGCACTGCCTCACCAAAGCGGCGCTAAATTCTCGGGATGGGCGCCGCGCATTTGCGCGGCGCCATGCCCAACTGGCCCAAGGCGGCCCTTGGCCGATTGAAGACAGGCGGGAGTATTCGCGCCAACAGGCCCAAGACCGCGGTCTATTTATCCTGAAAATAGTTATAGATCGTTTCGGCCAGTGCATCAGAGATGCCGTCTACGGCCTTCAAATCCACCAAATTGGCCCGTCCGACAGCTTTTGCACTTCCGAAATGCGCCAACAACGCCCGTTTACGCGTCGCGCCAACCCCTGGCACATCATCAAGCGGGGTTGCGCCAATGGCCTTGGACCGCTTGGCGCGGTGGGTACCAATGGCAAACCGGTGCGCCTCGTCACGCATCCGTTGGATAAAATACAACACGGGATCGTTGCGCTGCAGCGCCATAGGCCGTTGCCCCATGCGGTGAAACTCTTCTTTTCCGTGGTCACGGTCCACACCTTTGGCCACGCCAACCATTGGAATGTCCTGAACACCAAATTCTTGCATGATACTGGCAACAGCGCTGACCTGTCCCGCACCGCCATCAATCAGCAACAGATCCGGCCACATGCCTTGCACGCGGTTCGGGTCTTCCTTCAAAAGCCTTTTAAAGCGGCGGGTAAGAACCTCTTTCATCATACCAAAGTCATCACCCGGCGTCAGGTCCTCTCCTTTGATATTAAACTTGCGATAGCTGTTTTTCATAAACCCGTCGGGGCCAGCCACAATCATTCCACCCACAGCGTTTGTGCCTTGAATATGCGAGTTGTCATAGACCTCGATCCGATTTGGAGGTCCCTCAAGCCCAAAGGCATCGGCGACACCTTGCAACAGCTTCTTTTGGGTCGCTGTCTCTGACATTTTCCGCGCAAGGCTTTCTTTGGCATTGCGCGCAGCGCCACTGACCAGTTCGGCTTTTTCGCCGCGTTTGGGGACAACCAACTCGACCTTGCGACCGGCCTTGTCGCTGAGAGCCTGCATCATCAAATCCATATTCTCGATTTCATGAGATAGGATCACCTGACGCGGCGGTGCTTTGCTATCATAAAACTGGCCCAGAAAAGCCTCGAGCGCCTCTGCGGTTTCGACATCACTGCCGACACGCGGGTAATATGCATGATTTCCCCAGTTTTGATTGGCGCGGATGAAAAACACCTGAACACAGGCCTGTCCGCTTTCAAGATGCAACGCGACAATATCGGCCTCGGGCACGCTCCGCGGGTTGATCCCTTGCGAGGTTTGCACGTGCGTCAGAGCACGAATACGGTCGCGCAAGGTTGCCGCTTGCTCGAACTCCATTGCATCTGAGGCTTTCGCCATCTGCTTGGCCAATGTTTCTTGAATTTGGGTCGACTTGCCTGAAAGGAACCGCTTTGCATCCTGCACGGTCTCTGCATACTCTTCTTGCGAGATTTTCCCCACACATGGACCGGAACAGCGTTTGATCTGATACTGCAGACAAGGGCGGGTGCGGCTCTCGTACATTGAATCCGAACAGTTGCGTAAAAGAAATACCTTTTGCAATTGACTGAGCGTACGGCTGACCGCGCTCGCACTGGCAAAGGGGCCATAGTATGACCCTTTTTCCTTACGCGCCCCACGATGTTTTTTGATCTGAGGAAACGCGTGCCCATCCCGAACCAGGATGTTGGAAAAACTCTTATCGTCTCTCAACAACACATTGTACCGCGGCTTAAGCTGCTTGATCAGGTTCTGCTCAAGCAACAATGCCTCGGTTTCGGTCTTGGTCGTGATGAACATCATCGACACTGTTTCCGAGATCATGCGCGCAATGCGCCCTGTATGACCCGTAGGTCGCGCGTAACTCGACACGCGCGCACGCAGGTTCCGTGCCTTTCCGACGTAGAGCACACGCGCCTGCTCATCCAACATCCGATACACGCCCGGAGAGCCATCCAGAGTCTTGAGATAGCTCTGGATTAACGCATGCCCTGTCAGGCTCTCGTCATGAGACCTTACCGGAGCTTGCTGAAGAGGTGTGTCATTCTTTTCCATTGTCACCTGAAATATGATTCTTTGGCTGCCGCTGCAATCTTAAGAGGCTCGGAGCAAGAGAAAACATGTCCACTTTTTCTGTGGATAAGTCTGGAGATATCTTTTGTTGAATGCCAATTTATCGTTGTTTTTTGCCTATTTCCGATAGGTGCCTAAAAATTAGGCATAATTTTAACTTATTGTTATTAAACGAAAAATTTTTACCCACAGGCCAAACGATTGAAAACATTAATAAATTTGTAACGCTTTTGTAACTCGTTCGTGATGCGTGCAAAACTTCCGTCAGGTCACCCCATTCATTGGCGAAATGATATCGGGCGTCTGCCATCCCAGATGCTGCCCACCATCCGTGCAAAGCAGCTGGCCGGTGACGCCTGAAGCCTCTAGGAAGTACCCCAAAGCCGCGACGATATCCGACGTATTTGAGCCGCGTTTAAGGATCGTATTCTCCCTCTGGGCGGCAAAGTGTTCTTCTGTTTGGCGCGCCCCAATCAAGGTAGGACCCGGACCGATGGCATTCACACGGATATGCGGCGCGAGCCCCTGCGCCGCAGTTTGGGTCAACGCCCACAGTCCCATCTTGGCCAACGTGTATGTCGAGAATTCTGGCGTCAGCTTGCGCACCCGTTGATCCAGCATATTTATGATCAGACCGGCCGCTTCTTGTTCACCCTGCGCATCTGTGCGGGCCTTCAGCCCTTGGGCTGCCATATTCTGGATCAGCACAAACGGGGCGCGCATATTGCTTTCGATATGCCGGTCCCAGCTTTCGCGTGTGGCCGTTTGAATGCGGTCATATTCAAATATGGATGCATTATTTATCAGACAAGTGATGTCCCCGCCCAGTGCCGTTGCAGCCGCAGGGAGCAACGCTTGGGTTTGTTGTTCGTCCAGCAGATCAGCTTGCAACGCCACAGCCTTGCGACCAAGCGTCTGAATCTCACCAACAACAGCATGCGCCTCGGGCGCAGAGCTGGAGAAATGTACCGCAACATCATATCCGCGTCGGGCAAGGCACAGCGCCATTGCGCGACCAAGCCTTTTACCAGCTCCTGTGACCAATGCTCGGGTCATGCGCGGGCCTCTCTTACCAGATGAACACACCGACAACATAGACCACATACAGCAGGCTCAGGGCTACCCCCCAAACACGGGTTATATCGCGCTTGAAAAACACAAATGGAACCAACAACAAAGACGCCCCAAGCATCACCCACAAGTCTACCTGTAAAAATGCGCTTTCGACCGGGATCGGACCCACGAATGTTGCAATACCGATGATGGCCAACAGGTTAAACATGTTCGAACCGATCACGTTCCCAAGCGCAACGTCCGCTTGACGGCGCAAGGCCGCCATCGTCGTCGTGGCCAATTCAGGCAATGACGTACCCAGTGCAACCAACGTCAAACCGATAGCTGTTTCGCTGACCCCAAATTCTCGCGCGATGACCTCTGCGCTGTCGATCAACAAATCCGCGCCCAACGGCAGACCAATAAGCCCCAGCATCAAAAAGCATATAATCTTCCACCACGGCATATTCGGGTCGGCACCTTCGGGTTCTTCTTCGTCTTCACATTTGCCGTTTGCACGTCGATGGGCACGTGCATCCCGCAGCGCATCCATCAAAATCAGCGCCAATATCGACAGCAGGATCAACCCAGAACCAAATCCGAAAACCCCACGATGGGCCAGAATGATAAACACCACCGTCGCCAACATCATTTGAATATAGCTTTTGCGCGATTCACACCCTGACGTGTGCATCACCGCCAGCATGGCCGGGAACCCCAACACCAAAAGGATGTTGGCCGTATTCGACCCGACCACATTGCCCAGCGCCAATCCCGGAACCCCCTTGAGGATTGCCTGAATAGAAATCAGCAGTTCGGGCGCAGAGGTCCCAAAAGCGACAATCGTCAGGCTGACGATCAGCGCCGGAATCCCCAGACGCAGTGCCAAATTCACAGCGCCGCGCACCAGCGCATCACCCGCAAGCAGTAGGATAACCAACCCCAGAGAGGCCCAAAGCCATTCCATCGTCTATCCCTTGTGTTTCTGGCAGGCGCAGGGGCCCTTGCCGATCTTATAGCGCCCGCATTTGGGGCATTTGGCAGACTGCAACCGCGCCTTACCGGGGTAATTCAGCTTGCCAAACATCGCAAGCACGCCCATCCCGACAAGGAACAGTATGACAATCTTGAAAATCATCTCACAGCCCGAAACGTGCAAAGTCTGCACGCTCTTCTAGACCGGCAATGGCGTCTTGGGCCACACTGGCCCCAAACCGCTGCCAGACAGGACGTTTGGCATCATAGCGACGCACCTTGACGTCCTTGCCAAATTTTTCCTTTAGCACCGGCGCCAAATGCCCGATGCCATCAATCAAGCCAATCTCTTGCGCCTCGCGTCCGATCCAGACTTCGCCTGTGAACATCTCTGGTATATTCTGAAGCTTTGGACCACGACGGGTTTTGACGTGATTGATAAAATTGGCATGAATTTGCTCGAGCATTCCGCGCAACCGTTTAACGTCAGCGGGATTTTCAGGCCGGAACGGATCCATCATAGATTTGGATTTACCGGCGGTATGCACGCGACGTTCAATCCCTTGGCGTGTCAGAAAGACATGTGCGCCAAATCCGGCCGAAATCACACCGATTGATCCAACAATCGAACTCTCGTCCGCATATATTTCGTCGGCAGAAGCCGCCAACCAGTATCCGCCAGACGCGGCGATGTCTTCGACAAAGGCCAACACGGGAACATCATGCTCTTCTGCAAGGCGGCGAATGCGTGCCCCAATCAATGACGATTGAACCGGACTTCCGCCCGGCGAATTGATCTGAAGTGCAACGGCTGCGGGTTTGCCTTTCTTAAAGGCTTTTTCCAGCAATGGCGCCAGTGTTTGATCATTCAGGGCGGCACGGTTGCCTCCTCCGATGGCACCAGACAGGCGCAATACGGCTACGGTCGGAGGGGTTTTTATAAATGGGATCCAGCGTTTCATGTATTGGCATTTAAAAGCGTGCGTACAGACAAACAAGATAGGAGCCGCAGGAAAGCGGCCCCTTGTCAAAGATTTACATCATTTTGCAACGCTAGCGCGAGTTTCGTTACGTAAAAGTCGAGTTCCCAGACGTGGCGCGCAGCACTTTCAACAAACGCGCGGTCTAGTTGCGAATACGCCATCCGGTTCGAAAGATCATCCAAACGGCCCCCAAACACAGGACGGTAAACCCTGAAATCGCCAACAAGCTCAGACCGACCGGCACATCGGCAATCCCGAAAAAGGCCCACCTGAATCCAGAAATGAGGTATACGACCGGATTAAACATGGTGATGGTCTGCCACACAGGCGGCAACATCGAGATCGAGTAAAATGACCCGCCTAAAAATACCAAAGGCGTCACCACCAACAGCGGTATCAGCTGAAGCTGTTCGAAATTTTGCGCCCAAATCCCGATGATAAACCCAAACAGCGCAAAGCTTGTGCAGGTCAGCACAAGAAAGGCCATCATTGCGAACGGATGCAAGATTTGCAGATCCACAAACAAGGCGGCCGTGCCCAGGATCACAACCCCGATAAACAGCGCCTTGGTGGCGGCAGCCCCGACAAATCCAAGTACGATCTCGAGAAAATTCACTGGCGCAGAAAGAAGCTCGTAAATCGTGCCAATGAATTTTGGAAAATAGATGCCAAAGGACGCGTTCGAGATCGCTTGGGTCATCACCGAAAGCATCACAAGGCCGGGCACGATAAACGCACCATATGCGACGCCCTCGACCTGATCAATTCGGCTGCCGATCGCGGCGCCAAACACCACAAAATACAATGACGTAGAGATCACCGGAGACAGAAAGCTCTGCGCCAGCGTTCGAAAGAATCGTGCCATTTCAGACACGTAAATTGCTTTTACCGCGGCAAGATTCATGCTGCATTCTCCTTCACCAGAGTGACAAAGATATCTTCAAGACTGCTTTCTTGGGTTTGAATATCACGCAACACCAAACCAGCAGCGGCAATATCAGTCAGCAAGCCGGTGATGCCCGTGCGTTCTTTGCGCGTATCGTAAGTATATCGCAAAATATGCCCCTCTGGATCCAGCTCCAGATCATGAGCGTTCAAGCTCTCTGGGATTTCGGGCAAGGTGTCTTGCAATTCGATCTGCAGATGTTTTTGCCCCATACGGCGCATCAAATCGGCCTTGGGTTCCACCAGCAATAGCTCGCCACCATTGATGACACCGACACGATCGGCAATCGCTTCTGCCTCTTCAATATAATGGGTGGTCAGAATGATGGTCACGCCACCAGCTTTCAGCTCGGCGACAACATCCCACATTTCTTTGCGAAGCTCGACGTCGACACCTGCTGTCGGTTCGTCCAGAAACAAAATACGTGGCTCATGTGACAGCGCTTTGGCAATCATCACGCGGCGCTTCATGCCGCCCGACAGCTCCATCGTGCGCGCAGATCGCTTGTCCCACAAAGACAACTGGCGCAAGATTTTTTCCAAATAGGCGTCATCGCGCGGCTTGCCAAACAAGCCACGTGAAAACCGCACGGTGTCGATGACGGTCGTAAACGGTTCCAAATTAATTTCTTGGGGCACCAATCCAATCATTTGGCGCGCCTGACGATAGGACCGCACAACATCATGCCCATCGACCGCAACGGTGCCCCGGCTCGGATTGGTAATGCCGCAAATTGTCGAAATCAGCGTTGTTTTCCCCGCACCGTTTGGTCCGAGTAACGCAAGAATTTCACCTGCATCGATATCTAACGTCACACCTTTCAGGGCCTGAAAGCCACCTGCATAGGTTTTTTGCAGATCACGAATTTCAATAATCGGTGACATCTCAGCTCCTGCTCCTCTTACTCGCGCCCGCACAGTAGCAGCGCGATCCAAGGATCATAGTGCTATTTCGAGAGGGACAACTGTGCAAACATGCAGACCGCATCCAAATCAACACTAACATATTGATTTTAAATCATATATCCATGAAATCCACACATCAATAACGATCACGTCCCCAAGTTGACTTCAGCATTTTAAGGGTACCGTGAATCAAATCACCTCCTTCTGCACCGAACTGGCCATTCTGCGTTGTCAGGTGCACCGCCCGACAGGCCATGCCTCAAAAACTGAACTTGCCGACCGGAATATCCTTACCTATACAAGACCCACGCGGGGGAGTCCCACCTAGGGGACTGAGAGGCTGACAGGGCAATTGCCCGGCGACGCGACCCTTTGAACCTGACCCAGTTGATACTGGCGTAGGAAGCTAAGGTCGCACCGGGAATCCCTCGTTTTTGCGACCTGAAAAGAGGCACAGTGTGCTTCGCATCCTCCCCACGCTCATCTGGTGTTTTTTTAAAGCTTACGCTTAAGGAGCGCCAAAATGACTGTCCCCAATCCAAAGATCACCACAGATGCATTCCCTGCATCTCGCAAAATTTATGTGGATGGCACCATGTACCCTGATGTCCGTGTGCCGATGCGAGAAGTTTCCACGCACCCCACTGCAGGCGAAGCGCCGCTTCCGGTGTATGACAGTTCCGGCCCGTACACAGACCCAGCAATCCTAACAGACATTAAGCGGGGTCTTGCACCATTACGGCGCAAATGGATCAATGCGCGTGATGACGTCCAAGAATATGACGGTCGAAAGATCACCACCGCTGACAACGGCTTTGTCGAGGGTGACAGGCTGGTTCCGGAGTTTCCAGTCAAACCACGTCCATTGCGCAGCATTGGTGGCAAGGCCGTGACCCAATTGGCCTATGCCCGCGCCGGAATTGTGACACCAGAGATGGAGTTCATCGCAATTCGCGAAAACCAATTGCGTGAATTGGCCCCGTGTCATCGCGATGGAACCGACTGGGGCGCCAGCATTCCTGACTATGTGACACCCGAATTTGTCCGCAAAGAGGTCGCCGCTGGCCGCGCCATCATCCCCGCCAACATCAACCACCCCGAAAGCGAGCCGATGATCATCGGGCGCAATTTCCTTGTTAAAATCAACGCCAATATGGGTACATCTGCGGTCACCTCTAGCATGGAGGAAGAAGTCGACAAGATGGTGTGGGCCACACGTTGGGGGGCCGACACGGTGATGGATCTTTCCACCGGCCGGAACATACACAACACGCGCGAATGGATCATTCGCAACAGCCCCGTACCGATTGGTACTGTCCCGATGTATCAGGCGCTGGAAAAAGTGAATGGCATTGCCGAAGATCTCACGTGGGAGGTGTTCCGCGATACGTTGATTGAACAGGCCGAACAGGGTGTTGACTATTTCACGATCCATGCAGGCGTGCGCCTGCACATGGTGCCGATGACCGTGAACCGGGTGACCGGCATTGTCAGCCGTGGCGGCTCGATCATGGCCAAATGGTGTCTGCATCACCACCGCGAAAGCTTTCTCTATGAGCACTTCGAAGACATTTGCGACATCTGCCGCCAATACGACGTCAGCTTCTCTCTGGGGGATGGGTTGCGTCCCGGCTCTCTTGCAGATGCCAATGACGAGGCACAGTTTGCCGAACTCGAAACGCTGGGTGAACTCACCAAAATCGCTTGGGCCAAAGATTGTCAGGTCATGATCGAGGGACCCGGCCATGTGGCTATGCACAAGATCAAGGAGAACATGGACAAGCAATTGGAATGTTGCCACGAGGCGCCATTCTATACGCTTGGTCCGCTCACCACGGATATCGCGCCGGGATATGACCACATCACAAGCGGCATCGGAGCTGCCATGATCGGATGGTTCGGGTGCGCGATGTTGTGTTATGTGACGCCCAAGGAACATCTGGGCCTGCCTGATCGGGATGACGTCAAAACGGGCGTTATCACCTATAAAATTGCCGCTCATGCCGCCGATCTGGCCAAGGGGCTTCCTGGGGCGCAGCGGCGCGATGATGCGTTAAGTCGGGCGCGATTTGAATTCCGCTGGGAAGACCAATTCAACCTGTCCCTCGATCCTGACACAGCCCGAGACTTCCACGACCAGACCTTGCCGAAACAAGCACATAAAGTCGCCCATTTCTGTTCGATGTGCGGCCCCAAGTTCTGCTCGATGCGGATTTCCCACGACATCCGGGCCGAAGCCCAGAAAGAAGGTATGGAAGCCATGGCTGCAAAATACCGTGAAGCTGGGGATATATATCTGCCTGTCGCGGACACCGGCGAATGATCACCATCGCCGGGGCGGGCCTTGCCGGTCTGACCTCGGCTCTGGAACTCGCGCGGCGCGGTGCGTCCGTGCGGGTTTATGACATCGGATCATACGTCGGAGAAAACAGCGTGGCCCGCTTTGCGGGCGGCATGCTTGCCCCATGGTGCGAACGCGAAAGCGCCGAAGAAGACGTTATCACTCTTGGTGCACAGGCCGCTGAGTGGTGGGCGGACATTACCCCCGTTTTTCGCCGTGGTACTTTGGTGGTTGCGCCACCTCGCGATCGCGCCGACCTGATCCGGTTTGCACGGCGCACACGTGGGTATTGTGAGTTGAGCAGCCCAGAAATCGCGGAACTGGAGCCCGCGCTATCGGGCAGGTTTTCGCGCGGTCTGTTCTTTCATCAAGAAGCACATCTGGATCCGCGCCGAGCATTGCGCGACTTGGCCTCTGCCGTGCAAGACATCGGTGTTGAGCTTTGCTTGAATACCCCAGCCCCCGCACATGTCGATCTGGATTGCACCGGGATCGCGGCGACGGTGCCGCACCTGCGCCCTGTACGCGGCGAAATGGCGATCTTACACAGCGACGAGGTCGACATTACCCGCACTGTGCGGCTTCTGCATCCGCGGATGCCCCTGTATCTGGTGCCGCGCCAAGGTGGGGTCTATATGATCGGCGGCACAATGATCGAGAGCTCGTCCACACGCGCGCCAACGGTCCGATCGTTGTCAGAACTACTTGGGGCCGCCTTTGCGCTGCATCCGGCCTTTGCCGAAGCCTCTGTCATCGAAACTGGTGCAGGGGTGCGCCCCGCTTTTCCCGACAACCTGCCACGTCTTGAACGGCACGGCCGGACGCTCTTTCTCAACGGCCTCTATCGTCACGGCTTTTTACTTGCGCCCGCCATGGCGGCACAGGTCGTCCAACATCTTATTCCAGAGGGATCACATGAAAATTTTCGTGAACGCACAACAGCATGACATCATGGGCCAAACGCTAGCCGTCGCCCTGACCGAGCTTGGCTTGGACAGCCCCGCCATCGCCACAGCCCTGAACGGCAGCTTTGTTCCCAGACAAAACCGCGAGACCACATCTCTCGCGGCAGGGGATCGCCTCGAGGTTCTGGCCCCGATGCAAGGAGGATAGGATGAAACTCTATGACACCGAAATTGCGTCCCGCCTGCTATTAGGGACAGCGCAATATCCATCCCCCGACATCCTGAGCGCCGCAATCCGCGCCAGCGGCACCGAGATCATCACCGTGTCTCTGCGTCGCGAAACGGCCCATGGGTCAGGAGGCATCTTCTGGGATCGGTTGAGGCAAACCGGTGCGCGCATTTTGCCCAACACGGCAGGCTGCCATTCGGTCCAAGAAGCCATCACAACCGCACAGATGGCACGCGAGGTATTTGACACGAACTGGATCAAGCTTGAGGTGATCGGCCACGCCGACACCTTGCAACCGGATGTGTTTGCTTTGGTCGAGGCGGCGCGCATCCTATCCGCCGACGGATTTCAGGTCTTTCCGTACACAACAGACGATCTGGTGGTTGGTGAACACCTGATTGCCGCTGGGTGCGAGGTATTGATGCCATGGGGGGCACCTATTGGGTCGGGTCAGGGGCTGCGCAATCCGGATGCATTGCGCTCAATGCGCGCCCATTTTCCAAATACCCCCATGATTGTGGATGCCGGAATCGGAACACCGTCAGATGCTGCGAAAGCCATGGAATTGGGCATGGATGCCGTGTTGCTCAATACCGCCGTCGCCAAGGCAGGCGATCCGGTCGGCATGGCACAGGCCATGGCTGGGGCCATTATAGCAGGGCGTACCGGATTTTTGTCTGATCCTATGGGCCCACGCGACATGGCCGTCCCGTCGACACCATACTTGGGTTTGGCGGAGTTGGGCTGATGGAACGATTTTATCTTATTACCGGCCATGTCTCGCGGATCGAATTGCTGGTGCCGCTTGGTGTAAAGTTGGTGCAACTCCGCATCAAAGACCAAACCGAAGCCGAAGTGCGCCGCCAGATTGCCCGAGCGCGGGATTTCTGCGCGGTCGAAGGGGCCCAACTGGTTGTGAACGATTATTGGAAGCACGCGCTGGATCTAAATTGTTCCTTTGTCCACCTTGGCCAAGAAGACATGGATCAGGCCGACTTTGCCGCGCTGCGCCGGGCGGGGGTGCGCGTTGGCCTGTCCACCCACGACGAGGCCGAGCTGGACCGCGCCCTGTCACATGATCCGGCTTATGTCGCCCTTGGACCTGTGTACCCGACCCTGCTGAAAAAGATGAAATGGGGACCACAGGGGTTGGATCGCGTGACGCGTTGGAAAAACATGGCAGGTGACACACCTTTGGTCGCAATTGGTGGCCTCACGCCAGAGCGGGTTGCGGGCGTATTCGCCGCCGGCGCCGACAGCGCAGCAGTGGTCACTGATATTCAGCAAGCACAGGACCCAGAGGCACGGACGCGACACTGGATCAAGGCCTGCGCATGATGAACCGGTATGCACGTCAAATGATGCTCCCCGAGGTCGGCCCCAGAGGTCAGAACCATCTTGCCAAAGCGCGCGTTCTGGTCGTCGGGGCTGGCGGGTTGGGCTGTCCGGTTTTGCAATATCTCACTGGGTCGGGGGTAGGACAGATCACCCTAATCGACCCGGATCATGTCGCAAACCATAATCTCCACCGGCAACCACTTTATCGGATGTCCGACATCGGCCGCCCCAAAGTCGAAGCGGCACACGATGCGATGCTGGCTCTGAACCCAGACATCGACATCCAAATCCACATCACAGATTTGGGCCCGAAAAATGCGGCACACTTCATTGAAACCGCAGATCTCGTCATTGATTCTGCCGACAGCTTCGCAGTGTCCTACATTTTATCAGACGCGTGCTTATCGTCGAAAACCCCATTCATAACCGCAAGTATATTGGGCCAGTCTGGGTACATAGGTGGATTTTGCGGCCCTGCCCCCTCTCTGCGGGCCGTTTTTCCGGACCCGCCCCATTCTGACGCAACATGTGCCAGTTCGGGCGTGTTGGGACCGGCCGTGGGCGTATTGGGGGCGCTGCAGGCTCAACTCGCGCTGCGAGTGCTTCTTGACTGCGCACCCTCCCCGCTTGGTCAGATGCTGTCAGTCGATCTGGCCACCCTTCATTTTGGTGGGTTCAATTTTACAGACAGCCCTGAACCGGACTATGCCTTTCCGTATTTGTCAAAATGCATGGTTCAAACAGGGGATCTCGTCATTGAGTTACGCGACACATCCGAGGCACCCCAGATGCTCATCCCAATCGCGACACGGATGTCCATAGAAAACGCATCCACCCTTCCGACACATGAACACCAACGCGTTGTATTATGTTGCAGTTCCGGATTGCGCGCTTGGCGCGTGGCGACAAACTTGCATGCACGCGGGCACCGGAACATCGCGCTGATCGCGGCACGGGCCTGCCAATGACAAAGATCATGATCATCGCGGGAACCGACAGCAGTGGCGGTGCTGGCCTCACCCGTGACACCGTCACCGCCAGCATGCTGGGATTTGAAATTTTACCTGTCGTCACGGCGGTGACAGCTCAAACAAATGCGGCGGTGGTTCACACCACTCTGCTATCCCCCGAAGCTGTGGTCCAGCAAATCAAGGCCGCGCTTATCACGGCCCCTCCGCTCGCCATAAAAATCGGTATGCTGGGATCAAAGGACATCGCGACTGCAGTGGCGCACGCCCTTACAGATTGCCCGGTTCCCATCGTGCTTGACCCTGTGATCAAATCCAGCTCTGGCGCGCGTTTATTGTCAGGGCCATTCCCGAACAGCTTATTGCAGAATATCGACGTTATCACACCCAACCTGCCTGAGGCCGCCATACTGACACGTCGGAAGGTTGCACAGAGCGTATGTGACATCACCGCTCAGGCGCGCGCAGTTCTGGCAACCGGACCAAGAGCCGTGTTGATAAAGGGCGGCCATGGTCAGGGCGCAGACGCAACAGACCATTATATCGACGGCTCTGTGCATCTCAGGTTCAACGCCCCGAGACTGGCGTCCGGAAAACGCGGAACAGGATGCACTCTGGCCACTGCGATTGCGTGCAATTTGGCGCGCGGGCATCGACCTGCACAGGCCTGTGAACAGGCAAAAATCTTCACCAATGCATGGCTAAGAAATGACGTTAACCCTAACTCGGCGGGGGCGGTTGCGCCGTATCAAAATCCATAGGCGGCCGATGCTATCTGCAATCCGTTCTCCCGGAACTCTAGGTCTTGCCATCCCAACCAAGATACCTGCGCACAAGCTTACGGATACCAAGTCGGGCCGGAAGAACGCCGGACTCTGTATGCCGCCCAGATTGGGAGTACTCATTATTGAGATCAAACAGTATCTGATCTCCGCGCGCATGGATGCAGGACCTTCGGGCAAGAACCATGCGCCAATAGGCCTTGGGCGACATTTCCTGCAACTCTGGCATGCGCGCAGAGGGGGCGGTGTCTTTGGGCAATGCACCCGTCCCCACAAGGCGCAAACGCGCACCTTGTGGGTTTCTCATTTTTGCAACCAAAGCGTTGCGGCCCTTTAGAACAGATGGGGTACAATCCAAGATAAATCCAAGGGCTTGTGCCGTCGTCACAGTTTCCAAAATATGCGGCTTAGCCACAGCCAGTTCAATCTGGTCAACATTTGGAGGCTGATCCTTGGGCGACATCAGCCACTCTCGGGTTTCACCGATCGCCACAGGTGCCAGAGTCTTTATGTCCGGCTGCGCAAGCAGTGCCTCAAGGCTGTTTAACGTCGCGTATGATCTAAGTCGGTGTTGCCGTGCGATGTTTTGGAACACACCTGAAATCGGCAAATCGGCAAGCTGTTCAGCAAAACGGATCTGCGCCAAATTGATAAGTTTGTGCGCAGGATATCCAATCATTTCTGGATCCATATCCTGTGCCCAGCGCCTTATTCCCTTGCTTGCAATCCTGTGATTTGGATGAAGCGCCGCGAGATAGGCATCAGCCGGCGCCAAAAGCCGATGCGGAAACAAATAGGCTTTCATTTCGACTGGAGTCTTTTTCTTTCCAGCGCCCTTATCGCAGCTTTGAGAAAATCTGCCTTTTGGTTTTCATCAGCTTTGAACGACAAGCTTTCGCTGTGGATACGCCTGCGCGCCAGCGGTTCATCAAGCAGAAGAAACTTGAGGCCAACCGATTTTGCGCGCGCGAACCAATCGACCATTTCGCCATATCCATTGCCCATGTCTTCAATCTCTCCGACCTTGTCGTAAGACTTGCGGAACAACACAAGCGTCGACCGCGCCCAACCCGAAGTCTGAAGTGGTCCGGCAAATTCGGACAGCGTGCTAAGATGTATCCAACCCGATTGAATGGATACAA